>NZ_OZ035533.1:5365000-6778472 GCF_964033635.1 Chitinophaga sp. MM2321
CAAAAGTAGTTTCCAGGTCTTTTTGCAGATTGCCCATCATTTCCTTGCGGGCGGTATCTTCTGTGGTGTAGGCGGCAACATCTGCTACCTGTGCCGGTTCAGGTTCCGGTTCGGCGGCGGCTATGGCTGCTGCGGTTCCGTCGCCATTGTCGGCTTTTATTTCCCGGAAGGTTTGCAGGTTATATAAGGTATAACCGGATTCCCCTGCTTTCTTCAACAGATAGCCCTGATCGTTCCTGGCGATCTTCACATAAAACTTTTGCTCAGGGCCTTCGTTCTTTGGGAATCCCACTGTTAGCGGGGTAGTACCGCTTTCTAACCGGGGCAATATGATATAACCGCGATCTGTAGAGCTCAGCAATTTGCCATTAAGCTTTACATAAAACGGTTGTCCTTTTTCACTCTGGATATATACATAATGCTGCTGATCCTGCGCCCATACATGGCCACATAAAAACAAGCATGCTAAAATGTATAATACTGTCCTGTATTTAAGCTGCATACTAAATTTGGTATAAAACTGTCCTTGTGCAAATATTATTCCAGCACTATCAGCACTTCCCCTTTTTCTACGGCGGTGCGTTCTGCTACTTTAATTTCCTTTACTACGGCATCGGTGGTTGCCTTGAAAACATTCTCCATCTTCATAGCTTCTAAAATCAATACAGGATCACCTTTGCGGATAACCTGCCCCGGCGTTACCAGTACTTTCAATACCAATCCCGGCATGGGCGCCTTGATATCATTTATTTTTTTTGTCAGCGCATCTTTAATCCCCATGGATGCCAGTAGCTGATCTATCGGTTCTTCAATCGCCACTTCATATTGCCGCTGATTGATCTGTAACACGACTGTTTTCGTATCCCTGTCTATCTTCAGTACCTGCGCCTGGTAGCTTTGCCCATCCATGATAATACTGTAATCACCGGTGGGTAGCTGGGCCGCAGACCAATCCACTTCCTGGTTATTGCAGGTAATAACTGCTCCCGGGTTAATGGTAAACGTAGACTTGTCATTCACAATTGCTTTGATCATATTGCTTGTTTATCGGCCTGTAGGCATAACAAAAATAGCATTTTTAACCACTTACCTCAATATTAGCCCATTTGTTTAAATTTGACCTTTCATAAAATCACAAGCTGATATATTTGTTTAAAACAGACTTCTACATGAATCTACACCTGAAGAAATCCTTACTGAGCATATTGATCGGAGGAATGACCGGACTGGGAATGACCACTTCCCTGATGGCGCAAACCGAACCTGCTACCCAGGAAGACCCCGCCCTTAAAATCTATCGTGCATCTGCCAGCAAGGTAAATGACCTTGTACATACCAAGCTGGATGTACGTTTCGACTATGCCAAAAGATACCTCTACGGCAAAGCATGGATTACCCTGAAACCTCACTTTTATGCTACAGACTCCCTCACACTGGATGCCAAAGGAATGGATATCAAAGAGGTGTCGGTGGTGAAAGCCGGAAAAAACAGTCCTTTAAAATACAGCTACGACAGCCTTCAACTGCACATCAGGCTGGATAAAAGTTATAGTGCTACAGAAAAATATATCATCTACATCAGTTATACCGCCAAGCCTAATGAGCTGAAAACCAAAGGTAGCGCCGCTATTTCGGATGCCAAAGGCTTATATTTTATCAATCCTGACGGTACGGAACCCAACAAACCAACCCAGATATGGACACAAGGCGAAACGGAAAGCTCCTCTGTATGGTTTCCTACCATTGATAAAACCAATCAGAAATGTACCGAAGAGATCAGCATGACCGTGGAAAAGAAATACGTGACCCTCTCCAACGGTAAACTGGTTAGCCAGAAAAACAATGCTGACGGCACCCGTACAGATACCTGGAAAATGGACCTGCCCCACTCCCCTTACCTGTTTATGATGGCCGTAGGCGATTATGCCATTGTAAAAGATACCTGGCGCGGAAAGGAAGTAAACTACTATGTAGAGAAACCATACGAAAAATATGCAAAGGCCATTTTTGGTAATACACCGGAGATGCTCACCTTTTATTCCAAAATACTGGACTATGACTATCCCTGGGTAAAATATTCTCAGATCACCGGTCGCGACTACGTATCCGGCGCAATGGAGAATACCACCGCTACCTTGCACGGAGAGTTTATGCAGAAGACCGACCGCGAACTGCTGGACAACAACAATTACAACGAAGCAGTGATTGCCCATGAGCTGTTCCATCACTGGTTTGGTGATCTGGCCACTGCTGAATCCTGGAGTAACCTCACTGTCAACGAATCATTTGCTGACTATAGCGAATACCTGTGGCTGGAACATAAATATGGTAAAGATGCGGCCGATGAACATAGCTACGATGCAGCGATATCGTATATGTCCATGGTACAATACGCCGGTGATAAGGACCTGGTACGCTTTCATTATCACGACAAGGAAGATATGTTTGACCAGGTGAGCTATCAGAAAGGTGGCCGCATCTTAAACATGTTGCGCAATTATGTAGGTGATGCTGCATTTTTCAAATCCTTGAATGTATACCTGAAAGCCAACGCCTACAAGGCTACAGAGGCGCATCACCTCAGACTGGCCTTCGAAGAGGTAACCGGTCAGGATATGAACTGGTTCTTCAACCAGTGGTATTTTGGTCAGGGCTTCCCGGAACTGGATATCAGCTACAAGTATAATGACGGCGCAAAAACGGTGACAGTCATCCTACAACAGATTCAGAAGGACACCAAAGTATGGCAATTACCCATGGCTATTGACATCTATGCCGGCGGCAAAAAAGAGCGGCATAAGATTACGATGGAGAACCGCGTGGATTCTTTCACCTACTCCTACGCTACCAAACCGGAGCTGGTAAATGTAGATGCAGACCAGGTGATATTGTCCAAGAAAGATGATCACCGCGCATTCTCTACTTACGCTTACCAATATACGCATGCACCTAATTACCTGGATCGTCGTATTGCTATTGAAGCAGCTATAGAAGCACAGGGCAATAACCCCGAAGCCGTGAAGTTGCTACAGCTGGCGCTGAAAGACAAGTATCATGGTCTGCGCACTTATACTGCCAGTTCGCTCAATCTGAAAAATACTGCGGTAAAAGAAGCTACCCTCAACACGCTGGTGGAAATGGCCAAACAGGACCCTCATGCACTGGTACGCGCAGCGGCCGTGAAACAACTGGGAGATCTGAAAGATGCACAATACACTGCTTTATTTGAAGCCGCCACCAAAGATAAATCCTATGGTGTGGAAGCTGCCGGCCTGGAAGGTTTGGCTACACTCGATGTAGAGAAAGCATATACCATTGCCAAACAACTGGAAAGTGATACCAAAGGTAAACTGGTGAGTGCTATTGCTGCAGTTTATGCCCAGAAAGGCAATCCCGCCGATATTACTTTTGTAGCTACCAAGTTTGATGAAACCAGCGGTCAGGACAAACTGAACGCGGCTTTCGACTACCTGGGCTTCTTATCTAAAATAAATAATACACCAGCTGTAGTACATGGTATTTCGCAGATAAAAGCCATGACATCACAGTTCAACAATCCACAGGTAAGTACTTATATCAGTAACTGGTTACAGGAGATCTCCCGTAAGAAATCAACGGATGCCACCCGTGTTACGGGTACAGAAAGAGATAGCCTCAATGAACAGGCTGATTTGATGCTCAAAGCATCGGAGTCCATCCACCCCAACGACCAAGATTAAACGGATTAAATGGATTACCCAGATGGGTGTAGAAGATTTAGCCAGATAAATTAGAAGATCAACAATTGTTTCTCTTTTATATACACTTTGTCTATCTATCTATCTATCTATCTATCAAATCTTCTACACCCATCTGGGTAATCCATTTAATCCGTTTAATCTTGGTCTATTCCTGGTCAATCCTGGTCAGGCTATCTGTGGCTTCATCCCACCGCCAGGGCGATTTCGCCAACCTGACACCACCAACCCAACGATGTTGCAGCGGCACATAATCGAGATAGTTTTCCTCTTTACTTAGCACTTCCCTTCCCAGGCTGGTGATACTTAACATCTGGGCTTCTTCCTGGATAACTCCCACCGCAGCCATCCTTTTAATCAGGATATCGAGCTGGAAATCACCATAGCCATAGATCTTCATGTCATTCCAAAAAAGAGTGTAGAGGTCGAACCAGCGGTACTTTCCCATCAATAACTTTTGCAGAAAATATTTTTCAATGACATTCAGCCCATCCTCCACGCTGGGGAATCTTTTCAGATGTGCGTGAATAGCTTCGGGGAGATGTTTCAGGTTTCCGGGAGGGAGCTTTCTGATTGTTTCAAGTGCCTGTGGGCTATTTAAGCAATAAGCATCCCAGGCATCTTCCGCCAGTTGCAGGTCTGCGGGTTGCAGTTGCACACGTTGTTCCAGTAATGCTTCAAAATCTTTTACGTCGGGATGGTGTGGAAGGTCAATGATACTGATGCGGGGTAATATTTTGACAGTGCTTTTCAGATAATAAAGGACGAAGAGCATATTTATCTGGCAAAAAAGATCATATTCAAACCAAAGGATCACTTCATCATAGGAGCCGGAGTGTTGTAACTTCTCCAGCTCCTGTACTACATTGGTATAATAAGTTTGTTCGTCTATTCCGAAATGAAAACCGAGATGTTTGGCACGGCTTGCAAAGAATGTGGAAGGGTCTTTTGTATACTTTACTTTTCCTACACTCATCATCTCCCTACACACTACAATATCCCCTGGCACCTTACTTTGCCGGAACAAGGTAAGGGTAGCATCTCCGTTTAACACATGCAAGTATGACATAAAATAGTTTTCAATGGTCTGTTACCAGCTACCACTGGCGCCACCGCCGCCGCCGGAGCCTCCTCCGAAACCGCCGAAGCCGCCTCCACCTCCACCACCGGACCAGCCACCGCCGCCACCGCTACCAAAGCCTCCCATTCCACCCAGCACGGGCCAGATCCAACCGCCTCTTCTGTTATAGGTAGTACCGCCTCTTCCACCGCCGCCACCGCCACCACCACGGCCTATCACCGAAACAATGATCACGATAAGCATAATGAGGAAGAAGATTCCACCGGGGCTGATCCCTGGCTTGCTTTGTCTTGGGTCTGCCTTATATTCTCCTGCTGCTGCTTTCTGAATGGCATCTACGGCGCCATCAAGTCCCTGGTAATAATGGCCTTCCCGGAAAGCCGGCTTGATGATCTGTGTGATGATCTGATTTGCTATGATATCCGGTACCGCACCTTCCATGCCGGAACCGGTTTCGATCCTGATCTTCCTGTCTTCAATTGAAACAAGGATTAGTATACCATTGTTCTTGCCTTTGGTACCTATTCCCCAATCGCGTAAAATTTTTATGGCTACCTGGCTGATATCGTAGTCCCCTACTGATTTCAGGGTAACGATCGCTATTTGCGAAGAAGTAGAGTCGTAATAGGCGACCAGCTTTTGTTCCAGTGCATCATCCTCGCCTTTCAGCAATACACCGGCATAGTCGTTTACTAATGTTGGAGGATTGGGCCTGGGCGGAATTTGCTGTGCGTTTGCCAACAAACCTGCCATCAACAATAATCCCGGTAAGAACCAGCGTAATATCCTCATTTTAAATAAGCTAAAAATCGTTTTAAAAAGAGTGGCCTTTAATTGCCGAAGACGATATCATCCGACAGTTCATTGTTATCGCCGGTTTCATGCGGGAAATGTGTGCGGAGCGACTCTCCTATTTCCTTGATACATGCTTCGATACCATCAATGATCCGATTGCTCTGGAAGTGGCTTCTCAACAACGCCGCTTCGTCCTGCCAGAAATCATCGCCCACCTTGTCATGAATACCCTGGTCGCCCAGGATGGCAAACTGGTGGTCTTTAAGGGCCACATACACCAATACCCCATTGCGTTGCTTCGTTCTCTCCATTCCCAATGAAAGAAAAGCTTCTTTTGCCCTGTCCAATGGATCTACATAACTGCAATGGTTTTCAACAAACAACCTGATTTCACCCGAAGTAAGCCGTTCTGCTATACGTATAGCCTGCACCAACCTATTCTTCTCCGCTTCGGAAAAAATCTCTTTTCGTTTAAAAGGAAAAATGCGCATAACGTAATATTTATGGATTTACGATTTTTTGATTTATGAATTCAGAGATATGAAATGCAGCGGAGATCAGCATATATCTCCGCTTATCTCTTCGCTGCATTTCATATCTCTGAATTCATAAATCAAAAAATCGTAAATCTCTTTCTTCTGTTCCGGGTTAGTTAAAGATTTAGAACTTTACTTCCGGGGCTTTTTCGGAACCAGCTTCTGCTTCGAAATATGCTTTCTGTTTGAAACCAGAGATACCGGCAATAATATTATTCGGGAAGGTACGTACGGTACTGTTGTACCCTCTTACTGCGCCGTTAAAGTCGTTACGTGCCTGGTTGATCCTGTTTTCAGTGCCTTCCAGTTGTACCTGCAGGTTCTGGAAGTTGGCATTTGCTTTCAGATCAGGATAATTCTCAGATACCGCCAGTAAACGGCCCAGTGCCTGGCTCAGTTGACCCTGTGCAGCCTGGAATTGCTGGAGTTTTTCTGGTGTAAGATCATCGGCATTTACCTTGATCTGTGTTGCGCTGGCGCGGGCTTCCATTACTTTGGTCAGGGTTTCTGTTTCAAAGTTGGCGGCACCTTTAACTGTGCTAACCAGGTTCGGGATCAGGTCGGTCCGGCGTTGGTAGGAACTTTGTACTACTCCCCACTGGTTTTTCACATTTTCATCCTGTTTCACTAATCCATTGTACTTGTTACAACCGAACATGCCTAATAATACGACAACGATAATTACAATGATGCCTGTTTTCATCTGAGTTTTAATTTAAGTTTTAAGTGCCGGCAATGGTGCAAAACCTGTTCCTGTTTTGACGTCTTCCGGTATAAGTCGCTATTTTAACGGTAAACGCTCCCAAAAAAACGGTAAACGTCCCCTTTTCATAACTCCACGAAAATATGGAAACTATGGCAGTAAATAGCTATTGCTTACGGAAACGATGAATTTAAAAAAAAGTTCATTCATCCTAGAAAAAATCGTTCTAAAGCACTATGTTTATATGTACCTTTACTGTGCATTTTATCGTGATAGTATTTCTATAAAACTTTTATTTGTGACTGGAGGAGATTGGTATCAAACCTTTATCAGGGATTACATTGTTTCTAACTCATTTATTATTACTAACTTGGAACTAAGTCTTCTTAAATGAGTGCTCAACACATCCATATACTCTATATTGATGATGAAATACATAATCTGAACGCCTTTAAGGCTTCTTTCAGGAGACTTTACAATGTAGTTACCGCTACATCCGCTGAAGAAGCGGAGAAGTTACTGGAACAACAGGAGTTTCATATCATCATCTCGGACCAGCGCATGCCAAAAATGACAGGCATAGAGTTTTTTGAATCTATCCTGGAAAAATACCCCGAACCCATCCGCATGCTACTCACCGGCTACGCCGATATTAACGCCGTCGTAGATGCCATCAACAAAGGCCAGGTATATAAATACTTCTCCAAACCCTGGAACGAGGAAGAACTCAAACATAATATAGATAAAGCGTTTGAAGTATACTCCCTCCGGAAAGAAAACAAAGAACTTACCGCTAAACTACTGGATGTCAACGAGAAACTGGAGTTTCTTGTGAGACAGAAGCTGATTTCATAAATATTTACGGATTTCTTGATTTACGAATTTAGAGATTTAAAATGCAGCGAAGATTGTCATATATAAGACTGTCTTCGCTGCGTTTTTTTTTAATTCCTAAATCCGTAAATCAAGAAATCCGTAAATGTTAATTTAACTTGCACCACATTGTGAACTTAATTTCCTGAATTATGCAAGTTTGGAAAGATTACCAGGCTAAACACCAAGACAGATTCCTGGACGAATTGCTGACATTGTTACGTATTCCTTCTGTGAGTGCGGATTCCAGTCATAACGGAGATACACAACAGTGTGCAGAAGCGGTTAAACAGCGCCTCGTGGAAGCCGGTGCAGAAAAGGTAGAAGTATGCCCCACCGCAGGACATCCGATCGTTTACGGAGAAAAGATAATAGATCCTTCCTTACCCACGGTACTGGTATACGGCCACTACGATGTACAGCCGGCAGACCCGCTGGAGCTGTGGAACAGCGGCCCCTTTGAACCCGTTATCAAAGACGGGAACATTTATGCCCGTGGCAGTGCAGACGACAAAGGCCAGTTTTACATGCATGTAAAGGCTTTTGAAGTGATGAACAAAACCAATACGATTCCCTGCAACATCAAATTTATGATTGAAGGGGAAGAAGAAGTGGGTTCGGCTAACCTGGGCATCTTCCTGAAAGAAAACAAGGAACGCCTGAAAGCAGACGTAGTACTCATTTCAGATACCTCCATGATCAGCCTGGAAAACCCTTCCATCGATACCGGCCTCCGTGGCCTGTCGTACATGGAAGTGGAAGTAACCGGCCCTAACCGCGACCTGCACAGTGGTGTGTACGGCGGCGCAGTGGCTAACCCGGCTACCATCCTGGCTAAAATGATCGCTTCCCTCCATGATGATAACAACCATGTGACCATCCCAGGCTTCTACGACCAGGTACAAGACCTGACCACGGAAGAAAGAACCGCACTCAACGCCGCTCCTTTCGACGAAGAAGCGTATAAGAAAGACCTCGGCGTAGCCGAATTGTGGGGAGAAAAAGGATACAGCACCATCGAAAGAACCGGCATCCGTCCTACCCTGGAGGTAAACGGCATCTGGGGCGGTTATACCGGCGAAGGTTCCAAAACGGTATTGCCTTCCAAAGCATCCGCCAAAATTTCCATGCGCCTGGTTCCTAACCAGGACTGGAATGAAGTGTCCGACCTGTTTACCAAACACTTTACCGCCATCGCACCTAAGAGCGTACAGGTAAAAGTGACGAAGCATCATGGTGGCAGTCCTTATGTAACGCCGATAGATTCTGTTGCATTCAAAGCTGCGCACAAAGCCATCAATACCACTTTCGGTAAAGAACCGATTCCTGTTCGCGGCGGCGGTAGCATTCCTATCGTAGCACTGTTTGAAAAGGAACTGGGCCTGAAAACAGTATTGATGGGCTTTGGTCTGGACAGCGATAACCTGCACTCACCAAATGAGAAGTACGGTTTAGCCAACTATTTCAAAGGCATTGAAACCATTCCTTATTTCCACCAGTTTTTTGCGGAAATGAGTAAATAAAAAGTTGTTGGCTGTTAGTTCTTATCCTTTACCCATCGCGGTTATGGGCCAAGAACTAACAGCTGATCTCTAAAAGCTCAACTATGAGTAATACTGAAAAAGTACGTGTAGATAAATATCTCTGGTCCATCCGGATATTCAAAACCCGCAGCCAGGCTTCCGATGCCTGCGATGGTGGTAAAGTGAAACTGAATGGCTCTTCTGTAAAAGCCGCCAAACCCGTATCTGTAGGCGATAAATTCGAAATAAAGCATGAATCCCGTAAATGGGTGATCGAAGTAACAGGGCTGTTATCCAACCGGGTAGCCTATCCTGAAGCCATCAAATACTACATAGATAACACCCCGGAAGAAGATAAACTGGCGCCCGCCTTTACTGCATCTGTATTCCAGACAGGTAAACGGCAAAGCAAGATTGGACGTCCTACCAAGAAAGACAGACGGAATATTGAAGGGTTTATGGAGGGAGAAGAAGAATAGGGAAAGAGAGTCATAAAGACCACTGCTCAGACAATTAATAAGAATCACCTGGTAGTGATTCAGTTGCCACGGATATTACTTCCCAGCGATCAGTTTTTCAATGTCATCCAAATCCTTATGGCGCCCAGCAGCCTTTTTGGCTTGTATGAGGCTGTTCAGGTGCAGGTATCTGACTTTCAAATTATCGTCTTCAAATATTTGAGAGATGCTGTAAGCCTCTTTGAAATCTACGCCTTTCAATTTTGTCAAAATATCTATTCCTACGGGTGATCTGCCAAACGAAAAGACATCTGCCTCCTCTGTATTTAAAAATTTATCTTCGGTCATATCAAAAAGAGGGAGACCAAATTCTGCAAAAGCCCTGGTAAGTTTTAAATAATTATCCTTTGTGCTATTTACCCATACATCCATATCTCCGGTTGCTCTCCTGTAACCATGTAGGATAACAGCGTAGCCTCCGACCAGTATATAATCTACCCCCTGATTATTTAAAGCGCGGATAAAATCTCTAAAATCCTCATTAAATATGGATCCCATTACACTACTTATTTAGTTTTTTATATGAAAAAACCGTCTTATCCATCCTCGGTGGGTTATTTACATCAAAGCCATACGCTTTGGATATAAGATAATACGCCTGCCGCAAACGCTCCCTTAAAGGTAAACTGAGATCCACATTGTCCGCATCAGATTCGGCAAATGTCTTGATTTTAAAGGCAGTTCTGTCAAACCGGTATGAATCCATTCACTTACAAATTTGATAATTGGTAATAAAGATACCATATCAATACTAAATACCCTCCTGTTTTGACTTCCGAACCCCAACCTTTGACCTCCGAACTCAAAGTTTTGACCTTTAAGGTCAACGCTCCTGGCTCAAAGGTCAAAATCACCTGCTCAAAATATCGAAGTGGTATTTTTTGGGAAGGAGTTTTGACCCCGGAGGTCAAAACTTGAGGTTCAGAGGTCAAAACTTCCATGTTTTAGGTCAAACCACGAGGCTTTGAGGTCAAAAAAGGGAGTTCTGGTGTCAAAAAAGGGGAAATTGGGTATAATTCGGCTTCCTGTAGGCATACCATTTATGTCCCTGATGCTTTTTTCTACAAAATCTCACTTTTGCGTAGTAATTTTGCGTTCTCATTCATAAATCAAGGATAGATCAATGCCTAAACAAAGCGACGTACTTGCGACCGATTTCCTGGTGAAAATAGCGGAAGAATTTGGTACCCCGGTATACATATACCATGCGGAAAAGATTAAAACTCAATATGATAAGCTCCAAAAAGCCTTTCATAAGTCTGATACACGCTTTTTCTACGCCTGTAAGGCATTGACCAATATCAATATCCTGAAGTACATCAATTCCATTGGTTGCGGACTGGATACGGTATCTATACAAGAAGTACAGCTGGGGCTTAAAGCGGGTTTTGATCCTAAAAACATCATCTTCACGCCTAACTGTGTGGACTTGCAGGAAATTATTGCTGCCAAAGACCTCGGTGTGATCATCAATATCGATAACCTCTCCATCCTGGAGCAATTCGGACATAAATTCGGCGGTAGTTACCCCATCTGTATCCGACTGAATCCGCATATCATGGCGGGTGGAAACTTCAAGATCTCCACCGGGCATATTGATAGCAAATTCGGGATCTCTATTCACCAGATGCGCCATATCGAGCGGATTGTGAAGTCTACCAAGCTGAAAGTAACCGGCCTGCACATGCATACCGGCTCTGAAATCAAGGACGTGGATGTATTTCTGCGCGGTGTAGAGATTATGTTTGAAATGGTACAACATTTCCCCGACCTGGAATCTATTGACCTGGGCAGCGGCTTCAAAGTGGCCTACCAGCCAGGCGATCCGGAAACAGATATCGACCTGCTCGGCAAAAAGCTGACTGAATCATTTAATAATTTTGCTAAAACATACGAGCGTCCGCTACAACTCTGGTTTGAACCAGGAAAATACCTGGTAAGCCAATGCGGCTACTTTGTAGTGAAAGCAAACGTGATCAAACAAACAACTGCCAACGTATTCGTAGGCGTCAACTCAGGCTTCAATCACCTGATCAGACCTATGTTTTACGATGCTTTCCACCTGATCCGCAACATTTCCAACCCTAAAGGCACAGAACGCATCTATACCGTGGTTGGTAATATCTGCGAAACAGATACTTTTGGCTGGGATAGAAAATTGCATGAAGTAAGAGAAGGCGATTACCTGGTATTTTATAATGCCGGCGCCTACGGATTTGAAATGGCCTCCAACTTCAACTCCCGCCTGAAACCAGCGGAAGTACTGATAAAAGACGGTAAGCCACACCTTATCCGTAAACGCGATACACTGGATGATCTGCTGAGAAACCAGATCGAACTCCAATAAAATGTTGGGATTTTTTTATTTTCTTATTTAGGTATTTAGTTCGGTGAGCATACCTTCCATTGAAACAAAATATCTAAATAAGAAAATAAAAAAATCCTAAAATTTAAAATATCTGTCCGACCTTTACGTCTGCGTAACTATCCCGCCCCCCGTTACTCCTGCACTGTTTTTACTGTAAATTGTAATACGATTTCTTTTTTTGATTTTTCCGGTAGATAGATCGACCGGGAATGAAATCAAAAGATTCGAAAATCAGTAAATTCGACATTGATTATGAAGGTTTTAACTGCGCACCCCGGTGTATTTAACGACGAAAAGTTAATAGAGTCAAATATCTCATTTGTTCCCTTCCTCCGTTTTTTAAAGGAAAAGGTGCAGAATGATCTTGACCCGCGTTCGTCTTTCTATAAACTCATTATTCAGAAATTTGAGAGCAATCCTGAAACGCTCCTCCCGATATCCCGTCATGCTGACCTTACCCGGTTCAAGGACTACCTGGATCTGCTGACGGCCGCTATCTTCCCCATTACCACAGATTCCAGCAGGGATATTTATGGTATCGGTGTTCCTTTCAACTTTGCCATCTTTTATTATTCTGATCTGTTTAAAAAACTTTTTACAGAAGATGGTACTCAACTCTCAGCTGTTCCTTATGGGATTTCGGCTTCCAAAGTAAAAAAGGACAAGCTCACCTGGTTGTACAAACTGATCCTGGACAGGATCTATCATTTCCCGGTAAACTATCAGAACGATATTATTCACACCCTGGAAACACCGGAAGGTGGCAAAAGGTATGTGAAAGTAAATGTAGATCCCAGGTTTGTAGATGTGAAAGTGAAAGGAGAAATACCACAACTGGATTATAACAGTTTCTGCTCTTACCAGATGTCGCCGGAATCCATACAGGAATTAATACCTCCTTCCATGTTCAGCCTGGAAGGCTTTGTTATATGGACCGTAGAAGACGTTACGCAAACAGAAATCATTAATAATATCAAGAGCCTGGTGATGAATATGCGCTCCAGTAATGAACTGGAGAGCTATCGCACCCTGGAGAAAATGATCCCTACCATCCTGGGGATTCCGGATATCACCGCACACCTCGTTCCCTTTCCCAAAGTGAACGGTAAAAATGTGCTGGAAGAACAGTTTACCAATATCGACCCTATTTTAGGTATCGGCAATAAAAAACAACAGCAACACTTCTTCCAGATGATGCTGGAACATGTGGAACGTCAGCCCATCCCGCTGATCATCCCGGATGTAAATGATGCCAGTATTGCGCAACATGGATTCCTGAAATTTCTCCCTATAAAAAATATCAAAAGCTTTGTCCTCTTCCCCATTACCCACAAAAAGGAAATACTGGGGGTATTGGAACTGGCCTCTTCCACAGCAAATGCGCTATCATCCGACCCACTGTGGAAGCTGGAAAACACGTATTCCCTGTTGGGACTGATGCTGAACCGCAGCATGAGCATCCTCGACAACCGCCTGAATGAAGTGATCAGGGATCAGTTTACCGCACTGCAATCTGCGGTGGAATGGAAGTTTACCGATGCCGCCTGGAATTATCTGCTAACGCCGCCGGAAGAAAGAAAAGATATAGAGAACATCAGTTTTGAAGAAGTATATCCGCTGTATGGCGCCATAGATATCCGTAATTCATCCGTACAGCAAGGCAATGCCATCCGGGAAGATTTACAGGAACAACTGGAGCTTATCCGCGACACGCTCAAAACAATCAGTGAGGAAATACATCTGCCACTGCTGGAAGAGCTGCAATTTAAAACAGAAGATATGCTCAATAACCTGAGCCATAATCTTCAGGCGGGTGAAGACCTGAAAGTAAATGAATTCATGGACCAGGAAATACAACCGATACTGGAACATTTATGTGAAGGCAGCGAATCACTGAAACCCGTATTAGAACATTACTTTGAGCGGATGGATAAAGCGGAAGGACATGTATTCCATCACCGGAGAGAATATGAAGAGAGCCTGGCTACCATCAATGATGCTATCAGTCAGTACCTCGAAAAAGAACGGGGTTATATCCAGCGGTCATTCCCTTGTTACTTTGAAAAGTACCGCACCGATGGAGTGGAATACACTATTTATATAGGTCAATCTATTGCGCAGACAAAGAAGTTTGATCATCTCTATCTCCGTAACCTTCGCCTGTGGCAGCTTTCCACTATGGCTAATATTGCAAGGCTCACACATAAATTAGGACCGCAATTAAAGATCCCATTGCAAACCACGCAGATGATCCTTATGCACAGCGCACCTATTACCATCAGCTTCCGCAGTGATGAACGCAGGTTTGATGTGGAAGGCGCGTATAATGTGCGCTATGAAATCATTAAGAAACGGATTGATAAAGTACATGTAATCGGTACCGGAGAAAGATTAACACAACCCGGCACCATCGCCATGGTATACTCCTATCCCCGCGAAATGGAAGAATTTAAAAAATATATTTCCTTCCTGCAAAGTAAAAACGTCCTGCTTCCTGATGTTGAAATGCTTGACCTGGAAGAGTTACAGGGCGTAAGCGGATTAAAGGCATTACGCGTGACAGTGAACCTGGAAGGATAAATAATGTTAGAATTTGAATCCCAGCGTTACATAGGGAACCGTTTCTTCTTTGGAATGTCCTACCACGGCAGTAATAATAAGTGCATTGATAGGCGCCAGGTATACACCGCCGCCATAGCCATCATGCCATACGTGCGATGTTTCATTATCCTGCCATACACGTCCTATATCGTTGAAGGCAAGTAGTCCGATGGTTGCCGGCAGTAAGTATGTTTTCAGCTCAAATAATTTTACGCGTATTTCTGTATTGTTGTACACGCCGGCACCACCTGCAAAGCGGTAATTACGGTAACCGCGCAGGTTCTGTGTACCGCCTATGGTAACGGCCTGGAAGTATTCATAATCACCCCAGATCTTGCTGCCACCCAAACGGCTCACGATAACAAAATTAGCAGGGATACGGAAACTCATGTAGAGGCTCAGGTCTGATTGCAGCTGCATGTAATTGCGGCTGTTATCATTCAATCCTTTATTGCCTGTAAAAGATGTTGCCCACAGGATGCCACGGGTAGGAATGATCTTGTTATTACGTGTATCTATTTGTGCTACTACCTTGGCGCCTGCATAAGATTTATTACCGTAGATGCTCGCAGAATCCAGTTTATTATCCTGGAAACGGGTGATATAACGGCCATGATTTTCATCTTTATTAAAAGCGTAATTATTAATAGCCGGGCCATAGGATATACTGAGATGATCACCGAAACTTGTTCTCAGCAAAGCTTCTGCGGTGTATAAGTTAAAACGTGCGCGGTAGTAAGAAATATTCTTTCCCCCACTTTTATCAAATACGGTTTCATTGCCGTAACCAAAAAAGTTGATGGTATTATTCGGCGCCTTCGCTCTTGCAAATAACAACAGATCTGATTTACCGATAACATCCGTCAACTCTCCTTCATAGCGGAAGTTCCAGGCCCTTGTAGCCAGTGCATGCGTAGCGGTGAACAGGTGTTTGGCAGAAAAAGGTTCTTTCCGGAAACCGTGGCGGATGAGTTGTAATCCCACTCCCAGCAACAAACCGTCATCCCGGTTATAGCCACCAGCCAGCATGGGAAATGTTTTATTAAACTGGAAGGCGCTGCGGTTGTAACGGATATTTTCCGGATCATTGGATAAGCGGCGTTGTTCATTGCTGCTTAATGCAAAGGAATCCTTTCCATTTTTCTGATCGTATACGCGTATCCGTTTACCCGCCTTTACGGTGGTACTGTCTATATAAGTATCCGCATCACTGCCGCCTATCAGGCGGATGCGAATGGGTGTGCCGTGATCTCCCCTGATTTCAAAACGGTCATTGCCACCCAGTCCGTATACATTCACTTCTTTGGTAACCTGGGGATCGAAGGTGCGGGAATAGGTGTTCTGCTGTATGGCACCCTTTTTACTGATCTTGAAGATATTCAGCGCAACAGCGCCGCCAGCCTGTTTGTCAACAGTAATGAGTTCATTCTTTTGCGTAGCCGGAACGTCCACACCTTTCGCCAGGAAACGGTAGTATTTCAGCATATTCTTTTCCAGGATGTTTCTGCGTACGTCCAGGCGATGTAACATCATGGGGCCTACGAGTGATTGCACGGTATCCGGGAAAGCAGCTACCGCAGCGGCGATAACGCTGTCGGTCATCTTACTTAAGAATTTATCTGTTTGTTTCTTCCAGTCTTTTTCTTCCAGCTCATTGAGGAAGGAACGATCAAAGTAGCGGGTACTGAAGTTGAAGTTGTTGATGTCCGGAATATAATCCCGGAAGCCTTGTACAGCAGGCATCAGCCAGGGCTTGGAAGCCAGGCGGGGAATAAAGCCTTCATTCACAAAAAACGCCTGATCGCGGTCGCGGGGAACGGGGTAATAGATCTCCCGCGTTTTGTGTAGTTCCCGGTACCAGCGCCATTGATCATCATGACGGTCAAAGTCCATGATATAGGTATCCAGGATGCGCGCACGCAATACTGATTTCTGGTCTACCGTGGCATCATTATCTCCCCATATCTTCTCTAATACTTTTGGTGTGTTATACGTTTTATCTTTATCACCTGTCATCGGCTCTCTTTCTTCAAACAGGTATACATCATTACCAAAGTCTTTGGCGTAGATGCCCAGGGCCGAATCCGCAGGGAGGTATACAAAAGACGGATTGGTATGCGGCACACCGGCAGCTTCCGCCAATACACTTACAGCCAGCGGTGCGTAGGGGTTGGCAGCAGAGATCTGATCCTGCACTACTTCCTTCGCAATTGTTTCCCGCAATAGTTCAGGAATAGCTGCCAGCGGGAATTTTTTCAGGGAGCGCATTGCATATTCCTTTCCGGTGCTGTCTGCCAGCCGGAGAGAGCGCGTTTGCTGACCACCGCCGCGTTTTAAAATTGTCAATCCGCCCTTTTCTGTTTTCAGGTTTATCACCGGAAATTTAAGGGGCGTGTTCCATACTTTGCGGTAGTTCTCTCCTAAAAGAAAGCGGTGGAAGTTATTGATCCGGCTGTATTGTGAATCCGCCTTCATGGTCACATAGGGCGGTAACGCTTCCGGTTGGGTATAAACAAATCCTTGTTGTGATAACTCCTGCATCCGTAGCAGGTTATTGCTGAATACCGGTGTAGCTAAATTGTCGGCCAGGAAATACTGCACGCGTACGGTGCTGTCGGCCAGCATTTCCAGTACACTGAAACCATTTTCAGAAGTGGCAAACAACGACTTCTTTCCTTTCTTCACGCGGTTATTTTTAGCACCGCTGCCGCTTACTACATAGTTGTTCTGCTGATCCTTTATCAGCTGCAAGGTATGATCATGTCCGGACACGAATACCACCGGGCCATGTGGTTTCAGCGCGTCTTCCACGCCTTTCACCATTTGCTGGTATTTTGGATGGGGAAGATCTTCGGGTGTTCCAAATACGCCGCGGGCGATGGGATAGATAGAGCCTATTACCGGCAAAGGCACATACAATGAGGGCCGCAGGTCGGTAAGCGGGAAAATATGTTGCTTGATCGTATAGTATCCACCATGAATGCCGTAGCTGCGGAAAGGGTGATGGGTAGCAAAAATGATCAGCTTATTCCGATTCATGGCTACTATTTCCGACAACCTGGCCAATACATCATCCTTATCTTTACAATCGCAATCAGATTCCATTCCCGGTTTATCATAAGGGAACACCCACCATTCGCTGTCCATCACAATTAAAGTAATGTTATCCGCCAGCTTCACTTCCACGGGGCCGGGGCAGCCACCTTTCGGCAGAAACTCCACATTACCGAGGTGCAGGGAATCTACATAGCGTTGCTGGTTGCGGATCACCTGCCAGCCATTGGGCTTACTTTTATTCCAGTCGTGATTACCGGGAATGATGATCCCTCTTGTGTTGGTACCGCGCACCAGGTTGATCTGGTAGTCCAGGATTTCTTTGGCGGTGGGATACCTGCTGCTGGAAGAATCGGGTAACCCCAGTGGGTATACGTTATCTCCCAGGAACAACACGGTGTTCCTGTCATCCTGTAAATCATATGCTTTGCGTACTGCATCTACTACTGAATTGTGTCCGTTGCTGTGCAACTCGCCGGCATCACCGATAAGGATAATACGTTTCACTACTGCGGGCGCCTGTGCAAAGATGCTGTTGCAGATGCATAATAATACCGCTATACAAAGAAGTTTCCGGTTGATCATTTGTGCTTATAAGTGAATTTAAGAATATGGGCAAGACCATCATAATCACCTTCATTAGAAATATACATATCCCCGTTACGATGAAAGGCAAGTCCTTCCGGTTGTGGAAATAGCCGGTGTTTCAGGTTATAGGCTTCCTGTATATGCCCTTCCAGGTCTGCAATAACCAGTAACCTGTTTACAGATGCAATGATATATAAACGCTTTTCAACAGGATGTATCGCTGCCGCTGACGGCTTAAAAAAACGCATATCAGTTCCTGCCAGGTTTGCTATCTCTTTATTATTAAAATGATATAAAGAAGCCGTGTCAAATGTTTTGGTAGCCAGATCAAAACGGTAAGCACTGGTAATACCCTGTTCCTTATCATCTTTACAGTTCTTACATATCAGGACAATACTATTTCTCAAACTATCGTAATAAGTAGTTTCAAATTCACGCTTCCCCTTTTTCGGGAATTTAAAATGAGTGCTGGAAACACTGTCGGTAAACAAGCCATCCACCTGGTACAGAGAGCCATTGCTCTTTAGCACAAACCAGCCACTATCTGTACGACAGATATCTTCATAATCTCCGTTCTTGCCAAACTTATAGGAAGGATAAGGACCGGTGGCAGCTACATCTATCTTATATACCCTTCCTTCTTCGTCATTGATAGCAATAATATTATGTTCATCAGGATTCAGTACAATACCGGAAATCTCCTGCATAGATTCCCTTACGCGGAAACGTACCGGTTCCTTCAGGTTGTAACCTGAAGGAGATGAATAAAGCTTCTGTTCTCTATCGCTGTTGCACGACAGGAACAATAATCCAAATAACAGTAGCGTTCGTACCTTCATACAGCGGCTTTATGCCATAAATTTAAATCAAAAATGCAGTAACTTAGTTTGAATTACGAATTACTACTACTATATGCAAAACAGCACCCTCATAGACGCCGCACGGGATTATGTTTTAGCTCAATATCAGCAACATCCCCGACCCGACCTGGTTTATCATAATCTGGAACATACACAACAGGTAGTACAGGCCGCTGCGCAGATAGCAGCGCATTACAATCTGCAGGACGATGAGTTGCAGGCTGCCTATATAGCAGCCTGGTTTCATGATGCCGGTTACCTGCTGGGAGAAAGCAATGTACATGAGGAAAACGGCGCCGGGGAAGCGATCCGCTTTTTACAGGAGCAGCATGCTTCCGAAGCGATGCAGGCAATGGTAAAGGGCGCCATCCTGGCTACAAAAATGCCGCAGTCGCCACATAACCTGCTGGAAAAGATCGTTTGTGATGCTGACTTGTTCCACCTGGGCTCAAAGGAATTTCCTAACCGCAACAAATTACTCAGGCATGAACTGGAGCTGAAATATCAACACGAAATTCCAGCTACCGCCTGGCTCACGAATAATATAAAATTCCTGAGCGAACATCACTACTGGACAGACTACGTAAAGACATTGACCAAACAACAAAAAGAAGAAAACCTGGAAAAGCTGAAAAAGAAACTGGAGAAAAAATCAGGAGAAGCACAAACTACCAGCGTGGTTGCAGATAGTCCGGCTGTTGGCAATACAGAAAAAGTAAAAGAGAAGAAAGCGAAGAAACCCGAACGCGGTGTAGAAACCATGTTCAGGATCACTTCTACCAATCATATCAGGTTGAGTTCTATGGCCGACAGCAAAGCACATATCATGATCTCGGTCAATTCCATTATCATTTCCTTTATGCTCACCGTACTGGTAAGGCGACTGGAAGACTATCCCAATATGATCATTCCATCTGTGATCTTTTTATTCACCTCCGTTACTACCGTTATCTTCTCTGTACTGGCTACCCGACCGAACGTAACCAGTGGTACGTTTACACGCGAGGATATTTCAAAGAAAAATGCCAACCTCTTATTCTTTGGTAATTTTTATAAGATGAAACTAGACGAATATGAGTGGGGAATGAGACAGATGATGGAAGATGCAGATTTCCTCTATGGCAGTATGACCAAAGACGTGTATAACCTGGGTGTGGTGCTGGGTCATAAATATAAACTGCTGCGCATCTCTTATAATATATTCATGTTTGGGCTGATCGCCTCTGTACTGGCGTTTATGATCGCCGCTATCTTTTTTCCGGTAAAAGCATAACTACGCATGGGTGTTCCTTTATATAACCGCGACCTCAGCTGGTTGTCGTTTAATTACCGGGTGTTGAAAATGGCAGGCGACGAACGGGTACCACTATACGAACGTATCCGGTTCCTCTCTATTTTCTCTTCCAACCTCGATGAATTTTTCCGGGTGCGGATGCCGGCCGTACTGGCTATTAACCGCGTGCTGGAAAAAGATCCCGATGCCGGTAGTGATGAAGCCCTTACCCCGGATACCTTACAACAGGTGTTGCAGGAAATAAACCGGCAGCAGGTAGAATATGGACAGATCCTCACCGGCAGTATTATGCCGGCCCTGTTGAAACAGGGTGTGGAACTGATTTACAACCAGGATGTACAGGGAATCGTTAAAACATGTACCCGTAATTATTTCCTGACAAATATCCTCGCCTATCTGCAACCGGTATGGTTGAACAACCAGGAGAAAAAACTCTTTCCCGAAAACAATGCTTTATATCTCGTAGTGACATTGATCCCGGAGGGAAATGCATCCGAAAGAGAATATGTAGTCGTGAACATCCCCGCTGCATTAAACCGCTTTATTACCCTGCCCGGTGAAGATGGCGTATTCCGCATCGTCTTTCTCGATGATGCTATCCGCGCACATCTCGCCTATATATTCCCGGGATATGCAGTACACAGCAGTCATAGCATTAAGCTCACGCGGAATGCAGAAATGGACATGGATGAGATCAAAGGCGATATCCTCGAAGAGGTAGAAACGTTGATCCGTAAGCGTGAGCTGGGCGTGCCTACGCGACTGTTATATGATGCCGCACTGCCCACACCCGTACTTCATTTCCTGGCAGCACAGTTTGATGTAGCCACAGATGAAATGATACCGGGTGGCCGCTACCACAACCTGAAAGACCTCGCAGACCTGCCCATGCCGGCAACGTTGAAAGATGCTTTATATCCCCGTGTAGCACTGGCACAAAACCCGACAACTGCTAAAACCGATTATATGCTGGACCTCATCCAGCAGGAAGATATATTGATCCATCTCCCCTATCAGCAATACGATCATATTCTGCGCTTCTTTAATGAAGCCGCCATTGACGGGGATGTACAGGAAATCTATGTAACACTATATCGCATTGCATCCAGTTCGCAGATAGCACAGGCGCTCATCAGCGCCGCCAGGAACGGCAAGCAGGTAACGGTTTTCGTAGAACTGAAAGCCCGCTTTGATGAAGCCAATAATATACGGTGGTCTAAAAAGATGAAAGAGGCCGGCGTAAAGATCATCTATAGTATTCCCGGTATGAAAGTACACGCCAAAACCGCACTGGTAAAGCGCAGGCGCGGCTATCAATGGGATTACTCCGGATTGATAGCCACCGGTAATTTCAATGAAAGCACTGCGCGGTTCTATACAGATCATGTGTTATTTACCGCCCACACCGGTATTACACGTGAAATGGAATTGTTATTCCTCTATCTGCAGAGCCGCGAACAACCAACAGCCTATAACTTTCTTCACTTTGAACACCTGCTTGTTGCCCAGTTCAATATGACAGACCGGTTTACGGCTTTAATAGACCGGGAAATTGCGCATGCACGGGAAGGCAAACAGGCGTTTATCCACATCAAGATAAATAACCTCCAGGAGAAAACGATGATCGCCAAACTGTATGAAGCCAGTGAAGCCGGCGTACAAATAAACATGATCGTACGCAGTATCTCCTGCCTCGTACCGGGTATCGCGGAAAGCAAAAATATCCGCGTCATCCGGATCGTAGACCGCTACCTGGAACATGCGCGGGTGTTTATCTTTTGCAATAACGGACAGGAAGAAGTATACATGGGCTCCGCCGACTGGATGAACAGAAATCTGTACCGCCGCATCGAAGTATGTGTACCGGTGTATGCACCGGCATTACAACAGCAGCTGAAAGATATCATTGCTTTGCAACTGGCTGACAGCAGCAACGCACAAAATGCGATACAGTCCTATGTGCGAAATATAGTGTAAATTAGAGATCGCAGTTTAAATGATTTTTTATGAAGAAGTATGTATGGACATTGTTGCTGGGCATTGCTTTCGCCATTCCGGCGGTGCATGCGCAAACACATGACCTGGAGCACATTTACAACCCCGCTGCTGATGCAAAAGCAGACATGGCTGCCGCTGTAAAACAGGCAGCGGTAGAAAACAAACATGTATTACTGCAAATAGGTGGCAACTGGTGTATCTGGTGCAAGCGATTGTATAAGTTCATTGAAGATAATGCGGAATTAAAGGCTGCTGTGGAAAAGAACTATGTAGTATATCATCTTAACTACAGCAAGGAAAATAAAAACCTGCCCATCCTGAAAGAGCTGGGATACCCGCAGCGTTTCGGTTTCCCGGTACTCGTAATCCTGGATGCAAAAGGCAACCGCCTGCACACACAAAACTCCGGCCTGCTGGAATCAGCAGATTCATATGATAAGAAGAAGCTGGCAACATTCCTGAAACAATGGTCACCGGCGGCGTTATTGCCATCCAACTATATCAATGAATAGCCCCGCTATGGAAAAAGGCTTGATCACACTCAACACAGATGTTGTGCAATCTTTTATGAAGTTTGCACAACATCCGTTTAAGTTTTCAGCCTACCTGTGCTGGAAGCTGCCTTCCGCATGGCTTTCCGGTGTAAGATTACAATCCCTGCAAGCAGACCGCTGTATTACTTCCGTACCTTATAGCTGGTTATCACAAAACCCCTTCCAGTCTACTTACTTCGCCTGTCTTGCTATGGCAGCGGAAATGAGTACAGGCTTACCTGCCATCATGTATGTGCGCAGTGCACCGAAACGTGTATCCATGCTTGTTACCGATATGAAGGCCACCTTTGTGAAGAAAGCAACCGGTCTCACTTTATTCACCTGTGCAGAACTGCCTGCGTTGAAAGCGGCCATAGAAAGGGCGCTCAACGAACATGAGGCAGTAACCATAACCGTCAACAGTGAAGGTCATGACAAACAAGGCACATTAATTGCCTCTTTCGCCATCACCTGGTCTTTTAAAGGTAAATCGTAAATGGTGATCATCACTCACCCTAAAACACTGATATGAAAATAGCATTTCATGGCGCGGCCCGCACCGTTACGGGTTCCAAGCACCTTATCACACTTAAGAATGGTAAAAAGATCCTGCTGGATTGCGGTATGTTTCAGGGCATGGGCCAGGAAACAGATGAACTGAACCGCGACTTCGGCTTCGACCCCCAGGAAGTCACCTACATGGTACTTTCCCATGCACACATTGATCACTCCGGGCTGATTCCGCGATTGGTTAAATTAGGCTATGATGGCGACATCTTCTGCACACCGGCTACCCGCGACATGACCGAAATACTCCTGATGGACTCCGCAGAAATACAACAGGATGATGTGAAATTCACCAACAAAAAAAGAGCCCGTGACGGACGCCCTTACATAGAACCATTATACACTGTAGACGATGCAAAGAATGCTATCGGATCGCTGAAACCCACCGGCTATAATACCTGGACTAACATCGATCCCGACGTGCAACTGATGTTTACCGATGCAGGACATATTGTAGGCGCCGCCTCCGTACACCTGCGTATTACAGAAAACGGGAAAACAGAACAGATCTCTTTCAGTGGCGACATTGGCCGTTACAATGATGCGATCCTGAAATCACCCGCTACTTTCCCGCAGGCAGATTATATTCTGATAGAATCTACCTACGGCAGCACCTTACATGCTGACGCCGCTCCTGCTGATGATGAACTGCTTCGTTATATCAGGGAAACCTGCGTAGAGAAAAAAGGTAAACTCATCATCCCGGCTTTCAGCGTGGGCCGCACACAGGAACTGCTGTATGCCCTTAACAATGCACAACTGAAAGGCAAGCTGCCCAAAGTAGATATATTCGTAGACAGCCCGCTCTCCACAGAAGCTACGGCCGTTACCAAAGCACACCCGGAAGTATTTAACAAAGAAGTATCTGACCTCCTGAAAAGAGATGATGATCCATTTGATTTTCCGGGGCTGCGATATATTAAAACAGTAGATGAATCTAAAAGTCTGAACTTCCGCAAAGAGCCCTGCGTGATCATTTCAGCATCCGGCATGGCGGAAGCAGGCCGTGTAAAACACCACATCGCCAATAATATTGACGAAGCACAAAACACCATCCTCATTGTAGGTTATTGCGAGCCGCAATCGCTCGGTGGCCGGCTGATGCGCGGTGCGAAAGAAGTTTCCATTTATGGCACCCGCTTCCAGGTAAATGCGGAAGTAGGCGTCATCCGCTCCATGAGCGCACATGGCGACTACGAAGACCTCAGCCAATGGCTGGCATGTCAGCACCCCGCAGATGTAAAGAAATTATTCCTGGTACACGGAGAATATGATGTACAACAGATCTTCCGCAACTGGCTCATTAAAAAAGGCTTCCTGGATATAGAAATTCCGGAGCGGCATTTTGAAATAGGACTGAAATAGACCAGGATTAAAGGATAAAAGGATTTATAGGATTGAACAACGAGATAACAATACAGGTAACTGTTTTTGCTCCTATCTCGTTGTTCAATCCTATAAATCTTTTTATCTGTTAAATCCTGGTCATTCTTCCACAAGCGGAAACCACAAATTAACCCTTGTTCCGGTAGCATTTCCTGCTCCATCTGTCAGGTCTTCAATATCGAAGCTGGCAGCAACATTAAACATGCTGTTATATAAGTGTAGCCTGTCGCGGGTGATTTGCAGGCCGCGGGAGTGATGTCTTTGTTTATTCATGCTTTTGAGGGCGGTTGCTTTTTCCCTGCCCACACCATTGTCTTCTACCGTACACAATACGCGGTCATCTACTACCTGGAAAGTGATGATCAGTTTCGCTTTTGTTTTTATGTGGAGTAGTCCGTGCCAGATAGCGTTTTCCACAAAGGGTTGGATGATCATGGTGGGTATTTCCACCATATCGGCATCCAGTTGCGGATCAATGATGATGTGGTATTCAAACTGGTCGGCAAAGCGCAGCTTTTCCAACTCCATATAGTTGGTGAGCATGTTTACTTCCCGTGAAATAGTAATATTATTCAGTTGTGAATTATCCAGTACGTTGCGGATCAACCGGGCAAAGCGGCCCAGGTAGGACAATGCCTGCTCTGTTTCGTTTTTCATCATGAATGTCTGGATGGAGTTGAGCGCATTAAAGATGAAGTGCGGATTCATTTGTGCACGCAGGGCGGTCATTTCCAGTTGCGCCATTTGTTGTTGTATGGCAGTGCGCTGCCTGGCTTCTCTTTTAATACTGGAAATCCGCAACCTGAAATACAGGTATATGAGCGCAGCAGCTATCAGCAGGCATAACAGCCGGAACCAGGGCGTTTGCCAGAAAGCCGGCTTTATATATAATTGCAGTACACTGATATGATCAGAAAAGGTACCCGCGGTATTTACAGCCCTTACCCGGAAACTATAACTGCCTGGCGCCAGGTTGGTGTATTTGGCTAAGAGAATATCTTCCGCGCTCACCCAGTTTTCATCCACACCTTCCAGCTGATAATAGTACCGGATCTTTTCGCGATGATATTGCAGGCTTTTAAATTCTATACTGATGAAATTCTGTTTATGGGTAAGCATCACGGGTGCACCGCCATGCAGTGCCGCTTCTATCAGCACGCTGCTGTCCAGTGCTTTCAGGCTTACAATGGTTACATCGGGTGGCGGTGGCGCCACCTGGAGACTTGTGGGATCAAAAGATACAAAGTGATCGGAGGCACCCACAAGCAAATGTCCGTCCTGCATCTTTACAATGCGGCGGCGTACTTTCCGGTCGTTGTCGATGATATCATCTGCCTGAACGAATGTTTCCAGTTTTTCCCCTGGTATAGTGAGCCGGTAGAATCCATACTGTGTAGTAAACCATATTTTGCCGGGCACATCTTCCTGCATACTGAGCACCCATTCATCAAACAGCTGCCCGTTGATCCTGAGTGGGCGATACGTTTTCCTGATGGTATTAAAGATCCACAAACCATGATCAGTACCGGCCAGCAGCATGCTGTCGTTGTATTTGCGCAGGGAGGTGATATTGGTATAATAATGTGAATCCCATTTGAAAGATTGTGTGGCGGCTATTTTCCTCGTGCGTGTATTGAAGAGTATCAGTCCGCCGCCGCTGGTGCCGAGCCACAGCAGAGAGTCATCCTGCGGTACTATCTGCATAACAGACAACGGTCGTCTTAGCGAATCTGTCAGTTCATTGTAGTGGTAAAAAGTATTTTGCTCCGGGTTCCAGCTGGACAGTCCTCTTTTATACAGCCCGATCCAGACGATAGTATCCTTTTGCGACAGCAGGCACAATGGCGTTTGTTCGCATAATGCCGGTGAAGAGAGATGTGCGGTAAATTCCCCTGTTGCGGGATTGAATAAAGAGAGGTTCCCACTCTCCTGTCCGACGACGATGGTCCCGTTTTTCAATTCGGCGAAACTCCACACCAGGCCGCGCTCTTCCGGCAAAGCATGTAATGGGTCACGTACATTATGTACATAGTTCTTGATCAGGTTTAGTTGTGAGGATAACCGGCTGAAACCCTTTCCCCAGTAGCCCACATATACGTCACCGTTAGTGGCCTGCATAAGGCCGGTTATTTCCCCCATGGGAAGTTTAGCGGAGGTATTCGGAAAGGAGGTTCTGTGGTCCAGCAGACGGAATGTTTTATTATGCAGGCTAAGGATATTTATACCATGATCCGTGCCTATCCACAGGTGTCCTTCGCGGTCACTTAAAAAGCAGTTGGTTTCATAGTCGTAGCTGAAGCCGCGTTCATCGCTATTATCTGCTGTGATATTTACATCAAAGTCCCGGGTGTTTTCATTGTGGCGGAAGATGCCTGCTTTCTCTGTGGCTACCCATACATTTTTTTCACCGTCGGCCATCACATCAAAAATGGCATTCCAGTTTTCATTAGGGGAGATGCCTTTTTTTGCGGGTGTGGGCGCTAAAAAATCATAATCCATCAGCTGGCGGGTAGCAGGATTGTAGCAATACAATTTGCCCCTGCGGCCAGCCAGCCATACGCGGTGTTGCGGATCTGTAAATATCTTTTTGAAGCTGTTGGGGATGGTTAATACCGGCAGCTGTTGCGGGTTATTAGTTGGGCTGAATAGTTGCTTCCGTTGACGATCCAGGATAAACAATTTGTTCTCACCACTGATCCAGAGGTTACCTGATTCATCTTCCATGATGGCATCCTTCATCTGTTTCCGTTCGGCTTCGGGTATGGTCGTTACTCTTTTAAAGTTGAAAGCTTTTTCATCAAAGCGCATAAGCCCATCAAGGGTGGTGGCCCATATCACACCATCCCTGTCCTGCACAATATTGCTGCATTGCAGCCCCTGTGGAAGGTCGGGCATGTTATCTACCTTCAGTGTTCTAATAAGCGTTGTAACGGGGTCGTATACACGAATGTTATCAGGGGTGCCCATCCAGATACGGCCTTTGGTATCTTCGCACAAACAGATATCATCGTAGTAAATAGAGCCTGGTACCCGATCGAAATTGGCAATGGTAACAAGGTTGGTACCATCGTAGCGTTGTAATGCAGTGCTGGCAATCCACACAAAACCTTTACGGTCCTGCAATATAGCCGATACGTGGTTACTTGCTAAACCACTGTTAATATCAAGATGCTTAAAGTAATAGGATACATGAGGTTGCTGTCCTTTTGCCTTACCAATATATAGTACCACCAACAGCAGGTAAAAAGTGTACCTGGCTGCATGATGCCATCGTTGTTCATTTGCCTTAATCCACTTTTCTATCATCGCGGTCTGGGAAAAAATAGCGGTATGTATTAAATGTACTAAATGTTATGATGATTTTAAACAACTATCATCAATGTGCGGATTGTAGGATGCAACTGGTAGGAAAACATGCTATAAAATGAAAAAAGGACCTCTTTGCAGAGATCCTTTTTTGTACCACGTACGGGAATCGAACCCGTGACTCCTCCGTGAAAGGGAGGCGTCTTAACCCCTTGACCAACGCGGCGTTTTTTGTTTCGGATTGCAAAGATAGGGAAATGTTTTACATCACAAAATTTTTTTCCATTCTTATATAAAATGCTTTGTCTTATCGCTTCATCAGTGTTTTAATCCGGCTATCAGGTTTATTGTTAAGGCTACTACAAAAGTGTTGAGAACAAAAGAAAGCAGTCCGTGTACAAGTGCGGTGCGCCTGATGATGCGCGAATCAATTTCCACGTCCGACACCTGGAACGTCATGCCTATTACGAAAGAAAAATAAGCGAAGTCAAGATAATCCGGTTTTTTCTCTTTCGGAAAACTAAGTCCTTCTGCATGCCGGGTACTATCCTGTTCATCATCATCATAAAACAGGTTTGCATAGTGAAAACAAAAAGTAGTGTGTACCATAAACCAGGAAGCCAGCATACCACCAATTGCTACCGGTAAATAAATAGTTCTGGCAATACTGCCTGCTTCAGGAGAAAGCATCAGTAATAATACGGTGATCATGCTGGCAAAAGAAGCCAGTAATACGATAACCGTCACAAAAGCGCGGCTACCGTCATCAATGCGGGCCCATTTCCGGATCTCCTCTACCGGACGTTTAAAGAATACGATCCAGCCGGTACCAATATAAGAGAGTGCAAAAACATCCCACAACAACATATAGAATACCAGCAGGCTGAAAGTTGTTCCAGTGACCAGGAGCAGGATAAAAACGATGAATGTGAGCCCCAGGCTAACAAGGATACGTTGAAGCGGATGGAGGCTTAGTAAAATACCGACGGCTTGCTTGCTCTTCATAAGCGTATTATAAATTATGGTAATGACACTTAAAAGTAAGGGTTTTGTGTGCTTCCCGGAGCAGAAAAACAGGAAGGAGGTGCAGGGTATGGGGTAAATTAAAAAAGGACTTCTTTGCAGAAGTCCTTTTTTGTACCACGTACGGGATTCGAACCCGTGATTCCTCCGTGAAAGGGAGGCGTCTTAACCCCTTGACCAACGCGGCGTGTCGTTTTGGGATTGCAAAGGTATGATCTTCCCCCGTATTTCCAAAAAAATTTTCATTACCCTAAATTTATATTGATTAATAGTGGTATTGATTGTAAATTCGCTCTCGATTTTTTCATACTCAAATCTCGATGTAAAATGGGAACTACTCTCAAAATTGGTATTAATGGTTTCGGTCGCATAGGCCGTTTGGTATACCGCCAGATTTACAAAATGCCCGGCATTGATGTGGTAGCTATCAATGATCTCACCAGCCCTACTGTGCTGGCGCATTTGCTGAAATACGATTCGGCGCAGGGTAGGTTTGATGCAGATGTTAAACATTCTGAAAATGCAATCAATGTGAACGGTGAAGATGTGAAGATATACGCACAGCGGGATCCGTCTCAGATTCCATGGAAAGACCATGGTGTTGATGTAGTGATCGAGTGTACCGGTTTCTTTGCTGACAGAGACAAAGCTGCTGCACACATTACTGCCGGCGCAAAAAGAGTAGTAATATCCGCTCCTGCTACCGGCGATCTGAAAACGATCGTGTTCAACGTTAACCACCTGATTCTGGATGGCAGCGAAACTGTTATCTCCTGCGCTTCCTGCACCACCAACTGCCTGGCTCCAATGGCTAAAGTATTGCAGGATACCTATGGTATCGCTACCGGTTTAATGACAACTGTACACGCTTACACCAACGACCAGAACACCCTGGATGCTCCGCACCCCAAAGGTGATCTGCGCCGCGCCCGTGCTGCTGCTGCCAACATCGTACCTAACAGTACCGGTGCTGCAAAAGCAATCGGCCTGGTTTTGCCTGAACTGAAAGGTAAACTGGACGGTAATGCACAACGCGTTCCTACCATCACTGGTTCTTTAACTGAGCTGACAACCATCCTCAACAAAAAAGTAACGGTTGATGAGGTGAATGCAGCCATGAAAGCAGCTGCCAATGAATCTTTCGGTTATACCGAAGATGAAATTGTAAGCTCTGATATCATCGGTATCAACTTCGGTTCACTGTTTGACGCTACGCAAACTAAAGTGATCACCGTAGGCGAACACCAGATGGTTAAAACCGTATCCTGGTACGATAACGAAATGAGCTATGTATCACAACTGGTGCGTACTGTGAAGTACTTCGCCGGTCTGATCAGCAAATAATTATATAAGTACTCCCGGTGCAAACCGGGAGACTTTATATTCCGTGGAACTACACCATAGCAGCAATATGCCAGATAACTTTTGGTTGAATACTTGCTTTGTGCTGTGGATCCGCGGTTTTTTTTATTGACTTAACCTTTCCGTTATTTAAATTGAGCTTTATGAGTAAATTCTCCGATTATAACTTCAATGGCCGCAAAGCCCTGGTACGCGTGGATTTCAACGTCCCCCTGAACGATAAATTCGACATCACCGACGATAACCGTATGCGTGCTGCTGTACCTACCATCAAAAAGATCCTGAAAGATGGCGGCGCCGTTATACTCATGTCCCACCTTGGCCGCCCTAAAGATGGCCCTACCGATAAATATTCCTTAAAACACCTCGTATACCACCTCATCTCCCTGCTGGACGGCACTACCGTAAAGTTTGCGGAAGACTGCGTAGGTCCCGTTGCTGAAAAAGCCGCTGCTGACCTGCAAATGGGCGAAGTACTGCTGTTGGAAAACCTGCGCTTTCACAAACAGGAAGAAAAAGGCGATGCCACTTTTGCAGAACAACTATCTAAACTGGGCAACACATATGTAAATGACGCATTCGGTACCGCCCACCGTGCACACGCTTCCACAGCGGTTATTGCACAATACTTCGCACCGGAAGACCGTATGTTCGGTCTCCTCATGGAAGCAGAAGTAACCAATGCAGAGAAAGTACTGAACAGTGCCGAATCTCCTTTCACCGCTATCCTTGGCGGCGCGAAAGTAAGCGATAAAATACTGATCATCGAAACCCTGATGGATCGTGCCAATAACATCATCATTGGTGGTGGTATGGCTTTTACCTTCCTGAAAGCACAGGGTAAAGAAATCGGCAACTCACTCTGCGAAAACGACAAACTGGACCTGGCCAACGAATTGCTGGAGAAAGCTACTGTAAAAGGTGTTCAACTGATACTCCCTGTTGATTCCGTTGCAGCGGATAAATTTGCAGAAGATGCAGCCACACAAACTGTTTCCAACGATAATATTCCCGCCGGATGGATGGGCCTCGACATAGGACCTAAGTCCATCGCACTTTTCAGCCAGACCATCCAGGCCTCCAGAACCATTTTATGGAACGGGCCAATGGGCGTGTTTGAAATGAAAGCTTTCCAGGCAGGTACCAAAGGTGTTGCTGATGCCATCGTTACCGCTACTGAAAAAGGAGCGTTTTCACTGGTAGGCGGCGGCGACTCTGTTGCAGCTGTCAATAAATTCGGACTGGCCGATAAAGTAAGCTATGTATCTACCGGTGGTGGCGCTATGCTCGAGTTCTTTGAAGGAAAAGAACTGCCCGGAATCGCAGCCATCGCATAATTGAGAGATTTTGTTATTTTGTTATTTAGATATTTAGCTTCAGTGGAAAATCTACCATTGAAACGAAATATCTAAATACATAAATAGCAAAATCTCTTTCTCATTATACCCCCAATATGAAAAAACGCCTCCTCTTCTATCCTGTTATCATTGGCATTTTTGCAGCATTGATCTGGGTGATACTGCAACAGGGGCAATTGCTGCCTGTTAAGCAGAAAGTGGTCGTTGCAACCACCGCTGCCGCAGGTACTGCTACCACAATAACAGCAACTCCAGGTACAGGTTCCTGGTGGCAATACCTGGATAACCTGCAACATCCGCTTAGCCTGTTACTGTTACAGATCATTATGATCATGCTGGCTTCCCGCCTGTTTGGCATCCTGGCCAATAAAGTAAAACAACCGGCAGTAGTAGGTGAAATCATTGCCGGCGTGTTACTCGGCCCTTCTTTACTGGGCTGGATTACACCGTCGTTCTCCTCCTTTCTGTTTCCTGCCGACTCTTTAAGGAATTTACAGTTCCTCAGCCAGATAGGATTGGCCTTTTTTATGTTCATTGTAGGTATGGAGCTGGACATCAGTAAAATCAGGAATAAAGCACATGATGCGGTCATGATCAGTCATGCCAGCATCATTATACCCTTTTTCCTGGGCGTTTCGCTGGCCTATTTCCTCTTTACCGGCTTTGCACCTGCATCGGTAAGTTTTCTCTCTTTCGCCCTGTTTATGGGCATCGCCATGAGCATTACCGCATTTCCGGTGCTGGCACGTATTGTTCAGGAAAGAAAGCTGACCGGTACGCCATTGGGTACCATGGCTATTACCTGCGCCGCAGCAGATGATGTCACCGCCTGGTGTATATTGGCTGTGGTGGTGGCTATCGTAAAAGCCGGCGGAGTATTGAGCGCCGTTGTCACCATTGTACTCGCCATTGTTTTTGTCATGTTTATGCTGATGCTGGTACGTCCCTGGCTGGATAAAACCATAAACAGGCAAATTGCAAAAGGCCAGCAGAAAGCGGCTATATCGCTGGTATTTTTTGTGCTCCTCGTGGCTGCTTGGCTGGCGGAGGTTATTGGTATCCATGCCTTATTCGGCGCGTTCCTGGCAGGTGTGATCATGCCACAGCAGGCTGGTATCAAACAACTGCTGACAGATAAGCTGGAAGATGTAAGCGTTTTGCTATTACTCCCTATCTTCTTTGTGTATACGGGTTTAAGAACCCAGGTAGGACTTCTTAACCAGGGGCATTTGTGGGTGGTGTTTGGTATGATCATGACGGTGGCGGTAGTTGGGAAATTTGGTGGCAGCACCCTTACAGCGCGGTTGATGGGACAGTCATGGAAGCAGTCAGTATCTATAGGGGCGCTCATGAATACCCGCGGTCTGATGGAACTGGTGGTGCTTAATATTGGCTACGATCTTGGTATTTTATCTCCCGAAATATTTGCTATGATGGTATTAATGGCACTGACTACCACCTTGATGACCGGGCCTATACTGGACCTCGTAGCCTATTGTGAAAAGAAAAAAGGAATATTGGCGGTGTAGTTATCTATCTATATAAAACATAAAAAATCCCGTGTCTGCTGAGCCGACACGGGATTTTTTCATATTGAATAACTGATTACTTTTTTGCAATTGGCCTTTTGGTAGCTGTATGCTTCTTGGCAACGGTGTGTTTTTTTGTAGCTGTATGATGCCGGGTGGTGGTAGCTTTTTTAACTACGGGGCTTTTTACAGCCATTTTCGCCGGAGGCGGAAATTTGCTTTTATCCACGCCTATTGCCTTATCATCCAGGGTCAGCTGTACAGATTCTTTCAGCATTTCATCTTTCTCAGCCATGAACTGTTTCATCTTTTCCTGGGGAATACGCAGGTCATAGTTGTTCTCGGGGCTTGCCATCGCTTTGGCAAAACCGGGATTAAAGCGGTCCAGCTGGGCTACTGACATATCCAGTTTTTTAGCAATTGCTTCCAATCTGTATTTGCCGGTAACATTTATTTCTACGGTACTGAAGATTTCATCTTCTGTCAATGGTCCTCTTGCAACGGGAGCAGCAAAGCTTCCGTTTTCAGTGGGCTGTGCGGCCAAAGTGTTATCGTCGCTTACACCAAAGAAGTTGTTGAATCTGTCGAGGATATAACCGGTAGCGATAAATTTATATACATGATTACGTGATTCTGCGGGCAGGAAATACTGCATACCCCAGAAATCTTCACGGCCGCTGGCTTTCATAGCGCGTTGTACGCCGCCGGCGCCGCAGTTATAGGCGGCTACTACCAGTAACCAGTCACCAAACTGATCATACAGTTTGTTGAGAAACTGTGCTGCAGCCAGGGTAGATTTATAGAAATCCTTTCTTTCATCCACCTTTTTACCTACGCTCAAACCGAAGATGCGGGCAGTACCGGCCATAAATTGCCAGGCGCCTACCGCTCCTACCCTTGAACGTGCATTGGTATTAAAGCTGGATTCTATGACTGCGAGGTATTTCATTTCCTCGGGGATACCGTGTTCGCGGAAAACTTTTTCCACCATAGCGAAATAGGGTTGTCCCTTTTCGATCATTATCTGAAGATGCTGACTGTACCTGGTGGCGTAGTTATTTACATAGCCGGCAACAAGATTGTTATTGATCTGTTCATACACTTTCGGGCTGCCGATCGTGTTGGGCAGGCTTTCTGCTGCTTTCTTTACCGCGATAGAGGTAGGGGAAATATGTACAACTGTATCTTTTGGTAAATGTACCTTACGATTCAATTTTATGATACTGGTGTCTGGTGCTGCTGTGGCAGGCACCGTCTCTTTAGGTACGCTATTGCTACCCATTACCTCTACACTCCCTAAACACAAGGCCGGCAACAGCAACAGTAAAAAGATTTTTTGCATAAATTTTATTTTAAACAATAGCAGCCCGTTCGATTGTCATCAGTTGATGAGCAATGTTTAATAAGGCCGCTTCGTCGAACTTCTTTGTGATAATCTGAACCCCATATGGCATCCCGTTTGAATGCTGGTTCAGTGGAATTGATATGGCCGGAACCCCGGCCAGGTTTGCTAATACCGTATAAATATCTGCCAGGTACATAGCAATAGGATCGTCTGTTTTCTCTCCTAATTTAAATGCGGTTGACGGCACCGTTGGCATTAAGATGGCGTCATATTCTTCCAGTATGTCGTTGAGTTTGTCTGTTACTAATCTCCTAACCTGTTGTGCCTTAGTATAATAAGCGTCGTAGTAACCGGCACTGAGAACGAAAGTCCCTAGTAATATACGACGTTTTACTTCTTTTCCAAACCCTTCAGACCTACTTTTTTTGTAAAAATCAGTCAGATCCAGGTCTTTTTCTGCGGTTCTGTGCCCATATTTCACCCCATCGTAACGCGACAGGTTGGAAGATGCTTCTGCCGTTGTGAGCACATAATAAGCGGGTACTACATAATCCAGGTGCTCGAAACTCTTGCCTGTAACGACATGGCCGAGTTGCACGAGGTTTTCGAAGAAATCAATGTATCCTTCCTTCATTTCCGCATCCAGCCCCTCGTGATACTGTGCATCCCTTAAATACGCGAATTTGAAGGATTTATTGTTTGAGAGATGTTGTTGGTAATCGGGAACTTCCTGTTGGGAAGCAGTACTATCGAACTCATCCGGTCCTGCCATGACCTGTAATACTGCGGCCACATCGGCAATATTCTTGCCAAAAATGCCAATCTGGTCAAAAGAAGAGGCATAAGCGATCAATCCGTAGCGGGAAATACGGCCGTAAGTGGGCTTCAGGCCTACAATACCACAAAAATCTGCCGGTTGACGAACAGACCCGCCGGTATCACTACCCAGGCTCACCTGGCACAGATCCGCCTGCACTGCTACCGCAGAACCACCGGAAGAACCACCCGGCACACGGGTAGGATCCAGTGCATTCAACGTAGGACCGAAAGCAGAATTCTCATTGGTAGACCCCATAGCGAATTCATCGCAATTGAGATTACCAATGATAATAGCATCCGCTGCCAGCAGTCTTTCCACCGCTGTAGCTGAAAACAGGGAAGTAAACCCTTCCAGTATATTGGAAGCGGCACTTACATTATGGCCTTTATAGCAGATTACATCTTTAATGCCTATCACCACACCGGCCAATGCGCCAACTGGTTGCCCGTTTTTTATACGTTCATCCAGTTCGCGCGCTTTTTCCAGGGCCTCATCCTCGTAAACTTCCAGGAAGGCATTTAAGTGTTTTAGCTGTGCTATACGCTCCAGGTAATAACGTACCCTCTCCGTACAGCTTGTACTGCCGGCGTATAATGCTTTTTGGAAAGTAATTATACTGCTGAATTCAGTCAAAGCTAAACCAGTTAAAAATTGAATAAATCAGGATAAATCTCCTTACCGGAGTCCTACCAGGTTATGCGTTATGTTTTTCATCTGTAGCAGATGCAGATGTGTGCGTTTCCACGGCAGGTACCGTTGTGTCTACAGCTGTATCAGTAGTAGCTGGTTGAACAGGTCTTTCTTTCATACCTTCTTCAATCTCCTGGCGCACGTTGTTTTTGGCGTCATTAAACTCACGGATGCCTTTACCAAGGCCACGCATTAATTCAGGGATCTTTTTACCTCCAAACAGCAATAACACTACGACAGCGATTAAAAGCAGTTCAGACATACCTATATCCTGAAGAATTAAAAACGATGATTTTACAAAAACAGCAGTCATCTTCTCAAATGTTTATTTAAGTTAAGGCAACAAAGATAAATTATAAAATCCGCTTTTTTATCTGTCTAACCGTGATCTTGTCGTTTTTAATACCATTTTAAGAACACGAAAAAAGCGGAACCGGAATGGTCCCGCTTTTAACAAATTTCCCTGTATTTATACTAAACCCTTTTTTCTTTGATACGGGCTTTCTTACCAGCACGTTCGCGCAGATAAAAAAGTTTCGCTCTTCTTACTTTACCCACCTTGTTCAACACGATACCATCGATGTTGGGAGAGTAAAATGGAAACAGTCTTTCCACACCAATGCCATCAGAAATTTTTCTAACAGTGAAGGATGCCGTAAATCCTGTACCCTGGATTTTTAACACATCACCTTTAAAGGACTGAATCCTTTCTTTATTACCTTCCACGATCTTATAATTGACAGTGACGTTGTCGCCTGCTTTAAACTTCGGGTACTGTTTGTTAGCTGTCAGTTGTTCGTGAACAAACGAAATTGCGTTCATCTTTCAAATATTTATGGGAGTGCAAAAGTAAGTTAAGAAACGGCATTTACCAAATTAATCCGTGATAAATCTTGTGATTAGCTGATATTGCCATTAATAACATTTCTAAATCATTAGTTTACAATATGTCCGGACGGCGCTCCGTTGTACGTTCCACCGCCTGTTGGTGACGCCAGTCCTCAATTTTTTTATGGTCCCCGCTCAGCAGGATATCCGGCACCTTCCAGCCACGGAACTCTACCGGCCTGGTATATACAGGCGGAGCCAGCAGGTTGTCCTGGAAAGAGTCGAATAAGGCACTGGTTTCATCATTCAGCACCCCTGGCAACAGGCGGCCGATAGCATCTACCAGCACAGCCGCGCCCAGCTCTCCGCCAGACAGCACATAATCACCTATAGAGATCTCTTTGGTGATAAAATGATCCCTGATACGCTGATCAATGCCTTTATAGTGCCCGCATAGCATCAGCAGGTTGCCTTTGAGCGATAGCTGGTTAGCCATCTGCTGATTCAGCGTTTCGCCATCAGGTGTCAGGTAGATAATTTCGTCGTACTGCACTTTTGCCTGTAAAGACTCAATAGCATTGACAATAGGCTCCAGCATCATCACCATCCCGGCGCCGCCGCCAAACTGGTAATCATCCACCTGGTTGTGCTTCAGGCTGGAATAATCCCTGAGCGGGTGCAGATGCACCTCCAGGAGCCCCTTTGCCTGTGCCCGCTTCATGATGGAGTGGGAAAGCGGACTTTCCAGCAGCTCAGGCAACACAGTAATGATGTCTATTCGCATAAGTTCATTTTGGGATTTAGTTATTTTTCATTTAGTTATTTGAAATGCAGCGGAGATACCCCGGAAAACCAAATCTCTAAATACAAAAATCAAAAAATCAAAGAATATTTAAACGCTGGTGTATAGTTCAATCAGCCCGTCCGGCAGGTCCAGGTGTACTACCTGGTTTTGCTTGTCTACTTTTACAAGTGATTGCTCGTTAATGGGTAGCAGGGCTTCTTTTCCTTCAATCAGCACCTTTACCAGCACCTGCATGGGCATTTCGATCACTTCCTCGATAGTACCCAGGAGGCCATGCTGTGCATCCATGACGGTAAAGCCGAGGAGTGCCAGCGGGGCGGAAGAGGCTGTTTGCTGTTTAAAGTCTTCCTCCAGCAGGTATACCTGTCCGGGCATCAGTTTCTGGGCAGCTTCTTTTGAATCCACCCCTTCCAGCCTGATATACACCTGTTCAGCGTCCTTGATGGTCACCTGCTCCACAAAGTAGGGAATAAAGCTTTTTTTGCGCTCTTCCAGGAATACAACGGTTACCCCTTTCAGGGCCGATCTTTTGCCAAGACTGTGCCTTAAAAGCAGCTCTCCCTGTAATCCATGGGCCGACACCAGTTTGCCGATACTGAAATAATTGCTCATAAAATAGCTTTGGGCTGTAAAACAGCCTTCAAATTTGGTGCTGGCGGAAGGCAAAAGCATTATTTTTTGGCCTGTCACCAGCTGTACAGAAATTAAAAAAGGAAATATTTGCGGTGCAAATATTTCCTTTTTCAGGTATTGTTAAAACGTTGCCGTTTTATGCTTCTGTACCTTCTCCTTCTGTAGCTTCAGGAGCCGGAGCTTCTGTAACCGGAGCGGGAGCAGCAGGAGTTTCTTCTACCCTTCTAACGATCGGGGCAGCTACTCTAGCTTTCCTTTGACCGTCGCGGCGGGCAGAAACTTTCTGTTCGTGTTCGGCCTGCCATTGTGCAAACTTCTGGTAAGCAGTAGGCTCGTCGAACAGGTTCAGGGTAACACCTCTTAACAGGTGTTTCAAATACAATACACCTTTGAATGACAGAATTCTTCTAACAGTGTCAGTAGGTTGTGCACCTTTCTGCAACCAACGCAATGCTTTTTCAGTATCGATGTTGATAGAAGCTGGAACTGTTAACGGGTTGTAAGTCCCGATTTTCTGGATGAATTTACCATCCCTTGGGGCGCGTGCGTCGGCTACTACGATAAAATAGAAAGGCCTTTTCTTCGCGCCATGTCTCTGCAGTCTGATTTTTACTGGCATAAATAAGTCGAGTTATTTTTTGCGAGTTAGGAAATATTGTTTAATTAGGGATGCAAATGTAATCCGTAAATTGATATTTGCAAAAAAATATTTATTGAGAAGCTGATTTTATCGCACCATTCCTTTCAAACCCTTGCCACCAGCGCCAAACTTATTCATCATTTTCATCATCTGCCGCATCTGTTCAAACTGTTTCATGAACTGATTCACGTCCTGGATGTCCTTTCCGCTGCCTTTTGCAATGCGTTTCCGGCGGCTGCCGTCTATTACATCCGGGTTACCGCGCTCTGCAGGTGTCATGGAGTTGATCATGGCTTCAATGCCCTTAAATGCATCGTCGCTGATATCCAGGTCCTTCACGGCTTTTCCCACACCGGGGATCATACCCATCAGATCTTTCAGGTTACCCATCTTTTTGATCTGTTGCAGCTGTTCCTTGAAATCATCAAAATCAAACTGGTTCTGACGGATCTTCTTTTCCAGCTTTTTGGCCTGTTCTTCGTTAAACTGGGCCTGCGCGCGTTCTACCAGGGTGGTGATATCACCCATGCCCAGGATACGCTGCGCCATACGTTCAGGGTAAAATACGTCGAGGGTATCGAGTTTTTCCCCCATGCTCACGAACTTGATGGGCTTCTCTACGGTGTATTTGATCGTAAGGGCCGCACCGCCGCGTGTATCGCCATCCAGCTTAGTAAGTACTACCCCGGTGAAATTGAGGCGCTCATTGAAGGCCTTAGCGGTGTTTACCGCATCCTGGCCGGTCATGGAGTCAACCACAAACAGGATTTCCTGTGGATTTACCGCTGCTTTCACATCGGCTACTTCTTTCATCATCATTTCATCCACTGCCAGACGACCGGCCGTATCGATGATAATGATGTTAAAACCATTAGCTTTTGCGTGTTTGATCGCATTTTGAGCAATATCAACCGCATTTTTATTTTCAGGTTCGCTGTACACTTCCACCCCGATCTGCTCTCCCAGCACTTTCAGCTGGTCAATCGCTGCCGGGCGGTAGATATCTGCCGCTACCAGTAAAGGCTTTTTCGCCTTCTTGGTTTTGAGGAAATTAGCCAGTTTACCGGAAAAGGTAGTTTTACCTGAACCCTGCAAACCTGCTATGAGTACAACGGAAGGATTTGTTTTGCTATCAAATTCGGCTTCGGTACCACCCATCAGCTCGGTCAGTTCGTCCTGAACGATCTTTACCATGAGCTGTCCGGGAGAAATGGCGGTCAACACCTTTTCACCCATGGCTTTGTCCTTTACCCTATCAGTAAATTCCTTGGCTATTTTATAGTTCACATCCGCATCCACCAAAGCACGGCGGATTTCTTTGACAGTAGTTGCTATATTTATTTCGGAGATACGGCCTTCCCCTTTAAGCTGCTTAAACGCGGAATCCAGTCTCTCTGATAATGATTCAAACATTGTTGGTATTTTAAACGGACTGCAAAAGTATTGTTTTTGGTCGAAAGCAGAAAGTGTGAGCGGAATAAAAAAGATCAGGGAAGATAAAAGCAGGTTTTCCGCTTTTATCTTCCCTGACGGGTATAAAAAGTTTAATAGCTATCCAAGATAATTCCGCAGCAATTTGCTTCTGGAGGTAGTTCTGAGTTTTGTAATGGCTTTATCCTTGATCTGGCGTACGCGTTCGCGGGTCAGGCCAAATTTTTCGCCGATATCTTCCAGTGACATGGGATGTTCTACGGCGATGCCGAAGTACAGCATGATCACATCTTTCTGCCGGTCTGTTAAAGTAGAGAGGGAGCGTTCAATTTCACGGCGGAGTGAATCATGGTGATCCAGTTCTTCGTCTGCGCTCACGGCATTTGGATTTGCGAGCACATCCAGCAGGGAATTGTCTTCTCCATCAATAAACGGTGCATCCATGGATACGTGACGGGCAGCAACGCCAAGGGTGGCTTCTACTTCGTCTGTATTGATTTCGAGGATGGTGGCCAGTTCATCAGGGGATGGTTCTCTTTCAAATTCCTGTTCCAGCTGGGAATACGCTTTACTGATCTTGTTGCTCAGGCCCACTTTGTTGAGCGGGAGGCGAACAATCCTGGATTGTTCAGCCAAAGCCTGCAGGATCGATTGGCGGATCCACCATACGGCGTAGGATATGAATTTAAAACCGCGCGTTTCATCAAAACGTTGAGCAGCTTTAATTAACCCCAGGTTCCCCTCATTGATCAGATCGCTGAGCGACAGACCCTGGTTCTGATACTGTTTGGCAACGGACACCACAAAGCGCAGGTTAGCTTTCGTTAGCTTTTCCAATGCCCTCTGATCGCCCTGCTTGATCCGGATAGCGAGGTTTACCTCTTCTTCCGGCGTAATTAAATCCACTTTCCCAATCTCCTGTAAATACTTTTCCAGAGACTGAGACTCCCTGTTGGTAATGGATTTAGTGATTTTAAGTTGGCGCATTGACATATTGTCGGAACAGTTACAGGTTAATAAAAAGTTAAGATTTGATGAATGCCTGACAAAAATAACTTTTTTTAGATGCCGGCCAAAAAAAATCTATAGTTTTTAAATCATTTTCAAATTAAATCGATTGATCTTTACGAGCTTGTTATTTCACACTGAACCGGCCATGAGCCGGGCACAGGGTAGTGATTTTCCATATATGAATAATTAACATTAATATTTTTATTAATATCTACATTTAAGCTAAAGTGTATAAAGTTTTATAAGAATAATTAAAAAAAAACCGTAAATTATTTTGACAGACTAAAATATTTTCTATAATTGCAACTGGATGATATTGATTTACTAATTATTTGAGAGATGTCTAAGAAAGTGCTTTATGAATTAGAATTCCCGGTTAGGTGTTCACCCGGTATCCTGTATGAATTCCTGTCAACCCCTGCCGGATTGCAGGAATGGTTCGCAGACAGGGTTGATTTCAGGGATAATGTTTTTTCCTTTTCATGGAATGGCACTGCGGAAGAAGCGGAAATTCTGGAGCAGGAGGAAGATGAATATATACGGCTACATTGGCTACACGCGCCAAAAGAGGAGTATTTTGAGTTCCGTATACAGATTTCGGAAGTAACCAATATGACTATCCTGGTGGTAAAAGATTTCGCTGAAAAGAAAGAAATCGCAGACCAGAGTCAATTATGGGACTACCAGGTGAAAGATCTCTTTCACCGTATCGGAAATTAAGCCCGGCCTTTATTGTTCAACAAACTGAGTAGGGTTGCATAAGCCGCCACTATTTCAGTAATTATTCCACCCCAATGCTCCAGTGCAAATGGTTTGGCCAGTTTAATAAAACTATACCGGTCGACCATTTCCTTCCAGTCTTCAAAACTGACATCGCCTATGAACTTGTAATTCCCGTTTTCAAAATCGTGTTCCCAGGGATCTTCCTGCTGATATACCTGAAACCCGGCTGTAGCCAGTTTCGTGTATCCATCAACCAGCGCCTCCCTGAATGTTTCTTTTACAGTTCCCGCCAGGTGCAGGGTACAGCTAAAGTAATGCCCCCACCAGAACATGGTTCTGAATGCAAATACCGCCTTTTTGCTAAAATATCTCGGATAATCCAGCATCACCCAGGGTAATTGCTTGTACTGCTCCCCCTTCGAAATCTTAGGCCCCTGCTGCAGCCATTCCGGCTCAAAAGGAAAATCCGATCCCCGGTCATATTCCGCCAGTTCCTCCTGCAGCCTGCCCATCATTACCATCACCTTTTCCATCGCACTATTCTTCAACTGTATAAAATGAGGGCTATACACGATAGAAGCCTCCTCCGGCGATAAATAAAAATTTTCCATATAATTTAACGGTATTTTCAGACGCACCTTAACACTCCTTTGTGAAATCGTACTAACTTTACAAAGATTTTGAGATTTATTTATTTGTTTATTTTGAAATTTTGAAATTTAAAAATGCAGCGAAGATTATATTTTATGCACGATATCGGTCTTCGCTGCATTTTAAATTCCAAAATAAAAAAATAAGTAAATCCCGGAATAAAAAGTCTTATCAGTGAAAAAACTCGACAAACTAATTATAAAAACATTTCTGGGTCCATTCGTTGCTACTTTCTTTGTGACATTGTTTGTACTGGTCATGCAGTTCCTGTGGAAATACGTGGATGATCTGGTGGGTAAAGGGCTGGATACCGGTGTGATCATTCAGCTCATCGCCTATACCAGCGCCACATTGGTGACACTGGCCCTTCCCCTGGCCGTATTGCTGTCTTCCATCATGACCTTCGGTAATCTTGGTGAGAGTTTTGAACTGGTGGCACTGAAATCTTCCGGCATTTCCCTGCTCCGTTTTATCCGGCCGCTGCTGTTTGTGTGTACGGTTATTGCTTTTCTCGCGTTTTTATTTGCCAACTATGTGATCCCGGTGGCCAATCTGCAGGCAAAATCTTTACTCTACGATATTACCAACTCAAAACCCGCCTTTAACATCAAGGCAGGTGTGTTTTACCGCGATATTCCCGGCTATACCATTAAAGTAGCGCAAAAAGATAAGGATAACCAGACCATTCACCAGGTAATGATCTTTGATCATCAGAACGGTGGCGGCGACAAAATTATCCTGGCAGAGAAAGGACAGATGGTGCTAACGGCCAACAAACGCTTTCTGTACTTTATCCTCGATAACGGGTGGCGTTATGAGGAAAGAGGTAACCGCGGCTACACCGTGCCCGGTGATATGATCCGGCTGGGGTTCAAAAAATACAGCAAGGCATTTGACCTGAGTTCATTTGCCTTTAACCGCCTGAACATGGACCTGTTTGCCTCCAACCAGCAGATGCTGAATGTGCGGCAGCTGGATGTAGCCATCGATTCCCTGCAAAAAATAGAAAATCAGTTCAGCAAAACCGTGAACGCCTACGTTACCATGCGATTCCCCTTTGCCAGATGGAAAGATACCGGCTGGGTAGCTACCGCTCCCCCACTTAAAGTAAAGGACTTTGAAGAAATGATCCCGGAAAAAAGCCGCCGCAGTGTACTGGAAAGATCGGAACAAAATATCCGTGAAACACAAAGTGCGCTGGAAACACCCACAAAAGAATTTGAAGACAAACATACCAGCATCCTCATGTTTAAGGTGGAATGGCAGCGCAAGTTCACACTGGCAGCGGCCTGTATTGTTATGTTCCTCATAGGCGCTCCCCTTGGATCTATTATACGAAAAGGCGGTTTGGGTACTCCTCTGGTGTTTGCAGTGATCTTTTTCGTGATCTTTAATATTTTCTTCATGGTAGGAGAAAAGATGGCAAGAAGTGGTGTAATGCATACCTGGTCGGGAATGTGGCTCTCAAATATGGTCCTGTTGCCGTTTGCAGGCTTTTTGATTGTAAAAGCCATGAATGATTCACAATTATTCAATAAAGAATTTTATTTTCGCATTATTCAAAAAATAAGAAAGTTCTTACGAAGCTTTAGAAAACAACCTACAACTTAACAAAAACGTACAGACTTGAAAACGCTGTTTACACTGTTCAGAAAGAACGCCTACTTCTTTCTGCCCTTCTCCCTATGGATTATAGTGGGAGGAATACTGCTGGCCACCTACAGCCAACGGGAATTATTTCTCAGTATTAACGGAGAACATTCCTTTTGGGGGGATGTATTGGTAACGGGTATTACCTACCTCGGCGATGGTATTATGTTTGGAGCGATCCTGCTCCTGATACTACTCATGCAGAAGTTCAGGTTATTCTTTATTGGCCTGGCCGTTTTTCTACTGACGGCCATCATAATACAGATAGCCAAACATTATTTTAACGCCCCCCGGCCCCTTAGCTATTTTGGTGACGAGGCCGGTACCCTGGTACACACCGTAAAATGGGTAACTGTACACGGTAGTTGCAGTTTCCCATCCGGACATTCTGCTGTTGCCTTTGGCATGTTCAGCTTCCTGACCCTTATGTTAAACAATAAAAAGTTGGGATTACTGTTTATAGGACTGGCGCTCAGCGCAGCCTACTCCCGCATCTACCTGGCACAACATTTTTTTGTGGATGTATATGTAGGTAGTATTGTGGGCACACTATGTACTGTTCTTGTATATGGGTTCTTCGGATTCCGTAATTCAGCCTCCGCACCGGAGCTGTGTGCAGAAGCCGTGATGAAAGCCAATACAACAACGGCATAGCTAAGAAATTTTTAAATTGTTGGAATGAAATACCTATTGATTGCCCTGGTGGCTGCTTTACTGTTCATACCTTTTCTGGGAGCGGTTCACTTATTTGACTGGGATGAGATAAATTTTGCGGAAGCAGCCAGGGAAATGATTGTTAGCCATAACTTCAGCCAGGTACAGATTGATTTCCGTCCTTTCTGGGAAAAACCACCTTTATTCATCTGGATGCAGGCAGGTAGTATGATGCTATTCGGCGTGAATGATTTTGCCGCCCGTTTTCCTAATGCCATCATTGGTATTGCCACCCTCGTCACCTTATTTGCCATCGGTAAAAAGCTGGCCGATGAAAAATTCGGTTTGTGGTGGGCATTGGTATATGCAGGTTCCTGGTTACCTCATTTTTATTTCAAGTCGGGCATCATTGATCCTACTTTCAACTTCTTTATTTTCCTGGCTATTTACTTTGCATCGCGTATTGCCTATTCCGGCAAACACCTCCGCATGGCCATTTTCAGTGGTTTTTGCCTCGGATTGGCGGTACTCACCAAAGGACCTGTAGCCATACTGGTAGCGATACTCGCGCTGCTGGTATACTGGATATGGAACAAAGGTAAAATCAGCATCCGGCTGTCGCATATAGGGCTGATCGCACTCTTTGCCTGCTTCACCACCCTATTATGGTTTGGGTATGAAATCATAGCCCATGGCTGGGGGTTTGTAAATGAATTTGTTGCTTATCAGATCCGTTTGCTGACAACAGAAGATGCCGGCCACGGAGGCCCTTTCTTTTATCACTGGATTGTACTACTGATCGGCTGCTTTCCGGCCAGTATCTTCCTTTTCACCTATTTCCAGGGAAGAAAAAAATCGATCTACGCTACGCCTGCTGCGGGCGAAATGAAAGATTTTAAAATATGGATGTGGGTATTGTTCTGGGTAGTACTGATCCTTTTCTCTGTGGTGAAAACCAAGATCGTACATTATTCTTCCCTTTGTTATTTCCCGCTGTCGTTCCTGGCAGCGCACCAGGTATACAAACTGGCGGAAGGCAGGTTACGCCTGCGCGGATGGAATATCGCCCTGCTGTTATTCATCGGTATTGTACTGGGAATAGCCATCGCGCTTTTACCATTGGTAGGTGTTTATAAAGACCACCTGATCCCTTACATCGGCGACAAGTTTGCGGTAGCCAACCTCCAGGCGCAGGTGCAGTGGTCTGTTGCGGAAGCCTGCTACGGTATCGGCTATATCCTGCTGGTCATTATCAGTGCGGTGTTGCTGATCCGACATAAAACCACTAACGGACTCATTTGTCTTTTTGTGAGCACGATCCTGGTGATCCAGGTAACAGTTGTTCACTTCGTACCTAAAGTAGAGCGTTATTCCCAGGGAGCTGCGATCGACTTTTTTATCTCCCTCCAGGGAAAAGACGTATATGTGAAAGCGTTAGGGTATCACAGCTATGCACAGCACTTCTATTCGAGGGAATTACCCCATACCAACAAGAACTATTACGATACAGACTGGCTGTTAAATGGTCAGATAGACAAACCTGCGTTTTTCATTTGCCGCATCACAGATAGCGAGCAATACAGGCAGCACCCTAACCTGGAAGTAATCGGAGAAAAGAACGGGTTTGTATTTTTTAAAAGGAAACAACAATAAATATTTAGGGATTTATTTATTTTTTGATTTAGATATTTAAAATGCAGAAGAGATTTACAAAGAAATTTTCACGTAGATCTTCTGCTGCATTTTAAATATCTAAATCAAAAAATAAATAAATCCCTAAATTCTATACTGCGCTATTATATCGTTTCTCTACTTCATTCCAGTTTACCACATTCCAGAAAGCGTTGATATAATCGGGGCGTTTGTTCTGATACTTCAGGTAGTAAGCGTGTTCCCATACGTCGAGTGCCAGGATGGGGGTACCTTTTTCTTTCACGATGTTATGCATCAGGGGATTGTCCTGATTGGGTGTATTGATGACAGCCAGTTTTTTACCGGGTGTAACGATGAGCCATGCCCATCCTGATCCGAATTGTGTTTTACCGGCATCATTGAATTGTTGCTGGAATTTCTCCCATGATCCGAAAGCACTGCTGATAGCTGTTTTCAGCTTATCCGAAGGGGATGTTTTATTGGGAGTGAGCAATGTCCAGAAGAGGGAGTGATTATAGTGACCACCGCCGTTATTGCGGATGGCTTTATCCTTTTCCGTCACTTTACGCAATATTTCTTCCAGTGTAAGCGTGGCGAAGGCAGTACCATTCACCGCATCGTTCAGGTTTTTTACATAGGCTCCGTGATGTTTGTCGTGGTGGATTTCCATGGTCAGCTTATCGATATTTGCGTCCAGCGCATCATAGGGGTAAGGCAGCGGAGGTAATACAAAAGGAGCTTTAGGATCAGTGAAGCCTGTTTTTCTGGAAAGTGCCGGAGCTGCAAAGCTGCTTAAAGGGCCGCTCAGCGCAGCTACGCCAGCAAGGCTGGTCAGCTTAATAAAATCTCGCTTGTTCATATTATTAGTGTTTATATATTATAGCTTTATAGAAGATACGCATAGTGACTTGAAAAGCAACAAATTTTACACCAATCTTATTTGTTATAAAAGAATTTAAAGTGATACTATAACGAAGTAAAAATTGGTAAAAGCAGTAATTTATTATCAAAATAAAGGAAAGTTTTGCTTTATTATTAATAATAATTACTATTTTACCTTTACATTCATGTGAATGTTAATTGTGATTATTTTATGATTGCCAGACATATTTACATTTATCCCGGGCAGAACAGGCTTATGAATACCCCTGTTAATTAACCCGCCACTAGCCAGTATAAACAACCATTATATGTTAAACATGTCAGCTACTTAGGGTAGTGAGGCTTTGGATTTGCACATTGAAATTGACGAATGCTACCTGAAGCAATGAATATTAAGCATAACCTTTACCCGTTAAAGCAGAGAGCATGATACAGGAATACCTCCGGAAACAGCAGGATGAACCAAATGACTATAAGCCTGTTTTTTATTATCTGAATCGCGAACAAGACCATAAAGCATTAGCGGCTTTACTGGCATCTCATTCACATATACGCATACACGATCAGCTACATTCACAACTACGTGAATTGATGAAGATCAGGCATCCCACCCGGCCACTTACACCCGAAGAGTCCGAGCAAAAAATCAGCGAATATGTAGGCGACCTCCCCATGGAGGAGTTTGGCGTATGGGTATATTACCCATGGAGCAACCGTGTGGTACACCTCGTAGAAGAAGCTGATTTTATTGAATTACGCACCAGTCGCAACCGGCACAAGATTACGACAGAAGAAATAGCAATGCTATCAAAAAAGAAGATTGGTATTGTGGGTTTATCTGTGGGCCAGTCGATTGCACTCACCCTGGCTATGGAGCGTTTATGCGGAGAGCTGAGGCTGGCGGATTTTGATAAGGTGGAACTGACCAATATGAACCGCATCCGCACGGGTGTACATAATATACAGGTATCAAAAGCGGTACTGGCTGCCCGTGAAATTGCAGAACTGGATCCATACCTGCAGGTAAAATGTTACCTGGACGGTATGACAGAAGACAACCTCGACAGCTTTTTCACCGATGGTGGTAACCTGGATATTTTTGTTGAAGAGTGCGATGGCATAGACATGAAGATATTAAGCAGGATTAAAGCGAAATCATTAGGAATTCCTGTGATCATGGAACTGAACGACAGGGGCATGGTAGATATTGAACGCTTTGACCTGGAGCCGGACAGACCACTGCTGCATGGCTTCATTCCGGATCTGGACATTGCCGGTCTGAAAGGCTTGACAGATGCAGAAAAGCTCCCCATTTTCCGACCAATGGTAGCGATTGATGACATGTCGCCCAGAATGAAATTTTCCCTGGGTGAAATCGGGAAAACCATTACGACGTGGCCGCAACTGGCCTCATCCGTGGTGTTAGGTGGCGCTATTGTTGCAGATACCTGCCGCAGGGTATTACTGGATCAGCTAAAGAGCTCAGGCCGATACTACATTGATTTCGAACAATTGATTGTTTAACATACTTATGCCTTGTATAAGCGCCATTTCGCAATATCATGATAAATGTAAGAGCATTTAGGGCACCTACGGATCCTGAAGCTTGTATGAGATTTTATACCGGCCACATGAGGCTACTGGAAATATATTACGGTATCGCTCAGATTACGTCAGGTAGTGCAGACTGGATGCAGCATGACAACACGGTTGTTATTATTGTTGAAGACGAAACACGCACCAAAACATACGGTGGCGCGCGGGTACAGGTAGCGGACGGTATTTTACCGCTGCCTATCGAATCTGCTATCGGGAAATATGATTCCAAGATCTATTCTTACATCAAGAAAGGTAGTGCTGAAATCTGTGGCATGTGGAACTCAAAGGAAGTAGCAGGTATGGGCATCGGCAGCCAGGTACTCGCCAGAGCAGGCGTGGTATTGGCCGCCCAGTTACCTATTGATGTATTTCATGTATTGTGTGCACCTATTACTACCCGTATAGGCAAACGCGTTGGGTTTATCATTGATGAATCATTAGGGAATAAGGGAACTTTCTTTTATCCGAAAGACGATTTCCTGGCTACTGCTATGGTGATAAATGATTGTTACAACCTGGTACATGCCGACCCGAAAGAACAGGAGCTGATTGCGGAGCTACGTGCCAATCCAATACAAACGAAAACAGAAGTAGGCCCCAAAGGTTCCTATGAAGTTAATTACGACCTGCAACTTCCGCCCGTAACGCATCCCCAGAGCCTGGAGATCTGATCTCCGGGAAACATTGCGGGATTTCAAAAAATAATATAAATTTCATCATCATATAATTTAGCCGTTAAGATGTTCAGGATTGTGGTACTATGGTCTGTTATGGCCCTGTCGGCCGTTTTTGCAACAACACCCCGCCAGGTAGTTTATACCAACACGGAGCAATTGCTGCAAATAGGGGGACATATGGAACTCTATACCGATAAAAGCAATTCACTTGGCATCGACAGCATAAAAAAACAATCCTTCCAGCCTTCCAAACAGGAAGTCCCTAACCTTCAGATCACTCCATATACACAGTGGGCAAGGTTTACCATCGAAAATAAATCATCCCAGAAACAACTGTTGCTGGAAGTGGAATACCCTATTATTGACGACATTACTTTATACGAGCCATTACCGGATGGAGGATATACGGCCACACGGATGGGTGAATTCACCTCGTACCACAACCGGAAATTTGATCACCAGAACTATCAGTTCCTCTTAAACATCCAGCCGGATTCTTCCAGGGAATACTACCTGAAAGTGCGGGCAGGAGAACAGTTGCAGCTCCCTGTTTATCTCGGTACTCCTGAACAGCTCTATGAGAAGAACAACAACCGCGAACTCATTTTTGGCATCTATATAGGCGTTATTCTCGCCATGACTTTTTATAACCTGTTTATTTATATTTCTACCAGGGATAACAGCTATATTATTTATGTCAGCTATATCATCTGCGTAGGGCTCACACAGGCAACACTACAGGGTTATTCCTTCCGGTTCCTTTATCCGGAAAGTCCCTGGCTGGCCATGCACGCCACCGTATTGGTGCCTATACTAAACGGGATCACCGCACTGGCTTTCATCAAAAAGTTCCTGCATACGCAACAGAACTATCCGGCCGGCAACAGACTGATGAATATCTGCATCACCCTGTACGCTTTATGCTTTATACCGACCTTCCTGAACATGTATACTTTTGCACAGATCTTTGTGCAGCTGGATGCATTTCTGGCCGCTATCGCAGCATTTTTTGTGGCTTATAAAGTGAGCAGGAAAGGTATCAGCGCCGCCCGCTTTTTCCTGGTGGCCTGGTCTATCTTCCTCATCAGTATTTTCATATTTGTGTTGCGTAATTTCAACATACTGCCTTATAACAACTTTACTTATTATGCACTGCAAATAGGTTCAGGGCTGGAAGTACTCCTCCTCTCCTTTGCGCTGGCGCATAAGATCAATGTGTTCAAAGCAGAAAAAGAAGCTTCGCAGCAGATGGCACTGGCCGTTTCCCTGGAAAATGAGCGGTTGGTAAGAGAACAGAATATCATACTGGAAACTAAAGTAAAAGACAGGACAGAAGACCTGCAAGCCACTAACCAGGAACTGAACACCGCACTCACCAACCTGAAAGATGCACAAATGAGGCTGGTGGAAAAAGAAAAAATGGCATCCCTTGGTCAGCTTACAGCAGGTATCGCACACGAAATCAACAACCCGATCAATTTCGTCACTTCTAACATAAAGCCGCTGAAACTGGATATTGCAGACTTGCAAAGTTTGCTGAACCGTTATGATCAGTTGGCCGGGCATCCGGACATACAGCAGGAACTGGCCAGTATTGCCTTATTCAAAAAGGAAATTGATATTGACTATGTTCATGAAGAAATAGCATCTCTCATAAAAGGTATTGAAGATGGCGCTGCCCGTACCGCAGAAATCGTAAAAGGCTTGCGTACTTTCAGCCGCCTCGATGAAAGCGATGTAAAATCCATCGACATCCACGAAGGGCTCGATTCCACGCTGGTATTGCTCCGGAACGGCATTCCACCTTATGTGAATATTATAAAGGACTACGCAGACCTGCCCAAAATAGAGTGTTATGCCGGTAAAGTAAACCAGGTGTTCATGAATATCTTCTCTAATTCACTGAATGCCATCAAAACCAAAAAAGAGCATCACAACGAGTCTATCTCTATTTCTACCAAAAAGGAAAATGATCGCATCGTTATTACCATCAAAGATACCGGCATTGGTATGTCCCAGGCTGTACAGGAAAAAATATTTGACCCTTTCTTCACCACGAAAGATGTAGGAGAAGGTACTGGTCTGGGGTTATCTATCGTATTCAGCATCATAGAAAAACACAAGGGTAAGATCATTGTAAACTCCGCTCCGGGGGAAGGAGCAGAATTTATTATATATTTACCACTCAGCATACTCAATCATCAGTCTTAACCATAAGTTAGTACCCTCAATGAAAGAAAACCGTATAAGAATATTATACATAGATGATGAACTCCATAATCTGAATGCATTTAAAGCTTCGTTCCGCAGAAGTTATGAGATCTACACTGCCAATTCAGCGCAGGAAGGCAAGCAGTTACTGAAGGAGATTATGGTACACATCATCATAGCGGACCAGAAAATGCCGGTATCTACGGGGGTGGAGTTTTTTAATGAGATAAAAGATACCCTTCCCGATCCGATGCGCGTATTGCTCACAGGATATACTGATGTTGATGACATCATCGATGCCATCAACAAAGGACATATCTTCTCTTATATCAAGAAACCGTGGGACGAGAATGAGCTGCACAAAACCATCAACAACGCGTATGAGATATATCGCACGCGCAAGCAGCTGCGTGAAAAAATTGAAGAGCTGGAGCGAACGAACGACGAATTAAACCGCTTTATTTATTCCACCTCTCATGACCTGCGTTCTCCACTGATGTCTGTACTTGGGATCATTAACCTTTCCCGGCTGGATAACTCTGTTGTAGATCCTAACGGCTATATGGTCATGGTAGAATCCTGCGTATTAAAGCTGGATGGATTTATACAAAAGATCATCGAATACTACCGGAACACACGGCTGGAAGTAGAATATGAAAAGATAGATTTTAATAACCTGTTGAGTGATTGTATCATTGCATTCAAGCCGCAGAATACGGATATCCGTTTTCAGACGCAGGTAGAGCAGGAGATCGATTTCCGTGGCGATACTTTCCGGATAAGTGTAATTTTAAATAACCTGATTTCAAACGCTGTTAAATACCAGAATCCGGACGAAACGGACCCAATGGTTAACCTGGCTGTAAAAGTAGAACCGCATAAAGCTACGATCTGTATTCGTGACAACGGCATCGGTATTCTGAGTGAGCATCTGAATAATATTTTCAAGATGTTTTTCCGTTCCAAAAATAACAATAAGCCCGGCAGCGGTATAGGGCTTTACATTGTAAAAGAGGCCCTGAATAAAATTGGCGGAACCATCAATGTAGAGTCAAAATACGGCGAAGGCACTCAATTTGAAATTACCATCCCCAATAGAAATGAATTCGATACCTGACCTGCGTGTCATATTGATAGATGACAATGAGATTGATTTATTACTGCATGAGAAGTTGATTACCTTTCAACAAATCAGCAGAACGGTACTTTCATTTGTAAATGCCAACAAGGCGCTGGAATTTTTATCTTCCAACATTACCTTACCTAAAATTCCGCCCACTATTATCTTACTGGATATCCAGATGCCGGAAATGGATGGCTTTGAATTTTTACATGCTTTTGATTCCTATCCGGCCAAAATTAAATCACAATGCCATATCATTATGGTATCCTCTTCACTTGATTATAGCGATATTACCCGTACAAATGCTAATCCGCTGGTAATTAAATTACTCCGGAAACCTTTGCTGCTACGGGAATTAAGAGAAACAATAGAAGGAATCTTCAAAGATTTTTTATAAAATGTTGGGTTTTCCCGGAAAAAATATATTTTTGCACTCCTGAAAGGGGAATTGGGGGATTAGCTCATCTGGTAGAGCGCAAGCATGGCATGTTTGAGGTGAACGGTTCGAGCCCGTTATCCTCCACCAAAAAAAAGTCTGGTCTCTGACCGGACTTTTTTTTATTTATGGTTGCGGGTTTACCTGTCTGGCCTGCTGTACCGGCAGCACAATAATAAACGAAGTACCCACCCCTTCCGTACTGCTGGCAGTAATCACACCCTGGTGTTTATCAATTACTTTTTTCGCAATGGCCAGCCCGATACCCGTTCCTTCATACAATTCAGAATTATGTAACCGCTGGAAGATGGTAAATATTTTAGAGAGATATTTTTCATTAAAGCCGATCCCGTTATCGCTGATCGTGATACGACAATAGGGCCCCATGGGCTGTACGTCGCTGCCAGGAAGATTTTCCGCTACCAGTTCGGCCGTAATGCTGATTTCCGGCGCCATGTCTACCCGCGTAAATTTCAACGCATTGCTGATGATGTTCTGAAAAACCTGCCTGATCTGTCCGGGCACCACTTCAATCTGAGGCATTTTTGCCACATGTATAGCGGCATCCTTCTCCATGATGGTCAGTTCCAGGTCACTGAGAATTTCATCCACCACCACATTCAGATCTGTTAGTTCGTAGATATTTGTAACCGATAACCGGGAGTAACTCAGCAGGTCATTGATCAACCGCGCCATGCGTTCAGAGGAGCCTACAATCCGCTCCATGTACGACAGGGCATTTGGGTCCGTCCGCAGGAACTTATCGCGTAAAATGGTCCCGAAAAGCTGAATTTTGCGCAACGGTTCTTTCAGGTCATGGGAAGCTACTGAGGCAAACTGTTGCAGATCGTGGTTACTGGCTTCCAGTGATTTGTTGATCTCGATGAGTTCTTCTGTCCGTTCCTTTACTTTCTGTTCCAGTATTTCATTTGCCTGCTTCTGGTGGCCTATATCTGTAAAAGTACCGATCCATTTTGCAATTCCTTCTCCCTCCCGCACCGGTATTACCCGCAGCAGATGACAGCGGTAACTCTTATCCAGCTTATCTTTCAGGTATACTTCTTTTTCCAGCGGCATGCCCAGCTCAATCGCTTCCCGGAGATATGCCTGCATACTTTTATCCATGGGCAGTGTTTCCGGTAGCTGTGCAATATTATCTGCGTACTTAAACCAGTTGCGGTTGGCGTATTCAATACGTCCATCTGTAGTAAGGGTAAAAGCTATCTGTGGCAGTACTTCCAGCGTGGTATGCAGCTCATTTACTTTTTTGCTGAGGGCTATCTCCACCAGCTTGCGCACTTCCACTTCGTCGCGGAGCGACTGATGCATCAGTTTCAGTTCCTGCGACTGCTGGTACAGGCGGGAGAATGTTTTTACTTTCATCAGCAGCACATCGGTATCCACCGGTTTGGTGAGGTAGTCGATGCCGCCGGAGTCATAGCCTTTTACAATAAAGCGTTTGTCTTTATTTACTGCGGAAAGAAAAATGATGGGAATATCTTTTGCTTTGCTGTAACCGGAAATAGCTTCTGCTACCTCAAAGCCGTCCATACTGGGCATTTGCACATCCAGGATGATCAGTGTGTAACTGTGTTTCAATATCTTTTTCAACGCTTCCTCGCCGGACAAAGCCGTATCCACTTCAAACTTATACAGTTCAAGTGTTTTTCGCATGGATAATATATTTTCCGGCTTATCGTCTACAATCAGGATCATACTAAACAGGTATTACTAAGATATATTTTCAATAACCGTACCCTGGTGGGTATCTTCATCTGCAAAGTGATTAATAAATGCCGCCATCTCTTCCGCGTGGAGGATACGGTCTATGGTGGCCGACTGTATAGCCTGCCGGGGCATGTAGTCCACCTCCGCCGTGTCCGGATCCTGTACCAGTGTAGTGCCACCGGCTTCATGCACTGCTATCAGTCCTTCCACACCATCCGTATTGGCGCCGGAAAGCAGTGCTGCTGCCAGCTTTGCGCCATACACAGCTGCAGCAGATATAAAAGTAACGTCTATGCTGGGACGGCTGAAATGCACTTTCTCGGAGTAATCGAGCGACAAAGTGTGGTCTGTTTCTATCAGCAAATGATAATCTGCCGGGGCAATGTAAATAACACCTGGCAGCAGTGCTTCTTTTTCTTCGGCTTCCTTCACCGGCAGGTGGGTTTTAACGGCCAACAGTTCCGTCAGCAAAGAGTCATAGTGGCTTTGCCGGTGCAACACAATGATCATGGCGGCTTTCAACCGGATATCAAGTAGCGGCAGAAACTTTAAAATGGCCTGCAAACCTCCCGCAGAACCTCCTATTAGCACCAGGTGCGATGCAGTTGTCATAGAGCCCATGATTTTTCCTTACAGATGATTTTTACGCCAGATCTTCTCTTTATTTTCCAGTTGTTTGAATTGCCTGACTACCGTGGTGAAGTTAAGCGTTTCCTTACTACCAAGTGCCAGGAAACCCAGCTGTTCCAGGCTGTCACAGAACAATCTGAGTACTTTATCCTGTAAGTTTTTATTAAAATAGATCAACACATTCCGGCAGATGATCAGTTGAAATTCATTAAAAGAACCATCAGTAACCAGGTTATGCGGAGAGAAAATAATCTTCTCTCCCAGGTATTCGCTGAATTTTGCATATTCATAATTAGCCGTATAGTAAGCGGAAAAATCCTGCAAACCGCCTGCCTGCATATAATTGCGGGAATATTGCTGCATCTGTGAAATAGGAAAAATGCCTTTGCGTCCTTTTTCCAGCACACTGGTATTGATATCCGTGGCGTAGATCACTGATTTGTGCAGCAGGTTGGCTTCTTTCAGCAAGATAGCCAGCGAATACACTTCTTCTCCCGAAGAACAGCCAGCATGCCAGATCCGGATAAACGGATAAGTAGCCAGTACCGGCAATACCGCCTGCTTTAATGCGCTGTAAAAATGCGGATCACGGAACATCTCTGTTACATTTACCGTAATCTCTTCCACAAAGCGCATGGCATATTCAGGATCGGAGATGATGCGGTAGCGGAACTCCGCGAAGCTGGGAAACCGGTCCGACTGGTAAAGATGGTTCACCCTTCTGTTGATGGAAGCGTGCGCATATTCAGTAAAATCATATCCATATCTTTCCAGTATATCATTCAACAGCATTTCTACTTCCTGCTCACTAACATGATTTCTAATCACATTTATACCGATAAATATTGTTGTATCTGCGCCAGCAACACATCTACATCAATGGGTTTGGAAATATAATTATCAGCGCCGGCTTCCAGGCATTTTTCCCGGTCGCCCACCATGGCTTGTGCTGTAACAGCAATAACCGGTAACCGCCTGTTTTTTGTATTGGCGCGAAGCGCGGCAATGGTTTCATAACCATCCATGTCCGGCATCATAATATCCATCAACACTACGCCTACCTGGTGATCCTGCTCCAGTAACTGTAACCCTTCAGCGGCTGTGGTAGCCGACAGACAAGCAATGTTCCTGGAATTTAATACCGCTTTCAACGCAAAAATATTGCGGGTATCATCGTCTATTATCAGTACTTGTTTGTGTTCCATAATTATTTCATTCCTTTATCGTATAGCCATACCCGTAGTAATGAAAGCAATTGGTCTACATCCACCGGTTTGGAAATATAATCAGATGCACCTGCCTGCAAACACTTCTCTCTGTCTCCCATCATGGCCTTTGCGGTAACCGCTATCACCGGCAGGTTGGCAAGAGCCGGCTGTTTGCGGATGGCCGCAATTGCATCATAGCCGTCCATTTCCGGCATCATCATATCCATCAGCACAACATCCACCGCCTGCTCCTTCAACTGCTGTAACGCTTCTTTACCATCAATAGCCGACAACACTTTCATCTGGTGTTTCTCCAACGCCTTGGTGAGTGAATAGATATTGCGTACATCATCATCAGCAATCAATACGGTTTTATCTTTCAATACTTCATTGAGTAACGCCATCTTTCCATTGCCCATCAGGGGCGCCGGTGCATTCTCAGATACCAGGTGCAGGAACAATGATACTTCATCCAGCATGCGCTGGTAGGAGTGAGCTGTTTTTACCACAATAGAATCCGCATATTGCCGGATGCGTTGTTCTTCCGCCCTGGAAAGGCTTTTACCGGTAAAGATGATAACAGGAAGATTTTCGAGTCCTTTTATTCCTTTCACCATTTCCAGTGCTTCGTAGGCACGCTGGTCGGGGATACCCATATCCAGGATCACACAATCTACATTATGCTGCTGTAACAGTTGTACACCTTCTTCCACACTATTACTGATCTCGGAACTCACCTGGTAGCTACTAAGGAAGTAAGCCAATGCCTTGGCGTGCTTCGTATTCTCTTCCAGGATCAGTACCTTTTTAGCAGAGCGGCGCAGTACAAACTCTATCTTTTCAAAAATAAGCTGCATGCTTTCTATGGTCACCGGCTTACTCACAAAGTCCACAGCCCCTTTCATCAGACTTTCCCTTTTCACTTCCATAGAGGAAATGATATGTACCGGGATAGGCCGGGTAACCGGATCATTCTTCAGTTCTTCCATGACCTGCCAACCGTCTTTTACCGGCAGTTGTATATCCAGTAAAATACCGATAGGCGTGTATTTCCGGGCAAGCTCACCGGCCTGGTCGCCACGTACGGTCACCACACCTTTATAGCCGCGTCTCCGCGTAAAGTCGAGCAACGCTTTGGCAAAATGCGTATCATCTTCTACAATCAGGATCACCGCATCGCCCGCGTTTACTGCTTCCCGGTCATCTTCAATATCCGCCGGGATTGTGGCAGAAAGATAAGGTTCCCTGGCAGGAGCGCCGTTGGTTAAATAGGTTTCTGTTGGCCCCTGAGGTGGTACCACTACCGGTTTCACCACCACCGGCGACGACTTGCGTGCAATGGGTACTGTAATAGAAAATTCACTGCCTTCATTTTCGTTGCTATGCAGACTTATTTGTCCACCCAGCAATTTGGCCAGCTCACGGCTGATAGAAAGCCCCAGGCCCGTTCCACCATACTTTCTCCTGGTAGAACCATCCGCCTGTTGAAAGGCTTCAAAAACCACCTGCTGCTTATCAACAGGGATACCGATACCAGTATCTTTCACCACAAAACAAATACTATCGCTGGTTTCAGCCGGTTGAACTTTCAGGGTAACAGAACCCCTGGCCGTAAATTTCAATGCGTTGGATAATAAATTTTTCAGGATCTGTTCCAACCTGCTCTGGTCTGTTTCAATAGTAGGCGCTAATCCCGGAGCTGTAACCAGTTGTAGCAACAGCCCTTTCTCACGGGCAATCGGCTCAAACAATGCCTGCATGTTAGAGAGGATATTGGCGATGTACACCGGGTTATAATCCAGCTCCATCTTACCCGATTCTATTTTTGACAGATCCAGGATTTCATCAATCAGCGTCAGCAATCCTTTTCCTGAACTGTTGATCACCTGTGCATATTCTACCTGGTCGCTATTGAGGTTATGTTCATTATTTTCTGACAGCAGCCGCGATAAGAGCAGGATAGAATTAAGTGGGGTACGCAGTTCATGCGACATATTCGCCAGGAACTCCGATTTGTATTTGGTACTGAGTGCCAGCTCTTCCACTTTCTTATGAATGTCCAGGCTGCGCTCTACGATAATCTGATTTTTTTCTTCCAGCAGGCGGCTTCTTTCTTCCAGTTCAGCATTGGATTGCATCAGTTCTTCCTGTTGTACTTTCAGTTCTTCTTCTGATACCTGTAACTTCTGTGTTTGCGATTCCAGCTCTACATTCAGGCTTTCCAGCTCACTGTGCTGCACCTGCAATTCTTCTGCCTGCGACTGTGTTTCCTCCAGCAGCTCCTGTAATTTCGTTCTGCTTTTTGTGCTTTGCAAAGCCACCGCAATATTGACCGATGCCTGTTTTGCGTAGTCTATCACAGTTTCTGAAAAAGGAAACAAGGACCCTATTTCTATCACACCTTCTGCAATACCGGCATGGATCAACGGGATGATCAGTACATATCCCGGCTGGGTGGAAGCAATGACACCGGCAATATGTAAAAAACTATCCGGCGCTTCCTGCAAATATATGGGATCACGTTGCGTGATAGCCTGTCCCAGCAATGTTTTGCCGGCAGGTATTATAGCTGGCGCGGGATATTCATTTGACAAGGCATAACCTGCCCCGAAATGCAGCTCACCCGCCTGCCGTACATACAACACCCCTGTTTGTGCACCCGTATATTGTACCAGGTCGGTGAGTGCATCATTGCTAAGTGTTGTCATATCCCTTTCCGCCAACAGTGTTTCGCTAATGCGGGTCAATCCTGTCTGCACCCATATTTTTTGTTCCTGTGTACCACGTAATGTTTTCAGATCGGTAGCCATCTGTACGATGGCAGTACCCAGCAGATCATTGCTGCTGCGGGCTTTCACATCAATATTAAAATTCCCTTTACCGATGCTGTCTGCTGCCTCAGCCAGTTCCTGGTTGGTTTCGTCAATCTGCACGAAGGACTTCGCCAGGCTGCCAATAGCATCTTTGCTGTGAATGCCCGGATCAATCCCAGTCATGCCCCTGGCTATCTTCCCAGCGGCTGTCCGGAGGATGTCCAGGCTTGCCGTAATAGTAGTGATGGTAAACCACAGGAACACGATCACCAACACAACAATCAGTACCAGGAATACGAGGTACACGGTTTTGAGCTGATTCTCTTTTTCGGATATGGTGCTCGCATCTCTGCTCACCTTGTCAATAATAGACCGTTGCAACAGTTTCAACTGGTCGGTGGCAATAGCGGAATTGTCCCACCAGGAATCAGAATTAAACAACGTATCTATCTTTCTTGTTTTAATCGCATTACTGATAAAATCATTGGTGATCTTAAACTCGTTGGACTGCTCCATGGCGCCGAATTCTTTAACGGTAGCAGGAGAAGCCTTATCTATAAACTCTGTGCGCAGTGATGCATACATCTCATAGTTATTCTCTATCCGCGCAAAATCTTCGGGCCATACTTCTTTCTTCAACATGAAATAGTAAAGATCCATGCGGATCATACCCTGGTAGGCGGCCATCTGCGATAGCAGGAATTGTGTATTCAGGTCCCGTTCTAATGTTTCCAGGATAGAAATATTGGGCGTACTGGTTCTTGACAGGTTATTCAGCCGGAAGATGATATTTGAATAATAGTCCAGCACTTCCCGGTGTGGCATATTCTTGTTGTCAATCTCCAATCTCTTCTTATGGAGTGTACTGAGCAGGCTGTATTGAAAGAAGCGGCTGTCAGTATCCGTCAGTTTATTTCTCACGGCATCAATCGCCAGATCTGTTTTGGCGCGTTGCAGGAGCAGATCCCCTTCCGTACTGCTACCCAATACATAGTTCACACTATAGCGGCGCTCCAGGTGGATTTCATCTGCTACCTTCATAATGGTAGCAGCATTGCTTACCTGCTTCAGTAGATAATCTATATTCCGGATATCATTATTTTGCCTGTTGAAGATCTGAACACCAAAATAAATGAGACAAATAAGTGGTACGAGTGCTATCAGTAATAATTTCCGCGGCAATGGCAGTTGTATAAAATATTTTTTCATCCGCCTGAGCTTGTTTAATTTTTATGATCTATAAAAATAATGTCTTTATAGGGATTCATTACGACTGGTAATATAAGTTGAATTATAATGATAAGAAAATAACAACAAATTCATAGATTTGTCTTTATTCAAAATTATTATGCTCAATAGCTGCAAATACAGTTCTGTGCTTTTGATTGATGATGATGTAGATGACAGGATGATATTTGGTGACGTGTTAAAAGAACTTGTACCTGATATTATTTATAATGAGGCCATCAACGGAGAAGACGCACTGGAGAAACTTGAAAAGAACCTTGTACCTGATCTTATTTTCCTTGATCTGAATATGCCCCGTGTGGATGGTAAACAATTTCTGGCAGAGATGCAGAAAATAGACCATCTGAAACACATCCCTGTTGTCATTTACACCACATCTTCGCACGAATCTGATAAAAAAGAAACCCATGCATTAGGAGCTGCCTGCTTCTTCACGAAACCCAATAGTCTCCGTGAACTGAGTCATAAACTCAGCAGCATCCTGGAGGGAAAAATTGAACAACCGGGTGTTGTATAAAAATCATTTCCGGGTAATAATATCCAGATTTTATTTGGCAGGTAGGTATTCCATGATCCAATATTGATAAATTGCATGTCCTAATATCAAGGTATATGTATTTAGAAGAACTGGAAAGGCTGTATCATGAACAGGCGTACACGGTAGCGGCAGCACAACTGGAAAACTACTTGAAAGATCATGCAGAAGAGCCACCCGCGTGGCATCTGATGGGCTTATGCAAGCTGGAAATAGCCAAAGCGGCTGAAAACAGCGAAGCCGCCATTGAAGCATACGACGCCGCTTACGCGGCATTCAGCAAAGCATTATCATACGACCCCAAACACATACAGGCACGCGTTCACAGGGCTTATATGGGCGCCAATGTAATGGAGCACAAAGAAGACGAGACCATCAGCGACTGCCAGGTACTACTGGATGGTGGCGATGAGGAGCTGATGACGAAAGCCCTGCTTTACCGCTTCCAGGTATGGATACTCAAGAATGAAACAGAGAAGGCCCTGGCAGACATGCAACAGAGCCAGGAAATATACAGATCATTATATCATGACGACCTCCCCCAGCTGAATGTGGCGCTGTTCCAGTGTTATACACGCATGGGAGATGTTTACTTTCACCTGGATGATAAAACCCGGGCATTAGGGTTTTACCGGGAAGCCTTTGCCTATACGGTATATAACAACCGCACGCTTTCTACCATACACTTTGCACTGGAGATGGCCGATTATGATTTTGCAGCTGACATGCTGCACCTGATGATCACCGCCGGCGAACAGGAGGAAGCAGAACTGCTCAAACTCCTCCGGAAAGTAAAGGAACTGCTGGACGAAGGATTACAACATCCGGCACTGGCCAAAGAATATTGCTGGGGTACCATAGATCTCTGGAATGAGTTTTATGGAGATGATGATGACGAAGGAACCCTTGAACAGATTTCCACCGGCAAACGGTTTATCGCCCAGAACCCCGGTGAGCCTTATTTCTACCACTATACCGCTACCGCCTTCTTTAATATCGGTAGCTATGGAGAATCGCTGCCTTATTATGAAAAAGCGATTGCCTCACGGCCTTATCCTTCCACTATTGTACACTGGTATTATGCCAGTTACAAAGCCAACGGACACTTCCCCGAAAGCTGGCCGGATACAGATTACAGCATCCCGTACGACTGGTACACCGCCGGCATCATCTGCAGTGAAATCATGCAGCTCTATGGTGACGAGGCCACCAGGCTACCGCTGCTGCAACTAAAAAAATTCCTCTACAAAAAAGCATTTGATCTTTACTCCCCTTATTGGTTTGAAAATAAAGGCACCTCCTACGCGGGCCACCCGCACTACTTTGCCATGTGCTGTAATAACTACGGCATCACCCTGTTTGAACTGGGTGATTTTGAAGAAGCCGTGCGCATACATACAATCGGGTATAACATGTCCGCCTTCTGGGAACAGCTGGAATCCAGGGCCGACGCCTTACACAGCCTGAACAAACTGGAGGAAGCCATCACCGACCGGAAAAATATCCTGGCTATTTTCCGCAGCAGCCTGCCATTAATGTACTATGTATCCATTCATGAAAGGATTATAGAAGACCTCACTACACTCGATCACCACGAGGAGGCACTGAGCCTGTACAACAAGATCCTGGAAGAATATGATACCTGGATCTCCCGGGATATGGAAGACCTGGAAGATTACGACCGCGATACCATCACCTATAACATAGACCGTATCAAAACCGGCCGCGCCTTTATCAAAACAGCCAGTGAAGATGATCTTGCAGAAAGGATCCAGGCACTGGAAAACCATCTCGTGGAAAAGCCCGATGACAGCGATGCTTACTTCAACCTGATGTATCTCTATTTTGATAATGCCCAGTACGCACATTGCATCGGCGCTATCAATAATCGTATATCCATTGGCGGTATCGACAAGCTGCCGGTAGTATCCCGCATGAAAATATATTACTTCAGGGGAAAGGCAGCATTGAAACTGGGCAAGTACAGGGCAGCCATCACCGATATGATGCAAACCCTTGATATCATGGCCGATGGCGATGAGTCAGACAACTCTCCCAACAATAGGTTTGGCGTATATGCATTCCTCGCAGAAGCATTGCTGGGTGTACAGGAATATGACAGCAGTATTGAATATGGCCTCAAATGCGTAGAGGTATACAAGAAAATGAACTGGGGATGGGACAACGAATCATCCGGATTTAATTATACAATAGCCCTCGCATATGAAGGCAAAGGCAACATCACTGCCTGTAAAAAAATAATTGACCGCATCCTCGAAAATGATCCCGGCTACCAACCCGCCATCGCCAAAAAAGTTGCATGGAAAGGCAACAACAGCCTGTTTTCCTTTTTCAAGAAGAAAAAATAAAAAGTATTTACGGATTTTGTGATTTAGAGATGTAGCTATTTTGTTTCAGTGGTATATGTATTACTGAAACAAAATAGCTACATCTCTAAATAATTAAATACCCAAATATTCTGGAAACGGTCCTAATTAATCAACACTTTGTTTCTCACGAGCAGGCAGGCGCCAATGATGCCGGCGCGCTCACCCAGCCGGGAGATCCGGAGTTTGGTATCATTATTCACGAGGCTCAGGGAATATTTATTAACGGCGCTTTTAATAGGGAGGCGGATGTAATCTTCTGTGGCGGCCAGGCTGCCGCCGAGGATCACCAGTTCAGGGTTAAAGATATTGATCAGTATAGCAATACCGCGGCCCAGGTTCTCCCCTATTTTTGCAATCAGTTCTATGGCCAGTACGTCGTCGTCATTAGCTGCCTGGATGATGTCGTGTAGCTGGATATCTTCCGGCGACGCGTATTTCCGCGTCAGCATGGAAGAGGAGCCTTCTTTCAACTTCTGCCGGAACATGCGTAGCAGCGCCCAGCCGGAAGCGGCTGTTTCCAGGCATCCTTTCTTACCACAGTGGCAGATAATTTCGTTATCGAATAAAGGGATATGCCCTACTTCCCCGCTGTAGCCTGATTTACCATAGTACAGTTGTCCGTCTATCAATACGCCCATGCCGATGCCATAGTCCAGGTTCAGGAATAATACGTTGCGTTCGCCGTGTACGGAGTCTGAACAAAATTCACCGTAGGCCATGGCGCGGGAATCGTTTTCGAGGAAAACACGGATGCCTACTTTTGATTCTATGACTTTACTTAGTGGGGCTTCATCAAAATAAAAGAAACTGTAGCTATGGCCGGAGGCATAATTGATCCGACCAGATAAGTTGATGCCGATGCCGAGGATTTTTTCTCTGGGTACCGGCAGCTCACTGATAAAGTGGTTGATCTGGTGACATAGCTCCTCCAACGATTCCTGGTTATTGTCCAGTTTATAAGGCAATCCTTCCGAGGTGTGGACCAGGTTCTTCTGCAGGTCAGACAGGCCCAGGTTAAGGTGGTCCTGCTTTACATCCACCCCGATAAAGAAAGCGGAGTCGGGTACCAGGCCGTATAAGTTGGGTTTGCGGCCACCGGTAGACTCTACTTTACCATAATCCTTTACCAGGCCGTCCCGGATCAGGTCATTCAACAGGGTGGTTACTTTGGGGGCACTGAGGTTCAGTTCCTTGCACATATCTGCAATGGTGGCATTGCCGGTATTGGCAAAGTAGCCCAGGGCGGCCTTCTTCAGGTTAATATTCTTATAGGCTACCCCGGTAAGATTTTCATTATTGAGTTCTTCAAAAAAGGTTTTACCCATATCAATTCGAATACTTTTAGCGATAATAACGCACTAATGTAAGCCCCTTACGTAATATTTATTTAAAAGACCCCATCAAAAATCAGCTTAAAATTCAGAAAAGACTCATTTCAAAAAATAATTTACTATTTAGCGATGATAAATAAATTTTATTAATTAGTATTACCTATTAATAAAATTATTTTTCTAATTTAGAAGGATAATACCTCAAAACATTTAATCAATCAAAATAAATATGCGATACGAAGAATACGCGGCGTTGTACAAAAACAATCTTTTAGATGATGTAGTACCGTTTTGGCTAAAAAACTCACAGGATCCACAATACGGAGGCTATTTTACCTGTCTGGATACAACAGGAAAAGTATTTGATACAGACAAGTTCATATGGCTGCAATGCAGACAGGTATGGTGTTTCAGCATGTTGTACAACAAAGTGGAGCAAAAGCAGGAATGGCTGGATTGCGCTATCCAGGGCGCCGAATTTCTGAAAAAGCATGGCCGGGATGCAGCAGGCAACTGGTACTTTTCACTCACCCGCACCGGTGATCCATTGATTCAGCCCTGCAATATTTTCTCCGATTGCTTCGCTGCCATGGCTTATGGACAATTATACCAGGCTACCGGCAATGAAGCATACAGCAAAATTGCTACCGACACTTTTCATAATATCCTGCAAAGACAGGAAAACCCGAAAGGCCAGTATTCCAAAGCCTTTCCGGGCACCAGGCCGCTGCAGAATTTTGCACTGCCCATGATCCTCTGCAACCTCGTATTGGAAATGGAAACACTGCTGGACAAGGAAGTAGTGGAAACCACTATCAGCAACGGTATCCGCTCTGTAATGGATATTTTCTACCAGCCATCAATGGGGCTGATCCTCGAAAACATTACACCGGATGGTGAGTTCTCCGACTCCTTTGAAGGACGACTGATCAATCCGGGTCACGGCCTCGAAGCCATGTGGTTTATCATGGACCTGGCTACCCGCAACAACAACCAGGACCTGATCATAAAAGCAAAAGATATTACCCTTTCCATCCTGGAATACGGATGGGATAAGGAAAACGGCGGCATCTTCTATTTCCTGGATGTAAAAGGCGCACCTCCACAACAACTGGAATGGGATCAGAAATTATGGTGGGTGCATATTGAAACCATCATCAGTTTACTCAAAGGCTATCTGCATACCGGCGATGAACGTTGCTGGGAATGGTTCGAAAAAGTACATGCCTATACCTGGTCACATTTCCCCGATGCTGAAAATGGTGAATGGTTTGGCTATCTTAACAGGCAGGGAGATCCTTTGTTACAATTAAAAGGCGGTAAATGGAAAGGTTGTTTCCACGTACCCAGAGGGCTTTATCAGGGCTGGAATACATTACAGCAGATAGCAGCTAAAAAAGAATCGTTATCCACTCAAGTAAGTTAATTATGGCGGTTATTTCCACTTCTGAGGCAGTACATACTACATCTCATACAGATAGTAAGCAGTCGTATATGCCTGCACTGATTTCCCTGGCTGTCCTGTATTTCATGATGGGTTTCATCACCTGTCTGAATGATACGCTGGTGCCTTTTTTTAAGAAAGGATTCACGCTAACGTATTCGCAGTCGTCATTGGTACAGTTCTATTTCTTTCTTACCTATGGTATTATGTCAGTACCTGCGGGGAAGATTGTGAGCAGGACCGGTTACAAGAACGGAATGGTATTAGGCTTTGCTGTAGCGGCATTTGGAGGACTCCTCTTTTACCCGGCTTCTGTATTTCATCAATATATCCTTTTCCTGGCTGCGTTATTTGTGATTGCTATTGGCATTGTGATTTTGCAGGTGGCCGCCAATCCTTATATCACGGCATTGGGCCCCGCTAAAACAGCATCAGCAAGGCTAACGCTCATCCAGGGTATCGGCTCTGCCGGTACTACCGTAGCACCGTTATTCGGCGCACATTTTATATTATCCCGGCTACAGGAGTCAGGCGCTTCCAGTGAGGCAGTGCGCTATCCTTATCTGGGCATTGCAGCATTGCTGCTCATCATTGCTTTTGCCGTTTCCCGTTTATCCTTGCCCGTTATTAGCACAGTGAACAATGCACAAACATTACCCACGGGGAAACAAGGCAGTATTTTTTCCTTCCGCCAGCTCAAATTCGGTACCATTGGCATCTTTATGTATGTGGGTGCAGAGGTGTCCATCGGTACCTTTCTTACTAATTACATCGTAGATCTGCTGGGTATCCCGGAGAATGCAGCCAATAATTATGTGGCATTCTACTGGGGAGGAATGCTGGTAGGCAGATTGATGGGCGCGGGTTTGTTGCGGGTCCTGAAACCGGCTATGGTACTATCGGTATGCGCTGCCCTGGCAGTAGTGCTGATCCTCATTTCGGTAAATACCACCGGTATGCTGGCGGTATGGACAATGATTGCCGTTGGCTTGTGTAATGCCGTGATGTTTGCCACTATCTTTTCCTTGTCTGTTCAGGGCGTAGGCCAGCGTACCACCGCTGCATCAGGACTGCTATCCACCGCTATCTGCGGAGGCGCGATCATTTCCTATGCACAGGGGTTCCTGAAAGATCATGGTACCTGGCAAATAGCTTTCCTGATACCGGTTGCATGTTATCTCTATATTTTGTTCTATGGCCTGAATGGCTATAAAGCAAAACAACAATAGTATCAAAATACCTTTGGCAGTTGCTCCATCTCATGGTCAGGCAACTGCCAAAGGCTTTCTCCGGTCAAAAATCATTTTGTTAATTCAAAGAAAACAATACCTTTGCAATCCTTTTTGACGAAGAAAGGTTGATCTTTTTATATATTAGCACGCGGCCCTCAGGGGCGCGTCAATAACAAAAGTTCTTACATTTTATTCTCCCGGGTGTGGTGAAATTGGTAGACATGCCAGACTTAGGATCTGGTGCCGCGAGGCATGGGGGTTCGAGTCCCTCCACCCGGACATTTAAGGGGAAAATTGAAAAATTTTCCCCTTTTTTTATGCCCTGAAACGCGGGCCTCTCCCCTTTATAAATATATAAAATCAACCTGTCAGCAACTCCGGTATGTAAGCGGAGGCAGGCGCTTTTAGCCTATATTTATATTATTGTATCACAAATGCTGCTATGAAAAAAGAAGAAACCAGCGAACAGGCCGGCGTAAAAGAAATCGCAAGAAGAGCAGGCGTATCCAGGGCTACGGTGGACAGGGTGATCCATAAACGAAAAGGCGTTTCCGGCAAAACACGCGACAAGATCAATACCATCATTGCAGAACTGAACTACCAGCCAAACCTGCATGCACAGCGCCTGGCTTCCCGGAAAGTGATACATATTGCCACCCTCATTCCCCAAAGCTCCGATGAAACCAGCTTTTGGGAAGGCCCTTTGAAAGGCATTGAGGATGCCGAAGCGGAAGTGATGCAGTTCAGTGTAAAGGTGTATAAATATTTTTACGACCAGGACGATAAAAAATCGTTCGTACAGCAGGCAAATGCCATCCTTAAAATGAAGCCGGATGGTATACTGCTGGCGCCTTCTTTCATGGAAGAATCAATGGCGTTTATAGCCAGCTGCGATAAGCTGGGCATTCCCTATGTGTTCATGGACTCTGATATACCCGGTCGCAACAACCTGTGCTATATTGGTCCGGACCTTTACCAGAGCGGGTTTCTCGCTGCCCACCTGATCAGCTACCTGTTGCGTGATAATGATAAAGTGCTGATTGTAAATATTTCAAAAGAAATTGATAATGACCACCACCTGCTAAGGAAAGAAGAAGGCTTCCGAGCGTATTATAAAGAACACGGACAGGAACACATCATCATCAAACGAAATATCCACCGCCTTGACCATGCTTCCATTGAAGCCGGTATTTCAAAAGAGTTGCAACTGCATAAAGATATCAGGGTGATCTTTGTTACCAATTCCAGGGTATCCGCAGTGGCAGGCTATATACAGCGCCTACAGCACAAAATTATACTGGTGGGATACGATTTCCTGAAAGAGAATATTGACTACCTGCACGACCGTACCATTGATTTTCTTATCTGTCAGAAGCCCGTGCAACAGGCATACAAAGGCGTAATGGCACTATACCAGCACATTGCTTTTGCCACTCCCGTGGAAAAGATGAATTATATGCCCATCGATATCATTACCCGGGAAAACTTCACCTCTTACGAAAAGTAAGCAGCCCAGATTTTCTTCACAATTGGTTTAAAACAGCTACCATATTGAATTTTACAATAGCAAAAGGACTTAAAACATCCCGGTAAATAAGGATAAAAACAAAGAAATTGGAAAAAATTAAAAATTTACGGGCACGCACCCGTAAAAATATGTAAATTAGATTTTAGAAAGATGATCAACCAGCATTTCTACTGCTTTTGAAGACACCGATCCTCCGGCAGTACCAGCAGAACAGTGAACGATCCATCATGCAGCGGACCCGCGGATGAAAGTAAACAGCAAACATCAACAATATGTGAGCAGTGACTTCGATACTTAATTTTCCTTCATAAAAAATTAAACCCGGCATACATGAAAACGCATCACTCACCAGAAGGCGCCTCCAACCCGCGCAGATCTTTTCTGAAATCCTCTGGCATGCTTACCGCAGGGCTCTTTCTGGGAGGCTCTTTACGCGCATCCGTACCGTTTCACCTAAGCGGACCGGGCAACATCAATACTCCCGCAATATTGGGCGGACAACCGGTACGCCCCGCCCAATGGATCAAATGGCCCATCTGGAAACCCGAAACCGACGAACAAAGAGTCATAGAAGTAATCCGCAGCGGGATATGGTCAAGAGCCGCCGTAGTCACCGAATTTGAAAAAGAATGGGCAGCAGCCCTGGGCGCTAAAAGAAGCCTGGCAGTTGTAAACGGTACCAACGCCCTGGTAGTGGCGCTGAACCAGCTCAACATCAGAACCGGCGATGAAGTACTCGTTCCCCCATATACCTTTATCGCCACGATCAGTGCTGTGCTTTCCAACGGCGCTATGCCCATATTTGTAGATATTGATCCTGACACCTACCAGATAGATCCTGACAAACTGGAAGCAAAGATCACTCCCCGCACCAAGGCTATTTTACCCGTACACATCCTGGGCCAACCGGCAGATATGGACCGCATCATGGCCATCGCACAAAAACATAACCTGGTTGTTATTGAAGACGCCTGCCAGGCCCACCTCGCAGAATACGATCATAAAAAAGTAGGCGCCATCGGACATGCAGGCTGCTTCAGCTTTCAGAATTCCAAGAACCTCGCCATCGGAGAAGGCGGCGCCATTGTAAGCAATGATGACGCGTTTATGGACCGCTGCTTTTCTTACCAGAACTACGGCTACCCTTACGGCACCATGGTGGGCGCAATAAGCGCCGGCAGCACCATGCAGGGCACCAAAGTAAGGCTCACAGAATACCAGGCAGCCATCGGGCTTTCACTACTGAAACGGCTGGATGGCGAAACCACCATCCGTAACAACAATGCCGCCTATCTCAAATCACTGATAAACGGCATCCCCGGCATCCGCCCTTATAAACTCTATGATAAAGTAACAAGAAGTGCGTTCCACTTATTCCCCTTCCGGTACAACCAGGCAGCGTTTAAAGGATTACCGCGTGAGGAATTCCTGAAAGCACTCAGGGCGGAAGGTATCCCCTGCTCCGGCGGATATACCGTATTGAACGACCAGCTGTTCCTGAAAGATGCCTTTGAATCCAAAGCCTATCAGAACTCCTACCCGAAGGAACAACTCAACTTTGAAAAGTATGTAGCAGAAAACAAATGCCCGGAGAATGAACAGCTGTGCAAAGAAGCCGTATGGTTCACACAAAATATGCTGCTGGGACCCAAAACAGACATGGACGATATTGCTTCAGCCATTTCCCGGATACATCAGCATGCAGAGAAAATAAAACTGGCCGAAAAAAAATAAACGATTGATGACTATGAGTATCCGCTACATTTTTCAATTGAAAAAATTGAAACCAGGGTTTATATGCCTGTTCTTTTTTATCCTCCTCGCATCTCCGCTGGCTGCAAAGGAAAAAGGATGGAAAGCAGGTGCTGCACGCGTAAACATCACTCCCGCTAAACCCATGTGGATGGCCGGTTTTGCGGCAAGGACCCATCCCGCTGAAGGCAAGATACACGACCTATGGGCAAAGGCCCTGATAATAGAAGATGCCGACGGTAAAAAAGCAGTATTAGTTACAACAGATCTGCTGGGCATTCCCAAAGCAATGTCCGACCGCATCCGGGATCAACTAAAAACAAAATTCGGTTTACTGCGCGAACAGATCATGCTAAACAGCTCCCACACACATTCCGGACCGGTACTGGAAACAGCACTCTCTGATATTTATCCACTCAACCAGGAACAGATCAACCTCATCAACCAATATTCCGCCACTCTTGAAACCAAAATCGTTGCGCTGGTAGGCGACGCTATCCGCGACCTGGAACCAGCGGAATTGTTTGTAGAGAATGGTGTTACACGCTTCCAGGTAAACCGGCGGAACAATAATGCCGGACTGATACCCTGGATTTCAGATCTCAGCGGTCCCAATGATTACGCGGTGCCGGTAATAAAAGTACAGGATGCAAAAGGGAAACTGAAGGCAGTAGCTTTCGGTTATGCCTGCCACGCTACTGTATTAAGTGAATATAAATTCTCCGGCGATTACCCCGGCTTTGCCATGTTAGAACTGGAAAAAACATATCCCGGCACCATTGCTTTGTTTTTCCAGGGTGCCGGTGCAGACCAGAACCCGCTACCCCGTGGTACCGAGCCGCTGGCAAAACAGTATGGAAAAGAGCTGGCAGCAGCAGTAGAGCGGGTTTTGGAAGAAGACATGCGCAAGCTGAAACCAAAGATCTCCACGGCCTATGCAGAAGTGCGCCTGCCTTTTAGCACACTTCCGGATGAAGCAAAACTGACGCAACTGGCCACCAGTGGCCCAGACGGCTATCCCAGGCGCTGGGCGGCACGCATGCTGGCAAAAGTAAAAAGCGGAGAACAGCGTGAGCCGGATTACCCCTACCCCATTGAGGTATGGCTTCTTGACGATCAACCCTTAATCGGACTGGGCGGAGAACTGGTAGTGGAATACAGCATTAAACTGAAAGAAATTTTCGGGCTGAACACTTTTGTGATGGGCTATTGTAACGACGTGATGTCTTACATCCCTTCTACAAGAATATTGAGAGAAGGCGGATACGAGGGCATGACCGCCTGTATGGTATATGGCTTGCCCTCCCCATGGTCCACCGAAACGGAATCCATCATTTTGCAGAAAGTCATCAGGCTGGCAAAACAGGTACAGATTCCTCTTCGTCCTATAACACTATAAAAACAAAACATCCACATGAGTAAAATGCCGTTATCACGCAGGGAATTTATTGCAGGAGCAGGCATACTGCTGGCCGGCACGGCTTTAAAACTGCAAGGCGCAGCGATGCCGGCACCTGATGCAGAACAGATCATAGACATTCATCAGCATATCGGTTACATGGGACGTGCTGATGCCGATCTCATGTTCCATCAACAGGCGCTGGGTGTAACAAAAACCATCATGTTGCCTGCGGGCACGCCGGTGAACAGGCCATCTACACATGATGGAAAGGCCAATGGCCTGCAAGCCAAAGCCGGTGGAAATGAAGCCTGCTACCAGCTTGCAAAGCAATACCCCGGAAAATTATGGTTCGGCGCCAATGAAGTCCCCGACCTACCAAATGCCACAGCGGAAATTGAAAAGTACCTCAAACTGGGCGCAGTAGTGATCGGCGAACTGAAATTCGGGGTGGACTGCGATTCAAAGGAAATGCAAAAGATATATGAACTGGCACAAGCCTACAATGTACCTGTACTCATGCATTGGCAAATTCATATGTACAACTACGGGTTGGACCGCTTTCATAATATGCTGGCAAAATATCCGAAAGTAAACTTCGTTGGTCATGCACAAACCTGGTGGGCCAATATAGACAAAAACTATACAGAGCAGCAAGGGTTATATCCCAAAACCAAAATAACACCCGGCGGCATTACTGACCGCCTCCTGAGCGATTACCCTAACGTGTACGCAGATCTGTCTGCCGGCTCAGGACTGAATGCCTTCACCCGTGATGAAGAACATGCAAAGATGTTCCTGAAAAAACACCAGGACAAACTCATGTATGGCAGTGATTGCATTGATGTTACGGGTCAGGTAAAAGATTGCTCGGGAGCCGGTACCCTGGCGGAAGTGAGAAAACTGGCGCCAGATAAAAAAGCCGTAAAAAAGATCCTGTATAAAAATGCGCAGCGATTATTCCGCTTATAGAAAAATTATCCAAACACAAACTTGTGCAAATGATTTCAGTAGATACTATTAAAGATAAAACACTGACAGCAACATCCCACTACTCCGGTTTTGAACTGGCCCACGATACTTACAATGCTATCACCGCAGCAAGTGATGGAAGGATTTATTATGTGTTGTCATCAGAATCATACGATAAAGGCGGGCAGATCTGTGCATATGATCCCAATAAAAACCAGTCAGTATTGCTGGCAGACCTCACGGAAATATGCGGGGAGAAAGGTAAAGCCACCATTCCCCAGGGCAAGAGCCATGTGCGGTTTCATGAAAGCGACGGTAAACTATATTTTGCTTCCCATATAGGTGTATATGAAATGATTGATGGCATGGAACGCCTGCATGTGCATGCACTGGAAGGCTACAAACTATACCCCGGCGGTCATTTCCTTTCATACGACCTGCACAGCGGCAAGTTTGAAGACCTCGCCATTGCACCAAATGGTGAAGGCATCATTACCATGACCATGGATAAGGAAAGAAAGCAACTATATGCACTTACCTGGCCAACGGGCTATTTCATCCATTACAACATAGATACAGGAGAATTAAAAAACCTCGGCGCAACCTGTGCGCGAAGCGAAGCAGGCACCCCAGGCGACGATTACCGCGCTATCTGCCGCTCTATGTTTATAGACCAGGATAAGGGAGATGTTTATTTTTCTACTGCTGAAGGGGCTATTTATTCATATCACCCCGATGCTGCAGCCCTGGAAAAGATGGAAGGGGTAAATCTGAAGATCGATTATTTCGGAACATATGATCCTACCCGTCCCGGTAGTATGGGCTATAACTGGCGTAAAATATTCTGGTATGCACCGGAGAAAGTAGCTTATGGTGTGCATGGAAATTCCGGCTACTTATTCCGTTTCGATCCTGCCGGAAAGAAGGTGGAAATTGTAGACCGCATTGCTTCCGCACTGTCGCAGCAAAGCGGTATGTACGACCAGTTCAGCTATGGATATCTCGGTTTTATACTTGGCCCCGATGGTGAAACCATTTACTACCTCACAGGCGGCCCCGTTTACGAAGGAGGCAAAAGAGTTACAGGCGCCAGCCAGATTTCAAAAGGTGGTGCCAAAGGAATTGAGAACCTGCACGTGGTAACCTATCACCTGCCCACCCGCACTTATACAGATCATGGCGCTGTATTCTACGCCGATGGCGGAAGACCCACGTATGTAAATTCCATTGCGATAGACACGGCGGGAAATATTTATACACTTGCCCGGTTTAACCACGCAGGGAATGAAATACAGGATCTCGTAAAAATACCCAACCCTTTCTGTTAGGGATTTCCTGAATATTTAACACAAGAAAAAAGCATGAAGAACAGACATCTCATACAAACACTCTTTACAACCGCAACAGTGGCGCTTTTTTGCGGATGCAGCGGCGCCAGGTATAAAGGCCCGCTTACGCCGGAAGCAGCTATCAAAACATTTGATGTGGCAGATGGCTTCCGGGTAGAAGTGTTTGCAGCAGAACCATATGTGAAAGACCCCGTGGAAATGGTGTTTGACGAGCAAGGCAACTGTTTCGTTATTGAAATGGGCGACTATCCCTACAAGCCTGAAAAAGGGAAGGGACACGGAAGGATCCGACAGTTAAAAGATCTCAACAACGATGGCCGCATTGATACGTCCATTGTTTTTGCAGAAGGCCTGCCCAGCGGTACCAGCATACTCCCCTGGCAGCAGGGTCTCCTGGTAACAGCCGCTCCTGATATCCTTTTCATGAAAGATACCGATGGCGATGGCCGGGCAGACAGTACAGAAATATTATTCACCGGCTTTTTTGATGATAATTCAGAAGCGCAGATCACCAGTCTCCGCTACGGAGTGGATAACTGGATATATGCTAACAACAACGGGCAGAAAGGAACGGTAAAGTTTAACAGGAAACGGGAGGCGCCTGCCATATCCGTTGGCGGGGGCGATTTCCGTTTCAGGCTGGACAAGGGATTGTTTGAAGTAGAATCGGGCAGTGGACAGTTTGGTCTTGCCATGGATGATTATGGTCATCGTTTCTTTACACAAAACACCCTGCACATTCAAACGGCTCCCATTCCCTGGCGTTACCTGCACCGGCACAACTTTCTGCCTGCTTACAAGGGCGCTGAGAATATTTACAAAGACACGCCGGTAGTTTACCAGCTCACGGCTTCTCCCTACTGGCGTGCAGAACGCTCTGCCCGCCGGCAGAAAGCATACGATGAACAAGGTCTTGGCAGAAAAGAATATGCTGCCGGTCATTTTACCGGTGCTTCCGGCGGAACGGATTACCATGGCGCAGGCTTTCCACAGGAATATGATGGGTCTATATTTACCGCAGAAGTATCGTGTAATCTCGTACACCGCGACCGCATTGACATGCTTGGAAACGGGCCCTTTTTCGCTGCCAGAAGTGCTGATTCAGCATCAAAAAGAGAGTTTATAGCTTCAGATGATACCTGGTTCCGCCCTGTAAACCTCACCAACGCACCGGATGGATGGCTCTACCTTGTGGACATGTACCGGCAACATATTGAAACACCCGTGTCCATTCCCGACGATCTCAAAGAAGACATGGATTTTATGCTGGGCAACCAGTACGGGCGTATTTACCGGATCATTCCCACCAATGCAAAAACACCGGGTGCATTGCATCCTGATCTCCACAACAAAAAAACGAACGAGCTGGTGGCGCTGCTGGCAAACAGCAGCCGCTGGTGGCGTTCCAATGCACAACGCCTGTTAGTTGAACGAAAAGACCCTGCCGCCATTCCATTGCTGAAAGAGTTATTCAATACCGCCACTGATCCCCGCGCACGGCTGCATGCCCTGTACACGCTGGAAGGATTGGATGCACTGAACAGTGAAATAGTGAGCCAGGCGATGAAAGACAGCGCCGCCGGCATCAGGGAACACGGGGCTATTTTATCAGAACGTTATCCTGCCTGTTTGCCTTTGCTCCTACAACTTTCTGCTGACAGCGTGCCACTCGTGGCTTTCCAGGCCACGCTCTGCCTGGGCCAGTTCCCTACCGCCAAAGTATTGCCTGCTATGGCCGCTGTGCTGGAAAAATATGCGGCAGACAAATGGTTTCAATCTGCCATACTCAGTGCTGATGCAGGTATTTCCATGGACTTTTTGCAATACCTCCTCACCAGGGGTGGTTTAAAGAAAGGAACAGCATCAGACAAAAGTGGTTATCTCACCACGTTTGCACATGCCATCGCAGCGAGAAATACAACCGGGGAAGTAAGCGGCTTGCTGGCGCTGGCAGCCCAGCTGGATGAATCGTACCAGGTGGCTATCCTCCATGGCACCACCACGGGGTTAAAAGCCACAAAAAATAAAAGTGCAGCCGACGCCACATTCGCACGTTCGCTGGCCGCCTTACAGCAAAGCACTGCGCCGGCAGTAAAGGAGGCTGCCGCCAACCTGTCTGCATCGCTGGAAAAAAAGTAAGCATAAAATAAGCATAATGAAAAACCAAGAGTATACGCGCCGTTTGTTTCTGAAAAACGCCTGTTCCTCCGGCATCCTCCTGTTTGCAGGCGGGTTGCTGGCGACAGGTTGCGGCAACGGCGGCAAGAAAGTGAAAACGGAAGAAGAAGAGGTGGCCTCCTGCGATGATTATACAAGATTATCAGCAGCAGACCTGGCAGCAAGGAAAAAGCTGGGGTACACAGAAAGCGGGCCCGATCCTGAAAAACATTGTAAGCTGTGCAATCTTTACAAACCTCCGGTAGCAGGAAGAAAATGCGGCGGGTGCCTGCTTTTCAAGGGCCCTGTAGCGGAAGAAGGCTCCTGTACCTATTGGGCGCCCCAAACCTGATAAATAATACCCTTCTGTGATTTTTAACAAAGCTGTCATACAAAAAAGGCTGTCTCAAAAGCAGGAGGCAGCCTTTTTTAGCCCAGATTACACCAAAATATCCATTACCTTTGCGCAAATAAAAAACAAACGCTTAAAAAGAAATTATAGCTGCATGTGATTTATGGTCAGCGATTTAGACTATCAAAAAACACTAAAAAGCGAATCAGGGGTCCGATTGTAATATACGTGGCATTGTGTCAATATGGCAATGTGATAGTACCGCTTCTCCTTTCTTCATTATCACCTGCAAGCCTGTTCAGACACATTTTCACTAATTTACCAGCTTATTTCTCCTGCCATTCCTTCGTCAAATGGTGACTTCATGGCAGGAAAACAAACAAGGAATCATTATTGCTTCTTAAAGAACATTTTATACAAATCAAATTATGGCAACCGTTACCAGAGAAAACATTGGTTTATTGAACGATAAGATCACTGTGAAAGTGAGCCAGGAAGATTATCTTCCTAATTTTGACAAAGCAGTAAAGCAATTCAGCAAGAATGCGAACATACCCGGCTTCCGTAAAGGAATGGTACCTGCAGGTATGGTAAAGAAGATGCACGGTCCTGCTATTTTTGGCGATGAAGTGCTGAAAACTGTAGAAAAAGAACTGATGGGTTATGTACAGGCAGAAAAACTGGAACTCTTCGGTCAACCGATTTCCCTGGAAAAAACTGCTAAAGACCTCGATTTCAGCAAACCTGCTGACTATGCATTCGAATTTGAAATAGGCCTGAAACCTACTTTCAACGTTACCCCGCTGGAAAATAATAAAACCACCCTCACCAAATATAAAGTAATCGTTACCGAAGAAATGGTGGACGATGAAATTCAGCGTTTACAGCTGAAAGGTGGCAAAACCACAGAACCTGAAACCGTTACTTCAGAAGACAACGTTATCAACGTTACTTTCGAAGAAACAGATAAAAAGGGTAATGTAATAGAAGGTGGTATCAACAAAGAAAACGCCCTGCTCGTTAAATACTTCACACCTGCTATCCAGGCTGAACTGCAAGGCAAAAAAATTGGTGACAGCATCGTATTGCAACTCGCTACTTCTTTTGATGAACAGCGCCTGAGCTGGATCCTGAAAGATCTCGGCTTTGAAGCGGATGATAAAGCAGCGGCAAAAAAATATTTCAAACTGGCCATCACTAAAGTGACCCTGATTGATAAAAGAGAATTGAATGAAGAATTCTTCAAAGAAGTTTATCCTGCCGAAAGCATCACTACAGAAGAAGCTTTCCGTGGTAAACTGAAAGAAGAAATCGCCAAATACTGGGACTCCGAAAGCCGCAACCACCTGCACAACGACCTGTTTGAAGTGCTGGTACATGAAACGCCGATTGAGTTACCAAAGGATTTCCTGAAACGTTGGCTACAGGTAGGTGGTGAAAAACCAAAAACTGCCGAAGAAGCCGAAAAAGAATTCCCGAGTTTCGACCATCAACTACGCTGGACGCTGATCAGCGATAAACTGGTTCGTGATAATAAATTGGAAGTTTCTTTCGAAGATCTGAGAGAAAGTGCCAAACAAAAAGTATTGGGTTATTATGGTGGCGCCGCTGCTGATGGAGCAGAATGGCTGGATAGCTACCTGGATCGCCTGTTACAGGATGAAAAATTTGTAGACCAGACTTATCGTGAAATGATCACTGCCAAGCTGTTTGAATGGGCTGAAGGCAAGGTGAACGTGAAAGAAGAGGAAATCAAAGCAGAAGATTTTGTTAATTTACCTCATAAACATCACCATCATGAACATTAATAACGATGAATTCAGAAAATATGCCATCAAGCATCGTGGAATCAGCAGCCTGGTAGTAGATAGCTATGCTAAAAGCCATCAGATCAACAGCCTGACTCCTTATATCCTTGAAGAGCGCCAGATGAATATGACACAGATGGACGTTTTCTCCAGGTTGATGGCTGATCGTATTATTTTCCTGGGAGATCCCGTAAACGACTACGTGGCAAACGTAATTACCGCGCAACTGTTGTTCCTCGAGTCTTCCGACCGTACCCGTGATATACAGATGTACATCAATAGCCCCGGAGGCAGCGTTTACGCAGGCCTGGGTATTTATGATACAATGCAGATCATTTCTCCTGAAGTAGCTACTATCTGTACCGGTATGGCCGCCTCCTTCGGCGCTGTACTGCTCGTAGCAGGTACCAAAGGAAAACGTACTGCCCTGAAACACGCACGCGTAATGATTCACCAGCCTCACGGCGGTGCAGAAGGTCAGACTTCTGATATTGAAATCACAGCACGTGAATTCGTAAAACTGAAAAAAGAACTGAACGAGATCATCGCTACCCATTGTGGACAAACCATCAAGAAAGTAGAGAAAGACTCTGACCGTGACTACTGGATGACCGCTGAGGAAGCTAAAGAATACGGCATCATCGATGACGTATTACAGAAAAATCCTAAGAAACAGCTGGATACGCCTCAGTAAACCATGATTTAACAGATTTTTAGGATTTATTCCTTCAAATCCCGGTCATATTTTAACAGTCCCGGCCTTGTCGGGACTGTTTTATTTAAATCCCCCGGGATTTTTAGCGTAAATTTGTAGCCCTGTAATGTTGTTTTTTACAGGCAAAGAAAAAGATAGGTTCGTCGAAAAATAATTTATTCCGAAATGAAAGAATCAAAAATTCGCTGTTCCTTTTGTAACCGCTCCAAAGATGAAGTACAGATATTGATAGCGGGCGCCGAAGGACATATCTGTGAAAACTGTGTGGCTAATGCGCAGGAAATCATTGACCAGGAGTTATTCGCTCCCGGCAAAAAGAATGCTGCTCCTGCACCGGCTCCTAATGTGATGCCCAAAGTGGCCAAGCCAATGGACATGAAAAAGTTCCTGGACGAATATGTTATCGGTCAGGACGATGCAAAGAAAATATTGGCAGTAGCGGTATATAATCACTACAAAAGACTCAATCAGCAGGTTGGCGATGATGAAGTGGAAATCGAAAAATCCAATATCATCATGGTCGGCGAAACCGGTACCGGTAAAACCCTGCTGGCAAAAACCATTGCCAAACAATTAAACGTTCCTTTCACTATCGTGGATGCTACCGTATTTACAGAAGCCGGCTACGTGGGTGAAGATGTGGAAAGTATCCTCAGCCGCCTCCTGCAGGTATGCAACTATGATGTGGAAGCCGCTGAAAAAGGGATCGTTTATATCGATGAAATTGATAAAATAGCCCGTAAAAATGATAACCCTTCCATCACCCGTGATGTGAGTGGTGAAGGTGTGCAACAGGGATTGCTGAAATTGCTGGAAGGCGCTGAAGTACTGGTACCACCGCAAGGTGGCCGTAAACACCCTGAACAGAAATTAATCAAGCTGAATACACATAATATCCTGTTTATCTGTGGCGGCGCCTTTGATGGCGTTGACAGGATCATCGGCAGAAGGGTACAAACCCATTCTATCGGCTTTACGGTAAACAAGGAAAAAGAAGAAGAAAGCAGGAAACAGATCCTCCGGTATGTGAATTCCCAGGACCTGAAATCATTTGGCCTCATCCCGGAATTACTGGGCCGTTTGCCGGTGGTTACTTACCTCAACTCTCTCGACAGGGATACGCTGAAAGCGATCCTGACAGAACCTAAAAATGCCCTGGTTAAACAATATAAAAAATTGTTTGCCATAGAAAATATTGATCTTCAGATTGAACAGGATGCCATCGAATATATTGTAGACAAAGCCATGGAATACAAGCTGGGGGCACGCGGTCTGCGTTCCATCTGTGAAGTGGTCCTGAGCGATGCAATGTATGAATTGCCTTCTGCCAATGAAACTACTTTCGTACTTTCTAAAGAGTATGCTCAGGCCAAACTGGAACAGAGTACGCTTATTAAATTGAAAGTAGCGTAGACCAGGACCCGGATCAATCAGGTTTAATCTTTTTATCCGTTTAATCCTGGTCTGATTTGTAACTATAATAAAACCACTATTATGCAGGAACTCATTCAACAATTACAGGCAAAAGCCGGTCTTACTACTGAACAGGCTGCTCAGTCAATAGAGGTGATCAAGGAATATGTGAAAGGTAAGCTGCCCCCATTTATTGCTGGTACTGTAGACAATTGGTTTGCAGGCATGTCCGATAAAACAGAAACGAAAAAAGAAGGCTTGCTGGATCAGGCCGGAGATTTTCTGGAAAATGTAAAAGATAAAGCTGAAGACTGGGCAGAAGATGCGAAGGATAAAGTATCGGATTTCTTCAATAAAGATAAAAAAGGTGCATAACCTTTTCGTGATGTACTGGTAAAGTAATTAAAACAAAACACCCTTCCGTATGATGCGGAAGGGTGTTTTTGTTTTTATAAATTCTTCAGATAGAGATATAACGCTTTCAATTCTACATCTGTGTATTGGGCTGTCATACCCCAGGGCATATCTTCGTTTTTCAGTTGCTTGCCTTCCGGTGTTTTGCCGGTACGCAACGCGGTAATGAAACCATCCTCCGACCATTTGCCTACATGTCCTGTTGACGTAATGTTTGCCACAGGAACGCCGCCTGGTATCGGGTTATCGCCTCCTTTCAGGGAAGGCTTATGACAACCTATACAGGATACGGATAAATATTCACCGTATTCGGCTGTGGCACTTTTTACAACATCGGCTGGTTGTTTATAAGTATGGTCTATCTCCTCTGCGGGAAATAACGGCACCTTTCCTAATACCGACAGCACTTTTCCCATAGGCCCTACTTTGAAAGGGATGGTAGGCCTGTCTACTTTAGGTTGTGCCTTACAATAAGCAATGATAGCACCGATATCCTGGTCAGATAACTTAACAAAATCCGGTGATGGCATCAGCATTAATGTTTTACCTGCCGGGCTCACTCCATGCCGCATAGCGGTTAACCAGGCTTTATTATCAAAGCTCGCCGGTAAGCCACCTTTACCATAGGTAAGATTGCTACCTGCAAAACGCCCGATCGGTGGGTCATCCACAAATACCTTTCCGCCCAGATCCGTACCATGACAATGCGCACACCCTTTAATGGTGAAGAGATGCGCACCCGCAGCAATAGTAGCCGAATCCGTAGGGATTTCTATCTCCCTTACATCAATCGCGTATTGCTTATTTGCATGTTGATTAAACAGGAAAGAGAAGACACCAAAAGCGATGACTAATACAACAATAAGGCCCAGCACAACAATGCCGGCCCACTTTAAAATTTTTGAGAACATACTAAAGAATTATGATGCAAAACTAATAGGGATACTAATTACAGGTATCAGTATAAACACTGAATTACGGGATAAAAAACGTAACGTGGATGACAGATCTTAATCTCTTCTTACTATTGGTGAAAATACGTTGAAGTGCTGCTCTTATTTTATTAAAAGGCACCCGATTAAGGTGCCTTTCTTTTGGGTAAAGTTTGTTTCAAATCTTTCTTTGATTTTGTGTGAAGGTTGATAAACGGTAAAGAGTGATGAATTAACCCAAATTTAACGTTCCTTTTGCAATAATACATAACACTAAAGGGTTAATATTTCATTTATTTGTCAAAAAACAAGGAACGGTTCGTAGCGTATATTTTTTTAATTTAAAAAAACAATCTTCTTACAATTATATCAGGATCAATTGCAAAATCGATATAGTATCCCCTGTTATTTCAATGCTTCCCGCGCAATCACAATTTTCTGAATTTCTGAAGTTCCCTCTCCGATGGTGCATAATTTTGCATCCCGGTAGAATTTTTCCACCGGAAAATCCTTTGTATAGCCATATCCTCCAAAAACCTGCACCGCATCATTCGCTACCCTCACTGCTACTTCCGATGCATAATATTTCGCCATAGCCGCCTGTTGCGTCATCGGCACCATACGGTTCTTCATATCCGCAGCCTGCATAGTAAGCAACTCAGCGGCTTCAATCTCTGTAGCCATATCTGCCAGCTTAAAAGAAATCCCCTGGAAATTAGCAATAGGCTGATCAAACTGGTAACGCTCCTTTGCATATTTAATAGCCGCATCCCGCGCACCTTTCGCAATACCAAGTGACAGTGCTGCGATTGAAATACGGCCACCATCCAACACTTTCATGGACTGTATAAAGCCATCCCCAACGCCTCCCAGCATATTGGCCGCTGGTATCCTGCAATTATCAAAGATCATTTCTGCTGTTTCAGATGCCCGCATACCCAGCTTGTTTTCTTTCTTACCACCACTAAAACCCGGCGTACCCCGTTCTACTACAAACGCAGTCATACCATGACTATCACGCACCTCGCCGGTACGTGCTATCACAACGGCTACATCACAGCTTTTGCCGTGTGTAATCCAGCATTTGGTACCATTAATCACCCAGTCGTCGCCTTCCTGTTTTGCCACGCATTTCATATTCATGGCATCAGAACCGGTATTCGGTTCTGTGAGCCCCCAGGCGCCAATCCACTCCGCAGATGCCAGCTTAGGCAGGTAGTGCTGCTTCTGTGTTTCATTGGCAAATTGCAGGATATGACCGGTACACAAAGAATTATGTGCGGCTACACTCAATCCTATAGCGCCACAGATACGGGAAATTTCACTGATCACGGTTACATACTCCAGGTATCCCAAACCACTGCCACCATACTCCTGTGGCACCAAAACGCCCATCAGTCCTAATTCACCCAGTTTTTTAAACAGGGCAACAGGGAATATCTGTTCTTCATCCCATTCCAACACGTGTGGCTGTATGTTTGTTTTTCCGAAATCGCGGATCATTTGCGCAATCTGTTGTTGCATATCCGTAGGCTCAAAGTTCATAACGCGCAGGTTTAAAAAGTGATCTCAATGTAATGTTCAATTTTACGATAAATAATCTCATCCACCAACGGCAGGTTCAGGAGCTCGTTTGTACGTCTGAAACCCGCGTGGGCACTGCGATACTGTACAATCAAACGGGCCAGTTTATAGCGTATGTACGGGTGAGCTGCCAAAGATTTCTCATCTGCGAGGTTAAGGTCCAGTTTTTTTAGAGAACTATCACCTATCCGCAACAAAGGTTGAATTTTTTGAAATGTGGAGTCTGCTAAGCCATAGCATTCGCCTACCTGCGCTATAGCGTAAAATCCGCCCAGCTTGTCGCGGAAAGCCACCAGGCGACGCGCAAAGCCGGGACCTATGCCCGGCAATGCCTGCCAGGAAAGGGTATCGGCAGTATTTATATCCAGGAAACCCGTTGTCATTTTCCTGGGACCATACCTGCGCACACTGCTATCTCTTTTATAGTCTTTCCACTGATTGCGGGCGCTATCATGCCTGTTCCAGGTGTTATGTGCATAGTTACGGACAAAAGGCCGGTCATCTCCCGGAAATTTCCTGTCTGCTATCTGTACAAATGGTAATAACCGTTCGCATAAACCAGGAGATAAGCCATAGATCCGCTGCAGATCTGCCGGCTGTCTGAAACGCCCCCCTTTCAACAGGTATTGCTGAATAGTGCCTGCTGTACGCGCACTTACCCCCAGCTGCTGCCAGCCAGCCACAGACAAGGTGTTAGGATCAAAATTAAACAAGGGTAATGCTACCGGCGCTGTTAACTGTGCTTCAAATGCCTGTACGGTTGCCCGGAATGCGGTAGTATCGGGAACGGGTACACGCTGAAAATAAAAAAGCAGCTCCGGTGCGCCGCAGGTAGCCACCATCAGAACAAGCAGGGCCAGGATACCGGCACGTTCCCGCTTTGAGAACCGGAAATATTCTTTTGCAACATCCTTCCACATGGGTTAACAATTTCTACCCAAAAATAAAGGACCGCAAGCAGGAGTATGTTAATGGAAACTAAATGGTATTAAATTTCTATCGTCAGGCCGTCGTAAGCCAGTGCCGTTCCGGCCGGCAACTCTTTCGACACTTCATCATGCAACCCAAGCTGGTGACTGATATGCGTAAGATACACCTGTGGTACTTCCAGTTCTTTGCCCAGTGCAATGGCTTCTTCCAGCGTAAAGTGGGAGATATGTTTTTCGCGGCGGAGAGCGTTCAGTACCAGGATCTTTGAGCCGTGGATTTTCTCTTTTTCTTCCGGTGCTATAAAATTAGCATCTGTGATATAGGTAAAATCAGCGATCCTGAAACCCATGACCGGCATCTTGTGATGCATTACCTGTATAGGCGTTACCGTTAGTCCGCTTACCTGGAAAGGTTGGTCATCAATAGTTTTCAGGTTGATCTCCGGAATGCCGGGATATTTATATTCCGTAAATGCGTAAGCAAATTCACGCATGATCACATGCTGTGAAAATTCAGTGGCATAGATATCAATAGCGCCCCGCTGAAAATAGTTGAAGGCGCGGATATCATCCATACCGGCAATATGATCTTTATGTGAATGTGTGATGAGTACGGCTTCCAGGTGTTTCACTTTTGCACGCAGCATCTGGTAGCGGAAGTCGGGGGTGGTATCTACTACAATATTTCCTTCATTCGTCGCAATTAAAATACTACTCCTTAAACGATTATCTTTTTGATTGGAAGAAGAGCAAACCTCACAACTACAAGCTATTACCGGTACTCCCTGCGATGTGCCTGTTCCAAGAAATGTAACTTTCATCCCGATATCATTTGTCTTTTTTACCTATTCTGCATTTTCTTCCAATGTATCCGTGTTTTCGGATGCATCCGGCACTGGTTTACTGTTGAGGATCTGTTTATATAATTTGTGTGATTCCGTTGTCAGCAGTTCCTCGTTCAGCGGCAGGGTGGTCAGGATATCCAGTAATGTATTGATACGCCCTTCCAGGTTGAGGAATTTATTGATCACTACCACCTTTTTATGTTCAAGGATGCAATAGCCGGAGGTAAAAGTACCTTTTTCGAAACGCAGCACATATTTGGCGTCATCAAAAATCTTTTCCAGCTTGGTAAGGTTACCCGGTGTGATCTTGATATTCATCTGACAAAAATAATTAAAAGTTCGCGCAAAGATACGTTGAGAACTACTTGGACACGAACCTGGCTACCGGCACAATCATTTCTTCGAGTGAAATACCGCCGTGCTGGAAGGTATTGCGGTAATAGTTTACAAAATAGTTGTAATTATTCGGATAACAAAGGTACCCGTCTCCGCGGGCAAAGATGTAGGAAGAGTTGACATTGGGCTTTGGCAGACCGGCTTCTGACGGGTCTCTGAACGCCAGTACTTCCTTGGGGTCGTAGTTAAGGTTACGGCCGTGTTTATACCGCAGGTTGGTGGTGGTTTGTTTGTCGCCGATCACTTTCACCGGTGTTTTCACCCGTACGCTGCCATGGTCTGTAGCCAGGATCAGGTTAATTTTTTTATCGCTGAGCCGTTTCAGTGCCTGGTGCAGGGGGCTGTGTTCAAACCAGCTGGCGGTGATGGAGCGGTAAGAGGTTTCATCGCTGGCCAGTTCCTTGAGCACTTCCATTTCTGTGCGGGCATGACTGAGCATATCCACAAAATTATATACAATGATGCTCAGCGGGTAATCCAGCAGGTTGTGGATATTATTGAGCATATGCTGGGCATCCGCATGGTTGGTTACTTTAGTGTAGGAAAAGCGGGGATCCATCTTCAGATGCTTCAACTGTGCGGCAAAGAAGGTTTCTTCATACATATTTTTACCGCCTTCCTCATCATCATTCCGCCATTCTTCGGCAAACTTCCGTTCAATATCTATGGGCAACATGCCTGCAAAGATGGCGTTACGGCTGTATTGTGTGCTGGTAGGGAGGATACTGTAAAAAGTATCTTCTTCCATGAGCCGGAATGATTCCAGGAAAATGGGCAGGATGGCTTTGTATTGATCCAGCCGCAGGTTATCTATCAGTAAAAACACATTGGGTACTTCCGGGTCCAGGTTGGGGAGTACTTTGTCGCGGAACAGGGTATGCGACATTACGGGAGCTTCTTTTGCCTTTGGATGCAGCCAGTCGGAATAGTTTCTGCTGATAAATTTGGCAAATTCCGTGTTGGCTTCGGCTTTCTGGGTCTGGAATACCTCCAGCATTTCGGGGCTGTTGGCCTTTGTCATTTCCATTTCCCAGTAAACTAGCTTTTTGTAGATGTCCATCCACTCATTATAGTCGGGGTTGGAGCTGAGCGCCATAAACAGGGAGCGGAACTCCTGTTGATAGGCGATGGTAGTTTTTTCTGCTACCAGCCTTTTGTTGTCAATTATTTTTTTGAGAGATAATAATACCTGGTTAGGATTAACGGGTTTGATGAGATAATCTGTTATCTGTGAGCCGATTGCGTCGTCCATTACGTTTTCCGCTTCATTTTTGGTGATCAGCACTACCGGGATCTGCTGATCGATCTCTTTGATCTTTCCCAGCGTTTCCAGGCCGGTAATGCCGGGCATGGACTCATCCAGGAGTACTACATCCACTACCTGTTCTTTGAGGAATTCCAGGGCATCGTAGCCGTTTGTAAGGGCAGATACCTTATAACCTTTGCTTTCCAAAAAAATGATCTGTGATTTTAAAGACTCTATTTCATCATCTACCCAAAGTATATTTATCTGGCTCATAGTTCGTTTTAAAGGTTCCTAAAAAAGAAAATTACCCTTTATTTTTGGCAAAAATCGTTCCCCGTCGATCATTTGCCGGTAATTATATGTTAAAAAGAAAATATCCTGTTAAAATGATAGCGGCAAAACGCGGGGCGGGTCTTAAAGTTATTTACCTTCGCACACACGACCATTCATACCTGTAACCTACCAACTGTTTTTTTACTGTAATAGGGGTTTAGAAGATTAAAAGCGTCATTATAAGTAAAAAAAATACATATAATTAATTCATAGTGTAGTTTTGCATATTGGCACTTAGGATTTAGGATGCGATAACATCCCAGATTGATTAATTTGATGCAATGACCGAACGCAAGCGAAAAATTGTTAATGATCCGGTGTATGGCTTTATTACCATAGATCACCCGTTGATTTTTAACCTCATTTCCCATCCATATTACCAGCGGCTTCGCCGTATACACCAGATGGCGCTGGCTCATCTTGTGTACCCTGGTGCTATGCATACGCGTTTTCATCATAGCCTGGGTGCGTATCATCTGATGACGATGGCGCTGCAGGAGTTGAGAAGCAAGGGCGTGGAAATTTCCACAGAAGAAGAAGTAGCCGCCAAAATGGCCATTCTGCTGCATGATATCGGGCATGGTCCGTATTCGCACGCATTGGAGAATGGTATTATTGAGGGGGTGTCTCACGAGGAAATATCCCAGTGGCTGATGGAGGACCTGAATAAACAGATGGATGGCGCCTTGTCGCTGACCCTCGATATTTTTAATGGCAGGTATCATAAGAAATTCCTGCATCAGTTGGTTTCCAGCCAGTTAGATGTAGATCGGATGGATTATCTGAACCGCGACAGCTTTTTCACGGGTGTAGCCGAAGGTACTATCGGGTACGACCGGATTATAAAAATGCTCACCGTACATCACGGGGAGCTGATGGTGGAGGAGAAAGGTATATATTCAATAGAGAAGTTTATTATAGCCCGCCGCCTCATGTACTGGCAGGTATATCTGCATAAAACGGTGCTGAGTGCGGAAAACATGCTGGTAAAGATACTGGTAAGGGCCAAAGCACTGGCACAGGACGGGCAACAACTGTTCTGTTCACCTGCGTTGGAATATTTTCTGTACAATACCGTTACCAAAAACAATTTTGAGCGGGAGCCGGATTGCCTGCGTTTGTTTTGCATGTTGGACGACTATGACCTGATGGGTGCAATAAAAGTGTGGGCCACACATAGCGACAGCGTATTGTCGCTATTGTGTAAATGGCTAATAAACAGGGATTTATTCAAAGTGGTACTTAATAATGAACCGTTTGACACCAGCATCCTCGACCACCTTCGGCAACAGGTGGCACAAAAATGGGACATAAAGCAAACCGATCTTGATTATTTCGTGTTTTCAGATGTAGCCTCCCTGCGGGCCTATAATGTAAACGATGAAAAGATCAATATCCTTTTTAAAGATGGAACTGTAAAAGACATTTCCTCCATCGACAATGCACTGATTAGTCATACGCTGGCTATACCGGTAAAAAAATTCTACATTTGTCATCCAAAAATCTAGGCTAACAACGTTTTCTTAAACATTAAGATGTTAAAGAATAAGTTTATACAATCCGGAGTAGCCTGGAAAACATTACAAATTTAAATTATGCAGTTTAGCGCATTACAGTTAGCTACCATGTTAGATGGTAAGCTGGAGGGAAATCCGGACGTTAAAGTGAGCAACATCGCCAAGATCGAAGAGGCTGGTGAAGGGATGCTCAGTTTTATTGCCAATCCTAAGTATGAAGAGTTCATATATACCACCAATGCTTCCATTCTGATCGTCAATGAAAGCCTGGTGATAGAGCGGCCTATCCATGCTACCCTTATCCGGGTGAAAGATGCTTATAGCAGCTTCGCCCTGCTGCTGGAACAATACCGTTACCTGACCGGTAACAAATCCGGTATCCAGCAGCCATCATATATTCCCCAGTCTGTAAAGATGGGAGACAACGTTTTCGTGGGTGCTTTTGCATACCTCGGTGAAAATGTAGTGCTTGGCAACAACGTAAAAATATACCCTGGCGTATATCTCGGCGATAATGTGATCGTAAATAACGACGCGGTATTATATCCCGGTGTGAAAGTATACGATAACTGTATTGTTGGAAGCCGGGTGATCCTGCATGCAGGTTGTGTAATTGGTGGCGACGGCTTTGGCTTTGCGCCGCAGCCGGATGGCTCCTATAAAAAGGTACCCCAGATCGGTAATGTGGTGATCCATGATGAAGTGGAAATAGGCGCTAATACAACTATCGACAGGGCTACCATGGGATCTACCGTGATCCGCAAAGGTGTGAAACTGGATAACCTGATCCAGGTAGCGCATAATGTGGACATTGGCACCAATACCGTGATAGCAGCGCAAACAGGCGTTTCCGGCAGTACAAAAATAGGCCAGAGCTGTGTGATCGGCGGACAGGTAGGTATGGTGGGTCACATCCATATTGCGGATGGCACCAAGATCAATGCACAGAGCGGTTTGTCCAAGTCTGTCACCACTCCTAACACCTCTCTTACCGGTTCTCCGGCGTACGATTATAAAAGTTCCCTAAAAAGTCAGGCAATTTTTAGAAATTTGCCGGACCTTGAAAAGAGAGTAAAGGAATTGGAAGAAATGGTTAGACAACTGCTCCAGGAAAGGGCAGGTGTGTAACATATTGAAGATAAAACAGTTATATATTAGTTAATATGATTGAAAATCAACAGATGCAAAATCAGCACACACTGAAAGGCGATATCAGCATTTCGGGTGTGGGTTTGCATACAGGCACCAGTGTAAACATGATCCTGAAACCGGCATCGCCCGGTTTTGGTATTAAATTCCAACGTACAGACCTGCCCAACCAGCCAGTTGTTAAAGCGGATGTAGACTATGTAGTAGATACGGCACGCGGCACCACGCTGGAACATAACGGCGCCCGCGTAAGCACCGTAGAACACCTGCTGGCGGCCCTGGTAGGTACCGGTGTGGACAACGTACTGATAGAACTGGATGGCCCCGAAATTCCTATCATGGATGGCAGCTCCCTGCCTTTCATTGAAGCAATTGAAGCACTCGGTATCCAGGATCAGGACGCAAAAAAGATCTATTACACCATAGATACCAACATCAGCTATTACGACGAGCAGAAAAAAGTGGAAATGGTAGCACTGCCTGCCGTGGATTACCGCGTTACCTGCCTGATCGACTTTAACTCCCCTGTACTGGGCACCCAGCACGCTAAAATGAAGGGGATTGAGGCGTTCCGGTCAGAAATAGCTTCTTCCCGTACCTTCTGCTTCCTGCATGAGCTGGAATACCTGTTGAACAACAACCTGATCAAAGGCGGCGATATCAACAACGCTATCGTAGTCGTAGACAGGGCCGTGAATGAAGACGATATGGCGCGCCTGGCAAAAGCCTTTAACCGCGAAACCATTGCCGTACAACGTGAAGGCATCCTCAATAACATTGAGCTGCGTTTCCCGAATGAACCTGCCCGTCATAAACTACTGGACGTAATCGGCGATCTGGCCCTGATTGGTTATCCTATCAAGGCACATATCATCGCTAACCGTCCCGGTCATGCTTCCAACGTGGAGTTTGCCCGTAAGATCAAGGCATATATCAAAAAGCACAAGCACAATAAGGACGTACCTGTTTACGACCCTAACCAGCCACCTGTATTTGACACCCCACGTATTGAAAGAACGCTGCCGCACCGTTATCCGATGCTGCTGGTAGATAAAATCATCGAACTGGGTGAAGAGCGTGTGGTAGGAATCAAAAATGTTACCTTTAATGAACACTTTTTCCAGGGTCACTTTCCTGGAAACCCTGTAATGCCGGGTGTATTACAACTGGAAGCACTGGCGCAGGTGGGTGGTATCCTGGCGCTGAACCGCGTTCCTGATCCGGAGAACTATGATACCTATTTTCTGAAAATCGACAACTGTAAATTTAAACAGAAAGTTGTTCCGGGAGATACCATGATACTGAAAATGGAGCTGTTAAGCCCTATCAGAAGAGGTCTTGTAGAAATGCGGGGAACGGTTTTCATTGGCAATAAAGTAGCGACGGAAGCCGACATGATAGCACAAATTATAAAAACAAGAGAAGGCAAATCACAGCAATGATCCACCCGCTTACATACATACATCCGGACGCCAAAGTTGCGCCTAATGTAAAAATTGATCCGTTCACCGTTATTCACAAAAACGTAGAAATCGGCGACGGCACCTGGATTGGCTCCAATGTTACTATCATGGAAGGAGCCCGGATCGGCAAAAACTGCCGCATCTTTCCGGGAGCAGTCATTGCTGCCATCCCCCAGGATTTGAAATTTGCGGGTGAAGAAACAACGGTGGAAATAGGAGACAATACTACTATCCGTGAATATGTGACCATTAACCGTGGCACCAAAGACAAATGGAAGACCATCATCGGCAATAACTGCCTGATCATGGCATACAGCCATATTGCACACGATTGCGAAGTAGGTAACTACTGCGTATTTTCCAATAACACGACCCTCGCCGGTCATATTACCGTTGGTAATAACGTAGTACTGGCGGGTATGGTGGCCATTCAGCAATTTTGTAAAGTAGGCGATCATGCCTTTGTTACAGGTGGCTCCATGGTGCGTAAAGATGTACCTCCTTTTGTAAAAGCAGCCCGCGAGCCGCTGTCTTATGTGGGTGTAAATTCCGTAGGACTGAAAAGAAGGGGTTATTCACTGGAAAAAATCAATCATATCCTGGATATTTACCGTGTGATATTTGTAAAAGGATATAAATTATCCAAAGCCATCAGCATCATTGAAGCAGAATTTCCTGCTACTGATGAAAGAGATGAAATACTCTCCTTCATACGTGAGTCCGGCCGCGGAATTATGCGAGGTTATACTTCCCGTACCAATGACGATATCTCTTAACCAGATCGGTAAACGCTTTAATTACGACTGGATTTTTCGTCGTGTAACCCTCACCTTTAGTGAAGGGCAACATTATGCGATACTGGGACCTAACGGTTCAGGGAAATCAACATTATTACAGGTGATCAGCGGCGCTATTCAACACAATGAAGGCACCCTTTTATACAGCACACCGGAAAAACCCATCTCTCCCGATGCGTTTTTCCGGTATTGTGCCATTGCAGCCCCTTATCTTGAACTGGTAGAAGAATTCACCCTCACTGAAATCATCACCTTCCACCTCCAGTTCAAAAACTTTCTTCCCGGCATCACACCCGCTAAAGCCATGCAACTGGTAGGACTTGAAAAAGCCGCCGGAAAGCAGCTACGCAACTTTTCTTCCGGTATGAAGCAGCGTATCAAGCTGGCACTGGCCATCTTCTCAGATGTACCGGTACTCCTGCTGGATGAACCCTGCACCAACCTGGACATTGCCGGTATCCAACTCTATCAGCAACTGATCAATGAATATGGCGGCAACCGCCTCATCATTGTAAGCTCCAACGATGAACAGGAATACTTCATGTGCAAACACCACCTGCATATAACGGACTACAAGTGATATATGAATTTTTTGATTTTGGAATTTTGTTATTTGGTTTCAAAGGTGGTCTGCCACTGATATTAAATAACAAAATCTCAAAATTCGAAAATCAAAAAATCCCAAAATATTCTTTTATTATCTTCGTTATCGGCTAATAACCAATAGCTGTACGCTTTATGCAGACTGCGAGTAAAAAAGTGATTAATGGCTGGGCCATGTATGACTGGGCTAACTCGGTATACAACCTCGTAATCACTACTACCTTTTTCCCTATTTATTTCTTAGCGGTTACAGATGAACATGTTTCTTTCCTGGGATTGCATTTTGTCAACTCCGCCCTGTACAACTACACCATGGCCGCGGCCTTTCTGCTCGTAGCCATCGCCTCTCCCATCCTGTCGTCTATTGCAGATACAAGGGGAAACAAGAAGAATTTCCTGCGTTTCTTTACGCTACTGGGAGCTGTTTCCTGCTGTGCTTTATATTTCTTTGATAAAAGCACGTTAGGGTTAGGCGTATTTGCTTTCATGCTCGCTACCATAGGCTATTGCGGTGGCCTCGTTTTCTACAACTCCTATCTTCCTGAAATTGCAGCGCCCGAAGACCGTGACCGGATAAGTGCCCGGGGATTCAGTATGGGATATACAGGTAGTGTGCTGTTGCAGCTGATAGGTTTTGCCCTCGTTGTGATCAAGCCATTTGGTATGGACGATGTAAAGCCGGTACAACTCACCTTTTTACTCGTTGGTATCTGGTGGATAGGTTTTGCACAGATCACCTTTGCAAGGCTACCTACCAGCAAAGGCACGGTAAGCAAACATTCCGGCAGCACCCTGACAGACGGCTTCACCGAATTACGTAAAGTATATGCACAGGTAAAGGTGATGCCGGTACTAAAAAGATTCCTGCGGGGATTTTTCTTTTACAGCATGGGTGTACAAACGGTTATGATGGCCGCTACCATCTTCGGTAGCAAAGTATTACACCTGCCTGCTGATAAGCTCATTGCCACCGTGGTGATCATCCAGGTGGTGGCTATCGCCGGTGCATGGAGTATAGCAAGGCTTTCGGGCCGGTTTGGAAATCTTCGTGTATTGATTGCCGTTGTCATCATATGGATAGGCATCTGTATCGCCGGATATAAAATGCAGACTGCCATGCACTTCTACCTGCTGGCAACCGCCGTAGGACTGGTAATGGGTGGCATACAATCACTCAGTCGTTCCACTTATGCGAAACTGATGCCGGAAACAACAGATACAGCCAGCTTCTTCAGCTATTATGATGTTACCGAAAAGCTATCCATTGTAATAGGAATGTTCTCTTTTGCGTATATTGATGACCTGACCAATGACATGCGTAACTCCGTGCTGGCACTGGTAGTGTTTTTTGTTATCGGGCTTACCTGGATTATATCTGCGTTACGGAAGCAGCAACAAATCAGTTAAGCATTTGGTTATTCAGGTATTTAGTTATTTTTTAAATACCTGAATAACCAAATATTAAAATACTAAACTCTTTATCATGAAATTATACACCATAGAAACCGGATTCTTCAAACTCGATGGTGGCGCTATGTTTGGCGTAGTGCCCAAGTCCATCTGGAATAAACTCAACCCGGCAGACGAGCGTAATTTATGTACCTGGGCCGCACGCTGTTTACTGATTGAAGACGGGAAACGGCTCATTCTCATCGACAATGGTATCGGCGATAAACAGGATGCAAAATTCTTTAGTCACTATTACCTGCACGGGGATGCCACACTGGATAAATCCCTCGCTGCACATGGCTTCCACCGGGATGATATTACCGATGTTTTTTTAACACACCTCCATTTTGATCATTGCGGCGGCAGCATTATAAGAACGGGAGACAAACTGGTGCCTGCCTTTAAAAATGCTACGTACTGGAGTAATGCCGATCACTGGAAATGGGCTACACACCCCAATGACCGCGAGAAAGCATCTTTTCTGAAAGAAAATATCCTGCCCATACAGGAAAGTGGGCAGCTTAAATTTATTGACCATACCGAGGGTATCTCTTTTACGGATAATATCTCTATCCGCTTCGCCAATGGACATACAGATGCCATGATGCTGCCACAGATCAGCTACCGTGATAAAACGATTGTCTATATGGCTGATCTGCTGCCCTCTGTGGCACATATCCCGCTGCCTTATGTAATGGCTTATGATATGTTTCCGCTGACCACCCTCACCGAAAAGAAAAGCTTTTTACAGGAAGCGGCAGACAAACAATATGTGCTGTTTTTTGAACACGATCCGGCTATAGAATGCTGCGTCCTGCAACAAACAGAAAAAGGCATCCGTGCAGGCAATACCTTTGCGCTGAGCGAGCTTTAATAATATTTTTTGATTTTGAGATTTTTTGATTTTGAGATTTGAAATGCAGCGGAGATCATCAATATAAATCTCCGCTGCATTTCAAATCTCAAAATCAAAAAATTCCAAAATCAAAAAATCTCTAGGGCTGGAATCACACCATGCTTTTTATTATCTTCATAAAAAATTCACACCATGGCCAATAAAGATGCATTTCTGGAGTCTATAAAGAACGGCTATACATTTAAAGGCGAGCATTTCAAACTGGGCTGTGCTATGCTGGATGGTGAAGTAGTGACCGGCGCTGATGTATTCCTGCCACTGAAAATGATGAACCGTCATGGGCTGATTGCCGGCGCCACAGGTACCGGTAAAACAAAGACCCTACAGATCATTGCCGAGGGTCTGAGCGATGCCAGTGTCCCCGTACTACTGATGGACATCAAAGGTGATCTGAGTGGCATTGCTGCCGCCGGCACCGACAACCCCAAAATAGCAGAACGATACCAGAAAATAGGTGGCACCTGGAGCGCAGCGGCCTACCCTTCTGAACTGCTGTCTCTGAGCCAGGAAAAAGGTGTTCGTTTACGCGCTACCGTTAGTGAATTCGGACCTGTCCTGCTCACTAAAATACTGGAGCTGAACGACACGCAAGGCGGCCTGGTAGCCATGTTGTTTAAATATTGCGACGACAACAAACTACCGCTCCTCGACCTGAAAGACTTCAAGAAAATATTACAGTATTGCAGTGATGCAGGTAAAGCCGACATGGAAAAGGACTATGGGAAAATATCTACCACCTCCACCGGCACCATCCTGCGTAAAGTCATAGAACTGGAACAACAGGGCGCCGAATTATTTTTCGGAGAGAAATCATTTGAAGTAGATGACCTGATGCGTATCAGCGATGATGGCCGTGGTATGATCTCCATACTCCGTGTAAATGATATCCAGGATCGCCCGAAACTCTTTTCCACCTTCATGCTTAGCCTGCTGGCGGAGTTGTATGCCACCCTTCCAGAAGAAGGTGATATGGACAAACCCAAGCTGGTTATGTTTATAGATGAAGCACATCTGATCTTCAACGAAGCCAGCGACGCACTGCTCAAACAGATAGACACCATCATAAAACTGATCCGCTCCAAAGGCGTAGGCATTTTCTTCTGTACGCAAAACCCGATGGATGTTCCCGCATCTGTACTGGGACAACTGGGTTTAAAAGTACAGCACGCCCTGCGCGCCTTTACGGCCAATGATCGTAAAACCATCAAACAAACAGCAGAGAACTATCCGCTGTCCGACTTCTACAAAACAGATGACCTGCTCACGCAGATAGGTATCGGGGAAGCCCTCATTACCTGCCTGAATGAAAAAGGGGTGCCTACTCCGCTCGCAGCCACCATGCTCACTTCGCCGCGGTCACGTATGGATGTATTAACACCCGCTGAAATAGACGGTCTTGTTAACAATTCCAAGCTGGTGAAAAAATACAGCCAGGTAATTGACAGCGAGAGCGCCTATGAAATACTGACAGCGAAATTGCAGGACGCTGCGGAGAAAACAGCCGCTGCACCAGCCGCCCAAACAGGTAAAGGCAAAGAAGAAAAAGGCATGTTCGAACAGGTACTGGAAAGCTCCGCTATGAAACAGGCTGGCCGTACGGCCGCCAACATTATCACGCGCAGCCTGCTGGGTGCACTGGGGCTTGGTGGAAAAAGCAGTAAAAAGAGTTGGTTTTAACATATAATCATACCTGGTCCAACTGTGGCCAGGCGGTATCTCAAACAATAAAAATATGAGCAAAATTATCAAAACGGGCATCTGCTCCTTTGGCATGTCCGGACAAATTTTTCATGCACCCTTTCTGCATGTAAACCCGGGCTTTGAATTTGCAGCCGTTGTAGAAAGAAGTAAAAATATAGCGAAACAACGCTACCCTAACGTTAAAGTATATACGAGCGTAGAGGACATGCTGGCAGATAAGGAACTACAACTCATCGTAGTAAACACGCCTAACTACACGCATTTCGATTATGTAAAAGCAGCCCTGGAAGCAGGCAAGAACGTGATTGTAGAAAAGCCCTTCACCGTAACATCTGAAGAAGGTAAAACACTCGCCGCATTTGCCGAAGAGAAAAAACTGTTGCTCAGCGTTTATCATAACCGCCGCTATGACAGCGATTACAAAATAGTACGACAGGTAATCAATGATGGATTACTGGGAGATATACTCGAAGCGGAAATTCACTACGACCGCTTCAAGGAAGAACTGAGCTACAAGAAACACAAAGAAGGCGGATTACCCGGCACCGGCGCACTCTACGACCTGGGCTCCCACCTGATTGATCAGGCGCTCACTTTATTCGGTACCCCAACATCCATATGGGCAGATATCCGGATCATCCGTAAGGACTCTGTAGTAGATGACTATTTTGAACTGGTATTCTACTACGATAAACTACGTGTGCGCGTTAAATGTAACTACCTCGTACGCGAAGCATTACCCGCTTATCAGCTGCATGGCCGCATCGGTTCCTTTATCAAAACAAAGTCAGACATCCAGGAAGCACAACTTCAAAGAGGCTTGTTTCCCAACAGTCCTGACTGGGGCGCAGAAGCACCACACGAATGGGGTTTACTGCATACCGAAATCAATGGTAAAATCGTAAAACAATACTTACCCGGTACGAACGGTAACTACATGGATTACTACCAGGGTATCTATGAAGCATTGGTCAACAATGCCGCCAACCCTGTACCACCACAGGATGCGATCAAGGTTATACGCGTAATTGAAGCGGCCGTTGAAAGCAGCAAAACAGGAAAAGTAGTAGCACTATAAAAAAACTGACAGCAGCCTAAACTGAGCTATCAGTTTAAGCTGCTGTTAATCTTCCTTCCGCATCTCTTTTCAGCAGTCCCTCTTCATTCATGAACCGGAGTACGGCCAGCAGGTCGCTTTTCCTCACGTCAGGCATCCTGCTTAATAATTCTGTCAATAATAAAGGCTGGTCATTCAACTGGTAGATAACGTTATCGGATATACGCTTGAATGCAGCGGCATCCAATGGGCTGGCCTTTTTATTCAGGCAGCTATCACACACACCGCAGGGTGTACTGTCTGTTTCCCCGAAATAGGTTACCAGTTGTTGTGTACGACAGGTATCCCTGTTACGGGCGTAGGCAAACATAGCCAGCAGCCTGTCTGTATATACTTTCTTGCGCACCTCTATCCTCGCCATATTGATTCGCAAATGCTGCGCAGATACCCGTTCCTGCAAGAGAGATAGCTGCGGTTCATCGCGGCGGGCATGATAACGAAGGATACCGTACTGATGAAGCTGGTGCAGCTGTGCAGCGATGTCGTCATCTTCCATCAGCATAATCCGGCCTATCTGTCTTTCGTATACTGGTACCGAATGATCAAAGATACCTTCGTAGGTGCGGAGTAAAGTTTTGATGATCTCTTCCAGCGCAGGATAGGCGCTTTCAAATGCATACAGCGATTCTTTATCTGTAATAAATTCTATGCGGGAGGGTAGAAAAACGCTTTCGCTCAGTTGCAGTACACCTTCCTGTTCCAGGAGGCGGATGGCGCTATAGGCCACCGTCAGGTTGAGCTGAAATGTTCTCGCAAAATCGTTGATATCAAAATCGAAATACATCCCTTCCGCACTGCCAACGGGCACCTGGAGGTAGTTTACAATGCCCTGGTATACTTCACGGATCTCTTCCAGTGTGGGGAATTGCAGCGCAATTCGTTCGTGCATGTCCGTTAGTTCATGCTCATTATACAGCAGCACCGCATAAGCTTTCTGTTCATCGCGACCAGCGCGGCCGGCTTCCTGGTAGTATGCTTCCAGGCCATCGGGCATATCATAATGCACCACGATACGCACATCAGGTTTATCGATACCCATACCAAAAGCGTTGGTACATACCATAATGCGTGTTTCATTGTTGATCCAGGCTTCCTGCCGGGCAGCACGTTCGGTCTGTGGCAGGCCCGCGTGATAATAGCTGGCAGCAATGCCCTGCATTTCCAGCAGGGAGGCTATTTCTTTGGTGCGTTTACGGTTGCGGCAATAGATGATCCCACAGCCGGGCACGCGGTCCAGGATATGCTTTACTTTATCAATTTTAGTGGTTTCCTCAAGTACACTGTAAGACAGGTTGGAGCGGGCAAAACTTTTGGTGAAGACTTTCGCATCTTTCATCAGCAGTTTATCGCAGATATCTGTCTGCACTTTAGGCGTTGCAGACGCCGTAAGCGCCAGCACCGGCGTGCCGGGAAAGAAACTGCGGATATCCGCTATCTGCAGGTAAGCAGGACGGAAATCATATCCCCACTGCGAAATACAATGCGCTTCATCTACTGCAATCAGGTTCACCGGTAGCCCATCGCAATAGGTCTGAAAAAGTTTGCTCAGTAATCTTTCCGGAGATACATACAGGAACTTGCAACCACCACGACGGGCGGATTCCAGCACTCTTTCCACTTCCTGGTAGGGCATACCGGAATAGATAGAATAGGCGGAAATTCCCTTTTTTTTAAGGTTGGCTACCTGGTCTTTCATTAATGCGATCAGCGGTGTTATCACTAGGCACATACCGGGTTTCATCATAGCCGGTACCTGGAAGCAGATAGATTTACCACCGCCGGTTGGCAACAAAGCAAGGGTATCCTGCCCTGCCAGGATAGCATCAATGATATCTTCCTGTAAAGAGCGGAACTGGTCATATCCCCAGTACTGTTGCAGTATAGCTACGGGTGTACTCAAATCGTCATCATGTATGGTGCGTTCGCAATTTACTATTTAGGACGCACTAATCGCCATTAGCGATGAACGCTTTTATAACGCAGCCTGACAGAATTGATGGCCAGTACTACATCTGAAAGGCCCATGATACCGGCGCCCACAATGGGGTTTAGAAATCCCAGGGCTGCTACCGGTATCGCTACCACGTTATAAATAAATGCCCAGAAAAGATTTTGTTTGATAGTGAGATAAGTATGTTTACCCAGTCCTAGTGCCAGCGGCAGGGTGCCGAGATTATTATTCAGCAATACTACATTCGCACTTTGCATCGCCACCTGGGTGGCGTCGCTGAGAGAGATACCGATTGTTGCTTTGGACAGTGCCGGCGCATCATTGATCCCATCACCCACCATGGCGGTAGGCGCTATTTTCATGAAGCGATCGATCTGCTGCAGCTTCTGTTCCGGTGATTGTTCGGCATACACTTCGGTAATACCCAGCTTCTCTGCCAGTTCATAACATTTGCGGTGGGTATCTCCACTCAGTAAAATTGATTTGATACCTGCCTGTTGTAATTGCTGGATTACTTTGGCGGCTTCCGGTCTTTCTTCATCAATGAAGTCGATCCAGCCGGCCAGTTGCCCGTTCTTTACCAGGTACAGACTATGACTATCATCTGTGGCCAGTCCGTCCGTCATTTTGAAAGAACCCAGCTGCCACTCATTTCCGTTGCTGTCTTTGGCGCGCATACCCAGCCCTTTGTGTTCCCGTACCTGCTGTAAAGGCACTTCCCCGGCGGCTTTCCACAGGGTAGCAATAGAGCGGGCAATGGGGTGGGAAGAATATTTTTCCAGGCTATATACAATCTTCTTAAAATCGTCTTCAGGCATACCGGGATGCTCATAGGCGCCCAGCTGCAACCTGCCGGTAGTCAGTGTACCGGTTTTGTCGAATACCACCTGTTTGATGTTCTTGAACATTTCCAGCGTATGGCCGCCTTTAATCAGGATGCCATTCCGGGCGGCACGCCCCAGTCCTACCATCACAGCAGCCGGTGTAGCCAGTCCCATAGCACAGGGGCAGGCAATAACGAGTACGGCTACACTCCGCATCATGGCAGTAGCCAGCGTAGTGTGTCCTATAAAGTACCAGCCCAGGAAAGTAATCAAGGCGATACCCAGTACCAGCGGTACAAAAATGGCGCTGATCCGGTCTGCCAGCCGTTGCATGGGTGGCTTGTCGCTCTGCGCCTGCTTTACCAGTTCAATAATATAAGAAAGTACCGTATCCTTTCCGGTAGCGGTGATATATACTTTTATGCTGCCATCTTCGAGGAGAGTGCCCCCGATTACTTTATCTTTTTCCTGTTTGCTTACCGGCGTACTTTCACCGGTGATCATGGATTCATTGGCATGTCCGCTACCCCAGTAGATTGTTCCATCCATGGGAATCTTATCACCGGTATTCACCAGTACACAGTCGCCGGGGCGAAGTATCCGGTTATCTACTTCATTGATATGTTCATGTCCGTGATCCGTGTTGATCAGCCTTGCGGTGGTGACCTGCATACCGGCCAGTTCAGCGATAGCCGTAGTGGTTTGTTTCACTGACTTTTCTTCCAGCATATTACCCAGGAAAACCAGGGTGATGATAGCCGCCGTAGTTTCATAAAACATGTAATCCGGATTGCCATAAACCACCGTACCCACGAAACTGTATACAAAAGCAGCCGAAGCGCCGAGTGATACCAGTACATCCATATTGGCCATCCCATTCATGATAGAACGGACAGCACTACGCCCAAAATGCCACATACCTACCAGGTATACCGGCAGGGTAAGCCCAAACTGCACCCATGGCTGGTGCAACCACGACCAGCTTACCCACATATGCAACAGCAAAGGGAAGGTAAACAGGAGACAGAAAAAGAATTTAAAGGAGAGGGTCGAGAAAAAGGAGGCCTTCACCGGCGCATCATCCGGATGCACCACCCGGTAGCCCAGCTGGTTGATCCCTTCCAGAATTTCTTTGGAATCGGTTTCTGCGGGCGCCACAAAGCTCACTTCTTCTGTAGCGAAGCTGACATGTACGTCCTGCATCCCTTTTTTCTCCAGGTACTTCGATACACTGAGTGCACAATTGGTGCAATGCATCCCTTCTACTTTGCAACTGATTGGTGTCATTGTCTTCTTTTTCCTTATTACAAAGGTATCCACTGGTGGGGGATGTACAGCAAATATTAATGCAACACCGAAGCATTTAGGGATTTTGAGATTTTGGAATTTAGATATTTGAAATGCAGCGGATGAAAATAGCGGAGATTTCCGGGTAGATCTTTGCTGCATTTCAAATATCTAAATAACTAAATCCCTAAATTTGTTCATGCAATGGACATTTACGCTGGAACAATTACCGGAAACAGCCGCTGCTTTCTGGCAATATTATGCTGACAAACAGGTATTTACCCTTGATGGCCTGATGGGAGCCGGAAAAACAACGCTGATAAAAGCTTTATGCGCCGCCCGGGGCGTACAGGATGCCACCGCCAGCCCAACTTTTTCGATCATCAATGAATATGCTTACCGGGATGCACAGGGACAGCCCCGGCGTATTTACCACCTGGATCTGTACCGGCTGCGCGATGAAGATGACGCCATCAGTGCAGGTGTAGAAGATACCCTTTACCAGGATGCCATCTGTTTTGTGGAATGGCCGGGGGTGATTGCCCCGCTGCTACCGCCGGATACCGTGCATCTGCAACTGGAAGTACTACCCGATCAGAAAAGGATTTTACGCGAAATCGCTGCATCTTACAAATAATGTATCTTTACTAACACAGAAAAAACAATACTGACCGTATATGGAGCAAAGGCAAAAACCTGTAGTGAGTGCTGGCTTTACTTATTCACCACTGGAAGAAACGCTGGATATACCACAAAAGAATTCCCGTTTATATATCGGCATCCCAAAAGAAACCTCTTTCCAGGAAAACCGTATCGCCCTGACGCCCGACGCAGTAAGCATTCTGGCTGCCCAAGGACATCATATAGTGGTAGAACATAAAGCAGGCGACGGGTCGCATTATTATGACACCGACTACTCAGAAGCCGGTGCTGAAATTGTGTATGATAAGAAAGAAGTATTCAAGGCAGAACTCATCGTGAAATCAGCCCCGCTGAACGATGAAGAGATTGAATTACTCCATCCGCACCAGATCGTCATCTCCCCTATCCACCTGGCTGCCTTAAAAGCGCCACAGGTGCAGAAAATGATGGATAAACGCATTACGCTCCTCTCATTCGAGAACCTGAAAGATGATGCGGGTACTTATCCTATCGTAAGGGCGATGAGTGAAATTGCGGGCAGTGCAGTGATGCTCATTGCCGGCCAGTACCTGGGTAACGGTAACAGGGGAAAAGGCATTCTGCTGGGCGGTATCACCGGTATCCCACCCACCAAAGTGGTGATCATCGGCGCAGGTATCGTAGGGGAATTTGCAGCCCGTACTGCACTGGCACTGGGATCTTCCGTAAAAGTATTTGATAATAATATTTACAAACTGAAACGCCTGCAAAACAACATCGGGGTGCGGGTATTTACCTCCGTCATACAGCCTAAAGTATTGGCGGAACAACTGCGTAATGCAGATGTGGCCGTAGGAGCATTATCCTCCCAAAGTGGCCGTACGCCTATTGTTGTCAGCGAATCGATGGTCAGCAATATGAAAGCCGGCTCCGTTATCGTAGATGTCAGCATTGACCGCGGCGGCTGTTTCGAAACATCAGAGATTACCAGCCACGAAAATCCGGTGTTTAAAAAGTATGATGTGATACACTATTGTGTCCCTAACATCCCTTCCGGCTTTGCCCGTACTGCCTCTGAAGCTATCAGCAATGTACTGATGCCCCTGCTCATAGAAGCATCTGATGATGGCGGTTTTGAAAACCTGGTATGGATCAAACGTGGTGTACGTAACGGTATCTACCTCTATAAAGGCGCCCTGACCAACTACCATCTAAGTGAAAAGTTCAAACTGAAATATACTGACCTGGAGCTGCTGCTGGCAGTGAAAGGATAGATAAAATATTTACGGATTTTGGAATTTAGAAATTTATGAATTTTGCTTCAGTGGAAAATCCTTTCCGGAAACAAAATCTCTAAATCTCTAAATTCCAAAATCCGTAAATATTTTTATGCTTCAAGGTTATACCCCATCAATATCGCGCCTATAATAATGGCGCCTACTACTATGCGGTAGTATCCCCACATTTTAAAACCATATTTCTTTAAGGCGCCGATAAAGAATTTAATAGCGCCCATGGCAACGATGAAAGCCACAATATTGCCTACCAGCAATAGTTTCAGGTTTTCGGGGTGGGCCATCAGCAGTTCTCTTCCTTTCAACAGTTTATAGCCGGTGGCTGCTGCCATGGTAGGTACTGCCAGGAAAAAGGAGAATTCGGCGGCCACACTACGGGTCAGTTTCTGCTGCATACCGCCAATGATGGAGGCGGCGCTACGGCTTACACCGGGCACCAGTGCCAGACACTGGAAAAAGCCAATGCGCAGGGCAGCAAACATACTTATCTTTTCATCTGTATCGATGGTGGCGTCTTTAAACCAGTTATCTACAAATAGTAATACAATACCTCCCAGCAACAGGGTAACCCCTACGGTAAGCGGACTTTCCAGCATCATATCTATCTTATCACCGAATAAATAACCGCAGATGAGAGCGGGTATTACCGCTACGATCAGCTTCAGGTAAAAATTGAGCCGGTTCTTATCAAACACCAGGAATTTTCTCCAGTACAATACCACTACGGCGAGGATGGCGCCCAGCTGTATCACGACTTCAAACAGTTTGGTAAATTCATCTTTCCCGATGCCCAGCAAAGAGCTTACAATGATCATATGCCCGGTGGAGGAGATAGGAAGAAATTCCGTCAGCCCTTCCACAATAGCAATAATAATAGCCTGAAAAAAGTTCATGGACGCAAGTATGGTTAAAAGTGATAAAAAAAGCGATGAGGGATCATCGCTGTTAAATATTGCTATCCGGCCGGCTTATGCTTTCGTTTTTGGACGATGCATAATAGCGTATACCTCTACCAGCAGGCCCAGCACGATTACGATCGGCGCCAGGGTGATTCTGCGGAAACTGTATACTTCTTCCGGTTTAAAGCTATTGGGATCATTACTGTCTCCTCCCATCATCAGGAGGAAGCCTATCACGATCACGGCAATACCAGCCAGCATGAATTTATAATTTTCTTTAGGGAAAATAGGGCGGCTGTCTACCACTGCATCATGTGCATCCTTTGTAACAGCGGGTTTGATAGTTGTTTTAGCCATAATGTTGGTTATTATAGATCTTCAGTTAAAGATTTTAAATTAATACAGATCATCCAGTTTTAACCGCAGGTATTTCATGACGGAGCGGTGTGTACTGAATAAGGAAATAGCGATGCCGGTAACGAGCATGCCGAGAAATAACAGGGCAATCATCAGGTTATCGCGCAGCCCATTGAGTTCCGGCAGTGCCTTATCGGCAAACGACAGGATAGCAATGAGACCTGCAATAGCGATCAGCGCACTGATAGCGCCGTTGGCAATACTGCGCAGGTCAAATGGTTTGGCAATAAACCCGCGGGTAGCGCCCACCATTTGCATGGTTTTGATCAGGAAACGGTTGCTGAACATGGCCAGGCGGATCGTATTATCAATGAGGAAGATCACCACCAGCACCAGCAAACAACTGATGATGAGAATCACCGTCCCGATTTTATTCACGTTCTCATTGAGCTTGCTCACCAGCGTACGCTGGTAGGAAATCTCCCTGACAATACTCTGTTTCGTCAGGTTATTCTCAATGATCTTCAGGCTATCGTTATTCACATAATTGGCATTGGCCTTTATGTTAATACTGGCGTACAGCGGATTATACTGCAACAACTGGATAAAGTCTTCTCCAAAATCCTTCTGAAAACGCTTGGCAGCCATGTCTTTCGAAACATATTCGATTGACTTGATATATGGCTTATGTGCGATAGAGTCGCGCAGGGCCATTGCCTGGTTTTCTTTTACATTATCTCTTAAAATCACCTGTACCTCAATGCTTTCCTTAAAATACTTGCTGAGCTTACTGGCATGTATTACCACCAGGCCCAATGTGCCCAGTGAAAATAATACCAGCGCCACTCCGATGATGGAGTACAGGTACGATGGTTTCGACTTCTTTGCTGATGATTTCCCGGATTGCGCCATTAATCTGCAGTTTATCGGCGAAAATAGTAAAAATTAGTAGTTATGTGTTTAATTTTGCCAGCCCGACCCTGTAATCCACAGGATTATGCAAACAAAACAGCAATATATAAAGATGTTGGGGGATGACATTGGTGTATTAATGATTTTAACATTATTTTGCTGAACAGACATAACAAAATTTTAAAATTCTAACTGATAACGCAGTAATGGCCGGATCTATTGTTTTGATCCGCCCGGTTACTGTTCATCTACAACTAATATGGAATACAATTTCAGGGCAATCGAAAAAAAGTGGCAGCAGCAATGGCAGGAATCTCATGCTTACCGGGTAAGTAATGACAGCCCAAAACCGAAGTGTTATGTACTGGACATGTTTCCTTATCCTTCCGGTGCGGGCCTCCATGTAGGACATCCCCTGGGATATATTGCTACGGATATTTATGCACGTTATAAAAGGCTGAAAGGCTATAATGTGCTGCACACCATGGGTTACGATGCTTTCGGCCTGCCGGCAGAACAGTATGCCATGGAAACGGGCCAGCATCCGGCCGTTACCACCGCGGCAAATATGAAATCATTTCGCGAACAGCTGGATAATATCGGCTTTTGCTTTGATTGGGAACGCCAGGTCAACACCAGCGATCCTTCCTATTACAAATGGACACAGTGGATCTTCTTACAGATCTTTGAAAGCTGGTACAACAGAACCAGCCAGAAAGCGGAACCATTGACCACCCTCACGGCCCTTTTTGAAAAAGAAGGAAATGCCGCCCACACTTGTCCCGGCGACCGCACTATCCAGTTTACTGCCGCCGAATGGCAAAGCTACTCCGAAAAAGAGCAGCGGGCCATCCTGATGCAGTACCGCCTCGCCTTCCTCGCCCATGCCGAAGTAAACTGGTGCCCTGCCCTGGGAACCGTACTGGCCAATGATGAAGTGATCAATGGCGTGAGCGAACGCGGTGGACATCCCGTTATTAAAAAGAAAATGCGCCAGTGGTTCCTGCGCATTACAGAATATGCCAACCGCCTCCTGGAAGGACTGGAAACAGTAGCCTTCAGCGAAGCCATGAAAGAAATGCAACGCAACTGGATCGGCAAAAGCCAGGGCGCTGAAATAAAATTCGCCCTGAAAAACTCCCCCGACTACGTGGAAGTATATACGACCCGTCCGGATACTATTTTTGGGGTAGACTTCATGGTCATTGCACCGGAGCATGAACTGGTGCAAAAGATCACCACACCGGAACAAAAGGCCGCTATCGAGCAATACCTCGCATACGTGCAAAGCCGCTCTGAGCGCGAAAGAATGGCCGACGTGAAACAGATCACCGGCTGCTTTACCGGCGCCTACGCCATCAATCCGTTTGATGGCCGTGAAATACCGGTATGGATCGCAGAATACGTACTGGCCGGCTACGGTACCGGCGCCATCATGGCGGTGCCTTGCGGCGACCAGCGCGATTTTGGCTTCGCCCATCACTTTAATATTCCCATCACCAACATCATCGGAGATGCATTCAACGGCGAAGAAGCCAATTCCACCAAAGATGCGAAACTGCAAAACAGCGGCTTCCTCGATGGTATGGACATGCGCCCTGCTATGGACCTGGTGATCACCAAACTGGAAGAACTGGGTATCGGCAAACGCCAGATCAACTATAAAATGCGCGATGCCGGCTTTAGCCGTCAACGCTACTGGGGCGAACCTTTCCCCATTATATTCAAAGACGGTATTCCTTACGCTATGGACGAAAAAGACCTGCCGCTGGAATTACCGCATGTGGAAAATTATAAACCGGGAGAAGAAGGCGAGGGCCCGCTCGCCAATGTAACCGACTGGGTAAACGTAGCCCCCGGCATTAAGCGGGAAACCAATACCATGCCCGGTTACGCAGGTAGCAGCTGGTACTTCCTCCGCTACATGGACCCACACAACAGTACCACCTTTGCCGACCGCAAAGCCACCGACTACTGGAACCAGGTGGATGTATACGTAGGCGGTACCGAACATGCCGTTGGTCACCTGCTGTATTCCCGTATGTGGACCAAAATACTGTTTGACCTGGGGCATCTCAGTTTTGACGAACCGTTTAAATCACTGATCAACCAGGGTATGATCCAGGGATCTTCCCGCTTTGTATACCGCATTCATGGTACACACCAGTTTGTATCTGCCGGTCTGAAAGACCAGTACCAAACGGATAAACTGCACGTGGATGTCAACTTCGTTGATGGGATCACGTTAGATACCGAAGCATTCAGAAAATGGAAGCCTGACTACAGTGAAGCTACCTTTATCCTCGAAGATGGCCAGTACCACTGCGGTACAGAGGTAGAGAAAATGAGTAAGAGCAAGTACAATACCGTGAATCCGAATGAACTGGTAGAACGGTTTGGTGCCGATACTTTCCGTATGTACGAAATGTTCCTGGGCCCGGTAGAACAATCCAAACCCTGGGATACCAAAGGTATTGAAGGAGTACACCGCTTCCTTAAAAAACTCTGGCGCCTGTTTTCCGATGAAAACAAAGGTTTCATTGTCAGTGACGAAGCGCCCAAGCCGGAAGAACTGAAGATCCTGCATAAAACCATCCACAAGATAGATGGAGATACTTCCAGCTTCTCCTACAATACTGCTGTGAGCCAGTTTATGATCTGTGTAAATGAACTCGCTACCCTGAAATGCCACAAGCGCAGTATCCTGGAGCCGCTGTTAATTTTACTGACACCATACGCCCCGCATCTCTGCGAAGAGCTGTGGCAATCCCTGGGACACCAGGAAAGCATCCTGAATGCAGCGTACCCGGTATATAACGAGCAATACACGAAAGAAAGCGCCTTTAACTACCCGATTGCCATCAATGGTAAAACACGCGCTGAAATGGGCTTTTCCCTCGATGCTGAAAACAGTGCCATTGAACAGGAAGTATTGTCAAGCGAAGCTGTACAGAAATGGCTGGATGGCAAACCTCCTAAAAAAGTGATCATCGTAAAAGGCCGGATGATTAACGTAGTCGTATAAACGAAAATGACTGGATAAATTCAATAAAATGCCTTCGGTAATGCCGGGGGCATTTTTATTAAAGAAAGAATAAGCAGCGTGTAATGGTAAATGCAGGTAGGATAGAAACGCCAAAAAGGACATTCCCTGCCCCTGCAATTATTTTATACACGAATTAATATTTATATTTAGATGAAAGTCAAGCCCAAATAATATGTTACAGGAAGTATTAAAGAAATATCAGTCTACATTCAAACCGGTTATTTCTCTCTTACAACCGGATGAACAACTGCTGGTAATGGATTTTACGGCAAACAATACTACGCTTACCAAAAACATCCTCACCGACATTCATAAATTTTGCAGCTATATTGATAAGACCCTTGCTGAAAGTGGTTGCAGGCTGGGCATTGGTGGCTACTGTGAGCATCGTACCATTTATGCGGTAAGCCCTCATTTTGATGCCGGCGAAGAACCGCGCAGACTGCACCTCGGTATAGATGTATGGGGAACAGTAGGTACCCAGGTATATGCACCGCTGAACGGACATATACACAGTTTCCGTTTCAATGATCATTTCGGGGATTACGGCGCTACCATCGTCTTGCAACACAAACTGGATGGTCATACCTTTCATACCCTTTACGGACATCTCAGCATTTCTAACCTACAGGGGCTATACGAAAATATGCCCGTAGCGGCCGGACAACTGCTCGCCCACTTTGGTACAACCACTGAAAACGGGGGCTGGCCGGCACATCTGCACTTCCAACTGATTGAAGACATCCAGCATTTCAGGGGAGATTATCCCGGTGTATGCCGCTATAGTGAGCGGGATAAATATCTCCAGAATTGCCCTGACCCCGATCTCATTTTACAGCTGAACCAATACACCCATTAATTGTCCGGTAAACATTTAAAATAAAAAAGGATTTGACGGAGATCATCCCCGTCAAATCCTTTTAAATCCTGTTAATCCATTAATCCTGGTCTAGTCGTGTGTATGTTCTACAGACATGCTGTTTTCCAGTGCATCCACCACCTTGTTATGAAGGTTACCATTTACATCTATGCTGATCTGTAATTTACCGCCGGCAAAGGAACCGGTAAAGTCGCCCACCTGTAGCTTGGTGAGGATGAGATCCATAGAAATTTTCAGGTGTCCTTTCCATTCGATGTTGGTGTCTGTAACTACCACATCTTTTCCTTTAGCCTGTAGTTCAATAATACCCGAAAGCAGGATTTCCATTGGAATCTTTTTACCATCCCAGGTAATAAAGCCTTTCAATCTTACAGCAGGATCTTTTTTATCCCCTTCTACTCTCGCATATACTTTTACCTGTTGATAAGTGCCTTTGGGAATTTTGATAGCGCCCAATACCGCAGGTACCTGTTTCAGGTCTACCAGGCGGTCTGTCTTCAATTTAAATTCCAGTTCATCTTTACCACGTTTTGCATCAAAACGTATTTCTCTCAAACGGGCTGTAGCAGTGTCCCACGTAATATCAAAACCGCCCGATGCAGCTTTTGCCATCGCTGCATCACCAGTGATGACAGACAAGCGCCCTGAAGCATCAGGTGATAATGTGGATGTTGGATTGACTGCCGAAATTTCATAATTAATGCTCGCAGCATCCGTGTTGTCGATTGGTTGATCAGGTGATGCCATATCGTTGCTGGAGCAAGATGTAAGCACCATGGATGCGATGCCGATGGCACCACAGAAATGTAAGATTCCGGTTTTCATTTTGATATGGTTTTAAAATAACTGACGGGGAAAATACTGTAGTAAAAATAAGTAGAAATCGGGGAAAAATATGGGTCGTATATTAATTTTAAAATAATGATCCGGCTGTGTTTACTATAACCGGATCATCATATGATCATCATTACTTTGATGAGTCCGGTTTAATTCGTGTAGGCGTATCCGTGCCATCAACGATACTCCCCGCACTCACTCCAATCGCCTTGATGATGTCTGTAATATTTGTAATATCCAGTGTTTCTACTTCATCATCTACCGTATGATAAAATTCATCTTTATCTATCTGCGTTGTAGAGATCGTATGTGCGGGCACGCCCAGTTTAGCCAGGGTAGCGTTGTCTGACCGGTAAAACAAATCCTGCTCCGGATATGGATCGGGATGAAACTGAAAAACGGAGCCTTTCAGGTTCCGTTGGAGGATAGGACCAAAATCTGATTTATCGAATCCGGTAATAAATGCGCTGTTCTTACCAAACCGGGATTCCTTACCAATCATCTCAATATTAAACATCGCTACTACTTTTGCAGGATCCAGCTGCCGGGAAAAATAGGTGGATCCATAACCACCCATTTCCTCCGCCGTAAAAGCCACGAAAATAAGGGAGCGCGCAGGGTGCTGCCCGCTAAAATAATTCGCCAGCGCAATCACCGCCGTAGTACCGGACGCATCATCATCTGCACCATTGGCAATGGTATCGCCCGCTACAGCCGGCAATATGCCGAGATGATCATAATGCCCCGAAAACACCACATATTCATCCGGCTTGCTGCTGCCTTTGATCATGCCTGCCACATTGGTAAACGTCTGTTTTCGGATTTCCCGCGTTACCGCTATGGACCAGCTGGCAGTATCTGCCACCGGCTCCGTTTCAAATACCAGCACTACCTGTTTTTGTCCCGCAGCCAGTGTGTCCATCGTTATCTCTTCTTCACTATCACGAAAATGTTCGGAGAAAGTGGCGCTTAATCCGCCGAGATAGCCGGCCATAGAAGGGTCCAGCCATACCAGTGTATTTTTTTTCAGCCTGTTGCCCTTTAAAACCCGCATCAGTGTCCCCGGATCTTTTGCATGTACAACGGCGTAACCGCTATCGCTTTCCCAGTTGATATCACGTGCAGTACCCACCGGTATAACAGGCCAGTCCTTTGTTTCGCCATTAATCTTCAACGTAACGCTAACCGGTTGCAGGCTGTATTTGGTAAATGATTGGAGCAAGCTCTCTTCACCAGGCAATGGTTGCAAACCGCACTTTTGAAATTCATCGCTGATAAAGGTGGCTGCCTTATTGCCGCCGGGTGTTCCCGGCAGACGACCTTCCATATCGTCGGCAGCCAGGGTATGAATAATACGGGATACTTCCTTTTGCCCGATCTGTTGTGTGTAACCGGCCATGGCAAAGCTGCCTGTTGCCAGTAATAATAACAATACTCCTTTCATATAAGTCGTTTACATCTTTTCTTTGGTGCAATATTTTGGTTGATGTGCAGGCATTGATTACCAGGCAAAATAAGCAATTATCCAAATAACAAAACCGCAAGATTTTATTTGCTTATTTTTGAAGAAGTATTATGTCCAATCAGCCTTTAAGACCAGAAGAAAACAAGATCAGCGCCGCTGAGAAAGAGTTTGAAAATAGTATCCGTCCACGGGAGATCATTGATTTCTCGGGGCAGGATCAGATTATTGATAATCTGAAAATATTTATCAAAGCTGCCAAGATGCGGGGAGAGGCGCTTGACCACGTATTGTTCCATGGCCCGCCGGGCCTGGGAAAAACCACGCTGTCGCGTATTGTGGCCAATGAGTTGGGCGTAAACATCCGCGAAACTTCGGGACCAGTGATTGAAAAACCGGGCGACCTCGCCGGCTTGCTGACCAACCTGGAAGATAAAGACGTACTGTTCATTGATGAAATACACCGGCTGAGTACTGTGGTGGAGGAATACCTCTATTCTGCCATGGAAGACTACCGTATAGATATTATGATAGACAGCGGTCCTAACGCCCGTTCTATACAGATCAACCTGCAACCGTTTACCCTCATTGGTGCTACAACGCGTTCGGGGTTGCTTACTTCGCCGTTGTTATCGCGTTTTGGTATCAAGTCAAGGCTCGAGTACTACAGCTCCGCCATCCTGCAAAAGATTATCTGGCGTGCCGCCGGATTACTCCATACAAAGATTACCTCTGATGCTGCCGCTGAAATATCGCGCCGCTCCCGGGGGACGCCCCGTATTGCGAATGCCCTGCTGCGCCGCGTACGCGACTTTGCACAGGTAGTTGGCAATGGTGTTATTGACCTTGAAATAGCACAGCTCAGCCTGAAAGCATTGAATGTGGATGAATATGGCCTGGATGAAATGGATAACCGTATCCTCCAGGTGATCATTGAAAACTTTAAAGGCGGTCCCGTAGGGATTACCACCATCGCTACCGCCGTAGGTGAAGAAGCGGGTACGCTGGAAGAAGTATATGAGCCGTTCCTGATCCAGGAAGGCTTTATTAAGCGTACGCCAAGGGGAAGAGAAGTAACAGAAAAAGCCTACACCCACTTAGGGAAAACCCCGTTCAGGGGGGAAAACACCTTGTTATTTTGAGATTTTTTGATTTACGGATTTTGGGATTTTGTTTCAGCAAGAAATCTCCTATTGAAACAAAACCCCAAAATCCGTAAATATTTCTACTCCTTAACCACCAACCGGAATCCATTCCCATGGATGTTCACGATTTCGATATCCGGATCGTCTTTCAGGTACTTGCGTAGTTTGGCGATGTAGACATCCATACTGCGGCCATTGAAATAGGTATCACTACCCCATATTTTTTTCAGTGCCAGCTCGCGGGGTAACAAGTCGTTTTTATGTTCGCACAGCATGTGCAGCAACTCGTTTTCCTTTGGCGACAAGGTATGTGTTTCATCGTTATGTGCGAGGGTACGCAAACGGGAGTTGAAAGCATAGGAAGCAATCTGGAACTCGTGCAACTCTTCTTCTTTGCTATTCAGTTCCTGGTTACGTTTCAGGATTGCTTTGATTTTGAGCAGTAACAGTTCGCTGTCAAACGGTTTGGAGATATAATCGTCCGCCCCGAGTTTGTAGCCCTGGATGATATCTTCCTTCATGGTTTTAGCCGACAGGAAAAACAGGGGAATATCCGGATCTACATCGCGGATTTCTTCCGCCAGTTTAAATCCATCCATATTGGGCATCATGATGTCCAGCAGGCAGATATCGAATTTCTCGCGGCGGAAGGCGGCCAGCGCCAGAATACCATCCCGGCATAGTTCCACCTCATAGTCATTCAGCTCCAGGTAGTTTTTAAGTACCATACCCAAATTGGTATCATCTTCTGCCAGTAATATTTTAGGTTTACGTTCTTCCATGATCATAAAGGGTTGATTATAACAAATATAAAGTTTTTCTCCCGCAGGAAAGGTCGTTAAAATTTGGTCTTATCTGAACAAATGAATTGTTAAAACTGTTGCTGGATTTGATTATAACGGAGAACTATATACGATTTGAGGCTTTATTTCTTGTTGAGTAAGGAACTAAAGGGATGCCGCAGGTTACCGTAGTTCACCATGTCTACCACGATATTCCCTACGGAGATGGGGCTTTCTACCCGCAGTGGTATCTTATTGGCATCATCACTTACCCATACCGTCATCTTCTCCCCGCCTTCAAATATGGTACCTTTGATCAGCAGGGGTTTGAATTTGATGGCCCGGAATTTCCCGAACCTGGTATTTACTTCTTCCTTACCCATATACCTGATGTAGATATTATACACCTGATCGTCCAGGAACATGGCAAAAGGGATCTTATCTCCTTCCTTATACTTGTTAAAATCAATGTTACGGGCGTAATAGATGGCACTGATCACATCCTGCACGCAGGGAGGTACGGTAAAGGTGCCATTGGTGCTCACCGCCTGGTGGGCAGCCTGGTTAAAGATTACGTTGTTATAGATCTTGTAGCCGCCTTCATTGACGTTGCGCAGAAATTTCAACGGCTGCATGGTGGCGGTGTCCAGGAAGGTTTCGTATTTATCGCGTACTTTAAAGATCCAGTCGTAAGCCCGGAAGGTTTTGCCATCGCCGGTAATATGATAGACATCCCGGTTGGCGAAGCGTTCCAGCACACAGCTGAAGGTGGCCTCTCCGGCTCCCACGTACATTTTACCGAGGTTATAGTATACTTTAAACGTAATGCTTTCTCCCGCATTGAAGCTTGTATTACGAATAGAGCAGAAGTCGTTTTGCGCTTCGGCGGGGTGAATACAGGAGAAACATAAGATGATGAGTAGAATATACCTCATTGATGGAACCTATTTTTCCTTGAAAATTTTTACACCTAAAAGCAACACGCTTCCTAAAACTGCCGGCAGCACCAGGTTGATCAACCATATGCCTACGGTGGCAGCAATGATAGCTACTGTATTGGAACTCAGCATCCCGAGAAAATAAATACTCACTTTCCCCCGGAGCCCCAGTTCTGCAATGGCAATGGTGGGTACAACCGCCATCACCAGGTAAATAACACTATTCAGTAAAAAGGCCTGCCACCAGAAAAATTCCAGCCCCAGCGCGTCCAACAAAATCAAATACTGTGCCGAGAAGACCATATACCGCAGGGCTGAAAGCAGCAACAGGTAACGTAAATCGCCCGATGAGTATTTCACAATGATCTGCACAAATACCTTTACTTTTCGCAGGAAAGGTATCTTTTCAAAAACAGCCAGAATAATTTCTAACCGAAAATATAACAATATCGTCAGGCCACAAATTACTACCAGCATTCCTAACAGTATTTTCTCCCATAAAACGGGGATCGCATAATCGTTTCCCTTTGCCAGTGCGAAAGTGTTAAGAAAGTAGATCAGGCCAATTAACCCAAAGATAATCGTTACGATCAGCTGGCTGAAACTACCTACAATCGTTGCTGCAATGGCTTTCAGCTTATTGTTGTTTTTGAGGTACAGTACACGGCCACCGTATTCGCCTATACGATTGGGGGTATTGACAGAAAGCGAGACCCCCGAAAGGATCGCACTGAAAGCCCTTAAAAAAGAAATGCTTTCCAACGGTTTTATCAGCTTTTGCCACTTCCGGGCTTCCAATCCCCAGTTAAAAAGCATCAATACCAATACGAGGAAGATGCCCACCCACCCCTTCTCCTGGAGGGAGCCACGCATCTGCAACAGCGACTGCTGCAAATTTTCGCGGTGCATCAACTGATTGTATATAGAGTAGGCCAGCCAGGCAAAAAGCACCGTGCCTAATAAGTAATTGAGAATTATTTTGGTACTTTTGTTCAGATATCAAGATTTTTGCAAAAATATACTGTGGTTGGCAAACAAGTCAAAAATAATTCTCGGCATTGACCCCGGTACCTTGGTAATGGGCTATGGGCTTATACTTGTTGATGGTAAAAAAATTAGCCTGATTGAAATGAATGTCCTGAAACTATCCCGGTTAAAGGATCATTACGAAAGACTACAACTGATTCATGCACGTGTTAATGAACTGATACAGGAGCATAAACCAACAAGTTTTGCTATTGAAGCCCCCTTCTTTGGAAAGAATGTACAAAGTATGCTGAAGCTGGGCCGCGCACAGGGAGTAGCTATTGCTACCGCTATGCAGGCTGGTCTTACCGTAACAGAATATTCCCCGAAAAAAGTCAAACAATCTGTTACCGGTAATGGCAATGCAGACAAAGAACAGGTGTGGTTGATGCTGCAACGTATCCTCAGTATAGCCGAACGCCCCGATTTCTTTGATGCCACAGATGCCCTTGCTGTAGCCGTTTGCCATTTCTACCAGGCAGGTAGCCCCCTGGCTGCCAGCTCCAAAGCAAAAGGATGGGAACAGTTTCTGCAACAACATCCTGACAGGATTTCCAGGTAACCGGCACTGCTTCAAAAGCTTATTTCATAATTTCGTAAATTGTAGTTACTTTGTTTGAAATTGTTCATCCTATTTTACAGGCTAACCGGTCATGTGATCGGAAAATAGCTTCACTATGAAAAATTACCATCATTTGTTGAACAGTAATTGTAAGGCAAGCTTTTTTATATTAATCAGCAGCAGGCAGATATGAAAGCAAGAATCTTATTGGTGGAAGATGATCAATATATCGGTGCGGTAACAAAGAGGAGATTGGAAGATGCGGGCTACGATGTTGTACATAGTATAGATGGCCAGGTAGCTTGGGAACAGTTCCAGTTACGCTCTTTCGATATTTGTTTGCTGGACGTGGTAATGCCCAAAAAAGACGGACTCACACTTGCCCAGCAGATCCGCGAAGTTAATGACCACATCCCTATATTATTTCTCACCTCCAAAAACGAAAAAGAAGATAGGATCGCCGGCCTTCAAACCGGAGCGGATGACTATATCAGTAAGCCTTTCAGTATGCAGGAACTGATCCTCCGTATTGAAGTATTCCTCAAAAGGACCAAGAGCCGGAATATAGACAGATCCCACATCTTTACCATCGGTAAACTGACATTTGACTACGAAGACCTCCGCCTCTACAATGAGACCGGAGAAGTATCCATTTCCCTTACACAAAAGGAAGCAGAACTACTCAGATACCTCTGTAACAATCCGAATAAGACCCTGAAAAGAGAAGACATTCTCTCACAGGTATGGGGGAAAGATGATTACTTCCTGGGCCGTAGCATGGACGTTTTTGTAACCAAACTCAGGAAACACTTTAAATCAGACCCGCACATCCGGCTTGAAACGCTGCATGGGATAGGATTCCGGTTTAATGTACCCGTTCTCGGTAAGTAATTATTGCAAGTGCGCTGTAATCTGCGCCTGGATTTGCTTAAACTCTTCTACAGACAACTTTAGTTTGCTGCGGGAAAAATTCATGTCGTCCGCTGAATTAATAGGGATGAGATGCATATGTGCGTGCGGTACTTCCAGTCCCACCACACTCACTCCTATACGATTGCACGGTACTACCTTTTCAATGGCATGTGCAATAGGCTTGGCAAATAATAACCATTCCTGCAACAGCGCATCTTCCACATCAAAAAATTTATCTGTCTCCGTTTTCGGTATCACCAGTGTATGCCCTTTTACCAACGGGAAAATATCCAGGAAGGCGTAGAAGTGTTCGTTCTCTGCAATTTTGTAACTGGGAATATCTCCCTTGATGATTTTCATGAAGATGGACATAGCAGATAGATATTTACGATTTTGTGATTTACGGATTTTGTAATGCGGTGGCGTTGGCACTTACATGACAAAATACCCAAATAAAAAGGGGCCGCATTGAATGCAACCCCTGCAAATATCGTGAAAAAGCACACACCGTGCTTATGCAGTAATATGATCGATCTTAAACTTAATATGTCCGTTTGGCGCCTGTACATCTGCTACATCGCCCACCTTCTTACCCAACAATCCCCTGCCGATAGGAGAAGTAACGGAAATCTTGCCTGCTTTCAGATCAGCCTCTGTTTCAGAAACGATCTGGTAAGTAACGGTTTTCTTATTGGCTACATTCGTAATAGTAACCTTACATAAAATAGATACTTTGGAAGTATCGATGGAATCTGTGCTTACAATACGGGAGGCCGAAATTGCATTTTCCAGGGTAGCGATCCTGGCTTCGTGAATACCTTGTGCTTCTTTGGCGGCATCATATTCGGCATTTTCCTTCAAGTCGCCCTTTTCCCTTGCTTCAGCAATTGCCCGTGCAATTTCTGCGCGTCCTTTTGTTTTAAGGATGCTCAACTCGTTCATCATTTGATCCAGGGTTTCTTTCGTAACGTAGTTTATGTTTATGCCAGACATAACATGCTTTGTTTTATTTATTTATAAAAAAAAATCAACGCCTCCATTTGCACGGAAGCGTTGTAAAACTGGTGTTATTGCAAATATAACAAATATTTTATAAAGAAAAGCATCGTCCTTTCCGAATCAAATAAGTTGAAAATCAACCATTTAATTCGAATTTCTAAACCCAGGGATGGATTTATATGATATTCAGTTTCTCTAAAACTATACGCGCCATCTTAATGCTGGCTTCATGTGAATACCCGGCTATATGTGGCGTTACCACTACATTGCGGGCTTTCAGGAAATATGCCAGCTGCTCTTTTTCCTCCTGCGTATAACTGCTCATCTTTTCATTTTCCAGTACATCCAGGCAGGCACCGGCGACGATCCCTTCTTCCAATGCTGCAATCAGGTCGCGGTTGTTGACCAGCTTGCCTCTTGCGGTATTCATGAACCATACCGGTTTGGCGAATGATTTAAAAAACGCCGTATTAGCCAGGTGTTGTGTTTCAGCCGTCAGTGGTAAATGAACGCTCACCACATCCGACTCTTTAAACAGCTGCTCCATCGTCACTTCTTTCACGTCTGCTGTTCCAAAGCCCTGTTTGTATTTATCATACGCCAGGATATTGACATCAAAACCTTTCAATTTGCGGGCAAATGCGCTGCCGGTATTCCCGTAGCCGATAATGCCCACTGTTCTGCCCTCCAGTTCAAAGGCCCGGTTACCATCCCGCTCCCAAATGCCTTCCCGCAACTCCAGGTTACTTTTCAGCACATTGTTCAGCAGGCACAAGAGCATACCCACTGCCTGCTCCCCCACTGCATCGCGGTTGCCTTCCGGACTGCTTACACAATGAATGCCTTTACTTTCTGCATAAGGCACGTCAATCAGTTCCATACCTGACCCCAGGCGGCCAATCCACTCCAGGTTCGGGGCATGGTCAATAATATGTTTGTCTACCCGGATCCGGGTAGTTACGATCAAACCAATACAATCATGGATACTACTGTATACTTCGTCATACGAAACAGACGGTTCATAGATCACTTCAAAACCATTGTTCTGTAACTGATCAATCAAATACGGATGTGCCTTAGCGGTAATTAATACTTTCCTGCTCATATCATCTTATGGGATAATGCTGCAAAATCAGCTACGCTCAGTTCTTCAGCTCTTTTGGTGAAGATAGGATCCTGCAAAAATTCTTTATCAAATAATGTTTTCAACGGGTTACGCAATTGCTTGCGTCGCTGGTTAAACGCTGTTTTTACCAGCACAAAAAATTTGCGTTCAGAAGCTATATCTGCCGGATGTTCCAGTCTCGTAAGCCGGATCACGGCCGATTTTACCTTGGGTGGCGGATTGAAGCAGTTTTCATGTACTTCAAACAAATACTCGATCTTATAGTATGCCTGTAAGAGCACACTGAGAATACCGTATTCCTTGTTGCCATGTGCAGATGCGATACGGCTGGCAACTTCCTTCTGAAACATACCTACTACCACATCCACCTGCTGATGCCATTCCAGCACCTTGAACATGATCTGTGTAGAAATATTATACGGGAAATTGCCGATCAGGTGAAAGGACCCTTCAAATGGTAATGCAGCATCCAGGATGCTTTCATTGACCAGCTTACCTACAATAGCAGGATAAGTTTTTTCCAGGTAGGCTACCTTTTCTCTGTCAAGTTCTATGGCTTTGAACTGTATGCCCGGAATCTGCAGCAGGTATTTTGTGATGGCGCCCCCGCCAGGGCCCACCTCCAGCACTTGCTGGCCTTCAATTACAGGTAAGGACTCCACTATTTTCCTGCACATATTTTCATCTGTGAGGAAGTGCTGGCCCAGTGATTTTTTTAGTGTATACATGTGTGAAGCGCAAAGATAAGTAAACTTTAGCGGTTAGCTTTTAGCAGATAACAGTAAAACAATAGCCGGCAACATCCCCTGCCACTACATTAAAGCTAACGGCTAATTGCTTATATTTGTTCCTCATTGGAGGCAATTCAGCATGAGTACTACCCAGATCAACAAACCGGTTATCGGCATCACCATCGGTGATATCAACAGCATTGGCGCGGAAATTATCATCAAAACGTTTACGGACAGCAGGATGATGGAGTTCTGTACGCCGGTGATCTTTGCATCTAATAAGACCATCAACTTTTACCGGAAGCTGATGAATGAAAACAACTTCAATTATCAGAGCATTAAAGATTTCACCCGCCTCAATCACAAACAGGTGAATGTATACAATTGCTGGGAAGAAGAAGTGCAGATAACACCCGGTGTACTCAATGAAGCCGGCGGCAAATACGCTACCCGCGCCCTGGAAGCAGCTATCCAATGTTTGAAAGATGGCTACATACAAGGACTGGTAACAGCACCTATCCATAAAAACAATGTACAAAGCGAAACCTTCAACTATACCGGTCACACACCTTACCTCAAAGCAGCCTTCAATGCCAAAGATGTACTGATGTTCATGACCGCCGAGAATATGCGCGTGGGCCTGCTCACAGAACATGTACCGGTATCGGAAGTAGCGAAATATGTTACCAAAGAAAATATCCTCAGCAAATTGCAGCTGATGAAAGATAGCCTGGTAAAAGATTTTGGAATAGACCAGCCCCGCATCGCCGTATTAGGACTCAACCCCCATGCCGGTGATGAAGGTTTGATAGGAAGAGAAGAAATAGAACAGATCACACCAGCTATCAGACATGCCAAAGGTAATGGCATCTTATGTTTCGGCCCTTATAGCGCCGATGCATTCTTTGCCCGTGAAATGTTCCGCCAGTTTGATGGCGTACTGGCCATGTATCACGATCAGGGCCTCATCCCTTTTAAATCACTTGCCAGCGGTGAAGGTATTAACTATACTGCCGGCTTACATATCGTACGTACTTCCCCCGATCACGGCACTGCTTTTGACATTGCCGGTAAAAACGAAGCAGATCCCAGTTCATTCAGACAAGCCATCTTCACCTGCCTGGAAATACTGGAACAACGCGAGCGTTATGCAGAAAATACCAGGAACCCGCTGAAGAAAACGGAACTGGCATCGGAATAACCAGCACTCAGCTATTATTGGACTTCCCTGTTTTCAAATAGGACTGGATAGAATTAACGTAATTCTCAAAGGCTTTCCTGCCTGTGGGTGTTATTTTACAAATCGTTTGCGGGTAGTTTTCTTTAAACTGTTTTACTACTTCTATATAAGCAACATCCCGTAATTTATTGATCTGCACACTCAGATTACCAGCCGTGGCATTCGTTTTCTCCTTCAGAAAAGTAAATTCTGCTTCCTCCTCACGTAGCAACACTGACATAATAGCCAACCGCAATTGTGAATGTAACACCGGGTCCAGATCTTTAAAATCCATACTGTTGAAAATTTTGGAATTTTGAAATATAGCTATTTTGAGATGTAGTTATTTTGTTTCAGTACAAAATATACTGCTGAAACAAAATAACTACATCTCAAAATAACCAAATCCCTAAATATTATTGGGCTTTTGCCAACAACTCACGGGTATAGCCTTCTCCCCAATGTGGTGCGATAATGCTGTCTGGTTTAAAGGCTGCATACTTTTCCAGTGCCAGTTCCAACATCGTTTTAGCTTTGGGCTTACTACCGCCAAACTGTTCCGGCGTGAATAATAATGATTGTCCCTGCAACAGGTATACGCGGGGATTTTCAGGATTATATGCTTTGGCCTGTTCCAGCAATTGTCCTGCTTCCATTCCATATTTCATCCCTCTTGTTTGCGGATCTACAGTAAGCCGCGCGGATGCAATGAGTGAACGTACACACGCAATTTCAGAATTTTTCGGGCTCAGGGCCTCCGCCTTATCAAGATTGGCTTCCGCTTTATCTGCCAACGGATCTATCTTACTCTTATCCTGTTGCATAAATGCAATCATGATGTCGCAGTAAGCGGCATAGTAATACGGCAGCCACTGACTTTTTTCCGCATCTGCAATGCGTTCAAAGGTGTTGGCTTTTTGCAGTAATCCGTCAGGATTGAATACGCTGCTGCTGTCCAGGTCAGCAGTCTGCTGCGTCATCGCATCCTGGTATTGGGCGCTCTGCGCCATAGCGGCTATTGCCAGCCCGCCCGTTAAAAAAAGAGAAAGAAAGATACGTTTCATATGAGTTGGAGTTATAAGTTATTAATTACATCCTGTCTTCTGTCTATTCCAAAGTTCATGAACATGCCCAGGTAAATAAACCGCGGCAGATTAGGTGTGATCTCATCCCGCCGCAATCCATCGGAAGAATAGTGATAGCCGAATACCTGTTTGTTGCCCGGTGCATTGCTCACCGCCAACACAAAAATGGTAAAGGCTTTACGGATAGTGGTCAGATAACTGGCGCTTACACCCAATGCATTGTAGGACATCGTTTTCTCCGACATAAACTTGTCCTGTGGAAGATTGGGATTATAGTAAGGCCGGCCGGTAGCAAACGTATAGGTAAGTCCCAGGTTGGTGCTCAGCTTTGGAAAGAAGTGTTTGTACACCACACTCGCCGTATGGTTGGCTGCAAAGTCCGGCTGCACCCGGAAAGGATAGTTGAGATAATCACGTTTGGTGTCCAGGTAGGAATATGAAATCCAGTAGTCCACGTTCTTAAATGTTTTGCGGTCGCGCCAGAAAACTTCGATGCCCTGCGCATAGCCGCTACCGTTATTACTGTAAGCCGGTGTTGTTTTTACGAGGTCCGCATATTTTTTATAGAACGCCTCTACACGGAAAGTATAGTCCATGGCTACGCGCTGAAAGCTGGCGATGTAATGCGTCGCTTTCATATAGCCAAGACCGTTATCAAAGCGCACATATTGCGGTTCCGGTTTCTGATAGTAATCGCCATAAGCTACGGAGAACTGGCTGTAGTTATCTACTTTATAGGCCAGCGATACACGGGGTGCAAAGTTCATCTTACCCAGTATGGAGGAATACTCTCCGCGGCCGCCTGCACGGCCTACAAAGCTGGGCGTAAAATAAATATCTGTCTCTGCAAAAACGGCGGTATAATTATCACCATAATTAGCTTGTTGCTGGTTGAAGGCTGATTTCTCTACGGCATACTGGTATTCAGCCCCCAGTCGCAGGGCCGAAAAACTGCCCATACTTTTAGAGAACATCACCCGTGATTGGCTCAGGTCTGAACGTACTTTGATGGCGGTGGGTGGAAGTCCTTTCTGAAGGGTATCTGTTTTTATATTGTCGGCATTGCTACTGTAGGAAGCGCCGATGTACAGGCGCCAGTTATGACCGATATTTTCCCGGTAGGTCATATTCGTATATACGTTATTGTTACGTAGCTGAAACGATTCTGTATAACCGGGATATTCTATACTGGCTGTATTAAAACCCATTTTACTCCAGTTGCCGTAACCATAAAATTTCAGCATGCCGGTGGCAGAAGTTTTTCTGCGGAAGTTGAGCGAAGTACCGATGATTTCGGGGCCAAGATTAGGCACCTGCTTGGGTTTGGCTATATTAAAATAAGGTGCCAGGTTGGTATAATCAGCTTCTATTCCGTAAGATGTTTTTTTATCTTTTGAGAGACTTTCAAGCCCACCATTTACACCGATTACAGATAGTCCTACGGAAGAAGAAGTACGCTCCGGGAGGTCCTGCGATTCCAGGATGAGGGCAGATGATAATCCTTGTCCGTATTGTGCCGAATAGCCCCCACTGCTGAAAGTGGTGCCTTTAAACAGGAATGGGGAAAAGCGGCCGCGCCCCGGAATATCCGGCAGGCTGCTGAAGAAAGGATTCCGTACCAGCATACCATCTATCAGCGTTTGTGTTTCGTAGCCGGTGCCACCGCGTACAAAAAGTCCTTCGCGGTCGTTGGTTTGCTGTGCGCCCGGCAGGGTTTTGATAGCGTTTACAATATCGGCGCCTGCACCTGCCGTGGTAACGATGTCCAGTGGTTTGAGCACCGTACCTTTTTTATCGTCGCTGGCTTCAAAGCTGCCGGCGGAGATGGTGACCACGCGCAGGGCGTTGATAGCTGTTTTGAGTACGATGACCAGTTGCTCGCTGTTGCTGGTATTTATTTTCAGTTCCAATGACTGATAGCCGGTGAGTGTGGCTGCCAGCAACTGATCGCCGGTAGCCTTTGTGGTAAAGGAAAAGCTGCCATCAGCGGCGGTGGTGGCGCCATCGTAGGTGCCTTTAATAAATACGTTTACGCCTGGTAAAGCATGTTTCTTATTATCGGTTACCTTCCCGCTGATCCTGCCCTGGGCCAGTAGTATTGCGGGAGAGAAAAGAAGGAGATATAGACAGAGGTTGTGCCTGAACATATGGGGTGTTATTTCAAATCAAATGTAAACTAGTTTATTTTATAAACCAAACTTACAAGATAAATTTTTTATCTCCCAATAACCCCTGTTTTAATAAAACAAAGAGACCTTCACCACAAATGGTGAAGGTCTCTTTCTATATTTTCAGCAATTGAATGCTTATGCAAATCTTGGTTTCAGTTCATTTGCCAGGGTAACCATTTTCTTGATGCCATCTTCCGGCAGGGCGCCCTTTTTGAACTCAGCCAGTACTTCCGGTAAACGCACCTGCATTTCGTGCAGGAATGCTTCTTCAAAAGCACGTACTTGTTTTACAGGTACATCGCGCAGCAAACCGTTAGTACCCAGGTAGATCATAGCTACCTGTTTTTCTACGGCATACGGGCTAAACTGTGCCTGTTTCAGGATTTCCACATTACGGGCACCTTTGTCGATAACTGCTTTGGTAGCAGCATCCAGGTCACCACCGAATTTGGAGAAAGCCTCCATTTCGCGGTATTGCGCCTGATCGAGTTTCAGGGTACCGGATACTTTCTTCATGGATTTGATCTGTGCGTTACCACCTACGCGGCTTACCGAGATACCCACGTTGATAGCAGGACGGATACCGGCGTTGAACAGGTTACCTTCCAGGAAGATCTGACCATCGGTGATGGAGATCACGTTTGTAGGAATGTAAGCGGATACGTCACTCGCCTGTGTTTCAATGATAGGCAAAGCTGTCAGGGAACCACCACCTTTTACCAGGTGTCTGATAGACTCCGGCAAATCGTTCATCTGTTGTGCGATGGCATCATTGCTGATGATCTTCGCAGCACGCTCGAGTAAACGGCTATGCAGGTAGAATACGTCACCAGGGTATGCTTCACGACCCGGAGGACGTTTCAGCAGCAGGGATACTTCACGGTAAGCAACGGCCTGTTTGGACAGATCATCATAAACGATCAGTGCAGGACGACCGCTATCACGGAAGAACTCTCCGATAGCTGCGCCGGCAAATGGTGCGTAGAACTGCAAAGGAGCAGGATCAGCAGCAGAAGCGGCTACGATAGTAGTATAAGCCATAGCGCCTGCTTCCTGTAATGTTTTCATTACACCGGCAACAGTAGATGCTTTCTGACCAATAGCTACGTATATGCAATAAACAGGTTTACCTGCATCAAAAAATTCTCTCTGGTTGATGATGGTATCGATACAGATAGCTGTTTTACCAGTCTGACGGTCACCAATCACCAGCTCACGCTGACCACGACCAATAGGGATCATAGCATCAATTGCTTTCACACCTGTTTGCAGTGGTTCTTTAACCGGCTCACGGTACAATACACCCGGTGCTTTACGCTCCAGTGGCATTTCATACAATTCTCCGGCAATAGGGCCTTTACCATCAATAGGTTCGCCCAGTGTATTGATTACGCGACCAACAATACCTTCTCCCACGTTAATGGAAGCGATCTTGCCGGTACGATGTACTCTATCACCTTCTTTAATGCCTTTGGATTCACCCATCAATACCACACCCACGTTATCTTCTTCCAGGTTCAATGCAATAGCTTTAACACCGTTGCCAAATTCAACCAGTTCACCATAACGCACATTACCTAAACCGTAAATGCGGGCGATACCATCACCCACCGACAATACCGTACCAACCTCTTCAAGGTCGGCAGAAGCATTGAAGTTGCTTAACTGCTGGCGTAAGATCGCCGAAATTTCATCAGGTTTAATATCAACCATAATTATGATTTTTAAAAAAAGTCGTTAAAGAAAATGAGTATAACGACAACAGCTTTGCGTGTACGCAGCGGCTGCTGTATCACTAACGTATCGACGATACGTAAATATTCTTGTTAAATTGTTTCTTGATATCCTGTAAGTCACGCAATACAGACGCATCAAAAAACTGATCATTTGATTCCAATACAAAACCGCCGATCAGGTCTGTATTTACAACCGTTTCCAGTTGAATGTGCTGGGTGATTTCAGACGCTACTTTCTGTTTGATAACATCCAGTATGGCAGGGTCCAGCACAGCAGCCGAGGTAATTTTTACCACCGCGATGTTTTTCAGCACATTATACTGACGCGAAAATTCAACCGCAATTTCAGGCAGGCTGCTTTCGCGTGATTTAGTGATCAGCAGGTTAATGAAAGTAAGGGTGATTGTACCGATACGGCCTTCCATGATGGCAGCCATGATCTTTTGCTTTTTATCAGCCTTAATGATGGGGCTTTTAAGCAAACTAACCACGTCGGGGTTTGTTTTCATTAACTTTTGTAAGAACAGCATATCGTTATGCACCGCTTCCAGCTCGTTCTTTTCCTGAACCAGATCTATCAATGATTTTGCATACCGGGATGCTAAACGGGGATTCTGCATATAGCTCTTAGCTTTTAGCTTTTAGCTGTTGACCATCCACTGCTACTAACAGTAATAGCCAGCCGCTAATATCTTAATTCAATTTAATTTCTCCTGCGAGTTGTCTCACGTAACCTTCCTGTGCTGTTTTATCAGCCAGTTCTCTTCTCAGCACTTTTTCCGCCACTTCAATCACAAGGTTACCTACCTGGTTCTTCACATCCGTTAACGCAGCCATTTTCTGGTTTTCGATAGCGGTGTATGCTTCACTGATGATCTTTTTCGCTTCTGCCTGAGCCTGCGTTTTAGCTTCGCTGATGATCATATCTTTCGCGTCTTTCGCTTCTTTCAGGATCTTGCTTCTTTCAGCCTTAGCTTCCGCCAGTACATGTTCATGTTCTGCCTTCATCTGCGCCATTTCTTCCTTCACTCTTTCTGCTGTAGCAATAGAATCTGTGATAGAACATTCCCTTTCTTTCAAAGTAGCGAGGATAGGCGTCCATGCAAATTTTTTCAGAATCAGGAAAACGATGATGAAAATCACTAATGAAATAAGAAACAAGCCTAACGCGGGTTGTAACAGATCCATATAATTAGAATTTTGAGATTTTTTGATTTTTTGATTTTTTGATTTCGAGACCTGCGAATTTTTGATTTCGATATAAATCTCTACATCAAAAAATCAGGAAATCTCTAAATCAGAATACTGCATCCATTGCCCTGTGCGCCGGATGCAGTAAAAAGTTTGGCTTACAGAACTACCGCTAACAGACCAGCGATTACACCGAAAAGGGCAACACCCTCTACCAGCGCAGCAGCCAGGATCATGTTTGCACGGATGTCGTTAGCAGCTTCGGGTTGACGAGCGATAGATTCTAACGCGGCCTTACCGATGTTACCTACACCAATACCAGCTGCGATAGCAGCGATACCAGCGCCAACAGCACCACCAGCCTTAGCTAAACCAGATGCAGCAGCAGCCTGCAATAAAACAGTCAAAAGTGCCATAATGAATATATGTTTGAATTTAAAAAATAACGAATTACTTAATGGTGTTCTTCATGTCCGCCTTCCATTGCCTGACCAATAAATACCGCAGTCAGGTTAGCAAAGATAAACGCCTGGATAAACGCTACCAGGAGTTCCAGCAGCATCATTACCATGTTGAATAAAATGGTAATAGGCAGGAAACCATAACCGGCTACCTTGTTCAATGAACCAAATATAAACACCAGGGATATAATACTCAGGATAATAATGTGACCCGCCAGCATGTTGGCAAACAACCGGATCATCAGGGAGATCGGTTTTGTAAATACACCAATCAGCTCCACCGGCGCCAGGATGAACTTAACACCGAAAGGTACAGGAGGGTTGAAGATATGACCCCAGAAATGCCTGTTGGTGCTGAACATAGTAGCAATAAAGCTGATAATAGCCAGTGCTGAAGTTACAGCAAGGTTACCCGTTACGTTGGCAGCGCCAGGCAACAGACCAAGCAGGTTGTTAATGAGGATAAAGAAAAATATAGTCAGGATAAAAGGCGTATACCTTTCTGCATGTTTGCCAGGGATATTCGGTTTCACTACTTCGTCGCGCATGAAGATGATCACTGGTTCCATCAGGCTTTGTAAACCTTTAGGTGCTTTTTTGGAGCCGCGTGTTTTGTATGCTTTCGCCACACTCAGCATCAGCACTACCAGCAATATTGCGCCCAGAATCAATGCAGTGATGTTCTTCGTCATGGAAAAATCATAGATCTCTTCACCGGTTGGATTATCATTTGCATCTACTGCAATGATCTTTCCATCCATGTATTTGGCAGGATCCAGCCCTTTTTCATGCAGGTAATGTGCATTCACGAGGCGGTAACCATCGTGTGCTGCATGACCATGCTCAAATGCACTGGAAGAAAATACGGAAGTACCACGTGCCGGATTGTAAATAATCACCGGTAACGGAATCGTTGCATGCGCATCGCCTATGCTGAACAGATGCCAGTCATGTGCGTCTTTTACGTGTCCGAGAATTACTTCCTTGGCATCAAATTTCTTTGTTGCAGCAGGTTCTTCAGCATGCACATCCCCTCCTTCCACAACTTCCTCTGCTTTTCCGTGCTGAGCGTCCTGCGCATAAGAAAAATTACCAAAACCGTGAAGGCCTAAAACCATCACAAGAGCTACCATTCTATGTTTGAACTGACTGAAAGAAATCACCGTTTTCTGAAATTTTGCGCAAAGATACTTGATTTTATCTCAAAAATTCAGCGACTACGCAAAAATCTCTTGATATATTGTAAATATACTGATAACCAGATTGTTACGAGGTAATTAAGCGGTAAATTATGGCAATAAAAAAGGCGGTTGAAATCAACCGCCTTCGCATAATATGTCATATAATTTTTTTCATCATCTAAAACAGGGTTTTTTCGACCTCTTTTCAGGGAGTTTTTATCTGTCAAAAAAGTACAAATAACCACCTGCTTGAAAAGATTATTAAAGAGATGTTATACTTTATTAACGTTAAACTGCATACTATGTAATTTGAAGTAAAAACCTTCCAGTTGCAGCAATTCTTCATGGGTGCCCATCTCTTTAATCTCCCCTTTATCCAACACGATAATTTTATCCGCCTTGCTGATAGTAGACAGCCGGTGTGCAATGATAATGGCTGTTCTGTCTGCAATGAGCTTGTCAATGGCCTGCTGGATCATCATTTCTGACTCTGTATCCACTGAAGATGTTGCTTCATCCAGGACCAGGATAGCCGGATCATACAGCAATGCACGCGCAAAGGAGATCAACTGCCGCTGTCCGAGCGACAACGTGCTGCCCCGTTCCATTACCTGGTAATCATATCCTCCTGGCAGCTGCATGATAAAATCGTGGATACCGATCAGCCTGGAAGCCTCTTCAACCTGCGCACGCGTAATGGTATTGTTGTGCAGGGTAATATTGTCATAGATAGAGCCGGAGAAGAGAAATACATCCTGCAACACCACGCCGATCTTGCTACGCAACCCATCCAGGGAATAGGCTGCCAGGTCGATGTCATCGATCCTGATGCTCCCTTTCTGTATTTCGTACAGCCGGTTGAGAATACTGATAATCGTGGTTTTGCCGGAGCCGGTATGCCCTACAATGGCTACAGTGTCGCCCGGGTTCGCATGGAAGGTGATATCTTTCAGCACATAACGGTCATCCACATACGCAAAATGTACATGATCGAAGGTAATAGCGCCTTTCATATTATCTACCGGCTGGTGGCCTCTATCGGGGATATAGTCCTTGTTATCCAGGATCTTGAATACTCGCTCACTGGCTACCATACCCATTTGCAGGGTATTGAACTTATCTGCCAGCATCCGCAACGGGCGGAATAACATATTCAGGTACATGATAAAGGCAATCATCACCCCCTGTGTCACCTCGTAGTTCAACACTTTATTGGAACCCCACCATACCATCAGTCCCAATGAAATAGCCAGGATTATTTCCACCACGGGAAAAAATACAGAATACGCAAAAATGGCGTCTATATTAGCTTTCCGGTGTTCCCTGTTAATATTTTTAAAGCGGGAAGCTTCGCGCTTCTCTGCGGTAAACGCCTGCACCACTACCATTCCCGTAAGATGCTCCTGCACAAAAGCATTGAGCGCCGCCACCGCATTACGTACCCGGTGAAAAGATTTGTTCACACTCTCCTTAAATACATACGTAGCGAAGATCAATATCGGGAAAGGCGACAGGCTCACGAGTGTCAGGCGCCAGTCTTCCATAAACATCACCAGCAGAATCGCAATGATCATTAACAGATCAGACACAATGGAAATGATCCCTTCAGAAAACACATCGTTGATGGCTTCTATATCATTAACGGTGCGCGTAGTGAGTGTACCGATAGGTGTTTTATCAAAAAATGCCAGGTTCAGGTGAACGATCTTTTTATAGACTGTTACCCGCAGATCCTTTACTACAGACTGTCCCAACCAGTTAGTAAGATAAGAAAAGTAGAACCGTACAATCGTTTCAAGCAGTAACAGCAATACCTGTATAATGGTAATGGTGACCAGCATCTGCATGAGTTGATTGGAGATATACTTATCTACCGTTACCTGGATCAGGTAAGGACGTAAAGGCGAGATCACTGCAAACACAACGGTCATGATCATTGACAGATATAATGACCGCTTATAAGGCGCTGCAAATGAGAAAATGCGTCGCAATAAACTAAAATCAAATACTTTCTTTACAGCCAGATTTTCCAATGGAACCAGTTTAAGACCAGGATTAAAGGATATTCAGGATTAACAGGATGGGTGTAACCAAGATTAAATAGATTACCAGGATGGGTGTAGCCGATTTAACTGTATAAATTTAATATTTATCTGCTTATATCTGCTACACCCATCCTGTTAATCCTGATAATCTATTTAATCTTGGTCCCGTCTTTCATGATCTGTTTATAAGCCTTAATAAATATGGCTCCCAGGTTTTTGTGCGGGGGTACGTAATCACTGAATAGTTCCCGGTTACGGGCATCCGGTGCAAACTTTTTGGTCAGCTGCGCCCACATGATCACCCAGTCCACATTCTTACCGGAGCGAACTACATCTTCCAGGCTATGAATGATCGGTTCATTTACAAAACGGGTACCGACCTGTTTGGAAGAAATGATATGTGCTTCCGGTGATTTTTCCAATACTGTAGCCAGGTTATGATAACCACCGCAGGAACCCAGCACGACTATTTTTGCAGAGCTTTGCAGATTTTCCAGTGTGGTATTGATATGATAACTATGACCACGGTGTATGAAGATAGTAGGATGAATATCGTTTTCATCCAGGTATTCAGACAATTTTACAATGGCTTCTTTATCACCAGGTTCGTCAATCGGCAGATTGGCGTAAATGGTGGTAGGCTTGCCTTTTATGGATGTAATGGTAGCGTAGTATTTATTTTTAACCACTTTCCAGTCGGAGGAAGGGAAGTTGGTCATGAAGCTCGCGAAAGATTCCTGCCCGTCTTTATCTCCATAAAAAAATACCTGCTGATAAATCCTGCCACTATCGTTTTCCAGTGTACTGAATGTTACGAAGTTGATAGGTGGCAACTGAAACTTCGCAGCCATATCGGAGGCTTTGGAGGAGTCATTTTCTTTTGTTGACTCGGTTTCAAACAAACTGCTCAATAACTGGTAGATCACGGTACCGCGCTTGTCATCATGCCGTTTTACATATGCCAGGTTCTTTTTTACTTCCTGCCGGAGAAATTCCAGCAGCTTTTCATCACGGATGCTGCCAAAGGAGTTGGCCACGTCCACGGCGTCTTCCAGGTCTTCTGTTTTCTCCAGGTTCTGTACATATTTCTGCATCAGGTAGTTGGAGTTTTCAGGCGCCATGGATTTCAGGAAGTTGTCCAGTGTGTTGAAGCCGGCGGCCATGGCGATGAATTTCTTAAAGCGGTCAAAATTGACCATCATCAACAGGCTATCCCCGCGTGGTGGCTTCATACGGGCCATCATCTGATCGTACAAACCGGCGTTATTGCGGTTGGTATAACTGGATGTATATAATTCTTCCTGACCATTGATGATCAGATAATATAATTCTTCGGGAGATAAATCTTTTACAACACGGAAGCGCACAGGCGCCGATTCTTCATGGAGATCATTTACTTCGCGGATATACAACAATGATTTCGCCTGCATGTTTTCCATCATGGCTTTCATTCCATATGGGGTTTTCCCTTCGCTTTTCAATTTTTGCAGGGCAATGGTGGATTTCACCATCTGTTTATAATACTGGTAATCGTTATCTACCACCTTCTCCAGTTTCTCCACGGTGGTAGTACCTGCCAGCAATTCATCTATGAAAGGCAGGATCTTGGTACTCTGGGAAGATCTTCCGATGCTTACAATCTGCTGTACAATCGGGTCCTGGTTCCTTTTAATGGCACTGGCCATCGGGGTATAAGAAGTAGCGTAAGTAAGGATCTGATTGGGGTATATACGCGCCACCGCAGCTATAACGGAATCGGTACCGGGGTAGTCCAGGTAGTTTACCAGTTTAGGCATAACGGTTTCGAGGTTATTAAACGCGTATTTGGTAAATGCCAGTCCCCTGGCTTCTTTATAACCGGGATTATCCTGAAATACTTCTATTATTCTTTCAGAGGCGTCAAAAGAAAGGTTCCGGACAAAAGGCAGAATGCTTTGTCCCTTGATATCCGCACGCATCATATTGCGGTAAGCTGTTACTATGGCGGGCGCTTCTTCCGCTTCAATTTTGCGGTATGAACGCTTCTGATTATAATCTTTCAGTATTACATAAAGTCCGGAGAGATATTTTACTTTCAGCCGGTGATCCAGGGAAGAATCCCGCTCAATGTCCAGTTGTATATTATCTACTTCTTTGAGTAGCGCATTCGTTACCTGTAAATTGATCGTCTGGTCATCGGATACTTTTACAAGCTCATCAGCCTTTCCATCAAATTTATCCGCTGCCACCTGCTCTTTATCGATATTATCATGAAATCCCTGTCTGCTGATAGGGATCTGTATATGATTACCTTGTGCCTGCACCCAGCTGCTGCTTTGAGAAGCAATCAGCAATAACATTATAAAAAATTTTCCCATTGTAGATGTACTTTTCGCTCGAACGTGATAGCAAATTTACAACCAAATTATAATAGCTCCGCGCATTAAGTCATTAGTTACTAGTTTTTAAGACAAAACACATATAATTAATTTACATTTCATCTGTATACATTCATAACGTAGTATTGTAAATAAGCTGATAATTAATGGCTGACGGCCACCTGCTTAAACTCTTAAAGCTATGCAATCTTTCATCAGTGACATCTCCGGCAAATCATTTCCTCTTTCTGAAAAAGTAAATGCGCGGATGATCCGTGCCTCTATTCTGGAAATGATCCGAAAAGACCATCCCCACTTCAGTAACAAGTGTAATATCGCCATCAGCGAAATGGATGTTTACCGGCAGCGTTATTACGACAACTTTTTTACCAGGGAGACGGGAGAACTGACAGAGATGGAAAAAATGGTGCTGGAAAAGCTTCGTAACAATGAAACGCTCACGAATAAACTGGAAGAGGAACCACTTGCCATAAACCGCAGCTTCGGTGAAAAGATGGCGGACAATATTGCCGATTTCGGCGGCAGCTGGACGTTTATCATTGCGTTCCTGGGCTTTATTGCCTGTTGGATGGGCATCAATATTTATTGGTTGCTGAGCAAAGCATTTGACCCTTATCCGTTCATTCTGCTGAACCTGATCCTCTCCTGCGTGGCCGCGCTACAAGCGCCGGTGATCATGATGAGTCAGAACAGGCAGGAAGATAAAGACCGGCAACGGGCACGGAATGACTATATGATCAATCTCAAATCAGAGCTGGAAGTGCGTATCCTGCATGAAAAAGTGGATCACCTGCTGATCCGGCAACAGCAGGATATGCTGGAACTGCAACAAACACAGGTAGAAATGCTGCATCAGCTACTTTCCGCTGTGGGCAAGGGTATTAGTGATAATAATCATAAGAGTACGGATAGCAAATAATACACATATCGACTACCGAAAAGATTTGGTGTAACTTGCTGCATATCAATGGAAAATCGCCCGGTATTGAATTAACAATTTCATAATGTTATTTTTCCATTAATCACGGCTGAGGCTTTATACTTTCGTGCCGTCTTTTTAAAAGTAAGATTTATGATAGACCAAGCGGTTGCAGGAAAAATACTGGTAGTAGATGATGAGCTGGATATTCTGGAAATTATCAGCTACAACCTTAAAACAGCGGGTTACGACACCGTAACCGCCAAAGACGGCAGCGAGGCTATCCAGAAAGCAAAAATATTCAGGCCAGACCTGATTATGCTGGATATCATGATGCCGAACAAAAACGGGATCGATACCTGCCGCGAGCTCAGGAAAATTCCTGAATTCAAAGATACCATGGTACTTTTTTTAACAGCACTCAATGATGAGAAGTCTGAAGTGGATGGCCTGAACATGGGTGCAGATGATTATATCGCCAAACCTATTAAACCCAAATTGCTGGTAAGCCGGATCAATGCACTCTTCCGTCGCTTGCACAAACCGGAGGAAACCCGGTTGCACCTTGGCGATCTGATCATCGACCGGGAGAAATTTACCGTTACTTACAAAGACCAGGAAATCATTCTGGCGAAAAAAGAATTTGAATTGTTACAGTTGCTCGCCTCCAAACCCGGTCGTGTATTCCTGCGCAATGAAATATTAAACCAGGTATGGGGCACGGAAGTAATAGTAGGTGACCGTACCATCGACGTGCATATCCGGAAGATCCGTCAGAAGATTGGCATCGATCTTATCACCACCGTAAAAGGAGTAGGCTACAAATTTGAGATCTGAGATCCGGCTGTTGGCCCCTGGCATTTAGCCGGCTTCCATCATTCCTTTTTTCTGTATTTCTTCCATCAAAACATTTGTTGGTTACCAGTTCCGGCTGGTAGCCAACAGCCTTTTATTATGGCAAGTAAAAAATTTAAAGTAATTTCCCATTATTACACTAATTACTCACTCTGGAGTATGTTCAAAGCAAAAAATTTATCCCCGCAGAAATTAGCGGGCTTTACTGCACTCGTCATTTCAGCGATTATCGCGCTGGGCAGCCTGTTTATTGATGGAAGCTGGAAAGTAATGGCAGGTGCTTTTGTGCTCACCTTTCTTGTATCATACTATCTCTATCTGTATACCCTTCAAAATTTTATTTACAGAAAGATAAAACTCATCTACAAATTCATCTACCAGACAAAGGCGTCTAAAAGGGAAGAATTCTTTCAAAAGAATATCCTTCCCCTGAAAACAATTGAGGAAGTAAGTGAAGATGTAGAAAAATGGGCCAGCCAGAAGAAAGAAGAACTGGATAGTCTCCGCCGCAATGAAGCCTTCAGAAAGGAGTTCCTGCTGAATCTTTCCCATGAGCTGAAAACCCCCATCTTCGCGGTACAGGGTTACATCCATACCCTGCTGGACGGTGCACTGGAAGATCCGGCGGTGAATAAACTGTTCCTGAAAAACGCCACCAAAAACATCGACCGTCTTTGCAGACTGATTGATGACCTGGATGAAATATCCAAACTGGAAAGTGGTGAAATGACCATTAACATGGAAGTATTCGTGATACAGGATCTTATAAAAGATGTATTCGATACCCTTTCTTTAAAAGCCAATACCAAAGGCATCAAATTCAATATCAAAAAAGGATGCGAAGCGCCCATACTGGTGCTGGCAGATAAAGAAAAGATCAGACAAGTACTTATTAACCTCGTAGATAACTCCATCAAATACGGTAAACCTGATGGACATACCATTGCCAGCATCTATAACATGGATGGCAAACGTGTCCTGATTGAAATATCGGATGATGGCATAGGCATGTCGGAAGACCATCTTCCCCGCGTATTTGAACGCTTCTACCGCACAGACCGCGCCCGTAGCAGGGATATTGGCGGTACCGGCCTCGGACTCGCCATCGTAAAACATATTGTGGAAGCACACGATCAATCTATTACCGTTCGCAGCAAACCCGAAATAGGCAGTACGTTTGGGTTTACGATGGAATCGGGCCGCGAATAAAGACCAGGATTACCAGGATTAAAAAAGGATTAACAGGATGGGCGTTTTGTTGTTTGTAAAAAAACAATTTAACAAAACACCCATCCTGTTAATCCTTTTTTAATCCTGGTAATCCTGGTTAGAAGCGGTATTGTATCCTGCAGGTAAGCACATTATCCTTCAGGTCTTCTTTAAAGCCTTCCAGCTCCGTTGTTTCATTCTGTACCCAATCGTAGTAGAACATGAATTTGAGGTGCTCATTGGCGTAGTAGAGGTATCCAAGACCAAGTGTATTGTAGCGTATATCCGCTGCGGTGAGACCTTCACCCGGTATCCCGATTTCTTTGCCTTCCACTTTTTTGTTAGGATCGTACCAGTCGTATTTTACAACCACCTGGTGTTGTTCACTCCCCAGGTTCTGCAGGAAATACAGGTAGGCGCCATCAAAATTGCGGAGATATAAAGGGAGAACATTGCCTTGCGCGTCTACCGGGATAATGCCAGGGGTTTCAGTAGTAACAGCGGTAGCCGTTTGTTTACCACGGAGATATTCTGCCCGGAACTGGGTACTTCCCTTGCCGGGACCATTCGGTATTTTCAATTGTATATCTGCCCCATAGTAATGACGGGGAGCAATTTTGTCGATATTGGCAGCAGAGGAGTCAGCGATATATCCCGGTTTGCCATTTACAGTGCCCATACGGTAGATCGTTGGCGTAAACTGCGCCATACCCCCATATAGCATGGAAACGCCGCCTGACAGCAGCCAGTTGTTTCCTTTAATACGCTGCGGTTTCACACTGATACGGCTGATAATATCTTTATGGCTGTCGAAATCGCTGGTAGCGGTTAAACCCTGCCCATTAAACAGCCCCGCATCTATTTTCAGGAAATTCAGCGGATGATCTTTTGCCCGTGGTTCAAAAGAAACCATGGCGCCGAGATCGCGCTCCGTTTTCATCAGGATCTGCGACATGCGCCCACGCTCAGGCGTTTCACGGTCGGATGACGATAAGTTCACCTCGTAGCCAAATGGGCGGGCAAACATACCGGCTGCCAATGAAAACAGGTTATACCTGGTTTCAAATATACGGCCGTAGAAATCCCGGATAAAAACCCCTCTTTCGGTACCATCAAACTGGAATGCGAACTGCACTACCGGCATATCGTGCTTGTTATAACGCTCGTAATCTACCCGCAACCGCCCGCGGCGCAACGAAAAACGGTTATTTACAGCGGCCGGGAAGTTACCGCCGGCATAGCTGCCAATACCCTTTTCCTGTGCCAACTGAAACTGTGGCTGGATATAACCGCTAACCTGAATTGCATCATACTTCTTATACATGGCCATCATACCTTTTCCCAGCGTGGTAGTGGTATCTATCATATCCATCAGGAACTGGGCACGCACCACCATCGTGGAACCTAACAGTATAACTATTACCAGAAAATATTTCGCAATTCGCATCATCTCTTCAAATTATTGCGCAAAAGTAAGTATTAGCGTCTAATTTCATTTGGTTAATAACTCGTTAACCACTCGTTAATTTACATCACTGACTACAATTTAGAAGCAGCAATGTTTTAAATTGATAAGATTATTATCACCTTATGAAACCTTCCACTATTTTAAATTGGGAGAGGAATATTCAGCAAGCTATTTCCCTCGCACATAACGACCCCTTAGGTAACATCGACCTGAAGAAAGTAGCTGATAAACTCTGCGTATCAGCAGATATCCTTTCTCACAAGTTTACAGAGATCTGCCAGGAGCCATATATCCGGTTTGTAAACCGGAGCAGACTCGAAGCAGGAGCCGGTTTGCTGCGACACAGCGGATTTAGCATCCGGGAGATCAGCGAGCGATGCGGCTACACCAATTCCAGCTTTACCAAGGCTTTCAGAGCCCGGTTCGATGCCAGTCCTACCAGCTTCCGCGACATGCTCCTGCTACCAAACGAGATAGCTACCCTGGAACGCACAAAGATCATTACCTCTCCTTACGACCGCCACATGGCAGACATCTTTACCACCGATAGAACAGAAGATACACGATTGCCCAACTACACCCTGTATTACAATATTCTTCCACGCAGCGATGATCCGGTAAGAAACATGGTTGTATATATGGCCACGTATTCCCAGCAACTGCGCGCCATTACCGCATCGATAGCTACCCATGAAGCCATGGTGATCACCGGTACGCTTGATGTAGTACCGGTTACTACTTATGGACGCATGATGATGTATGTTGGATTACTGTTGCCCAACACACCACAAAATAATATGGCGCATCTCTCCATACAACTGAGCTTCCAGGAAGCTTTCGGATTGGTGACCAGGCAAATACCCGGCGGTCACTACAAGAAATTATCCGTTCCTATGAGCTTTGTTGCAGCCGGCCTCCCCATGTATGAATTTATCAACAACAGTTGCAGGGCCAGCCATTTCAAGATGAGCGGCAATCATTTCTTTATCTCCCTCACCGGCATCAATGAATGTGATATTTTCATTCCCTGGCAGAAGCGGGGCTATTAAAACTGGAAATATATCGGTATCATCGGCTGTGTGCTTTTTACCTGCACCAGTAACCAGACGAATACCACCATAATGGCCACACTACCGGCAACGGGCACACGTCCCAGTAATTTCTCCAGCGAGAACTCCATTTTTGAAGGCATAAAATGCAACAGGAAACCCAGTGCCATCACCCAGAATACGGCCGTATAACCCTGGTACAGCTCCATCAGGATTTCCGGCTGGAAATCATATACCACCTGGTGAATCAGCGCCCATGCATCATGGAAGGTGGACGCTTTAAAAAAGATCCAGCAAAAGCACACGAAATGAAAAGTAACAAACACCCCTATAACCTTCAGTACGGAGGCTTTCCATCCAGTCATTACTGTCTTTCTCTTTTTCAGCCAGTCGAGACGCACCTTATCTACTGCCAGCGCCGTGCCGTGCATAGCACCCCAGAAGATAAAGTTCCAGCTGGCGCCATGCCAGAAACCACCGATCAGCATGGTCAGCGCCAGGTTGATAAACTGCCGCACTTTCCCTTTACGATTGCCTCCCAAAGGAATGTACAGGTAGTCGCGCAACCAGCTGGATAAAGAGATATGCCAGCGGCGCCAGAACTCTGTAACAGACGAACTCTGATAAGGTGAATGGAAGTTTGGCGGAATCTTAAACCCGGTCCAGCGGGCAATACCCAGCGCCATATCGGAGTAGCCGGAAAAGTCGCAATAGATCACTAACGCATACCCATACACGCCGATGAGACATTCCAGGCCGGTATGTTTACTGGGATCATCAAAAATATACTGGACAAAATTCTGATAGATAAAATCCGATATGACAATCTTTTTAAACAATCCGCCAATGATCAGGTACATCCCTTTGCCTATATCCTCACTGTTCAACCGGTATGGTTTTGAGATCTGCGGTATAAAATCGGCCGCGCGTACAATGGGGCCCATCATCAGTTTCGGGAAGAAGGAGAGGAAAAAGAGATAGTCCATGAAATGTTTGACAGGCGGTATTTCATCCCGGTAAACATCTATCGTATAACTCAGATTTTCAAATGTATAAAAAGAGATCCCGATTGGCAGTAACAGGTGCAGCGGATGAATATTCCCTGCTGTTACATCATTGATGATGCCGATAAAGAAGTCGGTGTATTTGAAATAAAACAGCAACCCTATATTGAGGACGATACTGAATATCAGTAATGATTTTTTTACTGTCTTGCTGGGCGTGCGGTGGATCCAGTGAGAAAGATTAAAATCCACAATGGCCGAAAGCACCACCAGGCCCACATAGAAGCCACAGGCTTTATAAAAGAAGTAGAGTGAGAAAATAGTATATACCCATACCCGGCCATGTTTGCTGCGGCTTACTGCCAGGTAACAAAGCAGGAACAAAGCAAAGAAATAGAAAAAGAAGGCGCTGTTAAACAGCACAGGATCTGCAGGATTGTACAAAAGTTCAGACAACAGTTTATTAATGTTGATCATCGGAGATAACTGGGTTTTTCTTTATTTCCTGTAAATAGTGTGCGTAGGATTGTTGTATTGCATCATATAGCAGCTGCCCCTGTAACTGGTACCCTCTCGCATTAAAATGAATATGATCCGGCGCCCATGCTCCTGCAAACTTGCTTTTCTGCGCTTTGTTTACTGCGTTAAAATTCCAGCAGGCGATGCCGTGTTGTTTTGCATATCCCATGATCTGCTGGGTGACCATAGCAATATATGGATTGGGATAGTAAGCGGTATGATAGATTGTTTTATATTTTTTCTTGCTGATCTTTTTACGGGTAGCCTTGCGTACTGCCCGCATACAGTCTGGCGGCGTAGTGAGCAGGATGTTTGCGGAAGGCAGTTCTTCCCGGATCAGCTGCACCATTTTATCAATTTCATTTCTGAACTGAAAGGGGTCAAGCCGGCCATAGGCCTCGTTTGTTCCCAGGGAGATGATCACCAGCTGTGGTTGTAATACCGCCATCTGTGCCCGCAGCACATTATCCTGATCATTATAATGCTGGAACATGGCGCCATTGATACCTACGCTATGATACAACACACCGTTGCGGCCATTTTCAAGCACAGCGCCATAAAAGCGGAAAGGGGTGCTGCCCGTACCTTCCCATCTTACCTGGAAGGATTGTGATGTTTGTAAAAAGTTGAGCGTAGCCATGCTGACAGTAGGAGAACCAGGAAACGGGGTAGCCGTTACCGTTATTTCTGCATCAGGACAGATGATGGTACTGTTTTCCGTACCGGCATCATAGAACAATTTCACTTTGCGGAAATTATTATCCATAGCAGCATCCTGTTTGCCGGTAAAAGCGAGTGCAGGTGCGTTGCTTTGTGTGCTGATAGCAATAGCGCCGGGGCCCAGCTCCGGTGTTTTATCACGGTCTATCACTCTTTCTGTACGCCACTTCGCGTTGCTGTTCCAGCGGTAATCATCCGGTCCGTTGGTACCGGCCAGGTTATAGGGAAAGATGTATCCTCTTCCGGCATAGCCAAACTCCTGTTGTAGTAAGGCGCCGGTAGCGAATGGAAAAAATCCTGCCTGTACGTGTGAATCCCCGAGATGAAGTATGGACACTACATTACTATCTGCTACCGACAAACTATGAAAAACACTATATAAAGCAGTGTCCTGCTGGATAATGTTGGCAGTTGTTTGTTGCGCATAAGTAGTAAACGTGGTGAGTAACAGCATTAGCCCTGCTACCATACATCTCCTAAGGTTGTTCTGCCTCCCTGTAATCATTCATTATAGCTTTATACAGCAGCGCCCCCACCCTGGCCGCTCCCTGTCTGTTAAAGTGAGTATAATCCTTGTTGGCCATCACCGTATCTCCTTCCACCCACTTCACCATGGAGCCTTCGCCGCCCATAGCGGCATAGAGGTTCCAGTAAGCAGTGCCGTGTTCTTCTGCCAGCTCATGCTGTACTTTCAGTAATGCTTCCACTCCTGGCGCTGTTACATAACGGTCGCTTTTGCGATACGATTTATCTGCCGTACCGATGATCAGGAAAGAGGTAGCCGGCAGGTCGTGTCGCAAAGAGTCCATCACTTTTTTCATGGGACGTTCGTACCAGCTGTAGTCCGTCAGCTCAGGACGGAACAATACATTGGCACCATAGTGCAACACCACCAGATCATAGGGATGTTCCTGCTGCATACGCCGGATCATATCGGCCGACAAACGCCCCAGTTCCACACCACTGATGCCCCGGAAAGAAAAATTATCTACATAAATACCGTTATCGCTTTCAAAACAAACACCATAAAATGGCGTGGCAGGATTACCGTCATACCTGATGACCAGTGACGGAGAACCGGTGTCCTGGCGCAGGTCCAGCTTATTGACCGGCGCAGTGCCGGAAAGCGTATAGGCCTTATCGTTAATCCTGACAGTGGCGTCGCTGGCTGCGCCATATAGTAAAGATACTTCCTGAAATTTATCCAGCCGTGGTTTGCGCACGGGTGAATATTTCACCCAGCTATCGCTGCCGGAATAAAAAGTATGCCCCGAAAAACCCAGTGTAATATTGGATGGCGGGGAGTTTTTATAGTGATAATCTTTCCAGTTATTTGAAAAAGTATGGGTGATGGTAGTTCTGTAAGAAGCTACTATGGAGGTGACGGGGACAAAGCCCACGCCGGCGCCGCCAAAGAATGTCTGCAGGCTGTCGCGCAGATCCGAGGTGATGAGATCACCTTCGATCATAGAGTCACCAAAATAGGCGATGCGTACTTTTTTACGTTTGCCTGCTTTCAGTTCTTTTAAGGCAGTCATGAACTTTTTAATACCCATTTCCTCCGTATCTCCCGGTATGGCAGATGTATAGTTAAGGATCCCTTTGTACGTCATGAAGTCGTGCAGCAGGTCGGGGTTGGAAATGTTGGTGGAATCGCCTGCTGCCAGTGCAGCAGTATCTGAAGGAGAAAGCTTACTGCTGTCTGTAACAGCAGTAAGCTCTTTTTTATCCGGCGCTGGCGTTGTTCTCAGATCGGACAACATATCCAGGCGACGGAATTGAAAGTCTTTGTATGAAAAGGTGTAGTTAAGCTGTGACAGTCCTAACAAACACACTAATGATCCCAGGATAATAATGAAAGGATAGGCAGACTTGTTTTTGCCAGGCATAATTTAATGAATCATTTAGCACTCACCGGTCGTCGGTGGCTGGCAGGCCCACGGTCAACCAAGATGATGATCCCCGTGCCACGCTATCCATGCCTGCGTCCAGCTTATACAGTTTGTAACGGTTAATAATTGCTGTCACTCTTCTTATCCATTCATGTCCCGCAGTGGAGTAGCCGCTACGATTCATATGTTTAAGCCATACCGCAAATTCCTGGTTCCCTTTCACTTGACCAAACCACCTCTTTTTAGCCAGTAATTCTACAAAATGCTCATACGAAGCAAGATCAGAAGCATATTGCTTGTACACGGAACGATGTCCGGGCTTGATCTTACTCAGGTTATTCTTTCCTACAATACCAAAGTGATTATGCAGCAATTTGGCATTTCTGCTGGTTCCGGTACCGGATTCCAGCATGGCTACTCCCAGTATAACACTGGCAGGGATACCTGTTTCCTGCATTAACTCAACGGAAACCGGTTTGTATTTCTTCATATAACTACTCGTGGATTGTTGAGCATACCCAACATTGCTGAGCATCAGCAATAAAAACACCCCACATAACCATACTTGCCGCTTGAAGAATGATGAGATTCTCATGGTAGTACTTTTTGTATCAGGTGATAGATTGTTGTTTGTTTTCAGCATCATTTTCTTACCTCACATATCAACGATGATCACACCGCAATATTACTTTAAATATTTAGATAATACGTCTCTTCTCTGGCCTTATCTTCTTCTCGTTAATTTCTTGTTAAAAAATATAGTACCTTATATTAGCGTCAATCCCCTTTGATGCGGCAAAGTGCCATATCAAAGGGGATTTTTACGCATAAAAGAACCCGCTAATTGCAAAGATTGTGCCGGTATTACTTTACCAGGTTAATCTTTAATTCTTTCAACTGTATCTGATCAATTTCACTTGGTGCATCCAGCATTACATCGCGTCCTGAGTTGTTTTTCGGGAATGCGATAAAGTCACGGATACTTTCACTGCCACCTAAAAGCGAGCACAAGCGATCAAATCCAAGGGCAATTCCACCATGTGGAGGTGCCCCATATTCAAAAGCCCCTAAAAGGAACCCAAATTTATGTTCTGCTTCTTCTTTGGTCATACCCAGTGCAGCAAACATCTTCTGCTGTAAATCGCGCTGGAATATACGGATAGAGCCACCGCCTATTTCTGTACCGTTCAATACAATATCGTAGGCATTCGCCTTGATACTGGCATATTGGGAAAGGTCATCCATTAAAGCAATCTGGTCCGGCTTCGGTGACGTGAACGGATGGTGACGTGCCACCCAGCGGTTTTCCTCTTCTGCGTATTCAAACAGCGGGAAATCTATCACCCACAACGGCTTATACTCATTTTTATTGCGGTAACCGAGGCGTTCGCCCATTTCAAGGCGGAGTTCGCTCATCGCTTTACGGGTACGTTCTTCCCTGCCAGCCAGCACCAGGATCAGATCTCCGGGTTTTGCCTGACATTGCTGCGCCCACAGCTTTAATTGTTGTTCATCAAAAAACTTATCCACCGAACTCTTCAGTGTGCCATCCGTGTTATATTTAACATAGATGAGCCCGCTCATACCAATCTGTGGCCGCTTCACCCAGTCTGTCAGCTCATCCAGCTGCTTACGGGTATATTCCGCGCAACCTTCAGCAGCAATAGCCACTACCAGTTCCGCCTCATCAAATACCTTGAAGCCTTTGTCCTTTACAATAGCGTTCAAACCAGCCAGCTTCATTTCAAAGCGGATATCCGGTTTATCGTTACCATAAAACTCCATGGCCTCTTCCCAGGTCATCCGTGGGAAATCACCTTCAAATTCAATTCCTTTTATTTCACGGAAGATATGTTTCAGCATATCTTCAAACGTATTCAGAATATCTTCCTGTTCCACAAAACTCATCTCACAATCGATCTGTGTAAACTCCGGCTGACGGTCTGCACGCAGGTCCTCATCCCGGAAACACTTCACGATCTGGTAGTAGCGGTCATACCCGCTCACCATCAGCAGTTGCTTGAAGGTTTGGGGCGACTGTGGCAATGCATAAAACTCATTTGCATTCATACGGCTGGGCACCACGAAATCGCGGGCACCTTCCGGTGTGGACTTGATCAGGAACGGCGTTTCAATGTCCATGAAGCCTTTTGAATGCAGGTAGTTGCGTACAACACGACCTATATTATAACGCAGCTCCAGGTTTTGCTTTACAACGTTGCGGCGGAGATCAAGATAGCGGTATTTCATCCGCAGTTCTTCACCACCATCCGTATCATCCAGTACTGTAAACGGCGGGGTTTTAGCCGCATTCAGGATGGTAAAGTCGCTCACCGTGATCTCTATGTCACCGGTTGGAATATTTTTATTCTTACTGGAACGCTCTGTTACTTTACCAGTCACCTGGATTACAAACTCGCGGCCCAAAGGCTGTGCATCGAGCTTGGCATTCAGGTTTTCTCCAAATAACAATTGTGTAATACCATAACGGTCACGCAGATCAATAAAAGTGATGCTGCCAAATTTTCTGACTGTTTGTACCCAGCCGGCCAGTGTAACTTCCTGGCTCACCTGTTCTATTCTTAATTCCCCGCAAGTGTGCGTCCTATACATGCGTAAATAGTTGATTTTAATTGTTTTATGGTCGAATTCCGGAATGGACTGCCAGCTGTTTGTGATTACTTTTCAGTTGTTCAGCCATGCCCATAAGGGGGGCAAAGATACGGTTTGATACGTGGATTTTATCCCCGCAGCCTGTTAAAATATCGATTTACATCTATTTCCGGCATCAGGCGGGCATTGCCAGCCAATACTTCCGTGAAATGCGCTGCCATAAAGGGTGCCAGCGAACAACCTTTTGTGCCTAACCCATTAAAGATGCCCAAAGCCGGCATATCGGGATGTAAGCCCACTATCGGGCGGCGGTCATTTCCGGACGGGCGCACAGCGGCCAGTTGCTCCTGGACCTGGTATGGCACCTTCAACAGCTGTTGCAAACTTTTCTCCAGTATCTCCCTTTGTTTTTCTGTTGGATGATCATCTTCATAATCCCATATAAAAGAAGAGCCTGCCCAGAATAACTCCGGCCCTTGCGGAACCAGTGTAATGCTTTTTTTAATGATATCCCCGGTATCCAGCCCGGGGATCTTCAGCAGCAGCACCTCCCCTTTGTTGGGCAGGAATTTTATATTTCCGAAGAAGGGATTGCCGGTGGTAGCCACCCCATCGCAGAAAATGATTTTGTCTGCCTGGATGTTGCCGTAGGTTACACCGGTGGCTGTTAGTTCCAGCGCGTTCAGATCCAGGTGCTCCGATAACAGTGCATCCTGCTCCTGTAAATATTGGCGGTAAGCCGGTAGCAGTGCCCGCAGGTTTACGGTAGCGCCTTTTACAACTGCCGCTCCATAAGGCTGATCCACCCACTGCTCATATTCCAATACTTCCGGCAACTCCGTGTATTCATCACCGGTAGTCTTCGTCAGAAACGCATCCCTCATTTGTTGGGAAGGGAATATATTCCAGAGCCGCCGTGCTGTAAAAACCGGCACCTTCAGTAAATCCGATAACTGGTTATACGTAGCCTCCGCAAAGGGATACAACGTATCATATAGCCATGCAGGCTCAAACCGGCGGCCGGATACCGGGTTAATGATACCCGCCGCCACCCGTGAAGCACTGTTTGCCTTTGCATCATCTATTACTATCACCTTCCTGCCGGCCTGCATCAGGAACCAGCTAAGCATGGTGCCCGCAATGCCCTGGCCAACGATCAGGTAATCTGTTTTCCTCATGGTCTATTCTATTCTTTTACATTCACATTTATGCCATCACTATGCGCGCTGAACTCCGGTGCATACATGCATTGTGCTGTACTGATACCATTGGAGAATTTACCCTGATGGGTTACAAACAGCGTGTATTCGAACACGTGAGTACCTTTTGGCAGGTAGCTGAAAAAGAAATCGGTGGAAGCATCTTTCGTGCTTTCATAATAACTGAGGCCATCCTGCCACTTGCTGCTGCTGATCACATTCAGTGGCTCAAAACAAGCTGCCCGCATGTCTTTCAGGTGAATGTATTCCATCGCCCTGTCGGCACGCAGTACAATGCGCACTTTTACTTTATCGCCTACTTTCAGTTCATTACCTGCTTCAATTTTTGTGAGCACAGGGCCGTTGTTACCATTCACTTCCCGGAATAGTTCTTTTTCCAGTACCAAAGGTGTTTTGGCCGCTGTGATCTTATCCAGGTCTTCAAAGTATTGCCAGTAAACAGCACCCCAGGAAGGTTGGCCCTTGCTATCCTGCACGGTTACGCTGATGTTACCCATAGCAGGTTTCACGGCTTTACCATCTATCCGTTCCTTGAAGTAGCCGGTGCCCGCTTCTGTAGCAGCGGGTTTGATGCTGGTGCTTCCCAGCTGAATAGCTACCTGCGGAGAGGTAGCCAGCCAGTTGCTGCCATTCAGCAACATCGCATAACAGGCATCAGCCGTAGCTTTGGTGGTATGCCAGTTATTGGTTTGTTTGTTTTTGAGCAGCCATGTTTTCATATCTGTCACCGCTTCTGCATCTTTCCCGGCCACATCAAATGCTTCAATGAGCAACGCCTGTGTTTCAATAGGCGCCTGATGCCAGCTATAGCCTGCCACCACATCTTTCCAGTACATCCCCATTTCTTTGCTGTTCATCGCATTCTCTTTCAGCGATTTTAATATAGCCTTTGGCGTTAGCTGATCACCTTTCTTAAAGAGTGTCAGTGCTATCATGCCCTGGGTATAGCGGTTTTGTTTGTTCCAATACGTTTTTTCCTGTGACAGGAAATAATCAAACGATGTACGCATGGCCGCAGGCACCGGACGATCAAAGAAACTGCGCGCATACAGGTAATGCACCTGGATCTGGCTGAGTTGCTGCTGCTTCAGGTTCGCCTTATTTTTCACCAGGTTATAATAGTCTTTATCCAGCTGCTGATCGAGATAGTCCATCGCTTTATTGGCAATATCCATGGCTACGGGATCTTTGAGGGATGCCAGCTGTTGCAGGTGCCCGATACCAGCCAGAATATACTGGGTGATAAATCTATCTTCCCACATACCGTAAAACCAGGGGAAAGCGCCATTAGGTTGTTGTTTCGACTTCAGCTGATCCAGCGCCGATGTTCTTTCGCGCTGCATACGTTGCAGGTCAAACAACAACGCGATATTCTTTTTCTGTTCTGCTTCATTCTTTGCTTCCAGTACCCAGGGTGTTTGTTGCAACAACACTGATTTAAGCTCTTCATTCTTTTGCAGGTTACTCAGTAATGCAGCGGTGTCGGAGGTTTTCCATTTCTCAAACACGGCCTTGATACCGGGTGTAGCATTTGTAATATGCGTAGCCAGTGCATTGGCATAGTAGCGGTTAAATACCTGCTCTGCACAATCGTAAGGATACTCCATCAGGTACGGTAACGCCTGTACGGCATACCAGGCAGGGTTGCTGGTATACTCTACCGTCAGTGCGTGCTGGCGCAGGGTCTGAGAGGAATCGCTCTTCAATAATTTATCAAAAGTAAAAGTATGTGTACCATCTCCACGTACCGGCAGTGGCAGGGATTCCGTTACCAGCATAGCGTTGGTCAATACAGGTAAAGCATTTTCTTCTCCATCGCTGAAGTTGGCTGCCTGCGCAGTGACGCGATACAGCAATGCGCTGTTGAAACCATGCGGGATCTGTAACGGAAAAGTAACCGCCGTACTTTGTCCGGCTTTGGCCGTAAAATGCTGCACGGGGAAGATGTTCTGAAACCAGCCATCTACCGGCTGCATGGTAGTAGCATCCAGTAGTTCCAGGTGAGCCTGCCCTATCAGCAGGGTATCAGAAAGGTTGCTCACTTTGGCGGTAAATTCAATTTTATCACCTTCTCTTACAAACCGGGGTGCATTGGGCTGCACCATCAACATTTTCTGTGTAACAATGCTGGCGCCGGCGTAGCCGAAGGACAGGTCCTTTGTATGTGCAAGGCTAAGGAAGTTCCATTTTGTTAAGGCTTCCGGCACCGTAAATTCAAAAGAGATATTACCATCTTTATCTGTACGCAGATCCGGGAAGAAGAAGGCTGTTTCCTGGAAGTTTTTGCGAATGCTGCTATTACCAGTATTTTCCGGAGGAGCCGGTTCTTTACTGCTATCTGCTTCCACTACCACTACTTCTTCGAGTGCACTACTCATATCAGCTTTCGATTCCGCCATCACATCCACTGTAGCGTAATTTTGGTTTTTCTTCATGGCCATCTGAGCGGGTCTGGGAGCTGCGGCAGCAGCGCCTGACAAGCGTCCCATTAACCTTACCCTCCCTCTTCCGCCATCATCATCCGACATTTGCCAATCAAAGAAATTCAATGCATCATATGATTTTTCATCACTGTTGTGTGATACATAATCAGGCAGGTACCAGGTTTGGGAAGCGCCGGCACTAAAACCGCTGTTACCGTCAAACATCCTCGGCGCATATGTTTCAGGGTATATACCAGGTATCGCCCAATGATGGGGTGTAAATGCATCCAGCGAGGCATCATACATAGCGGCCAGCATTTCTGCCGCCACTTTCTCTCCTTTATACCCGGAAATCTGCACGCTCCACTTTTCTTTTTCACCTGGCAGCAGCATGTTACGATGTGCGCCCAGTTTAATATCCAGGGCTTTGTTATCCCATGGCACCCGGATGGTTTTCTCTGTGCTGAATGCCCGGTTATCTTTTACAAATATGAAGCTGAGGTGTATGCCGCCACGATCTTCTTCGGTTACTTTATAGGTCTGTGTTTTAATAGCTGACAATGCAAGCGGCGTTATTTCAACCGGTTCATCCGGTCGCTTCACCACCTGCAGCATATGCACGTCTTTAGCAGTAGTGCCTAATGCGATGGTGGCTTTATCCCCCGGTGCTACCGCCGCTTCCGGCTGATAGTCCCATACATAGGCAGGTGCAGATAATTCCTTCGCAGCGGGGTTTATCAGTTCAAAAACCATTTTCTGTGTAACAGGCTGACCGGTTTTATCTTTCCCACTTACTACCAGTTCATAAAATCCGGGCGCCAGCTTTTTGCTGTTCAGGGTTACTTTTCCACTGGCATCGCTGGTAAACTGTTGTTGCAGTACTGCGGGCTTCCGTAACCAGTGTTGCGGATCATTTTCATCTTTATAAATATCTACCGGAAATGCTTTGATATATTCTTCTTCCGTCATTACAAACTGATCGGGCTGTTCCCAGTAACGGGGGCGCAGTAAGCGTTTCGGCGGTTGCAGTGGTTGCAGTTCCGCTGTCAGTGCTACGGATTCAAATGCACCGTTAAGATTTTTTGTGAAGATGTGTATCTGCGACAGCTCCTCCTGGCGGAGGCGTTCGTCCATATTCACGGTTATTTCGAGTGACTGATACCCGGCGTTGATCCATTGGTCAGCACTGCGTGTTTCGCCATTAAGATCCGTTACGTCTGCGTGTACCACATAGGAGAAAACGGGCTTGGTGGCCGCATCTACAGCGCGGTCGGGCAATGCAGGGAATTGAACCGTAAAGTTACCTGCGGCATCGGTGGTGGTGGTACCATGTGCAATTTCACGGGCAGCACCTTGAGGAACGTACTTCCTGAACAGCCATGGATACGGGAAACGCACCCTTCTTTCCACCCGGTATTTTACGGTAGCGCCATCGATATTATTTCCCGCATAAGCCAGTGCTTTAGCAGTAGTAGTAACGGTATCGCCTAAACGATAACTATGTTGTACCGTATCAAATGTTACATAAAATTTAGGTCTTTTGTATTCTTCCACGTGGATGGACAAGCTACTTTCAGACTTACTGTCTTCCAGCCTGAAAATGCCGTTCATACGGCCTTCCGGCAATATAAACTTACCGGAGTAGGAACCGAAATCGTTGGTTACCACCGCTATGGAATCTACTTCTTCATCATTGGCATCATAGAGGAACAACTTGGTTTTGAAGCGGGTCAGCAGTTCACTCTTCACATCCAGCTCCAGTTTCTTCAACACAATACCTTTAAAATAAACAGTTTGACCGGGGCGATAAATACTTCTGTCGGTAAACAGGAACGTTTTAGGCTTTATCACTTCCTGCCCCAGGTAGTCGTAGTTATATAAGTAGGTGTAGTTATCAAGAAATAGCTGGTCATTTTTACCGATCCATTGCAGGCGTACATTACGATTGTTATCATCCGGTGTAATATTCACACTGCCATCTGTTGCCGTAACGAGTGACTGGATGGGCTTCCAGTTGCTTTCGTTATTGGCACTCACATTCTTCATCACATTCAGCCTGATACCTGCCAAAGGCTTACCGGTGGTACGGTCCAGCGCATAATACCTGGTACCGTTATCAATATAACTGATATTGGACACCCAGGTAAACTGCATGGATATGGGATTATTTTTCAGGCTGAATCCGGGGTCCACACTGGATACGATCATATACTGCCCTATGGGTAAGCCATCTATTTTTATTTCTGTTTTATGGGAGATGTAATCTTCCGGGTCGGGCAATGCCTGCTGCCACGTTTTCAGCGCGGGTCTGGACAGGATCATTTTCCAGTAGCCGTTTTCCGTATCGCGGTAATTGTTCTGCGCTTTGCGCAATGCTTTGAGGAATGTTTCGTCCACCGCTACAACGCGCAGGTGAAGTTGGTGGATGTTCTTATAAGTTACGAGGGTGCGGAAAGGTTCGCCGGGTACATTTACCTGTTCAGCAGAGAGGCTTAGCTGTTTTTCTCCGATCCTGTCCAACATATGAGCGCATGCAGCGCCACCAATGGATTTGGGTGTCAGCTGCACTGCCTTTTCGCAGATGGCTTTTGCCTTTTTCATGGCGTCGGCATTGCCGGCCTCGTCGGATGTTCCTTTATTCAAATACCATTCCGCCTGTAATTGCAGGACGCTGGTCACTTCTTTTTCGCCGGTATAAGCGAGGAGCAACTGGTCCAGTGCGTGCAGGTACAATTCGTCCTTATTTTCCATAACAGCCACCTGGTTCATGTACTGCACCCTTTCGATGTCTACGTCCAGCAGGGCGGCCTTGTTATCTTCGTGTAGGCGTATCAGTTGCTGCAACAGCAACAGGGCCTGGTATTGCACCGAGGTAGTATCTGCGGCAGCAAAGTGATGTGCCGCAAAAGTGGCAGCCGGTGCAAAAGCAGCGGTATCGTCCAGTTCAAACTGGTCGGTCGGTTTATTAATATTGCCTTCTCCTGATTTAAAATATTCTAAGGCCCGGTGGGCGAGTAAATCGTATAGTGATGACCGTAGTGAGCGGGTATTGGCGCCTTTTATGAGGATGGGATCATAACCGGCGAGTGTTGTTTTTTCCAGCAGCTCCCTTTGGGACAGGGAGGCCAGGTAAGTGGCGGCCACTTCCCGGTTCAGGCGTTCAAGCCCCCAGGTGCTCACGTCGGTGCTTTCGTCGTTGGCGATAGCCGTGCGGTTATAGAATTTATAACGGTTGTTTTGCAGGTAGCGGAGCAGCATTTCCGCTTTTATGCTTTGCAGCAATGCGCGGCTGGCCCCATTGGCAGCAGTAATCTGCTGGTCCATTTTCTGCATGTTCTGCAGACTGCTGCTATCATTGATCTGCGCATTGAACTTGAGCTGGAAAATGAGGGCTTTGATTTGTTGTGCTTCCGCTTTGTCTTTCACAGCCTGGGTGTAAATCTTATTTACTTCTTCCATCGCCGATTTGGGCAATCCTTTTTCTTCCAGCGCGGCTACTTTCTTCCAATAATTATCATAACTAGACTGGGCCATCATTTTATTGCTGCTAATGATTAAAACAATGAATATTCCGGTTAAAAAACGCATAAGATCGTTGTTTACAGTAAGATACTTCTTTTATACAGGATGCTGGTGTGGGCAGGATTTCCATAAATGGGGTAAAAAAAAGGTGAAAAGTGATGGAATATCCGTCTCACTTTTCACCTTCCAATATTATTTTGTTGACAATTAAGCCAGTGCTGCTTTTTTGCTCAGTACTTCTGCCATTGTTTTACCAATGTCTGCAGGGCTATCCACTACGTGAACGCCGCATTCTGCCATGATCTTCATTTTTGCAGCAGCAGTATCGTCTGCACCGCCAATGATAGCACCGGCGTGACCCATACGGCGACCCGGAGGCGCTGTCTGGCCAGCAATGAAACCTACTACCGGTTTGGTACCAAATTCCTTGATCCAGCGGGCAGCATCCGCTTCCATACCGCCACCAATTTCACCGATCATAATGATACCTTCTGTTTCAGGATCATTCATCAGCAGTTCAACCGCATCTTTGGTAGGTGTACCAATGATGGGATCACCACCAATACCGATGGCTGTAGAAACGCCCAGGCCGGCTTTAACCACCTGATCAGCAGCTTCATATGTTAATGTACCTGATTTAGATACGATACCGATTTTACCTTTTTTGAAGATAAATCCGGGCATGATACCCACTTTTGCTTCTTCAGCAGTAATAACGCCGGGGCAGTTAGGTCCGATGAGGCGGGTACTGGTACCTTGCAGGAAGTTTTTAGCCTTGATCATATCCTGAACAGGAATACCTTCTGTGATACATACAACCAGGGCAATACCAGCTTCGGTAGCTTCCATGATGGCATCAGCAGCAAAAGCCGGTGGTACAAAAATGATAGAAACATTTGCTCCGGTTGCTTTTACGGCATCCGCTACTGTATTGAATACAGGACGCTCCAGATGAGTGCTGCCGCCTTTACCGGGGGTAACGCCGCCTACTACCTGGGTACCATATTCAATCATCTGTGTAGCATGGAAAGTGCCTTCTGTACCGGTAAATCCCTGCACAATCACTTTACTATCCTTATTAACTAAAACACTCATCGCGCTTGTTTTATTGGTTTATTATTTTATATGTTTATTTCTTTCAGTGCGGCAAAAATAAGCCGATTTCCATAATTCTGCAATTATGTGCCCTTAAGATAATACAGAGGAGGGTACCCTTACTCCCCATCCTTCTTCAGCTGATCACGCCATTTATTGTCCTTAAACATGTCGAGCTGCCGCATTTCCTTGGCTTCCCGCAGGAACTCAGAGGCAAAGATGAAGTCGTTCAGCTGCTGATCGTTACTGAAAACGATGTCTTTATTGCTGCCCTCCCATTGTTTTTGTCCCTGGTACATATATACAATATGGTCACCGCTTTCCATCACCGTGTTCATATCGTGCGTATTGATCACCGTAGTAATATTATATTCTACAGTTAATTCTTTGATCAGTTTGTCGATGAGGAGAGATGTCTGCGGATCCAGACCGGAATTTGGTTCATCACAAAAGAGGTACTTGGGGTTGAGTACGATGGCGCGGGCAATACCCACCCGCTTTTTCATACCACCACTTATTTCAGCGGGGAATTTTTTGGCCGCGTCTTTCAGTTGTACACGTTCCAGACATTCGGCCACCCGTTTTTTCTTATCTCTCAGGGTGCCGGTACCAAACATATCCAGCGGAAACATGACGTTCTGTTCTACCGTCATACTATCAAAGAGGGCAGAGCCCTGGAAGAGCATACCTATCTGCTGGCGTACTTCTTTCTTCTCTTTGATATCCATAGCGGTGAAATCATGATTATCATACAGGATCTTGCCACTGTTTATTTCCATCAAACCCACGATGCATTTCATCATCACGGTTTTACCGCTGCCACTGGAACCGATGATCAGGTTTACCTTACCGGATTCCATTACTGCCGATACGCCTTTCAATATCTCCTTATCACCGAAGCTCTTTGTTATGTCTTGCAGTTCAATCATGATTTACAGTAATATTGCCGTTAATGCGTAGTCCATAAATAATATCAGTACGCAGCTCACCACCACGGCGGTCGTGCTGGCCTTACCTATTTCCAGTGCGCCCCCTTTTACATTATAACCGTAATAGGCGGATACACTGGCAATGATAAATCCGAAGGTATATGATTTGGCCATCGCAAAAAATACGTTGTACGCTCTGAAGTCCTGCCGGAGTCCCTGTATAAACTGTTCTTCAGAAATGATGCCTGACAATACCCCTGCTTCCTTGCCACCCCATATACCGAGGAAGCCGGCGATAGCCACCAGTAACGGTATCATCAGCACAGCAGCCAATATTTTAGGCAGGATCAGGTATCCTTTGGTATTGATCCCCATAATTTCCAGGGCGTCAATCTGTTCTGAAATACGCATATTCCCCAGCTCCGACGCTATTTTTGAACCAATCACCCCTGCCAGTACAATACAGGTAAGCGTTGGTGCAAATTCAAGAATGATGGTATCCCGTACCACCTGCGCGATGGTACTCTTGGGAATAATAGGACTTACCAGCTGATAAGCAGTTTGCAGGGTAGTTACACCTCCCATAAACAGGGAAATAATAAAGACTATCCCAAACGACCCTACGCCAATATCAACACACTGCTGCATAAACTGTTTCCAGTACAACCGCATGTTTTCCGGCCGGGAAAACATGCCTTTAAGCATGAGCAGAAAGTTTCCGAAATGATAGAAGAATTTGAACTCCATAGCTGACCAAAGATATGAATGATTTTGCCAATCATATCCGAATTTAAGATTTTAAACAGGGGGTTATCTCAAACTACTTACCAACAAACGCTTCAAACTGCGCTCAATAATTTCGCCCATCGTTTTGCAACGGGAGAAAACGGCATCATGATAATATTCCGCTAACTCATCTCCCAACTGCTGAATTTTTTCGGGAAAGGAAACCCTGTCGGTCATGATCACATCGCGGAGGTCCTTGATCCGGTGGCGCTGTACTTTGATACGACGGGCAATAACCGCCCGCTCTTCCTGCTGGTACTGCTTTACTACTTCTGCATTCAGGTGCTTAATCGCCAATTCTACAAACACCCTGTTCTCCTTAAAAAACTGTGGCATATAAAGCGTGCGTTTGCCTTCGTAAAACTGCTGATCAAAATCTATCGCCCGGATGTGGAATTGCACGTCATCAAAATCGGGGGTGATGTCTATAATAAAATTATAGGACCGCATATCTCCCAACAGTCTTACAAAACAGCGTTCATTGAATTTCACAAATTCTTTGGCAATACGTTTCGGGTTAAAATCCAGCCGGTCCAGATAATGAAGAATGAACTGGTCGCCAGGCACCCCGGCGATGTGTTCTTCTACCAGGGTATTGCCATCTACCAGGAAGTTCATCCAGTAAGGAGACAGGATATGCTCCAGCTCCAGGCCATAGATGCGGGATGCATCGGCCACCTTGATATAAAAGTAATCGTATACTTCGTTGTAATTATTGACGATCTTGATCCGGAAAGGATGCGAGTTTCCAAAAGTGCAGTAATCGATGCGTTCAATATGCAGGTGCTCTTCTGCGGTCTGGTCGCCACCGGCTTTCAGAATGGAGTAGATACGTTTCAAACCTGCATGAATAGGCCCCATCATGCTTTGCGGGTAAAATACGGTTTCCCATAAAGTATCCTTCCCGTCTTTATCATAAACAGAAATGGCATGGTCGTAATAACGCAGCTCCTGGTATGATAAAGGCAATTTCACTTCCCGCTCATATAATTTGAGATAATTACGGAAAGCCTGGTTAATAGGAAAGAATATTTTTTTCCGGGAGATCGTTTGCATGAAGCAAAAATAAAGCTTTACAAATTACATTATTTTTTCTTTCCTTTCTGCGCTACCTCTGCACGGCAGCATTTCTCCTGGGCATCCACCACCGCAATGTTTACCACGTTGACAATCTGTCTTACCGTACTACCTAACTGCAGAATATGCACCGGTTTCTTCATCCCTAATAATATAGGTCCGATAGCATCAAAGCCTGCCACTTCCTGTAACAGGTTATAAGCCACATTACCCGCTGTAAGATTAGGGAAGATGAGGGTGTTTACTTCTTCTTCCATCAACTCGGTAAACGGATAGTTATCTTTCAGAATTTCCTTGTTAAAGGCCATCGCTGCCTGGATTTCACCATCTACAATGAGAGAAGGGTCACGCTGTTTTACGATTTCACGGGCCTTGCTCACCAGCTGCGCTTCCGGCGTTGGACTGGAACCGAAGTTAGAGTAAGACAACATGGCAATACGCGGTGTGATATTAAAATGCTTTACTTCTTTGGCCACCATCAGCGTAATATCTGCCAGTTCCTCCGCAGTAGGGTTGAAATTTACAGTGGTGTCAGCCAGGAACAACGGACCACGTTTGGTATTGATGATATACATACCAGCTACCCGCTTCGCCCCTTCTTCCATACCAATTACCTGCAGGGCAGGACGGATTGTATCCGGATACTTACGGGTAAGACCGGAAATCAATGCATCTGCTTCCCCTGTTTCCACCATCATACAACCGAAGTAGTTACGCTCCCGCATGATCTTTTTTGCTTCATACAGGTTGAATCCTTTACGCTTACGCTTTTCAAAGAAAAGCTCGCCAAAGTGATGGCGCTTCGCCTGCATCTCATCACTCTTGGGATCAATGATAACAGCATCATCCATCTCAATGGAGTTTTCCAGCATCAGTTGACGGATGCGTATTTCATTACCCAACAGAATAGGATGCGCAATGCCTTCATCACTCACTACCTGTGCGGCTTTCAGGATCTTGATATTATCAGCTTCCGCAAATACCACCTTGCGTGGATCACGGCGCGCTTTGGTACCAATTACCCTGAACAGCTGATTATCCAATCCCAGGCGGCTGTTCAGCTCTTGTTTGTAAGCCTCCCAGTCTGTAATTGGATTAGCCGCTACGCCACTATCCATCGCAGCTTTTGCAACGGCAGGCGCTACAGTACTCAACAGACGCGGGTCCAGCGGTTTAGGAATGATATATTTAGGACCAAAACTGATGCTCCTTTCATTATAAGCCATGTTCACAATATCAGGCACCGGGGATTTGGCCAGATCGGCCAACGCCCTTACAGCAGCCAGTTTCATGGCCTCATTAATCTGTGTAGCCCTTACGTCCAGTGCGCCACGGAAAATGTAAGGAAAGCCCAGTACGTTGTTCACCTGGTTAGGATAGTCAGAACGGCCTGTAGCCATAATGATATCCGGGCGTGCCGCAATAGCAGTATCGTAAGCAATTTCCGGATCCGGATTAGCCATGGCAAATACAACAGGGTGCTTGGCCATACTCCTGATCATTTCCTGGGTAATCACATTACCTACAGAAAGACCCAGGAATACATCCGCACCTTTCATTGCTTCCGCCAGATTTTTTACTTTTGAACTGGTTGCAAACTGCATGTGCATATCTGTAAGATCGGTACGTGATTTATTCAATACGCCGTCCTTATCAAACATGATGAAGTTTTCAGGCTTTGCACCCAATGCTACGTATAGCTTCACACAGGCCATGGCAGCGGCGCCTGCGCCATTCACCACCAGCTTAACTTTTTCTATTTTCTTTTTAACAAGTTCCAGTGCATTCAACAGTGCAGCGCCCGAAATGATGGCGGTACCATGCTGATCATCATGCATCACCGGGATTTTCAATTCCTTGCGCAACCGCTCTTCAATTTCAAAGCATTCAGGGCTTTTTATATCCTCCAGGTTGATGCCGCCAAAAGTAGGCTCCAGGGCTTTTACCGCAGCAACGAAGCTGTCGGGATCCATGGTATTCAGTTCAATATCAAATACGTCGATATCCGCAAATATTTTGAATAATACCGCTTTACCTTCCATGACCGGTTTACTGGCTTCCGGACCAATATTTCCCAGCCCCAATACGGCGGTACCATTACTGATAACACCCACAAGGTTTCCTTTTGCGGTATATTTATAAACGTTTTCTACGTCATTGAAAATTTCTTTGCAAGGTTCAGCTACACCAGGAGAATAGGCGAGAGAGAGATCCCATTGTGTTTTTGTGTCTTTTGTAGGTACTACTTCAATTTTACCCGGCCTCCCCATTGCATGATAGTCCAATGCATCCTGCTTATTCAGTTTTCTTGCCATATAAATATAAAGATTGTTATTGGGCCTGCAATATACGAAGTATTGCGGGATGCCTCCCTACCAAAATAGTCCGATTCCTATCAGATATTGCGCGTTTCAACCACTAAATTTACTTACTTTTACGGCATTAAACATTCATTAATATCATGATACAACGCATCCAGAGTCTTTATTTGCTGTTGGCTGGCGGTGCAGGCGTCGCCGCCCTGTTTTACAACATGTGGAAAGCCAAATTAAACACCGGCACTGAAACGTATGTGAATGCGTCCAGCAACTACCTCCTGTTTGTCCTTTACGTCATCATTATACTGCTGGCGGCGATATGCATCTTCCTCTTTAAAAAGCGTAAAGTGCAGTTCCGCCTGACTATCTTCAACATCCTGTTTACGGTAGCTGCATTGGCATACCAGTATTATGTGGTACAGGAAACGGCTAACAAACTGGCCAGTGGCGGCAACAGCATCGTTTCTGCTTCTTATCTCCCCGCATCTTTCTTACCTATCCTGATCATCATTTTCTTATTTCTTGCTGCAAGAGGAATTTTTAAAGATGAGAAACTGATTAAGTCATTGGATAGACTCAGATAATTAAGATTTTTTGATTTTTTGATTTTTTGATTTACGAATTTAGGGATTTGAAATGCAGCGGATATTTATGCTGCATTTCAAATCCCTAAATTCGTAAATCAAAAAATTTAAATATATTCCCCAGTATAGCTTCCCTTCACATTCTTCAATCCGTCCGGTTCGCCGGCATATAGCAGGTTGCCACCACCAGCACCACCTTCCGGTCCAAGATCTATGAGCCAGTCGGCACTGCGGATTACGTCTAAGTTGTGTTCAATAACCAGTACGGTATGTCCCTGATTGATCAATGCATTGAAGGAGTTGAGCAGCTTTTTAATATCATGAAAATGTAGTCCGGTAGTAGGCTCATCGAAGATGAACATGATATGCCCCTGCGCTTTACCCTTGCCCAGGAACGATGCCAGCTTTACACGCTGCGCTTCGCCACCACTCAGGGTATCACTACTTTGACCCAATTTTATATATCCTAATCCTACTTCACTGAGCGGACGTATTTTATTGCACACATCTTTTTCATCTTTGAAAAAATCCAGTGCTTCATCAACACTCAGTTCCAGTACATCATAAATATTTTTCCCTTTGTAGGTTACTTCCAGCACTTCGTCCTTAAACCTCTTACCACCACAGCTTTCACAAAGCAGGTGTACATCTGCGAGAAACTGCATTTCTACTACCACTTCCCCTTCTCCCTTACAGGCATCACAGCGGCCACCATCTACGTTGAAAGAAAAATGTTTTGGCAGGAAGCCGCGCATTTTGCTCAACGGTTGTTTAGAATACAGATCCCTTATTTCATCATACGCTTTGATGTAGGTAACAGGATTGGAACGGGATGATTTACCGATAGGATTCTGATCAATCATTTCTATCTGTGTAATATCATCTATTGCACCCGTCATTGCTTTATGATAACCCACTCTTTCTGCAAATTCACCTTTCAGTTTCATGAGTGCCGGGTAGAGGATCTGCTTTACCAGCGTGGTTTTCCCGGACCCACTCACACCTGTTACTACTGTCAGTACTTCTAACGGAAAATCTACTGTTATATCTTTCAGGTTATGTTGCCGGCAACCTTCGAGCGTGATGGCTTTCTTCCACTTGCGTAATTTCAAAGGAGGATCGATACGCAGGTTGCCGCTGAGATACTTACCGGTAAGACTTTTACCATCCGTCAGTATCTCCGGGTAGGTACCGGCAAAGATCACTTCACCACCGAGGTGACTGGCCAATGGTCCCATGTCGATGATGTAATCTGCTTCTTCCATCATCTGTTCATCATGTTCTACCACCACTACGGTATTACCCAGGTCGCGCAGCTCTTTTAATACCCTGATCAACCGGTGTGTATCGCGCGCATGCAAACCGATACTTGGTTCATCCAGGATATACATGGAATTGGTGAGGTTACTACCCAGGGTACGTGTCAGCTGTATACGCTGACTCTCGCCACCACTCAGAGTATTAGCCACACGGTTTAAGGTAAGATAACCTAAGCCTACATCCATCAATGTTTTTAGCCGGTGATTTATTTCAAAGAGAATACGTTTGGCAATCTGCTGATCGTATTCATTCAGTTCCAGTTTTGTGAACCATACCTGCAGGTTTTCCACCGGCATATCTACAAGGTCGGCAATGTTGCAGCCACCTACTTTAATGTATAATGCTTCTTTACGTAAACGCCCGCCACCACATTCGGGGCAGATAGTGCGACCGCGATAACGCGCTTGTAATACACGGTACTGCACCTTGTAGAGGTTTTGCTCTACCATTTTGAAGAACTCATTCAGTCCATAGAAATGTTCGTTGCCGGTCCATAGCAACTTCACCTGTTCATCTGTAAGATCTGCTATGGGCTTGTGTACGGGGAATCCGAATTTGCGCGATGCTTTTATCAGTGCTTCTTTGTATTCGCCCATCTTCTCTCCTCTCCAGGGCGCCACTGCGCCTTCAAATACACTCAGCCGCTTATCTGGTATTACCAGGTCGGCATCAATACCCAATACCTGGCCAAACCCTTCGCAGGAAGGGCAAGCACCATAGGGGTTATTGAAAGAGAACAGGTTTGGAACAGGTTCTTCAAACTGGATACCATCCAGTTCAAAACGATTGGCAAAATGGTTCATCGGTTTGCCGTCTACTTCCAGATAACAGTCGCCTTCACTTTCATAGAAAGCTGTTTGTACGCTGTCGGCAATACGATGCTGGTCATCTTCCTCAAAATCTTTTACTACGAGTCTGTCTATCAGTACCCAGGCATCTTCTGGTACTGCCGGTTTTTTTTGTTCCTGTAATTCTTCAATGCGCAATAATCCGGTACCTTCCGCGGAGGGCGAATAAAGCCTTGAAAATCCTTTCTGCATCAGGATATTCAGTTCCTCTTTCACATCCCTTTTAGCGTGACGGCGGAAAGGCACCAGCAGCAATACTTTGCTGCCGTGTTTCAATTTCACGATAAAATCCACCACATCACTTACTTCATGCTTTTTCACCAGTTGCCCCGAAACAGGAGAATAGGTTTTACCCACGCGGCCAAACAGGAGGCGGAGGTAATCATATATTTCCGTCATAGAACCCACGGTAGACCGGGGGGTGCGGGTGATCACCTTTTGCTCAATAGCTATAGCCGGGCAAATACCTTTTATATAGTCTACATCCGGCTTGTTCATCCGCATGAGAAACTGCCGGGCATAAGAACTGAGACTTTCCGCATAGCGGCGTTGCCCTTCGGCATACAAGGTATCCATGGTCAGGGAAGATTTTCCCGAACCGGACACGCCCGTAACCACTACTAGTTTACTACGGGGGATAGAGACACTTACATTCTTCAGGTTATGTACCCTTGCGCCTTTTATAAAAATATGGTCCTGTGGGCTAACCCGCTGAGGATCAATTACGGTTTCCTTCTTTTTAACTTTTGTAGCCATGACAGAACAAATTTAAGGGAAAAGCTGTTAGCTATATATGATTAAGTTTTAGGAGAGAAGGGTCGGTTATACATTTCTTTAATCCGCCAAAAGTCAATATCAAAAGGCTAAAAGCCCAAAAACCACAGCTAATTATTATTTGTTTTATTGAACTAATCTTTTATATTTGCATAGCACCTGTTCTATACCTTATAATAACTAACAATATCATTCACTTAAAAAATTGCTCATTATCGTATAAACTCTACTTAAAAAAAACAACCAAGTGGCTGTAAAGTCCGTATTTATTTACTAACCCGTCTAGTTGTAGAAGTTTATGCAAATAATGTACAAATTGTGTGATGAGCAGTTAATCACCCTCTTTAAGAAGGGACATACTTCAGCATTGGAGGAATTGGTTCACCGCCATAAGGATAAAGTATTTACATCTATCTTATTACTCGTTAAGGATTCCTTTCTGGCAGAAGACATCTTCCAGGACACTTTCATCAAAATTATTGACACCATCCGGGCAGAACGTTACACGGAAAAAGGAAAGTTTTTACCGTGGGCCATGCGCATAGCGCATAACCTTTGCGTGGATCATTTCAGGAAGATCAAGCGTACGCCAATGATCAAAACCGGCGACGATAAAGATATATTCGATGTGCTTGGATTCAGTGATAGTTGTATAGAGGAAAAAATTATTACCCGGCAAAGCCACGACCGTGTCCGCAGAATGCTGGACATGTTACCGGAGGAACAACGTGAAGTAATTATCCTGCGCCACTATGCCGAATTAAGTTTCAAAGAAATTGCAGATCTCACGCAAGTGAGCATCAATACAGCATTAGGTCGGATGCGATATGGTCTGATCAATCTCCGCAAAATGATGACGGAGAAGCAAATTTGTCTATGAACGACCCTTTTTTTTGCTTGCCAGCAGCGGGCGGCCGGATGTAATGTCCGACCGCTCGTTATTTTAAGCAGGTCCATCTCCCTGTATTAAGCTTTCTCTACAATCATCGCTGCTCCCTGTCCCACGCCTACACACATGGTAGCAAGGCCGTATCTTGTTTCAGGCCGGCGCTTCATTTCATGCAATAAAGTAGTTAAGATTCTTGCACCGCTACAACCCAGCGGGTGACCGATAGCAATAGAGCCACCGTTTACATTGACGATTTCCGGATTAATGCCCAGATCGCGCATACAGGCGAGTGACTGGGAGGCAAATGCCTCATTCAGCTCTGCCAGGTGCAACTGGTTTACGGTCAGTCCTGCGCGGCGCAATGCCTTCTGTGAGGCAGGTACAGGGCCTATTCCCATAATGGAAGGATCTACGCCGGCTACTGCCATAGACCTGATGATCGCCAGCGGTTGCAGGTTAAATTGTTTCAATGCCTTTTCAGATACCACCAATACAGCGGCAGCGCCGTCGTTGATACCGGAAGAATTACCCGCTGTTACCGTTCCGTCTTTTGCAAATGCGGGTCTCAGCCCTGCAAGCTTTTCCAGCGTAGTTTCCCGCGGATGTTCATCTCTCGAAAATAATACCTGCTCTTCTTTATTGGGCGTAATGGGTACCGGAATAATCTCCGCGCCCCACCGACCGGCATCCAGGGCCTGACGGTAGCGGGTCTGACTGCGAAATGCAAACAAATCCTGTTCCTCCCGGCTTATATTCCACTGCCTGGCAACATTTTCTGCGGTTTCACCCATGGAATACGGGTAGTACATGTCCGCCAGCTTTTTATTGGTAAAACGCCAGCCGATAGTGGAGTCAAAGATCTCCGCCTTGCGGCTGAAAGCCCCTTCCGATTTACCCATTACCAGCGGCGCACGGGTCATGCTTTCCACGCCACCAGCCAGGTATACATCTCCTTCACCACACATCACTGCACGGGCAACATCCATCACGGCCTGCATACCTGAAGCACATAACCGGTTCACGGTGTTGCCAGCCACGGTAACCGGCAAACCAGCCAGTAAAGCGGCCATCCGGGCTACATCCCTGTTATCTTCTCCTGCCTGGTTGGCTGCTCCCGCAATCACATCTTCAATAACAGCAGGGTCCAGGGAGGGATTCCTTTTTAATAATGCTTTAATCAGATGCGCCAGCATATCATCCGGACGAATGGTGCTTAATGCACCCCCATAACGGCCGATAGGCGTACGTACCACATCTACTATGTAAGCAACTTGCATGTTGGAGTATTGGTTTGCCTGCAAGATAAAACACATCGCCGGAATCAGTGGGAGAAAAACTGCAAACCAGTTAGTAACCAAACTATTAAACGGGTAAAGCCGCCAGATATAAGCTGATTCCTGCCTTCCAGGAAATGCCGCTTTGCCCGCTCACACAGATCAGTAGTTTTGCCCATCACTTTCATCTTTTTAAAATTACCCCAAATGAAAAAGTCCATGAACTACCTGTTGCTGGCTACATGTATTGCAGCCACCCCGGCCATTTCCCGGGCGCAACAACCTGCCGGGGAAAACACGGCAAATCTTTCCGAGCTACTTTACAGACCCATTAAAACTACCGCTCCTGTGCTGGAAGGAACAGAACCCGCCCAACAAAAAAGTCCTGTTCCCAATCCGTCGCTACGTGCCCCCATCAACCGGGTAACACCCGCAAAACAATGGAACCGCATTACCCCCGGCGCCACACAACTGATCACCGCCGACAACCTTGCTGAAAAACCGGTGAGGGTGATGAAAGCAAATGCCCCGGCATTCTGCACCGTACCTACTGTAACGATTGGCTGTTGCGGCTATTCCATCAAAGATGAAGTAGCCAACAAGAATATTTTCTATTCTTCTCCCAAAACTGTTTTTGGTAATGAAGACGACGCCAGGGCATATGCAGAAAGCCTGACACCCAAAATGCCTTTCTTTGTGCCCTATACCAACAGCAAAGTATATCCCGCCGGTGGCTGGATATATGACAATGGTAGCGGCCATGGCTCTGTAGACTTTCTTAAAACCAGCGATGCCTATGGTGCCGGTATTGACCCCACTTTCGGCGTATATGCCGCCGCACCGGGTAAAGTACTTACTGCCAGGTGGGATGATTTGTTTGGGAATGTGGTCATCATTGAGCACACCGCCAGCGATGGCACCCAATACCGCACCGGCTATTTCCACCTGCGGGGCGGCTTTGACCAGGATATTGCACACGCAAAAAATATCGCAGTTGGCGACCCTTCCAATAAAGATGCCCGCGATACCAAGTATAAAAAATTTGCCAACCTGTCCAACCCCTCCAAACTGCTGTGGGGCACCAATGATCAAAAGCTGAAAGTAAAGGCAGGTGACCAGGTAGCTGCCGGCCAGCAGATTGCGTGGAGCGGTAATACCGGCTATGGTGGCGCAGGCTGGGGGCTCAACCCCGACGGTACGCCTACCAATCCTAATACGGCCAATAACCACCTGCATTTTATGCTGTGGGTAAAAAGCCCTAAACCAGCTACGGGAGTGGACTGGATGGAAGTAGATCCATACGGCGTATATGCCAAGGTAAATAACGATACCAAAGACTGTTATGATCTGGGCGCCACCAGCGCCTTTAACCGGTTCTTTGCACCTTTCTACCCTTCTTTTCATAATGTGCCGGTGCAGTATATCACCCGCTACTGGGGCTACTATACAGGTATGGGCATGGCATTGCAAACATTGAGCGTACATAAATCAGGCAATGAATACCTGGCTTCCGGTTCTTTTCAATCCGGCCTGCCATCTGCCTGGTACTGCCGGATCAATATGAATGCAACGCAATACCAGCAATACTTTGATGAATATTACGCGAAAGGATATATTCCCCGGCAGATTGCCGTTACCAGCGAAAACGGCAGCCCATTGTTTACCGTTATCTGGAAACAAAGAGGAAATGAAAATTTTGCAGCTGTTCACAATATCACGGACGAGCAATGGAACGCTAAATGGAAAACGCTGGTAGACCAGCAAAAGATGCGGGTAACAGAGCATGTGGCTTATTTTGCAGGTGGTAAACGCTATCATGCCGGTGTTTTCGGCAGCAGTAATCCCGGTGGTTTTTATCAATACTCCGGAATGGGTATCAATGACTTCTCCAAAAAATTTGATGATCTGAACAAAGCAGGATTTATGACGGTAAATGTAAATGTGGCGGAAAACGGAAGTCAGAAAACGGTAAATGGCCTATGGTGGCCTAAAAACAAAGCTTATTATGCTTATATGGATATGTCGCCGGCTGATTATCAGTCAAAATTCACGAGCCTGACTGCCCAGGGATTCCAGCTTTACCGGATCCAGGGTTATGCCAACTCTTCCAAATTCGCTGCTATCTGGATGAAATAGACCGAATACACTTATGACCCGGATGCCACGGCTGTGAAGAGGCCGTGGCATCATCTTTTAAGGTCAATCTGTCAGTAACCCCAATATTTCGTATCTTCGCCGCTACGTTCTGACTGCCGGAAGGCAGCCAATTATATAATTAACAGTCAATAATGAAGTCTGACAAAAAGAATATCCGGCATTTAAGTCTGCCGGCTTTACAGGAATATTTCGGGTCTATTGAAGAAAAGCCCTTCCGTGCCAAACAAGTGTACGAATGGCTTTGGCTACGGCACGCCAGCAGCTTTGAAGCCATGACCAATCTTTCCAAAGAATTACGTCAAAAACTGGAAGATAACTTTACCCTTCCCGCTGTAAAAATAGATGCCGTCCAACAAAGTACGGATGGTACTATTAAAAGCAGATTCCGCTTACATGATGATCATCTTGTAGAAGGTGTACTTATTCCTACCGATTCCAGGCAAACTGCCTGCGTATCTTCACAGGTGGGTTGCAGTCTGAGCTGCAAATTCTGCGCAACGGGCTATATGGACCGGAAGCGTAACCTCGATTTTGACGAGATCTATGATGAAGTGGCGCTATTAAATCAGCAGGCACTTGAACATAACGGAAAAAAACTCAGCAACATCGTATTTATGGGTATGGGTGAGCCTTTACTCAACTACAAAAATGTGCTGCAATCTATTGAGCGCATTACCTCCCCCGACGGCCTGGGCATGTCCCCGAAACGGATCACCGTTTCCACCGCTGGTGTGGCCAAAATGATCCGGCAACTGGGTGATGATAAAGTCCGCTTTAACCTCGCCATCTCTTTACATGCCGCCAATGATAAGAAACGCAGCGAAATAATGCCGATCAATGATACCAACAACCTGAAGGAACTGATCGATGCGCTGAACTATTTTTACAAGGCTACCGAAAACGAAATCTCTTTCGAATATATTCTCTTCAAAGATTTTAATGACTCCCCAGATGATGCTGACGAGCTCATTAAAATTTACCGGCAAGTACCTGCTGACCTGGTAAATATTATCGAATACAATCCGATAGATAATGCACGCTTTCAGAAACCTGATTCACAAACAGCGGAAGAATTCATGGAGTATCTGACAAAACACCGCGTGAATGCCAGATTACGCCGCAGTCGTGGTAAAGATATCGACGCTGCATGCGGACAACTGGCAAACAAAGGCTGATCATTAAAACAAAATTTCTATTGACTATGTACGCATGGTCATCAATTAATAATAATTTATGAAGAAGAAACAACCTGCTAAGAAGGGTTCTGCTCCTTTTAAAGGAAGAAAAACGGGCAAGACCGATAAACCAGCAGCAGGCAACCGCAACCGCTCCTCCTTTAATGGTGAAAGGCCTGGAAGAGCATCTGCAAAAGATAATCGCTCAGGTGATGACAAACCATCTTTCCGCAAACGTGCCGGTGATGGGGAGGACAGACCTGAACGCAAACGCTCTTTCGGTGGCGAAAGAAGTGGCGATGATAAACCTGCTTTCCGTAAACGCTCCTTCGGTAGCGGTGACGATAAGCCGGAACGCAAACGTACTTTCGGCGGTGATAAAACCGGTGATGATAAACCCGCTTTCCGTAAACGCTCCTTCGGTAGCGGTGACGATAAGCCGGAACGCAAACGCTCTTTCGGCGGTGATAAAACCGGTGATGATAAACCTGCTTTCCGTAAACGCTCCTTCGGTGGCGGTGACGATAAGCCCGAACGCAAACGCTCTTTCGGCGGTGATAAAACCGGCGATGATAAACCTGCTTTCCGTAAACGCTCCTTCGGTGGCGGTGACGATAAGCCCGAACGCAAACGCTCTTTCGGCGGTGAAAGAAGTGGCGATGATAAACCAGCTTTCCGTAAACGCTCCTTTGATGGCGGCGACGAAAAGCCGGAACGCAAACGCTCTTTTGACGGTGATAAATCCGCTGGAGATAAGCCTCCTTTCCGTAAACGCTCCTTCGGTAGTGGTGATGAAAAGCCGGAACGCAAACGTACCTTCGGCGGTGATAAAACCGGTGATGATAAACCTGCTTTCCGTAAACGCTCTTTTGGTGGTGGTGATGAAAAACCGGAACGCAAACGCTCTTTCGGCGGTGATAAAAAAAGCTTTGGGAAGAAGCCCTTTGATAAAAAAAAAGACGATAGCTCATCGTTCCACGGTGACTTCAGCGACCGCAAAGACAACAAGTCTACTCACAAGGACACGCCGAGTGGATTTAACAGGCAGAAATTCTTTGAACGCACCAACGACCGTTTTGCCGATAAACAGGAAAAACGCAACAGAATAGCAGACACTAACGATAACGAATACACGAAAAATAAGAAAGAGGCCAAAGAAAGTGTATTTGGTCCTGGTGAAATGCCCCTGAATAAATACATTGCTCATTGCGGACTTTGTTCACGCAGGAAAGCAGTGGATTTCATCAAGGAAGGTAAGGTAACTGTAAATGGTAAACCCGTTACAGAACCGGCCACTAAAGTGACCAGTGATGATGTGGTAACATTGCAGGATAAGAAAATACAGCTGACAAAAAACCTGGTCTACCTGTTGCTCAACAAGCCCAAAGGATTTATCACCACAACAGATGATCCTGAAGGCCGTAAAACCGTTATGGACCTGATTAAGGGAGCTGTGGAAGATGAAAGGGTATATCCTGTTGGCCGTCTGGATCGTAATACATCCGGTTTGCTGTTGCTCACCAATGATGGTGAACTGGCGCAAACGCTGGCACATCCCAAACACAACATCAAGAAAATATACCAGGTAGAGCTGGACAAACCGCTTACCAAAGGTGATTTCGAGAAAATTGTGGAAGGTGTAACCCTGGAAGATGGTGTTGCATTTGTGGATGCACTGGGTTATGTAGATGCGAAAGATAAAAAGCAGGTAGGCATTGAAATTCATAGTGGTAAAAACCGCATTGTACGCCGCATTTTTGAGCACCTCTCCTATTCTGTAGAGAAGCTGGATCGCGTGATGTATGCCGGTCTTACCAAAAAAACACTAAACCGTGGTCAGTGGCGTCATCTCAACGAAAAAGAGGTGATCCTGCTGAAACATTTTAAAAAATAACTGCCGGATAACCTGATGCGATTAGTAGATCATATTTTACTCGAAACGCCTGATTTTGTTGTTGTAAACAAGCCATCAGGCATGCTGACCCTGCCTGACCGTCATGATAATGAACTGGCATCACTGAATGCCATCATGAAGAAAGCGTATGGTGAAATATTCACGGTACACCGGCTTGACCGCGAAACCAGCGGTATCATCCTGTTTGCCCGTAATGAAGCTGCACATAAATATTTCTCTCAGCTTTTTGAAAGCAGGGATGTAAAGAAATATTACCTGGGAATTGTAAGCGGACAACCGATGCCGAAACAAGGCAGCGTGAATGAGGGTATCATGGAACATCCCGTACAGAAAGGTAAGATGGTGACTAACCGCAAAGGAAAAGCATCTCTAACCGATTATGAAGTGTTGGAAGAGTTTGGCTTATACAGCCTGGTAAAAATGCAGATCCATACTGGTCGTACGCACCAGATCAGGGTACATATGAAACACCTGGGACACCCGATTGCAGTAGATGAAATGTATGGCAGTGCGCAACCCGTGCTGTTGTCTACCATTAAGAAAAAGTTCAAACTGGGGAAGCATACAGAAGAAGAACGGCCTATACTCAGCAGGCTGGCACTTCACGCTGCTATGCTGGTATTTAAAGATGCTACCGGTAAAGAATATACGATAGAAGCTCCCTTACCCAAAGACCTCAGCGCATTACTGAGTCAATTAAGAAAGCACAAAGGATAAATATTTAGGGATTTTTTGATTTACGAATGTAGGAATTTGAAATGCGGCAGAGACCTACATAATAATCCGCTGCATTTCAAATTCCTACATTCGTAAATCAAAAAATCCCCAAATAAAAAAACGGGGAGAAATCCCCGTTTCGTAAAAATCAAAAACCAACCATTAAAAACTCTTATAAATAAAAGCCGCTACCTGGTTATGGTAAGTCGGCTTTTATTTTTTTAATTACTTATTAGGCTGTGGTGTTGTTCTCAGATAAGGCTTGATGATTTTGTGGCCTTTCGGAAAACGTTGCGGGATATCGGCAGTAGCTACTGCTCCACTAACGATTACATCTTCTCCATCTTTCCAGTCAGCTGGTGTAGCTACGCTGTAGTTAGCAGTGAGCTGCAAAGAATCGATAACGCGTAAAACTTCGTGAAAATTCCTGCCGGTAGAAGCCGGATAGGTGATCATCAGTTTTACTTTTTTATCAGGTCCTATTATAAACAAGGATCTTACAGTAAATGTTTCGGAAGCGTTCGGGTGGATCATATCGTAGAGATTGGCCACCGTTCTGTCTTCGTCAGCAATAATAGGAAAAGTTACATCACATTGTTGTGTTTCGTTAATATCTCCTATCCAACCCAGGTGTTTATCCAGTGGATCAACACTGAGGGCTAATACTTTTACATTGCGTTTAGCAAATTCATCCTTCAGCAGGGCTGTTTTACCAAGTTCTGTGGTACAAACAGGCGTAAAGTCAGCAGGATGCGAGAATAATACACCCCAGCTATCTCCGAGAAAATCATAAAAATCGATTTCTCCTAAGGTGGTTTTCGCTTTGAAATTGGGAGCGGCATCGCCCAGTCTTAAACTCATAGTTTTACGATTTACTTAATCAAAAATAGCGTTTTTCCTACAAGATTTATAGACTTTAAAGGATTTTTTTCTCCATTCGTGCCTTTTTTAGGGGGGAAAGTAATTGGGGTTAACAAACAGGCTAACAAACGGGATCAATCAACAAGATAAAGGTGGTTAAAAAATATTATGGCATGGAAGTATGAAGCTGCCACGCATAGTAGGCCAGGCTAAAGTTGGTATCATCTGCCAGGCCTGCTTTTATGCGGGCTGCTTCCTCTTCCAGTTCTATTTCAATAAATCCAAGGTACAGGGTATAATTGTTACGGAGTGTTTGCATACACTGCTCCATTTTCCTGTTCAGATCTGCGCGGATAGCAGGAGGCAAAGTGGGTACAACAGGCAATGCTACTACCTTCTGGATAAAATAACAGGTTCCCTCTGCGTATACTTCCCACTCATTATGCTCCGGCTCGCTCATATAAAAGGTCATGTTATCAAAAATAACAGCGGCCCCCAGTTCTGCTTCCAGGTCAACAATTTCCGGGATACGACGCATATCTTCCAGTTGCTTCACAATGCTCATCTGCACGGCATCATGTTGCTCCTGGCTGTATCGCAGCATCGTATTCATTACTTCATAAGTAGTTACAAAATCACAGGGATGCCACTCACCATTCTGTTGCACATGGCCCCAGAGTGTCAGGTAATTCGTGTCATCCATTACAATCTGGCCAATGGAAACGGCCTGCATCTGCGTAATCGCTGTCGTTGTTGTATGTACTTTATTCATAACCGTCAACTTTAATTAACAATACAAATCTACCTGCCCTTCGCGCAAGGGATTTGCGCAGTGAACAATTACCTGTAAAATTTTAAATCATCTTTTCAAAAGCGGGAATTGCTTATTTTTATTATCTAAATTTTATCTTTTGCCAAAAAATAAGGATGCAGTATCGCGCTACCGCTGGCTTGACGAGCGGCTACGCAACAAACGTCTGCCCAAACCTACATTGGAAACCCTGATTGACTATGTATCCAAAAAAATGGATGCCGACATATCAAGGCGTACTATACAAAAAGATATTCAGGATATGCGGCAGGATCCTGAACTGAACTATATGGCGCCCATTGTCTACGAACGTAGCAGCGGCACCTACCGCTATGCAGACGATAGCTTCTCCATCAGCAATATACCCATCGAAGAAGCCGACTTGCAGGGACTGGAAATTGCGATCGGCATCCTGGAACAATTCCGCAGCCTGCCGGTTGTACAGCAGTTTGAAGATGCTATCCTCAAAATAGCCGCCAGCCTGAAAATGAACAGGGAAGCACTGCAACACAAAGGACTGATCAAATTTACCCGCACCTCACAATACAAAGGCGCTGAACATATCACAGAGATAGTAGACGCCATCAAAAACCTGGAAGTGATCCGTATCGCCTACCAGAGCTTTGACCGCAACGAACCCAAAGAACACTGGGTAGAACCCTATCACCTCCGTGAATACCAGCACCGCTTTTACCTGATCGGTAAAAGTCAGCAGACAAGAGGCGGCGCCGTGATCACTTTTGCGCTCGACAGAGTCGTGAAGATCTGGCCTACCATGAAACATTTTGACGAGAAGAATTTTGATGATGCCAGCTACTTTCAGCATGCCATCGGTATTACCGTGCATGAAGGGGAGCCCGAAAATGTGCTGCTGGCTTTCACACCCAGACAGGGAAAATATATCAAATCACAGCCTATTCACACTTCGCAGCAGGTAGTGGAAGATAATAGTAAAGAATGTCGTATATCCCTTGACGTTGTGATTAACCCGGAACTTACTATGACCCTGCTCAGCTACGGCGCCCAGGTAAAAGTTCTGCAGCCAGCACACCTGGCGGTGAAACTGGCTGCAGAAGCAAAAGCCATGATGGCTTTATATAAATGACTTTTATTTAACGTCCGGTTTAGAAGCCGGCTTCTCAAACAAGCTATCGGCTATTGGTTGGTTCACCTCTATTTTGGTGATATTTATTTTCATGCCCTGACCCATGGGTGACTGCTCAGTAGTGCCCGGATAAGCGTATCCATCGGGTGTTTTCTTGTAGTCAGACAGCATGGTCACCATTTCTCCTTTCTGACCGTTTATTTCCAGCACGTTGGTAGCCTTTACCAGGTAAAAGGTTTGGGCATCCAGGTAAGCGATGCCGGAGATATTCTCTGCACTCACTACCTTTAGCTTGTATGCCGGCGCCCCATTCACGGTATCTTTACCTAACAGCTCCACCTTCTTGCCTTTTGCAGCATAGTCGAAAAGTTCACCGGTCACATCCAGCTGCGATTTCATCAGCTTCAATACGGTAGGATCAATATCTTCCGGCGCTGTTTTCTGTGCGATAGGCATAAACTGCCAGCCCATATCTTTGGTTACTACCTGTACATTGGTAGTGCCCATGATTTCAAACTCCAGCCGCATCGCTTCTCCCTGTTTCACCCATCTCCTGATAGGCACCTGCATGCCCTGGATTTCCATCGAACCTTCTGTATACTGGGTTTTGATCGCCTTCAGTTTTTCGGCGCCACCCATTGCATCCGTATTTTTATTTATGATCTCAGCCAATGTCTGTGCCTGTAAGCTGATACCCGCTATCACCATACCTGTTACCAGCGAAAGAACCTTTACATAATTCATATAACGTATTTAGTAATTATTATTATCAAATAAAGATAGCCAAAAAACATGGCGCGTTTACATCTTCACAAAAATTTGGCTAAAGCTGAAAATGCCGGCTATTCCTTAGCTTTACGGCATGAATACATACCAGATTTCCGGCAACCTTGTAGATATATTACACCAGGAAATTTATCCTGCTACCCTGCACATAGCGGATGGCCGCATCCATAATATAGAACGCAATAACAATGCCTGGCCGCATTATCTGCTACCCGGCTTTACAGACGCTCATGTACACATAGAAAGTTCTATGCTGATCCCAACTGAATTTGCACGGCTGGCAGTGGTACACGGCACCGTCGCCACCGTCAGCGATCCCCATGAAATTGCCAATGTAATGGGTGTAAAAGGCGTGGAATTTATGCTGGACAATGGCAAACAGGTTCCTTTCAAATTCAATTTCGGCGCACCTTCCTGTGTACCCGCCACCATATTTGAAACAGCCGGCGCCACCGTAGATGTAGCAGACATCGAACAACTACTACAGCGCGACGACATCCGCTACCTGACAGAGATGATGAACTTTCCCGGCGTACTCAACAAAGACCCGGAAGTGCTGGCTAAAATAGCCGCGGCACAACGGGCAGGCAAACCGGTAGACGGCCACGCACCAGGGCTTCGCGGCGATGCTGCCCGCGCTTATATCGCAGCCGGTATCAGTACCGATCATGAATGTTTTACGCTGGAAGAAGGTCTGGAAAAACTACAATATGGCATGCATATACTCATCCGGGAAGGAAGTGCGGCCAAAAACTTTGAAGCCCTCATCCCCCTGCTGCATGACTATCCTGAAAAGATCATGTTTTGCAGTGACGACAAACACCCCGACAACCTGGTTGAAGGCCACATCAACCAACTGGTGAAACGTGCGCTGGCACATGGTATTGATCTCTTTAAGGTGTTGCGTGCCGCCTGCATAAACCCCGTACTACATTATAAACTGGACAACGGAATGCTGCGGGAACAGGATGCTGCGGATTTTATTGTGGTAGATAACCTACAGGATTTTAATATCCTCGCTACTTATATCGATGGCGAAAAAGTGGCCGAAAATGGCCAGACGCTCATCCCTTCTATCCCTGCTACCCCTGTCAATAATTTTGTATGCAGTGATAAAGCAGTGGATGATTTTCGTATGCCCGTAAACGATAGTAATGCAACTGCCGTAACGGTAAAGGTGATTGAAGCGATGAATGGTCAGCTGATCACTAATGCCCTTACTGCCAACCTCGCCGTAACAGCAGGATTGTTGCACAGCGACACCAGTCAGGATATCCTGAAACTGGCAGTCGTAAACCGCTACCGGGAAGCGCCCGTGGCATTGGGATTTATCCGTGGATTTGGACTGAAACAAGGAGCCATCGCCTCTTCTGTAGCACATGACAGCCATAATATTATTGTGGTAGGAACGGATGATGAAAGTCTTTGTGCCGCTGTCAATGCAGTCATTGCGCAGCAAGGTGGCATCAGTTTTACCAATAAAACCAACACCCAGGTACTACCCCTTCCTGTAGCCGGCCTGATGAGTAACCTCGACGGCTATACGGTAGCGCAGCAATACAGCACTTTCGATCAATCAGCGAAGGCATTGGGCTCAGAGCTCGCATCACCATACATGACCTTGTCATTCATGGCGCTGCTCGTGATTCCACATTTAAAACTAAGTGACTTGGGATTATTTGATGGAGACGGGTTTCAGTTTACAGCTGTTTATTAAAGATAGAAGCGGATACCGTATTCAGACAGTATCCGCTTCTATTTTTAAGGTCGGTTCTTAACGGCTCGTCCAGAGTGCCCCATTCACCGAATCTCTCGCAGCCCCGGTAACAGACGACAATACATTATCCTCATGTCTCCAGCGTAGCACACCGATGAGGGCCATTACCAGCGCCTCTTTGAAATTAACGGTCAGTTCATCCGGTACTTCCACGGTAATACCCAGTGGCGCCAGCTCTTCGCGGATACTGTTTACCATAAAAGTATTGAAAGCACCGCCGCCGGTGATCAGCATACTGGCGGGAGCATCCGGCATTTTATCTTTCAGCGCCGCTGCTGCTTTCGCTATCTGTGCGGCTATATGTGCAGTATAAGTGCGGAGCTTACCCTGCACGGATATACGTAAAGGCATGATCATAGGCAACACGGTAGCCGTACCGAAGTCATTGGCCAGCGATTTTGGCCAGGGCGCCTGGTAATAAGGTAATGCGTTCAGTTGTTCCAGTAGCGCGGGATCTGCCACAGCACCGGCAGCCAGGGCGCCGCCATCATCGTAAGGCTTGTTCAGTGCGGCAGCCAGTTCATTCAACACACGGTTGCAGGGGCAGATATCAAAAGCTGCAAACTGGTCGGGCAGTTGTGCAGAGATATTGGCAATACCTCCCAGGTTGAGCCAGTACTGGTAACCGGGAAGTAAATATTTTTCCCCGATGGGTACAATCGGCGCTCCCTGTCCGCCCAGTGCCACATCCACCGCACGCAGGTCAGTGATCACCGGAAGGCCCGTTACAGCTGTAATGGCAGCGCCATCACCCAGTTGTGCCGTCATTTTATCTGCCGGCATATGAAAAGTAGTATGCCCATGTGATGCAATGAAATGCACCTTATGGTCCAGCTGATTTTTTTCTATAAAAGAAAGGATCCGGTGCCCGGTGTAATGCCCGTAAGCCGTGTGCAGCAACAGGTAGTCCCTGGCTGGCAGCGATGTAGCTGTGGCCAGTCTTTCCATCCATTCCGGTTCATATGGCAAACTCTCTGATGCTTTAATAGCATAGGTCCATTGCCCGCGTACCTCCGTCAGTTCCGCGAAAACTATATCGAGTCCGTCTAATGAGCTACCGGACATGGTGCCTATCACATTATATACCATCGACTAAATTTTTGCCAAAGGTAGTTTTTAAATATTTTTTTAACGATTTATGGAAATGGTTCTTTACCCGGCATCATGCAGACAGAAAACTTCTCTGCTATGCAAAAATATCTTTCTTTATTACTGTTCTCCTGCCTGATCGCATTTCATGCCACAGGCCAGCAACGGCTGATTACCGGCACTGTACAGAACAACGCCGATAATACAGGGATCTCCAATGCCGTGGTTAGGGTAAAAGGCACCGACTTCCTGACAGCCACAGATACCAAAGGTAATTTCAGCCTGAAAGTGCCCACAGGCGCGCTTATCCTGGAAGCCGTGGCAACCAACTTCAAACAACTGGAAATACCGTTAGGCGCCACGCAGACTACTGTTCACTTTAAACTGCACCGGTTGCAGGCAATAGTAAAGCAGACCGACAAAAACAGGTATATCTCCAGGAAGGAAGCCGAAGTAGCCTACGACATGGCAGCGCCTATGATGGCCAGCAAAATGAGCACCCATGGCTACGCCGCAGCGCCCCGGTTTAATACCGAAGACTACAGTCCAATCAATGAAAATATTTTCCATGCTGTCACCGATCAGCCGCTGAGTACTTTCAGTATTGATGTGGACCGTGCCGCCTACAGCAATGTGCGCCGCTTCCTGAATAATGGCGAAATGCCACCCGCAGATGCCGTAAGAGTAGAGGAGATGATCAACTATTTTGATTATCACTATGCCGCTCCTACCGGCAAAGACAAAGACCCCGTGACCATCCGCACAGATATGGCCATATGCCCCTGGAACACGGATCATCAACTGGTACGCATTGCGTTAAAAGGTAAACAGGTAGATACCAAAGATCTACCTCCTTCCAACCTGGTATTCCTGATAGATGTTTCCGGATCTATGGAAGAAGACAATAAACTTCCGCTGGTAAAAAAAGCGTTTAATGTACTGGTAGATCAACTACGGCCACAGGACAGGGTAGCTATTGTAGTATATGCCGGTGCAGCAGGTGTAGTACTGCCATCAACAGCAGGCAGTGAAAAAGGTAAGATCATGGCGGCACTGGAAGCATTGCAGGCAGGCGGTTCTACCGCAGGTGGTGAGGGTATCCAACTGGCTTATAAGATAGCCAGCGAGCACCTGACAAAGAAAAGCAACAACCGCGTGATATTGGCTACAGACGGGGATTTCAACGTAGGCCCTTCCAGCGATGGCGCGTTGCAACGCATCATTGAACAGGAACGGCAAAAGGGTATTTATCTCTCTGTATTAGGTTTCGGCATGGGTAATTACAAAGATAACAAGCTGGAATTGCTGGCAGACAAGGGCAACGGAAACTATGCCTATATCGATAATTTTGAGGAAGCCCGCAGAACCTTTGTCACCGAATTTGGCGGTACCCTTTTTACCATTGCCAAAGATGTAAAACTACAGATAGAATTCAATCCTGCATTCGTGCAGTCGTACCGGTTAGTAGGCTACGAAAACCGCCTGTTACCAAATGAAGACTTCAACAACGACAAAAAAGACGCCGGCGATATGGGCGTAGGACATACGGTAACAGCCCTTTATGAAATTATTCCTACCGGCAGTAAAGTAAAAGCCACCAGCTGGGTAGACCCTTTGAAATACCAGCAGGGAAAGATTGCCGGCAATCATACGGAAATACTGACAGTAAAACTCCGCTACAAACAACCGGATGAAGACAAGAGTCAGCTACTGCAAAAAGTGCTGCCCTACAACAACCAGCGTGTGGAAGAAGCACCGGAAGATTTCAGGATGGCGGCGGCTGTAGCTGCCTTTGGTCAGCTGTTGCGCAACTCCGCCTTTAAGGGCACTGCTACCTATGCGCAGATCCTACGCTGGGCGGGTACTGCCCGTGGTCAGGATCCCGAAGGGTACCGTGCGGAATTTATCCAGTTGGTTAAAAAGGCCAGCCTGCTGGATAAGCAATAGTTTAAACGAATTTTCGGTAATTTGCCAGTTCAAAGGGGTAGCTCATGATAATTAACTTAAGTGAAACCAATTCGCTGGTAGGAGAATGGCTAAGCGAGATCAGGAATGTAGATGTTCAGCAGGACCGTATGCGCTTCCGCCGCAATATGGAACGGCTGGGAGAAGTAGCCGCTTACGAAATCAGTAAAACATTGGAATATGTGGATAAGGAAGTTACCACGCCGATGGGCATAGCTACCTGCCGGGTATTAAAAGAACAGCCTGTACTCGCCACTATTTTACGCGCAGGACTGGCTTTACATCAGGGTTTACTGCACTATTTTGATAAGGCAGATCATGCATTTATCTCCGCCTATCGTAAACACAACCGCGACGGCTCTTTCGATATCAGCCTGGAATATGTGAGCAGCCCGTCTATTGAAGGACAGGTGCTGATCCTCTCAGATCCCATGCTGGCCACCGGTTCCTCCCTGGTGAAAACCATTGCGCACCTGGAAGAAATCGGAAAACCCAGTCATATCCACCTGGTAGTAGCGATTGCTTGTACCGTTGGTATTGAATATGTACTCCGCAATACAAAAGCTGATCTTACCATCTGGGCCGGAGATATTGATGACGAACTCACTGCGAAAGGCTATATTGTACCAGGCCTTGGTGATGCCGGTGACCTGGCTTTCGGAAACAAACTGCAACAATAATTTAATATCGGTCAACTACTTAGTATAAATATTTTTTGATTTTTTGATTTTCGGATTTAGATATTTAGCTTCATGTTATATTCTGCGTGAAGCTAAATATCTAAATCAGATTATAAGAAAGTTGAAAATGTTTTTCTCTTTCGTAAATATTTTTACACATGGATTTAATTTGAAATATAACATTATTTATGTACCTTCACCTCTATTGCATAAATCCTATGCTTTAAGCTTTATTATATGAAAAGAGCTTTACTATTCTTGGCCATATTCTTTAATCTGAACTCACTGCGGGCTCAGGACCCTCACTTTTCGCAATTTTTCGCGTCTCCGCTTACACTTAACCCAGCATATACAGGCTTATTTTCAGGTGATTATCGCTTATCAGGCAACTATCGTTCACAGTGGCGCAGCATCGCCATGCCCTTTGTAACAGGTACTGCCGCTATAGATTTCGGCATCCTGAAAAATGTTATTTCCTATACAGATATCTGGGGAGTAGGTATGATGGCGATGTACGACAGAAGTGGTGGCGGCGCCCTGACTTCCAGTTACTTTTCCTTCAGCACCGCTTACCACAAGGGCCTCGATCCGGAAGGGAACCATACGCTGGCTATCGGTTTGCAGGGAACACTGGTACAGAAAAGATTAGATAACAGCAAGCTTCAGTTTGAAAATCAGATAGACAACAACGGTTATAACCCCTTAATTCCCAGCAATGAAACGCTGGTGAATCCTAAAATAAGTTATTTCGATCCCAATATCGGGATCTTGTATAACGGGCTCATAGGAGAGGCTTCCAACATATACCTGGGTGCTTCTTACTACCACATTACCCAGCCCACAGAATCATTCATGGACCTGACACAGAACCGGCTCAGCTACCGCTGGACCGTGCATGGCGGCGGCTCCGTACCTGTAAACGGAAAAGACCGCTTTCATACCAGCATCCTCTATATGAAGCAGAGTACCGCCTCGGAGCTAACTTTTGGCGGCGCCTATGGCTTTGCGCTCAATGATATGGATGATAACCCCACCACCTTTTACCTGGGTAGCTGGTATCGGTTAAAAGATGCCATCATTCCTTACATCGGACTGGAGATAAAAGGCTTCCAGGTAGGGCTCACCTACGACACCAACATATCTACCCTGAACCCCGCTTCCCACTACCGCGGCGGTCTTGAGTTATCATTGATCTATATCCACACCAAGAACGAGAATAACAAGTACAAAACCCTTTGTCCCCGCTTCTAGCTGTCATTACAGGATAATCACCTAAATCATATTAATCCTAGCTATTTTTGCATTAGTTTCGTTCCTCCTTCGTTAATCAGGGGACTAAAACTAATTCCGTTACTTTAAAAATACGCAGACGTTGTTTTCATTCAGAGAAGTGTTGGCAGCCATTCAATCATATGGCAAAGCCCACCAGTTCATTATGCAGCATAAATTATGGAAGTGGATATTAATACCGGGCATCATTTACTGCCTGTTATTTTTCATTGGCTTTTATTTCGTGTGGGGATATTCCGGAGAATTTGTGGAATACCTGACCAGGCTGCTGCACATTACTGAATGGGTGCAGGACCTGGAAAGCAGCTGGGTTAGTTTTCTCTTTATCCTGGTGGCATTTTCTGTGAGGATCGTGTTTGTATTCCTGTATTTTTCCTACTTCAAATATTTATTCCTGATCGTAGCCGCGCCGGTTTTCTCCTACCTGTCTGAGAAAACAGAGGCGATCCTTGATCACCGCAGTTTTCCGTTCAGCTGGTCGCAGTTAGGGCAGGATATTCTGCGGGGCATCAAAATGTCATTCCGGAATATTGTATACCAGACAGGCGCTATCCTGGTACTGCTGGTGGTTTCATTTATACCGGTGATAGGCTGGCTTACGCCGATGGTAGGCTTTTTTATAGAAGCATACTTTTACGGATTTTCCATGATGGATTACAGCTGCGAACGCCACCGCCTGAGTATGAAACAGAGTATCACATTCGTCCGGCAGCATCGTGGTATGGCACTGGGCAACGGGATCGTATTCTACCTGTTTATGCTGATTCCTGTACTGGGATGGATGCTGGCACCTTCTTATGCGGTTATTGCTGCTACTATTGATTTACAAGATAAAAGACTTATATAATGAATGCACCAGGCAAAGTGTACCTGATTCCTACCGTGTTGAGCGCAGATGCCTTATATAGCATCCCGGCTTATGTAACTCCTATTGTAAAACAGCTCCGGGTGTTTTATGTAGAAAACGAGCGTACTGCCCGTCGTTATTTAAAAGCACTCGACAGAAGTATTGTGATAGATGACCTCCGTTTGCTGCTCATGCACGAAAACCATCCACCAGACCTGGCTTTGGCAAAAAAGCTCTTATTGGAAGGAACGGATATCGGTGTTATCAGTGAAGCTGGTTGCCCCGCTATCGCCGATCCGGGCCACCTCATAGTACAAGTAGCGCATAGCATTGACGCACCAGTGATTCCCATGATAGGTCCCAATTCCATACTACTGGCCCTGATGGCCTCCGGTATGAACGGGCAGAACTTTCAGTTTGTTGGTTACCTGCCCATCAAATCCCCCGAAAGAGGAAAAATGATCCGGGAACTGGAAGAAATCTCAGGAAAGAAAAATCAAACACAATTATTTATCGAAACACCTTACCGCAATAACCCAATGATGAGAGACATCCTGGATAACTGTAAGGACGATACCCAGGTTTGCATCGCGGCAGACATCACCGCCCCTACTGAATACATCAAAACAAAAACAGTAAAGGAGTGGAAAACTGCAATACCCGAAATACATAAAAAACCAGCAATATTCCTCCTATACGCCGCAGAAATCATTTAGGGATTTACGAATTTTTTGATTTACGAATTTTGGGATTTTGAAATGCAGCGGAGATGATCATATCGCTTATATCTCCGCTGCATTTCAAAATCCCAAAATTCGTAAATCAAAAAATTCGTAAATCCCTAAATATTATGGCAAATCTCTTCTGGTGTTATCCGTAATCGTAATTACGCTGTCCACAATAAACGGACTGAATCCTCGCCAGGGCAATTTGCCGAGGTATTCTTTGTAATGTAGCTCCACCAGTTTACCGCTGGCAGTCATCAGCTGTTGGGCTATTCTTTCATCTGTTACGGAAAACTCAAATTCATTTGACTGAATGGTTCCTGTTACGCGGCCTTTGTAGCCGGACTGGATCAGTTTACCCTCGTAGGTTTTAAACACATAGCCCTTTTCCACAAAGTAGTTGAGCTCACCGGCCTTCACTCCTTTTCCGAATACGAAATAGAACTTATAAAAGAAGATGCCGCCCAGTACCAATAAGATGATAGTTACGACAATAAATACAAACCGGCCCATGTGTATAGTTTAGTGATTGATGATCAGAAATTAAGGTCTACCATGTAGATAAGGCCGGCCATGCCGAATGCGCCCAGTTCCAGCTCACGTTTATTCACCCCTTCAAATACATCGTTGGGGGCATGATGAATATCGAAATAACGCTGGGAGTCGGGATAAAGTTCAGCCATTGGGGTACCTAATGCCTGATGCAGTTGTCCGACGTCCGTTCCACCGCCTGGTTCTTCAAAATCATGTAGTCCGTAGGGTTCAAATAAGGGCTTCCAACTGATCATGATAGCTTTTTTATCAGCATCCATGGTAGAAGAAAAGCCACGGGGAGTAAAACCGCCGGCATCACTTTCCAGTGCGAAAATATGTTTTTCATTACGTGCTTTTGCTTCCGCTGCATATTTGCGGGCGCCACGGGTACCGTTTTCTTCATTGGCAAACAGCACTACGCGCAAGGTGCGCGCGGGTTGAATACCCAGTGCCTTAAATGCGCGCAGCACTTCGATGGATTGTACACAGCCGGCGCCATCATCCTGTGCGCCTTCGCTTACATCCCAGGAATCGAGGTGGCCGCCTACTGTGATGTATTGGTCCGGATATTTGCTGCCCCGCAGTTCTGCAATTACATTGTGTCCGATGGTATCGGGCAGCATGCGGCAGTTGGTGCGCAGAAAAACCTGTGCGCTGGGGTCGTCTTTTACACGGAGACTCAGGCGCTCCGCATCTTTCAGGCCGATGGCCACTGCGGGGATTTTGGGATAAGCCGAATCATACGTCATGGCGCCGGTATGCGGATAGTTGTCCGTAGAATGCGACATAGAGCGCACAATAACCGCTACCGCACCGTATTTCGCTGCACGGCTGGCGCCCTGCCCCCGGTATTGGACTGCATCGCCATAGGCGTGAAATGTTTTTATGAAAGTTGGGTTGAACGGATAATTATAGAAAACGATCTTTCCCTTTACATGGTCTTTTTTAGCTTCGAGATCATCGAAAGAAGTCACTTCCAGTACCGGGGCAGTGACGCCTGCGGGAGAGCTTCCTACAGAATTACCCAATGCCAGCACCTGTAAGGGAGGTACAAAGTCCCGCCGGCGGGAGATGATGCGGGCCTCTTCCCTGGCGCCGCGTACCCAATGAGGCACCATACACTCCTGTAAGTATACCGTATCTGCACCAGCGACTTTCAATGCTTCTACGCCCCACTTCTCTGCTTTCGCCATTTGTGGCGATCCGGCCAAACGGCCACCTATCTTTTTGGTGAGGGTACGAAGGTTTTCATATGCCGGACTATGGGTTAATACTTCGTCGGCGATACGTCGCAACATTAGTGAATCGGACTGCTGTGCCATGGTTAAGGCAGGCAGGGAGCAGGCAAATACAATTGGCAAAAAGAGTTTTCTCATATAAGCGGCTAATTTATAACTAAAACTAATTAATTGACAGGGTTCGTACAAATAACAAATAAATGATCTGCGGTTTCCTCAATTTCGATTTTCATAGTTACCTTCGTTGTTGCAAAAATAAGCCGAAAGCTGAGTGCAGGGAGCAGAAAAGCGCGCCATGCTGCCATTCATGCCCGAAGCTTTTGCTTTAAGTTTAAAAAATAGCTCATGCGCATAGGAATAGTATGTTATCCTACATACGGTGGAAGTGGAGTACTGGCAACAGAGCTGGGCAAAGCCCTGGCAGACAAAGGCCATATGGTTCACTTCATCACTTATCAACAGCCGGTAAGGCTCAACGCCTTTCACGCTAATATATATTACCACGAGGTACAGGTACCCACCTACCCACTTTTTGACTTCCCTCCCTATGAGTCTGCCCTGAGCAGTACCATGGTGGATGTGATCATCAATCAGAAACTGGACCTTCTTCATGTACACTATGCTATCCCGCATGCGTCTACAGCGTATATGGCCAAGCAGATTGTCAGCAAACAGGGAAGAGTGGTGCCTTTTATCACGACCCTGCATGGTACGGACATCACACTGGTAGGCAAGGATAAAACCTATGCCCCGGTAGTAACTTTCTCTATCAATGAATCAGACGCCATCACCGCAGTATCCGAAAACCTGCGCGATGAAACGTATAAGTATTTCCAGATAGAAAAAGAGATCTCTGTGATCTACAACTTTGTGGACACCCAACGCTTCAGCCGCCGTGAGATGCCGCATTTCAGAAATGCTATCGCTCCCAACGGAGAAAAGATATTGCTGCATGTATCCAACTTCCGTAAAGTAAAGCGGGTACCTGATGTAGTAAAGATCTTTGCCCTTGTGCGGCAGCAGATCCCCGCCAAGTTGCTACTGGTAGGCGATGGTCCGGACAGACCATCTATTGAATGCTTGTGCCGCGAATTAAATATTTGTGAAGATGTACGTTTTGTAGGTAAACAGGAACAGCTGGAAGATGTAATGTCTATCAGCGATCTTTTCCTGTTGCCATCTGAATATGAGAGCTTCGGGCTGGCTGCATTGGAAGCTATGGCGGCACAGGTGCCGGTTATCTCCTCCAATGCCGGTGGCTTACCGGAAATCAATATTCCCGGACAAACCGGCTATATGAGTGATGTGGGAGATGTGGAAGGAATGGCTGCCCAGGCGCTTCAACTGCTGCAAAACGAAACATTGCTGGCGAAGGTGCGTAAAGGCGCCCTTGCACAGGCGCAACGTTTCCATATTGACAATATCATTCCTCAGTATGAAGCGTTGTATGAACAGGTGTTACTGAAACAGGCACAGTTGCTTTAACGGCTACGGAGCCATCGCTCGGGGTTTTGTTTCACCATGTTGCGGTAGATCTGTAATTCTATTTCGCCGGTACTACTACCAGGTGCAGCGGCCGCAGCGCCCAGTGCCTGACCGCGTTTCACGGACATTCCCTTTCTAACATGTATATCGAGCAGGCGTACATAATTGGTAAAATATTTTCCATGGCGCAGGGTAACCATATATCCTGCGCCTGGCACCATAAATACCATGATTACTTCGCCGTCGAAAATGGCTTTTACCGCCGCTCCTTTACCGGTAGCGATGATAATGCCGTTATGATCCACTTCTATCTTACCTATGTTACTGGTGCCAAAACGGGCAGTGATGCGGCCTGCATCTACCGGCCATGGCAACCGGCCCCGGTTGGCCTCAAAATCCCTTGATAGCGAAAGTGCTTCCGGTGTGGCTACCAAAACATCTTCCGGCGAAGTAGTAACAGTAGCGGGTACATCATCTTCTGGTATTGTTTCTTTTACTGTTGGTTTACCGTTTGCTTTTTTAGCGGCTGCTAATGCCCTTTTCCTTGCTGCTTCCTGCAACTGCTGACGTTTTGCTGCTGCCAGTTTCTTCCGGGCCGAGGCAGCTGCTATCTCCTTTTTACGGGCTATTTCCATTTCGCGGCGGATGGCGCTCTGGATGGCATTATCTACCTGCCGCGCTTCTGCCCTGCTTTTGCTGATTTGCTGTTGCAGTTCTTTTTCTTTTCCCTTTAGCTGTACAATCGTCTGATCCGTTTCCTTTTTATCTACCAGCAAAGCCACCTGTTGCCGTTTCTCGGTATGGAGCACACCCGTTTTTTGTGCGCGCTGGTCTTCCAGGCTATGTAGCTTCTCACCGAGCAATTCCCGGGTAGAGAGCAGGTTCTCTGCCTGTCGCCGCCTGTTTTCACGGTACTGACGCAGGTATTGATAGCGGCGCAATGCATCATTAAAGTTGTTGGCGGTAAAGAGGAAATTCAGCAGATCATAGGACCCCTGTGTTTTGTAGGCATATACCACCAGTTGGGCATAACGCGCCCTGAGCGAGTCTACTTCCTTCTCCAGCGTTTGTACGTTGCTGTTAGTAGCACTGATATCTCCGTTAATCAGGTTTATCTCCTTATTGATATTTGTAATGAGCGCGGTGCGGCTGCTTATTTTTTGTTGCAGTTCATGCTGCAGGCTGATATTCTGTTTAGTGGATTTCTTCGTGAGCTGTAGCGATCGTGTAGCAACTTCAATTTCCTTCAATAGCTCCTGCCGGCGGTTTTCCAGCGCCGCGCGCGATTGATTCTTGCTGCGCTGTGCATATAGTATTGCCGGTAATAGCCAGAGCGCCATTAAGACAAGAAGCTGCTTTCTCAATAAAAGGTGTATTTATATGGGGAAGCATTACGGATTTGTAATCCGTAATGCATAATGCGCTGTTATCTTCTTCTAATCCATTGTTCCGGATTCTGCTTGCTAATACCTTTCCATATCTGCAATTCTACTTCACCGGTATTTTCAATATCATTTACACTGGCGGTGCCTATTACCTGGCCTGTTTTCACATTATCACCTTTCTTCACTCGGGTAGTTTGCAAACGTACATAAGTAGTAAAGTATTGTCCGTGACGGATAATAATTACATATCCTGATCCTGGCATTACCACTACAGATTTCACTTCTCCTTCAAAAATAGATTTCACTGCACCGCCTTTGTTGGTGGCTATCACGATACCATCTGAAGGCACCTGGATATGTTCCATTACGGCATGCTGGTGAATCCCGAAGTGTTCAATGATATTGCCTGCATCTACCGGCCATGGCAGCTTACCGCGGTTAGCTTCAAAGCTCTCAGACAATGCGAGTGCTTCGGGGGTGGCTTCCAGTACGTTTTCGCTACGGGCTGTGGTTTTCTCTGGTTCCGGTTCCGGTGCGGGTTTCGGAGGTTCCGGTACAGGCGCCGGTTTTTCGGGTGCGGGAACATTCGCAGCATTGCCATTGGCAGCGGCAGCAGCTTTTGCTCTTTCAGCAGCGGCGGCGATAGCGGCTTTACGCGCTTCATCTTCACGCCTGCGTTTTTCTTCCGCAGCTTTGCGGCGGGCTGTTTCTTCTGCTATGGCCTTACGTCTGGCCTCTTCAATTTCACGGCGTATTACTGCACGGATAGCTGCCTGTACTTTCTGTGCATCTTTATTACGTTGATTGATATCCGCCACGAGTTCTTTCTCCCGTCCTTTCAGTTTGTTCAGTACCTGATCCTTTTCCTTCTTATCTACTTCCAGTGTGGAACGTTGTTCCTGTTCTGTTTTGAGTGCTACAGAACGCTTTACACGCTGTGTTTCCAGGTTTTGTATTTTCTGATTGAGCTGATCCTGTGTGGAAACGATATTCTCTGCCTGTCTGCGGCGGTAATCGCGGTATTGTTTTAAATATTGAAAACGTTTTACGGCATCATTAAAACTTTGTGAAGAAAATACAAAGTTCATCATATCGTAAGAAGACCTGTTTTTATAAGCATAGATCACCAGTTGTGCATATTGTGCTTTCAGGGTGTCCAGGTCTTTTTGCAATGTTTTTACATCCCGGTAAGCAGTATTGATATCTCCGTTGATGAAATTAATTTCTTCGTTAATATTATTGATCAGGCGGCTACGGAGTGTAATTTTATCACGCAGGGCACGGAGTTGACCCAGGCTTTCTTTAGTGGATTTCTTAGTGTCTTTCAGTTGCTCATTTGCTTCCTCAATTTCCTTCTGCAGTTCCTTTTTCCTGCGCTCCAGTTCTTCCCGCGACTGTTGCTGCTGGCCAGTATTCTGGGCCACCAACATAGCTGGCAATAACCATACAATCAATATCAACGGGATAATCTTCTTCAAATACAACATGACTATTTTAGTAACTGCAATTAAATATCAGGTTATGGTATATAAACGATAAATATACAACGTTTATTAGTTTAATGAAGATGACATTTACGCTCAACGGTTACATACGCTTGTAACTGGAAGGCATACTGAACGGAAAAGTAAGCGGCACATCAAAATCATAGCGGGTGAAATCCAGCGCCACTTTCGTCACATTTTTTTCTTCTACAAAAATGCGGCGTGTAGTAGGAAATTTCCGGCCGGCAACCTTTGCATAATCGCCATAAGTCAGCTCACAGGACCGCGTATTGGGATTGGTACTGTCTTTATCCATCACTTTACTTTGCTGCAATCCGAAGTCATCTGCAAAAACATTGAACAGGCTGATATATTTAGGATGATCGCAACTGAAAGAGATAATGGAAGGCGTTTTCACTACCTGGAAAACACTGTCGTTGAGATAAACAGGATTACCGATCAACAGGTCCTGCAATGTTTTAAAATCAAAGGGGATGTTCAGTAGTTCTTCCGCATCAGCCATCTTCCGGAGGAATAATTGTTTATCCATGCGGTTATAGAGTTTCAGGCTATCCGGTGTGATCACGGCCCGCATTACTTCATCAATAATCGGTGCGCTCACAGAGATCCAGATGATACTATCCTTTTTCATGCGGATAGTAGCGGTCAGGTTATTATGACTTTTCTTTTCATTTTCAAATGCCAGTTTCATCCTGCCGGAAAAGGTGTTAAAGGCAATATTATTATCCTTGATACCTTTCAGCATATCGCTGGTAAACTTAGCACGTTCTGCTGCTGAGGTGCTGTCTTTGTGTGCAATGATTTTACTCGTGTCTGTTGCCGGGAAAGTACTGCGCGCCAACTGTTTTGGATGGCGGCACGCCACTATTGCCAGGCTCGTGATTCCTATTAAAAATATGACAGTTTTCTTCATGTAGCTTTTAGCTTTCCGCTGTGTGCTTTTACTGTGCAGGAATACCAACCAGCAGCCAGGATAAAAGTCAACAGCTATTGAATATATCTTTTTTCAGCGATTTTACGGACAAGGCCCACAGAGGTAGCACCTTTGTCTTTAGCCATTTGCCAGTATTGCACTGCTTTTGTTACTTCTTTTAAATTAAACAGAATATCACCGTAATGTTCCAGAACATTGGGATTCTGCTGTGCTTCCGGATATTGCATGGCCTTTTCGATCCATTGCTTTGCTTCCTGGAATTTATCCTGACGGAAGAGGATCCAGGCGTACGTATCCATGTAGGTAGGACTTTCCGGCTCCAGTTCCAGGGAGCGTTTCGACATTTCTGCGGCCCTGTCGAGATGTTCACCGCGTAATGACAGGTAGTAACTATAATTATTCAGTACCACAGCGTCTTTCGGGCGAAGCAGCAAAGCACGTTCGTAACTGCTGTCTGATTGCAGGTGTTGCCCGGTAGCATGATAGGCGTCTCCCAGCAGGGATTGTACGTCTGCCATAAATTTCTTCTCTCCGTTACCTATTTCCAGTGCTTTATTCAGTGCATTGATGGCGGCTGGATATTGTTGCAACAGGAAGCCGGCCAATCCTTTGAAATAATAGCCCATGAATTCTTTCGGGAACTTTTCCGTTACGGAATTGCTGAGTACCAGCAGCGCATTGGGATCTTCCTTGCGGGAGTAGATCCACATCAGCTGGTACCATACCGAAAAGCGGGTAGAATCCAGGCTCAGGGCTTTTGAATAGTTATCCTGTGCGCTGTCCAGCATATCGGCCTGAGAATACATATCGCCTCTCAGTGCGTAGGCTTTGGCATCCTGCGGATGCGCTTTTACAATGAGTGATGTAAGCTGCAACCCTTCCTCCAGTTTGGAGGAATCCAATTGCATCATTTGCAGATACGGATATACATAAGCTACCTTTTCATCAATGTTATACCCGGGATTAGCAAAGGCGCGGGTAAGATAAGCCCAGTAGCCGGCCATATCCTTATTCTTCCTGGCGTAACCGGCCAGTCCGATCAATGCCCTTGCATTATCAGGATCTTTAGACAGGATAGTATGATAGATGTCTGATGCCTGCGAGATACGGTCATTGGCATCATATACTTCTGCCAACAGATAGTAGTAGCGTATTTCCTGTGGATTCAGGTCAATCAGTTTCTGTATTTCTGCGGCGGCTTCATCTACCATACTCATTTTGAGTAACAGTTTCTGTTTCTGGTAGATGAGTTCTTCCACTACGCCGGTCTTTTTTTCCAGCTGGTTAAATACAGCCAGGGCCGCTGCGGGCTTGTCGGCTTTGGAAAGAAATACACCTTTGTTATAAAGATAATCTTCGTTGTCAGGATATTGAATAGTGAGTTTGTCGAATACGAGGGCAGCACTATCAAACTGTTCATTCACGGCAAATGCATCCGCAAGTGTAATCTGAAACCAGTGATTGCTCTTGTCCAGTGTGGCGGCGCGGCGTGCAAAGCTCAGTGCATAGGCCGGATTGCGCACTTCCATAAACAACCGGGCTAACTCATAATAAACGGTGGCATTATTTTTATTCAGCCGCAGGTAGTCGGAATATTGGGTGATAGCCGTACGGTAATCTCCCAGCATTTTAGAACGCTGTGCCGCAAAGAAGAGGCTATCAGCCCGCTGTTCCAGTACAGCGGGATCTTTGATGACATACCCCCTTTGCGTAGTGGAATGTTTGATTCCGCTACATGCGCCCATTAAAAATATACCGGCCAGTCCTATAACGGTGAAGTATATACGCATCTATCAGGATTTACCGGTATGACCGAAACCGCCGCTGCCACGTTCTGTGGTGGTCAGCACCTCTACCGGTTCCATCACTACCTGTACAAAAGGAGCAATAACCATCTGCGCTATACGGTCGCCAGGTTGTATCGTTTGTGCCTCTTTGGATAAATTAATCATAATTATCTTGATCTCTCCCCGGTAGTCAGCATCTATCGTGCCAGGCGTATTGAGCAGGGTAAGTCCCTGTTTAATAGCCAACCCGCTACGGGGACGGATTTGCGCCTCATATCCGGTTGGTAACTCCATGAATAACCCAGTAGGCACCAGTGTTCTTTCCAGTGACTGAAGCGTAATTGCTGTTTCCAAATGTGCACGCAGGTCCATCCCTGCGGCTTCTGCTGTTGCATAAGCCGGCAATTCATTATCCGACTTATTGATAATTTTCACAATGATATCAGCCATTGAACAAAGATATTTTAAACATTTTGGAATTTAGTTATTTAGATATGTCGCTTCAGTAGATGATATCTTTCTAAAAAAATACCCCAATAACTAAATCTGTAAATAATTATTGGGAAACCTTCTCCAACAGCACTACCGCTTGCGCTGTTACGCCTTCTTCCCTGCCTACAAAGCCCATTTTTTCAGCCGTTGTTGCTTTTACAGATACATCTTCAATACTGATGCGTAATCTTTCTGCTATTACCTGCTGCATCTGCGGCACATAATCTTTTATTTTGGGCGCCTGCAGGCAAAGGGTACTGTCTACATTCACTACCTGGTAACCTTTTTCCCCGACGAGCTGTGCGCAGCGGGATAATAATATTTTACTATCGATATTCTTGTAGGTATTGTCTGTATCCGGGAAATGCACCCCTATATCGCCCAATGCCAATGCACCCAGCATTGCATCGCACACCGCATGCAGTAACACATCTGCATCGCTATGCCCTAATGCGCCTTTATAATGAGGTACCAATACACCTCCAAGCCAGAACTCCCGGCCTTCTACCAGCTGATGAAAATCTACACCCAGGCCAATACGTATCCTACTCATATCTTGTTTTTTTAAACGTTTTTGCCAATCCGCAAGGTAAGGCATTAAATATAAAATCCCCCCGTCTAAAACGGAGGGATAAAATCAATTTATTTTGTCTTTTTATGCTGTTGATATTTGCTTATTCTGCGCTCATCCCTGATCAACACAGCAACTATTTCAACAAATCACAAAATCATAAAATCCCTGCATATTAAAAGCCCGTTCTGCTTTCCTCATCTCTGCCACCCAGATCAAAGGTCAGCGTAAACCGCAGCGTATTAGACAGTGGATTGCGCTGAATACCCGAACCCGATGGTACGAGGTAAGAGAAGTTGAGTCCAAAAATATCATACTTGATACCGATACCGGCGGTAAAGTATTTACGATTGCCTTTATTCTTATTTTCGTTGAAATAACCGGCCCTTACTGCAAACTGCTGGTTGTACCAGTACTCCATCCCAACAGAATACATCAGCTCCTGCAATTCTTCCTTTGCACCACCGGGCGCATCACCGAAAGAAGAGAAGATGCCTTCCAGCACGCTCTTGTTTTTATAATCGTTGGTAGGATTTCCGGCAGAATCGCGACTGGGCGTTGGTACCAGTAATTTATTAATATCCAGTGCAAAGGTCAGCTGGTTGTACTCATCCAGACTAAGCGTATAAGCCGTTCCCAGACCCAGGTTGGTGGGTATGAAGTCTTTACTTTGCGCCGAGCTGGTATAAGATATACGGGTACCTATATTCGTAATCGCTACGCCCAGGTTGAATTTATTGACAAGGCCATCATCCTTTTCTATCTCTTTAGTATAGAAAGCGGAGATGTCTGCTGCGAAAGCCTTTCCGGGCCTGATCGCAATATTGTCAACACTCTGGCCACCTGCCAGGTTTGAATAAATATACCGTGCAGTAAAACCTACACCAAAGTGATCAGACAATTTACGGGCATAACCCGCATCAATAGCAAATTCCCGTGGATGAAAATCACCCAGGTCCTGGTTGGTTACATCCCTGAGATTAATAGAACCCAGGGAAAAGTATCTTAACGATCCTGATATGGCCTGGTTTTCATCTACCTGGGTATAACCACTCACTGTGGCCAGGAATACGTCATTCACCAGTTCTTTTAACCAGGGTGTATAGGTAACAGCCATGCTCGATTTAGTAGTAGCAAAAGGCAGTTTGGAAAGATTCCAGTAAATAGAGGAAGCATCCGGCGCGATAGCCAGCCCTACATCCCCCATAGCACCACTACGCGCATCAGGCGTAATTCTTAGAAATGGAACAGCAGTATTAACAGTATTAGTACGACCATCTAACTGGCCAACAGAGTCTATTCGCTGGGCTGAGGTTTCAAAACTAGTGAAAGTACTGTATAAGAGCACAAGACTCAAAGTTGCCTTTCGGATCATGCAATGTTCGTATTTTGATAGGGTGTAAAAATATGCTTATTTATTAATATTATCATTAAGAAAGGAGTTGTTAGGGACATTGAAAAAAACTGCTTTATAATAATACCATTTTCCCGCCTAGTGTCCTGGTTTTGCCTGCGCTGCCTATAATAAGTCTGTAAATATAAATGCCAGCCGGCAACTTTGCTCCCGAATCACCACGACCATCCCATGGGATGCCATCAAAACGGCTTGTACTGGAAAATATTGTGCTTCGTATTGTTCTGACCAATCTTCCGCCAATGGTAAATACCTGTAAATCTACCTGTAATTGTTGCCCTTGCTGATTATGCAGAAAGGAAAACCTTGTCACATCGTGAAATGGATTGGGGTAATTCACTACTTGTTCAATTGCCAATGCGCCTGGTTCTGCCACCTTAAAAAAGATGTTTGTAACAGTAACATTGTTATAAGTATCCCATGCCTTTATTGTGATGCGGTGTTCTCCGGTTGATAATCCGCGCAAAGGAAATAATACGTTTCCCTTCCTATAGCTGTTCAAAGATGCCGCAAAATAATCATTTAACACGAAATATTCTGTACTATCCAGTATGGCCACCAGGTTATATGCCGGATTATTTCCGGAGATATTAATACCGCTGCTATCTGCCAGATCCAGTATCAGCAAGGGATCGGGGCCGGTAATATCGCCACTGCTGAAGTGACGGGTTTCCAGCCAGGCGCCAATAGCCGGACCTGTATTGTCTCCCGGTGGATTCACCACAACACCGCCGGTGGTAAACCCATCAAAATAACCGCCGCCATCATGTTGGTCGTTGGCAGCATAGTAACTGATCTTTCCGGCCATAGCGCCGGTCTGCAGATCTGCCGGCACCTGGAAGGTAACAGTAAACGCGCCGCCGGTGATAGACTGCGTACCGCTGAACAGCCTGTTCTGTTGCAGGGAGTAAGTGGCCACCTGGCTGTGCGGATCGTTCCCACGGGTTTTCAGGCTAGCGGGTTGATCGTATACCGTGGTGGTCAGGATACCATTATAGTCTGTTACCCGGTTGCCCTGCGCATCGGCGATATGTCCTTTAATAGTGCATTGTTGCAGGGCTTTGAGGGTATCTGTTCCAGTGGTGACCGCTTTCCCGTTGATGCTGTCCGTAATAACCCGGTACTGCGGAAAAGCCAGTGTGAGTGCAGGATCGCCCAGCAGTTGAAATTTCCGGTTATTGATAATATCGCCGGAGGTGCTGTAGGTGCGATTCTTGGCCTGCTGTGCCGCCGCTCCCAGCGATAGCATGCTGCCATCTGCCTGCGGGGTAAAAGCCGCCTCCAGGTAGTTGCCGTTAATCACCCGGTTTGAATTGGCAAATACCGCCCTGGTGGTGGTCATTAAAGCGATGGCGCCGGTGCGGCCCTGTAATAATATTTTATGTCCCAGTGAATTCACCGCCGGGTCATCAAAAGGGGCAAAGTCGCAGGTGGCGGTAATGAGCAGGGGCAGCCTGTTTTCATTCTGCCAGTCGCCGATGCTGGTGTCATCCATCACGGTTTCTTCTGCCAGCCGGGCATTGCTGCCATGCCCACTGTAATTGAGTACCAGCATGCCTTTATTGATGCCTGCTGCAATAGCCTTGTTAACTTCCGGCGATCTGCTACCGGCTGCGGTGATCTCCTGGGGATAAGCATCCAGGTATATTTTATTAATATCTGGGAGATGATTATGTGTTGTGATAACATCGCTCATGGCCTCTGCATCTTTAAAATGGAGATTATCATCTTCATCATCTGCTAAAAAAGTAACCTGGTTACGCCATGGCCCGAAAGTTTGCGGTTGCTGGTAACGGATGATCTTATCTACGGCCAGTGTAGCCTCTGTTATGTTGCGTACAGGCAGACGGCCGATGCCGAGATCCAGCAGGTTGGGAATATCTGTCCGCGTAATATCTTCCTCATCACCGAGAAAGCCGAAGAAATCATCCGACACATAGGAATGAATAGCATCCAGGGAAGCCTCGCTTTGCCAGGAAGGTACGTGGTTGGTGTTGTTCTTGATCCGTTGCCGGTAATCATAGGAGGCTGCGCCAAACAACAGCAGGTAGCGGGGCGCAGCGCCACGGTCGTAAAACATTTTTACATAGTCGCGCAGCGCGGTAGGGTCTGGCGAGCCGGATGCAAATTCATTGTATACCTGGTTGGTGGTGGTTACCAGCACCGACAACTGATCATGGCTGCGATGCCAGGCGGCCAGTCTTTCTGCCTGTCCCTGTAGCGCCGTGGTGGTAATGATAAGCAGGTCCGGCCGGTCCGCCCCGTGGAGGTTCTGGTTGGGCACAGCACCCACTACTACCGGCCGGGCAGCGTCCTCACTGCGGAAAGCGATGTATTCACGCAACACGTCGTTGGAACGGGTAAACAGCAGTGAATCGCCCTGAATCTTTTTATGCAGGGCCAGCGGATGCAACGGGTCTGTGACTTCCCACAACTGCGTTTGTGCGGATACGTTATACAGGGCATATTGTATGTTTTGTCCGCTTCCAACGTTGATGGCACTACGAAAATGCAGCGCACCCGATGCCGGCATAATCAGCGGGCAACGGGCCTGCACTTCCAGGTAATCGAGCCAGCCACGGGAGTTGAGATCGCCGGGCGCAAAGTCCACGCCCACCTGCAACGCCGGCTCCGTTACCGTGGCTGACCCGGTACCATAAGCCGCAGTAGCGATGGCTTCAAACACGCTGCCAGCCACAGGCAACAGGTAAATACTGCCCGCCTTCGCCTTATTTATGCTTACGTTGAAATTACAGCCGGTAGCACTGCGCGCAGCCGCCCGGATATTAACGGTAACCGGTCCTGATGGCGCCGATGGCAATAAAAAATTATAAGTACGGCTGTTGCCTACCACTTTACTGAATTCCTCTCCCCACCATTGTTTGCCGCTATTCAGAAAATTAAGACTATCCTTTTCATAAAAAGCATGAAAATCAAAATTGTGTTCCCGCAAATCAGGTGGCGGGTCGGTACTGTCCTGTTGTATGCGCAGCCCATCCCCGGCTGCCGTGATGTAATACCACGCCGTGTCACTATAGAGATTATACTGGTGTGAAAAAGTACGTTGTAATGGATCGAACGTCCACCGGTGTGGACCGGGAGCATAAAAAAGCAGGTAGTCGCTGCCGTTGAGGTAACCGTCTCCCCCATCTTCCGGTAGCAGGGAAATTTCCGGCAGATCGTCATAGCGGGCAACCTGGTTTGGTTCCGGTAGCATTTGTCCGCCGCTGCCAAAGAGCCGGATTTTGCCGGAAGACAACTGCTCGGTGTTGATACCCAGGCTATTAAGCAAAGGCAGATCTATTTTATAGATGCCCGGTGCGGTGATAGCCAGCTTATGCCAGCTGCCGGTAGCCAGTGCAGCATTGCTTTTATATGTCCGCTGCGGTGTTTGCGCGGAGACACCCCTGTTACCTAAAACAAAAAACAGGAAGGCAGCTATAAAAATGCAGTTGAATTTCATTGGTTTCTTTCCCGCCTCGCATCCTGTGAAGAAGTAGCAGGAAGGCAGATCCGAAGATAAAAAAATAATATAATATATCAATTATATCTTCGGTTGTGGCTGCATTGGGCCTGTGATGAGGGGGAGATGCATGCATCTTCATTACAAATTAATTTTTTTCAACATAAAATAAAAAAGAGTACATTTGCGTTTACAGTTAAAATAATCGACTAAAGCTGTATCGCATGTGTAGATTAACCTCTTTATCATTGCTCGTAGGTACCAGCGTAATGCTATCCATGACTGCCTGTCATAAAGATGGCGGGGGACTTTTCGGCAAGAAGAAACAAGCATCTTCTGCTACGGGCTGGAATTACAACGACCAGAAAATGGGCGGTTTCAGCGTAGCTAAGAATAGGGACCAGCAAACCGGCCCCGGCCTTGTATTTGTACAAGGTGGTACTTTTGCTATGGGCGCTACGGAGCAGGACGTAATGGGCGACTGGAATAACATTCCACGTCGTATCACCGTTTCCTCTTTTTACATTGACGAATCGGAGGTAGCCAACGTACATTACCGTGAATATCTTTACTGGCTGGCCCGTGTTTACAACGAGTCCTTCCCGGATGTTTACCGCAATGCATTACCCGATACCCTGGTATGGCGTAGTGAGCTGGCTTACAACGAGCCGTTGGTGGAGTATTACTTCCGCCACCCGGCCTACAACGACTACCCGGTAGTAGGTGTTACCTGGAAACAGGCCACTGACTACTGTAAATGGCGTTCCAACCGTGTGAATGAAAAACTGTTGATGGATAAAGGTTTGCTTTCCAAAGCAGATGTTACCAACCAGTCTGACGACAATACTTTTGATACCAAATCCTATAGTGCCGGCCTGTACGAAGGTACACCGGGCAAAATGTCCAAAGGCACCAAGGATCAGTTTAAAAATGCAGACGGTACACCGCGTAATGCCATCTTTGAAGATGGTGTAATGCTGCCTGCTTACCGCCTGCCTACAGAAGCTGAATGGGAATATGCTGCACTGGGTTATATTGGTCAGAACCCCGGTCCTTCCAAAAAAGAAGGCAAACATGGGGAAGAGCTGATCATGAACAAACAGGTGTACTCCTGGGGTACCAATACCAGCGGCTTGCGTGATATCCGCCGCGGCACCATGCAAGGCCAGTTCCTGGCCAACTTCAAGCGCGGTTCCGGTGATAACATGGGTGTGGCCGGTGGTTTGAATGACCGTGCCTCTATCCCCGGTCCTATCCGCTCTTTCTATCCTAACACGTTCGGTATCTACAATATGTCAGGTAACGTAGCGGAATGGGTACTGGACGTTTACAGACCACTCAACCCGATTGACGGGGAAGACTTCAACTACTTCCGTGGTAACAAATTCCAGACTGTTTACCAGAATGGCGATAAAGAATTTGAAAAAGATAGTCTCGGTCACCTGAAAATGCGTGATGTAACCGACGAAGAAAGTGCCAACCGTTTGAACTATCAGAAAGGAGATGTTATCAACTACCTCGATGGTGACTCTCTTTCCCAGGTTGAATATGGTTATGGTATCACTTCCCTGATCAATGATAAATCTCACGTGATCAAAGGTGGTAGCTGGAACGACCGTGCTTACTGGCTTTCACCAGGCACCCGCCGCTTTATGCAGGAAGATATGGCCACTAACACCGTAGGCTTCCGTTGTGCCATGGATCGTGTAGGCAGCCCTGAAGGTAACAAGTTCAAAACCGGTAACCTGTTCAGGAAACAAAGACAAAAAAGATAGAAAATAATTTAGGGATTTTTTGATTTACGAATTTAGGGATTTGAAATGCAGCAAAGATTTTCGCGTGAATATCCGCTGCATTTCAAATCCCTAAATTCGTAAATCAAAAAATCCCTAAATATTTATTATTTCCAGATCTCCAATATCTCCTCTGTGTGGTTTTTGGTATCCGGCTTTCTGATGATGTGATCAATTACCCCTTTATCATTGATCAGGAAAGTAGTACGGAAGATACCATCATAGGTTTTACCCATCATCTGCTTCTCTCCAAAAACACCATACTGGTTGACGATGGTTTTATCTTCATCCGCCAGTAAAGTAAAAGGCAGTTCATATTTTTCTATAAACTTCTGATGGCTTTGTTCGCTGTCGGTGCTTACGCCTACTACAGCATATCCTTTTTTGGTGAGCTCCTGGTAGTTGTCACGCAGGTTACAGGCCTGGGCTGTGCAGCCTGGCGTCATATCCTTCGGATAAAAATACAGCACTACGCGTTTGCCTTTAAGATCCGTTAATGATACAGTTTTGCCGTGCTGATCTTTTCCTTTGAAAACCGGCGCTTTATCGCCTTCTTTTAAGTTCGTCATATGGAAGCCTGTTTTATTTAAATGATAATATAGAAAATCAAAAAATTTATTGTGTTTTAACGGATGAAACTTAACCGGTAAACGCCTTCGTTGCCGGCGATATCCGTGGCCTTCATCACCATTGTATGTTTACCACGCGGGCAATGCTCATCAAAAGTATAGGTCAGTACGTTGCCTCTGCGCGAGAAGAGCAGCCATTTACCATCCAGTTCGCCGCGGAAGTCTTTGATCCCGCTGCCATCGCTGATCACAAAAGATAGCTTGGTGGCCTTTGACAGGTTAGCACCAGGTTTTACGCCTACCGGCGCCACTCTTGGAGCGGTGGTATCTACTTCCAGGTGGAAGTTGCCAAAGTCCCGGAAAGTGCCTTTATACCAGCCATCTTCCAGTACTGTGGAAGAAACGCTGCTGCCCAGTCCTTCCCGCACCATCACTATTTTAGGGCGCAGGTATTCAGGAACATTCCTGGACGGACGCATACGGATATCATAGGCATCGTGAACAGGAACCAGCGGCGTATGCAAACGGTAAATATTGGAATACCATTTAGGATTGGTAGCTGGTAGTTCCTGGTAGTTGAAACAGATATGATCGTACAACGCTTTTTCATCCAGGTAAAACTCTACCTGGTTATTTTCAAAAATATTGCGGGAGTCGGGATACATGGTATTGGCGCAGGCTTTATCTGCTACTTCGGGACCTGCCTGCTGTAAGTCCACTTTTACGGTGGAGGTATTGCCATAGGCGTCTTTCACCAGTAATGTTACTTCATGTACAGCGCCGTCGGCCAGGTTGATGGTGCCATCACCTTTCAGGTCGTGATAAACATCCAGTTCATTACCCGGCAAAGCGAATACCAGCTGCAGATAAGGGCCACCTCCCTTTTTTACTTTATAATCGATGTGTGCATTGAGATAGCGGGTTTCATCATAACCGATGTCGTCCAGCTGAAAGTCAATATCCGGGGTGCCGTTATGAAGCATAGTTACTTCATATATACCGTATGTATTAGGCGCATTGTTCATCCGGTCGATGGCGTTGAGGCCCAACCCCACTTTGCCTGCCTTTACTTTTATAACGGGTTGTGTGGTGACGTAGTTATTGCCCACTTTCTTTACCGGCAGCATAATGGGTTGCTGCTCGTAAATACTTTTCTCCATATCGTATATGGCTATACGATAAACGTCCGGGGCGCGGGTATCAGCGATATCGAAACCAAAAAGCAGGGGGTTCAGCGGCTTTTCAGTTTGTGTATTCCTGATTTCGAAGTGCAGGTGCGGACCGGCAGAACCGCCGGTATTACCACTCCAGGCAACAAAGTCGCCTTTCTTTACCGGGAACATGCCGGCAGGAATAGCCAGATTGCTGGCCCAGCTCTCGGCAGTATATTGTTGCTGCAATACATAGTGCTGTAAGGCAGGGAAGAATCTGTTCAGATGGGCATATACCGTAGTATATCCGTTGGGGTGAGTGATGTAGAGCACATTGCCGAAACCGGTATGAGAAACCCCGATGCGACTTACATAACCATCTGCCGCAGCATGTACTTCCAGGTTTTCCCTTTGCTGGGTTTTGATATCCATGCCAGAGTGAAAGTGGTTAGGCCGCAACTCCCCGAAGTTGCCCGCCAATACAATGGGTACGTTCAACGGGTTCCTGAAATAATCCTGTGGATAGTTCTTTTTCGGGATGGATTGTGCCTGTAATAAATGCGGTAGTAAGCAAAATAAACCTATGACTCTCTTCATAATTATGCAAATGTAGGAATTTCACACGAAGGGTGCGACCGCAACACATCCCAATTCACAATTCGTAATTCGTAATTTCTTCAGTACTTTAGTTGCCGCAAAACGAGCTATCATACATGTCTATCCAGGTATCACAACTTAGTAAGGTTTATGGCGAACAGCGGGCAGTAGATGCGATTTCCTTTGAATTAAAGAAAGGGGAGATCACGGGTTTCCTGGGTCCTAACGGCGCTGGAAAATCCACTACCATGAAAATGATCACCGGTTTCTTACCGCCTACCAGCGGAAAAGCCAGTGTATGTGGCTTTGACATTGTGGATCAGTCGCTGGAAGTACGTAAACGCGTAGGATACCTGCCGGAATCCAATCCGTTGTATTACGACATGTATGTAAAGGAGTTCCTGGAATTTATTGCGGGTATCCACCAGATGGGCCGTATCAGCAGCCAGCGGATTGCAGAAGTGATCGGTTTTACGGGGCTGCTACCGGAAAGCAGGAAGAAGATCGGGGCATTATCCAACGGATATAAACAACGGGTAGGGCTGGCACAGGCCCTGCTGCATGATCCGGAAGTGCTGATCCTGGATGAACCCACTACCGGCCTGGATCCGAACCAGCTGGCAGACATCCGCCGGCTGATCAAAGAGCTGGGGACAGACAAAACAGTGATCCTCTCTACTCATATCATGCAGGAAGTAGAGGCCCTCTGCGCCCGGGTGATCATCATTAACCAGGGAAAGATCATTGCGGACGACCAGCTCTCGCAGCTTCAGAAAAACAATACAGACAATGGTTATATACAGGTTACCTTTGGCGGGCCGATAACGGCTGCCGAGCTGATGGAAATAGCCGGAGTGGCCCGTCTGTCGGCCCTGGAAGACAATACCTGGCAATTATACACCAGCCAGGTGGACCAGGTCCGAAAAAACCTAATGCAATTTGCTTTGATAAATAACAGGAACATCCTTTCTTTGCAGAGCAATTCACAAAGTCTGGAAACAATTTTTCGGGAACTGACTAAAAAAAGCAATTAACTGTTAGATATTTGCTAATTGCAACAGCTGACTATAACAATTTTAACTTTCGTATTATGAGTATTATTTCAGAAATCCATGCCAGGCAAATCCTCGATAGCCGCGGTAATCCTACTATTGAAGTGGATGTGACCACAGAAGATGGTCATTTTGGTCGTGCTGCTGTTCCCTCCGGTGCTTCTACAGGAAAGCATGAAGCCGTTGAACTGCGTGACAACGACAAGAGTGTTTACATGGGTAAAGGCGTACTTCAGGCCGTTAATAATGTAAATGACATCATTGCGGAAGAACTGATAGGCTGGGATGTTACCGACCAGGCCGGTATTGATAAACTGCTGATCGAACTCGATGGCACCCCCAACAAAGCCAAACTAGGCGCTAACGCTACCCTGGCAGTAAGCATGGCCGTAGCCAAGGCTGCAGCCGACGAATGCAATCAGCCACTGTACCGTTACCTCGGTGGTGTAAACGCATTTACCCTGCCTATCCCTTTGATGAACATCATCAATGGCGGTGCGCACGCTGATAACAAAATCGATTTCCAGGAATTTATGATCGTTCCGGTAGGCGCTACTTCCTTCTCTGAAGGCCTGCGCTGGGGCGTGGAAGTATTCCACCACCTGAAATCCGTACTCAAAAAGAAAGGTTACAGCACCAACGTAGGTGACGAAGGCGGCTTTGCTCCTGAAATACAGAGCAATGAAGAAGCTATCGAAACCGTACTGGAAGCCATTAAAGCAGCAGGTTACACACCAGGCGAGCAGATTGCTATCGCCCTGGATGCTGCCAGCAGCGAAATGTATGACGATGCTACCAACTCTTACAAATTCTACAAAAGCTCACAGAAAGTAATCAGCAGCGATGAAATGGTGGCTTACTGGACAGAATGGTGTAATAAATATCCGATCGTTTCCATCGAAGATGGTATGGCAGAAGATGACTGGGCTGGCTGGAAAAAACTGACTGAATCCGTGGGTAACCGCGTACAGCTGGTAGGTGATGACCTGTTCGTTACCAACGTACTCCGTCTGAAACAAGGTATTGACCAGAACATCGCTAACAGTATCCTCGTTAAAGTAAACCAGATCGGTACCGTAACGGAAACCATCGATGCAGTAAACATGGCCCACAAAGCCGGTTATACTTCCATCATGAGCCACCGTTCCGGAGAAACAGAAGATACTACCATCGCTGACCTCGCAGTAGCACTGAACTGCGGTCAGATCAAAACCGGTTCTGCTTCCCGTACGGATCGTATGGCTAAATACAATCAGCTGCTCCGTATTGAAGAAGCACTGGGCGATGTAGCCGTATACCCTACTAACCTGATCAGCGTAAAGACCAAGATTTAACGGATTACAAAGATTTATAGGATTTAACCGGGAGATAGAGGTAGAGAAATTTGCTTTGTTTGATCAGGATTTCGTTGACCGGGATTTAATTGATTACCAGGATTTATAAGATGGTCTGGAAGATTAAAGCGGAAATATTCGCTTTTTCTCCTACACCCATCCTATAAATCATGATAATCTGTTAAATCCTGGTCTTTTTTATTTAATTTACACCCATGTCTTTATTCAAATCCATAAGAATTCCGAGGTATTTAAAGAACAAGTTCTTTATTACTGCCGTGGCTTTTGTGGTATGGCTCGCTTTTTTGGATAAGACAAACCTCATGTACCAATACCAGTTCCAGTCTGAAGTAAATAAGCTGGAAGGTCAGAAAGAATTCTTCATCAAGGAGATCAAACAAACCAAAGAAGAACAGCAGGAGCTGCTTTCCAGCCCTGAAAAATTGGAGAAATTTGCCCGGGAGAAATATTATATGAAGAAAGATAATGAAGACCTCTTCATTATGGCCCCTGCTCCGCAACAATAAGATTGTCCAACCCTTGGGTATCTTAAAAATTTATCTTAAATTAACAATACATACCGCAATTCTGTCGTTATAATCCTGTACACAATTCTTTTATTAAAACAATAATGCATGAGTAATTTTACACTATCCGCCCTCAACAACCTGTGTCTTGTTACTGATAGCGAAATAAAACATCACCAGGAAGAGCCCATTTTAACCCGGGAAGAGCAAGCTTGTATCGACAATACCAAAGCCGCACTGAACACTATTCGCTATTCGCCAAGAGCCGCTACTATGCAGCTTATCATCGATTATGCGGCCACCAGTGCCGAACAGGAATAGTTACAGTAATACTGGATTTGCCCCTATATTTTGCTGTGCCTGGCGTGCAGTTGCCCTTTCATTTTTCTATCTTTACCGCATGACCAAAAAAGAGCGTTATGCATTCGTGCTCAACTACTTTGAGGCCCATGCGCCCAATGCAGAAACTGAGCTCATCTATGACAGTACCTACCAATTGCTGGTGGCCGTTATCCTTTCCGCACAATGCACGGATAAACGTGTAAACATGACTACGCCTGCGATCTTCGCGCAGTACCCGGATGTAGCCGCTTTAAGCCATGCTACCTTCGACGACCTCTTTCCACTGATCCGCAGCATCAGTTATCCCAACAATAAAACAAAACACCTCATAGGGATGGCACAGATGGTCATGGAAGACTTCAACGGTGAAATCCCGGCTACCGTAGCCGAACTGATAAAACTACCCGGCGTAGGCCGCAAAACGGCCAATGTTATCACATCTGTGGTACACCAGCAACCCAATATGGCGGTAGATACCCATGTATTCCGTGTATCAGCGCGCATAGGTCTTACTACCAATGCCAAAACACCCTTGCAAACAGAATTACAACTGCTGAAAAATATTCCCGAAGAAAAAGTACACATCGCCCATCACTGGCTTATCCTGCATGGCCGCTATACCTGCGTGGCAAGAAGTCCAAAATGCGGGGAGTGCGGATTAAGACCCGCCTGCAAATACTATCAGCAGCTGATTAAAGCCGGGTAACCATTACACCTGGAGAAACTTTAAAAACGGATATTGTTTACTGCTTCCATCATTAATTTTTCAGACGATTACAATTATTTCCTATCTTAAACAGTTCAATAAGACACAACAAATAAAGAAAAGAATCAATCGTTATGAAATCAACCGTTAGAGTGCAATTGTCTTTCATGATGTTCCTGGAGTTTTTTATCTGGGGAGCATGGTTTGTGACATTAGGAACCTTTGTATTAAAAAATCTGCAGGATACAAACGCTACACAGGTAAGCGTGGCTTTTCTCACACAATCTATCGGTGCTGTTATTGCACCTTTCATTGTAGGGATTATAGCAGACCGCTTTATCTCCGCACAAATTATCCTCGGTGCAATCCACCTGGTGGGCGCAGCACTGTTATGGACCTGTTCGGGCATGACCAACTTCGACAGCTTCTACCCTGTTTTACTGCTGTACATGATCCTGTACATGCCTACGCTGGCGCTGGTAAACTCCATCTCCTTCCGGCAGATGAATGATCCGAGTAAAGATTTTTCTTCTATCCGTGTATTTGGTACTATCGGCTGGATCATAGCCGGACTGTTGATTGGATGGTTAAACTGGGAACAAAGCAACACCCTGGACCTTACTTTCAAAATGGCTGCTATGGCCTCTTTGCTGCTAGGTGTTTTTAGTTTTACGCTGCCTAAAACGCCGCCGCTGAAAAAAGGGACACAGATTTCCGTGAAAGAAATCCTGGGCCTGGATGCCATCCGCATGCTGAAAAACCGCTCTTACCTGCTGTTCTTCATCTCCTCTATCGCTATTTGTATACCACTCGCATTTTACTATAATTTCACCAACCCCTTCCTCAATGAAATAGGCATGAATGCAGCTGCCGGTAAGCAATCGCTCGGTCAGATGTCTGAATTCCTCTTCATGCTGGTAATGCCTTTGTTCTTTGTCAGACTGGGTGTAAAAAAGATGCTGGCACTGGGTATGCTGGCATGGGTGCTGCGTTATATACTGTTTGCCTACGGTAATGTGGATTCCAACTACTGGATGCTGATCGTTGGTATTATCTTACATGGTATCTGTTATGACTTCTTCTTTGTAACGGGTCAGATCTATACCGATAAACTGGCGGGAGAAGAATTTAAAAGCTCTGCACAGGGCTTTGTAACGCTGGCTACTTATGGAGTAGGTATGCTGATCGGTTTCCTGATTTCCGGTCCTATTGTAGAGGCATACAAAACATCCGGAGGCCATAACTGGCAAGCCATCTGGCTGATCCCTGCCGGTATTGCAGCGGTAGTATTAGTATTATTTATGTTACTGTTTAAAGACAAAAAATAAATATTTACGGATTTTTTGATTTTGAGATTTAGGGATTTGAAATGCAGCGAAGATTATTTAATATCGGTCTTTGCCGCATTTCAAATCCCTAAATCTCAAAATCAAAAAATCTCAAAATCAAAATTCTATGGCAAAAATTGCAATGCTGGGCTCGGGCTTTATCGGGCGGTTTTATGCAGATTCGCTACAGGGGCAGCGCAGCCGTGATAAAATTGTAAGTATTTATTCCCGCCGTGCGGAAAGTACTGCAAAATTTGCCACCGATTATGATGTGGCGCATCAGACACAGGACATGGAAGAAGCCATAGCTCATCCTGATGTGGAAGTGGTATGTGTATCGCTTCCCAACAACCTGCACGAAGCAGCGGTGAACCTGTGCTGCAAGCACAAAAAAGCAGTGATCTGTACCAAGCCGCTGGGCCGCAATGCTGCGGAAGCCAAACGGATGCTGGAAGCAGTGGAGAAAGCCGGTATTTTCCATGGTTACCTGGAAGACCTGGTGTATACCCCTAAATTTTCAAAGGCCCTGAAAAGTGTGCAGGATGGCGCTTTAGGGCGTATTCTTTGGGCCAAGTCCAGGGAAGCACATCCTGGCCCCCACAGTGAATGGTTCTGGGATAAAGAACAGGCAGGCGGCGGCTGTATGCTTGATCTTGGCTGTCATTGCGTGGAAATTGCCCGCAGTTTTATCGGGAAAGATATTAAACCGGTAGAAGTAATGTGTTGGGCAGATACACAGGTGAAACCCATTGATGCAGAAGATCACGCTATAGGGCTGGTGAAATACGAAAACGGCGCGATCGGTCAGTTTGAAGTAAGCTGGACTTTCCGTGGTGGTCTTGACCTGCGCGATGAAGTGATGGGCACAGAAGGAACGATCTGGCTCAATAGCTTTTTACGTACCGGCTTCGATATGTTCACCACCGGAAAAGGCGCCGACTACGTGGCAGAAAAGGCGGAAAGTAATACCGGCTGGCTGTTTCCCGTTGGTGATGAGTTGAACGAGCTGGGATACAATCATATGTTTACCGACATGTTCAATGCCATGGAAAGTAAGCAGGAACCCCGTGAAACCTTTTACGATGGCTACGTTGTAAACGCTGTGCTGGATGCCGCCTACAAAAGTGCTGCCACCAAACAATGGGAACCCGTGAACCTGGAAATCTGGCGCGGTCAGGAAGGCGTTACCCAAACAAAAACACTGGTTGATTACAACGAACAATACTACCTGATAAAAGAAGAAATGACGCATTTCGGTGCCCAAAAACTCATCCTGAAAGATAAAAAAACAGGACAGATCATAGAGCAGACCGACCAGGCATAGAAAGGATTTACGGATTTTTTGATTTACGAATTTAGGGATTTAAAATGCAGCGAAGATGATCCGTTTGAAAACACAGAGAAGATTTACGCGAAGACCTTCGCTACATTTTAAATCCCTAAATTCGTAAATCAAAAAATCCGTAAATCCCTATCCGGTGTTCATATCTTGACGAATATCGCTTTCCCAAATGTGTGGTTTACCTCCACCTGTACGAGGGTGCCATTCAGGTATTTGTAGATGTTCTTTTTCCCTTCGGGGAGTACCAGTTCATACTCACCGCTGCCGAGGGGTCTGAGTTGTAAAAAGCGGCCCAGTGTTTCAGAAAAGATGCGGGTTACCTGTTTGGGTTCTGCAAAATAAAGTTCTCCTACACAATGATCAATTTCGGTATTGTCTATTTTTAATTTTGTGCCATTCAATATAATCGTATAGTCGTTGCCGTTACGGCGGGTAGTTGTCTCCTTATCATCGTTGCTCTTACCGGATCCTGATACCCGTGTAGACCGGGCCATGGTCAGTACATTATTATTGTATTCATTAATGATATCACTGTTCACTTTAGACAATATTGTTTGAATACGTGTTTTAATGACAATACTTTTAGCAGTCCCATTTACCTTACGTTGCGCCTCAATGGTACCTATGGCGTGATTCGCCACCCGCACTTCAAAAGTATTTTTCTGGGCATTTACTGGCAGGTACAATACAGCAACCGTAATAACGCTCAACAATACACGAAAAAGGTTTTTCATAATAGCTTACTTAAAGATCTACGAAAACGGGAGGTAGCTGTAATATCCCCGTATGGGAAAATACAAAAAATCCGGCAGGTTTTCACGAACGCATCCGGTAAAAAAGAAGGGCGCAAAGATTATAAATAATCCCTGCGCCCTTTATTTTTTTACGCTTTTGTGTCTTTACGTGAGCTTTTACAGCATCTCCCTGATCCTCGTAACGAGTTCTCCTTTTGTAATGGGCACGCCCATTATTTTGTGATAGCCCTGAGCATCAATCAGATACTGGTCACGGATTATTTTGATGAGCTGACCATTGTTAATTTCAGGAATCAGTACTTTATCGTAGCTATGCAATATTTCTTCCAGATTTTTCGGGAAGGGGCGCAGATGGCGAATTTGTGCATGCGCTACTTCGTGGCCTTCTGCCAACAGCTCCAGTACAGCACTTTTGATAGCGCCATAGGTAGAACCCCAGCCTAATACCAGTACTTTACCTTTTTCCGGACCTACTTCGATCTTTTGTAACGGAATACTATCGGCAATCTTATCTACCTTCTCCTGGCGGATCTTCACCATCAGCTGGTGGTTTTCCGGATCATAGCTCACATTACCGGTAATATTCTGTTTTTCCAGTCCACCAATACGGTGTTCCAGCCCCGGTGTACCAGGTACCGCCCAGGGGCGCACCAGGTTTTCATCGCGGTGATAAGGCAGGAAATGTTCTTCCCCTTCTTCCAATCCTTTCTTGAATTTCACTTCAATGGCAGGCAGGTCGGCACTCTTGGGGAAACGCCATGGTTCGGAACCATTGGCAATATATCCATCGCTGAGGAAGATGACCGGTGTCATGTGCTGCACAGCAATGCGGAAGGCTTCAAAAATGGCATCGAAGCAATCTGCCGGTGTGGAAGCTGATATAACTGGCATCGGACACTCTCCATTACGGCCATAATAAGCCTGTAACAGATCCGATTGCTCTGTTTTGGTAGGCAGCCCTGTAGAAGGTCCACCACGCTGAATATCAATGATCAGTAACGGAATTTCCAGCATTACTGCCAGTCCCATGGCTTCGCCTTTCAGCGCCATACCCGGGCCGGAAGTAGTGGTTAATCCCATATGGCCGCCATAAGAGGCGCCGATAGCGGAACTAATACCAGCAATTTCATCTTCTGCCTGGAAAGTACGGATACCAAAATTTTTGAAGCGGCTGAGTTCATGCAGGATATCGGAAGCCGGTGTAATCGGGTAAGTACCCAGGAAAAGTGGTAGGTTAGCTTTCTGTGAAGCAGCCACCAGACCGTAAGACAGCGCCGTATTACCGGTAATGCTGCGGTAGGTACCTGGCTCCATACGGGCCTTTTCTACGTGATAGCGGGTAGTGAAAGCTTCCACGGTATCGGCGAAGTTGTAACCTGCATGCAGGGCTCTCAGGTTACTTTCCAGGATCTCTGCTTTTTTACCGAACTTCTCTTTCAGGAAAACTTCTGTGTTTTCCATGTTACGGTCATACAGCCAATAGAGGAAGCCCAGTACAAACATATTTTTTGCACGGTCTTTCTCCTTCATGCCCATGCTGATATCTTTCAGTGCTTCACGGGTCATTTTGGTAACATCCATGGAATGCAGCTGATAGTTCACCAGAGAACCGTCTTCCAGGGGGTTGATGCCCTCGGGATAGTTGGCAAGACGCAGGTTCTTACTGTCAAAACCGTCTGTGTTGGCGATAATAATCCCGCCTTTTTTCAATCCTTTCAGGTTTACTTTCAGGGCAGCGGCATTCATCGCCACCAGTACATCACAGGCATCACCCGGTGTAAATATTCTGTTAGAAGAAAAATGAAGCTGAAATCCGCTCACGCCCGGCAAAGTACCTATTGGAGCGCGTATTTCGGCGGGAAAATCCGGGAAAGTACTCAGGTCATTACCGAATAAAGCGGTATTATTTGAAAACTGGCTACCCGTTAATTGCATCCCGTCTCCACTGTCGCCTGCGAATTTTATCACGACATCATCCAGCTTTTGAATCGAAATATTAGGCATCTATTGTTCTTTTAAGGTATCTTTTAAAGATGTAAATTTAGGTAATCGGCAGGTAGTAATACCATATCCCTTCAGATTTGGTTTTAAATTGCTACACAAAAGTACACAACTTTAGTAGACTATTATCGTCTGAATGCAGCATTCTGATTACTTCTTGTTATGGGTTATAACTGGAAGTTATTGGCTCACAAATGCTAATTTTCTGACAAATTACCTCCTTCAAATGCGGTGATATCAAATCAAATCGTATTTTTACCCCTAATTTTTAAACTATACTTTATGGCACTATTTCAATCGAACAACCCTGTACTGAAGCAAAGTATATTCGACAAGGTTGCTCACACGGAAGGCGAAACCATGACCATTCGCGGGACGGTTAATAAGATGTCTTTCCTGCTGGTCATGCTGATGGCAGCAGCAGTATTTTCTTACGGAGAATTTTTAAGGGGCAGCAGCAATGTGATGCCACTGGTAATAGGAGGTGCAATAGGCGGTTTTGTACTGGCGCTGGTGATCATCTTCAAAAAAGAATGGTCTCCCTATCTTGCACCGGCTTACGCCATTGCACAAGGTTTATTCCTGGGGGCTATCTCTGCTATGTTTAACGGTCAATATCAAGGTATCGTATTACAGGCGGTAGGTCTTACTTTCGGCACCTTCATCGCGATGCTGGTATTATACCGCACAGGAGTGATCCGCGCAACTGAACGTTTTAAATCTATCATTATAACAGCTACAATGGGTATCGGTATCTTTTACCTGATCGCTATTGTACTTCGTTTGTTCCATGTTGATATTCCGTTTATTCACAGCAGCGGTACTTTCGGAATTATATTTTCACTGGTGGTAGTAAGTATTGCTGCCCTGAACCTCATTCTTGATTTTGATATGATTGAACAGGGAGCCGCACAGGGTGCACCAAAGTATTTTGAGTGGTATGGTTCTTTCGGACTGCTGGTAACACTGGTTTGGTTGTACCTCGAAATCCTGCGCCTGTTGAGCAAATTGAACAGAAGATAATACATAAGATAAAAGCTATTGGAGAAGTCTTCCGGTCATTCCGGAAGACTTTTTTGTTTTGTTAATGTCTTCCAAAAGTATTGTTAAAGAGCAGATGAACGAAATACTGTGGCACCGTAATTGCAAAATTGGTCTATACAAGAAGTTCTTTACATTTTAAAACAGACATCATACAATGCTAACACCTTTACTTACCATGTAATCTTTATTGTTAAACATTTTAAATCGTATGCTATGAAAAAGATGAAAGTAACCATGTTAGCACTTGCGGCTGTAGCGTTTGTAGCTTTTGCATTTAAAGGTATTGATGGCGGTTCCATCACAGGTAAAGTAACACCTGCTGCCGGAGCCACAGAGGCCTGGGCCATCCAGGGTACAGATACGCTCAAGTCACCCGTTTCAGATGGCGCATTTAGTTTTCAAAATGCAAAAACAGGCGTGTATACTATTATTATAGGAGCCAAAGAACCACTTAAACCTGCAACTGTTAACGATGTTAAAGTGGAAGATGGAAAAGCCACCGATCTCGGAGAGATCAAATTAGGAGAATAAATAAGCGCAATAGTTGGTTTTCATAGGGGTTAATCATAAGCCGGTCCGTACGTCTGTACGGCCGGCTTTTTTTGTGGCCTGGCAGCTGTTCCCATTTCTTTTTATCCAGCTAAAGATCCGTTTTATCAAGATCCCCGATTTTAATTCCGGGGTCGTAGGGGTAAATGTTCCTTCAACCGTCATGCTTTTATAAACCCCCAAAAAAATGATGGTTATGAAGAAACAATTCTTAATTACTTATACCAGCCTCAGTGTAGGATGGTTTTTACTCATGCTGGCGATCTTCGCGCTGATCCTCGGCGGTTGCACAAAAGAGCGCATTACCGGCTCAGGAAATGTGGTAGAAGAAACACGTACTACTGCTCCTTTCACGGAGGTGGAAATATCAGGTGCGTTTGAGGTACACCTGTTGCAGGATAGCAGTGCCCAGGTAGTAATCAAGGCAGAAGATAATATTATGGGTGTTATCGAAACCGGTACCCATGGCAATATCCTGTATGTGCGTACAAAAAATCATGTCAATATCCGCCGGCATATGCCGATACATATATATGTACACAGCCGCCTCTTTCAGCGCATCACTTTTTCCGGTTCCGGCTCATTGGATAATAAGGATACCTTACAAAGTACATCGTTCAGGTATGTGTTGAATGGTAGCGCCAATGCTTCCCTGGCACTGGCCACCACAGCAATCTCCACAACGATCAATGGTTCCGGTGATCTGATCATGAAAGGTCATGCTACAACACTGAACAGTGATATCAATGGCAGCGGCAATATTTCCGCACTGGATATGACCGTGCAAACCGCTGATATTACGATCAGGGGCTCAGGAGCGCATACCATCCAGGTGGAAAAAGAATTGCGGGTGAGTATCCTTGGCAGTGGTAATGTTACCTATTCAGGTACACCAACGAAATTGGAGACTGATATAAAAGGATCAGGAAAACTGATTAAGATATAAGTGGCAGCAATAAGCAATTGCTCATTTTCGTATAACCTACGCCGTTATGCTTCATTCACAATATGGATGAATGAAAAAGGCCCCCGCTGATGCAGGGGCCTTTTATTATTTTATAAGCGGGCATTTATCAGGCGCCGCCCAGTTTACATTTCTGGAGTACTTCCCATGATTTACCGTTGTGACGGAGGAAATACAGGTTGTTTACTTTAAAGGTAGCCTCGTAATCTTTGTTTTCATACTCCGGCCATGCCTTGTTAAACTGATCATCTTCCAGGTCTTTGAAAGCCACGGTAACGTGTGGTGTGAACCCGGTACGTGCCAGCATGGTGCTGAAGCCAAATTCCTTACGCAGGAAGTTGATCAGCTGACGGTGCATAGCAGACATGGTTTCACTTTTTTCCACGTTGATGAACAGTACACGGTTCTGTTTATTCGGGAATGTACCGTAGCCTTTCAGTGATACTTCAAAAGGAGCCTGTGTTTTGGCAAATTCAGTCAGTTCATCACAGAAAGCTTTTTCCAGTGCCGGATCAGCCGTGAAAGGTACCTGCAGGGTAATATGTGGCAACACTTTCAGTGCGTACATAGGACCGTATTGTTCTGCAAATTCCTGTTTGATTTTTATGATCTCTTTACCTACTTCTGCGGTTGGCAGCAAGGCGATAAAGTATATTTTGTTATCTGGTTTTGGTTCGAAGCGTTGAGGTCTGCCGCCCTGTCTTGGGCTGCCGCCGCTACGGTATCCACCACCGCCGCCACCGCCACGGTTATAGCCACCGCCACCACCGCCGCGATCGTAACCGCCGCCACCGCCACCACGGTTGTAGCCACCGCCACCGCCGCCTTCGCGATTGTAACCACCGCCGCCACCACGATTGTAGCCGCCACCGCCGGAACCTCCGTCACGGTTGTAACCACCACCGCCGCCGCTGCCGCGATCATAACCACCACCGCCACCGCCGCGATTGTAGCCGCCACCACCGGAACCTCCGTCACGGTTGTAACCACCACCGCCGCCACTGCCGCGATCATAACCACCGCCGCCACCGCCGCGATTGTAGCCGCCACCACCGGAACCTCCGTCACGGTTGTAACCACCACCGCCGCCACTGCCGCGATCATAGCCTCCACCGCCACCGCGGTTGTAGCCACCACCGGAACCTCCGTCACGGTTGTAACCACCACCACCGCCATCACGGTTATAGCCACCGCCACCATCACGATTATAACCACCACCGGAACCTCCGTCGCGATTATAGTCAGTACGGGGACGATATCCGCCTTCGCGGTTATAGTCAGTGCGGGGACGACTTTCACGGTCTCCACCGTTGTAGTCGGTACGTGGACGACTCTCACGGTCTCCACTGTTGTAGTCGGGTTTTCCACCCTCCCGCTCATTGTTTAAATTGGGTTTGAAGTCACCTCTCTCCTTGTTGGGATCATTCTCTTTGTTGGTATCAGAAGAGTAGGGCCTGCGGGGGCGTTCGTTTCTCTCAAAATTCATCTTACTTAATTAAGCGTTTGAAGCAATATTAGATATGATTTCATAAAAATGAAATACATCCTGATAAGAATTATATAAGGGCGCCGGTGAAACTCTGATGACTCCGGGTTCTCTCCAGTCAACGATTATACCGGCATTTTTCATTTGCTGATGTATTTCTTTACCATTGTCCAGGAATAACAAAGATAATTGAGCACCACGTTCGTTACAATTTTTAGGTGTAATAATTTCAAAATTTATACCATTCAACTGCTGCAATAAAAAGACCAGATAGTTAGTCATATCATTGCTTTTACTGCGTAAAGCACCGATACCGGCTGCTTCAAATAATTCCAGGGAGGCTTTCAGGCTTACCATATTAAACACCTGAGCGGTGCTATGCTGCCATCCTTCGGCTTCTTGTTTAGGCACAAACCCTTTTTCCATTTTAAAACGTGCACTCTCTTCGTTGCCCCACCAGCCACCAAGGCGGAAAAGTCCGCAGTTGCCGGCGTGTTTTTCATGCACAAATGCGCCTCCTACTGCGCCGGGACCACCATTCAGATACTTATATGAGCACCAAACGGCAAAATCTACTCCCCAATTGTGCAATGCTACCGGAATATTTCCTGCTACATGTGCCAGGTCGAAACCGGCATAAGCGCCTGCACGGTGTGCAGCGGCTGTTATAGCGGGTATATCAAAAAACTGTCCGGTGTAATAATTAATCCCACCAAATAAAACTAATGCTAAGCTATCACTTTCCTTGTTAATAATTTCCAAAATATCTTCCAACCTTATCAAATGCTCTCCGGGCCGGGGGGAAACCTCTATGATAGCGACTTCAGGGTCAAATCCGTGAAATTTCACCTGGGTTTCTATTGCATATTGGTCGCTGGGAAAGGCTCCTGCCTCCATTAACACTTTAAACCGTTGGCTGGTTGGCCGGTAAAAACTCACCATCATCAGGTGCAGATTCACAGTAAGTGTATTCATTACCGTTAGCTCCTGCTGACTGGCTCCTAATATACTTGTCAACGGCTTACTGCAATACTGCTGATAATATAACCATGGATTCTTTGCCGCCCAGTAACCTTCCACCGCATATGCCTGCCAATCGGCTAACTCCTGGTCTATCGCTGCTTTCACATTCCTGGACTGTAAGCCAAGTGAGTTACCACATAAATAAATAGCATCTTTTCCATTATGTTGCGGGAAATAAAACTGCTCTCTGAATTTATTCAATGGATCCTGTTGGTCCTTCTCTTTTGCAAATGCTAAGGTTGCTACGTACTCCATGGTCTTCCAATCTTTGCCTGGCCCCTCTTACTGGCAGATGAATCCTGTGCTGTTGAAACGATTGTATCTTATTTCCTCATAATTATAAAACAGGCAAACATGCATAACTGTTTAAAAAAGACTGTTTTCTTTTAATATTTCACTCTTATTATCATATGGCATATAAGGCTTAAGGCTGTATATGGCTAGTAACGTGAACGATTCAAGGGTCAAAAGTAATAAAGGCTAATCAAATGCCCACTATTCTGATTGTTAAACTTTGTTAATTAAACAAAAAATGGTTTCAATTCAACAAAAATATGGTTTCATTAGCCAATTTACAAAAAAAATCCGTCCCGAAGAATCGGGACGGAGACTGTTAACCTACAACTGTTACACTGTATTGATAAAAATGCTTATTTCTGTATCTAATTCACTGAAATTCCGTCTACTTTATCCGCATGTACCGGTTCTCCGTTGTCACCCGGCTCCGGAAAGAAATCATATGGTTTCTGCGATAAATACTGCGGATCATGCAACTTCCTCACTTCTTCCTTCTTCATAAATATTTTTAAGATCAGTACCAGGAAAGGCACATACTTCAGCGAACGGGGCATATTATACCTGTCCAGCACATCCAGCGACCGCTTGTTCATCGCATACATCACCGGCACCAGGATCAGTGTCAGGAAAGTGGCAAAAATCAACCCGAATACCATTGTCCAGGCAAGCGGACCCCAGAAAGCCACGTTATCTCCACCAAAGAAAATATGCGGCTTAAAGTCGCTAAACAGGCTGGCGAAATCGATATTAAAGCCCACTGCCAAGGGAATGAGTCCCAGAATAGCCGCGATGGCCGTCAGGATCACCGGCGTCATACGGGTTTTACCCGCTTCCACCACTGCTTCATACACCGGCATCTTCTGCTGTACCAGCAGGTCCGTAAACTCTACCAGCACAATACCATTACGTACCACAATACCCGCCAGCGCCATAATACCAACCCCCGTCATAACAATGGAAATGTCCATTTTGAAGATGGAAAAGCCCAGGAATACCCCTATAATACTAAACAGGATTTCCAGGAAGATGATCAACGGCCGGCCAATAGAGTTAAACTGCGTTACCATGATCATCAGGATCAGCCCAAAAGCGCCCAGCATAGCCATCATCAGGAAGTTCATCGTTTCCAGCTGGTCTTCCTGCTCACCGGTCATTTTAATGGTAACCGAAGATGGATGAGAGAAATCACGCAGCGCGGTTTCTATATGCTGTACCACTTCGTTGGTATTGAAGCCTGTCAACACATTGGAATACAACGTAATTACACGTTTCTGATCTATTCTTTTAATACCTGCGTAAGTATTAGAGTAATGAATATCAGCTACCGCAGACAACGGCACCTGGCGGATGGCCCCGCCCATATTCATATCGCGGTATACCAGGTTCAGGTTCATCAGGTTATTGATATTATTCCGCTGATCTTCTTTCAATCTCACCATAATCTTATATTCATCTTTCGCATCCCTGATCTTGGAAGCCTCGAAGCCAAACAACGCTGTACGCAACGCGCCGCCAATCTGCCTGGTGGAAATACCTTCACTATTAGCCCGCTCCCGGTCAATGCTCACAACAATTTCCGGTTTGTTATCTTCAAAATCACTCTTCAGTTCTTCCACACCATCTACATGTAAGGAATCGAGATAACGTTTAAGCCTGAACGAAGAACTGGTCAGCTCATCAAAATTATCACCTGTGATCTCTATATTAATTGGCTTACCGGTTGGAGGTCCGCCCTGCTCCTGCTCTACCGTGATATTGGTACCGGGAATACCCTTCACCGCATTACGGATTTTATCAAGATATTGTACAGTAGACTGTCCATTCCTGGCGCCAAATTCCACAAAGGCCACTGTTACTTTACCTTTCTGTGGCTGGGTACTCATATCCATCTGTGAAGGATCGCCGGCGCCTTTGGCCACATTGGAAATGATAGATTCCACAATAGGATTATTGCTGCCTACCACTTTAGTGATGCGGTTTTCCACGATATGCGTAATAGAATCTGTATACTTCTGATCGGTACCATTTGGCAGCTCGATATAGGTATAGATAAAGTTGGGATCTGCCTGCGGAAAGAACACTACTTTAGGATTCCGGATACCGGTTAAAATAATGCTGAAGATCAGCAGACAGAAAGTAGCTACCAGGATCCATATTGGACGCCAGGCTACCAGACACCACTTCAGGATCCGTTTGTAACGCTCTTGCACTCTAGGCCAGAACCCATGCTGGAAGCGGCGTGCCACGCCACCCAGCCAAAAACGTTCCAGCACAATAATGAGATACAGGAAGATCACAAAGTTGCCTACTCCCCTGCTGCCATTGGCATATCCTACCAGCGCCAGCAACACAAATACACCTGTAAGGATCTTAAACTTCTTGTCGAACCTGGGCTTCGGCTGGTTTTCACCTTCATGACGATCCATGAAATCTACCGCAAATACCGGGTTGATAATGTACGCCACCACCAGTGATGCACCTAAAGTAGTGATCAATGTTACCGGTAAATAGAACATGAACTTACCGATCACACCAGGCCAGAATAGTAACGGCACAAATGGTGCAAGTACTGTGAGCGTTCCGGAAAATACCGGCAGGAATACTTCCCCCGCCGCTATCTTGGCGGCTTTCACAATCCCCAGTTCCTTTCGCTCATTATAAATACGGTGCACGTTTTCTATCACCACAATCGCATCATCTACCACAATACCCAATGCCAGCAGGAAAGAGAACAGTACCATCATATTCAGCGTAAACCCATACATCGGCATGAGTAGAAATGCAATGAACATGGAGATAGGTACCGACAAGGCCACGAAGATGGCATTCACCGCACCCATGAAGAACATGAGGATCAGTGTTACCAACAGAAAGCCTATGATGATGGTATTGATCAGATCATGTAAGGTAACACGGGTGGATTTAGACTGATCAGCCGTAATAGTGACGTTCAGGCCTTTCGGAAAGTAATTCTCCTGCATGTCTTTGGTAATTTCCTGGATCTTGTCAGATGCATCGATCAGGTTCTTACCACTTTGTTTAATGACGTTCAGTGTAATTACATTTTTTCCTGCAAGCCGCGCATAGCTTTCCTGTTCCAGGAAACCATCCACTACGTTGGCGATATCTTTCAGATACACCGTGGCGCCTGACTGTCCGCGGACAATGATATTACCGATACGGGAAGGATCTTTGTATTCGCCTTTTACACTGAGACTGCGTTTCTGTCCGTCCATCGATACCAGACCGCCGGAGATGGTAATATTCTCTCCCTGAATGGCGCCGATAATATCTTCAAAACTGATTTTGGCGGCATCCATTTTGTATTTGTCCACGTTGATCTGAATCTCACGTTCCAGCTCCCCTACCAGGTCTACACGGGTAATTTCATTCAGTGCTTCAATGCGGTCTTTCATATCATCCGCATAACGTTTCAATGTTTGCAGATCGAAGTCACCGGAGAGGTTTACGTTCATGATAGGAATCTGGGAAACATCGATCTTTACGATCTGTGGTTCCTGGGTCAGGTCTTTGGGCAGATCCTTCTTGGCATCATCTACTTTTTCACGTACTTGCTGCCTCGCCGCTTCAATATCTTCATTCGCGTTGAACTCGATAGTGATAGCGGAGAAATCCTGCATGGAAGTGCTTTTGATCTTCTTTACACCGGAGATACCATTGAGTTGTTTTTCAATAGGTTTCGTCACCAGTGTTTCCATGTCTTCAGGAGAAGTACCGGCCAATACTGTATTGATAAAGAACTGTGGAAACACTACTTCCGGAAACTGTTCTTTGGGCAGATTAATATAGGAAAGAATACCTGCGAACGCAATGATAATAGTGGCCACATAAATGCTCACCTTATTATCAATGGCCCAGCTGGTAGGCTTAAACTCTTTATGAATATTGTCTTGCATACACTTGGATTTGGCTGTTAGCAGTCAGCATTATAATTTAATCAGATCATTATCATTCAGCCCCTGGAACCCGATGGTGATGATGTTATCACCCTTATTCAATCCACTTTTTATCTCTGCTTTATCATTATAGGTGCGACCCAGTTCAATATTTTTACGTTTAGCTATCAGTTTGCCATTGCTGTTTTCCGCTACAATTACATACGGGCTACCAGAAGAATATTGAATAACGTTAACAGGTATTACTACTGCATTATCCGCCTTATAGTCTACGATCCTGATATGAGCGATCATGTTGGGACGCAGGCTGTTATCGGCTTTCAGCGGCACTTCAATTTTTATGGTACGACTGAGTGGATCAATGGTCCTGGATGCGAAGCCGATATTCGCGCGGATTTCACGGTTTATATCCGGGAAAGACAGGATAACACGGTCGCCTGTTTTGAGCAGGCCCGCATAGGCTTCCGCTACGTTGGCAGTTACCTTTAGATTATTGGCATTTATCACGCGGAAAGCAGGTGCGCCGGGTGCGGCATTGTCGCCCACTTTGGCTATCACGGCATCTACCACACCACTGATAGGTGCAATGATGCGGGTTTGTGATTGCTGATCCTGGAGGGTAGCCATCTTTCTTTCCAGTCCTTCTTTCTGACTTTTTGCGTTGAGGAATTGTATTTCAGAACCTATTTTCTGTGCCCACAGGTTCTTTTGCTTTTCGAATACGGTGTTTGCCAGCTCCATCTGTGTGCGGAGTTCCGCCATGTTGGCTTTCAGTACCTGGTCGTCCACCTGTGCCAGTGTTTGTCCCTGGCTTACACGCTGTCCTTCTTTCACCATAATAGCAGTGATCACGCCGGGTACGCGGGCGGATACATTTACGTTTTCGCGGGCATCCACACTTCCCTGTACATCTATGTAATGTTCAAACGTAGTATCCTTTACCGCCGCTACTACCACATCTTTCATCCGCACAACCGAATCACTTTTACCTACTTCTTTTTCCAGTGCAGCAATTTTCTTGTCAATGTCTGTATTGAATTTTGCTTTCTCCTGTTTGAGTTGCTGGAGTTGTTCAGACTTGTTACCGCCGCCGCCGCAGGCCACCAGTATAACAGTGAGAACAGGGATAATAAAAAAATATCTTTTAGTCATGTTGTTAGTAGTGAATGGTGAATGGAATTTTTTTTACACTATAATTTGCCGTATGCTTTGAGCAGATCTATTCTGGCAACAATGGCATTATACAGTGCGTTAAAGTAATTATTCTGTGCGGTGAGCAGGTCATTTTCAGCGGTCGACATTTCCAGGCTGGAACCTACGCCCTCCCTGTATTTGATCTGGGTGGTGTTATGAACATCTTCTGCCAGTTCCATATTTTTCTCCTGCGATTCGAGTGTCAGCACGTTGTTACGGAAAGTGGAAAAGGATTGTTCTCTTTCCAGGTCAATACCCAGTTTTGCATTTTCGATGGCTATTTCCGATTTCTTCACGGCCAGGAAAGCCTGGTCTACCTGTCGTCTGCGTTGCATGCCGCTAAAAATGGGTACGGATAGGTTCAGTCCTGTATTCACATAACCGTACCACATCTGGCTTTGAAAGTAGTCAAACTTGTCGCTGCCGCGGAGGGCACCGGTAGAACCGAATATCTGTAAAGAAGGCAGTCCTTTGAGTTTGTATCTTTTCAGGTCGTACTCATTAGCTTTCTTCTGTGTTTGCAGCAACTGGTATTCAATACGCTGGGAGTAGTCGAATTTGTCCATATCCAGTACATCAGCAGCAATCCTTTCTGTAGAGAGTGTATCCGTTAGCGTTATAACCTGTTTCAGTGGCATACCCATCTGGTATTTCAGGGAGGCCACGCCCAGTTCTATGAGGTTACGGAGTTTGGTTTGCTCTGTCTGCAAATTGGTGAATTGCACTACCAGCCTGTCTACATCCAGTTTTTCCACCATTCCGTTCTTATAGATCTCTTTGGTATCGCTTAACAATTTCTCCAGGGTGGTGATGTTACCACTGAGGATCTTCAGTGCTTTTTCAGCGGCCAGTACATTGTAATAGGCTTTGTAAACATTGGCCTTCACATCTATTTCCGACTTGGTGACGCCCTGAGCAACCAGTTCTTCCAATGTTTTACGTGCCTGTAAGGCTACGAGTACACTGGGATCGAAGAGGGTCTGGGTTAATCTTACTTCGCCGACGAGATTTTGCGGAAGCTGGAAAGACACCACAGTAAAGGAGTCTTTCGGAAGACCGAAGTTCCGCATGTTAAACATTTGTTTCTGGGTAATCGGATTATATTGATAAGATCCGGTACCGGCGACGTTGGGTAATGCGAGGCCGGCGATTTCCTTGTTTTTAGCCAGTTGAATGAGCTCGTCCAACTTGGCGGTTTTAACGGTAGCCTGGTTAGCTACTGCGTAGTCCACTGCTTCTTTGGCGGACAGGCGAACCGGGTCCGGTGTGATCAGCTGCTGGGCGCGGGTGATCATGGCCAAGGATAGCAGCAACACCGTTAAAGCCATACTGGTGAGCCTTTTGATTAGTTGCATAGTGTTATTTGTTTTGCGATAGTTGTTTATATTTTTCAATGAGTTTGTATCCTTTTAAAGAAGCCACACCATATAAAAAATTCTCCAGCAACACTCTCTGCACTTTATTCATATCGGAAACGCCGGGGAAGGCTTCAGGCTGAAAACACAACAGGCATCCATGGATGCGGTATTGTGTTAAAATCTGTATGTTAAGATCCGGCCGGTATAATCCTTCTGTAATGCCACGTTCTATGTTTTCACGGATCATATTATTCAAACAGGTGTTCTGATATTCCAGGAATACCTGGTACGCCCTGGAATGAAATTTCTGCAGGTCCAGGATGATAACAGGATTCATATTACGTAACCGCCGGTCCAGCATATCCATCACAAGAAACAGCTCATTGATGGCGTCCGTGGATTGATCACGGTCTGCTACACACTCTGAATTCACCAGGTTGATAAAACGGGTAATGGTTTGAAATACCATATCGTCCTTATCTGTGAAGTGCGCGTAGAGTGTTTTCTTTGAGATGCCCATCCGTTCGGCTATGTCATCCATAGTGATGGATCGGGTACCATACTGACGGAACAGGCTGAAAGCCGTGTCCATAATACGTTCCTGTACTTCCATAAGATTAATACATTAACAGGCTTTGCTATGCTGGGACAAAACTATGGAAACTTTTTAAACTACCAAAGTTTCCAGTAACTTTTTTTTACATGTGGCAACACGGAACTTTACACGTATAATTTATGTGATTAATATGATTTAATAGCGCGGTGATACAAGTGATACAACCTGATAAATGGGCGGATGACAGGTCTGACAGCCCGTCAGGACAATGTGGGCTTATTTGTATAATTTGCACCCGAATAGAAACTTGATTATAAATTTCGCATATCTGCATCCGGGGAAGTACCGGAACACAGCTGCACATTTCATTTTACCATGTCGCCAAAACTCAGATTAAAAGTGATTGCGTCGCGCCTGTTGCGGTATTTTTTCCAGGGTTTGCTCATTCTTGCACCTATCGGGATTACTGCATTAACCCTGTACTGGGCGTTCGTAACCATCGACAATATTATTCCAAGAGAAATGATTCCTACAGATGCCGCCTTTAACTTCCTGACCTTCAAGGGGGTCCGGTTTGTACTGGTGCTGTTGTTTGTAGTGGTAGTGGGCTACCTGAGTTCATCATTCATCATAGGCCGCATTTTCGATCTGTTTGACCGTTTGCTGGAACGCACCCCGTTTATCAAATACATTTATAGTTCTATCAAAGATGTTTTTGATGCGTTTGTAGGAGAGAAGAAAAAATTTGACCATCCTGTACTGGTACAGATCTATGGTGTAGATGTATGGGAACTGGGCTTTATAACACAGACAGATGTCAGGAACTTCGGACTGGAAGGATATATGGCCGTATACGTACCCCATGCCTATGCTATCACAGGCAAAGTATTCATGGTACCCCAGGAAAGAGTAAAAACACTGGAAAATATTTCTGCCGGCGAAGCCATGAAATTTGCCGTGAGCGGAGGTGTCACAAATATTTAGTTATTTTTTGATGTAGGAATTTTGAGATTTTGGGGTTTGATCAAATCTCAAAATCTCAAAATTCGTAAATTCGTAAATCTTTAATTGTCGTATATTCGGTTACCCAAAAATGTTGTCATGTTAACCCGAACCTGTATACGACTTTCCGTGTATTTTATTCTTATATTGCTATTGCATGCAGATGCGCATGCCTGGGGGTTTTTCGCGCACCAGCGGATCAACCGGCTGGCGGTATTTTGTTTGCCGCCGGAGATGATGATCTTATACAAACCTCACCTGGAATATATTACTACCCATGCTACTGATCCGGATAAAAGAAGATATGTAGTGGCCGCAGAAGGTGCGCGGCATTACATAGATATTGATGTATTTGACCAGCCTCCTTACCAGCGCATTCCGCGGAGCTGGCAGGAAGCATTGGCAAAATACGGCGCTGACTCCCTGAACAGGAATGGTATTTTACCCTGGCACCTGGAGAAGATGATGGCCATGCTCACCAAAGCATTCCGGGAAAAGGACCAGCAGCGGATCCTGCAACTTTCGGCGGAAGTGGGGCACTATATTGCCGATGCGCATGTTCCGCTCCATGTATGTTCCAATCATAACGGGCAGTTTACCGAGCAGCAAGGCATCCATGGCCTGTGGGAGTCGCGCATACCGGAGCTGCTGGCAGATGACGAATTTGACTACTGGGCGGGCAAGGCGCGCTATGTTCCGGAAACGCGGAAGTATTTCTGGCAGATCATTACGGCCAGCGGATTGGCGGCAGATACGGTGTTACGGCAGGAGAAGCGGCTCAGTGAGCAGCTGGCGCCCTCCCAGCGTTTTGCCTTTGAAAACCGCAAAGGAGTACTTGTAAGAACTTACGCCGACGGATATACGAAAGCCTACCGGTTATCACTTGGAGACATGGTAGAAAGAAGGATGAAGAATGCCATTGAAGCCGTGGCGGCCTGCTGGTATACTGCCTGGGTCAATGCAGGGCAGCCCCCTTTACAATCCCTCACACATACAACCCTTACCGATAGCGAGTTGCAGGAGTTCGGGCAGTTGCAACAACAATGGATACAGGGGAAAATGAAAGGCAGGCAGGAATGAACCGGCCAAAATATTTATGACAATACTTAATAATTAGAAAAGAAATTTTATCTTTGCCCATACCGTCTTTTAACCTGTCCTACACCACGCACCTTACTGGTTTTAAAACAACCGTGCCGTTTTTTTTCCGTTTCCTTAGAAAAACCAAAACAAGTGGAAAGATCAAAAAATGAATTTAATCTAGATCGCAACATGAAGGTGCATAATTTTAACGCAGGTCCTTCTGTATTACCCAACGAGGTATTGTACAAAGCCAGCAAAGCCCTTATCGACTTTGAAGGTTCGGGGATGTCTATACTGGAAATTGGCCACAGAACGGAACCGTTTAAGGCAGTGATGGATGAGGCGCGCAACCTTGTGAGGGAGCTGATGCAGCTGGAAGACGATTTTGAAGTGCTGTTTCTACATGGTGGTGCCACTACCCAATTCATGGAAGTACCCATGAACCTGTTGGAAAGCAGCGAAACCGCTGCTTATGTAGACACCGGCGTCTGGTCCAATAAAGCCATCAAAGAAGCTAAATTGTTTGGCTTCGTAGATGTAGTGGCCAGCTCCAAAGAAAGCAACTACAATCACATCCCGAAACAGTTCACCATTCCCCCGCAGGCGAGTTACCTCCACATTACCACCAACAATACCATTTATGGTACACAGTGGCATATGACGCCAGTTACCGATGTTCCCCTGGTAGCTGACATGAGTAGTGACATTATGAGCCGTAGCATGGACTTCAACAAGTACTCCCTTATTTATGCCGGGGTACAGAAGAACATGGGCGCTGCAGGTGCCACCATGGTAGCTGTACGCAAAAGCATACTGGGTAAAGTAACCCGCAAAGTACCGTCTATACTTGATTACAAAAATCATATAGACAATGGATCCATGCTGAACACCCCTCCCGTATTTGCCGTGTACATCTCCATGCTTACCCTTCGCTGGCTAAAAGAACAAGGCGGCGTAACTGCCATTGAAAAGCTCAATGACAAAAAAGCAGCTTTACTCTACGATGAAATAGACCACAACCCCCTGTTCCGTGGCACCGTAGCCAAGGAAGACCGGAGTAAAATGAACGCCTGTTTCATCATGGACAAGCCTGAAATGGAAGAAGAATTCCTGAAATTCTGTAAGAAGGAAGATATCGTTGGCATCAAAGGACACCGGTTATCCGGTGGTTTCCGTGTATCTATGTATAATGCATTACCTTATGAAAGTGTGGAAGTAATGGTAGAAGCCATGAAATATTTCTCACTGAAAAAGGCATAAAAAAGAATTTACGGATTTTGGAATTTTGAGATTTTGAGATTTAAAATGCAGCGAAGATTATTATATATAAAGTAATCTTCCCCGCATTTTAAATCTCAAAATTCCAAAATTCCAAAATCCGTAAATATTTTATCTACTTTTACTCCCTCATTCACATTTATATCATGGCTATCATCAGACCTTTTAATGGATTAAGGCCCAAAGCAGAATTAGCGGCGAAAGTAGCTGCAAGGCCTTATGACGTGCTCAGCGCAGAAGAAGCAAGAACAGCGGCTTCCGGTAATCCTTATTCTTATTATCATGTTTCGAAATCTGAAATAGATTTACCGGCCGGCATTGATACGCACAGCCAGGAAGTATATCATAAAGCAGCAGAGAACCTGCAACGCCTCGTGAAGGAAGGCACCTTGTTCCAGGATGCTCAACCCAGCTACTATATCTATAAACTGGTGATGAACGGGCGTTCCCAGACTGGCCTGGTTTGCGCTTCATCTGTAGAAGACTATAATAACGGGATCATTAAAAAACATGAGTTCACCCGCCCGGATAAAGAACTGGACCGCATCAACCATATTAAAACCACGCTGGCCCAAACAGGGAATGTATTCCTCGCATACAACGATGTGCCGGAAGTAAACGCCCTGATTGACCACTGGCAGGAACATAACAAACCGGTATACGATTTTACCGCGGAAGATGGTATCCAGCACACCGTTTGGGCGATCAGCACCCCTTCTGCCGTACTCGACATCACCACCCTGTTTGCCGACAAAGTGCCCTGCACCTACATCGCCGACGGGCACCACCGCGCTGCTTCCGCCAGCCTGGTACAGAAAGAATTTGAGGAGAAAGGCAAAATCACTTCTGTAGAGAATCCGGTAAATTACTTCCTGACCACCATCTTCCCTGCCAGTCAACTGGCCATCCTGGATTATAACCGCCTCGTAAAAGACCTCAACGGGTTAAGCAAAGCGGACTTGTTATCCCGGCTGGACTACGACTTTACCGTGGAAGAAACCGGCCATATGCCGCAACAACCAGCCATGCTGCATGAATTCAGCATGTACCTGGATGGAAGCTGGTATCGCCTGGTGGCCAAAGAAGGTACCTATACCACCGATCCTATCGGCATCCTGGATGTAACGATCCTTTCCAATAATGTACTTGATAAACTGCTGGGGATCAAAGACCAGCGCACCGATAAACGCATTGACTTTGTAGGCGGCATCCGCGGACTGGGAGAACTGGTGAAACGTGTAGACAGCGGCGAAATGAAAGTAGCTTTTGCCCTGTACCCGGTTACCATTCAACAGCTGTTTGACATTGCAGACAGCGGTAATGTAATGCCGCCCAAGAGCACCTGGTTTGAACCTAAGCTGCGCGATGGTTTGATCACACATCTCATTTAATATTTTTCTGCTCCCCTGCCCTGTTTTGGTCAGGGGAGTTTTTTTATCCCCCTATCCCTGTTACTATGCAAACATCCACGCAAGCCAAGTCTATTTTTGACGATGACCCGCTGCTGCAAACCCGGCAAAAGGCGGCGTATCCTAATCTGAAACAAACCTGGCTTTTGTTGCCTGTATGGCTGGGATTTGCTATTGTTACTATTGTCTTCATCTACTTTTATACAAGTATGACGGGGAAGGTATGGGAAGAACAGCCACTATTTACGATACTGATTTCCGTGATATGGTTAACAGCCATATTCCTGCTTGCCTATTCGCAGAAAAGCAAAGCGGAACCGGGGTTTAAACTATCTGCTAAATTTCCACCGGTACAAATATTACTGTTGTTATTGCTGATTGTACCCAGCTCCCTTATTGCCTGTATAGGAATACTGGAATGGCTACAGGTACCGTTGTGGTCTAAATTGACTTCGTATGTAGTTGGTATAACAGCACCTACACCTATTACTTATATTTCCTACCTGTTGATCTTTCCTGTTATGGAAGAGATCTTATACAGAGGTATTATTCTCGATGGGCTATTAAAAAGCTATTCCCCCCGAAAAGCCATACTGAACAATGCCCTGTTCATAGGCGTCCTTTGTCTGGACCCTACGCTCATGATCGTTGGATTCCTGGGCTCATTGCTGCACGGATGGATGTATTACAAAACACACAATATCAGCCTGAATATCTATACCCGTATGCTTTTCAACCTGTTTCCCATATTGGTGGTGGGGGCCACCGACCGGAAAGACCCAGGTGGCTCACTGGAAGAACTCCTGGCGGGCGGCGATCCGGTTATAGTGGCAGTTTCACTCCTGGTTCTCGGCATCAGCCTGTTTCTGCTGCATCGCATACTCATCTCAATAAATAAAAATATAATATAATATAAAACACTTTTTTCCTCTCTTCCTATACTCATAGATTGATCTGTGGGACATTACCTCATTTTCCTTACTTTTACAACAAACGACAGACAGGAATGCATATGAGGTCTTCTTTATTGAAAACAGTTTTAATTGCGGGAGTTTTATTTTCACAAGCAGTAGTAGCGCAGGATGCAAAGGAACTGTATAATACAGCCACCAACTTCATGCGCAGCGGGGATTATTCCAATGCTGTGCTGGTATTAAATCAGGCTTTACAACTGGAGCCGGATAATTTTGAATTCAGGAAGCAACTGGGTTTTACTTTTTATCTGAAGGGAGATCTCAACAAAGCCAAAAATGTAATAGAGCCATTACTGGGCAAAAAAGAGGCGGATGTCCAGGTATTCCAGATTGCCGGCAACATCTACCAGGGACGGGATGAGTGGAAAACAGCACAACGGATGTATGAGAAAGCCATCCGGAAATTCCCCAACAGCGGCGAGCTGTACAACGATAACGGCACGCTGCTCATGAACTTTAAAATGTATGACGGCGCCCTGCGCAGCTGGATCAAAGGAATAGAACAGGATCCTGCTTTTCCGGGCAACTACTACAACGCTACCAAAACGTACTATTACAGTAATGATCCGCTGTGGTGCATCTTATATGGCGAAACTTTTATGAATATGGAAAGTTTCACTACCCGCACCGCGGAAATCAGGAACATCTTACTGGAGTCATATAAAAAACTGTTTAACGACCCTTCCCTCTTCGATAGCATGGTACCGGAAGAAGAAGGTAAAAAAGGAAGAAAGGGTAACAAAAGCAGCAGCGATTTTGTACAGGCCTTTAAACAATCCATCGGCAAACAGATGAGTGTTATTACCGGCGGTGTGGATCTTGATGCCCTGATCATGGTGCGTACCCGTTTTATTCTTGACTGGTACAATTTCCAGGGTGCTAAGTTTCCTTATGCCCTGTTCGATCTTCAACGCAGAATGTTGCGGGAAGGAATGTTTGAGTCTTATAATCAATGGTTGTTTGGCCCTGCTATCAACCAGGCTAATTACACAGGATGGATAACGCTTCATAAACAGGATTACGATGCATTCCAGCAATTTCAACGTAATCATCCATTAAAACCCAGGCCAGATGAATATTATAACGATGGGAAATTTACCCTCGTGAATGCGGGATATTAAAATTTTCAAAATTCCGATATGCTTGTTAAGAAACACCAAAACACAATTGACAATGCAGTAAAAGCGAATCACGAAAGAACTTTCTATTCGCAATACCCTGAGCACCCCAAGGCTTATGGAGAAGAGGCGCATGCCAAAGGGCTGCAAAGCTATCAGCAAATGCTGAACAAGCCATTCAAACAATTGCTGCAAACAGGTGAAACCGGCTGGACAGGAGAAGAAGTATCTCCCTATACGCAGGAAGTACTGGGTGTTACCTATCCTTCCTTCGCCATAGCAGACCTGGTTAAAAAGGCCGCCACTGCCGGCCTGTCCTGGGGAAAAACACCCGTTAATGAACGCGCAGCCGTACTAACGGAAACGCTTGAACGAATTAAAGACTACTTTTTTGATATTGCCAATGCCACCATGCATACCACCGGCCAAAGCTTTATGATGAGCTTCCAGGCCTCCGGACCGCACGCAAGCGACCGTGCGCTGGAAGCCATTGCCACCGGTTATCATGAGTTGCACCGCTACCCCGACCACCTGCTATGGGAAAAGCCAATGGGCAAATCCAGCATCCGGCTGGAGAAAACATTCCGCGCTATTCCAAAAGGGACCGGCGTAGTGATCGGTTGTTCCACCTTTCCCGTATGGAACACCCTGCCCGGTATGTATGCAGACCTGATCACCGGCAACCCCGTGATTGTAAAACCGCATCCCAGGGCCATACTTCCTATAGCCATCGCCGTTAGTGTCATACAACAGGTATTACAGGAAAACGGATACGATCCCAACCTGTGCCAGTTGGCAGCAGACAGCTCCGGCAACCTCATCGCGAAAGAACTCTGCAATGACCCGGCGATACGACTGATAGACTATACCGGCGGCAGCGCATTTGGCAATTATATAGAGTCCCTGCCGGGTAAAACCGTATTCACAGAAAAAGCAGGCGTCAACTCCGTATTACTCGACAGTGTGAAAGACCTGGATGCCGTTATCCAGAACCTGGCGTTTTCTGTCAGCCTCTATTCCGGACAGATGTGTACCGCGCCACAAAACTTCTTTATTCCCGGACAGGGCATCACCACCAGCAATGGCCAGGTGAGCTTTAATGAGGTAGTACAGAAATTTAAAGATGCGATCCTGGCATTGGTCAGCAACCCTAAAATGGGCGCCGGCACATTGGGTGCAGTACAAAATGAAAGCACGCTGATACGCGCCCGGGAAGCGCAGCAGCTGGGCGGGAAAGTTATCCTGGCAGACACGCCGGTAACGAATGAAGAATTCAGCAACGCAAGGATATGCGCTCCCACCATACTGGAAGTGAGCAGCGCCGATAACAATATCTACGAACAGGAGTTGTTCGGGCCGGTAATACTGTTTATCAAAACAAAAGATACCCAACATAGCATCCAGCTCGCCAAACAGATGGCGCTGAAACATGGTGCGATTACCTGCGGTGCTTATACAACCGATGCAGCCATAAAAGAACTGATAGCAGAAGAGATGAACAGCGTGTTTACCCCGGTTTCCTTTAACCTCACCGGTTTCATATGGGTAAACCAGCATGCGGCATTTTCCGACTTTCATGTAACAGGTGGTAATCCGGCTGGCAATGCCAGTTTTACCAACCAGGAATTTATTATAAAACGATTTGTATGGGTAGGCAACAGGGAACTGGTGGAATAATTAAATAACTGTGGGCGTCCGGTCATTGCCGGAACGCTTGTCTATAAAAAGCAGGGAGATAATTATGCGCACATTTTTACACATCTTACTGGTTACAATCTGCTGTATCACAGCCTGTGAACAGGCGCCTAAAGCCGATAAAGCCAAGGTCACGGAACCCCGCACCGTGGCGCCGGGTACCGGCAACGCTTATCTTGCTGATACCACTGCCAGCCAGGTGGTATGGGTAGGTACCAAGCCTACCGGCAAACACCATGGTACGCTGAAACTGTCGGGAGGTGTGATCTACATACAGGATAGCAGCATTACAGGCGGCCAGCTGGTCATCAACATGCATTCTCTCCACAACGATGACCTGGCAGCTGATACTGCCATGAAAAACAAACTTGAAAACGAGTTGAAAAGCAGTTTGTTTTTTGATGTAAAACAATACCCCAGCATTACTTTTCAAATAACCGGTGTAACGCCCTACCGCCCTGCCGTGGGGGAAGAACTGGAATTCAAGGGGGCCACACATACTATTTTGGGTAACCTGACGATAAAAATGGTCACCAAAAACATCTCCTTCCCCGCCAGGATTACCCTCGATGACAGCAAGCTCCATGCTGTAGCGAATTTTAACATCGACCGGACCCTTTGGGGTATCAGCTACCGGGCAGATAAATCGTTACAAGACAAGCTCATCAATTCCCAAGTTAATATCAGCTTCGATATCAGCGCATCCAGGTAAGCTGCTTTTTTGTTTATTTTTCTATATTAAGCCAATAAAATATTTTAAATTGGGTAAAGCCTCTATCACGTAAAACTGATTCCAATGGAAACTACTCAGCAAAGAGATGAACGTCTTTGGCGCATTGCAAAAGCCAGAGCCGGTTTTAAATCGCATCTTATCATATACCTGGTTGTCAACGCAGGTTTATGGGCGATATGGTTCCTTACAAACAGAAATATGTCGAATGGCACCCCATGGCCGGTATGGCCTGCGTTAGGCTGGGGCATCGGACTCGCCTTTCAATACTTTAATGCCTTCCATAAAGATCCTTTCGGCGACACACTGAAAGAATATGAGAAGTTAAAAGAGGAAGAACATACCCGTATTTGAGCCTAAAACAAAATCACAGCAGTATGACAGACCAACCGCAGCGACTATTTGACGTAATTGCCTACCAACTGGATAACTTTCCCAAAGAAGATATGCTGGCTGGCAAGGAAAACGGACAATGGAAAAAGTACAGTACACAGGAAGTAGCAGACATCTCCCTTAAATTCAGTGCCGGCTTGCTAAAGCTGGGGATAAGGGCAGGTATTACGCAAAACGAAGAAAAAGACAAGATCGCCATTATCTCGCCCAACAGGCCGGAGTGGATTATCACCGATCTGGCCTGTCAGCAGCTGGGCGCCGTACTCACGCCCATCTATCCTACCATAAGCCACAGCGAACTGGAATACGTACTCAATGATGCGGAAGCACGCATCCTGTTTGTAAATGATAAAGAACTGCTTGATAAAGTATTGGAGATGCGGGATAAATTTCCCACTATCCGCGAAATATTTACATTTAATAAAGTCGAAGGCGCCCGCCACTGGACGGAAGTAGTGGAACTGGGCAAGGATGAAGACGATAGCAGGATCAAAGAAATCCGCAAAAATATCTCTCCGGAAGAACTGGTTACCATCATCTATACATCCGGTACTACCGGCACACCAAAAGGCGTTATGCTCACGCATCATAATATTATGAGCAACGTGTTGGCAAGTGCCCCGTATCTGCCTGTAAACAAGGATGCCAAAGCACTTAGCTTCCTGCCACTGAATCACATCTTTGAAAGGATGGTCACCTATCTCTATCTCGCCACCGGCGTGCCTATCTACTATGCTGAAAGCATGGATAGCATCGGCGATAACCTGAAAGAGGTAAAGCCTACCATCTTTACAACCGTGCCACGGCTGCTGGAAAAAGTATATGAGAAGATCATGGCCACCGGCCTGGAGCTAAAAGGAATCAAACGGGCATTATTCTTTTGGGCAGTAGATCTAGGCAAAAGATATGAGATCAATCAAAACCAGGGCTTCTGGTATAACATACAACTTAAACTGGCAAACAAACTGATCTTCAGCAAATGGCGTGCAGCCCTTGGCGGTAACATCCAGGCTGTTGTAAACGGCGCCGCTGCCTGCCAGGTAAGGCTTCTTAAAATATTCACTGCCGGCGGTATCCCCATCATGGAAGGCTATGGCCTCACAGAAACATCCCCGGTGATCAGCGTAAACCGCTACAATGTGGAAGATCGTATGTTCGGCACCGTAGGACCCATCATCAGCGGTATACAGGTAAAGCTCGCAGAAGACGGAGAAATCCTCTGTAAAGGCCCCAATGTAACCATTGGCTACTACAAACGCCCCGACCTCACTGCAGACGCCATTAAAGACGGATGGTTCCATACCGGCGATATCGGCGTAATGATAGACAACAAATTCCTGAAGATCACCGACCGCAAAAAAGAGCTGTTTAAAACCTCCGGTGGCAAGTTTGTCGCGCCACAACCTATCGAAAACAAGTTTAAAGAATCGCCCTATATAGAACAGATCATGGTCGTGGGTGAAGACCGCAAATTCACGGCAGCACTGATTGTGCCCTCATTCGGCAATTTGCGTAACTGGTGCCAGAAACATGGTATCACCTACAGCTCCAATGAAGAAGTACTAAAAAATCCAGCGGTACTGGACCTCTACAAACAGGCCGTAGACAAATACAATCAGTTCTTTAACCACATAGAACAGATCAAAAAATTTGTGCTCATCCCGCGCGAATGGACCGTTGATGCCGGAGAACTTACGCCCACGCTGAAAGCGAAACGCAAGGTTATCCTGGAAAAGTATAAAAATGAAATAGCCGGGATCTATGCCCCCACCGGAGGGAAAGTAGATATAGAAAGTCTTTAAATATTAATTTAAAACCCTTACTTTTGCCACCCAATCCCAGATTTGGGAGTTGGATTGCTGGTCCCGTAGTTCAATGGATAGAATAGAAGTTTCCTAAACTTTAGATACAGGTTCGATCCCTGTCGGGACCACAAAAATGTAAATCCTTGCAGTCTGATAAATTGTAAGGATTTTTCATATAAAGCCATTACTACCTGAATATTGACATATGCTTTTTGAAATATGTGCTTAAATTTTCATTGAAAACATATCCCTATGTCCCCTTACATCCAGTTGCGTAAAGTGGCTATTCTTGTATCTGTATGGCTGTTCTGCTGCTCCCTTACTGCCCAATCACAATCTTTCAATAAAAAAATACAAAAAGCATGGATCAGAATTGAATCGGTAGACCTATCTCCTGCTGCTCAGGCTCCCGATACTAATTATGCACGTTATACTTTTGGCAATAAGGATGTCCACATCAGCTTTTACCCTGCCTGGTCCGATTTTTCGTTCCTCTGGTCATTAACTAACCACTCCTTAACAATAGGCATTGAAACTTATTTGCTTGAAGAACTAACTGATAGCACCCTCGTTTTCTATAAAGAAAATTTCCGGAGAACAAGGTTTGTTTCTGAAACATTATATAGTAAGCGAACTAAACCAGCTACTACACGTCCCTTCCATGACCAGGTTGTGTATGTTGCCAGTAATTATCTGACACCCAGGTATAAAAAAGAAAAATCACTTCAAACTACCATCGGGTCCCTGCTGGAAAAGGCTTATAGTGTGAACCATAAAATTACTTTTCTCGCCAGGTTCATCGTTACTACTCAGGGTAGAATTGATCGCGTCGAAATAGTAAATGGCATTTCACCTGAATTTGACAATGAGTTTATAAAACAGATCGGGAAAACAAGCGGGGATTGGTATCCAGCAAAGATTGACAATATGCCGGTTAACTGCGAAATGACCTACACAATAAAATACCTGGATTCCATAGTCCCGTATGAAACTTTAAAAGGCAAGCGATAGCTGTTTTTCACTTATATTCCCCACTAATCATTTATATTTGAGTACGCATCCCAACCCAACGCCCTCCAGTCAATCCCGGTTTATTGTCATGTAAAATGTAAGCAACTCATGCAGAGGGGGAATCATATACAATTGACGTTATTCGATTATGAAGATATCCGGCAGGAATATTTTATTCTTATCTCACCGGGAAAATTCATCATTGAGAAAGTTAAACAACTAAAAAAAATATTGCACGAAAAGATCCGGTTGTCGCAGACAAATAGGAGATCTGTTGCACATATCTCGCTGTTTAAATTTATTTACAAGGATGATGACCTGTCTGTAATAAACAGGGTTACCAGGGCTGTGACGCAGCAACATCCGTTTATGGTAAAGTTAAATGGTGCAGGTATGTACCGGCACGGAAATGTTACCAAAACGTTGATCTTGAAACTGGGAAATCCTTATCCTGTCAAGGTTTTACAGCAACTCATCAGCAGGGAGTTTAATAAACGCAAAAAAATAGATCCACATATCACCATTGCAAGATCGGTTTTGAATGAAGCGTTTGATAAAATAACCGTGTCGGAATTTGATTACTATGATGAATTTTTATGCGACCGGATTACCATTCTGAAAAAGCCTATAGCGGGTGGCAGTTATATCTCCCTTGCCGAAATATTTTTGAAAGAAGTATAAAGATTTGTTTTGTTCCCATGCCATCCTATTCCGCTTCGTGCGGTTGCTGATAGAGACCAAATATATTTCCCGCCGGATCACTGAACCTTGCAGTTATCTCCGGTGCATCCATTCCCAGGGGTTGCACAATCTTACCGCCCCTGGCGACAATCAGGTCGATGGTTTGCACAACACTGTCTACCATGATGTAAATCAACAGGCCAGGTGTTGACGCACTTCTGCCGGTTACCCAGGTACCACTCACTTCGCCGATGGTATCATCGAAGGCGGTGTGGCCATCTCCGCGTTGCCGGATATGCCAGCCGAAAATGTCTTTGTAAAAAGATGCGGAGCTACTTACATCAATTGCGGGAATTTCGATGTAACATATTTTGCCGTTGGCATAAGTGGGGGGCTTATTATTTTCCATTTCTTTACAGGTTTTAGTGTTAAAAAAGGAAAGTTTTTGTTAACTAAATAAAGGATTCTTCTTATTTACTATCAATTTAACAAATTAACCAACAAGTTCAAACCAGTAGAAAAAGATCTATTTATTCCCTGGCATCCTATTTGACTTTTAACAGGTATAAAACCTTTTTTATGAAAGTAAAAGCGTTTATAACCTGCTTAATTGCCATCAGTTGTTTTTATGGATGGCGTGCGAATGCACAGGTTCGGGTGGATGTAAATGTAAACATAGGTAGTCAGCCTTTGTGGGGGCCTGTTGGATACGACAATGCGCAATACTATTATATGCCCGACATAGATGTCTATTATTATATACCCAACCGCCAGTTTATATACCTGAATGGTAACCGATGGATCTTCGCCTCTTCATTACCGAGCCGGTACCGCTATGATCTTTACCGCGGATACAAGGTGGTCATTAATGATCCCAGACCATACCTGCACGCAGATGTATACAGAGGTAAATACGGACGTTATAAAGGATGGTATGGCCGGCAAACAGTGATCAGGGATAGTCATGATGAAAGATATTTTCAGGGAAGAAATAACGGACATGGAAATAAAGATAACCGGGGATATGGATCTAACCAGGGCCGTGGGCATAAAAATGATCACAACAAGGGTGGCCATGGTAACGGGCGTGGTAACAGCCATGGGCATGGTAACAATCAATAATAACTAAAGTATTATTAAACCGGAATTACTGAAAATGATATCAGCAGTTCCGGTTTACATTTTAATGGTGGCTGGTATTCTCAAACAGCTATACAACTACTTTTCAGATTCGTTTCATCACATAATCTACTATCCTGTCACACCGGATATTGCCAAACTCAAAAATATCTTTACCGGATGATTGTTTGTACAATGCTTCCTTCAGTAAGCTCTTTGCGCGGTGAAGACGCACTTTCACGTTGCTGTCGCTGATTCCCAAACAAGCAGCAATATCACTGTTACCCATGCCTTCTACTTCTTTCAGCATATAAATAATACGGTATTTATCCGATAGCTGGTCGATCGATTCTTCAATTAAGCGGCGCGTTTCCTGTTGAATGGCTTGCTTTTCAGGATTCATTTGATGATTGTCTGATAGTTGAAAAATTTTCCCGGAGTCATCACCGCCATCGTCAATACAAACGGTTGGGTGTTTTTTAACGCTTCGTATCCGTTGCAGTGCTTCGTTGATCCCTATTCTGATCAGCCAGGTGGAGAAGGCCGCAGTGCCATGGTATTGTTGCAGTTTTTCATACGCCTTTAAGTAGGTTTCCTGCATGGCATCACTCACGTCATCCTCCTCTTTTAAATAACTTCTGATGACCCTGTATAAAGTCTGGTTATAACGGCGAAGTAAAATTTCAAATAGTTCTTTCTCTCCACTTAGTATCCGCTTAACAACCATATTATCCGGCATTCTGGATGACTCGTCGCCTATTGCTCTCAAAGCTTCCATTTTAGTATCTGTTTTGGTGATTAGATACAGATTGGGGGAGAAAGTTACAGTTTTTTGTAACCAAATAATGCTTTTCGCGTCAAATGGGCATCACTTAAAAAATTAAACTATGACGACATTGACCCAACAACCTGAAATCCAGAAGCTTTGGCTCATTCTTAAATACGTTTTCGGGTTGGTACCTATTGTTGCCGGGGCAGACAAATTTCTAAACCTGCTTACGCAGTGGGATGCTTATTTAGGTCCCGGGATACTTAACATGCTTCCTTTCAGCGGTCATGTATTTATGATGATCGTAGGTGTTATTGAAATAATTGCCGGTATTCTTGTACTTACCAGAACAGAGATCGGGGCATATATTGTTTCGTTATGGCTGGTAGTAATTACACTGAGCCTGATCATTTCCGGTGATCATTTTGATGTGGCAGTACGCGATCTCGTAATGGCTATCACCGCTTATGTATTAGCAAAGCTCACGGTTATAAACAGGGCCGTGGCTACAAAATAAATATAGACCGGGCGCGCGTTACAGTTACCTGTGCCGGGGCCCGATCTACCTATCTTTCAATCCTGCTTATTTCTTCCTGGAAAAAAATCGTTGTTTCGCGCTTTTAGCCGGGATCAATGGTGCAATAGCCGCCGCAGCTTCTATAGGCAGATCCGATTCCAGTACATCAGCACCATCTTTTATAACCGCGTAATAAGCTTTGGCGCGGGCCGAAGGATCCGGTAATTTATCGTAAGTAGGAGCAGATGATAACATACACTTTACGCCGCGGCTGTGCAGCAGATCGTACATTTCCTTATTCTCCGGTTTGTTGTCAGGTCCTATATAAGCCATCACCTGTGACCACGGGATACCGGCAGCTTCATACTCCTTCAATGCCCGGGGAGTTTTCACAAAAGCAGAGAACATACGATCCTTGTTGTCTTTCAGGTAGAAAGCCGCCTGTTCTCCCGTGTGTACCGTGAGCATCACAAAGGCATCCGCTTTGTGTTTGCGGATGATGGCAGCCGTCATTTCCATCGGTACATCTTTTTTGTCGAGGTTCAGGATTGTTTTGCCCCTCGCCCATTCTATTACCTCCCCGAGTGTAGGGATACCATATGCGGTAACATTACCTTCCGGGTCTTTCAACTTGAACTGCTTCAATTCTTCCCAGGTATAATCGCTCACTTTTCCTTTGCCGGTGGTAGTGCGATCAAGTGTGGCATCATGCATCAACACAATAATACTGTCTTTGGTCAGCCTCGGGTCTATTTCAAAGAAAGAAGGTGTATACTTTAAAGTGTTTTCAAATGTGGCAATGGAATTCTCCGGGTAACCGGGTATGATCCCGCCACGATGGCCACTCACCAGCGGTATATCTTTTCCGGTATAAGCAAAAAAGCGGTGCAGTTCTGCCGGTGTTTTTACATTGATGACATGCAGCTTGACCTGCTGCCCGAAAACCGTTGCACAGCAACAAAGCATACCTGCCATAACAAGGAATTGCTTCCGGATAAAAACATGGAGCATAGTATCGTATTTAAAAATTGTGATGATATTTTACATTTTTGAATTCAACTGTTTCAGCACAAATCCACCCGTTTCATCCAGTGTAAAAAGGGTTATAGAAGAATTGTCCTGTGTTAGCTGCTGATAATTCTTCAGTGGCATGCCGAGTTTATGCGCCAGGTAAAAACGGTTCACCCCATTATGCGCCGCCACCAGGAAGGTGCCCGACTGATGTTTCCGCACCAGCCCCATAAAAAAATCATCTACCCTTGTAATGATCTCTGTTGCATTTTCACCGGTTCCACCGGCCCTTGCTACTGCCGGGTCCCGCTTCCAATCGAGCCACAGTTTTTCATTTTCTGCGATGAATTCTTCCCGGGTTTTGTGTTCCCAGTTGCCGAAGTCTGCTTCTATGAGGCGGTCATCTTTGATCACTTCTTTCCCGGTTGCAATTTGTGCGGTGGTCCATGCCCGTTGTAACGGTGACGCATATACGCCATCTATCTGCACCTGTTTTAACTGTTCCCTTACCGCTTCCGCCTGACTGATGCCTTTAGGCGTGAGCGGAATATCCGTTCTTCCGCAATAGCGGTTATTATCCGCATTCCAGGCTGTTTCACCATGTCTGAGTAAAAATACATTGATCATACTATTGCTGCTTTATATATCCTTTCTGTGCCAATATATCTATAAATTTTCCATAATCCTGTTCATAGATAGCGGCCCATTCTTTATCGGGATGTACTTCTTTTTCAATTTGTGTAAGCGCGGTTGCCGCCGCTGATACGGATCCGAAATGCGTGCCCGCAGCCGCGAGTATGGCGGCGCCCACTGCACCGGTAACATACTTCATTTTGTAAACAGGCAGGTTAAGTACGCTGCTCCTGATTTTTAACCATATATCGCTGTTACTACCACCGCCTGCCGTGTAAACAGCCGTAACGGCTTCTCCTGATAATTGTTTGATCAGTTCATAGGCACAACGTTCCACATAAGCAACACCCTCCATACCTGCGGCAAAGAGGGCCGCGCCGGAAATATTTTCTGGTCTGAATCCCCTGGCCTGTGGCGCTATAAACGGAAACCGTTCTCCATTTTGTTGCAACGGATAAAAAAAGTGCCGGGTAGGAATATAGTTTGCTGCCTCCCTGTTTAATGCAGATAAGTCCGTACCAAATTCACGGGTTACCCAATCGCCGCCCGTATTGCTGGCGCCACCGGGCATCCAGTAACCTTCGGGATGACGATGGCAATACAATCTCCCTTCGGGATCATTGATCTCTTTCTTTGTAACGCCTTTCACCACCAGCGTAGTACCAATGGTGGTGTTCCAGTCGCCCACCTTTACAGCACCCGATGCCATCTGCGCAGCACAGCCATCGGTCATGCCTGCCACTACCTGTACAGATGCCGGTAACCCCAGTAGCGTGGCCATTTCAGCCGTGATATTTCCAATCACAGTACCTGATGGAACCACCTGTGGAAACCATTTCTTTTTAAAGGGTAGCTGCTCAAAAATATAGCCGGGCCAGTTATCATTCCGTACATCGTAACCTGATTTAAGTGCATTCGTATAATCCGTTATGGTATAGTTTCCACTTAATTTCCCGATGATAAAATCCGTTGCATGTATAAACCGGGAGATCTTTGCTGCTTTCTCCGGATACCTGTTGAGGAACCAGTACATTTTAGGAAGACCACAGGATGCATTAAAGGCGGCATACCCCGTTGTTTGCGCTTCCCGGGCGGCCTCGCTGCACAATACCGCTTCTGCAGCAGAACGGCTGTCGCTGTACATAATAGCGGGATGCAGCGGTTCATTCTCTGTATCCAGCGGTATTATCGTACCGGATGTAGAGGTAACGGATATGGCTTGTACAGCCATGCGTTGTTGCGCACCGGTCAGCAACCCCTGTAAACATTCCTGGCAGGCCGTCCACCATTCCTGCGGTGATTGCTCTTCACGCGAACGGTCATTCAGCGGAAATGTTTTCTCCGCACTGCCTGATTGATTCCCTTTGACATCCAGCAATACAGCACGCACGCCCTGCGTACCGATATCAATTCCTAAAAAACATGGCTCGTTCATGTGTTGCGATTAGCATAGCTTACTAAAATAAGTACGTGTTTTTTTCCATTCTTCATAAAAACGGGCAGCTTCTTCCTGATCCCGGGGGCTTACCACGTCGATGGCGTGCTCAAACTGTTGCCCTGTTTTCAGGGCTTCATTACAGATCAGCGCCGCGCCCATCACCGAGGCATGTTCAAAACCCGCTCTTACACGGATCTTTTTATTTATCAGGCTGGCAATCAACTGCCGGAGCATGCGGCTCTGTAAGCCGCCGCCACAGGCCCATACATAATCAGGTTCATGTCCTGCCACTTCTGCCAGGATCCTGTAGTTCTCTGCAATGGAGCAGGCTATGTCTACCATAGTAGCCCATACAAAACAAGCGCGTGATAACTGATGGGAAACTGGTGCAGGAAAAATAAAACCGCCCCTTACCAAAGGTTTTTTCTCACCGGCTACCAGGGAACCCAGGGAGGCCGTGCAATATGCCGGTTGTCTTTCTTTCAGTTCGGCTTCAATCACATCATATCCTTCATTTGGATAAAATATTTCTTTCAGCCGCTGGTAATTCAGACCGGTCACACCTGCATTGGCTTCAAACACAAACCGTCCGGCGGCTACATCGCGGCTCGTCCAGGTGCGTTGCGCACTATCTAACGTATACGAGTCAACGATTTTTACAATCGGCGTGGTGGTACCGGATACGATCACCATATCTTCTACCAGCGGACCGGTACTTTTAACAGCCAGCTGCGTGTCGCCGCCACCGGCGATGACTACCGCTTCCGTAGCAACAGATAGCGCGGCAGCCACCCCTGGCTGCAACCGGCCGATCACCGTACCGGCACTCATGACCGGAGGCAACATGCCACTATCGATATTAAAAGCAGCACAGAGTTCATCCGACCATTGCATACGGTCTACATCATAAAGCAGGGTTTCCGATGCCTGCGAGTGTTCATACTTCTGTATGCCACAAAGCATAAATTCTACCCAATCACTGATACTCAGAAAAGAAGAACAGGTGTTCCACAGATCGGGTCGCTTCTCCCTTATACCTATCAGTTTGAATGCAGAAAAAAGAGAAGTAGGATAGCGCCCTGTAAGCCGGTAAACATGGTCCTTATCTTTTAAAAGCGGCTCCCATTCCCTACCCCTGTGATCAATATTGGGTAAGCCTATCAGGGATTCCCCGTTCTTTCCTATCAGCACAATTCCTTCCCGTTGGCTGGTGGCGGTAAATGCTTTTATCTCTACATCCGCAGCCTGTTGCAAAGCTGCTTCCGCCAATGCTGTCACCTGTTGCCATACTTCTCCCGGATCAAAATACAAGGCTTCCGGATAAAGTTCATCTTTTGTGTAATGAATATCATCCCTGGCTATGCCAAGTACCTGACCTGTTGTACCGGTAACGGCTACACGTATATTTCCGGTTCCGATATCTATAACAATATATGCGTCCTGTTTTGCCATGTCTTATTGTGTCTTAACGTTCAGGAGTTCTTTATTAGCCAGTAGCGCCGGGTCATGCTTTTCCAGCGAAAACCACTTCACTAATGCATTGTTCAGGATAGCCACGTGGTGGTCTTCCACTTCAAAAGTGGCGCCTGCAATATGCGGGGTGGCCATCACTTTCGGATGGTTGATGATCCGGTAGTCCAGCTCATCAGGCGGTTCATGATCGAATACATCCAGGATAGCGCCACCGATCTGACCGGCTTCCAGTACCTCCAACAGGTCTTTCCTGTTCACCACTACCGCCCTGGCCGTGTTGACAAAAATAGCATCCGGTTTCATCAGCGACAGCAGCGATTTTCCGATCAGTTCTTTTGTGTCGGCTGTTACAGGAAGATGAACAGATACAATGTCGCTGGTAGCAAAAACGTTTTCAATGGAAGTGGACGTATAGCTGTCATCATAAGCTGTAAGATACGGATCGTAGAACTGGATCTTACAGGGTAAGGACTTCGCTATATTGGCGATGCGCTGTCCTACGGCACCAAAACCAACCATACCAATGGTTTTCCCGGCCATTTCCTTTCCTTTGAACTGAAGATAAGAAGTATGCGCGCCTACCCCCCAGTGCTGTCCTTTCAACCAGTTGATGCCTGCTATGGTATGCCGCATGAATGTAATTACATTGGCGATAAACATTTCTGCTACAGCCTGCGCATTACGTGCAGGCGTATAGAAAACAGGAATACCATAAAGTGTAGCAGTAGTCAGGGAAACATTGGACGGTGTTCCCCGGCACACGCCTATAAATTTAAGATCGGGGAAAGCGCGGATCACTTTTTCAGTAACCAGATCATGTTCCGTGATCAATGCCGTGGCTTCCGTTTCACGCAGCAGTACCAACAGTTCCTCTTCATTGTAAGCGCGGCCATGCGGCTTCCAGGGTCTGTAAACAATACTTCCAAAATTCTTCTCCAGTTCATTAAGACCTGCTTCATTATATGGCGCCGTAACCAGAATTCTCATATTTCGTAATTTATGTGTATCGACTATTATTAAAAGATCATCTTGTGTTTATATCTCCACTGCTGTACGTTCCATATGATGCGTGGTTTTCGCGTTGTCGGGAAGGGTGATATACCGGGTAATCACTGCGCTGATGAAATAAAGCAGGGCGAGGAGCCACACGATACCTTCACTACCTACCAGGCTGATGAAAATACCAACAATGGCGGGCCCCACGAATACAGGCAGGCCAGCACCCAGGTTCAACATGGAAATGGCTGCGCCTTTATCTTTTTTTACGAGAGAAGGGATCAGTGCTGTTAATGGTACATAACCAGCAAGACATGCACCCCACAATACGCCTGCAGCTGTTACCAGCCAGAAGTTTCCGGTGGAAAACTGTGGTGCATAATACAGCAGCAGCGTGGTGATACCACAGCCTACGCCACCAAACCACATCACGGTATTGCGCCATCCGAAACGATCGCCTACAAATCCGAAAATAAGATTGAAGGCTATGTTACTGGTGAAAATGGTGCCCCAGATCTGCAGCCATTCGATGGTGGAAAATCCATGTGCCGCCATATAGGTAGGCAGGAATACAGGGAAGGCAAATTGTGCTGTGGTATTGATGATGCGCACAATACATCCCAGCAGTACTTTGGGTTCCTCTTTCACAATTGTGAATCCTTTTAACAGCTCCTGCGTTTTTGATCTGCCCATGCTGTTGCCGGGCGGCGTAAATTTATCCCTGTTAAGCACCAGTGCAAAGAAGGCGCCCAGCAGTACCCAAAAAATGGAACTCCATAAGGTATTCTGATAACCGATACTATCAATAGCCCAACTGGAATAATAAGCGCCCATTACATTCAAGCCGCCTGTAAATACAAACCAGAACCAGCCTACGGCGCGGCCCAGCATCTGTTGCGGCGTGCGATAGGTGATCCATACCAGGAATGAATACGCGAAGAGGGGATACCCAAAACCACGAATGGCATACGTAGCCAACATCACGGGGTAGTTGAGCTTTGCCATGCCTAAGCCGACAAAACCAATAGTCCCGATGATATATAGCAGTAATCCCATCGTCATCGCTTTGCGGGGGCCGTAACTTTCGGCCAGCACCCCTGAAAACCAGGATGAAATAGCGATGGTAATACCATATACGGTAAAGAGTAAAGCTGATTGCTGCATGGTCATTCCATGCTGTAACAGGTATGGACTGAGCCAACCCTGCTCCACGCCATCGCCCATCATAAAAATAATAATACCGATATAACCCCATAACAGGGGTTTGGGAATACCAGATCGGGTTACCTGCGCGGAAGTTGTAGTATCCATGTTATTCATAGTGGCACGTAGAATTATGAGTGACTGCTTTTAGCGTAAATCAAATATAATAGATTTAAATAAAATTAAACATAATTAAATAAAATATAAATCTAAAACAATAATTTTAAACATCAAGCTATTGGGTTTTAAGGAAATAATAGGGGCCAGCTGTCTCGAATCTTCATATTAAATTTGCCAGCAGCTTGAAAAAAAGTATTTTTAATACTATTAAACACATCGAGCAGGCAGCATCCCCGAAAAAAACCACCATTACAGCGGATATGAATATTACAGAGAGACATCAGGCGATTCTACAAAAGCTCCAGGAAAGCGGCAGGGTAGATATCATTGAACTTAGCGACTCCTTACAGGTATCAGGTGTTACCATCAGAAAGGATCTCAAATTACTGGAAGAGAAAAAACTGCTGTTCCGTACAAAAGGCGGCGGCTCTATTCAGAATCCATATGCCAACGAAAAGCCCCTGAATGAAAAGGAGCTTATTCATGCTGAGGAGAAGAAAAAAATTGCAAAGGCAGCATTACCGTTTATTGATCAAACGGATTCTATCATCATCGGCTCAGGTACCACTGTTTTTGAACTGGCGCGTATCCTTCATCCTTCCAGGCACCTTACCGTTATTACACCAGCTCTGAAAATAGCCCTGGAACTTTGTAACCGTCAACATATAGAAGTACTGCAAATGGGTGGCCTCATTCATCAGAACTCCTCTTCTGCCGCCGGCTCGTTTGCAGAAAAACTACTGGACGAAATTTCATGCGGCATCCTTTTCCTGGGTGTAGACGGCATAGATCCTGACTTCGGTCTTTCTATTACCAATCTTGCCGAAGCAAGCCTGAATAAAAAGATGATCCATATTGCGCAAAAAGTAGTGATCCTTGCAGACAGCAGCAAGTTTGGCCGCCGGGGCATTGGCCGCATCGGCAACCTCGACCTGATACATTATATCATTACTGATAAGCATGCTCCTAAAGATCTGATCAGTCAAATGGAAGAAAAAGGCGTACAGGTAATTATTGCAGATTAATGAACAAGTAAATTATCCGCGGGCCTCACTGCATTTGTCTGTTAATTCATTAAATTAACATTCAAATCCAGCTGCGTATATGCATCATTCATTGCTCCTGATTCTTACCCTGCTGTTTGCCGTTTTCATGTTAGTAATGGCAGGGCAGAAACTAAAAATATCATATCCTATTTTTCTGGTGCTGGCTGGTCTTGCCATTGGTTTTATACCAGGCATGCCCCGCATAGAAATAGATCCGGAACTGATATTCCTGATCTTTTTGCCGCCACTGCTGTACGAAGCAGCCTGGTATACTTCCTGGAATGATTTCTGGAAATGGAAAAGACCGATAGCACTACTGGCTTTTGGTGCAGTGATTTTCACCTCACTGATCGTGGCGTATATTTCCAATGCCATGATACCGGGGTTTACACTGGCTCTGGGCTTCCTGCTGGGCGGTATCATTTCTCCGCCCGATGCCGTTGCCGCTACGTCTGTATTAAAGCATGTGAAAGTACCCAAGCGGGCATTGACGATCCTCGAAGGTGAAAGCCTGGTGAATGATGCATCCAGTTTAATTGTATTCCGCTTTGCGCTTGCTGCGGTAGTAACGGGGCAGTTCGTCATGCACCAGGCGGTGACAGATTTCTTCCTCTCTGCCGGCATGGGCATCGTTATCGGACTGGCCATTGCACATATCATGTATGCCATTCACCGCTTCCTGCCTACCACGCCCAGCATTGATTCCGCATTGACTTTAATGACGCCTTACTTCATTTACATCGCTGCGGAGCAGTTTCATTTTTCCGGTGTAATGGCGGTTGTAAGCGGAGGTCTATTCTTATCCTACCGTTCACACGAAATATTTAAAGATGGTGCTACCCGCATGCAGATGCTCGGTGTATGGAGTACGCTGATCTTTGTTATGAATGGCATCATCTTTATCCTGATAGGGCTGGAACTGCCTACCATCGTGGAAGGACTGGGAGATTACTCCATAGGGGAAGCGATAAAATATGGTTTGATCATCAGTGTGCTCACCATTCTTATCCGGTTGCTATGGGTATATCCCGCTACTTTCATACCCCGTTGGCTGAGTAAAAAGATCCGTACCAGGGAGGCCAATCCAGGCTGGAAAGGCCCTTTGATTGTAAGCTGGGCAGGTATGCGGGGCGTGGTTTCACTGGCATCCGCCTTGTCTATACCACTGCTGATCAACGGCCAACCTTTCCCGCATCGCAACCTCATTTTGTTTATCACTTTTATTGTGATCCTGGTTACACTCGTATTTCAAGGGCTTACTTTACCGGTGCTGATTAAATTAATCAAGATAAAAGAGATAGATGACATCACCCCGGAAGATGAGCAGAGCGCAGGGATACAGCTATACCTTATGAAAGCGTCTCTTGACAGGCTGCATGAAAAATATCTTTTTGAAACAACAGATAATGAGCTGGTGGGTTTTCTGAAAAAAGACCTGGAACATAATATCTCCATTACCCAGGCGCGGCTCGATTCTCTCGTGTGTGATGATACGATGAAAGAAGAGGTTGATCTGTATCATCATATACTACTTGATCTATACGGCGTACAACGCAAAGCCCTGTTCAAACTCCGGCAGGACAAGGCTTTCGGTGATGAAGCCATCCGTAAACAGGAACTGCAACTGGATCTCGATGAACTGAAGATCAGTCAGCCTGAGCACTAACGTAAACGTACATACGTATCTATGTGAATCATTATTTCTTCCGGAAAATAGCTGCCAACTGTTCTACATAAAAAAAGCGCCCGCAAGATGCAGGCGCTTTTTAACAATGTCTTTTCCGTGTTACTTTTCGTCTTCTTCCTCTTCATCTTCCCCATCATCTTCCAGCCATTCCATGTAGGAGTAGTACCAGTCTTCCAGTTGTTCCAGCAGTTCCTGTTTTTTCTCCGGGGTGTTTTTGAAGAATTCTTCTACGTTATCTATTTCTTCAACGATGTCGATGTAAGCAGTTTCTTCGTCTTCTTCCACACGTTTGGCAAAGAAGCGGGGTTTTTCGGTATGAAAAATATATTCATTTTCCGGATCTGTTACAGGATCGTCTGCGATCAGAAATTTAGGTAACTGTGCCATAATGCGTTATTTACGTTTTTATTATTATCTGCTAAGTCAGAATTACAAAATTATTGATAATTGCCTAAAAATAAGGAATTACTTATTTCATACAATGATCCAAACGGGTAAAGAACACAAAGATCAGTGGGTTACAACCTGGTGTGTAGTCCTCTCCTGATGGCTTTGCATGAAATAAGTAATTTTATTCACAAAATTTCACATCTTTATAGTCGGTTTTAAACCCACACCATATGCAAGAATACTGGACCAGATGGGAAAATTGGATGAAACAGCATGCCCCAAGACTACTTAACATCCTTAATCCCGGCGTTACTTATGAAGCCGTAGAGTCCCTCGAAAAACTCATAGGAGCGGCTATGCCCGCTGATTTCAAAGCATTTTATGCCATCCACAACGGCCAGCAACATGCCAGGGCAGGATTGGTGGATGCTGACCAACTGTTGCCGGTAGAAGAGATCATAGAAAAGTGGCATCACTGGCAGGACCTGCTGGATGCCGGCACTTTCATGTACAATGATGAGCCTATTATCTCTGAGCCAGACACGGGCATCAAAAACAATTGGTGGAATCCGCTGTGGATACCCATTACCAGCGACGGTTTTGGCAATTACCTGTGCCTGGACCTGGACCCTGCTCCGGGTGGCCAGCATGGACAAATAATTACCCTATGGCATGATGACAGCCACCGCGCAGTGGTAGCTCCTTCTTTCCGGGAATGGGTGGCCGCCTATATTGCCGCCATTGAAAAAGGGGATTATATCTTTGTGAAGAAATGGGGTATTGTACACCGGGACACCAGCTTTAACTATAACGACTGATAGCTTACCGGTGTATTGCCGGTCCATCGCTTAAAGGCGCGTGTAAAAGCACTCAACTCATTATATCCCAGCATATAGGAAATGTCTTTCAGCGGATAATTACCTGAAGAGATGTAGTGTAAGGCCAGCGACTTACGTACCGCATCGGCTACTTCCTGGTATTTCACCCCCCTCTGCTCTCAGCTTGCGTTGCAGGCTGCGTGGGCTCAGGTTGAAATTGGCGGCCATCTGTTCCAGTGAGGCAACTCCCAGGTAGGAATTGGCCAGCAAATAGTTGTATACCCTTGTCTGCAATGTTTTTGCAACCGTCTTTTCATTTGCAAGGGCGCTTACTTTCTGCAACAACAAACTTTGCAATTCATAGTTAGCACTTAGCACCGGTTCTTCCCAATACCGGGCGTCGAATACCAGCACATATTCTCCGGCGCGCTTTACAGGTTTGCAACGGAATACACGCTCGTATTCGGACAAATCAGGTACCGTGTAAGGCAACCGGACCGCAGCAGGGGCAATCTTTTCCAGCAGCACACAGGAGAACAGTTTTTGGGGTGAATAAGATAGCGGCAAACCTTCTGCGTACGGGCACGCCGGGGGTTTGTCCTATTTAAAAAACCAGCGTTTTCTTTTATCCTTTTTATGTTCTTCTACCACGGGTGCTACACATGGAACAGGGGCTGTTAATGGATTATTATTTACGACTTTCGTATAGCTGATTACCACGGCGCCCGTTGTAAATTGCTGTCTGGAAATTGCATAACCTGTTACTACAACAACAGGAAGATCGACAGTCTGCGTCACAGCTCTTTTACCGGTGTCTGCCGGAAGCAGTGTAACATCCATCTCTATGCGTTCCAACCCTCTTGTTTCCGCATGGCCTTCATTCGCGATGCTTACCACCATTCCGGCAGTAAGCAACATGGCGGGGATAAAGCTATTTCTTTGTGGTAGCGGTGGCGGTATACATCCCCCTAACTGATCATTCGTAAAATGACCACATACATTTCCCTTACCGTTATTGATAACAGCGAAAATTTCAGCATCCGTCAATAAGGAGAAATCGATCACGGTTTTATCACAACTAATGCAGTGCTTACCGGCAGCAGTATCGGTCATTTTATCCCAATTCTCCCCGCAAGGTGTAGGAATAGATAGGTACAGACCTTTCGTGCATTTCATGTGTACAGGTTATCGGCTATGAATATACGAAAATAAATCAACATGCAGGATGGGGAAATCCCCGGTACATCTCAATTTCAGCCGAAAATAACATATCTGTAAGTGCCTGTTTTTCAATGACAAAAAAGCGTATGCCGGTATGGCATCATAATTGAAATACTATCAACGCTAAAGCAATCAAAAATTTTCAATTTAAAAAGATCAATCATGAAAGCTCCAAAACGTATTTCAGCATTTCTGTTCGCAGCTGCATTAGGTGCAGTAGTTTCAATGGCAGGTCAGCATGTATATGCACAAGGTATTGACAGCACTGCTAAAAAAATAGGTCACAAAACAGCCTCCGTAGCTGTGAAGGGCGCATCGGCCGTTACGGATAAAATATATAAAGGAAAAGAAGGGCCAAATGGAGAAACCGTGTATATCAACAAAAATGATAAAAAATATATAGTGGACGAAAAGGGAAAGAAAGTATATCTGAAAAAGTCTCAGATACATGATAAAAAAGACTAAGTTTTAAGTTTTAGTTGTAAAAAAGCCGGCGGGGAAACCTACCGGCTTTTTTTATGCTTTACAACACTATTCATACCGCAACGCTTCAATAGGGTCCAACCTCGAAGCGGCCTGCGCCGGGTAATATCCGAAAAACACCCCGGTAAACGCACATACTGCAAATGATAAAATAATAGAGGATTCGGTTACCATGGTAGGCCAACCCAATGTTAGCGTAATCACTTTGGCAGTAGTAACGCCCAGGATCGCCCCTATGACACCACCGGTAATACTGATAATAATTGCCTCTACCAGGAATTGCAACAAAATATCTATCCCCCTGGCCCCGATAGACATGCGCAGTCCTATTTCCCGCGTACGCTCCGTTACAGATACATACATGATGTTCATGATACCGATCCCGCCAATCACCAGCGAGATACCCGCAATGGCCGTGAGCAGAATAGTAAGCAGGCTGCTGGTAGAACTCAGTGTCTTGATCAGCTCTTCCATGGTTCTCACCTGGAAATTATTTTCATCCGTAGGCCGCAGGCGGTGCGTTTCCCGCAGGATATCTATTATTTCATCCGTTGCCTTGGCAGATTCTCCTTCACTGATAGCAGAGGCATAGATGCTCTGGAAATAGATGGTCGCCAGGATACGTTTTTGTACCGTTGTATAAGGTGTAAGAATGATGTCATCCTGATCCTGCCCGAAAGAACTCTGTCCCTTGGGTGCCAGTGTACCTATCACCTGCAATGGAATGGAATTAAGCCGGATCACTTTGCCGATAGGACTCTCCCCACTGGGAAAGATGTTATTGATAACGGTTTGTCCCAGCAAACACACCTTGGCAGCGGTAGCCACATCCGCATCCGAAAAACTGACACCCTGGTCAACCGTCAGCTTGCGGATATCGAAATAGGAAGGAGCAACGCCCTGCAAACTGGTAGGCCAGTTGAGCGCACCGTAAATAGCCTGTCCTTTGGTAGATGCTACCGGCGATACAGCACTTACATACACGGCGTTTTTCTGGATCGCTTTCACATCTGTTATGGTGAGCGACTGAAAACTGGCACCTTCCACCCTCACACCACCCGATACATTACTACTGGGCAAAATGGTGATCATATTAGATCCCATACTACTCAGCTGCGACTGAATACTCTCCTTGGAGCCTTCTCCTATCGCCACCATAGCAATAACAGCCGCCACACCGATAATGATGCCCAACATGGTAAGGAAGGCCCGCAGCTTATTGCGTTCCAGCGCCCTTAATGCTATTCGTATGAGATTAATTGCACTCATGCTTACTGGTTAATTAATAATCATCTGCCGTTGGCAATGAAGCCAATGCTTCCTTTGCCGAACGTACCGTTTCATTCATACTGTCTTTGACTACTTTACCATCGCGCAGCATTACTGTTCTGCTGCTGAAAGCGGCAATATCCGGTTCATGCGTTACAAACACAATGGTTTTACCTTCCTGCTGGTTCAGGTCCTGCATCAGCGACATGATTTCGTAGGAAGTACGCGTATCCAGGTTGCCGGTTGCTTCATCTGCCAGGATCATGACCGGCTGATTGACCAGCGCACGGGCGATGGCCACCCGTTGTTGCTGTCCGCCCGAAAGCTGGCTGGGCGTATGTCCCAGGCGATCCGCTAATTTCACTGCCTCCAGCGCCTGTACTGCCTTTTCCCTTCTTTCCTGCGCACTCAACGATGGATTATAGAACAGCGGTAACTCCACATTTTCCAATGCAGAAGTGCGCGGTAATAAATTATAAGCCTGAAATACAAACCCTATCTTATGGTTACGCAACCTTGCCAGCTCATTACGCGACAACTCACTTACATTCACCCCATCCAGCAGGTAGTTCCCATCCGTAGGCTTGTCCAGGCAACCCAATACATTCAGTAGCGTGGTTTTTCCGGAACCACTGCTCCCCATAATGGTAATAAACTCGCCTGCATGTACATCGAAAGAAACGCCCTTTAGCGCGCGCACCACTTCCGTGCCCATCACGAACTCACGCCTGATCTGTTGCAGTTCCAGGATTTTCTTGTTCATCGTCTCCGGCCTCCTCCCATTTTTGGTAAAAACGGACTTTTGGTACCAGCGGCGGCCACCGGGCCACTACTGCCGTTCAGCGAAAGAACCACCACATCATTTTCACTGAGCCCCGACAATACTTCTATATGCGTATTATCGTTCAATCCCGTACGGATATGTTTTTGCACCAGTGAATCTCCCCGCAACAACCATACATAATTGGAAGAACCGATACGCTCCACACTTTTGAATTTCCCGGTTGTATCCCTCCGGGTAGCGCCTGCATTTCTCCGCACCGCACTGGCTATTACATAATCTTTTAGCGCAACAGAGTCGGGCCGGAATTTGAGGGCCTTTACCGACAGCAGCAAAGCTGTATCTTTTTCTGCTGTAAAGATGGTTACGTTGGCCGTCATCCCCGGCTTCAGTTTTTTATTTTCATTGGGTGCATTAATGATTGTATTGTAAGTCACCACATTCGATGAAACGGAGGGCTGTAGCCGGATTTCCTGTACACGGCCGGCAAATACATCTTCCAGGTAAGCATCTACGGTAAAGGTTACACGCTGCGAGTCTGCCACGTTACCGATGTCTGCTTCATCCACACTGGATTCTACCTGCATTTTGGTAATATCTTTGGCGATCACAAATAACGTAGGTGTATTAAAACTTGCAGCCACTGTTTGTCCTACGCTCACATTCCTGTTGAGTACTACGCCATCTATCGGCGATGTTATTTCCGTAAAAGAGAAATTTTTTAAAGATGATTGCAACTGCGCATTCACACTGGCTACAGTGGCTTTGCTCTGGTTGAGCTGATTGGTGGCTATATCATAATCCGACTTGCTGATAGCCCCTGTTTTAAACAACAATTCCTGTCGTTTAAAATTATTCTGCTGATACTCAAAGTTGCTTTGCGCCACAAGGAGATTAGCGCGGAACTGGTCTACCTGGGCCTGGAACAAAGATTTATCCAGTTCTGCCAGCAGCTGTCCTTTTTTTACCTGGCTATTGAAATCAACATACAGGGATTTGAGCGTTCCCGACACCTGCGTACCAACGGCCACGGTATCTACCGGTTGTATGGTACCAGTGGCTGTAACGGAAGTAGCAATATGTCCGTAGACAGGCTGCTCTGTTTCGAATGATACCGGCACCTCCTTCTTCCTGATAAAAAAATACCAGATGGCTAAAGCCACCACCAGGATCGCCACAGCGATGATAATTCCTTTATACTTTCTCATACTTCATGGCATTTATAGTTTTACCGGTACGCCCCTGTAAAAATCATAGATCCTGATCGTCAATGCTGCATTGTATTTGGACTGGATATATGATTGCAAAGCCTGGATATATAAATTTTTCTGCTGTAAAAAATCCACCATATTCGCTACGCCTACCTTTAGTTGTTCTGTAGCAATGCGATAACTTTCCTGTGTAAATTTCAGCTGCTCCACTGCTGCGTCATACTGGGCCTGGGCGTTTTGTACATTGATATACGCCTGTTCAACTGTCTGCGACAAATTGGTTTTGGTATCCTGTAATACAAGCCTGGACTGATCTACGGCGATCTTCGATTTTTCTACATTCGTTTTATTCACCCGCCGCGTAAAAATGGGAACGGATAACGTTAGTCCTATCTGCTGATAAAAATTATTATCCAGTTGTTTGAAGTAAGTATATCCGGGATCTCTTGCATAGGAGCTTCCTAATGCGCCACCGGCTGACAACGTAGGCCAGTAAGCCGCTTTAGCTTTTGCCAGGTCCAGTGAGGCTATTTCTACACCCAGTTCACCGCTCTTTATTTCCGGCCGGTTGGCATAAGCAGTATCCTGTACCTGTTGCAAGGGTAATACTTCCGCATTGGCCAGGAGTGTATCGGGTTCATTTATTTCAAAATTGTAGCCACTGGGTAGCTGTAATAATTGTTTCAGTACAAGCTTGTTCTGCCGGTGCTGATTCTCTGCGGTAACGAGCAGGTACCGGTCATTGGCAAGCTGCGATTGTAGCTCCGCCAGGTCTTTCAGGGCAATAGTACCTACATCATAAAACTGCTGTCCCTGTTTCACCTGCGCCGCTGAAGTAGTTACCACATCTTTTACGTATACAATATTTTCTTTTGCCAGCAAGATGTTCAGATAGGCTTGTGTGATCAGGACGGTGATATCATTTACCTGTTGCGCGATGTTTAATCCCGCTACCTGTGTAAGCAGATTCTTTTGCCTGATATCATAATTGAGTGCTCCTCCCTGAAAGATTACCATTGAAGAGTTAACGGAGTAGTTGCCGGAAGCGTTCAGTTCATAAGGTGTGTTGCCGGTAACCGTGGTAATTTTGCCTCCCGACAGCGATTGTGTGGCAGATCCTGTGAGGTTGGGTAGCCTGGCTGCACGCGATAACAATATATCCTGTTCGCTGCTCATCCGGCTCAACCGCAAACTATTCAGTTGCAGGTTGTACTTCATTGCATAGTCCAGGCAATCCTGCAACCCCCAAGTGGCAGGCAGTGCAGCTAAACTGCTATCCTGTGCCATCAGCAAAGGGCTATTAAAAAATACTAAAAGTGTAAAAAATAATAGTAACCCGGGCCGCCTGATAAACACCATCGTATCATCATTGATGTTAGCAAAATGTACGGATAGGAATGGAGGTTAAATAGTAATACAATATACCGAAAAAATACCAGGATTAATGGATGATAAGATTTAAAAGGATGGGTGTTTTGTTGTTTATGATGATTACCGGCAGCTGCTATCGCATGCCCGTTTTTTATCAAACAACAAAACACCCATCCTTTTAAATCTTATCATCCATTAATCCTGGTCAGATGGCGCCTTTATACGTAGCGTTTGCCCTTCCGCTTCCTGCGGGTGGCCCCTGGTACCAGTGTTCATCATATCTTACAAAGAAGGCCAGCCATATGGTTCTGGACCAGCGCATCAGCAAAGGCTGCATAGCCAGCAGGATGAAGGCATTAACACCCAGCCACCAGAAGATGCTGTTATCATAAATGGAGAAGCCTATTAATACCCACCAGGCAACAAGGCTGGCCACACATACAGCGATAGACAATGCATAACTCACATAGCCGGTACCGTAGTAAAAGCCTACTTCCACTTCGATAGGCTGTCCGCAAACCGGACAGGTATCCGGCATTTTCAGACAGTCCTTGATGTTATAAGGATTTTTGTATTGAAAGATAGCCCCCCGTCTGCACCTGGCGCATTTATTACCTACCAGGCTTTTGATCAGATTCGGCTTCTCGTGATTTTTATCTGCACACATGTTAATGAGTTTGACAGTTATTACTATAAATCAGATTATATTTTTACGGAATTCTTCCGGTGTAATACCTACATATTTCTTGAAGAACTTCGTGAAATAAGAATTGTCTGTAAAGCTTAGCTGGTAAGCAATAGCGGCGATACTCATATCGGCATTAATGAGCAGTCTTTTTGCTTCCAGCAGGATGCGGTCGCGGATGATCTCTCCCGCAGATTTGCCCAGCATATGCCGGCAAAAAGCATTGAGATAATTAGGCGTCACATACAGCAGGGCCGCGTAGTCTTTAGGCAGGCGCAGTTGCATGTAATGCTGCTCTACCAGCTTACGGAAATTACGCAGCAGTACATAATTATGCGACGGCTCCTGTGTGGCCAGTCCTGCCCTGTTGGCTCGACTCACCTGTACAAACATCTCCAGCAGCAGTAACCGCAACATATCATGACTATAAGCTTCTTCCCCGTTTAGCTCTTTCAGCATTTTCTCAAACAGCTGCACAACCGTGTGGGTAGCCTCCCCGGGCAGTTGTACCACATCTTCGGCACTTGCACCGCTGAAAAAGGGAAACTTCTCTATGTATTCTGCATCCTGTAAAAAGGAGTTAAAGAAACCGCCGGCTACATTAATGACATAGCCTTCAATCGTTCCTTCAAAGAACCAGCTGTGTACTTGTCCGGGTACCATAAAGTATAGTTGTCCCGCTTTTACCGGAAAACGCTCAAAGTCTATCGTATGACTTCCCCCGCCTTTGGTAAAATAGGCCAGATGGTAAAAAGAATGCCGGTGAGGAAACCGGATATCGTGGTGTGCAGCGAGATAATCAGTAAATCGTGCTACCAGGATATCTTCCGGAGCTTGTTTTCCCATAGCCAGGGAACAGATGTCATATGTAGGAATAGTCGCCTTTGACATGATATTGCAAAGGTACCATGAAGCGGGGGATTGTGGTTGTGCAATCAGGAGCGAAAATGGTACTTTTTACCTATTGGCTCAAATTTAATTGATTTATTATGCGAAATTTCCACATTTCAACATCCGTAAATCCCAAAATATTTTCTACTTTTGCAGTCATCAGATGATATGACGACTAAAACAAACGCACCTTTACAGCGCCGGAGCCTTGCAGAAGAAGTAGCAGGCAGGCTCCAGGAACAGATCACTTCCGGCAAATATGCCGTAGGGGAAAAGCTGCCTACTGAACCCGAGCTCATGGTTCAGTTCGGCGTAGGCCGTTCCAGTATCCGGGAAGCGGTGAAAACACTCGCCAACCAGGGACTGGTACGTGTACAACAAGGACTCGGTACTTTTGTGGCATCACAAACAGTTACCGGAGAGCTATTGTCGCAACGGCTGCAACGTGCAGATTTTGAAGACCTCAACGAGGTACGTTTTTTACTGGAGGTAAAGATCGCAGAAAAGGCCGCACTGCACCGCAGTAATAAAGACATTGAAAAGATGAAGGGGTTCCTGAAAAAACGCTACGAATATGCTGCGGCCAACCAGCTGGAAGCATGTATCCAGGCGGATATCAACTTCCACACAACCATTGCGGAAGCATCCAAAAACGAGATTATGCTGGACCTTTACAAGACGGTGGCTGATCATCTTAAAAAATCCTTTTTACTGCGTTACGGAAATACGGAATCCTTTACAGAATCGCAATACCTCCATGATGCCCTGCTGCAAAGTATTATAGACAAAGATGCCAGGAAGGCACTCCATTGGGCAACAAAAATAAGCAGTCACCCTAAATAATTTTTTATACTAAAACATCAGATGATCTGATCTTAAAAGAACAACGATGACAACAACAATGCAGGAAGAACCCAAAGCAGCCGCGCAACAGGCAGCCCAGCAAACGGTTTTATCCATCTTATTGGCGCTGAGCTTCACCCACTTACTGAACGATACTTTACAGTCTTTGATACCGGCCATTTATCCATTGGTAAAAGATTCCCTGAAACTAAACTTCACACAGGTAGGGCTTATTACCCTGACTTTCCAGATGTCGGCCTCCCTGCTACAACCACTGGTGGGGCTGTTTACCGACCGCAGACCCCAACCCTACTCGCTGGCAATAGGCATGGGTTTTACCCTGATAGGACTTGTAAGCCTGTCGCTTGCGCATAGCTTCCCGATGGTGCTTGTTTCTGTAGGACTGGTGGGTATTGGCTCCGCCGTGTTTCATCCGGAAGCATCGCGGCTGGCATATATGGCATCCGGTGGTAAACATGGTATGGCGCAATCCTTATTCCAGGTAGGCGGCAATGCCGGCAGTTCACTCGGCCCCTTACTGGCGGCAGCTGTGATTGTACCTTTCGGGCAGTTTCATATCATCTGGTTCTCGCTGGCGGCGCTGCTGGCTATTGTGGTGATGCTGCGGATCAAAAAATGGTACAGTGCCAACACGCACCGTATCAAGCCGAAGAAAGCAGTACAGCAACTTGAACTGGATCAGCACAAGCTGTCGAGAGGTAAGGTGATCTTTTCCCTGAGCATATTACTGATGCTGATCTTCTCCAAATACTTCTATATGGCCAGTATGACCAGCTATTATACTTTTTACCTGATGGAACGTTTTGGCGTATCCGTACAAAGTGCGCAGGTATACCTGTTTGTCTTCCTCTTCGCTGTAGCTGCGGGTACCTTTATCGGCGGCCCTGTGGGCGACCGTATAGGCCGTAAATATGTGATCTGGATTTCCATTCTGGGCGTGGCGCCGTTCTCCTTATTGCTGCCACACGCCACTTTGTTCTGGACGGCTATACTCAGTGTATTCATCGGTGTTATATTGTCTTCCGCTTTCTCTGCTATCCTCGTATATGCGCAGGAGTTAGTACCCGGCAAAGTGGGTATGATTGCAGGACTGTTCTTCGGGCTGGCATTTGGAATGGCCGGCGTAGGTTCTGCCCTACTGGGTAAACTGGCAGATCAGACCAGTATCTTTTATGTATACCAGGTATGTGCGTATTTACCGTTAATAGGACTCCTCACAGGGTTCTTACCAAACCTGGAAAAGGCAAAGAAATAAACAGTTATGTGGAAAGGTATCCTGCTTGTGCTGACAGGCGCATGCAGCTTCGGGATTTTATCGACGATCGTTAAACTGGGCTATCATCAGGGGTTTACGCTGGGTGAACTTTGCAGTCTGCAGGCAGGTTTCGGCATGCTGGTATTATGGGGCATTCATTTTTTATCCGGCGCCAAAACGTCCGGACTAAAAAATAAAGATGCACGTACCTCTTTTATATTGGGTAGCTCCACCGGCCTGGTGAGCATTACCTACTATCAGAGTGTGCAATATATTCCTGCGAGTGTAGCGATTATATTGCTGATGCAGTTTACCTGGATGAGCATGTTGGCGGAATGGGTCATTTATAAAAAAAGACCTACCCCTATTCAGTGGGTGGCCGTATTCTTTATCCTGGGTGGTACTTTGCTGGCAGGGGGGCTTTTAAATAACGGTGAAACACCCCTGAACTGGAAAGGCATCGGGTTCGGGTTACTGGCTGCCATCTTCTATACCATCTTTATTGTGGTGAGTGGCCGCGTAGCACAATCTCTAACGCCGCTGCTCAAAAGCGCCTGGATCGTTACGGGTGCGTTTCTGCTGATCACGCTGCTCTTTCCACCGCTTTATCTCATCAATGGTCGGTTTACCGGCACCTCGCTATGGATATGGGGTATACCGCTGGCGGTTTTTGGCACCGTGCTGCCGCCATTCCTGTTTGCGAAAGGAATGCCGCAAACAGGAGTGGCGCTGGGTGCTATCATCAGTGCAGCCGAGTTGCCGGTGGCGATGCTATCTGCCACCATCTTTCTCCGGGAGGCAGTAACGCCGCTACAGATAGCAGGTGTAGTGATTATCCTCAGTGCTATTGTTGTGGCAAATCTGCAACGCAGGTCCACTCCGGAAGGCTGAGAGTATTTAAAACCCATGAGGCGTTTTTTTTATTTATCTTTGCCCCCGCTATTAGATCAAAGTGATTTACGAACTGTTTTTTCATGAAAGCATTTAATTTATTTATTCTATATCGTTTCCCGCTTGGGATCGTGTTATTGTTGGGTGGTATTGCACTGGGCCTTACTGTAGGATGGTGGGAAGCCACCGTTGTACTGGTATTGGCAGTGGTATGTATTGTAACACATATCCTGTTTGGTCCCATGAGAATTGTGCAGGAAGCTGTGGAAGCCGGTGACATTGAAAGAGCTACTGCGCTCATGAACCAGGTGAAGTTTCCTAAACTGTTGTACAAACCTATCCGCTCTGTATATTATTTTATGCAAAGCAACATGGCCATGTACTCCAACGATCTGGACAAAGCGGAAGCTACTATCCGTCAGAGTATCAAGTCTGGTAGTCCGATGAAGGAATATGAAGGTATGCAGTATTTCCAGCTGGGTACTATCTCTTATCAGAAGAACGACCTTAAAACGGCCGATCAGAACCTGAAGAAAGCGATACGCATGGGCCTTCCTGACAAAGAAAATACCGCCGCCGCCCTCTTAACGCTGGCTTCTATTGCGATGAGCCGCCGCGACTTCAAATCTGCCAAGGAATTCTTCCGCAGGGCAAAGGCACAGAAGCCTACCACTGAACAGATTGTAAGTCAGATCAAAGAAATGGATAAATATATTTCCAGGATGCCTGGATAAGCGAAAGAAAATATGAACTTCTTTACACTTTCTATTCTCGGTTGTTTCCCTATTGCCGTTATTGCGCAAACCAGGGATACCAGCCGGATCAGCCAATTGAATGAAATAACGGTAACCGCCAGTAAAGGCCCGCAGAAGGCCGGTGAAACAGGCAAGGTGGTTACCATCCTCTCCCATGAATATTTACAGCAGAACAGTGGCAGAACTATTGCCAATATCCTCAATGACCAGGCAGGCATCATCGTGGCAGGCTCCGGCCAGACCCGCGGTGCAGAGCAGCAGGTATATATGAGAGGCGCTTCTGCCGGCAATACCCTTATCCTGATTGATGGACTCCCCGTGAATGATGCCGCTAAAAGTAACGGCGTTTTTGACCTGAATTTCATCACCCCGGATATGGTGGAAAAGATTGAAATCCTTCGTGGTAGCCAGTCTACCCTCTATGGCTCCGATGCTGTAGCCGGTGTTATCAATATTATTACCCGGAAAAACGACGGCAAAAAAGCAGGGATAGGCGCCAGTGCTTCCTATGGCAGTTACAACGACTTCCAGGGAGGCGCCCACGTACACGGCAGCCTGCGCAAATTCTCTTACCTGCTCGGCTATAAATATGAAAAAACGGATGGCTTTTCAGAAGCCCATGACGCTACCGGCACCATGAACTTCGAAAAGGACGGCTTCAAACAAAACAACGTTTTTGCCAAACTGGGACTGGAAGCCAGCTCACGCCTGCGTTTCCAATATCTTTTTTCTTATGGTAAATACCACCATGACCTGGATAATGGTCCCTATACGGATGAAAAGGATTATGCCAACAGGTACAGTAATATGCTGCATATGTTCAGCAGCGAATACCGGTTCAAAAAAGGAAGCTGGCATATCCTGTACAGCTACCAGCGCAATAAGCAAAACCTGTTGAATGATTCTACCGACATTCCAGTGTACAGCTTTGCGAAATACAACAATACAGACTTCTCTTCCAATACCCATCAGGCAGAATCTTATGTAAACCTGAACCTGTCTGAAAAGGTCCGTTTCATTGCCGGCGGGGTGTATGCCGTTTCCAACTACCAGCAGGACGACTGGCTATTGCTCGCGGATGCTCCCGGTATACCGCCGATTATTACGAAGCTGGGAAAGGATAGCATCCACAGTAACCAGGTAAGCGCCTATGGTTCCCTGTTACTGCACAATATGGGCGGTTTTAACCTGGAAGCCGGCGGACGGTACAATCATCATAACATCTACGGTAATAACGGTACTTTTTCTTTCAACCCGTCTTACCTGCTCAATCAGCAGCATAAAATATTCATCAATATATCATCTGCCTACAAAATACCCAGCCTGTATCAGTTGTATGTACCTGGATATGGTAACAGGGAGTTGAAACCTGAGACTACTACCAGTTACGAAGCCGGTTATCAGGCAGCCGTAGCCAACGACCGGATTAATTTCAGGGTGACCGGCTTTGCCCGTAATACGCACAACCTCTTTTATGCCGATCCGGCCAACTTCTATAAATACCGCAATGCCAACAAACAGGTAGCTGCCGGTGTGGAAGCAGAGGCTGCCTGGAACATCAGCAGAACATTACAGCTCACGGTCAACTATACTTATACAGACGGCCGGATCACCCAGCAGTTGCCAGGTGGTAAGGACACTACGTTCTACAACCTGTACTACGTGCCCAAACACGCTATGAACGCCACATTGGGCTACCAGGTAACGCCTGCCCTGTATGCCAGCGCCACTTATAAATATATCGGCCAGCGATACCAGGGTACCCAACCTATGGGGGATTATTACACGCTGGATCTTTATGGTGAGTATAAATTTGGTAACTTGCTTAAAATTTTCGCAGGGTTTAGAAATATTACGGATTATCAGTATTTTGATATCCTGGGTTATAATTCCCGCCGGTTTAACTTTAATACCGGTATCGTATTTAACTTGTAAACATTAAATCCAACATAATGTCTTTAAAAAATCTTAATCCCCGGTTTGCAGTGCTGTTGCTGTTTATCCTGGCAGCTGGTATCATACGTGTAGTGTTGGGAGCTGATACAAACATGTCTCCTATAGCCATGTTCACACCGGTAGGTGCTATGGCTTTATTTGGCGGCGCCTCTTTTTCACAAAAATGGAAATCATACGCATTCCCTTTATTAACGTTGTTTATCAGCGACATCATCCTGATGCAGTTCTTTCACCCGGAATATGCAGCAGGTATCTTGTATAAAGGCTGGATGTGGAACTATGTAAGTTTTGTATTCATGGTATTGGCTGGTCAGCTGATGATCAAAAAAATAAGTGTTTCAAATGTGGTGCTGGCATCTGTTGCAGCGGCATTGATCCATTTTGCTTTTTCCAACTTCGGTGTGTGGATGAGTGGTTCTACAGATATTACCACCGGCTTACCTTTTACAAGAGATTTCGCCGGCCTGGCCAAATGTTATATCCTGGCCATTCCTTTCATGCAATATGCGCTGATCGGAAACCTGATCTACGGTGCTATTTTCTTTGGTAGCTTTCAACTGGTACAACGCAGGCTCCGCCTGGCACAATAAAGTATTTGAGATTTAATTGTCTGGAGATTTAGTTATCTGGAAATCTGATTTTAGAGAGACCCTTTAAATGATCGGATTACCAGATGATTAAATCTCTACATGTTTCTGAGAAATTGAATATTCTGTATAAAATAAATAGACCATGCGCATATTTTCACGCAAACTCCAACTTCCCATTTTCCTGGCAGTAGCAGCTGTATTCACTTTCGCTGCCTGTCAGAAAGATAATGTTTCCGAAATCATTATACCCACTGTTGTTGACCCGGGTCTTAAAGACGGCAAAGACACGATTGCTGTTGGCGATACCAGGATACTAAGTCCTCAGCTGGCCAACTCTACAAACGGCACTTACCAGTGGCTGGTGAATGGTGTGATAGCAGGTACCGACTCTACTTTTACGTTCACGCCAACGGAAAGCGGCGACTACACCATTTCCTTTAGCGTGAGTTCCGGCAACAGTCTGACATCTTACTACTACCGCATCAAAGTAACTGACAAATACGATAACGGTTTTTATCTCATTAATGAAGGCTGGTTCGGACATGAGCCCGGCGATGTAAACTTCTACCGTAATGGGGAAGATACCCTGCACCTGAATATATTTCAACGGGAGAATGCGGGTAAAACACTCGGTACCACCACCGAATACGGCGCTGTATTTGACCGCAAACTGTATCTCATTTCCAAAGAGGGACCATTTGTAGTAGCGGATGCTTCTTCTATGAAAGAAACCGGCCGCGTACCGCAACTGCCTGCTAATGGCAATTCCTTTGTAGGTGTAGATGCCAACAGGGGCCTCATTGCGACCGTGGATGGTGTTTACCCTATCAACCTTCAGACACTGGCAGTGGGCGCTAAAATCAGCGGCATTACCGGCCAGGTAGGTGGCATGATCAAAACAGACAACCATATATTGGTGATGTCTGAGCAGGATGGCATCATTGCCTTGAATACAGGTGATTTCAGCATCGCACAAAAACTGGTGAAAGCAGATGTGGGTTTTGCCAGAACGGCCGATGGCAGTATATGGGCCGGGGGCGGTAAATTCCTGTATGCCATCAATCCGCAAACATTGGAAGTAACTACGGTTGACATACCATTTGATCTCTATGGCGCATGGGGCGCATGGAATGCCGGCATGCTGACAGCATCGACTGCTGAAAACGCCTTATTCCTGGGAAAAACCAATGCATGGGGCGCCGGTGGAAGAGAAATCTATAAATATCAACCTGGTAATGCTGCCTCTTTACAAACACCTTTTATTACCTTACCTGTAGACAGAGAGTTAATCGGCGCAGGTGTAAGATATAATCCAGCCAACAATTCACTGGTTGTTACCGGCATAGAACCCGGTTATGGAGATCACTACAAGGAAAACACACTTTTTATATACGATGCATCCAGTGCAGCCACGAAGAAAACTATTGCCTACACAGGCTTTTTCTTCCCAGCTATGCCGGCATTTAATTAATAATATCCAGCGGCTATTATGTTACACTTAGTTACGGGTGGTGCGCGATCCGGCAAAAGCAGGTATGCGCAGGAGCAGGCTTTATCACTGAGCACGCAACCTGTGTATGTGGCCACCGCGAAAGTGTGGGATGAAGATTTTGCACAGCGCATCCAACGGCATAAAGCTGAAAGAGGCGCTGCCTGGATCAACTACGAAGAAGAGTTGTACGTGAGCCGCCTGCCACTCGACGGACAGACAGTGGTGATTGACTGTGTAACTTTATGGCTCACCAATTTTTTTGCACTGCATGCGTATGATATGGATAAAACTTTATCCGCCATACAGGAAGAGATCCGGGTGTTGCAACAAAAAGCAGGTGTATTTATTATTGTCACCAATGAAATAGGAATGGGTGTGCATGCGGAAACAGCCGTCGGGCGCAGGTTTACCGACCTGCAAGGCTGGGTGAACCAGTACATTGCACGTATGGCCGACACCGTAGTATTAATGGTAGCAGGCATTCCGGTTGTAATAAAAGGTGAAGCATGAAAAATCAACAAGGCATCATGGAGATTACACCCCTATCGCAGGATTTGAAAGAAGCCTTGCAGGATAAAATTAACCAGAAGACGAAGCCTCCCGGCTCACTCGGCAAACTGGAGCAACTGGCTTTACAGGCCGGCATGGTGCAGCATACAATGACGCCTGTATTGAAGCAACCGGCGATCATTGTATTTGCAGGAGATCACGGCATTGCAGCAGAGGGGTTGGTAAATCCTTTTCCACAGGCAGTTACCGCGCAGATGGTATATAACTTCCTGCAGGGTGGCGCTGCCATCAATGTGTTTTGCCGGCAGCACCAGTTGCAGCTTACCGTAGTGGATGCGGGTGTAAATCATGTATTTGCTCCTCACCCCTTGCTGAAAGACCGGAAAATAGCCATGGGCACACAGGATTTCCTGCATGGTCCGGCGATGTCGCTGGAACAGTGCAGGCTGGCTATGCAGGCCGGTGCGGAAGAAGTAAAATTACTCCATACAGGAGGATGTAATATTGTAGGTTTTGGGGAGATGGGTATCGGCAATACATCTGCCGCTGCGCTGCTGATGAGTTACTTTACCCACATACCCGTGGCTGATTGTGCAGGCGCCGGTACCGGTAGCAACGTGCAACAGCTGGCGCAGAAGAAGGCCATCCTCCAGCAGGTGATGGCACATCATGCTACACCACAAACAGCGGAACAGGCGCTGGCCACCTTTGGCGGCTTTGAGATAGCCATGATCTGCGGCGCTATCCAGCAGGCAGCAGCCCTGCAAATGCTGGTGGTAATAGATGGGTTTATTGTTACCGCTGCCCTGCTGGCAGCAGCAGCCATGCAACCCGCCGTAAAAGACTACTGCGTATTTGCACACTGCTCTGAAGAAAAAGGACATAAAGCGATGTTGCAGTTCCTGGGCGTACAACCACTGCTACAGCTGGATATGCGACTGGGAGAAGGCACAGGTGCCGCAATGGCGATCCCTGTTATTCAAAGCGCCGTAGCATTCCTGGCCGAAATGGCCAGCTTCAATAGTGCACAAGTATCAAACCGTACCATATGAAGAAACAATGGCAGCTATTGCTAACGGCTATCATGTTTTATACACGTTTACCCGTCCCCGTTAGTACGCCGTACAGCCCGGACATGCTCAATAAAGCCACCCGTTATCTCCCACTTGTTGGATGGATAACGGGTGCTTTTATGATAGCCGTTCTATATGTTTTCGGCGGTATCGCCCCGCGGATAGTAAGTGTATTGCTATGTATAATTATGAGCGTATGGGTAACCGGCGCCTTTCATGAAGATGGCTTCGCAGACATGTGTGATGGCTTCGGCGGTGGCTGGACCAAAGAAAGGATCCTGGACATTATGAAGGACAGCCGCATCGGCACTTACGGCATGCTGGGCCTGTTGCTCCTGATGGCCCTGAAACTCACTTCCTTGTTGTCGCTCCCGATCAATAAGGTGATGCTGGCAGTGATAGCCGCGCAGCCTTTGAGCCGGTTTATGGCTGTTACCATTATCTATACCCACATCTATGTGCGGGAAAATGAAGACAGCAAATCCAAGCCCGTCTCCAAAGGCATTAGTTTGCCCGACCTCCTGCTGGCAGGGTGTTTTGGCCTGCTTCCTTTCGTGCTGGTCATGATCTATCTGCAAAATTATACGCTCCTGCTTATCATTCCTGCCCTGCTATTAGCCCGCTGGTACATGGCAAGGCTCATGCGCAAGTGGATCGGCGGATATACCGGTGATTGTCTCGGCGCTGTTCAGCAGATCTCGGAAACAGTCATATATTTGAGCTTTTGTATTCTAGCATGGAAATATATCTGATCCGGCACACCGCACCGGCAATAGAAAGCGGTATTTGTTATGGCTTCTCTGATGTGGATGTGGCCGATACCTTTGAAGAAGAAGTGGCACTGATCAGGACTAAACTCCCTGCGGGGTCATTTGATGTGTATACCAGTCCGCTGCAACGCTGCCGGAAACTGGCTGCTGCCCTATTCGGAGAAGTAGCCATCAGCGACGACCGCCTGCAGGAAATGAACTTCGGTGACTGGGAGATGAAGCCCTGGGAATCTATAGGTCGCGCTGAACTGCAAAAATGGGCGGATGATTTTGTGATAGAAAAGGTACCAGGCGGTGAAAGCTATGAAGACCTCTACACCCGCAGCATGGAAATGATAGCTGAACTCATTGAAAAAGGCAATGATGCTGTGCTCGTTACCCATGGCGGGGTGATCCGGTCTGTTCTCGCGCATGTAACCAATACCCCGCTGGTGGACTCATTTGAGATAAAAGTAAACTATGGCAGAATTTCTCACCTGCATGTGGAAGACGACCAAATAAAAGTGATATTTTATAATTCATAATGATCTTAAAATCTGATCATTATGTTAAAATTTCTAAATATCTCCCTAAAAATCAAAAAAACTGTTATTTCGTGCTAACTTTATGTTTGGAATAACCGTATATAAAAGAACATCATAAAAATCTGATATAATGACAACATCATTTTTGAATATCCCGCTTTTGTTTTTGCAAGAAATAGGTGTGAAAGAATTACTGTTAATCGCACTGGTTGTTTTGCTGTTGTTCGGCGGTAAAAAGATCCCTGAGTTAATGCGTGGTTTGGGTAGCGGCATACGTGAATTCAAAGATGCCAAAGACGATCCAAAGAAAGATGCTAAGGATGCTCCGGAAGCACCAAAGCCATAAGAAATTCATTACGGATTACCAGTTGCGGATAACGGATTTGTGGGTAGTAAAGAGCGAATAACTTTCGCGCTATCTTCTCACAAATCTGATATCCGCAATTTTAATTGATAGATACGCCCACACCAGCCTCCACCAGGCGCTGCTGCCTGTATATCCATAAAGCCTACCCTTTCTGCTTATATTTGCACAAATGAAGTTGCATGTTCAGTATCGACCAAATTCTGGCTATTACCTTTACCTTATTTGCGGTTATTGATATTGTGGGATCTATTCCTGTGCTGGTATCCTTAAAAGAAAAACTGGGTCATATAGATGCGGGCAAAGCCACGCTGGCATCGGGCTTCCTGATGATATTATTTCTCCTCGTAGGAGAACCCTTCCTGAAGATTTTAAGCGTAGACGTACACTCTTTTGCTGTGGCCGGCTCCATTGTGATCTTTGTCATCGGACTGGAAATGATCCTGGGCGTCGAATTCTTCAAAAGTGAGAAAGACGCCAAAGCCGGTAGCGTGGTCCCCATCGCCTTCCCGCTGATAGCCGGTTCGGGTACCCTGACCACCATTATGTCGCTAAAAGCCAACTTCACCGCATATAATATCCTGGCCGGAATACTCCTGAACCTGGTGATCGTATACATCGTGTTGCGTTGTCTTAATTACATAGAACGTTTACTGGGTAAAGCCGGACTGATGGTAGTGCGTAAATTTTTCGGGGTCATCCTGCTGGCAATAGCCGTTAAAATTTTCAAGAGTAATATCAATTTATAATGTGATTTGGGATTATACTTTAGAAAATGTAGTTTTGCGTTCTTCCTGGCCTCGTAGTACAATGGATAGTATAAGAGTTTCCGAAGCTCCAGATTCAAGTTCGATTCTTGACGAGGCTACCAAAAAAACCTCCCATGTGCATTTTTGCCATCGGAGGTTTTTTTTGGTTAAATTTTGTGACCTATAATATAATTACCTGAACAGGTTAATGGTTAATCCAATTTCATAACCGCCATCCACATACGATTTAATGCCCCCCGTTTGTGTGGTGTACATCGCCTGCAGCATCACTGTTTGCATGATGTTTACACCGATGCCGCCTGTAAAGCTCCCGGAAGTATGATATAATGCCAGCACGTTGCCTACATTGTTAAGAAATCCTACGTTCATGCCCAGGTCCAGGATATTATCGTTCCCTCTTACGCCCCTGTAACAAACTTTTGGCTCAAAGCTGCTAACAACGCCCTGTGGCAGGAATTTGTATGATACGGCGGTGAAATAAAGTGTACCGCCGTCTACAGCCTTATTGTCGCCGGTAAACACGCTTCTGATATTGGGCAGGGAGCCTTGCACGGTCCAGTGTTCATTGGTATAAGCCATTCCGAACTCGCCTTCAAAATAATCGTCGCGGCGGTTAAACGCTCCGATGGAAGGATCGGAATCGTCGCCAACGATCTTTGTATAATCCAGTCGCTGTACGTTCAGCGCCAGCGACAGCCCGAAATGGAGGGCTTGCCCCTGCTGGCCCAGCGGCAAATGGTATGCGTACGATAGTGCTACCCTGGTGCGATTTAACAGTCCCGCTTCGTCATTAAAAACATGAACCCCCCCGCCTACACGGTTGCCGATATAGCCGTCGGCCGTAAAGAATTTCGATATGGGAGCGCCATCAATACCATTCATCTGGTGACGGTAAGCTGCGTTGATATGGAGCCCTGAATCAATGCCCGCCATCGCCGGGTTTGCCAGGTATTGATTCTGGAAATACTGGGTAGCGGATGGCTCCAGCAAGGCCGGCGCCTCGCTGAGAGATTGGGCCATGCCCTGCATGCTGCAACCTGCTGTTAGTAATAAACATAGCAATGAAGTGCGCATATAGCTGGTATATAATAGTGTATGGAATGAGAAACGCATGTTATCACATTTTAGTAGGGACATTTACTGCGCCCTGATGATAGTAATATATCCTTTCGCTGTTTTAGAGCTGCCATTGATCGTGAGGATGTAGTAGTAAGTACCTTCAGCCAATGGTTTGCCATTCATCGTGCCATCCCAGTCGTTGCTGTAATTCCTGCGCTGGTATACCATACGGCCCGTGCGATCAAATATCTTCACCTCGTTATCAGGATAACTGTCCAGGTTACGGATCACCCATTTGTCGTTTCTGCCATCACCGTTTGGCGATATTATATTGGTGGCTTCTACTTTAAAGTCTGCTATCGTGCTGATACTAATACTGCCGGTATTGCTGCATCCGACGGCACTGGTCACCGTTACTTCGTAAGTGGTATTGGCCATTGTTCTCACCTGCAATACAGCCGATTGCTGCCCGCTGATAATACCATCCGCCGGCGCCCAGCTATAACTGCCGCCACCGGTGGCAGTGAGCCGGATGATATCGCCTTTGGAAACGTTGTTGCCTTTGTCGCTGCTGATGCTCACTGCCGGCAAACTGTTTACGGTAATGCGGAAGCTGCGTTGCTGCGTATCTGCACCGCCATTCTGTGTGCCACCGTTATCTTTGATGGTAACGGTTACATTGGCCGTGCCGGAAGTAATGTCAGGTTTGAGTTGGTAACTGAGTACGCCCGCATCACTTACCGTTAATTGATCGAAATAAGGTTGATCGGCAGCAACAGTGAGCTTGTACGTTTGCACGGGTTCTACCGCCGACATGCCCGTTAACCGGATCGTATGCACATCTGTTCCGGCGCAATTGTTTTCATCCGCAATTTCATCCAGTGTAGGTGCCTTGTTAACGAATATGGAAAGGATATTGATGGTGATTTGTGCAGGCTGACTAGTGTTCAGTCCATCGCTAACGGTAACGGTTACACTAACTGTAGTGCCGGCCTTACTTTTCAGGATGGCTGCATCCTTAACAGTGATAGTGCCGCTGCCGTCTATGGCAAAGGCGCCGCCGGAACCGTCTGTTGCAATGGTCCAGTTCTGGATGACACCTCCTGCATCTGTGGCGCTGAGTTTTCCAACTATAGTACCGGTGGGGCTTTCGCCTTTTACATCGAAAGTTTGCGCATTGACCACCGGCGCTGTGCCATCGTAAGTAAAGCTCAACGTATTGGAGGCGGTATTGCCGTTGCCGCCAATATTTATTGCGGCGCCCGCTGGCACGCTGATACTTGTTCCTCCATCTGCCACCGGCGTAATCACCACTGTGTAAGTGATATTATCTGCCGTTTGCGGATTACCTGCCGTTGCATTAGTGGCGTTGATATCTGCCGCAGTAAAGCCGGTAACTGCTTCACTGAAAATAATGGTGACAGTGAGGGGCATGTTTATACGGGAAGCGGCGCCGGAAGATAATACAACGGAAGGATGCTGGGTATTCACCAGTACATTGGTGGTACTACCCGCATGGTTGATAGCTGGCGTTGCATTATTGCTGCTGGCGTCGCGGATAGTGCCGTTAACGGCAGCGCCCAGGGCGATACCGTCCATATCCATATCGCCATCTTGTACAGTATAACTGAATGTTAACGTGTTGGAGTTGCTGCCTCCGGTGTAGGTGGCTTGCCTGGTGGTGGTTCCTATTATCACATCCAGGCTTGGTGTGCCGCTTACCGTTACGTTTTCAGAAAAATGCAGGGCAAATGAGAGCACACCCGCAGTAGTATAAATACCGTTGAGCGGCACGTCTACACTGGTAACAGCGGGTGCGGTGCCGTCGTATGTAACGTTCAGCGTATTGGAGGCTGTATTGGCGTTGTTGCCGATATTTACTGCTGCACCGGCAGGCACCCGTATGCTTACGGGGCCATCTGCGGTGGGTGTTACTGATGCAGTATAAGTAATATTGTCTGTTGTTACCACGTTGCTCAAAGTAGCATTGGTAACAACCATATCACCCGATGTAAAGCCGGTTACTGCTTCAGTGAAGGTGGCCATTATCGTAAATGGCTGATTCACCGGGGAGGTGGCTGTTGTGGAGATAGTAACGCCGGGTATCCCCGTATTTACAAACACTGCGGCGGTGCTTCCAACTGAATGAAGCGTTAACACTGCATCATTGCCGGCAGCATCGCGGATAGTGCCGCCATTCAGCACCAGCACGGTTCCCAGGCCAATGCCATCCATATCCATATCTCCCGGCTGTACAGTATAGCTGAAAGAAAGGGCGGTGGAATCGGTACCGCCAGTGTAAGTGGCATGACGTGTGGTGGTTCCTATGATGACATCCAGGTAAGGTGTGCCTCCGGTGGTGCTTACAGCAATGTTTTCATTGAAGCTGACGGTAAAGCTAAGTACATCTCCGCTGGTGTAATAGCCATTGGCCGGCACATTTACAGCAGTAACAACAGGCGCTGCTGCATCTACCAGCACGCCCGTAGTAGTAGCTACATTGTTGAGCGGAAGCAGGGCGTTATTACCTGCCTTATCTTTTATGCCGCCACCGTTCAACACCATATTGGCACCCAGGGTAATACCATCCTTATCCACATCTCCATCCTGTACGGTATAACTGAAGGAAAGGGTATTGGCGCCACTGCCACTGATATATACTGCCTGTTTGGTTTGATTGCCAACCACTACCTCTAATGAAGGGGTGCCGGTTACGGCAACATTTTCTGCATAATGTACTGCAAAGGAAAGCACATTCCCGCTCTTGTAGGTGCCGTTTGCTGGTACGTCTACACTGGTAACAGCGGGCGCGGTGCCGTCGTACGTAACGTTCAGCGTATTGGAAGCCGTATTGGCATTGTTGCCGATGTTTACCGCTGCGCCGGCAGGCACCCGTATGCTTACGGGGCCATCTGCGGTGGGTGTTACTGATGCAGTATAAGTAATATTGTCTGTTGTTACCACGTTGCTCAAAGTAGCGTTGGTAACAACCATATCACCTGAGGTAAAGCCGGTTACCGCTTCCGTGAAGGTGGCCATTACCGTAAATGGCTGATTCACCGGGGAGGTGGCTGTTGTGGAGATGGAAACGCCCGGTGCACCCGTATTTACAAACACTGCGGCGGTGCTTCCTACTGCATGAAGGGTTAACACTGCATCATTGTCAGCGGCATCGCGGATAGTGCCGCCATTCAGTACCAGTGCGGTTCCCAGGCCAATGCCATCCATATCCATATCTCCCGGCTGTACAGTATAGCTGAAAGAAAGGGCAGAGGTACCGCTGCCGCTGGTGTAAGTGGCATGGCGTGTGGTGGTTCCTATGATGACATCCAGGTAAGGCGTGCCTCCGGTGGTGCTTACAATTGTATTTTCATCGAAATTAAGGGTAAAGTTAAGCGTGTTGCCGCTTGTATAATACCCATTGGCAGGCACTGCTACTGAAGTAATATCAGGTGGGTCCTGGTCTACTACCCAGTTGTAGGTTTCCGGTGTAGGGTCAGCGTTTCCCGCCTGGTCTACCGCTCTTACGCTTAGTGAATGACTGCCAGGGCCATTACCTGAAAAGGTTACCGGGTTGGTAACAAGCATATATATTCCTCCCTCCGGCTTGCCTCATAAATGCTGTTGGATTCAGTTGAGCTAAAGGTAAAGGTGGCGGTGCCGCTGTTCGTGAAGGGCGGCGGTTTGCTTACAATACTGGTAGCGGGAGGCGTTTGATCCAGCGTGATGCTGGCGTCAAATACTGCCTCATTGCCGGTAGCGTTTTTCAGTTGCATATGCACTGTTTTGGACCCGTCGCCAGGAGATAACGTAAAGCTTTTGGTGGCAGCTATGGGTTCATATGCAGTGTATGGCTCGCCATCATTGGCAAAATGCATCTCATTTGCGTTGGCACTGGTAATGGCTAAATTAACTGTGGGGCTATTGGTATAAGCCGCCCCGCCATTAATGGTAAGGCTGCCGGTAGGCGCCGTCCGCACAATCGTATATACTTCCCCGGTAGAATATGGTATATTGGAAAGATGGTTGATGATACCGATACCGGTTACGCCCAGTTTCAGCGTACCATTGCCGGTACCCGTGTTTACCGTAACAGTATAAATGGCACCACTGCCGGTTATGCCGCTAGTATGCGGGCTACCCGAGATACCACCGGTGGTGGTGATGCTAAAGGCCGACGCGTTTACATATGAAACCGGCCCGCTGAACGTCACGGTAAAATCTACGGTTGCCGCGCCGGTGGGATTGGGACTGGCGCGTACTACACTGACTACAGAAACCGGGTCGCCAATCAGTTTAATGAATTGTCCATTGCCGGGAGCCGCGGGATCATTCACATAAACATCCCCGTGGCCGTCTACCGCCAGTCCCCAGGGATAAACCAGGGTGCCGGTACTTAGGCCTGTATATATTTCCGTACCCGACGTTAGCGCCGGTGCGGCATATTTCATCACATGATAAGTGCTTCCGCTGGCCAGTTCCGAGGTGTACAGATTACCGGCAGCATCTATGGCGAGAGCGGAATAACCTTTACCGGTAGCGAGCGTAGTGGGCGCGTAACCCGGTGCTGTCAGTTTGATCAGTTTACCATTTGCGGAACTGTTTGGAAGGTCGAGGATGTAGATATTATTCTGCTTGTCCGTAACAATTCCCCAGGGATAAGAGCCTGCGCCCGGAGCTATAGGAATACCGGTAAATAAAACTACTCTGTTCCCCCCATTGGCATCATATCTTGCTACCTGGTAGTTGGCAGTACCATCATACTCCATGGTAAGGAGGTTATTGTTGGCATCTGTTGTGATGGCGGTGTAAAACTTACCCTGTAGTATTACGCTGGATGTAAAAGTGCCGGCAGCCAGTTTAATGATTTCCCAGTTGTTTGATGTATTCGGGTTCGTTACATACACATCTCCAAGACTGTTCACGGCAAGTCCCCAGGAATGGTCTACACCGGCGTTTACCAGATCTGAATAAACAGTGGTAAATACTCCTGGTGGCGCGCCGTTTGAGTATCTGCGCACCTCATACTTAGAGCTGCCAGCGTTATAAACCACTACATATGCACTACTCTGCCTGTCGGTAGCTACGGCGGTATAGACGTTGCCGGTTTCGATTACCGATGGAGTGTACTGCGCAATGCCCCTAAATGAGACCAGCATGCCTCCTAAAATCAACAGGAATATTTGTAATCCTTTGTAAAAAAATTTCATAGTACGTTGTTAAATACAGAGGAAAGGATTTTGCCATCCGGACACGGACTCGTCGTGTATCACTTTAAATTCTTTTGCATCGAAACGCATTCCTTTTCCCTGGTCAAGAATTATTTTGCGTATGTTATTTCCGTTAGTAGTGATCTTCAGAATATTGGAAGAAGGGAGCGCAAAGCCTGAGAGAGGATAGAAATTTTTCTCTCCACGTGGCCCTTGTATTACTTCTGTGCGCAGTTGTTGCTTTACTTTGTCCCAGTCTTTTTTCTGTGCATGCGGCAGTAGCTCTTTCCACACCAACCCCGCTTCATAGCCCATCAGCGCATAAATATTGGCCGGTTGCTGTGCCAGTTTTTCGAATTGTTTTACAAATACCTGGTTAGCCCTGCTTTCATCTTCCTTTATCCATGATCGTGAGGTATAAAGCTCCAGGTCCACCTGTTTCAGGTCTTCCAAAATATTGTCGTACACCATTGCTTCATGCACCAGCAGGGGAACTTCTTTATGTAACCCGCTCTGGACCCATTGCTGCAGGAACCGGAGCCCCATGCTGCCGCAAAAAATGGCATGCACATAGGCGGGTCTTTCTTTCTTCCACCCGGCAAAAATATTGTCCAGCTCCATTTTGTGCGGGTCCTGTTGATCAAACGGCAGCACCGTCAGTTGTAGCGAGCCGCCTCCAGCAGCGGCAACACCCTGCTGGAAAGTACTGTTCAGATGATAACCGGCTTCGTATACCGGCATGATCATATGACCACCATTGCCCCACGTACTTTGGGCCCAATGCCCTAAAGCATATTGGGATTGCCATAATTGGTGGGATGCGTAAAATACATCCGGACTGAGATATGAAAAGTGAGGAACATATTCTCCCATATCAAAAAAGAAGGCGGGTCTTTTTTCTTTTTCTATGAGTGGAATAAGGTCTGGTACTGATTTGTAGCTGATAAGCCCTGATAAGATATCTACCCGGTTAAAGAAGAGTAGTTTACGTGCAGCTTCCTCGCTGGCCTTTATACCACCCATATTGGTAAACTCCGGTATAAACCGGATGGTACGCTGCCGGGCAGGGTCCAGTCCCATGCCCAGCAGCCACCCGGTAATCAGGTGCTGTGAAAAAAAAGGATATATACCTGAGTAAGGGGTCAGGAACCCGATAGTAAGGATAGGATATGTAGACATCAATCTGTTTCGTAGAATAGAAAATGGTTGTTGATCAGCTGCGTGAAGGGAAGACACCTTCGAGCGCAATCAGGTAACTAAGCGCCAGGTAAGGGTTCATAATGGCTGTCGGCTGATTGCCGCCTGTTGGTCCTACAGTAATATTTCCACCAATGATGGAAGGCGCCAGGGTAGCTGTTTTGTCCTGTGCAGCATAGCCATTAACGGCAACACCACCTGGGCCTGAGCCGATGGTAGGCAAAGTAGCCGGAACCAGGGTGCTTCCCGGAGTGAGCGCGGTACCCGCCGCAGTGCTGGCAGAAGGGGTTACAGACAAGCTGCTGGCATCTACAGGGTGTGTATGCGCCGGCATATTGGTGGTCAGCAAAGTAACGGATTCTGCTCCTCCCTGCTGGCCAATAACGTAATTACTAAGGCCGGTGCCCTGACCCCAACCAATAGGCATCCTGCCTCTCAGGTCAGGTAAAGCGAAAGTAGTAGTGCCATTGCCGCCATAAATGGTGCCTAAGAGGGAAAACAGCGCAGTGTTTTGTGCAACGGAAATGAGTTGTCCCCAGCAAAAGGCCCAACCGCGGATCTCAAAATTGCCGCCGAATAAAATGATAAGAGCAAGGTAAGGTGTCATAGTAAATCGGATATAAGTGTTAGAGGATATGTAGAAAATTTCTTTAATTAATTTTGTATTTTCCATTTCAGGAAAGGGCCGGGCACAAATCTGCAAGGTATTCCACGGAGACACATATCAGATCAAAAATCATAGCTATAGCATTACCAACGTGGGCTCACAGGCGGTCAGGGAGATTATTCAGATACCTAACATATTTGAATAAATGAAAATAGGATGGAATAAAGTTATACTTTTTCATTGAACTAGTTATACTCTAAAAAAATTTCTTTTTTTTAGTTTGTCATCCTGACATTCTTTCCTTCCGGGTAACACTAATCAGGTGTGTGCCGAAGTGAGAGTGAACTGTCGTTTATATATTCTTCCAGGCAATAGCCTTTATACCTTTCAATGAAGGCTTCCGCCGTCAGTACATCCTCTATATCCAAATTCGATAGCTCCCTGACAAGGCTACCAAAAATTAAAAAGCCGTAAATGTTTTATTGAAAAACATTTACGGCTTTTTAATTTTATATAATTTTTATTTTGAACTCAGGTCAGCCCGATAAATAAGTATTTCACTCCACCGCGTTTCAACACATTTTGCATAATCCTGTAGAAAACTATCCCAGGAGCCTTCCCCATTGATCGCATTATACCTTTCAGGAAGTGGTTTCCTATACCCGGCGGCTAATTCTTTCAAACCATTCTTAAGCCTGGTTACAGTTATAATCTGCGGCCCACCAGAACTATTTGCCTGGTAAACGGTAACACTTTCATTTCCTTCTACCCACACTTTCTTTAATTTGCTTACAAGGTCCATTACATTCCCAATCATACCTGGTTTGGGATACATGTGATTAATCACAATTTTATCAGCCCAATCGGAAAGGCCTACAGTACTAAGCGAGTCATTGTAATCAAAAAAGGAAGATGAGCCTCTGTCAGTAAGGTATGCAGCTACCGCTTTACTCCAATCATTCGTATGCTCAGTACCAAGGTTCCCTCGCGAGTCAAGAGACTCCCAGCTGGCTGGCCCCTCCGTTATATGGACACCTCCGGCATCCGGTCCCGACTGAATATCATATACCCGCCATGTCCAATCGCCTTTGTGGTATTTCTGCGCATGAGCCGCTAATGCTTTTTCGAACTCTAAAACCTTGTCAATTTTTGGGAAAACTCTTGTTGCATTGAGCACGTTTTTTTGTGCCATTCCCACCAAAGGAATAAGCATCACAAAAAGAATAAACTTTTTCATTGGGGAGTTTTTAAAAGTTTAAGAAATTGGGGGAGAGTTCTGATAGGAGATAACAATTAATCAAAAGGTAAGACAATAAACGATAACCGGAAGAATTTAAGTTTTCAGGTAACATGTCAGTGCATCCCTTAGCGAAAATGGAAAGTTTTTTTAAGTACAAAAGAGGAGCTTATCCTCACCATTTTGCTACCCTATAAACCCCATCAGATACCCGGAAAGGAAATAACATTTCATAACACTAAAAGGTGAGATTCAAATAAGAAACCTTTGCTATCTTAATAACCTGAAATAAGTTGTAGCAAAAAACATTAACGTTTAAAAGTTAACCGTAAACTAATCCTTCTATTTCCCTATGTATTAATTTCCGGCAACCAGTAAACGATTACCCTTAATACTGAGATCCCTTTAACCCAAATTTATAATTGTAGATGAAAAAAACAACTCTAAAAACAGTCCTGACAGCCATTTTTTTCTCTTTGTCAATCGTAGTTGTGAATACCCAATATATACAGGATCAATTTGCCATATTCCAACCCGCAACTTTTCGGATTAGTGGAACCGGAACATTAAAAAATATAATTACGACAGCTGGTCAAGGAGAACATTTTACTTTAAGAACGACAAGCAATAGATGGAACATTTATCTCTCTGGCGTTGATGTTGGAAATAATACCGAATCCGATTTAACATTTATAGGTATAACTCCCATCAGCAGCAGTAGTTCAAAAAGAGGGCATAGATCTGGACGAAATAAATAAAAGCTATTACAAAAAATTGAAGAGCTGACCTTGCACTTAATTAAAATGCAAAAAGAAATTACCCAGGAAAAGCAAGAACTTGCGGTATTAAAAACTGAAAAGATATAAATTCAACCTAAATCAAAAGATATTCTTATTAATCTCTATAATACTTCATCTATGAAAAAGAAGATTTACAGTTTGTTGGCCCTTCTATATACCGTAGTTACAGGCTATGCCCAAGATGCTTACATTCAAAATCAGAGTATTTTAGCTCAGCCTGCCACTGGATGGATCAGCGGGAAATTGGCTTCCAGTTATCTTCAGACCACTACCGGCACCAGCGCCACGGGTAGTCGTCATCATGATTTTTTCGCCGGCACCAATACGCCTGCCGGTGCTAACTTAAGATGGTCTTTCGGTTTACAAACATTAGAAACAGGCAGCAATTTAGGATCAGATTTTAAGCTCTGGAGTTACAAAGATGATGGCACCTACCTTGCCACCCCCCTTACGATTCTAAGATCTACAGGAGTGGTGAGTATCCAAGTAGGAATTGGCACGCCATGGTTAAATACGAATAATTCAACCGGAGTTTTGAGTATTCACGGTGGCGCCAATGCTGCCAATAGCTATAGAGGTGCTGAAATAGATTTAAGAGCGGGGGGGCATTCTATTACTCCCGGAGAAATGACTTTTCATACGGGTATTGGTGGCGGAGGTACAGCGCAGCCGGAAAGAATGAGGATTAATGTCGCTGGCCTGGTAACAATGGGATATGGATTAAGTCTGACCAATACCACGTCCAATAATTTACTTTACGCGGATGCTGGTTTTGGAGCACCTACTTTGATAACGAGAAGCCAGGGTACGAAAATTACACTCTTGCCTTCCGTCAGTGCCAATAATGTTGACTATGCGTTTGGACTGGAGAGAAGTGTAAATAATACAGAATCCTGGTACAGTATGCCCAGCCACTCCTACGCACATTCCCTTAAATTCTATGGAGGGACAAGCCAAATAGGCAGAATAGACGGACTCGGTAATAGTCAATGGGAAGGACAAGGACGGTTTAAAGGATGGTACACTGCCAATGGAACAGGTATGGCAGCGGAGTTAGGGGTATCCGCTAACCGTGCCGCACTCATCGGATACAACAGGACACCAGGCGCTACAAGTTATATACCTCTGCTGCTCACGGGAGGAACAACAAGTTCTAATAACACGAACGTTATAATTAATAATGTAGGTGTTGGAATTGGCACTTTAACCCCACAGTCCGAACTCTCTGTAAAGGGTACCATCACAGCCCAGCGGGTAAAAGTAACCCAGACAGGTTGGGCAGATTATGTATTTCACAAGGATTATCCACTTCCTTCTTTACAGGATATTGAAAAATTCATACTTGAACATAACCACTTACCGGGAATCCCATCAGCAGCAGAAGTTCAAAAAGAGGGTATAGATCTGGGCGAAATAAATAAAACGCTATTACAAAAAATTGAAGAACTGACCTTGCACTTAATTAAAATGCAAAAAGAAATTACCCAGCAACAGCAAGAACTTGCGGCATTAAAAACTGAGAGGATATAAATTCAACCGAAATCAAAAAATATTCTTATTAATCCCTATAATACTTTCATCTATGAAAAAGAAGATTTACAGTTTGTTACCCCTGTTATATACTGTAGTTGCAGGCTATGCCCAGGATAGTGCTTACATTCAAAATCAGAGTACTGTAGCTCAGCCTGCCAGTGGGTGGATCAGTGGAAAATTGGCTTCCAGTTATCTTCAGACGACTACCGGCACCAGCGCCACCGGTAGTCGTCATCATGATTTTTTTGCCGGCACCAATACGCCTGCCGGTGCTAACTTAAGATGGTCTTTCGGTTTACAAACATTAGAAACAGGCAGCAATTTAGGATCAGATTTTAAGCTCTGGAGTTACAAAGATGATGGCACCTACCTTGCCACCCCCCTTACGATTCTAAGATCTACAGGAATAGTGAGTATCCAAGTAGGAATTGGCACGCCATGGTTAAATACGAATAATTCAACCGGAGTTTTGAGTATTCACGGTGGCGCCAATGCTGCCAATAGCTATAGAGGTGCTGAAATAGATTTAAGAGCGGGGGGGCATTCTATTACTCCCGGAGAAATGACTTTTCATACGGGTATTGGTGGCGGAGGTACAGCGCAGCCGGAAAGAATGAGGATTAATGTCGCTGGCCTGGTGACAATAGGATATGGGCTAAGCCTAACTAACCCAACGTCTAACCTCGTAAATTTTAATTCAGTTGGCATTAGTGCCCCTACAATAAATACAAGGAGTATAGGTACTAAACTTGTCTTATATTCTGCTGTATCTGCAACCACCAGCGACTACGCAACTGGTATTGAATCTTCACATATATGGTTTAGTGTGCCTTCAAATGGAAATTTACAAGGTTTTAAATTTTATGGGGGAACAAGTCAAATAGGCAGAATAGACGGACTTGGTAATAGTCAATGGGAAGGACAAGGACGGTTTAAAGGATGGCTTACCGGAACCGCAGCTACCGGTGCTGCTGCCGAGATAGGAGCAACTGCTTCGGGGGCTTCCTTAATAGGCTTTAATAGAACTACAGGAGTCTATATTCCTTTGTCTCTGAGCGGGGGAACAACCGCCACCAACCAGACCATCGTTACTATAAATAATATTGGTGTTGGTATCGGTACTCCTACCCCACAGTCCGAACTCTCCGTAAAAGGTACTATCACAGCCCAACGGGTAAAAGTAACCCAAACCGGCTGGGCCGATTATGTATTCCACAAGGATTACCTACTTCCTTCCTTACAGGAGGTTGAAGCGTACATTAATACCCATCAACACCTGGATGGCATTCCTTCCGCGGTAGATGTAGATAAGGATGGAATTGATGTGGGAGAAATGAACAAAAAACTATTGGCGAAAGTGGAAGAACTCACTTTATACCTGATTGAGCAGAATAAGAAAATTACGGCACTGGAGGAATGGAAAGAAAAGCAGGAGAAAGAGAGAAATTAATGCTTATCCGTGGTGGCCTCTTTTGATCCATAAAAAAATACCGGGCAAATTTGCCTTAAAATTTAAAAAAATCATTATATCAATATCCCAGAAGATACCTGTCCCCAGGTATCTTCACCCCCAAAAAATAGGTTAAGCCCCCAAAGGCTCCTATTATCTTTCGCAACTCCTATACTATTTTTCAGAAAAATTGAAGCATCCGTTATAATTCAATATATTTAGATATGGCATTTCATTTCTCAACTTTAAACTGAATGACTGATGAAATCTATTGAATTACGGTTACCGAAAGATTTTGACAAATCATTTACTGTATTTAAAGAAGTGGGAAAATCTTTCCCCTGTCCCTGGCATTATCACCCGGAATATGAATTAGTACTGGTTTTAAAAAGTAACGGCCGCCGGATGGTGGGAGACAATATCGGGAATTTCGATGAAGGAGACCTTGTATGCATGGGGCCTTCCTTACCTCACGTATGGGTAAACGATCCAAAATTTATTAACGGACAGGTTGATTACATGGCTGAAGCTATTGTCATTCATTTTAAAGACAATTTCCTGGGAGAGAATTTCCTTCAAATTCCTGAAATGGATGCCTTTAAAAATTTTCTGCAATTATCTAACCGGGGCATGGTCATTAATGGGGAGGCTAGGGCAGAAATTACTGCATTAATGGAAAAAATGCCGGGTATGAACGGACTTCAGCGTCTGTCATCACTTTTATTAATCTTCGATATTTTATCCCGCACTACTGAGTATGAATTACTGGCGAGTCCCGGCTTTGTTAAAACCATCAATGTAAAAAGTTCGGACCGGTTAAATAAGATAACAGAATATCTTATACAGAATTTTGATCAGGAGATTTCTTTGTCAAAAGTAGCCTCCCTAGCCAATATGGCGGTTACTACCTTTAGTAACTTTTTTAAAGAGAACTACAGGGTAACCTTTGTGGAATATCTGAATACCCTGCGGATCGGATACGCCTGTAGAAAACTTTCAGAAAAGGATCAAAATATTGTGGATGTCGCTTATGAATGCGGATTCAATAGCCTGGCAAATTTTAACAGACAGTTTAAAAAATATAAAAACATGACGCCTACCGAATACAGAAGAATAATATGCGCCTGAGAAAAAGCGGGACCTGTAAACCTGGCGTCTTTATGCATTTAAGCCACCATCCATTAGTATATTCTCGCCGTTAATATAAGCACCGGCATCAGAGGATAATAGCACCATCAACCCCTTAATATCATCTTTGTTTGCCATTCTTCCCAGCGGTACTTTCTTACAATAATTATCTAAAAAACGTGGTGATTGATTATTAAATAATCCACCGGGACTGATACAATTAAACCTTACATTTTTGCCTGTCAACATTTTAGTCATGTAACGGTTTAGATTGATCAACCCTCCATTATGGAAGAAATAATCCGGTGGAAGATCTCCCATAGTTGTTCCTTCGTAATTGGATAGATCAGGACCAAACATGCCCATCATAGAACTGATATTAATAACGCTCCCGCCGCCACTCTGCACAATCAGGTCCGTCATTTCACGTAAAATAAACATCATACCTGTGGCATTCACCTCCATAGATGCTGCAAACTGCTCTATTGCTGCATTGTAGCCTTTCATAGGCCGGGATACTGCGTTATTTACAAATACATCCAACCGGCCAAACCTATCCATGATCTGGTCTTTCAGCCTCATCACCGAATCACTATCAGCTTGATCAACGTCCATTGCGTGAACATCCAATCCTTCCTTGTTGAAGTCTTCCGCCACTTTTTGCAATGCTTCCAGGTTACGCGAAGCAATGATCACTGTTCCCCCTGCTTCAGATAACCCTTCTGTAATAGATTTTCCATAATTTCCGGCGCCACCTGTTACCAGTATAATTTTTCCTTTCAGGCTTAATAGGTCCAATACGTGCATCGTCAACTTTTTAATTGAATAATTGCTCCACCATTTTCAAAACTTTCACGGGCACCTATCAACGTGTTGATGATAGATTCCGTTTTAGAAAAAGGCAGACGGGATTGTCCTTCTTCCACAGATCGTACAAATTCTATGATGTTATCCCTGAACATGGAATAAGAATTCCGGATGTCTATCAACCGCCACCCCAGCTCTCCGAATACGGATAATTGAAAAGTAGACGATATATTCATGAATAGATGAAACGTAACCTGCACACCGTTTTCAAATTTCACATGAACAATGTCCTTATCCTTTTCACCAATATGCTGCACAGTAATGGGCTGCGGATCATCGAGTAATGTAAACACTGCTTCCAGCAGATGAACACCATATTTCAGCCAGTCCTTTTTTCCAACGGCTGTCACTAATTCCAGCTTCCCCAAAGAAGCCAGTTCCTGCTTCACTATTCTGCACTCATTTGAATAGCGCATGGATGAACAGGACATGAAAACTTTTTCTTTTTCATGTTGATCACTGAACCAGGCAAGATCTTCCCTGGTAACGGCTATGGGCTTATCAATAAAAACAGGAATCCCTGCCTCAAAGAAGGGTTTGCTCATGGTAACATGCTGCTGTGCATCATCTCTGGATAATATTACAGCATCCACCACACCCACCATATCTTCCAGATTATCTACTATATTTTCAATGTGCGTAGTCGCTGCAATACTCTGAGAAATAGTCTTGTCCTGCGTCCAGATATGCGTCACTTTTGCACCGCTAATCCCTATCGTATCCTTGTTTGCTTCCAGGTAATGCGCTACAGCAGGGTAACCCACACGGATAATTTCATCTCCCTTAAAACAACCATTGATAATAGCTGACCAGGAATAAGGGTGTGCATTTCCCGGACTCATTCCTATCATTCCGATTTTGATCATAATCAGTTGCGGTTTTTATTTTAGCCATCCCATTTTATCCCAATGAGGTAGATTCAGAAACGCAGGATCAGGATATGCAAGCCCCTGCGCCCTTTTAAGACCGTCCGGATGCATGTATAATCCATCTGCAATGATAAGCGCCTGGCGAAGATATTCCATGCGGTCCATGCCAATCAGTACAGCAGCCACCTGTTCAGATGATAATGCAAATTTTATAGCCAGGGTCGGCAAATCAGCAAAATCGGCGCCCAGGAGATCGTCATAACGTTGTATATGCTGCTGCACATCCTGTAAAGCCGGATGCAGCTCTTTTCCACGATCACTTAGAAGCCCTTTTAGTAACACTGACCTGATCACAATTCCGATTCCCCGCTGCTTTGCTTCATCAAATAGTTCAGATTGCCTTTGATCCATCAGGTTGTAAGGTACCTGCAGCACATCCCATAACCCGGAACTAATCGCTTTCTCCGTTTCATTGGTCGTGTATGTGGAAGCGCCGATGGCTCTTGTAATACCTCTTTTCTCCAGGTCTGTAAATGCTTTTGCAATGGCCTGGTTTTCCAGGATTTCTTCATCAGCCTGATGTAACATGAACACATCTACATAATCTGTTTGAAGTGCAAGCAGACTTTCACTGACAGAAATTTCTATTATTTTTTTGATTTCGTTATCGGGTGGTAAATTTCCCTGCTTATCGCGAAATCCGCGGCATTTAGTTGATATCACCACATCTTTTCTTCTACCGGCAAATGCTTTGCCCATAATGGTTTCGCTATTACCATATAAGCGTGCTGTATCAAAGAAATTAATGCCTGCATCGGTGGAAGCATGTAACAGCCGGATTGCTTCGTTCTCCGACACCATATCAGCAGCACTGTTCACCCCTATTCCATAAGGCATTCCAATTTCTACGCCACCAAAAGCAACTTCGGATACCTGTATAGCAGTTCTTCCTAAAATCCTTTTTTTCATTTGTTTGATGTCTGATTTTCCAAATAAGAATTTTGATTTGCATCCTTATCGGTTTTATTAAACGCATGCACAATACCCGCGCAATAGTTCTTTAAGCCCACTACATCTGCCCCTATACTTACAAAATGATACCCCATAGCAGTCAACTCATCAAGATTATCGGTACTTCCTACCGTACCGGCAAACTTGCCATGTTTATTGGCTACTTCAGCCACTCTTTTCCTGGTTTCAATGATCTTAGGGTTTTGCCAGTCTCCCGGAGCGCCGATACTCTGACTAAAATCGCCGGGGCCAAAGAAGAGCATATCAAAACCTTCCAGTGCGGCAATAGCTTCCAGCTCATCGAGTGGTTCAACATCTTCAATCTGTAATACTATAAATCTTTCTTCATTAGCCTGTTTCAGGTAATCATTAAAATCCAGGGAGGTATATGCACCATCTGTGTTACCACCATCTATGGGCCTGCGGCCAATTGGATGAAAGCGTGTCATTTGTATTACTTTCCTGGCATCTTCCAGTCCCATTATATGCGGCACCATAATACCGGTAGCGTCCAGTTCCAGCGGTTTAATATAATCGCTGTATCCACCGCGCGATACCCTTACCATTATATCGGTATTATGCGCTTTTGTTGCCCAGATATTTGCAGCAACAATTGACCAGTCCTGGCCGATATGTTCCTGGTCTATCCAGATACAATCGAACCCGGAAATAGCCGCCACCTCAGACACTCTTGCATCCGATAAATTTATTTTAAAGCAACTGGTCGTTTTGCCGGCCCTCAGCTGCCGGAGTACCCGGCTTTTTCTCATTTGCATGGAAAGTATTTTAAGATTTATTATTACTGTTCCGCCTTCTCAGCAGTTCCAGGTTTCACCAGATACAACAGGAAAGCACAGATAATCAAAATAAAAGCAGCAGACCGGTATATCATTCCCAGGTTTATATCTGCATCACGCAGCAAGCCACCTGCATACAATCCGGCTCCGCCAATAATTGTAGCGAACATATTCAGCACCCCATACCCCGTAGCACGATAACGGGGGTCTGCCACCAGGCAAAGGATAGGCATCATATTCGCATCTGTAAATGTACGTGTGACACCATAAATCATAAAAAAAACAATGGCAACCGGAAGGATGGCCGTATTGCCCGCTATAAATACACAGGGCGCTGCTATGCAAAGTCCGATTACAGGCACCATTACCCGCGCCCTGGGATTGTTTTTACTCCAGCGGTCAGCTAAAAATCCTCCTAACAGTAATCCAACAATGGAGGCCGGATAAAAATAGCCTGTAGCATACAAACCAGCCATTCCCTGTGAAAGATTAAACTGTTCTTTATAATACGTGGGCAACCATCCCATAATCATCCAGCCTACTATGCCCATCAATCCCCAGAAGAAAAGCATGTAGATAAAAGCTCTCCGGCTAAACAAGTCCTTAATAGCCTCTAAAAACCTGACCTTAGTCGCCTCTTCCCCGGCAGGTATATCCGCCTTTTCCACGGGAGCATCCTTCAGCGTGAATGCCAGGATAATTGAATAAGCTATGCCGATAATGCCAAAAATATAGAACGCAAAAGTCCATTCATGTTTTTCCGCAATCCACCCACCAACAAAGCCCAGGCTTTGCCCGATCATAATACCGGCAATATGAATACCGGAAGCCAGTGAACGCGTAGACCCGCGGTGATAATCTACGATCAGTGCCAGCGCCGCCGGAATATAACAGGCTTCACTGATCCCCATCAATGCCCGCGTAGCTAACAAGCCTTCAAAAGTTGTTACGTATGAAGTTAACCAGGTTACCGCCGACCATACAAACAAACTCACGATAATAACCCGGCTACGCTTAAATCTGTCCGCAAGAAATCCGGCAAATGGACTTAGCAAACCATACACCCATAGAAAAACAGAAGTCAGCAGTCCGAATTGTCCATCGGTCATTGGCATATCTTCTACAATAGAACTCCTCATCGTGGTGATCATGGAGCGATCTATATAGTTTAATGCGCCTACAACAGAAAGTAATGCAACAACAAGCCATGCTCCTTTAGCCAATTTTTTAATCGCAGGTTTATCGATAACTGATGAATTTCCAAGCATACTCGTTTTAAATTAAACAAATGAAATGAATGCACTACGATAATGGTTTCAAACAACGGGAGGAACAAAGCCCTGTCAGATAAATAAGCTAATTAAACTTTATAGAATATAAATCTGCATCTTTCATATAAATACGCAGTCTGACAGGCTTTCCAGCGATTTTACTTACACTTTCATTCCCATTCCATGACACTATTCTCTTTATTTCATTTCCAATGATTATTTGCGCATCTTTTAAGGTATATCCGGGAATAGCCTTCCCTTTTTCATCCTGAATTTCAATGCGGATTTCACCCGCAGCAGAAGTGGAGTAGTTAATTTCAAGTTCCTTACCTGAAAATACAAATGGTTTTGTGAGCATCTCTCCCCCATTATAGGGGGCGGACAACGACGAAAATCCATCTATTCTTAAAGAAAACCTTTTCAGATGGGCGGAGTGTTGTGCATAGTTCTCGTTGACATATACAGACATCTCTACCGGGCTGGTTTGTACAACATTTAATGCCGGATAATTAGAGCGAGATACCCAGTTCTCCAAACCAATTCCCGGCCTGATAAACGATTCCATGAAGGTTCTGCTATACTCATTGCCCCCACGGGTAGACAACAGAACGGCATCAGAACAATCTTTATAATAAGAGGGATTTACATTCAATTTAATAGCCTCCTTATCAGCAACAACCTGGCGATCAGGCATAAAACGAGCGCCAATAGCCACGTAAATGTGTGGTGCTCTGTAGTAAGGGCTTGTTTGGTGCGTATAGAGGTGCTCCGGCGGTGTATCACCAAATTCCATCGGAACAGGCGTTGTCCAGTTTATAAAGTCCTGGGACGTAGACCTACTAACAGATCTGAATTTATCTTTTGTCCATGTACGAAAATAACATACATACTTTTGCTCACTTTCAGACCAGAATGGCACATTCTGAGAATCAAAGGCAAAAGACTTCGCTTTTAATACGGCACTATCCTGAAGTTTCTTCCAGTGAATACCATCTGCCGAAACATAAGGGAGCAAGCCACCAGGATGGTATCCACCCAAAGCTTTATATCGCTGATCTTTAGGAGCAGCCGGATTTGCATCCAGGAACGGGCAAAAATTATGTGTTACCGGAGCAGCATCGGCCAAAATAACATTGTTTTTAAGAGACCCCCGAACGTTATAAATTCCCAGATCAGGTTTAATCCAATGCACCCCATCCTTAGACTCCGCATAACAGGTTACTTCCATTGGGCTACCGTCTCCCGGCACTGGTAATCCCCGGTAATATGCTCTTAAAATATCTCCATCTTTAATAATGGTCGTATAACCGCTAAACGGACCCTCCCAAGGGCTGTCAAATTTCAATACAGCTCCTTCATTACGCGGTGTGTGCATCACCATCTTTACATCTGTAAGTTTATCGATCAGGTAATGATCTACAAAAATCTCACGCTTATCGCCGAGACGCACAATCTGATGTTGCTGCCCAAAACCTACGATGGGATTATATACTATACTTATAAGGAAGACGGCCCAAATTATACACCTAAAATTCATTCTCCAATAGCGTTTAGTTATTATCAAATTAATGTGTCAGAAGGCAATTCCGCCTGTTAAAAGAAAAATATTTAAAGGCTGTAAAAATTAATCTCCCTTTCACCAGAGAAACATTTACAGCCTTTAATTCAGCTATTCAACGATAGTAATTGCTGCGCTTAATTAATATACTTTTTCAAAATATCCGCCCATATATAATATCCTTTCTTTGTTAAATGCACGCCATCCCAGGTACAATCTTTAAAGAGATGACCACTGGCATCTGAAAATGGCGTGTGAATATCTATCAACGTTATTCTTTCCTCCGCTGCAATTTCTATAAGGGCGGCATTTATCTTTAGGATGTGTGCTTCTTTATTGAAATGGTTCATCTGTCTTGTAAAGGAGCTATTGGTAGGAAGTAAGGTCTGAAAATAAATCCTTGTCCTGGGCGAGCCCTCTTTGATCCGTGTAATCATCCTTTTATAATTTCTGATGATAATACTGTCGGGAATGCCGGCAGACACGTCATTGATTCCAATCAATATAAAAACCTTTCGCGGTTTCCCATCAATTACTTCATCCAGCCGTTCAAGTACCCCAAAAGTATTGTCGCCTGGAATACCCCTGTTTTTAATATGGGATGAGCGTAATAGCTCACCCCATTCTCCCCAGAAAGTAATACTGTTTCCCAACAATACAATGTCCTTTTTTGAATGGCGAAAGGACTTAAACAGCTCCAACCTCGGGACGTATACGTTAGGACGGGATATGCTGTCCAATTTAATTTCCTGCGCAACGCCCCTTAGAGGATTCAGCAAGACAGATAAAATAATGACTACTGATAAATGAAACTTCATTTCACACAGAATTTATAAACCCGGTATATTTCTTCTCTTTAATCAAAGAACTTAAGGATGATCCCATCCATCATTCTGGACCAGATTCTTATTTAACACTAATTCGTTGAATGGAATTGGCGCATAATATTTTTTATCAGCATAATCTCTCACAATATTAGCGCGCCAGATGATTCTACCTTTATCTCCTTCTGATAGTTTAACCGAAGCATTGTCTATAATGACATAGACAACTCCCGGAACGCTGACAGCGGGCGCCTGGTCAACAAATGACACATCAGGTACGCCATCTTCGTTTAAGTCTACCAGTTTATTTTTTTCCGGCACATAAATCCCGTCATATTCTTTCTCCAGCAGCTTTCCTTTCTTCCAGCGTTTCAGGTCATCATATCTAAGACCTTCGCCAGCCAACTCTATACCACGTTCTCTTCTTACTTCGAGAACAGGAATTGAACTGATATCATCAAAGAAGTTGGCTTGCATATAGGCATCGATGGTGGTTGGCATGGCGATATTCGTAATACCCGCACGTTGTCTCAACAAAGCTATGGTCTTGTTCCAATCGTCAGTAGAAAAAGTACCCAATTCAGCTTTTGCTTCTGCATAATTCAACAGTACTTCTGCATACCGTATAATAGGTATGGAATTGAAATTGCCATTAATGCCATCAAGGGATTTGTCATCGGTAGTGAACTTCAAAATATGGTACCCGGTGAATGTGTAGAGAAAATCTGGCGGAGCAGGTGAACCGTCGGATCTTTTGTAGTTTCCCAGGCGTATCGTTTGAGATAACCTTTTATCCCGGTTTTTAACTTCATCCTGGAACTCTTCTGTGGCATAGCCCGCACCATCCGTAAAGCGCGTACCATCGATATTCAGATAGGTATTAATAAACCGCTTTACAAAACTGATTTTAGGACCGAGCGATGCACTGGTAAATGTCCAGTTGGCAACATGCCACTTTTTCAAAGTGTTATTACTGATAGAGGCCAGCATTACCTCACTGCTAGGAGGGTTTTCAGATACAAACAATGTTCTGTAATCCTTATCGGGGTTACCGGTTGAATTAAGCGAATAGGTTCCGCTTGTCATGATCTGATTGGCCGACTCAGCTGCATTTTGTAACCAGGTTTGTGCTGTACCTGATAACGACAATTCAGTATGATATTTTCTATAAGTTCCTTCGTAAAGACAAATTCTGGATTTTAAGGCCAGCGCAACCCATTTGGTGATTGCTGAGCAGGTATTATCCTTTTTTGAATCGATGTTCTCACAGGCAAAATTAATATCTGCCAATACAGAATCCATTACCAAAGTTCTCGGATCTTTTGCTTTATACAGTGCTTCATCGGTGGGTGATAGCGGCTGGCTGTACCAGGGAACATCGCCAAACTGTTTAACCTTATTATAGTAAAACCATGCCCTGAAAAAACGGGCAATGCCTGCATAGTGATTCTTCCGGGCTTCTGCTACAGGAGCCTTTTGGTAGTTAGCCAGAAAATAATTCACATTTCTAAGCGTGGTCCAGGTCCAACCAGTTGCTTGCTGGGCAGAATATACACCGTACAAATAAGGAGAAACATCCCTAACGGTTATGATATCACTCAGCTTATCACCGATATAAAGGTTACTGAAGTCCCCGTAACCATAAATGTCGGCAGGCGTGGGAATCATCTGGCTATAGAATGAATTAATATACAATTGTAGATTTTCTTCACTAGAAAACGCCTCGTCTGGAGTCAGGCTATCTAATGGATTCCGTTCAAGCGCCTTTTTACAGGAGCCTAACAATATTAATACCAGAAATAGATAATATCTTTTCATCTAATAAAAATTAATATTGAATGACTAAAAAGTTACGTTCACGCCGAAAGTGTAAGTCTTGAGCATAGGATAAACATTCCCATCACCCTGCGTAGTCTGATAAGTACCCACCTCAATTGTTTCCGGATCTATATCAGGTATGTGTTTGAACATGGGTGAAAAGGTCCAAATGTTTTGTCCGGACAAGTAAAACCTGACATTACTAATATTCATGCGTTTGGTGATATGCTGCGGTAGCGTATATCCGATGGTCAGATCTTTCAATCTTATATAGGATACGTTCTGCAAATAACGTGTTTGAGGCGTCCCGAGCTGACGGGGAGGATAGGTAGTTCCAAATCTATACCGTGGAAAGTAGGCATCAGGATTATCTTCTGTCCAATGATCCAACGTATGTTTTGGTAAAACTGCATATGATCTTCCGTATTGGCCCCAAAACAAATCACTTTCATAGCCTGGATACCAATTCCTTTTTCCTACACCCTGAAAGAAAACTGACAGAGAGAAATTATTCCAATCCCAATTTGAATTGATGCTGTAGGTAAAACGCGGTTGTGAATTGCCAATGATGGCTATATCACCATGATCATCCACCGTGCTTTTCCCTTTGTTAATTTTCCCATCCTCATTCAAATCCTTGAATTTAATATCTCCGGGATACAATTTATTCCCAGAAGAGATGATCACAAAGCTCTGGTCAGCATGACTGGCAATATCTTCCTTTGAAGTGAAGAAGCCGTCATTTACATAGCCCCAGATATCGCCCACTCGCTGTCCTACGTAGTAGGTAGAAATCAGGTTATTAGGGTTGTAGAACTTTGTAATATAGGATTGATTGTCAGATAACGTAAAGCGGAAGCTGTAATTGATGGGTTTATTCGATTTAATCTGGTCAGACCATCTTAAAGAAGCTTCAAATCCTTTCGTACTTAAATCCGCATAATTCCCAACCGGTACTGCCGCGCCGAATACAGCCGGCAATGGTTGTCCGGAAGTAATCATATCGGTCGTATTCCTTTGATACCAATCAAAAGAAGCACTCAGCCTGTTGTGCAATACGTCAATATCAACGCCTAAATCGAGTGTAGTTGCTTTTTCCCAGGTTAATCCATCCGGTATTACACCCGGTTGTTGTATATAGGTTGGGAAAACACCATTGACGATGGTTGCGGAAGTGCCAGCTCTTACTTGTTGAATATACCTATAAGAACCAATTTGCCCGTTACCCAAAGTACCATATGACCCTCTCAACTTAAAATTATCAAGCCACCGGCGGGTATCTTTCATGAAGCCCTCTTCTGCAAGCCGCCATCCTGCGGAAACAGAGGGGAAAAATCCAAATCTTTCGTTTGCAGGGAATTTAGAAGACCCATCATATCTTCCATTAAATTCCAGCAGGTATTTGTTCTTGAAATCATAGTTTAAGCGGTAAAACGTGCCCACAGTTGACCACTGGTCCGCTCCTTCCACGATACTATAATTCTGGCCCGTAGCCAAATTAAAGGATGACTTATCAGGTAAAATAAGATTATCCCTTTGCATTGAGAGACTTCTATAGTTACTGATTTCTACATTTTCTCCCAGTAATACTTTCAGATGATGATTACCAAAATTGTGTATAAATTCTCCATAGAGATTTCCCGAATAGTAGCTGGTTTTATTTGTTACGTTCTTCAAATAATTGCTACCTGAATACATCACTTCATTCGGCTTAACACTAAAGGGAACGGGAACCACTTTCTGATCGACTCCCTGATTAGTATATTGATAAGTAAAATCCGCCTTTATATTCAACTTGTTCTTTATTGCAGTAGCGGCTAATCCCAGCGTATTCCTAATAAAAGTTTGCTGTGTAATGGACCTGCTCTTACCGTAATAATATTCTCCCACACCTTGTGCAGCAGCCTGGCTCAGGTTACCGTCCGGATTAAGTAACACAGCCATCGGGAACCCGGAATTGTTAATGTTGGTCCAAATGTCCTGTGCACGGTTAGAAGTCATAGGTTCTCTATAATTGTAACTGGAGAAGTCAGCATTGTTAGTTAGTTTCAACCAGCTGGATAACTTAATACCACCCTTAAACCGGAGATTATATCTATTATACTTATCCGGATTAAATCTAAACAGCCCTGATTGACTATAATACCTTCCGGAGATAGCATAATCCATTTGATCATTTCCCCCAGAGGCGCTCAAAGCGTGTTCTGTAGAGGGTATGTTATCTACATAAAGCAACTTGTACCAGTCTGTATTCCCATAGTAAACATATTTTCCATCGGCCGGATTGATCGTTACTTCCGGGAGCAAGCCCGGATGCTCTGAACGGTATTTCAACGAATCGAGATACGTCTGCGAGAACGGGAGGTAATTATTTACAGTGGCGGGCTGCTGAATATAGTCCGTCCAGCCAATCGATGCCTCCCTAAAGCGTTCGGCCCAGGTGTAACCATCCCAAATCAGATCGGGCGTAACAGTACGTTGATTGTTGGAGTAACTACCCGAATAAGTTATCTGTGCTTTTCCTTTCCTCGTAGATTTCGTCGTAATCAGCACCACGCCAAAAACCGCTCTGGCTCCATAAATAGCAGCGGAGGCAGCGTCTTTTAATACGGTTACGCTTTCTATATCACTAGGGTTAACATTAAGCGGATCACCAGGTACACCATCAATCAATATCAGTGCCTGACCACCCGCACCTATGGAAGTTGTTCCCCTGATATTAAAGGAAGGGTTAGCAACAGGCCTACCATCGGATATCTTGATATTCAGGTTAGGAATAGCCCCTTGCAAGGCTCTGGTCACGTTAGGTACTGGTCTGTCAGTAAAAAATTCGGTACCGATCTGGTCAACAGCCCCTGTGAGGTTTGCTTTTTTCTGGCTTCCATAACCAACAACTACAACATCGGATAAAGTACCATCTTTATTTTCCATGATCAAATCGATGGAAGCCCGGCCGGCAATGGCTACTTCCTGAGACTTATACCCAATAAAGCTGATGACCAGCGTTCCATCGGGATTAGGTACAGATAGGGAATAGTGTCCATCTTTATTGGTGAGCGTGCCAATAGATGATGCTTTTAATTTAACGGTGGCGCCTATCAGTGGCTCCCCATTCGCGCTCGTAACGTTTCCCGTTATAACAGTTTGCGCCATAGCCCAAACACATAGGAATTGGAATAAGAGTATAAGGGAACATGCCTTAACCAACCGCGCTCCAAAAGGCCGATATCCAGACTTACGGATATCATCCTTTACGATAAAATTATTAATCATAATTTTAGTTTTTGGTTTTAGTTGCTTTAAAATGAAATTGATTTACGACCCTGGTTGATATATTTTTTCTTTGGGAAATTCTTGCCAGTATTTGTAAAGCCTTACTGACTAAAATATGCTTAAAGTAAAAATGCAAATCCAAATCTACTTTTGATTCATTTATATCTATGCTACTTTTGTTTATATTAATAATACTATTTTTCAGAGGCAGGATAGTAGCAAATAATAATTTAGCATATAGGTACAGGGAATTTCAATTAGTATATTATACTTCTCTTTGTGCCCTCGGTCTAAGCCTGATTTCTAAATAGCCAAAACCGGCTGCTGCATTTTTCTTGTTCTTAGTATAGTAAATCCTTATGTACTTTTATCAAAACTTTTTTGATTCTATTTGATGCGTCCAGGTTGATGGCCGGCATATGGCCTTCTTCCGGGAGGAAAAGTGCAAACATACCCGGCAAAAGTGGAATACCGATTGATTTATCTTCCTTAAAGGTATATAGTACGTCATCGCTTTGAGGCGTGAAGTCTTTGATTTGCTCGAGTAGTGCTATCGAGCTGTAGTAAATCAATTCCTTGCCGGAAATGAGTACATGGATATCTGCATACTGTCTATGAATTTCAATGCTCCCGTCATTCACGGGCTTTGTGTTGTAGTCCTGTACAAGGGCAAATAATTCATCGCCTCTTATAGAATATTTTTTTGCTTCGGTATCGGGAGTAACGGAAGCTATAAAGTCAAATGCTTCACGCCATACCTCCTGGTTTCCTTTTGAATAGCAATGCCAGTTATTAATAAAATCTACAATCATAGCTGCTTAAATTATTGTTTGTTTCAATTCAGGTTAGACGGGTTAAGTTCATTTACCAAAGGTTTCCCTGTGACCAGATTTGCGACGTTCTGAACAAAAATATCCCAAACCCTTTCAAGGAATCTTGAACTGGCGCTGGAACCTGATATATGCGGGCTCATAATTACATTGGACATCTGCCAAAGCGGATGTTCCTGTGGCATTGGATAATAATAATGCGTGTCGAGGGCAGCGCCTGCGATCCAATTTTCATTTAACGCTTTCAATAGTGCCTGCTCCTGAATGAGTGGCCCCCTGGCAGGGTTTAAAATAAATGCATGCGCAGGCAGCATTTTAAGTTCGGGTTCTCCAATGAGCCCCGCTGTATCGCCCGTATGTGGGAGGGCCATGATCAGAAAATCCAGCCCGCTCAAAAAAGCTTCTTTTTCATCCATCAGGAACACCCGGTCAGGTAATATCCCTGCCGCATCTCCTGTTCCCGGAACACAGTAAATATTTTTTCGTTCAGAAACACCTCCACGTGTCATCACATGCACTTTCATATCAAGAGCTTTAGCCAGTCGCGCTGTTTCACGACCGATACCACCATAACCCCAAATCCCCACAACAGACCCTCTTATTTCACGTTGGAACCTTGCGGAACGATCCCATATCCGGGATTCCTGGTTACGGATAATACCCCGCATATCGCGCGCAAGATTAATCATCATGCCTATATTCCATTCTGCAATAGGTACATCAAAAACACCCAATGCATTGCATGCTTTTACACCTCTTTCAGGTAACTGATGCCCCATTAACTGAGTATAGCCTGCAGAAGAAATCTGAAGCATTTTCAGGTTCTTCATTTCCTGGTGATTTTCCGGTGGGAAAGTACAGAAAAGCACATCGCAATTTTGCAGCTGCTCAATTGGGAGTACGCGCACTTTTTCCTGGGGATCATTTATTACTGCCACATTTACACCCGCTATTTCTTTCAGGGAATTTAGCAAGGGTTGATAAACCGGCATGTCAATTAATATGTTAATCATATCGTGAACTATGTAGTTAAAATTTTACCCGGAACGCTATTGAATTCCCCGCTCCCCGGAATAAAGGGGAACCGGCGGATAGTGTCTTCAGTTAATGTAATTCCCAACCCAGGTTTTTCCGGTGGTAATATATAGCCTCCTTTCATTTGCAAAGAATCGCCAATTACCTCGGAATGTAAGGGACCGTATGCGGGCGCTACTTCGAGTATAATTGTATTCGGACAGGCGAAACCACAATGAATATTTTGCATTTGTGAGCCACCAGCTCCCCAGGCATGGGGAGCTATTTTCTGGCCACTGGAAGCTAACATGCCTGCCACCTGGATAAATGAACCTAATCCAGCGGTGAACGATGCATCAGGTTGACCAATCATAAAACTATGTTCATTGATGAAAGTCTGCCATTCGGAAACTGTTGTAAGGCATTCGCCTCCGGCGATCGGAGTGGTGGTTTCACGACATAGCTGGGCATACAAATCAGGTCGTGTATAATGCAAAGGCTCCTCAAGAAAAATCAGGTTATATGGCTCAAGTTGCCTGGCTACAGCGGAAGCTGTTTCCAGGCCCCAGGTAATGCCAGGACTGTTTCCCATGTGGGCATCCAGCATGAGCCAAAGATCATCCCCAAAACGTTCTCTTATAAAACGAACCTTTCCCGCTTCAAAATCCGCAGCAGCATTGGGCTCATTTGGTATTTCAAATCCCTTGCCCTTTTCAAAGGAGCCTGCTCCTATTTTTACACCACGAAAACCCAGCGAACAATAGAATTCAATTTTCTCCTCGAGTTTGTGCAGTGGATAGTTGCTCGGTCCTCCGGTTGCATAACAGGGTAAAGCAGCAGGCATGGGAATCCCGGTGTTTTCGGATGCCGTTAATGGAAAGTCCTTACTCCAAAGATCCCTCATTAATTTGTAAACCGGCTGTCCCTCCATCTTACCTTTCAGATCCCATAATGCGGCTTCGATTCCCGCCAGTACAATTGCTCCTAAACCAACCCTGCACCAGAAATTTGCGCAATGATACATTCTTCTCCATAGTTCCGGAATATCATCTACGTTGTTCCCTATTAAAATAGGCTTGAAAAAATCAACTATAGGCGGGACCCCTTCAGGGAAAAAGTACCCGGCGTAAGTTTCTCCCAACCCAGTCAACTCGGTGTCTGTTTCAATAATAATAAATGCCGCACTTCTTAATGTCCTGGATTCAGACAAAAATGGATCCAGTGTACAGGGTCCTGTTAACAGTATAGTCTTAACGTCAGTTATTTTCATCGCCGATTTTTCATTTTTTCTTTATCCTAATTTAATCACCTTCCTCAGGGTATATTTTCAAAGTATAGTGCATATACCCTGGCTTCACCACCATTGGGGTAAGATATCTTCACCGAAAAATCCTTGTTTACCTTAGCATATCTGTTTCCGGCCCATTTAATCTCCTGGTATAATCCTTCATTGACAACCAGGGCAGCATTCTTACCGGCATAACCAGGAATCGGCAAACCTGTTTTATCTAAAAGTTCCACTTTAATGGGAGCATCCTTACTAATGTTTTCTGCATTTAAAAGCAATCGTACTTTACCGGAAGTAATCTCTTTCTTCTCTATGATCCTTGTTTCAAAACTCGCGGTTTCCTCCTGGTTTCTGGTTGCCAGATATCCAAAACCATCTCTCCGCAATGTAACCAACCCAACACCTCCTCTTGGAGGATAACTAGGTTTGGTCATATCCCAGCTACCATACCATATGAATGTTTTATCTCCTACATTGGCAAAGCCTTGTCCCTGGATAAGTCCACCTTGATCCCATTCACCTTCTTTCCCTTTTGAAATCAATACATAATCCGCAGTTGGTTCCCGATAAGATATACCATCATTGCTCAACATGAGTCCCAAATCCATAGACCTGTCCTGCCATTTTGGTGCTCCATGCCACAGTCCATGAACACCAAGCAAAACATTACCCCTGTTCCAGGTGGAAGATGCAATATGAGATTCCTCGCCTTCTCCTACCGGAACAACCTTACCACTCATTCCATTACGGATAAAGCTGTAACTCAACAATGAATCCCATTTAATTAAATCGCGGGAACGGAGAATAGTCATAACACGTCCTACGATCTTGCCATCAGGCTGCCAAACAGTGGGGGAAAATACCTGACCTGGTAGGTAATAGATGCCATTCCAGCGATAGAGACCACCCTGTTCAAAATTGATAGCCGGCAGCATGAGGTCCTTTTCGAGCAGAAAGCCATTTTCGAACTGCATTGGTGTTTCAGCTTTCCAACTAAGTCCATCCGCGCTAAACAATACGATGGTCGTAGACCCCTTACCTCTGCCTTCGCCAGTACCAAGATGCGCCATCACTGTTAACAACATTTTGTAACGTTTACCAGGATTCGGATCCTTGGGCTCATGTATCACGATAAGATGCACCCCGGCAGCAGCATCCTGTGGATCTATCTTTACCAGATTATTTGCTTTGTTGCCATTATGTTCTACTAAACCTAAATCGGGTTTGTGCCAGTTAATCCCATCCTCACTTTCTGCATAAGCAGGACGCAGCCCGGAAAACCCTTTTCCTTGTTTGATTAATTTCAACCCCTGGTCATCTGCAGAGATATACCACATTCTGAATTTTCCCTTATCACGGATCACCGAGCCGTAAAATTGTACTGCCCACTCATCTACTGAACCTTTCGGACCCCTTGCTACTACCGGGTTATTCGGATGCTTGTCCGGAGTAACCATCGTAAGCTTGAGATTCTTTTTCCAGGGTATACTATGGTCATCAAAAGCAAATAATACTTTTACGTTTGATTCACCGTTTTCAGGAGGTTGCACGCTTAGTTGTGCCATCGAGATTTTACCCACGCCCAGCAGCAATGTCAGGATAAGTGCTATAGTTGATAGCCCCGAAGAATTAATTAATTTGCACTTTTTCTTTAGATTCATTTTAATTCATTTTATTATTGATAATAATGTTTGTCCGATTTTGTTATTGAGATGAGCATGTTCACCCTAATTGTCAAATATATTTCCACCTTTCACAAGTCCGGATGATAGCTACTATCTTGTCATGCCATATCTATCTGTTATCCATTTAACCGCCCGGTCTACCGATCCCTTGGGAGTGCTATGACCTTTTGGCTCTGTCATTACATTTAATTCTACATCACTTTTTGATGAGGCCTTACTTATCTTTCTTGCCAATTCAATCGCTTTATCTGTATCTACCCGTTCATCCCTGTCGCCAATTACAATCCATACTCCTTTTTGTGACAGCGAATTAATTTTGTTATCAAGATTAAGTGACGCAGGGATATCTGTAGCAGAAAAGCCCGAAAATTCCTTTAATGCCAGCAAGTCGGTCACCGGAGCAAAAGCAGCAACGGCTTTCACACCAGGCTCGGATGCAGCGAATTGAAGTGCTAAATAACCACCCCTGGAAGTTCCACACACGGCAATCTTATCAGGATCAGCATAGCCCTTTTTTATGAGGAACTTCAGAATTTCGCTCACGCTACGATTATTATCTTTTACAAAATCTTCCCCCCGCTTTGCGGCAACCGCCCAGCCCGTCAATCCGCTTTCAGCTGCTTTCCGGATTCTTTTTCCATGATAAGGTATATCCAACGATACACATAGCCAGCCATATTCTTTCGCCAGGCGGGTCCCGCATTGTCTAAAATATTCACTGTTCAGCGTCTCATCTATTGTATTAGATAAAATAACTAATATAGGTTGTGGTGATTTTCCTTCAACATAACCCCATATACCAAAGTCCACCCCATTATCAGTTCTCATATGACGCACGTCTGTTTTCAGAGATTGACTGCTACCTATTTGTGTAATACACAAAAGCGGGATCATGATAAAACAGATCTTTGTCCATAAAGACAAAATGCCCTGATAAGTATATATACCTATCTGTTTCGATTCAGCCATATTGATTTTCTTATTATTTTCATATCGTTTATGCTCGTTATTCACCCCGATCATTTCAATTCCGTGGACATCAGGAAAGTAACACCACACAACCAAAAATAGCCATACCAGCTACCAATATTTGCTACTATTCTTTATATTCCTAATACTTGTTTTCAGATTATTTTGCACGTATAGGAAATGGGAGGGAGAAGAAATTATTTTAGTTTATTCAATCCGTAATTATATCTAGCCAGGCGGTAATTATTAAATTAATCTTGTGACAGCCCTGCCAGGAATCCTCTATCGAGCATTAATTACGTATACAAAGTTCTGAGTTTTCCGTGTCGGGATATCCGAAACTAAAATGAGCCAGCGATTGGAATCCACTTGTTAAAAGATTTACAGGAATAATTATACTGCTTAGTCAAAGTTAATATGCAAACAACCTTGCACTATGCTACTTTTATTTCAAATTATAATACTATTCTCCAAAAAGTAAGATAAGTTACTGTGCCTGGTTTTTAAGCGCAAAAATCACTCGTTTCATCCTTTAAAAAGCTGTATCGGAATCATCGGGAAACGTATGCTACTGGGGAAAAGAATTTACAGGAATGAAAGGTATCTATTGCGGCCCATGCACATCTTTTACCCGATGTATTAATTGCAGCAATTGATTACGGATATCATCTTCCGCCTGCAATTCAAGATGACAGGTACGACAGCGCCAGGTTTCATATCCCCCTTTTTCAATTTCATGGGCAGGTGGCACATAACCGATATAACCATTAGCCATACATATTGTAAAATAAGGTGTCCCGGCAGTTTGTGCTTTCAGCCACAAACCCGTTTCCGAAAAAAATTCGCCTCCCAGCGCACCGATCACGCCACTGCCAATGCTTATAGCTTGTACCGGGAAAGCAACCCTGTCCGGGAACTCATTCAATAAAACCTGTTCCCTCGCATAGATCTTATCAATACCATCCTGATCAGTAACAAGACGCTCATATATTGTTTCCCCTACTATTTTTTTTGCAGACATTAATTCATTAGCGGATGGTTTACGAACCCCCATCTGCTCTTCTTTATATGCAACAGCTATTGCAGGATTCACTTCCCATTGAATGTCTTTGACAGCCTGAAAAACTTTCTCTGCCAGATCGGAGCCGATCAACTCACTCTTTTTAAAATTTTCTTTGGGATAGCGGTCCGGCTGCAGGAAATCCCAGATATTGGCTTCACCACTGGTTCCATTGCTCATCATGCCAATAAAATCAGTTCCGGCATTCAGTTTAGCCGCAATTTGTTTTGAGAACACCCCAAAATAATCAGGTGTAATGGTACCATCCTCACAATCGCCTACATAGTGCATGGAATAATTAGCCAATACACTGATCCATTTTTCATCCATCCCTTTTACCGCCAGAAAAGACAAGCTGGTATCTATCCGGGAGGCCCGCTTTTCAATATCGCTTTCATACCCTAACGGGTTCGTTTTTATAGTATCATTTCCACCTGTTACCGGATTATGTGCCACAAATCCCGGTTTCATAAAATAGCGCCTGCATACTACGTGCTCAGGGGCATCTACCACAGCAAATGCTATTTTCGCCGGCCGCAGATTTTGCTGAGCCTGCATTACGGATTGTACAATCAATGCCGGCAACTTCTTTCTATAGGCCATATCCACCGCACACCCCAACAGATCAGTCACAGATCCTGCGGAATGCGTATGCGTACTTGAAATAAGAATATTTGCTGTCGGGATGCCTGTCTGTCGGAATATTTCTGATTTAACTTCATTCAGGAAATCTATCTGCATCGCACAAATGTCTACCACAACAAGCGCCACAGTGGTGTGGGCGTCCTTTACAACCAATGCTTTGGCGTGCAAATTATCATGTATCTTTTTTGCATAATAAGTGATAAGATTACCATTAACAAGTGTACCCAAAGGTGGCGTAATATCAACTTGTGAGGCTCCCGCAGAAAACAGCTCTTTCATTAAAAAAAATTATATAGCCAGGAAATTATCTTATTAAGATACTATCTCTTACGCCCATGCTTTACGCAAAAACCTGAGCCAGTTTTTATGGAATAGATTATCAATATCTGCTGCTGTATATCCCCGACGCGAAAGAATACCTTCATACTTCTGAAGGTCCGCGATGGAGTTTAAATCCCAGGGAGATTGTTCCCGGCCAAAAATTCCATCCAGGTCACTACCAATACCCACATGCAGACTGTTGCCTGCAATCTGGCAAATATGATCCCAATGATCTACCAGATTTTCCAGTTTTATATTGAGTTGCCAGGGATCTGAAACTGTATCTATAAAACGGATATCCATTGCCCAGCAATCCAGCATACCACCAATGACCGCACCTCTTTCGATTAACCGTTTTATCTGATCATCGGTCAGTTGCCGCTGTGTTGGTACTATCTTTCTTGTATTACAATGACTGGCCCAAACCGGACCACTGTAGTTATCCATTGCCTGATAAAAACCTTCATCCGTCAAATGGGTTACATCCAGGATCAGGTTCAGTTTCTCCATTTCTTTCAGCAATGCTATGCCGGCTGAAGTCAAAGGCCCTTCCATCTTAGTGCCAGGCGCATATCTTCCGGGACCAAAATGCGATAGCCCTACTGCACGTAGTCCGTAATCGTAGGCTTTATGTAAATAAGAAATATCAACGAACGAATCTGCTCCTTCCAGGCTTAAAATATAACCAACAGGTTTGGTTTCATCAGGGATAGCAGCATCATTCCATAAGTCCAGGTGTGCTTCCAGTCCTTCGAGATCTTTTACCTGGGTCATTTCTCCCATGGCTTCCATTTCTTTATACCAGGCCAGTTGCCCCTGTGTCATAGCCCATGCCTGCTGGGGAGAATGCCAGCCGGGTAAAGAACTCCCCGGCGGTGTAAACCGGGAAAGCTGGGTAGCCACTACCAGTCCTATTCCACCTTTTCGTAACTCCGGTAAACAAACCGTTCCTTTTCCCCTATCCGGCTTATCTTTTAAATGCATCTCTCTTTGCCGTATCTCATCCAACGGACGGGATAGATCCCTGTTCCATTCTATTGCATTCATGGACAGGTCAAGATGTGCGTCAAAAATGAATGTCTTACTCATTAATGCTACGATTGATAGTGGTTGACGAAACAGCGTTTTCCCTTTTATAATTGAAGGGATACTTCTCCATGATGCGCTGTATCTGATAACTGAATCTCCGGAATGTTTCCGCTAATTTTTTCGAATCGCTTTCCTGGTATTGATAAAGACCCTTATTTTTTTCAGCCGGTCGTTTTAGTTTTTCAATGCTCTCAATAAAAAATTCCGGAATAGTGCTATCCTTCGATAATTCAGGGTTCAGGTCCTTCATCACGCGGCCATAACTACAGGCGCCACCCATCAGATCTATGTACCTGAAATTCCCTGCAAATGGCAAATAATATCCGGGGTCATTTCTGCATGCCCGGTCGATATCCTCAATAGAAGCATATCCATTGGATACCAGGAAAAAAGCTTCCCTGGTCATGGCAGCGATCATTTTTGCCCGGATGCCAAGACCACCGGAAACAATATAAGGATCTTTTCCCCAACTTGTTTTTGCAGTATCGGCCAACTGATCAACCAAGGCCATCTTATTTTTACCGGTAGCAATAATTTCAAGAAAATAAGTAGTGTGCGCAGGTTCGGACCAATTAAGTCCTATGATACGCTCCGGATAATGGCAACCTTCCTGCAAAGTGCTTAACGGAATACTTTCTGTATTTATCGCTATCACTGCATGCGCCGGTAGCTTATTTTCTAACTGCTCAATCAGTAATTTCTTCTTCAATACAGCTTCTTCCGTTATCACAATGGCCATTTTGTACGGCAGCTCACTATCCAGTACATCTGTAATGTCCAGTAGCTTCCGGTTGATCACCTGCGCCGTGTGTTGCGTTAAGTCTGCATAATGAATAGCAATATTTTCTGCTGCCTTATGTTTATTTTCCGTACATAATACTACAGCATATCCTGACTGTAACAAACACACAACAACGCTATACACCAGTTTCCCCTCTCCTACAATCAATACAGGTTCCTTCTTAATTCCATTCAATTCCATGTACATTATTTATTTGAACATAAGTAATGCCCCACTCCGGAGCTATATGCCACTTAACACTTCTGATGCAATTTTAATGGCGTGCTCTATCTCTTCTTCCGTATGTACAGCACTGATATACCACAAGCCTCTTCCAATGATTCTTATCTTCCTGTCATGCATTCCTGCTATAAACTTGCCTAGTTTAACGCGGTCCAGCGCCAGCGTATCCCTGTAATCATGCATTTCACCGCCGTCTGTAAAGCCCATGTGAAACATAGGACCAGGGCCCTGAACAACCAAATGCTGGCCGTGTTTCGCCGCCGCTTCGCGCAATCCTTCCATCAGTCTTTTGCCATATTGAAACATGCGGTCGTAAGGAGCCTCTTTTTCCAACACCTCAATAGTAGCAAGGGCCGCAGCAATGGTTGGATTACTTGCATTCATGGTACCTGCATGTATCACCTTCGCCTCTTCTATTAAGTTCATCCACTCCCTTTTACCCGCCACTACACTTATCGGGTAACCGCTTCCGAGAGCTTTCGCAAAAATGGAAAGATCCGGTGTAACGTTGAAGTATTGCTGCGCACCGCCAAGTCCCAGTCTGAAGCCAGTGATCACCTCATCAAAGATCAATGCCATTCCATGCTCATCACATAGCTCGCGGAGTCCGGACAGGAACCCTTCTACAGGCTGGATACAACCATTATTACACATCACGGGTTCTGTAATAATGGCTGCTATTTCGTTTTTATGTGCGGCTACAATCTTTTTAAGTATCGTAATATCATTCCATGGCGCGATGATAAATTCATCTCTGGATTGTGCCGGCAAACCTGCCGTCCATGGGTGTACTTCCGGTGCTTCTTTACTGCCCAAAGCAGCTACGGAAGGAGCGGAAATTCCCCAGCACATATTGTCCAACCAACCATGATAATGGCCTTCAAAACGAAGGAATTTTTTGCGGCCTGTTTTAGCTCTCGCTACCCTTAAAGCTGTTTGCACTGCTTCCGATCCATCCAGGCAAAAGCGCATCAGTTCAGCAGATGGGATTAAGCGGTGGATGGTTTCTGCCAGCTCTATTTCTTTTATATGTTGCCCGGCAAACAATTGTCCCTGCTCTGTATATTCATGTATTGATTTCAATACATGTGGATGTGAGTGCCCCAATATCAATGGTCCCTGGCTCAGGGTGAAGTCCAGATATTCATTATCATCCACATCATAAATCCGGCTTCCTTTTCCATGTGTATAAAAGATAGCATGCGGATGATTATATTTCCTGAACTCTGAAGAAACACCGCCAGCCATTACCTTCTTTGCCCTTTCAAGCAAGTCGGCAGACCGGGTATATTTTATCTTTTCCATTACAATTGAAATGGGGTTATATGAATAATAAAATGCGCGAAAAACGATGGCTATTTTTTTAATGCAGGGGTAATCGTTTCCGATGGGAACATAGCTGCCAAGCGGTAAATGTCCTGATTAAAAGAAGCAAAAGCTTTATCCCATTTTACGGAATCCTCTTCTGTATAACTATAAAACCCTTTGGAATTCTGGGTCCCCCTGGCATCTTCATTCATCAATCGTTGAATGATGACAGGTACCTCATCAGAATTGCTCAAAGCAGGGAACAAGGTGTTGAAGATGACAAGATAATCTTCCAGTCCCATGAAGTCCATCCGTTTGAAGATCCCCATCAGGGTTATCCACGAGCCGGCATCATATCTGAAAGCCTTATCGGCATCTTCAATGGAGGTGTGGCCATTTCCTACCAGCGACAACGCTTCCCTGTATACTGAATACATCAGGCGGTTGGTAATAAAGCCCCGGATATCCTTTCTTAGCAAGGTTGGTTCTTTTCCCCATGCATGCGCCAGTTCAAACACCCAATCAGCTGTCCGGGTAGCTGTTTTTTCACCGCAAATGATTTCCAGGAACCGGGTCGCAAACGCAGGTTCGGCCCAATGAATGCCAATGAACCGTTCAGGAACCGGGATAAATCCCTGTAGCATACTAATTGGTATGGCCGAGGTATTACTCGCTAAAATGGTGTCTTGTCCTACTGCTGCTGCAATCTTTTTGAAAACCTTTTCTTTAATCTGCACATCCTCTATGATGCATTCCACTACCAGGCTGCAATCATGCAATTCTTCATAATTATTAGAGATGGTCAGGGAAGATAGATAAGCTTCTACAGGCTTTATTAAAAGTCCTCCCTGCTCGCAAACAAGAAGCTGATCCCTGATCCGGCCAGCAGCAATGGCCTCTTCACCCATCAGTGGAGCAATCGCTTTTACGGTATGACCAGCTATTAAAAGTGAAGCCACAATGCTGCTTCCCATCAAACCCAATCCGACAATACCGATATGGATATTTTTAATATCTGTCATTATTTTAAGGCTTAGTGGGTAATTTGACAATGCAATCAATCTCAACTTTTATACTTTCGGCCAAGACAGATTGTACGGTGGTTCTGGCTGGTCTTATTCCCGGAAAAAAAGTGGCGTATACTTTATTGAACCTATCGAAATCACCAATGTCAGTTAAATGCACGGTACACTTTACTACATCTTCCATAGCAGCTCCTCCAGCCGTTACAATGGCTTTAATATTCTCCAGCGTACGTTTTGTTTCTTCTTCAATGGTTCCTAAAACAAACTTCGAGGTTTTGAAGTCAACAGCGGCTTGTCCACTAACGAATAAAAAGCCATCTACCAAAACAGCATCCGAATAAGCTCCTGTAATAAATGAAGGATCCCTGTCTGGATGATTAACACCTACTTTGCCCATAAATCAATTATTAAGAATTTCGCATTTCTATCTCCTGCGAGTCCAAAATTAGCTTACCGCAATTCCCGATTATGTCACTTTTGTTCAGATTTGTAGTATTATTTTTCAGAAAATGGAGATGAGATATAGGGGAAGATGAGATGGGGCTACCATTAAAAAAAGAGGTCTGCAAATATTTAATTTGCAGACCTCCTGGTCGATAATTCCTTTAATTTATGTTATTCACTATTACTTTATGCATTCAGTTCACTCAGCTCCAGCCAGCGCATTCCTTTTTCATCCAGCAATTGCAATATTTCACCAATGCGGTGTGTGAGCGGTTCCATCTGATCATAAGGCAGATCACCATTGGCTAGTTTAGCCTCGATCATTTTCTTTTCCTTTTCCAGATTTTCCATATCTTTCTCTAACAACTCCAGCTCACGCTTTTCTTTGAAAGACATTTTACGTGCGGTGTTTTCCACAGGTGCTGCCACAGGAGCAGCCACCACTACAGGTTCGGCACGGCCTTCTTTTTTATTGGTAGCTTTCTTCTTTTCTTCTTCTTTCTGCGCTTCGCGGTACTGTGTATAGTTCCCGGGGAAATCGCGTATTTCTCCATCTCCCTCAAAAACTAATAAATGTTCTACCAGTTTATCCATGAAATAACGGTCGTGACTCACAATGATCACGCAGCCCTGAAACTCCAGTAAAAAGCTTTCCAGGATACCCAGCGTAGGCAGATCCAGGTCATTCGTTGGTTCATCCAACACCAGGAAGTTGGGATTGCGGAACAAGATAGAAAGCAAATGCAATCTTCTTTTCTCCCCGCCACTCAATTTGGAGATGTAGGTATATTGCTTCTCTGCAGGAAACAGAAACAATTCCAGGAACTGGCCGGCACTTACTTTTGAGCCATCTGCCAGCGGGAAGTTTTCTGCGATATTCTTCACAAACTCAATCACCCTGACATCTTCCTTTACTACCAGGCCGGTCTGGGAATAGTTACCAAAAACGATGGTTTCCCCTATATTGATCTTACCCGAATCCGGTTGCTCAGTACCCAGGAGCATATTCAGAAAGGTAGATTTACCTACCCCGTTCTTACCGACTACGCCTACACGCTCCCCTCTTTTGAAAGTATAATCAAATCCTTTCAGGATCACATGATCCCCGTAGGCTTTGTTCACTTTTTTAAGTTCCAGGATCTTTCCGCCCAGGCGGGTCATCTTCACATTGAGTTCCAGCTGCTGATCCACCACCTTTGCACTGGCGCGCTCCTTTACTTCATAAAAGGCATCCTGGCGCGACTTTGACTTGGTAGTACGGGCTTTGGGCTGCTTGCGCATCCATTCCAGTTCTTTACGATAGGTATTGCGGGCCTTCTCTGTACTGGATTTATCACTTTCCTCGCGGGCAGCCTTCTTTTCAAGATAATTTTCGTAATCACCTTTGTAGATAAACAGCTGTTCCTGGTCCAGTTCCATGACTTCATTGCACACACTATCGAGGAAATAACGATCATGCGTTACCAGCAGGAGGGTAACACGTTCCTGGTCGAGATAGTTTTCCAGCCATTCGATCATGGTAACATCGAGGTGGTTCGTAGGCTCATCCATGATCAGGAGCACATGTTTGTGTTCGAACCCGATGTCAATCAACACCTTAGCGAGCGCCACCCTTTTCTGTTGACCACCGGACAGGGAACCAACGACCTGATCCAGTTTATGGATATTCAGCTTCCCAAGGATCTGTTTTACTTTGGTATCAAAATGCCAGGCATTGAGTTCGTCCATTCTGGCAAAAGCATCTGCCAGCTTGTTCACATCAGGCTCGGGACCGTCTTCATCTGTGAGCAGCTCATATTCCTTGATGGCATTCAGGACGGGGTTATCGTGGTTAAAAATGTTTTCGATCACGGTTTTAGAGAGATCGAAGTCAGATTGCTGTTCCAGCATCACTACGGTCACATCCTTATGGATCCATACCTTCCCTTTATCGGGCACTTCTTTTCCGAGTATAATACGTAACAGGGTAGACTTCCCTGTGCCGTTAAGCGCCACCAGTGCTATTTTGTCGCCTTCTTCTATATGAAATGAAATATCCCGGAATAATGGCTTGGTACCATACGATTTGGTGAGCCCTTCTACTGTAACATAATGCATGGCGCGAAGTTATACATTATCGGCAAAACTCCCCGGAATCCGGAATTATGTATTTGATATAACAGGATTTTTCGTATATTCAATAAAGGATATAAGCGGACTGACTGAATTTCCTGCACCTAATGATAAACTTTTTCGTTGTCAGTTTTGTTTCGGCCTTTGTCCATTATCCTGTCCCCTCTTTGCGTTAAAATAAAAAAAAGCCCTTACGCTGAATGCGGAAGGGCTTGCGTGTTTTTATGATTTTCGGTTTTTAGAAATCGTAATAGAACTGGCGGAAAGTAGTCCGGAGACCTATACTAAAGATCAGGTCCTTTCTGGTTTGCAGCTCATTTGTGAGCTGACGGGCCGCCAGCGAGGTTTCCAGCCGTAGATTATATTTAGGATTAAGCACATAAGCAATGGTGCCCTGGACATACAGCAGATCTGTTTTAACACCCTGTCCTATCCAGTTACCATATTCGGTTGGATGCGTAGTATATGGCTTAGAGATATCATGGCCATAATTCGTTTTAGGATCAGGATCATCACCATATTTGGAATACATCAATTCACCCCTTCCATACCAGCGTTTAATGCGATAGGTAGCAATACCCAATACTTCCCAGAAGTTGGCTCCCAGTGGGTGGGCCAGCGATTGATTGTAATGTTCGTAGTTAATCATTGTACTCTTATAGGAATACGTGTACGGACGAACCACATTAAACTCTCCCTGCAGGTCCAACTTATCAACCTGGAACAGGTCGAATGAGCGGAAACCTAATTGCATAGATTGCTTATTTGCCCACCAGCCTTTACCACCAAATACTTCTTTCAGTTTAAATTCATCCAGCACTATCTGACCATAAATAGTTGTTTTGGGCAGTAACTTAAATTTGGCATTCATCCCCACCAGTGCATTATCAGAAGACCCTTCGGAGAACTCAGCCGAACGCAGGAAGATGATCGGATTCATATAGCTCCAATCGAAACCACGCTTACGGCCGGTAGAATCGGAATCGGGCCATATTACCGCATCAAAAAGCCCGATGGTTAATTTCTTGCTTACATTCCAATCCAGGAAGTGAAATACGCCCCATTTTTTATAGTAGCCCAGGTCATCATAGGCAGTTGCAAAGCTTTTGCTGTGCTTATCCATGAATTGCGCCCACATAGCCGTATACTGCACATTCCCGAGGGTACCAGTGATCTTCAGATAAGGGTAGCTGAACTGAATATCGGAAAGGATCAGCGACCGGTAGCCATCACCAATGAAGTTCTGTCCGTAGCCGGCAGTGAGGTTAAGATATTTATTGGGTGTATAGGAAAGAAGAGCACTGGCATAGTTGAAGTCAAATGCTTTGCCTTCACTATAACTTTTAATTCCTCCCTGTCCGGGTACGATATCGTTTTTACGGATATACTCATCAAGATAAGCAGGAAACTTACCCTGATTTTCATAGAAATAAGATTCAAAGTAGAATTTAGTGCCAATGTTTGCCTGGATACTGGCCCCACGGGTATTCAGCCATGTAGTTCTACTACCGTCATGGGATTTCCCTATCTGGAAATCAGGCAGGAAGTCGATGAATACATTATAATCCTTATTACGGTACTCCAACAGGTGTTCATCAAATAATTTCCGGTGTACCCAGCTACGCTTTGTGGTATCGGGGCGGGTGTACATCGCACTGGTATCCTCATGCAGGATTGTCTTAAAAGCAGTGTGATGATTACTGGTGTCGAGATAAAGCTCCCTGATGTCCTGGGGGTTATAGGGGACAATGACGGGTAACTTCTCTTGTGCATTTACTGCACGTGTCAGCAATAAAATTGCTACCATCCAAACAAGATGCTTCATTAATTTCTTTTTGATTCTTAAATTTCAATGCACGGGATCAGGTATCACAAACATCTTATAATTAATCTGTCAAAAGTATAATTGCCAGCTAATTAAGATGCAAAGATAATGTTTTCAGTAAATTGTGGTGACAGCAGGGAATTAGTAGACAATTAAAATATACCCTGCACCGGTGGCGGGTCAGGGCAAATCTATTCTATTTTGACCAATCCAGGTCTTTTACTTCAGCGTAAACGTTGCGGATACCATCTTCAAGCGGGATACTTGCTTTCCAACCATGACTATGTAACCGGGTAACATCCATTAATTTCCGGGGAGTGCCATCGGGCTTGGTAGTATCAAATACCAATTTACCTTCAAAACCTACTATTCCTTGGATCAGGCGGGCAAGATCACCAATGCTGATATCCTCACCCACACCAATATTTACGAGTCCTTTTTCATTATAGTTTTGCATCAGGAAGAAACAGGCGTCTGCCATATCATCTGCATGCAAAAATTCACGTTTAGGCGTGCCTGTTCCCCATATTATGACTTCTTCTTTCTGATTCACTTTTGCTTCATGCATTTTACGCAGCATGGCAGGCAATACGTGAGAGTTGGCCAGGTCATAGTTATCATTGGGGCCATACAAGTTGGTAGGCATCACAGAAACAAAATTGCTCCCATATTGCGCGCGATAAGCATCACACATTTCGATACCGGCAATCTTTGCAATGGCATATGGTTCATTGGTAGGCTCCAATGGACCAGTGAGCAGGTACTCTTCCTTTAAAGGCTGGGGAGCCATTTTAGGATAAATACAGGAAGACCCGAGGAACATCAGTTTTTTAACGTCATTCGTGTGTGAATAATGGATCACATTATTCTGTATCATCAGATTTTCATAGATGAACTGCCCACGGTAGGTATTATTCGCCATAATTCCTCCAACTTTGGCGGCGGCCAGAAAAACATAATCAGGTTTCGTTTGTTCAAAAAATGCAGCCGTAGCAGCCTGTTCACGTAAGTCCAGTTCTTTTGAAGTACGGGTAATGATATTGTTAAACCCATCCTTTTGCAAACGCCTTACTATAGCAGAACCAACCATTCCCCGATGCCCTGCAACGTATATTTTATCCTGTGGATTCATCATATGCTATTCAAATTGATTCAATACTTTGTACCCGGCATCTTTCAACAGCTTTTCCCGTTGGAAAAGCTCTACATCAGCTGCTACCATCTCTTTTACCAACGCGGGTAAGTCGTACTTAGGTTCCCATCCCAGTTGTGTTTTGGATTTCGTAGGATCACCAATCAGCAGATCTACCTCCGTTGGACGGAAGTAACGCGGATCCACTGCTACTACCTCCTGGCCTGGCTGGAGTGGACAAGCAGTATCGCGGTTACTTTTTACATATCCTTTTTCTGCTTCACCCTCGCCTTTGAATTCTATTTCAACTCCTACCTCACTAAATGCCATCTTAATAAAATCCCGTACAGTAGTAGTGATACCGGTAGCGATCACAAAGTCTTCCGGTTTTTCCTGCTGAAGGATCAGCCACATCGCCTCTACATAATCTTTCGCATGACCCCAATCGCGTTTTGCACTCAGGTTACCTATATAGAGCTTATCCTGCATGCCCAAAGAAAGCCTGGCAATGGCTCGGGTAATCTTTCTGGTAACAAAGGTTTCCCCCCGCAACGGGCTTTCATGATTAAACAGAATACCGTTACAGGCAAACATATTATAAGCTTCCCGGTAATTTACAGTGATCCAGTAAGCATACATTTTTGCTACTGCGTAAGGAGAACGGGGATAAAACGGTGTCTTTTCTGATTGCGGCACCTCCTGTACAAGGCCATACAGCTCTGATGTAGAAGCCTGGTAAATCCTGGTTTTTTTAACTAATCCAAGCAATCTAACGGCCTCCAATATACGTAGGGTGCCTATTCCATCCACATCAGCGGTATATTCAGGCACTTCAAAACTCACCTGCACATGACTCATCGCGCCGAGATTATATATCTCATCCGGTTGTACCTCCTGGATGATACGTATGAGGTTGGTGCTATCCGTCAGATCGCCATAGTGGAGTTTGAACCGCACATTTTTTTCATGTGGATCCTGGTAGAGATGGTCTATTCTATCTGTGTTAAAGAGCGAAGAGCGGCGTTTGATACCGTGAACTTCATAGCCCTTCTTTAGTAGGAGCTGAGCCAAATAGGCACCGTCCTGACCGGTGATGCCTGTGATAAGGGCGATTTTCATGATTAGAAATATTTTTCAACAGAATTAGTCCTCACTCCTGGAATGAAAAATTACATAAATAGTTGTTTAAATGCTATTGTTAGCAGTGGAGGATTCATTCATAATTGCAGATAGCGTTTTAGAAAGTCCTTCTTCCAAGCTGAAAGGTGGCTTAAAACCAGATAATTCAACAGCCTTATTTGCGAACTGCGTAGTAGCACAAAACTTCTTGACCCGCACTGAGCTGATCGGTAATTTTTTATTAATAACTTTAGCTAATATATCAAACCCTATTCCACTGGTATATCCCAACCAATATGGAATCCGTAACGGAGGTAATTTTTTTGACATAGTCTCTTCTGCTACCTTAACTAATTCGTTCATCGTTAAATCGGGCTTGTCAGCATAATTAAATACTTTATAACCATTCATTTTCTCATCAATACAATATTGAATAAAGCTGGTTATATTTTCAACATAAGCCATGGATTTCTTATTCTGTCCCTTTCCAATCATAAGAAACTTGCCCGTTGAAATCTGCTTTAATAAATTATAGACATTCCCCTTGTTTCCCGGGCCAAATACCACAGTGGGTCTGATTATAATTAATGTCCGGTTCTCTTTGTCCTGATTATACCATTCACGTAAAACTTCTTCCGCCTGCCATTTACTTTTGCCATAATGATTAAAAGGATCAATAGGATGTTCTTCAGTTGGGTTTTCTTTATTCAGTCCGTATACTGCAACCGAACTGGTGAAAATAATCTTATTAATTCCCTTTGCCTTCATTATTTTCAATACATTTTCGGCCCCTTCTACATTCACATCATGATATAAAGAAACCGGAGTTACATCATCCCTATGTTCAGCTGCTAATAAAACTACCCAATCATTTTCTGAATGTTTATTTAAATGTTGTTCTACTTCATCAGGCTTACGCACATTACCTATAACAGTGAACTTCTCAAATGAAGTAGACATTTGTTTATCTATAATTTTGAAAGTGATTTCATTACTAACAAATCCTTTACTTAATACTGTACCGATGAAACCCGATCCACCTATTATAAAAACCATAACGTAGCACTTATTTAATTAATGAACTATAAAGATTCAAATATTTATCCTTATTAAGCAATAAGTTAAAATTCTTATCGAAAAAATCTTTAACAGGCAATTTATATGAATCGAAATTTTCGTTTAGCTCAAACAAGGCTCTATGAATATCCTCAACGGAGTTCTCAACCAAAAGACTGGGGTTAACGACAATCTCGCTACAACCACCAACGTTACTCAATATTAGTGGTAATCCGGCTGACATAGCTTCCAATGCTGACATAGGCAAACCTTCGCTATCTGAAATAAGTATAAAAGCATGATAGTCTGCAAAACTGTTAAAACTCTTGACTTCTCCTAATAAAAATACGTTATCCAATCTACGAGCATAAACATCTTTTTTAATCTCTTCCTCATCCGGCCCCAACCCAATAAGATATAATTCAGCGAAATCTATTCCACTCATAGCTTCTATCAAGATGTCCATCCTCTTAGGATACGCCAATCTTGCAAGTGATAAAAGTTTCAACCGGCTTCCTGCACCTCGCCTATTTGATGGGGCAGATAATTGTAATTCTACCGGGAAAATACAATTTTTGAGCAAAATAAGCTTATCCTCAGCTAAACCAATTTTTCTCTGAGCTGTTAAATAATCATTATTTGAGACACATATGGTTTTACCCGAAATATTACCTAGAAAGCGTTCTATTCTATTTAAAATGAACGTCAATCGTCCACCATTATAAACTGAGGACCACCCATGAGAAACATAAATACTGGATGCCCCTGTTAATTTGGCGGCTATTCTTCCATAAAGACCACCATTCGCGGAATTGCAAACAACAAGATCAATCTGGTGCTGTTTTATGTATTTTATTAACTTTATCAGATACCCAAATGCCATTCGACTTTCAATTCTTTTATCCAATAGCAAACCCATTGTTTTATCTGCTATGTTTTCCGTTAGCCATCCCACCTCATTGGTTGCAAGGAATACATCAAATTGATTCACGGAGATATCTATCTGTTCTTTAACGTATTTCTGAGCGCCACCTACCTCACTTTTGGTAATTAAGAACAAAATTCGCTTCTTTATATTCATTTATATGAGGTCATTGTTTAATTAATTTCTTATATACAGCTAAATGTTGTTGAACTGTTATCTGGATATCAAAGTTTTCAATTATATACTTTTTTAACTGTTCTCCCTTCCTGACATATCCTTCTTGATCTAATAATACTTTTTTCATAGCAGGATATAAATTGTAAATATCGGCATATTCTACCTGCTCTCTTGAAAAGAATTCTGGTATACTACCAACAGGAGTACAAATAATCGGTAGTCCGCTTGCTCCTGCTTCTAATAAACTTAATGGCAATCCTTCCCATAAGGATGGAAGCAGAAAACAATTGGACTTATTCAATAATCGAGGTATATCCTCGCTAAACCCTTTAAATAGGACTACCTCATCCAAGTTGAGTGATGATGTATATTGTCGCAAGTAATCTTTCATTTCACCCTCTCCGACCAACCATATTTTAAACTTCAGGCCATCTTTTACCAATTTTGCTGCTGCATCAATAATAACTTTTTGATTCTTTACCTTTTCTAAACGGGCAACAGAAATAAAAATATAGTCTTGTCCCTTAGCAATATCCAAACAATAATTTCTCGTGGGTATACCGTTAGGAATAATAGAATATTCATTTCTTTTATAAAATCTTCTATGCATTTTCCGGGAAAACAGAATATCCATATCTCTAAATGGTCTAAGCAAAAATGTAAAACGCTCTCTTAATTTTGACCCTATATTAAAACTATGAGAAGTAAAGACAATTCTTGTCTGTGGCAAAAAAAGCTTCGTTAAGCACGCAAAGACTAAAGCATGAAACATATGCGCATGCAAAATATTATACGTTGTATTCTTTAAACTACGGCTGAAATAATATGCTTTCAATACTAATGAATAGGGATTTCGAGTAACGTTTAATACTTCTACTTCAATATTAGTATCCTTAAAAAGTGGCATCAGGTCCAGTTGCTCATTATTCAATACGATAACTTTCTGTGGATACCCTAGGTTATTAAATGCACTGGAAATATTGTAAAGAAATTTCTCCGCTCCCCCTCGGCCTAATCCTGTAATTACATGTGTAATATTCAAAATATTGAATTTTATCGTATAGGTTATATTAAAACTTTAAATTCGAAATAGTACCTGCCGTTTTAGTATTACCGCTATTCTTTCCGGTAACTATTCTATCTCCCTTCACTTTAACACCGGGGAATCTCACGTCAGCAACATTCTTAAAAGAATTATTAATAAGATCCCCTACTTCATATCCGAAAACAACAGATAATTTCTTATCCGGTATGTTTGCTTGAGAAAATACATTGTCCTTTAAATTAAGAAATGATATCCATGTACTCACCAATACCTTGCTAGTATAATCGCTTTGGGGATCAAAAACAATTGTGTTACCGGATAAAGTACTTCCCACCCTGGCCTTTTTCCAATCGCCATTCAATGATACCAATGCTCTACTCGCCATAGGAAACACCCTCGTAAGAGAATTATGAAGCGGAATTCCCTCATTTGAGATATAGTTATTGGAAATAACTATCGGGTTAGGAGTTGCCCTATCCTTACAAGATAAAGATGTCAAAATACCAATTTCTGATCCTGTTAATTTGTTATTTGAAATGATATGACCACCAAGATCACCTTCTATATGTATATCTCTGTCATAACCAAATATTTCATTTTTGTCTATAAGACATTCCTCATCATTAAATTCTAACACAATCCCGGCTCGCCCAAATTGTTTGGTTACAGATAAATCGTTCTTAACTACATTGTTACGAACCTGAGCTCCTTGAACATTGGATAAATAAATGCCATCACCATATTCGTCCTGATATCCTTTCTTTAAAGAAGGAAGCAAACCCCAACAATTTAGAATTTGATTATTTGTAATTTTTACATTTCTGGCTGAGGCGCTTAACGGAGCTTTAGATCTCTGGTCATTAACCATATAAATTCCCTCCCCATAAATGTCTCTGATTGTTAAATTATAAATATTGGCGGAGGCCAAATTAAATAAGGCAACACCATAAGCATACATTCCGGGTTGATCATAGAATGGATGATTGGAAGAGTAGGGTGGGTTAAAGCCAGTAATAGAAAGGTCATGAATAGTAACATTCCCAGAAGGAGTTGTATTTCCCCTGACAATAAAAAAGCTCAAAAACTTTTTTGAGAGTAATTTGCTCTCCCCTTTTCCCCCAGATATTTCAATAGAGAAAGGATTCTGATTATTATATTGAATTGGAGTACTTATTAAATAGGTTCCTCCCGGAAATACAATTTTTGCTTTAGAGAATTTCTTCGCTTCATCAAAACATTTTTGTATAGCTTTAGAATCATCAGAAACGCCATCCCCAATCGCACCGTAATTTCTTACATTCAATTGGTTACTATCCTTAAAATCCACAGTAGTCGCTGCAAGGCTACTTGTAAATTGCATAGTTATTATGCAAATACTGATGACTTCAAAATATCTTTTCATAATATTCAATTCTTACTACCTATTGAACGAAAAAAACGCAACAACCATGCTCTGAATCTGACCAGCCTAATTCCCCATCCACCAGCGATAAACATTCCTAACAGATAACGTGAGTCCTTTGTTTCAACAAATTTTCTGTAAAGTAAACTAGTTGTATATGCTATATTTCTTTTCAGATTACTTTTATTATTTGTTACACTATTAAGATGTGTTCTATACTTCAATAATTTCATCGGATGATTATGAATTATTGCCCCCTGATCCAACATTCTTAACCATAAATCGTAATCTTCAGCAGTAAAACCATATGCATATCCGCCAGTTTTCAAAAATACCTCTTTCTTAAGCATTACAGTGGGATGACATATGCAGCATTTTAACTTCATATTACGCTTGATATCCAGGTAATTTTTATAGAAAATATAGTTAGAAGGAATTGTCATTCCTTTATCATTAATTCTCTCAAAATTAGTTCCTAAAACAACTACTTCTGGATTAGCTTGCAAATACCGCACTTGTTCTTCGAATCTATTCTTTTCTGAAATATCGTCAGCATCCATTCTCGCAATATATTTTCCATTTGACTTATCGATCCCAAAATTGAGATTATAAGGCAGTTGAGGAATACTGGTTCTGTATACCCTGATTCTTAGATCCCTCCGTTCATATTCAATCAACCTATTAAAAAAGATGTCATCGCAATTATTTGCAACTATTATAAATTCGAAGTCCGAAAACGATTGAGCAAGAATACTGTTAATTGCCTCATCCAAAAAACCATCATCTTTGTTTACCGCCATCACGCAACTTATTAGGATTGGCTCGTTATTTTTGTCCATAATTGCAATTAATTTTCAATAATACTTCTATAGGGGAGGTATCTGCTGTGAACATTTGCTTCTTTGCCATCTAAAACAAGAGACGTGTAACCTCGAAAAAATAATATTATAAACAAGAACATGTATACAATATACCTCCCATACGACTCTTTAAAATAAAGCAATAGAAGAGGATATAATATACAACTTGCATATGTGAAATATTCTATAAATCTCAACAAAACAAGTACCTGACTAAACACGAGGTAGCAGAGAATATATATTATATAAATATTAAAAAAAACATTAAAGTATTTGTACTGTTTTTCAAAACCATTGCGTTTATAAAAAAGAAGAACAAAGATTAACATTCTTTCTAAAAAAAGAGTCCCTAAGAGTTTGGGCTTAGATAATAGCTGATTAGTAAGATAATCAGAATACCTTGCCAACCCTCCCACACTACTTAACAAATAAGAGAACAGCTGCGACACTATATCAAACTGATATAAAATAATTGCTATCAGGAAAAAAAACATAATGAGCTTACCACTCCAACGTATGTTAATAACAAAATAGAGTGGTAGTAAAATAATAGCTGAAGTATGAAAAAGAAACGCTAAGATTACAGCTCCATAATATGCAAAAGGATTCCGATTAACTATATACTTAACAGCCCAAAAAAAAATGCTTATTGCCATTACTTGACGCAGTATACTAAAATTGCCCGAATAGCCATAAATATAGAAGCATAGAATACTGATTAACGGAAATGCGCTATATTCTTTGATTCTGGAAAAAAAGAATGATAATGAAACCGCAGCCAACCCCAAAAAAACAAATTGATTGTTGTTAATTACTGCTTTAAATAGTGAGCACAGAAAAACAAATCCCGGCTCAAGTACATCACGGATTGCTATACTTGTTTGCCCGTAATCATACAAAGGAGCAATACCCGAAAAAAAATCATTATAATCTTTCCAATCTGGTCCTGTCTGATACCTTAAACCTGCAAACAAAACAAGAATAAAAAAAGAGCTAATTAATCCTATGTCTTTAAGGTACGCCTGTTCCTTTGGAAGCCACACGAGATTTAAGATTCCAAATATTCCCAGAACAATAAAAATCAGCAGATACATCATACCACATAGTAATTATTACACCCCATTATTATCAAGTACATCTTTTATAAAATTCAACCTTATTCTTTCCTTTACAGAATAATCAATCAACGGAATGACATTTTGTCTCGGGACTCTTCGATTATGCCACTTTTGAATAAAATCTTTTATCCTTTGAATATTTTTATCAATTGTATCTTCTGTGTTATCAATCTCTAATACAAACTCTTGCCCAGATAAATCTGTATCATTATAAGCAAGTATTATTGGGAGGCCATATGCGCAGTACTCCCGTACCTTTAAGGGAGTAGCCTCAGACATTTTTTTACGATGTAATGCCAATGAACCTACAGCGATATCCATCTTTAGATAGAGTGCATCCAACAAGTTTTTTTGTAAATAGCCATGTTGAAAAAAATTATCTTTACATCCCAAACTATCTGATATAGATGGGCCTACAAGGTGGAAGTCCGCTTCAATACGCTGGGACATCTGATAAAATTTATCCACTCCCTGCCATGGCATATCAGGTGAACCTACAAATACTAACTGCGGACGTTGATTCTTACTCTTAAGAGTTTGATCGGGATAGCTATTTAAATCGAACCCGTTCCCTATAGCTATGGAAGGCTTTGCATACTTATCTCTGTAGTACTGAGTGATTTCATTTGTTACTCCTATAAATCCTCTTGCTGATTTATTCAAGTGCTCGTATCCCATTCCATGCATCAGGCGCGTTTTAAAAGAACTAACCATTTTTAGCTCTTCTTCCACAAGTGTATTATACTCAATAAAAGTCGGGTAAGCATTCAAAATTCTTATTAACCCTGGGAAATATATCATACTTCGCAAATAAACAAAATCTGGATTATAGTCTCTTAATGCTCTTAAAACCGATGGTATAGATAGAATCTTTCTGCAATACGCTTTAAAGCCTCCTCCGAAATAGCTAGCAATTTTATTATCAAATATTTTATGCTTAATAGGAATATCAACTTTAGATATATTAACTTGTTCTGTATTGGGCATTGAAAAAATTACAACTTCATGCCCCAATTTCTCCCAATTTCCACATTGCATTACATGCTTAAGTCGAACTCCCGAATGAGCATTTAAATCAATATCAGTAATATATGCTATCCTCATATTTTATTTATTATCGAAGGAAATCTTTCTAAAAAAACTATTATACTCCTATAAACAAATGTCTACATTATTCAATTCTTCAAAAAATGCTTAAGCATACTGCACTTTTATGAGTTTTACAGTATGGATGCCTCATCGTTTCGAACTAGTTTCTTATCCCCTCTTTGATCATCTCTAGTAGTAATCAGGTCAAAAATGAGCTTATTATGTCACTGTCTCAATCTTCCTATCCTTTTCTTTTCGCAATGTGATGTATTTTATCTTTAACCAACTGGCTTCTTTCTACATATTACCTGAATCTGTAATAGCGACGAAGTCATGACCTTCTAATTCCTATACCTTGCATGGATGAATTACAAATACTACTGGAGCAATTAAAAAATTCAATGATTTCAGGAATAATAATATCCCTTCAATTACATCCGTATTATAAAGCCGATCTAGTAGTAAATCAGATTTCTCCACCAATTTATCCTGAAGATAAACTGAGAATATCTTTCATTTATCTATATAGGAAAATGCGTTATTCTCAATTTCTTTCGCATTGAGATCTTTTTACAGCCATCTCAGTAAGGCAAAAGAGCAGTTCCGATACATGGTCCATTAGAACACGATTGATCTCCTCCGGAATATCTCGATTGAATCTTCTTGAATCTGCCTCAATATGGGAAACTGAAATATGCAACTTAAAAGCTACCAAAGTATTTGCAAGAATAGAGTTGGTATCTCTGTAGACAAGAATGGCATCAGGCTTCTCTTCTATAACAACCTGCTCCATTTCAAGCATCATTTCAGCTGTTTGTAATGCATGCCAATACGAATTGTAGTACATTACAATACTTTTGCATTGGATCTGCATGGTACATGCTTTATGAATTAGGGCCTAGAATATGCGTATTAATAGTTGAGCATTAACACGTCTATTTATGACGTTCATTGATTATGTAGTATAATGAATAATAAATTATCATTTATAGCTACGAAGGTAAGAATCTTTTTTAAACCAATTAAAAAACGTCTTTGATTAAAATGTAAATATCCCGGGAGGCTAATCTTACTTAAAAAATTATGATGATATATAGAAAACCAACATTGCCCGTGTAGGCACCACTCTATGGAATTGCTATCAGAGATAGCCTATTTTCTCCTTATCATAACCATCAGTAATTAACACTATATATTTATATTTGATGTACTCTAGGCTTCCTCTCAGAAAATCCCTGCTTAATTTGTTCAAATAATAGTTATATCATATAGCGATACCTCCATAGATCAGTTAGCCTCCTTTTCCTTTATTTTAAATTAACGATAAATTTATATATTATAAATACAAATGACAGCTCATTTACAAATGGTTATACACTTTAAAACATTACACTATATACTATTGCGAAATAAAAGTCGTCTTCTTAACTAATTTTTTTCGTAAAACGCTTTTCACCATTCGCAAATGGGCATTAAAGCGGCTCCTCAAATAAATAAAATATGATACATATTCCTTGTCATCTCATAAAGAAAAGACGCCTTTGATAAATCGGAACGTCCATTTTGCTAATCAAGATTCGCAACTGTCGGCAAAGATGATAATTGAGCAAAACCGAATATTTTCCACTCTCAATACTAAACAGGCAACACTAATAATACTCCAGCCAGCATACCCCTGAAGCGAAAAGTATCGTTTGGGTGAACATTCTAGGTGAAAATCTCATTTCTTTATACAAAACACATAACAATTTCGCTCCTGACTTTTCCACATTTTAGCCTGCATTTCACTTTATCCAATACGACTGTTACCATCTATATCTCAATCAAGTAAAATTGCAATTATGAATAATTGCAATCACTATCAACTTCTCAATATTAGAATTTCCTGCGTGAAAAAGATCGGACTAATTAATAAAATTTATAACTTCATTAATTAGTAATTGAGGTAATATTTAATCCTTTTTGAAAAATAATTTATAAAATTCAATCATTACACGTTTATTAAACCTTAAGAAAAAGGTGGCAAAAATAACTAATGCAAGAACATCTGCTATATATACATGCACCCATTTACTCACTATGGTTTTAACAATAATAGCAAGCAATAGACCAAGTCCAGTACTAAGAACCGTAGGTAGAAAGGAAAAAGTATAATCCCTAAAAGGAATATCAACCACGCGCTTGATAAAGACAAACCAGTAAAGAAATAAATATAATAGGACACAAATGGCCTGTCCCACTGAAATACCCAGGATTCCCCACGATCCACCGACTATTATAAAAATCGGAATAGTTAATACCCTAAAAATTGTCCAGTTAAATCCAAGGTTTGTTTTCCCCGTTACCACTACCAACACACTAGCAGGTCCTAATAAAGAAACGACAGCCCCCCAGACAGAAAGTATCTGCAAGGGTAATGCTGCCGAAACATATGCTTTACCAAACAGTATCAATAAAATCTCTTTTGCATATAAAGCAATTATTGCATATATAGGAAACCCTATGAGACTAACAATTTTCAGTAATTGAAGGTAACTTCTCTTGAATGCCTTTACATCATTTCTGATTCTAGCAAGAACAGGAATCCCTACATTTTGAACAAGCTGTGCGAGCAAGCTACTCGGCCTGATAAGCAATTGTTTGATTAAATTATACACACCAAGCTCTGCAGGTCCCATTAATTTCCCTATAATAATAATATCCATCTGACTAGAGATGAAATCCAATATTTGTGCACCTGTTTGAAAAGCACCGACCTTGTAAAGCGATCTATTTTCATTAAAATTAATATAAAATGAAACAGGATGCTTTTTAAGACTGGTAATAATATACAAAAAAGAAGAAAGGAAGGAATTAAATATAGTCGCGTAAACGAGACTATAAACACCCAAATTATTAAATGCCAACACTACTGATAAGATTAATGATAATAATGCTGAAAAGATTTCAATAAGTGCAATTTCTTTAAACCTAAGTTCTTTCTGTTTAAATACTTTAAATTGCCTGCCAGCGGTTGCTATAACAAGATCCAAGCCCATGATAGGAATCAGAATATTCAGTATTTCAAGTTGATAAAATATACTGATTAGTGGAGTTAATAGTAATATAATAATATACAATGCGATACCAGAAAGGAGACTAATCCAATATAAACTACTATATTCTTTTTTGGTGATATTTTGTCTTGAAAAAAGAGCAACAGAAATTCCCAAATCTGTAAAGATATGCGTAAATCCTAGTACAAGGGTAACGATTGCGATCAATCCAAAGTCCGACTTAGATAAAAACCTAGTGAGAATGGACAATCTTAACAATTGCACTAACACCTGTGTCCCCATTGATACTGCAGTCCAGCTAGTGCCTGAAACGACACTCTTATTTATACTCATTTCTCTGTTGTTTCAGTTCCCAGGTACTGATAATTGTAAGCAAACACTTTTTATGAATAGAAAAATTAGAATTATTTGAGATAATACTATATTATTGATCAAGAAGGTACGAACTAATAAAATTATTATAGTTTTTCTCCGCGTTAAAGTTATTCTCCCAAAACTGCCGAACTCGTTTCCTAAATGCCTGCGTATTTCGATCAGAAAGTAAAAATATCTTTAAACTAGAAGCCACTTTTTCAGGTGAAGCATCCTCATTCACAAGAATACCTGTTTCAGTACTCACAAGTTCCGCAACACCTCCGACATCTGTTGCAAGAACAGGTATACCAAAACTAACTGCTTCCATGATGGCAACAGGAATACCCTCGGATGCACTTAAATGAATAAATAAGTTCACTGCATTCTCTTTATAAAAATTCATTATTTCCCAATTACTCATATCCCCTAAAAGCTTATACGAAATATTAGTTGGTAGATATTGGCACAACTTCTTTATTTTCCCCATTTCTGGCCCTCCGCCTAAGTGAATCCATGTTACATCTATTTCTAAAAGCATCAGGGAAGCTATTATCAGATCAATACGCTTTACTGGAACCATAAAAGAGCATGATACAATTACAAAATTATTCGTTTTGCATTCTTCAGGTATTATGTTAATTCCTCTATCTGGGACTCCCAGATAACTCGAAATAATTTTTGATGAGAACTGTGGCTTAATATTTCTTAAATAGTTCTGTCCATTTTGAGAAACAGGTAGAATGTATTTAGCAAAGTAACAATTCAGTTGTTGAAATGGGATCAAACCGTATTTAGATCGCTCCTGGTACAAATCATATCTATGGGTACGAAAAACAAACTCTATATCAGGATTTTTCATTCTTCTAAGTGTCAATGCTAGCGCCCCGTTGTTCATCCAATATGAATAGTATTTTCCACTTATAGACTTGAATGCCTGATCTAGTTTTGAGTTCATATATAGGCCCCAAAGAATAGCATGGAGCCCCTTTCTAAATAGCTTAATCTTTTTAAAATTCTTTTTTTCTTCGGAAAAAAAATCAAAAAAAAAGGCTCTGCTTATAATGAATAAATTTCGTGGCAGAAGTAGTAGTAGCTTATATTTGGGAACAAATCCCAATGGAAAAACTACAGCATTTTGTGGTATAGTTCTTATATTGTTAGTTGTCTCAGATTGCTGAGATGGAACAATTATTACCTTTTGAAAATTCCCGCAAAGAAATTCTATTTCATTCTCTATAAAAGATTCACCTTTGCCGTACGGGAATGATTCCGTGAAAAAAAATAAAATTTTCTCCATTATGTAATCTTATTACACCTAATAACCTAGCCATATCTAAATACTTATTACCAAGCTAGTTAGGCAGGATTAATGATTGAAAATTATTCCAATTTGATCTAAAATCAAACATTACTCTGATAGATCCTTTCAATGATCTCTACTACCTTCAATCCCTCCAACGCATTAGTAGTAATAGCTGCCCTTCCTTTAAGCACATCAATTACATTATCAATTACATAATGATGGTTTTGAGCAGATCCCTTATAAGCTCCATAGTCATTACCCGGGTTAGTGGGTGCCAGCTCTGGCATTACATAGTCTTTTACATGACAGACTTCCACTTTATCCATATATTGCCCACCAATTTTCACACTTCCATTCTCAGCGATGACTGTCATGCTGCTCTCCAGATTTGAGTTCCAAATAGAGGTCGAAAAGTTAATACTTCCCATTCCACCATTAACAAAATCAAAATTCACGAAACCACTATCTTCAAAATCAGTCAAATGACTGTGATTGAAAGAATTGAGTCTTGAATTGATGTTCTCTATATCTCCAAATAACCAATACATGATATCAATAAAGTGTGAGAACTGCGTATATAAAGTTCCTCCGTCAAGGTCTTTCTTACCATGCCAGCTCTCAGGCTTATAGTAACGATCATCCCGATTCCAGTAACAATTCAGTTGAACCATATAGATCTTACCCAGCCGACCAGATCCAATCATCTCCTTTATCCAAACAGAAGGTGGGGAATAACGGTTCTGCATCACTGCGAACACATGCTTATGTACATTTAATGCTTTATATATTACCTTTTCGGCATCCTGCTTATTCAATGCCATAGGTTTTTCAATCACTACATGTTTTTTTTGTTCAAGGCTTTTAAGTGCATGAGTAGCGTGAAAGCCGTTTGGCGTGGCAATATTGATGACATCAACATCGATTCCAGCAGCAAAAAACTCCTCCAATGAGTTAAAGAAAGGAGTGTTATATCCATCTAATTTCAGCTCCTGTTTAGGCTTAGCATCTATCAATGCGACCAGTTCAGCTTCCGGATTCCTGCTTATCATTTCAGCATGACGCTTACCAATATGTCCGCAACCAATTACTCCAAATTTTATTTTTTGAGTAGGATCAACCATCATTGAATTCTTTTTACATTATTATTCTCTAAAACATATACCTGCCCGCTTTCCTGGCAAACAGCATGATTATTTTCGTCAAAATGTAGCCGGTGACCATATTCACTCATCCACCCGGTTTGTTTACCAGGATTACCAATCATCAAGGCATACGCCGGAACATCTTTAGTAATTACTGTTCCGGCTCCGATAAAGGCAAACTCTCCTATATCATGACCGCAAACAATCGTAGCATTTGCACCAATAGAAGCACCGGTTCCTATATGAGTTTTGGAATATTGTCCTCTTCTGTTTACAGCACTACGTGGATTAATTACATTTGTAAATACACAGGAAGGTCCCAGAAATACATCATCACCGCAGGTAACTCCTGCATATATAGATACATTATTCTGAACCTTTACATTATTCCCCAAAACTACTTCAGGAGATATCACAACATTTTGTCCAATATTACAACGTTGTCCCAACTTGCTACCTGTCATAATATGGGAGAAATGCCAGATTTTAGTGTCTTCTCCTATTGTACAACCGTCATCAACAATAGCAGTTGGATGTGCATAATAATTCATGATCAGTTATTTAAAAAAAGCCTTTATATGCTCAATAATATAATCCTGTTGTTGCGTTAACATTTCTGTATGTATTGGAAGAGAAAGTACTTGGCTACACAATTCCCTCGTAGTTGGCAATCCCCCCGCCGTTCTTCCAATTTTCATAAACGCTTCCTGCTCATTCAAAGGTACCGGGTAATAAATCATTGCGGGAATACCTTTACTTTCAAGATACTTCTTCAACTCATCACGCTTATTATCCCCTACCAGTATTGTGTACTGATGAAAAACATGCGTGGAGTAAGATACATGGGAGGGAATACTAATGGCCTTCAAGGTCTTGAGGTGTTCATCATAATATGCAGCTCCAGCTTGCCTGGCTGTTGTATAACTATCCAGGTGCGAAAGCTTTACATCCAGTATAGCTGCTTGCAAAGTATCCAACCTGGAATTAACCCCTATATATTTATGAACATATTTTTTTACCTGCCCATGATTTGCAATCATCCTTATTTTATCAGCCAATTCCTTGTCCCTTGTAAATAGTGCACCTCCATCACCATAGCACCCAAGGTTTTTTGAAGGGAAAAAAGAGGTACACCCAATATCTCCAATAGTACCCGCTTTCACAATGCGGCCATCGGGAAAAGAATAGTCTGCACTCAATGCTTGTGCAGTATCTTCTATTACATACAATCCATGTTCCCTGGCAAGATCCATGATGGATGACATATCAGCACATTGTCCAAACAAATGTACCGGTACAATTGCCTTAGTTTTAGAAGAAATTGCCCCTTTTATAATATCTGCCGTAACATTAAATGATAAAGGATCTACGTCCACCATGACTGGAACCAAACCCAAAAGTCCAATCACCTCAGCAGTAGCTACATATGTAAACGAAGGTACAATCACCTCATCCCCCCGTTCCAACTCAAGCGCCATCATAGCAATCTGCAAAGCATCTGTGCCATTGGCACAAGGTATTACATAGGGAACATCCAGGTATGCCGACAAGTTATCAGCGAATTGTTTTACCTGCGGACCGTTTATAAACGCAGCACTATTTATACAATCAGCGATGGCGTCATCGATAGATGATTTAATTTTTATGTACTGCCCTTTCAGGTCAACCATCTGAATTTTTTCCATACAAAAAATAGCGTTTAAAGTCTCGCATCTACAATGCTACGGTCTAATACTGATTTCGTATCAAAAAGAATAGTATCATGACCGTTTTTAAGTGCGGTGTAATCAAGGTTAATAAATTCATTATGCGCTACTGCTAATATTACAGCATCATATTTACTTGCAATACTATTTACCAATTTGATACCATATTCATTTTCTACCTCTGCAGTATTAGCATGCATATCATAAACATCTGTATTTATACCAAACTGGCATAACTCTTTATAAATGTCAATCACACGTGAATTGCGTATATCCGGACAATTCTCTTTAAAGGTAACGCCCAGAATCAAGGCTTTGGCACCATCAATCTTATGGCCTTTCTTAATCATCAGCTTCACTACTTTATTGGCAACAAACATCCCCATATTGTCATTCACCCTTCTTCCAGAGAGAATAACCTGCGGATAATATCCCATCATCTCCGCTTTATGTGCAAGATAGTAAGGGTCTACACCTATACAATGTCCACCTACTAAGCCAGGTTTATACTTAAGAAAATTCCATTTGGTTCCAGCCGCTTCTATTACATCTGTTGTATCAATGCCTATACGATCGAAGATCAATGCCAGCTCATTAACGAAGCTGATATTAATATCCCGCTGTGCATTCTCAATCGCTTTAGATGCTTCTGCCACTTTAATGTTAGCTGCTTTATGTGTTCCGGCTGTAATAATACTCTTATATAATTCATCTACAATGTCTGCTATTTCAGGAGTGGAGCCTGATGTTACTTTCCGTATCTTCGTCAATGTATTGACCTTATCTCCCGGGTTAATTCTTTCAGGAGAATACCCGCAATGAAAATCGCGATTAAATTGAAGACCGGAATACTTCTCCAGTACAGGTACGCAATCTTCTTCTGTACAGCCGGGATAAACAGTAGACTCGTATATAACGATATCCCCTTTCTTCAACACTTCTCCCAACATTCTGGAGGCACTTAAAAGAGGCCTCAGGTCAGGTGCTTTATATTGATCGATAGGTGTCGGAACGGTAACGATAAAAACATTGTAAGCACTTAATTCCTCTTGCACATTCGAAAACCTTAGCCCTGTTTCACCTCCCCCACTTTTATTTGCTATTAGTGCTCTTAGTTCAACGAGATCTGCTTCCTGGGTATGATCATCTCCCAAGCTCAGTTCATGAATACGGGCTTCATTAATATCAAAACCTAAAACATTGTATTTTTTACCAAATTCAATAGCCAGCGGAAGTCCCACATATCCTAATCCTATAACTGCTATTTTATCATATTGTTTCATAAGGAAGGAAACGATTTAGAAGAGGTTCAATTCATGATTTCTTTATAAACTCTGGATAGCAGCAATACTAATGTAGTTATAAAACCGCCTAGGAAAGCACCGATTATGATAGCCTTTAGCTTTCCTAATTTTTTAATTTCCAAGGGAAGTATAGGAGTATCAATAATCTGTATTACGGGCATTTCACGTGCCATTGTTATTTTGCTAAGCTCCAGGTTCTTTACTATCTCACCATACATGGTTTGCAGCACTAATTTATCACGCATGGCAAGCTCCGTATTAACACTAGCCACCTGTTTTGCAGGATTCGCATTCAAATCCTGTAATGCCGCAGTTGAATATGTTTTACGATCAAGTAACAACTTCAAGGAATCCGCCTGCGTTTGCAACCTATCTACATTTTCTTTGGTTCGTTTTGTCTTGGTATTGGTATAAAAATCGATAGCCTCTCTGACCAATGCTTCAGCGAAATACTTTGAAAAAATTCCCAATGGTGAAAGTACGTGGACTGAAATAAAGCTCAGCTTTTTATCCACTTTTTCAATTACCAGATTTTGTTTAACTATTTTTGCCTGTATAATGTTTAAAATACTATCCTGGTTAAGCGAGTAGGTACTTCTATCAGCATCAAGAGGGTATTGGACATTAAAAGGAGCATCAAGTTTACTCCATTGCTTTCTCAGGTGATTGTATTCAATATAACATTCCACTAATGTCATTTTTTGATCTTGGTAAAGGATAGGAGCTAATAAAGCCTTCTCTACAATAAGTCGCGTTTTTAGAAACTCCATAATATTGTCTCCGGCAAATAAACTACTTGTACCGGTATTCCCTAAATCTAATCCCAACTGGCTGGCCAGGCCTGAATATGCACTTAAAGGACTGCTGGAATTATCTTCCAATACAAAAGTGAGTTCTGCAGTATAGTTTGGTTTCGAATTCAATGCAAGCCACAACCCTGCTCCTGCGCAAATAAGAGCGACCCCAATGATCCAGAATTTCTTTCGCCATAAGTATCTGAACCATTCCTGCAACTTGAGAATCAACTCTTTAAGCGATATTTCATCGCCTTCGCTGTTGGTCTTGGATGATTTCCCCGATTGTTCCATTACGCTTTCTTTAAACTCTAATTATTTGATAATTTTATTTTACCCGCGTAAGTATTGTTACTATTATCAGCGCAATAGATGCAATACCAGAGCTTAATCCAACTATTTCCTGACCAGACAGCCCCTTCTTCTCCTTCTTAGCTGGCACATACACTTCCGCCCCAGGCTTCACTTTCGGATACTTATTAAAGAAAAATACTTTACGCGTACTCTTCACTTCTCCATTAGCATACACAACATAACTCCTTCTCTTCATTGCAGAAGATGTGAATCCACCTGCTCCTCTTATATAATCCTTGAAACTATACCCTTCGTCATAACGAATCTTCTTAGGGAAATAAACATCTCCAAACATCTGCACCGTTTGCAATTTCTTAGGAACTTTCAACACATCTCCTTCTTCCAGTAAAATATCATACTTGGAGCCGGGTTTCTTCATAATATCATCCAGGTTGATCCCCAGTAACTGATACTTACGTTCTACCATTCTCTTCACACTGGTAATACTTGTACTATCTTCCAGCTTATTATAAAACAGATCAAGCTTGTTTGTCAGTAATGCACTATCGGCACTGTTGATATAAGTTTTACGAAGCAATACAGCACCTTCGGGGAAAGCTTCCGGCCTTAGGCCGCCTGATCTTTTGATGAGATCAGAAATCCGCTCCCGCTTACTTAAAATAGCATACTGTCCGGGATAAAGTACTTCTCCATCAATGTTGATGTTGGTCTGCTCACTGTAGGCCGGAGATTTACGGATCACTACTTCATCAAATGGTTCAAGCGTTACCCTTGCATCTGCGATACTGCTCAGATCAGCATTAATATCAAATTGCTTGATAATCGCTGTGGCACTATCCGTTCCTTTATCATCACCTTTCCTGATCCTTCTTGAAATCTCTACATGTTTAAGCGAAGCTGCGTCTCTCAGGCCACCTGCCAATAAAACCAGGTCTTCCAGGTGCATACTATCTGCATAAGGGAAAGGTCCTGGTTTGTTTACTTCACCAGCTATCGTTACCTGGTAGGTTTGCCGCAGATCCAGCTTGGAAAATACGATAACGCTATCTTCCTTCTTTAATGGAATCAATGTTTTCCCACTTACTACATCCTGCACATTAAAGCTAATGATAGCCGGCGTAAAATCATCCTGTAACCTGCGGATAATACCGCGGTTCAAGGAAGCCTCTTCTCTTACACCATCTGCTTTTTTAATCAGATCCGTTACACTCATATTGGGTTCTATCCCATAATCGCCGGGGTGAAAAACAGCCCCGCTGATCGTCACACGATTGCTGAAACGATTCAAGATCGAATCAACAAAAAACTGATCGCCCGATTTTAACTTGAAAGAAGCAATCTCACTTGCAGGTACATTAACAACTTCCCTTTCTTTATTATTGACGCGATAAGCAGTAATATTTTCTTTATAGGACGCATCCGTATAGCCGCCTGCAAAATCCAGTATTGTCTGCAACGTCTCGTTGTCCTTAGCTTCGAATATAGCAGGTCTTTTCACCTCTCCTTTGAGTTCTACCCTTGTTTTATATGGGTTTACCTTTACGATATCCTGGTCCTGTAAAACGATGTTATTGGTAAGATCTCCTTTTGTTATAAAATCATACAAATCAAATGTGGTAACCACTTGCCCGTTACGTATTACCTGGATGTTACGGAAGGACCCATTTTCATCCGGACCGCCGGATACGTATAATGCATTCACAACAGAGGCCAGGGAAGGCAAGGTATATGTACCAGGTTGTTGGATTTCCCCGATCAGCAAAACACGTATGCTACGGATATTACCCAAAGAAACCTGCACAAAAGTTTTACCGGAGTTAATAGTAGAGTAGATAGTCGATAATTGTTTGGTAATCCTGTTTTTCGCCTCCTCCATCGTCAACCCGTTTACATACACAGGGCCCAGGTTCGGGATGCGGATATATCCTTCAGAGGTTACGGTGAGATTATGCTGTACTTCCGCATAACCATATACATCGATCATTACCTGATCATCAGCCGCCAGCCTGTAATTTGGAGGAGTTGGCATCCGCAGGTTTGGTTCAAAAGTCAGGTTCTTATTGCTGAATAAGTCGGCGCCGAATATTTTCTTTCTTTTAGTATCTTCCGGAGGAGCATTCTGTCTGAAAAGGTCTACTGTGCTGGTATCCGTACTGTTAAGCTGACGCCCCGGATATTGTGAACTCTGCTGTGAAGTATCCTCATTTTTCTTTTTCTCCAGTATCTTATCTAGCCCCAACTGTTGTATACGGGCCTTCAACTTATCAGCCTCACTTTGTGGAATCCCTCTCTGCGCCGCATAAGTATCAATATCCGACATACCCAGATTATTCTGCTTCATCTCTGCCACAATCTTCCGTATCTGATCATCTGGTAAGTTATCTACGTTCACCTCCTTCTGCTGACCGGGTATCACAGCAGGTACCTGGGCAACCACACAAAAACTAATAAAGAGGAACAGCTGGATTAGCAATAACTTTTTGAACATGTATAATAGGATCTAAAACTTCTTTTTTGGAAAAACAATTGATAGCCTGACCCGATCCGGATTTTGGCCAAATAAGATTGCAAATCTATTAAAAATAACATATAAATGTCGCATGAATTAGAATCATCTAACCGTTTTGTTTCTAAATCATTAGCTCCGGCATGGTAAACGTTTAAACTCCTATCTTACCATTCCGGTAACAATAACGGGAAAAAAAGTATTCAAATTGTATTAAAACTAATTATAAATACCTTATAGTATCGTTTTATTTATAATACAATATATATCCGGTATAAGTTGATCAATACAATCTTTTTTCCCGCTTTCCTCGTTAATACTTAGAGAGTCACTTAGAAATACCTGTTTTCATATTCACTAAAAAAATCAAATAATAACCACCAAAATTTCAAACAGACTGTCCGGAAATTCATAAAAAGAACCAAGCTAAACCGCAAAAAACCTTTAAAATCAATTATTTCCACCGCCTCTGAACGCTTGAATCGAGTAATTTTTTGTTTAAATTAGTTAAGGCAAAACTTAAACAATATGTCATCTATTGAATTTAACACCTTGCTTATCGGGAACGCTGACTTCCTGAAACCCTTTGCATTTACCCTCACCAAAGATGGGGAACAAGCAAAAGATCTTTACCAGGAAACCCTCTTCCGCGCCCTCTCCAACAGAGAAAAATACATGGAAGGCACTAACATCCGCGCCTGGCTCTTCACCATCATGCGCAACATCTTCATCAATCATTACCGCAAAAAAGTGAAAACCAGGATGATAGCAGAACCTATCGTCAGCGAATTTTTCATGAACTACCAACTCACCCCCACCAGCAACAAGGCAGACACCAACCTGCACATGAAAGACATTCACGTGGCGGTATACCATCTTCCAAAAATATTTAAACAACCATTTCTCCTCTACTATGAAGGATATAAATACTTCGAAATAGCCGATATCCTCCGGGAACCACTCGGCACCATCAAAAGCAGGATCCACTTCGCCCGGAAAATATTAAAAACACAAGTGCCAAGACATTAACCGGCCCGCAAGACGATTCCTTTAAAATAATTACCTTGGTGCATTAACATTACACCAAATACTGCTATCGTGACCACTCCGCAACGCTTTCTTTCACTGGATGTATTCCGCGGCCTTACCGTTGCGGCCATGATACTCGTTAATAATCCCGGCAGCTGGGAATATGTATACGCACCACTGGATCACGCCAAATGGCACGGCTGCACACCCACCGACCTCGTATTCCCCTTCTTTCTCTTCGCCGTAGGCAACGCTATGAGCTTTGCCATGAAAAAATATGAAGCCGCCGGTAATATCGTTGTACTCAAAAAGATCCTCACCCGTACCTTACTCATCTTCGTAATAGGACTTATACTCAATTGGTTCCCCTTTGTAAAATGGGGCGAAACCGGGCTCACCATAAAACCACTCAGTCACCTCCGTATCCTGGGCGTACTACCACGCATTGCGCTTTGCTACGGCGCCGCCGCACTGATCATTCACTTCCTGAAAGACAAAGGTGCCTTCCTCACCGCTGGTATCATCCTCTTCGTATATTGGTTCCTGTTGACCGCCCTCGGCACTGGTGATCCATACAGCCTCCAGGGATATGCGGGTACGCCACTCGATAAGTTAATACTGGGCGAAAACCATATGTACACAGGAGAAGGCGTTCCCTTCGATCCGGAAGGCATCCTGAGCACCTTGCCCGCTATCTGTAACGTCATCTTTGGTTATCTCGCCGGCAAATTCATCCAGGAACAGGGGAAAACATACGAGATGCTGGCAAGACTGATGATAGTAGGCTGTATCATGATATTCGCGGCGCTGTGCTGGGACCTGGTATTCCCCATCAACAAAAAAATATGGACCAGCTCCTACGTACTGTATACTGTAGGCATTGCGCTGCTGCTCTTGTCCGTACTGATGCACGTCATCGAGTTTCGCGGCAAAACCAGGTGGACTACCTTCTTTACCGTATTCGGCAAAAACCCGCTGTTTATCTATATCCTCTCAGGTGTAGTGATAAAGTTATACCTGCTGATCAAACCAGTACCAGGACAAAATACCTATAGCTGGTTATACCAGCACATATTCCGCCCAATCGGCGGCAATATGGTCGGCTCCCTGCTGTTTGCCCTCTTTCATGTATGCCTCTTTGCGGCCGTAGGATGGTGGATGGATAAAAAGAAGATCTACGTGCGTGTATAGCCGTACACCAGCCGGAAATAACGCTCCTTGAGCCGCGTCTCGAAATAAATAGCTGTTGTGAGAATCAACGCTGCCACAAACGGCAAAGCCGGCTGCGGCCAGCAATAATACAGCGCCAGGCTCAACACCAGGAAACGGGCATGCTCCAGGTAAAACACCCATTTCTTTTGCTCCATGATAGCGCCACAGTTAATAAGCGTCAGCAGGATCAGTAACGTAACACATACCTGGATAAACACCGGCACATAATGCTCCAGCAATAAAAAAGAAAACAATAAAGTGAGGGTAGTAGCTATCTGCCACACAACATAGCTATTCAGTTTAGGCGTTTCCGTGATACTCCTGTCCCGCAGTAAAAACTTTTCTTCCAGGATACCCCGCGCAGCCGGGTCTACATTATCCGGCTTACCAAAAATCACCCGCAGCCTGTTCCGCCAGCCTTTGGCTGCACGGGCGGAATACAACATCTCCAGGATAAAATGAAAATGCTGCCACAAAAAACTGTTGCTCTCTAACGGCTTCGTCAAACCATACACCGGCTCTTCTTCTTCCTGCTGAAAAGTGCCAAACAGTTTATCCCAGATAATAAAAACATCTCCATAATTTTTATCTAGATATTTCGGATTGCTGGCATGATGCACCCGGTGATGCGAAGGGGTCACCAATATATATTCCAGGATGCCCAGCTTTCCTATTGTACGTGTATGTATAAAAAAAGGATACAACCCATGCACCAGCAACATGCTCGTGATCATAGCCGGCGGAAACCCGATAACAGGCAATACCGCCCAAAAACCGGTGCGGATAAATGCCTGGAAAACGGTGATACGTGCAGATACCGTGTAATTAAACTCATCGCTCTGGTGATGCACCACATGCGCACACCAGAATATCGTTACTTCATGCGCCAACCGGTGATACCAGTACCACACAAAATCAGTGCAGAACAATAACGTTACCCATAATAACACACTGGATTTAATATCAAAAATGGCATAATGCTGGTACAGATAATCATAAACAAAATAAAATAGTCCTACGGTAAATGTATCCAGCAACCTTTCCGCTATACCTATACTAATGTTGGTAATTGAATCATTAAACTTGAAATAACGCTTGCCCCTTCTACGTGATACCAGGTATTCCAGACCTATGAAAGTCAGGAAAAAAGGAACTGCCAATGCCAGATAGTTTAAATGCACCTGAAAACGTTTTAAATCCGGAAAATCAATAATAGCACAGATTCCCGGCATGGCGCCAGTCCATGCACAGATAATATTGCAGCTTGGTGGTGGTGGTAAACGATTACAATATTAAGTAATAAAATTTAATTATCCTACCATTTTTGTAGACTATAAAAACGAAAGGCGGAAAGCATCTTTTTGGGTTTATTCTTTGTTATTTTTTTGGAAGATAAAACCGCTAGGCAATCTCTTCCAACACTTCTCTTCTGAAACCAATCACATGTTGCCTGCTTTCAAAAGAAGGTTCATGCTGGTTGGCAATTTCTGCAATGGTCATGGGTCTGCTGACTATCGTATCAAATCCCATGTGTTTTGATAACTGCTGTGCCTTGTCCACGGACAGTCTTTTGAATTCATACTTGGCAATCAGCCTGCCCTTGCGCAACAGCGCATTATCAATAGCAGAAAGATCACTGTTGAATGAACACACCAGTTGAATATTCAGACAATCAGCCAGCAACCCGTCAGATAAATTAAGCAGGTTGGATACGGATGAATTACCGGAAAATTTTCTGTCCATAATTACATTCTCCGCATCTTCAATGATCACCACACAGTTTGGATTATCGATGAGCAACTCCATGAACTCAGGATTCATAATGTTGTTGGCAAGATCAGGTGATACAAACAGTACCCGCTTCTTAATCCTTCCGATGAGATAGCGCAGGTAGGTTGTTTTGCCCGTTCCCGGTAAGCCATGCAATAATACAATGCCTTTGTCTTTGTCCTTCTTTAGTCGCTGCTGTATTACTTTATCTATCTCCCTAAAATCATCCTCATAGAACATGCCAATGTCTAGCTTTGTCTGTTTTATTTCCAGGCTTTTCAGTTCCAGTCCTTTGCGGCCGCTGGTGATCAGGTTGATTTCATGTGGCTCACGGCGTTGCTTTTCTTTGAAACGTGTAACCGTTTCCGTTACCTTATTCACAAAATCAATATCCGTTCCATTGTGGAGGATCTCACACCATGATTGCCAGAAAGCAATCACACAATCGTTGTTCAATACCACCAGTGTCTGATTATGTTTGTATTTCTTTTTCTTGTTATCATAATCAGTATAGTGATAAGTATTGGTGATCAACGCTTCAAACTCTTTTGCAAAAACCGTTGCTGCTTTATCACCATCTATGTCGTAAATATTATTGATATTGGGAATCCTGTTAAAGTGAATGGTATACACCCCTTTTGGATCAAAATGCTCTCCATCTTTAATATCAATGTTATTATTAAGTATCTCTTTCATTTACTGCTTCTCTTTAATGTTAAATCTATCTGATAAAGATTTACCAGGGCCATTTATAACCCCTGGCAAATCACAGTTATCATTACAGCACTGACACAGCTGCTGTTTTGGGGGAAGTTACAGGTTATCCTTTTGATAACCTGACGGTTGGGGGTTAAATACAAACAGAGACGAAAAAAACATATCTTCTGTTCCTTTTTACCATACAAAAAAACCCGGCCTGTTTTACACGGACCAGGCTTATAACGTTAACGCATACACTACGTTAAAAACATACTAAGCCCGTTTAGCATTAATCACATTAATGCTATCCGTGAACCTTTTGCTACAGCTATTCTGAAGCTGCAACAACCGGATGTTTCCTGTATTCATTGGCAATATCATCATCACAAACCGATAACAAAAAAACCCGGATCAATCGATCCGGGCTTTCGTTATATATACAAATATTATTGATCTACCTGTAAACATAAAACGCCCGGAACCCTCTACTATCCTGCACATTGCAGGGTATTGCGGAGTCCATATGTAGATGAATGCGTTTCATTTTTATTCGTTTTGTTTATTATTAATTTTAACGATGCAAAGATAACAGGATATATTTTGATTACACAAATTTTTTTCAGCTTTTTCCAACTTTTTTTTCTATGTAACAAAAAATGTCTTTTACCTGCAAAGATGACGACACCGGAATAACTATACAACGGCATCGCATATACGAAATTAAAAAAACATCCGGGCATGAAACAAAAATAACCGGAAGCGCGCGTACTTCCGGTTATTAACACTCGAATAGGATAACAATAATAGATGTTGGTGGTCGACCATAAATCAGGTTAAGACCGCGCTCTCTTCAAACTCCTTCTCCAGCCGTTTCATCTGCCGGATATGACGTTCAATATGTTTCGTCAGGAAGTAGATGTACTGATAGATATCCAGCTTGCCCAAATGATTTACGGACATATTGGTAAATACCAGTACTCCTTCGCCGTTTTTGAGCAAAGACAGGTTATACATGCACTGTGCATACTGTTGTTTCAGCAATGCTTTCACTTCCTGTATATTTTTAAGGCCGGTAGGTTCCATATGTTCAGGTCTTACCCAGCCGAAAGACTTACTACCAATGACATCAATCTGGTTAAATTTATCTTCATAATCTGCCTGAAGTATCACGGTATGGCCATTCCTTTTACGATCCAGCGCACGACGTGTGCTCTTATTAATGATCAGGAGCAGGAAATAGTTGGTGAGCGTAATATGCTCCAACACTTCCCTGATGTTCCATTGATCACGGTCTGGTTTGAAATGCAGTAATGCCTGGTCTTTTTCAAACCAATTGTCTAACTCCTTAAAGTTTGTGAGTAAAGCCTCTCTTACAACTTGAATAACGTTTCTCATGATACTAACGCTTTTGGGGTTATGTGCTGTACCTGTTTCTAATCAAATAGATTAGCACATAACATCATTTAAAAATTATTTGCCATTTCTATGCCGGAATTTAAATGCACAAAAAAACCGGCCGCATTTACGGACCGGTTCAATAATGTAAAGGGTTAGCTTACATTACTACATACCATGCCCGTATGGCTTTTTTAAGGCAAAGCCATCCCGTTTACACCACGAGGTGTATTTTTTATCTTGTTCAGTTACCTTTTGAATTTCTTTCAATGCCATCATTTCAGTACTGCTTCAAAAGCAAAAGGTCCCGCCTTTTAGTGCGGGACCTTTGTTTGTATCGTTTGATAACTTTTCTCATGTTAACAATCGGTGCAACGCGCCCGCATTCCAGTTTGGACCTGCTTTTGTTTGCAGGCCATTACAAAAATCTTATATGTTGACAGAAGTTGCACTTTTTATTTTACTATTGTTACAAAGATAATTTTTATTTTTTTCATTAACAATATTGCACCCTACTTTTTTATAACGTTAACAATTTATTTTCATCGTAGTTGCTTTTATACCGTTTATCAGAATAAACTGAGTTGACTCGTAGGCCGTTTGAACGCGCCAGTATTGAATTCGAAGCGTTCCTGGTTCATCCCGTTCTTTTTTGTGTGAATACGGAACTGCTGTTTGATCAGATCTGCGATATTGCCTTCTCCCCGCATCCGCCGGCCAAATTCACTGTCATTAACCTGGCCACCATGCATGCTTTCAATAAGATGCCATACCTTATCCGCCCTGTCCGGGAAGTTTTTATACAGCCAGTCATTGAAAATTATTTTCACGGCATCATTCAAACGAACCACCGTGTAGCCTGCGTACTTAGCGCCGTTGGCCGCTGCTGTTTCAAGGATCCGGGGCATCTCATGGTCGTTCAGACCGGGAATCATCGGCGCCGTCATAACACCTACGGGTATACCAAGATCGCTTAACTCCTTCACCACTTTGAAACGCTGCGCTGCGGTAGTAGTGCGTGGCTCCATCTTCAACCGCAGGTCTTCCTGCATAGTAGTGATAGACACATACACACAAACCAGCTTATCCTGCGCCAGCTGCTGCAGCAGATAACGATCCCTCAGTACCAGCGAGTTTTTTGTAATGATACCTATAGGTTGTTTGTATTCCAGCGCCACCTCCAGCAATTGCCGGGTAAGCCACATCTTCCGCTCCACCGGCTGATAACAGTCCGTATTCCCCGACAACGAAATCGGCTTGGGTACCCAGTTCTTATTATCCAGGAACTTCCGGAGCAACTCCGGTGCATTGTGTTTTACAATGATCTTCCGTTCAAAATCCAGTCCTGCGCTCAGTCCCCAGTACTGGTGCGCATTGCGGGCATAACAATAAATACAGCCATGCTCACAGCCCTGGTAAGGATTCATGGAATACCACATCCCCACATCCGGACTCTCCACCTTATTCACCAGGGTTTTGGCATGCTCCTCAAATACCTGCGTAGGCACATCCGCCTGCCACCATTCATCAATACCTTCCGCATGCTCCTGCACATACTCCTCCTTCAGGTACTTATTAGCGGGATTCAATTGCGCACCACGACCTTTGTAGTATTGATTTTCAGCTGCACCTTCCTCAAACGGCAAAGTCATAAACTAAATATTTTAGTAAAAATACTAAAATATTTAGTCATTTGGTGATTTATTTATTTGCTTATTTAGTTTCAGAACGAGACTCCCCACTGAAACTAAATAAGCAAATAAATAAATCATCAAATGACTAAATGATACCGCATTGTGCTGCCCCCTCCCAGCCTCCCCCGAAGGGGGAGGAGAAAGGAAACGAGGGCTTATTTTAGTAGTTGAAGTGGCCATCTAATGTGGGTAGGTAATATTATGTCATCTGGTCATATAAGGTACTCCCGTAATATCCGTAAAATGGTTGTAATCAAAGGTCAAAATAAACCCTCGTTTCCTTTCTCCTCCCCCTTCGGGGGAGGCTGGGAGGGGGCAGCACAACGCGTTAAATGATATCCATCTGTTTCATCAGGAAGGTCGCATTCTTGTTCCGTGCTATACCTTCACGGATGCGGTAATCGAAGAAAAGGTGATCCTGCTGAATGGTGCTTTCAAAGCAATAGTTTTTAATCCGGGCCGGATATGCATCTTCAAGGTGACCTAATTCCAGGTCATGCGTAGCTATCATCCCCAGGCAGTTATATTGCAGGAAACGCTCTATAAGACTGCGGGAACCGGAGAGTTTATCTTCTGAATTGGTGCCCTTCAGAATTTCATCGAGCAAAATAAATACGCGTTCACCGGTTTTTAATTGTTGAATAATATGCTGCAACCGCAGCAGCTCCGCCTGAAAATAGGAAGTATGACTGGCAATAGAATCTTTGATCCGCATAGAAGTCATCAGGCGTACCGGGCTGAAAACAAAGCTTTCCGCACATACCGGCGCGCCACACATGGCCAGCAGCAGGTTGGAACCAACGCTACGCAGGAAAGTACTCTTACCCGACATATTAGACCCTGTAATGATCAGGAAACTGGCCTGGCTGCCAATAGTACCATCATTTTTCACCGACTCGCCTGTTGGTATCAACGGATGCCCCAATGCAGTGGCTTCCAGCGCCATCACCGCTTCCTGCGGTTGCGGGTAAGTATACTGCGGATGATTAAACGCGAAAGTGGCAAAGCTATTCCATACTTCCAGCTGCTCTATTACCTCAAACCAACGGTTTGCCCCTTCTTTATGACGGACTTTCCACCGTTCCAGCCGCAGAATGCAACGCAGATCGTATAACATGACGCTATTGAGCAGTATGCCTACCAACAAATTTAAACGTTGATCAAAAGCGGCACCTATGCGGGATAATTGATGCAATGCCACATCTGCCTCCCGGGCGGTTTCCTGTTGCTGCCGCAATAATACCGACTGCCCGAAAGACCCGGTTCTAATAAGGTGCAGCAGGATAGAAAACTTCTCCAAAATCTGCTCCTTGTGCGACATAAGGCTGTATTGGGCCATGACCTTTTTCTGTATACTTCCCAGCAGCAACCAATTGATGATGATCACCCCTATAAAGGGATAGTAATGTCCTTTCAGGATATAAAACACCAATGTTGCCAATACCAACAAGGGACAGAGCCAGATGGCCACATTCATCAGCTTATTATGCAGAAAATGAAAAGGCATGTCCAGCCAAAGATTGATTTCTTTCCGGTCACTCTCCTCTTCTTTTGCCAGCATGGCATTGGCGGTCAGCAACTGCCTGAACTCCACTTCGGGTGCCAGTACTTTCAGCGCCTCCTGCGTATGATTGATGGCAGTCACCTCCTGCATAGGGTTGCGGAACATGGCCGCCAGCCTGTTTTTGCCGGATAAAGTACCTGTGCGGTTAACAAACTGAAAAATAGAAGCAGGCCCGAATACATCCAGGTCACTGCTGAAATCATGTTGATCATTTATAAATTCGCTTCCGTCTTCAAATGCCGGCTTCCACGTAGTTGCCTGTTGCAGCTCTTTCTCATTCAGGTTCAGCAGGGTTTTGAGCAATTGTAGTTTGTTCTCTGATTTTTGATAACGCACCAGGAGATAAATAAATGCTATTAACGCCACGCCCGCAAGCAGTAACCACATAGCGTTCCCCTCCTTGCGGAAGAACAGCACACCGCCGGCTACTATGATAAGAAAACTGATCAGCCGTGCCCATGACAAAGCCGCTGCCAACTTCTTCTCCTTATTGATGGCCTGCTGAAAATCATTTATCCGCTGCTGATAGATCTGGTGGGTATTGACGGGCTCCATTTATATTTTGAGATTTAGAGATTTTATGATTTAAAAAAAAGGGATTCAATGATTTGTGTCCACAATTTATTGAACATAAATCAAAAAATCCCTAAATCAAAAAATCCGGAAATATTTAAGCGTATTGTCTTTTCAGCAGTTCAGGATATTCCTGGCTTACTTTCAGTATCAATTCACCAAACAATGTATTGGCCCATGCAAACCATTTGCGGGTAAACTTTGTCGGATCATCTTTATGGTAAGACTCATGTATAAAACCGGTGCCGCCATCTGTATTGCGCAGGGTTTTAATACATTCAGCTATTTCTTCCTTATCATGACTGGTTAAAGCTCTCATGATGATACTCATTGGCCAGATGTAGTTTTCACCGGTATGCGGACTACCAATACCATCTCCAAACTTTCCTTTGTAAAACCACGGATGATAACTGCTCCATACAAAATGCCTCGATGCCTGGTACAACGGATCATCCGCTGAAGTATAACCCAGGTAAGGAATAGATAATAAGCTGGGTACATTCGTATCATCCAGGAACAAGCGGTTACCATAACCATCCACCTCAAACCCATACATATTGCCTAATTTCGGATGTTCCACCACAGCGTATTCCTTAATAGCGCGGTCCACTTCATCCGCCAGTGCTGTGCACTCTTTGGCAAAGGCTGCATCTTTATACACCGTTTCACTGATCTCCGACAGCTGACGCAGCGACACTACGGCAAACATATTGGAAGGAATCAGGAAAGGCAGTACCGTAGCATCATCCGAAGGACGGAAGATAGATACAATCAGCCCTACAGGCAGCATAGGCGAGCCATAACCGGAATTGGGTACGGTATCAGACTGCCAGGCCGTAATACGCTGGAATTTGTACGGCCCTTTGCCATCCTTACGCTGCTGCTCTTTGAAAGTTTTTACAATAGATAACGCCGCCTGTTTGTATTTGTCGTCAAATACTTTGGTATCCCCGCTAACTTTCCAATAGTGATAAGCCAGGCGTACCGGGTAACAGAGAGAATCGATCTCCCATTTACGTTCATGCAGCTCCGGTTTCATATCCGTCAGGTCCTTTTCCCATTCGCTGCCGGTAGGACCGTCATTGAATGCATTGGCGTAAGGATCGATGAGGATACATTTGGTCTGGCGGTTGATGACACCGGCCACCATCTGTTGCAACTTTGCATCGTCCTTGATCAGGGGCAGATAGGGCCATACCTGTGCGGAAGAATCACGCAGCCACATCGCGTTGATATCGCCGGTGATGACAAAGGTATCGGGCTTGCCGTCCTGCATCTTATAGTTTACAGTGGTATCGAGTGTATTGGGGAAGCTGTTCTCAAACATCCACGCCAGTTTATTATCGGCGATCTGTTTTTTCACCGTCACTATTACCTTCTCTACGGCTTCACTGCTAAATTTTCGCTGTGCCAACGGCGGACGCTGTGTAGCATAGCCATTCCAGCCTAAAACTGTTTTGGGCAACCCTAGCCCTACAGCGCCTGCCAGCAGCGCGCTGTTTCTGATAAAGTCTCTTCTTGCAACCATACTGCTAAAATAGAAAAGTTTCCGGGATTTGCTGAATCGATTTATCAATTTAGGGATTTTGATAGTTTGATAGTTTTTTTATTTTATTTCATTGACTATAATTCCTTCTGTACTTGCAGTTATATCAGCACTACAGTCAATGAAATAAAATAAAAAAACTATCAAAATATCAACATCCCTAAATATTTACATGTTTCTCCGGTATTGGCCTCCTACTTCGTACAGTGCGTGAGTGATCTGTCCGAGGGAGCAATGTTTCACGGTTTCCATCAGTGCTTCAAAGAGGTTGCCGTTATTGACGGCTACCTGTTGCAACTGCTTCAGGGCCGCGGCGCTCTTATGCTGGTGCCGGTTCTGGAAAGCTTCCAGGGTTTTAATCTGAAACTCCTTTTCATCTGTGGTAGAGCGGATCACTTCTGCCGGAATGATTGTAGGAGAACCATTTTTATTCAGGAAAGTATTAACGCCTACGATCGGGAACTCCCCGGTATGTTTCAGTGATTCGTAATACAGGCTTTCTTCCTGGATCTTGTTCCGCTGATACATTCTTTCCATGGCGCCCAGTACACCACCGCGTTCTGTGATGCGGTTAAATTCTGTCAGCACGGCTTCTTCTACCAGGTCTGTCAGTTCTTCTATGAAGAAGGCGCCTTGCACAGGGTTTTCGTTTTTAGCGGTACCCAGTTCACGGTTAATGATCAGTTGTATAGCCATAGCCCTTCTCACGCTTTCTTCTGTAGGCGTGGTAATGGCTTCATCGTATGCGTTGGTGTGCAGGGAGTTGCAATTATCATAGATCGCATACAACGCCTGCAGCGTGGTACGGATATCATTAAAATCAATTTCCTGTGCGTGCAGGCTGCGACCGGATGTCTGGATATGATACTTCAGTTTCTGCGAACGGTCGTTCCCCTTGTACTTGTACTTAATAGCCTTGGCCCATATGCGGCGTGCTACACGACCTATGACCGCATACTCAGGGTCCATACCATTGCTGAAGAAAAACGACAGGTTAGGTGCAAAATCATCGATGTGCATGCCACGGCTCAGGTAATACTCTACATACGTGAAGCCGTTAGACAGCGTAAAGGCCAGCTGCGTAATTGGATTGGCGCCGGCTTCCGCAATATGATAGCCGGAAATACTGACAGAATAAAAATTACGCACCTTTTGGGTGATAAAAAATTCCTGTACATCTCCCATCAGTTTCAGCGCAAATTCTGTTGAGAAGATGCAGGTATTCTGTGCCTGGTCTTCTTTCAGGATGTCTGCCTGCACGGTGCCGCGTACGGTACTAAGTGCGTGCCCACGGATCTTTGCATACACATCTGCCGGTAGTACTTCATCACCGGACATTCCCAGCAATTGCAGCCCCAATCCATCATTGCCTGCCGGCAGGTCACCACTGTAATGTGGCAAAGGATGGTCCTTGAATTTATCTTTAATGATCGCCGTTACCTTTTCTGTAAGGCCATGCGTTTTTATATATTGTTCGCATTGCTGGTCAATGGCGGCATTCATAAAAAAGGCCAGCAGTATAGGCGCCGGACCATTGATCGTCATGGATACGGACGTCTTCGGGTCGCAGAGATCAAAGCCGCTGTATAATTTCTTGGCATCATCCACAGTGGCAATGCTCACACCTGAATTGCCCACTTTCCCGTAAATATCCGGTCTTATTGCAGGATCTTCCCCATACAATGTTACGCTGTCAAATGCCGTGGAAAGCCGCTTTGCCGGCTGATCCAGCGACACATAGTGAAAACGCTTGTTGGTACGTTCAGGACCTCCTTCACCGGCAAACATGCGCGTAGGATCTTCTCCTTCCCTTTTGAGTGGGAACACACCAGCGGCGTAAGGAAATTCTCCCGGTACATTTTCCGTCAACTGCCAACGGAGAATATCGCCCCAGTCGCTGTATTTAGGCAGACTAACCTTAGGTATCCGGCTATGGCTCAGGCTTTCGGAGAACAATGGTAATTTGATCACCTTATCACGTACCTGGAACTCGTAATAGTCGGCAGCATATTTTTGCTGTAATGCCGGCCATCCCTCAATCAGTTTTTTGCATTCAGGATGCAGGGCTGTTTCCAGGTGTGTGCTGATATCTTTCAGCACAGCGGCTTTGGAGGGATCTATGGCTATCACCCCGGTTACCTGGTACCATTGTGTAGCGAGCTTGCATTGTTCGTCTACCCATTTGCTGTAATCCGTAATGGCTTCAGTTATTTCAGCGAGATAGCGTACCCGCGCCGGAGGAATGATCTGTGATTTGGTGGCAGTGGATTTCGGACTTTCATGCGCGAGGACGCCAAAGACCACACCGGTTTTCTCTTCCACTTTCTCCATCACCCTTTCAAAGAGCAGGTTAATACCGGCGTCATTGAACTGGGAAGCAATAGAACCTACTACAGGCAGCTCTTCATCTTTCGCAGTCCACAAACCATGGTTACGTTTATATTGTTTGCGCACATCGTGCAAAGCATCGAGGGCGCCGGCTTTATCAAATTTGTTGATGGCAATTACATCGGCATAATCCAGCATGTTGATCTTCTCCAGTTGAGAAGCCGCGCCGTATTCCGGCGTCATTACATACAACGATACATCACAGTGATCGATGATAGCGGTATCGTTTTGTCCTATACCGGATGTTTCGAGGATAATAAAATCAAAGGCGGCCAGTTTACAGATATCGATGGCCTCCTGGATATGTTCGCTGATAGCCTTATCGCTGTCGCGGGTTGCGAGGGAGCGCATGTAGGCACGTGGGTGATGGATGGAGTTCATGCGGATACGGTCACCCAGCAAAGCGCCACCAGTCTTCTTTTTGGAAGGGTCCACAGAAATCACCGCCACGGTTTTATCGGTAAAGTGATTGAGGTAACGGCGCACGAGTTCGTCTGTGACGCTGCTTTTACCGGCGCCGCCGGTGCCCGTGATGCCAACTACTGCCCCCTCCAAACCTCCCCCCGTGGGGGAGGCTTTTTGATGGCCTTCCTTTAGGGCTTCTTTTGATGCTGCTGTGTTTTTGATGTTTCCGTTAAGGGGTTTGTTGTTATTTACTTGTTCTTTTACTTGTTCTTTTATTTGGGTTAGGACACCGTCGATGTTTAAAAGGACTTCATCGTTGGTGAATCTGATTACTTTAAAGCCAAGATTATTTAAAATATCGGTGCGTTCTTCATCATTTAATTTAACGTCGGGATGTTGGTGAATTAAGCCATCTACTTCTATAATCAGATGATGTTCCAGGGAAATAAAATCTGCAATAAATTTGTCTATTACATGTTGTCTTCTAAATTTTATACCTGCCAGTTGTTTGGATTTTAGGTGTTCCCATAACGCCTGCTCAGCGGGTGTTTGATTACCCCGCATCTGTAAAGCATATTCTTTAAGATCCGTATAATGAAAAGGATCGGCCGTTTTATAAAAATCCCAGTTACTCCCTCTTTTCAACAACGCCAACGGCACGCCATTTTCTGCCAACGTAATAGCCCTCCCCACAATTCTATCCTCCCTACCAATTACAAATTTATCTTCCCCTTTATCTTCCCCACTAATCACAACCGGGGCTTCATTCCCGTCTCCTCCCCCTTCGGGGGAGGCCGGGAGGGGGCATTTATCCATCAAATCCTCAATCATCCCTTCCAAACCCATCTTCCTTCCATCATCCGGCGAATACAGCCGGGTAATGCCATAGGCATGCAATTCCGCTATTTCTGTCGGGAGTATGGTACCACCACCGCCGCCAAATATTTTAATGTGTCCGCAGTCTTTTTCCTTCAGGAGGTCATACATGTATTTGAAAAATTCTACGTGGCCGCCCTGGTAGGAAGTGACGGCAATTCCCTGTGCATCTTCCTGGATAGCACAATCTACAATCTCTGCTGCCGAGCGGTTGTGTCCAAGGTGAATAACCTCGGCGCCTTTTGCCTGCATAATGCGCCGCATAATATTGATAGCGGCATCATGACCGTCGAATAAAGCCGCTGCCGTTACTATGCGAACCTTATGTTGTGGTGTATATGACATATTAATCCGGTTTTATTGCCCGCAAAGACGGTAAAGCGCAGTTGGTTACCAACTTTACGTGCTTATTAAACTTGCACGCTGTGAGAAATGCAAGTTACGGAAAAACCAGCTGAACTGCCGGACAAGCGCGGGTTTAAACAGAATTAGAATAGATTAAACAAGTCAACAATCTTATTGCAAATAATTCAACCGATCCGCAAAAGACTTAGTTATTCCCTAAAACAACTTTCCCCTGTACAATATCTGCACAAGGGAAAGTTAAGATTAGACACCGGCAAAAGTGCCTGGTAGCCGTCTTGTTTCATAACGTGGAACTATAAAATCAAACTATTGATAAATTAATTAAAATGATAAACTAAATGATTTTTGTCTGGCATATTTGATCATGGAAATTTCTACATCGACAATAACAAGTGAAATCTACAGTGACTGATTTAAATTCTGGTTTTATACTTTCGAAAAATAATGCGCTCTTAGGATGTGTATATCTTACACAATCTTAATTAAATTTTTGTTAAAAACAAACTTTTTTTTCTTTTTTAGGGAGAAAAGAAACCAATGGAAAATGATTCGGGGCATATCTATTCGAATCCTTGTTGGTAAAGGATTTTGAAGAGGTCTATATTAACAGGAATAAGGGGAAATATCTATTCGCCGGATAAAAAAATATCAGCAGAAGGAGGATTAAAAGCCAATACCCAGGTATCGCTTCTTTCGCTGATCATATTTATCAAAATTAAATTTGTACAGTTTGGCCGGCCGGTGTGGCACATCTTCTTCTTCTTCATTCAGATCCAGCAGTAAATCCATAGAAAGAAATTTTTTCCGGAAGTTGCGGCGATCCAGTGCTACATCCAGTATGGCTTCATACAGATTTTGCAGTTCCCGCAGCGAAAACTTCTTTGGCAACAGGTTAAAGCCCACCGGTTGTACCATCACCTGCTGCTTCAGGCGCTCATGGCAGGTATCAAGGATCTGTTTATGATCAAATGCCATCTGGTGCAACTCCTTTACAGAGTGCCAGTGCAGTTCGTTGTTATGCATCTTCAGCTCCACATGCTCAATATTCACCAGCGAATAATAAGCGACCGTGATCACACGCCCTGCCGGATGACGATTCACAGCGCCAAAGGTTTGCACCTGTTCCATATACACATTCTCAAGACCGGTACGGGCTTTCAGCACCCGGTAGGCAGCCGCGTCCAGCTCTTCCTCCGGTCGCACAATATCCCCCAGCAACGACCACTTTGCTTTGTACTCTTTCAGATCGGATTCTATCAGCAACACCTTCAGCTCATCATTATTAAAACCAAAAATTACACAGTCTACCGAAATGGCAACTTTGAAATAATCCTTTATCTCAACAAGATGCGTATTGATGTTCTTGGTGTACATAGACATCATAAGGAACGTGGAATTACAGTAAACGACAGTTATTTGCGATCAAAAAAAGCGGAACAAAAAACAAAAACCAAATGAAATAAAAAATTACAACATTTAATACAAATATGCCGAATTTTTTATGCAGTGAGGGCTAACGTGAAAGATAAGTTTAAATTTACAGCTCAGTTTGAACTATATATGTATACAAAGGACATAGAAATAACCCTGACGCAGTTGGCAAAGGACCTCCTCCGTCACTTACAGCAGCAACAACTGCTGCAGTCCATTGATGAAACCCTGGAAGGATTACGCCGTGTAATTGCCTACAACGACTGGCGTTACTACGTGCAAAGCGAACCGGTGATCAGCGATTATGAATACGATCAGCTGTTTGCCTGGCTCAAAAAACTGGAACTGGAACATCCGGACCTCGTTAGTGCCGACTCCCCTACCCAACGTGTAGCGAAAGGACTGACCAAAGAATTTATTACTGTGCCGCACCTGGTACCCATGCTCAGCCTGGAGAATTCTTACAATGCAGACGACCTGATAGACTGGGATCGCAAAGCCCGCGAAAGTGCCGGGCTCAGTGAAATAGAATATTGTATAGAACCCAAGTTCGATGGCGCCAGTATTTCCCTGATCTATGAAGATGATCACCTTTCCCGGGGCGCCACCCGCGGCGATGGTGTGGCAGGGGAAGATATTACTACCAATATTAAGCAGATCCGCTCCATTCCTCTATCTGCCAGCTTTTCTAAATATGGGATTCACCAGATAGAAATCCGCGGCGAGGTGCTGATCAATAAAAATACCTTCAAAGCTTTCAATGAAAAACGCATTGCCGAAAACCTGCCACCACTGGCAAATCCGCGCAATGCCGCTTCCGGCTCCTTACGGATGGTAGACCCCAACGAAGTAGCCAAACGCGGACTGGAAGCCTTTTTATACCACATGAGCTATCATACTATGGAAACGGGGAAAGCTGAACCTGATGCGCTCAAAACGCATAGCGGTACGCTGGACTTATTGTCTACACTGGGTTTCCGTAGTCCTGCCAAAGAAAAAAAAGTACTGAAAGGCATCCAGGGTGTGATCGACTACTGCCAGTGGTTTGAAACCGAACGCGATAACCTCCCCTATGAAATTGACGGGATGGTAATTAAAGTAAACGACTACGCGCTACAGGACAAACTGGGCATGACCACCCATCACCCCCGCTGGGCCATCGCATTTAAATTCAAAGCGCGGCAAGCTACCAGTAAACTGCGTAGTGTGGAATTCCAGGTAGGCCGTACCGGCTCCGTTACGCCGGTAGCTAAAATTGATCCGGTGCATATCGGCGGCGTTACGGTCACTTCTATGTCTCTTTTTAATGAAGATGTGATCCGGGAGAAAGACCTGAAACTGGGAGATACTGTGTTGGTAGAAAGAGCGGGAGATGTGATTCCCTACATTGTAAAATCGGTGGCCGACCTCCGGGATGGCACGGAGCAGCCTATTCTCTTCCCTACCCACTGCCCGGTTTGCGGAGACCAACTGGTAAAACCGGAAGAGGAAAGCGTATGGCGCTGTACCAATATCAATTGCGAAGCGCAGGTAGTGGAAAGAATGATCCACTTCGTTAGCAAAGATGCCATGGACATTAAAAGCTTTGGCGAAAGCAATGTGCGTAAATTCTATGCCCAGGGCCTGATGAAAGATATTCCCGGCATCTATGAACTGGACTTCGATAAGATAGCCACCCTGGAAGGATTTGGAAAGAAATCACTGACCAACCTGCAAACGGCTATTGCGCTTTCCAAAACGCAACCCTTACACCGTTTGATATTTGGATTGGGGATCCGGTATGTGGGAGAAACCACCGCCAAAACCCTCGCCAGTGCCGTTACCAACATCATGGACCTGCAAAGCTGGACAGAAGAACAGATCCTTTTACTGGAAGATATAGGCCCCAAAGTGGCTGGCTCCATCCGCCAGTTCTTTGCCAATGATGATAATATTCAAATGCTGAACAAACTGGCGGCGCTGGGTATCAACATGGAAAATACACAGGGCAGCCGGCATGTGTCAGGTAACCTGGACGGACAAACGTTTTTATTTACCGGTACCCTTGCCAAGCTGAAACGCAGCGAAGCTGAAGAGATGGTAGAACAACAGGGCGGTAAAATACTGGGCGGTGTAAGCAGCAAGCTCAACTTTCTCATAGTAGGTGAAGATGCCGGCAGCAAACTGGAAAAAGCTAAAAAAATAAATACCATCAAGGTATTAACAGAAGATGAATTTATTAAAATGATTCAATAAGTACGCAGCATGCAGCTTTCAATTCCGGTAATTGTAACGGTTAAACGTGGGAGAACAGAAAGCTGTATGCCGGCTGTCAATAACAATATGATGATTGATGATACTTTTTATATGAAGCAGGCGCTGAGAGAGGCGCACAAAGCCTTTGAAGACGGTGAAGTTCCTATTGGCGCCGTAGTGGTCATGAACAACCAGGTGATAGGCCGCGGGCATAACCAGGTGGAAAGACTGAACGACTGTACCGCTCATGCGGAGATGATAGCCTTAACGGCTGCCTTCAATACCCTTGGCAGTAAATATTTAATGGATGCCACTTTATATGTAACGGTAGAACCTTGCCTGATGTGTGCTGGCGCGCTTTACTGGAGTAAAATAGGGAAGATCGTATATGCCGCAGCGGATGAGAAGAACAGCTACCGGCGTGCTACCGGGGACCGCTCCCCGTTTCATCCTAAAACGAAACTGGAAGCCGGCCCGTGCAGCGAAGAAAGTTTGCAGTTGATGAAAACTTTCTTTGAACAAAGAAGGTGATACTTATTTCTTGTTAGGATCCATTAGTTTGTTCATACCCATCATCTGTCTCATGGTATGATCCATACCATCTGAAGAACCATCCAGGAAGATGACATTTCCTTTTGAGTTTTCAGCGAAGTGTTTGATGGCTTCTGTCCACATGGAGAAGAGGATCACAGAGGTATCCAGGTTGGCCTGCTGCATTTCTTTAGCAGCCATACTCATACCCTTGGCCACTTCTTCACGGAACAGGGCGACGCCCATACCACGCAGTTGAGCAGCCTGCCGTTCTGCTTCCGCAGCAATTTTGATAGCATTACCATCTGCTTCCGCAGCTTTGGTTTTGGTGATCAGTAATGCCTGTCCTTCGTTTTCAGCAGCAGCTTTCAGGTTATTGGATGCTACTACCTGCGCCATAGACTTCATGATAACTTCATCAAAAGTGATGTCATTCATTTGCAGATCCAGCAAATGAAAACCCCATTCTTCCAGGGTTTTATCGATCTGTTCTTTTACGTGTTCGGTAATATCCTTGCGGAGACCCAATACTTCTGCCTGTTTTTTTGTGGCAACAAACCCACGGATAGACCCTTCAATAGTGCGCACGAGCGCCTGCATGAAACTTCTTTCATCCATAAATTTAAAGGCTACGTTTTTCAACGTTTCTTCATCCTGGTTCCACACAGCATATAGCAGCATAGCCTTGAAATAAACGTTGGCCTGATCAATGGTAATGGCCTGGAACTCCAGTTCTACAGATTTATTCTGGATAGATACTCTTTTAAATACCTTTTCTATAATAGGTATTTTAAAGTTCAGCCCCGGAAAAAGAATGCGTTTGTATTTCCCGAATATAGTTGTTACTGCAATAGTGCCCTGCTGCACTGTTACAAAACTCGACAACAAAACCAGGAAAGCCAATACCGCCAAAACAATGAGGAATGGATTCATAGATGTCTTTTTTTTGTTTGCTAGGTTGAACTGGTAAATATAAGGAAATTAAGCAGAGAACGCTACTTACATGCATAGGCTTCCAACGGGTACAAGGTACTGGTTAGTTTTGAGGGCTTGTTTGTATAAAGACAAACAACGGATGAAAAACTGAGCTTAAAAATACAACGAATGAAAAATAAAAAGCTTAGTTATATCCTTTGTTTTCTTCTGAGAAATATGAATACATCATCCAGTTCAATTTGTTTCAACTGATAGGCTAGCCGGGTCCTTAAATCTTCTGTTTCATCTTTGACCCTGTTGTACTGGTCCTTTAATGTTTCATAACGGGCCACTATTTCTTCGGCAGTGGCAGTATGTTCCAATTGTAAAATATAAAATGCTCGTTCCTCAGTTATCATAGTGATAGGGGTGTTTCATCCAAATAATCATGTCGGGTGTTTAAAAAACATGCTTACTATCGATTCACTAAATTAGTGGAGATTAGAAAGCGGGCAAATACCCAACCTTGGGTATTTTTAAAGTGTTTAACAAACATTTCAAATACTATTTAAATATACTATATACTGACTATCAGGTATTTGTGATTTTATTAATTAAGAGTAGTGATGCAGGGTACAAAAAGAGTAATGTAATAGTCTGGTGCTTAATTTCAAAAAAACTGATGTTATATTACCTGTTCTGATTTTATTGAAAACCTATCTTGCGGGCTATGGCCATCAGCTCAGTAGTGTTACGCACTTTTAATTTGAGCCGGATATTTTTGCGGTGTGTTTCTATGGTATAACGGCTAAGGTTCAACGAACCCGCTATTTCTTTATTATTAAGTCCTTTTACTGCAAGTCCCAATACATCCTTTTCACGGGCTGTAAGCTTGTTAAACAGTGTTTCATTTTGCCTGCGGAGTATTTCTGACAGGGCGGTGGAGAGCTGAACATTGGTATCAATGGCATGCGTGAGATCCAGGAAAGCACAGATAATTTCCACTACACGCCCGTTTTTGTCGTGGGAAAAAGGCACTTCCAGTCCCAGTAACCAGCGGTATTCTTTTTCTCCCTTCTTGCGGATGCGGGCCAATCCGCCAAACTGCATCTTGTTATTAATAAAAGATTGCTGCGCCACCGCGGCCAGCTTAAAATCTTCCGGATGCATAATATCCTGGAAAAAATCCATCCCCTTGCCGGTCATCTCATCCGGAGAAAATCCAACCGCTTCTGACAGGTAGGAATTACACCATGTAACGGATTTGTTGTTGTTATCATAGCAGTAAAGCATAGCAGGTACACGCCCCAAAATGTTCTCCAGCCACTGATTACGATCTTTTAATTGCTCATTTTCCCTTTGCAAAGCGGTGAGAGAAAAATTTTGCCCTAAGTCTGAGCCTGTCTGCATACGAAACGTTTTAAACAAACAATAGGTAAACAACTGTCAGGCACGTACGAATATGTCTGATGGTAAGTCCTGTTAAACCGAGTGTATGTAAATATAAAATAAAATCCAATATGACGACCGATTTTTCAGCTTCCGGATTCCGAGATTTTTTGAGATTTAATATTTACAGCGACTGACAGCTGGAAAAACAGCTTCCGGGATAAATCCAACCGGGGGAACAAAATATGTAAATCTGTGTCTGTCAAAATTTCTAAATTGATTTTTATCCGGATTGGGAGTAAATTTGACAACTACAAGGAAATAATATTTTCAAACCCATAAAAAATCTGAGTTATGGCATTTACACTTCCGAGCTTACCCTACGCAACCGATGCGTTAGAGCCGAATTTTGATAAATTGACAATGGAGATCCACCATGGTAAGCATCATCAGGCGTATGTAGACAATCTGAACAAGGCGATTGCCGGTACTGAAAATGAGAATAAATCATTGGAAGAACTGGTAGCCAGCGCAGGTAAGATCAGCCCTGCTGTGAGAAACAATGGCGGAGGTCACTGGAATCACAGTTTCTTCTGGACCAGCCTGGCGCCTAATGCCGGCGGTCAACCTACCGGTAAACTGGCAGAAGCAATCAACAGCACTTTCGGTTCTTTTGATGCTTTCAAGGAAAAGTTCAACGCAGCCGGCGCTACCCGCTTCGGTTCCGGTTGGGCATGGCTGTTGAAAAAAGACGGCAAACTGGAAATTACTTCTACTCCTAACCAGGACAATCCCCTGATGGACGTTGCCGAAGTAAAAGGTACGCCTATCCTGGGTGTAGACGTATGGGAACATGCTTACTACCTGAAATACCAGAACCGCCGTCCGGAATACCTGAACGCATTCTGGAATGTAGTTGACTGGAACGCTGTCAGCAAACGTTTTGAGCAGGCATAATAAATGCCCTACTGCATAAAAAGGAAAGACCTCCATCTGAGATGGAGGTCTTTCCTTTTTATGTGCTGAAGCAAGTATTGCTATTATCCGAGTTTAAGATTCTTCGGATCCCAGTGAATGATCTTATTGCTGAAATAGCTTTCGTTACACAGCAATGCAGGCGCTGCGGCACGGAAACCAAACAAAGGATCTTCTGCTACCTTACCACCGGTACGCATGGCGTTGAACAGGTTGTAGAAGTGATCAAAGTGAGCGCCCTTGTAGCCTTTCTCTGCTTCGTATTCCATCTTATCCTGCGGCAGTATTTCCGCACGGTGATAGGCATACGCTTTTCCGGCATTCGCCGCTGCATTGGCCTGTGCCAAAGGATCATTTTCATCCACATTATTCCTGTTGCGGTACAGGGTTACTTTATCCCATTCTACCGTCATAGAACCTTCGCTGCCCACCATACGCAGGTAGTTGGTGCCACCGGTACCATCTACGAAGTTTACACGGAGAGACAGGTTAAACGCAGGGTGTATTTCTGTTTCAGGATAATCAAACATACCCAGCATAATGTCCGGTACTTCTCTTCCATCTTTCCAGTAACGTAATCCACCGGTAGCCATTATTTTATTAGGCCCCATAGAACCGGTTACCAGGTGAAGGCTGGAAAACAGGTGGACGAACAGATCGCCGGAAACGCCGGTACCATAATCTTTGTAATTACGCCAGCGGAAGAAACGCAGGGGGTCAAAATCACGCTTTGGCGCGTTTTTGAGATAGGTCTCCCAGTCTACAGTTTTAGGCGACGCATCGGCCGGAATAGGGTATTGCCATGCACCGGTTGGTGACATACGCGCCCAGAATCCTTCTGCATAGTTTAGTTTTCCGATAGCGCCATCTTTCAGCAGCTGCCGGGCCTTTTCATTTCCGAGGGAGCTCATACCCTGGCTACCTACCTGGTACACCACTTTACCGTTTCTTTTCTGTGCATCCACTACTGCGGGACCTTCGGAAATATCATGCACCATCGGCTTTTCGCAGTATACAGATTTACCCTTGTTCATAGCGGCTACGGAAATATCCTTATGCCAGAAGTCGGGCACTGCAATGATAACTGCATCGATATCCTTACGGTCCAGGATCTCGTTATAGTTACGGGTAGTGTAAATATCATTACCCCATTTCTTTTTAGCGTCTGCCAGGCGGCCATCATAAAGATCGCAGGCAGCAACCAGCTTTACACCGGGTACTGTAATTGCCGTGTTGGCATCAGCTGTCCCCATACCACCGGCACCAATAAGGGCTATCTGGATCTGGTCATTCGCACTGTATTTTTCTTTCAGGCGGGAGAGTAATTCAATGTTCCTTTTTCTGTCAGCTGCCGTAATAATAGATGGAAGGAGAGACGCTCCCACAACTCCTTTGGCAAATTTGCTGATAAAATTCCGGCGCGAGCCTTCGTTAGGATTTACTGGCATGATTAACCTTTTAGGTTTGATGAAAATGATAACTTATAATACGTATACAATGCCCCTTACAACATGTAATGAGTTTGTCAAAATAAAAACAATATACGGGAAAACATAATTTTATCAAGAGCAACTATCATCCATCTACCTGTAAAAAACAAAAAAATTGCTTGTGCCGGCAGGGATCTGCATTGCAGCAGGAATTATTTTTCCAGCTTCAGCACTGCCAGTACCGGCAAATGATCCGACGCATATCGCTCCGGTATTACCTGGTGCTCCAGCACTTTGAAAGCCTTTGCGGGTCTGTAGCTGATAAAATCAATCGTGCGGTTGGGATGCTCCACCGGAATGGTAAACGGACAATCCTGGCAGGTGCGCGTAAATGCGCTGTCCAGCACTTGTATAGCAGGGCTCCCGGATTTGGAATTAAAGTCGCCTGCCAGTATAACCGGCATACCTGCATTGCCGAGGATACGGCTTATCTCCCTGATCTGCAGCAGGCGGTCTGCATCTGCTTTTAATACATCCAGGTGTGTGCTGGCCATCGTTACATTTCTTCCGCCAGGTAATGTTACCGCCACCGTGCATAGTGCGCGCGGTTCTCCTTTAGAGCCGGGTGCCGACGGCAACTGATAGGCATGTCCTTCTTTTATGGGATAGCGAGAGAGCACTGCGATCCCGTATTCACCGTCATCATAAGGAATAGATCTTGCAAAAAAAGCATGCATGCCTGTTTTGGCAGCCAATGCTTCCGCCTCATGCACATCACGGCCGGAACGACCCGTGTGTACATCCACTTCCTGCAAAGCCACAAAATCCGGTTGCTGCCGGTTAATGACTCCTGCGATGGCGTCGAGGTCTATAACATCTTTACGGGATGGAGGATTGGCGTGGTGGATATTATAGGTCAATACCCTAATGGTATCCCCTTTCCTGGTTTCCGTACCTGCCAGTTCCTTCTTTGTTTTGCAGGCAAAAAGACAACAGCACAGGATTGCGGGTAGCAACAATTGTTTCATAATGGTAGTCAATTTATTATTTAAAGCCTGTAGTATAAAGTCTGCTTACAACTGCAAACTCTACACTACAGGCTTTAAAATTATTTATGATTACTCCCATCCAGGGTTCTGTCCCAGGTCAGGGTTCCGCTGAAATTGTGTTAATGGTACAGGCCACAGATAATTTTTCGGATCTGTAAACCGCCTGTTGGTATTTACGATCATATATCCATTTGCATCCACTGGAACACTGGCTACATATGGCTGCATGTACGTAGGAATGAAAGCTTTCTTCATGCCTTTCACATCTGCGGCCAGCAGGCTGCCTTCTTTCCAGCGCAACAGATCAAAATAACGTTGTCCTTCCAATGCCAGTTCTACCCTGCGTTCGCGGCGTATCTCCTGCCGGAGGTCCATACCCCAGGTTGCCAGCTCTGTTATGATCATATGATGCATACCAACCCTGTCGCGCAGTTTATTGATCGTCATATCCAGATCTCCCTGTGTGAGTTTACCCTGCATCTCGCGGGCTTCTGCATAGTTCAGCAATACTTCTGCATAGCGCATGATATGCACATCGTTCGGGTCCTTGTTGTAAGTAGCTACGGCGGATACCTGTACATATTTGGTAAAGTAATAACCGGTAGCAGTTACACAACCTTTTTTATCTGAATTAAATTTAGGCAGGTTGTAGATATCCGAAGGACTTGCATCTGCATCTCCATCATCTTTTCCACCCCAGGTACTACCCGGCGCCAGTACGGTTTGTGACAAACGGGGGTCCCGGTTTTTGAACACATCACCATAAGCTGTTTGTGCATCTTCGTTGTATAAAGATGATTTTTCAATAGGCTTACCATCTGTACACAAATAGGCATCCATCAGGGATTTGGTAGGATTAAAGCGTGCTGTCTGATCCGGCACCTGGCTCTCACGGCTCATGTTATGCATCGATACATCTATCAGGTACAACCTGGCCAGTATCGTTTCCTTATTGGCGCCTCCGGCCAGTTTACCTTTTTGTGTAAACAGGTCGTTATAACATTTGTCGGGGCCGCCGGCGGTATACAGCTGATAAGTATTCAGGTCCATAACGGCTTTGGCTGCAGCTTCTGCTACATCATACCTGCCGTAGAAAAGTGCTATCCGCGATTTCCAGCCCAGTGCTGCGCCTTTGGTAATGCGGCCCAGGTCTGCGGAGGTATAAGATACCGGCAATTCAGCAGCAGCAGAATCCAGTTGCTGCAGTATAAAATCAACCACCTGCGCACGTGGGGAACGTGGGCCATATACCTGGTCATCACCGATGTTCAGCGTATTAGTGATCAGGGGTACATCTCCAAAGAAAAAACTGATATAGCTATACAGGAACGCGCGCAGAAATCTTACTTCTCCCGCAAACTGGTCCATAGTGCCCTGTTTGATCCCCTGCGCTTTCTGGTAATTCTCCAGGAAGTGATTACAACGGCGGATGCCTTTATACTGGGCTACCCATTCTGAATTTAAAGTACCGGTGGTAAAATCATAATTACCCGTAGAAATAGCCAGGTAGTCAGACATGGGTGGGTAGATCGTATTATCTCCCAGATTCTCCATATCTATCACATTCTTGCCTTTCAGGTAATCATAGCAGGCGTTCACCGCCAACTTCAATTGTCCCTCTGTTTTCCAGAATTCCTCGTTTGGAACAGCATCCAATGCACTACGGTTCAGGAAATCCTTTGAACAACCGAACAGGCAACAGACGAATGCACCTGTTATGCTCCATATTGCTATGCGTGTAAAACGGAATGTATGCTTTTGCTGCATGGCATTGATTATTTAAAGTTAATGTTAAGACCGAAAACGATCGTTTTCACCTGCGGATATGTTCCTCCACTGCTGGTCACTGTTTCCGGATCATATGCATAAAAGAAGTTTGTTTTTGTAAACAGGTTGTCCGCAGAAACATAGGCCCTCAACTGTTGCATGCGCAATTTGCTGGTCCATTTGTACGGCAACGTATAGCCGATCTGTATGTTCTTTAACCGCAGATAAGCGGCATCCTGCAACCAGTAGTCAGACATGCGTGCGGTGGTGTTGCGTGTATCCAGGTATGTGAAACGGGGATACCATGCATTGGGATTTTCCGGCGTCCAGTGATCACGGTGTACTTCCTGCGGATATGATCCATAAGCCTGGAAAGTGTGTATACCAATACTGCTTATATAACCATTGCCTTTACCAACTCCCTGCAGGAAGAAAGAGAAATCGATATTCTTCCAGCCGAAATTACCTCTGAGTGAATACGTATAACGCGGAAAGGCGTCACCGATCACTGTACGGTCCTTATCAGCAGTTACTTTACCATCTCCATCCAGATCGCGGTACCTGACATCGCCGGGACCTACTTTACCTTTATCAGCATCAAAAATGGGGAAGTTAGGTATGAGCTTTCCGGTAGTTGGGTCTTTGGTGAAATCATCTTCCTGTGCCAGTCCATCAGTTTTGTAGCCATAGAAAGCATTGATAGGATATCCTATCTGTAAAATCCTGTCGCCAAGCACTGGTGGGGCACCACCCAGGTTCAGTACTTTGTTTCTTACATCAGACAGCTGCGCCGTAAAACCATATGTGAAATCACTAACATGGTCTGTCCAGCCCAGGCTTATTTCCCATCCTTTATTTGACACATCGCCGGCATTCTGATCGGGCACTTCAAGTCCCAACACATCCGGCTGCGGTACTTTCAGTTGTATATCCATTGTTTGCTTGTCAAACCAGTCACCACTGAAAGTAAGGCGGTTATTAAGAAAAGCCAGGTCTACACCGATGTTCAGCATATTTACTTTTTCCCAGCGAAGCAAAGGATTTGACAGGTTGGTTTGTGCCATACCTCTTGTCAGTATATTTCCGATGGGCATTGTACCAACACCTGTGAGCACCTGCATGTATGGATACCATTCCGAGTATGCCGTTCCATCTGCGCCATATTGGTTTCCAAGGCTTCCATAAGAAGCGCGCAGTTTACCTTCATTCAGCCATCTTGCAATACCGCTGTTCTTCATAAATTCCTCCTGGGTAAACCGCCAGCCCGCAGAAGCTGAAGGGAAAGTCCCGTAACGCAGGTCTGGTGAATACCTGGAAGAACCATCGTAGCGGAAGTTAAGCTCCAGCAAATATTTATCGTTGAAAGCATAATTCAAACGACCGAACCAGGAACGTAAAGCATACTGGTAGCCGTCTCCGCTAGCATTTGGATTATCAGATCCCAGGTTAAAAACCGGTACATCATCACTGGGAAAATTCTGTTTACTGGCTGCCCATGATTCATACCTGTAAGATTCCTGTTGATAGCCCAGCAACACTTTAAAATCATGTTTTTGCAGGGTAAGATCATAATTGAGTAATCCCGACAGATTTTCCATCCGGCTCATATAATCACGCATTTCAAGACTGTTGCTGGTAGCATTGGAATACCAGAAGGAACCGGAATCCGGGTAGTAATAATCTATTTTCCTGCTAAAAGTAGAACGGCGCTGGTTAATGATATTGGTTCCGTATTGTCCTGTGAAGTCCAGGTTTTTCAATATGTGGAACTTGGCAGACAGGTTGCCGGTTACTTCCTGCGATTTAAAATTGTTGTAACCTCCATCAGTAGCTATGGCTACGGGGTTGCTGGAACCGCCGCCATAGCCCCATTCACCATTTGTAAATTTCACCGGATTCAGTGGCGACATGGTAAGCGAAGTATATATAGGTCCGGAAGAAGCATCTGTTCCTCCTGCCGGTTGATTCTGCGAACGATCTATGTATCCGAAATTACCATCAAGGTCTACTACATCAAACAGACGGAATGCATTCATGCGTACACGCACATTATTCCGCAGTGCATTATACTGATCGCCAACTACCAGCCCTTTCTGATCCTGCCGTCCGTAAGACAGGTAATAGGCCATGTCTTTTGTACCACCGTTCAGGCTGAGCGTATGTTCCTGCTGCGGCGCATAATCCTTGAACAAAGTTTTCGGCCAGTTGGTATTGGCAAAATAGTCGGGGTCTGTACCATCCTTTACTTTCTGAATATCTGCGTCTGTATATGTTTCCGGCAGGCCGGCATTTCGCTGGGCTTCATTCAGCATGCCCATGTATTCAGCAGATCCCACCATTTTTGGTAGTGCATATGGTTTCTGAACACCGAAATATCCATTGTAGCTGACGGTTGGTTTCTGATTCTGCTTACCTTTCTTGGTTGTTACCAGTATCACTCCGTTAGCCGCGCGTGAACCATAGATAGCGGCTGATGCAGCATCCTTCAATACAGAAACACTTTCTACATCGGCAGGATTCAGATAGTTGATATCACCGGGTACACCATCGATTAATATAAAAGGGTTTGCATTATTTGTTGTACCGGTTCCACGGATACGCAACGTTGCGCCGGAAGCTCCGGGAAAACCCGTATTGCTCACCGCTGTAAGACCCGGCATTAATCCCTGCAATGCGGAAGACATAGACGTTACGGGTCTGTTGGCCAGTTCTTTTTCACCAACCATACTTACCGCTCCTGTCAGGTTCACTTTTTTCTGGGTGCCATATCCTACTACCACTACCTGGTTCAACTGACGGGTATCTTCACTCAGCATCACGTCTATCTGCTGGCCCGTTACAGGCACTTCCTTTGGCAGATACCCAATGTAAGAGAATACCAACACAGCATCATTGCCCGGTACGTTGATCTCAAATTTTCCATCTGCATTTGTAACAGCACCGCTTCCGGTTCCTTTCACCGTTACTGTTACACCAGGCAACTGCACACCACCGGCACCTCTTACGGTACCTTTTACCCGCATCACCTGTATCCTGTTCCAGCTACGGTTATCAAACGTGGTGCTTTTCAGTGCGTTGATACTTTGGCCAAGCGGCCGCAACTCATCCGCATCATTCGCATCTTCTTTTTTATCGGCGGGAACCCGCTCCTCTCCTTCATTACCGGAGGAAATAGCAAACTGTTGTTCTGTGATCTGCTTCAGATCAAGACCATAGGGCCGGATCACAGAGAGCAGAGAATTGACAAACATTTTACCCTTGAAGTTCTCACTACCCGGATTAATTTTCAATTGCAACAACTCTGATTTACAGATAAAACTTACGTCATGCTGCTTCTCTATGTCTTTCAATATCTCTCCCAATGTTTGCACTTGTTTCCGCTTTGTCTGGTAAGCGAAAGCATCGTGTGTGGCGGTGCCGGCCGACGCCAGGTCCTGCGCATGGACCAGGGGCCCAATCAGGCAGGTAGCGCATAACAATGCGCATCTGCTCAGCATTTTAAAAGGTACATTTGTCAGCATACCAGGAAATTTTATTTTTTTATTTTTGGTTGAATAAAAAGTGTATCTGCGTGTTTTTCAATTTTTGCGTTCAGTGTGAATGCCAGTGTTTCGAGTAAAAGTTTTTCATCCTTTACGCGCAGGCCACCGGATAGTTCCTGCTTCGCCAGTTTATCGCTGCTGATCTTAACAGGGTATCCATAAACATCTTCTATGTAAGCAGCTATTTCTTTCAGTGTTACATTCTTCAGCATATGTCCCTCTTCTTTCCAGTCGGCATACAGGTCTGCATTTACCCGTTTCTTTATCACCTTGTTGTTGCGGGCGGAGTATTGAACAAAATCGCCGGGATTGAGGTAAACCGGTTGTTCTGGCAGATCGCTGAACCTGATTTTTATTTTACCGGTATTCAATGTTACATTGGTGAATGTCTGCCCTTCTCTCACATTGAAAGAAGTACCCAGTACATCAATATCCATTTTCCCGCTATGTACTATAAAAGCCCGTGCAGCCTGCTTTCCGGCGGCTACCGGTTTGATATCAAAAAAGGCTTCGCCTTTCAGCCATACTTCACGCGCTCCGGCTTGCTCCCAGCTGCTACTAAATGATATTTCCGCATTGGCATTCAGAAGTACAACAGAGCTATCCGGCAACCATACTTTGCGCACTTCATGCGTCAATCCGCTATACTGGATCATAGCAGGCGCTTTCTTCCAGAACTGTTGTCCGGCCAATGCCATGCAGCCCGCCAACACTGCAGCGGCGGCCCACCACCATATTTTGCGGATATTCCCTTTTTCAGGAACAGCTTCCATTACCGAAATCCTTTCCAGGCTTCGTTTTAACGAGGCCTGTACCATATCCGGTGCAGGTAAATTTTCCACGAAATATAATTGCCGGAGAAAAGCACGTGCATTATCTATCTGCTGTTGCTGATGCTGATGTGTACTTATCCAAGCCTGCCAGAATGCATTACTTTCCTCGTCAGGGAATCTTACCCATTGCAGGAAATATCCATCCGTAATAAAATCATTGGTATTGTAGCGATCGTAGTCTTTTGGTTGCTCCATTTTCGGTTATTACAATTACAGGAGCAACGGACAATTGATTTTACCCCATGGGAAGTAAAAAAAATTAAAAATTTATTTTGAGATGTGTGATTAATGAGAACTGATCAGCATTGCCAGCTCCAGACTGCCCACTGCGGCCACTAATGCAGTGAGTGTAAGCAGGGCGTTTACCAGGGGCTTGCTATTGTATGCTTCACGCAATACAACAATTGCGCGGGCTACCAGCTTATAGGTTGCTTTTACAGTGATGTTGAGGATCTGGGCAATATCCTCATAACTCATGTTCTCATAGAAACGGAAGAACACCGCTTCTTTTTGCCGGGGAGTTAAGTTTAACATGGCATTCCGCAGCACGGACAATTGTTCCTGTTGTGTTTCCATTGCCACCTGCTGCTGTTCTGCAGAGATTTCCAGTGCAAAGGAATAACCGTCTGCCGCAAGCAGTTCTTCCTGCATTTTTTTATGCCGGGAAAGTACGCGTAATAAGTGATGCCGGAAAGATACAAACAGGTAGCTCTTTAATTCCCTGACGCCTGCCAGTTTTGCCCTGTTTGTCCAGAACAACATGAAAATTTCCTGTATGCTGTCCTCTACAAAGTTGGTATCTGCTGTAAACTTACAGCCATAATTAAATAACCGGGGATAATACAATTTGTAAATATGCGCATAAGCATCTTTATCACCCGCTTTACAAGCATCCCAAATAGCTGGACCTATATGTTGTTCCTCCTGCATTATAATATTAATCCGGAAAACACAAAATTACTGAAATCGATTTAGCCGTTATGTTATCTTACTATAAAGAGAATTCCTCTCCGGGTGTGAATACCTGTCGTGTGATTTTATAAAGCACTGCCTTCCTGCGCTCAAACTAATAAAAAAAATGCTTAACGCAAAATGCCTGACCAATAGCAGCATCAGGCATTCAACATTATTTGAGCAGCTGCCGGTACCGTTCAGGTGAATGCAGTACCTGTATGGCTTCATTTACCTCATTATCCCATACAAGCGACTTCCGGATGCGGCCTTGCTGCGCGTAATAGCGGTTAGTAATTTCTTCTTCCAGCAAGCGTTTGATCTCTGTTTTATTTTTTAGCAGGTCCTGCTTTTTGTCGTGTTTCATTTTTTGTTCCAGCGTTTCCAGCTCCTTGGCTACTGCGTCAAAATATTTTTCTTTTTTAGCGGTGGTTTTGAAGGTTTCCAGGGCGTCTTCGCTGCGGGTTTTGTAGCTGTAATCCTTGTTGTCGAGATAACGTTCAAAGTCGGAAAATTCTTCATCAGACAGCGAGAATGCTGCCGCAGGCGCTATTTTCGGATGACTATAATAATAGTTGGTAGCGTAGTCGAAGATGAATTGTTTACGGATCAGGGTAATGGCTACCTGGCTGATGAAAGTAGGATCTACTTTATCATCCGGTTCAATGCCACCACCGTCTTTTACAGCGCGGCCGCCTTGTGTGGTAAACGATTTGCGGAGAGAATCCGGAACATAGTCCACGCTGCCGTCGTCATTACGATGCGAGTAGTCTATTGCCTGGATACAGCGTCCGCTGGGTGTATAATATTTGGCTGTGGTTACTTTCAGCTTGGTGTTGTAGGGGAGCTGACGGGTTGTTTGCACCAGTCCTTTACCATAGGAGCGTTGCCCTATTACCAGTCCGCGATCCAGGTCCTGTACGGCGCCGGCCACTATTTCGGAGGCAGAGGCAGAGGAATGATTGGTTAACACTGCGAGTGGGATATGTACATCCGCAGGCATTTCGCTGGTTTCGTAATTACGGTCCCAGTTCTTTACTTTCCCTTTGGTGCTGACGATCAGTTTATTTTTGTCTACGAAGATATTGGCTACTACCACCGCTTCATCCAGCAGACCGCCGGGATTGCCGCGCAGATCGAGGATAATGCCTTTCATAGCCGGGGTGCTTTGTTTCAGTTGCTGGAAGGCTGCGCGTACCATGGAACCGCTGTTTTCGGTAAACTGTGTCATCCTGATATACCCGATATCATTCGCCAGTATGCCGGAATAGCTCACTGCTCTTACATTAATCTCTTCACGGACGATCTTTTTTGGTGTTTCCTTACCGGTCACAGGATTACGGAATACCATATCCAGCGGGGTGCCGGGAGCGCCTTTCAGTATTTTGCTGATGTCTTCCTGTGGTGTAGCTTTTACTGACTTCCCTTCCATGCTAACAATGATATCGCCTGGTTTTACGCCGGCTTTATCCATGGGGCTTCCTTCATATACATCTGTGATGACGGTCCATTCGCCGCTTTTATTGATAGAAGCGCCTACGCCACCATATTTGCCGGTAGCCATGAACTTAAGGTCGTCCAGGTTCTCTTCGGAAACGAAGTCCGTAAAAGGGTCTGTTTCTTCGAGGATGGCTTCAATGCCTTTATGGATTACTTTTTCAGGCGGCAGGTCATCCACGTAATAAGTATTCAGTTCGCGGTAGAAGGCAGCGAAAATATCCAGGTTCTTGGCGATCTGGAAATATTTATCGCTTTCATTGAAAGCGAAGATGCCACTGGCGGTGATCAGCAACAGCAGGGCTGCTACCAGCTTCTTTCTTTTATTAAAAAACGCGCGCATGCAGAGAATGTATAAAGTGAATGATTTTATTCGTTGGCAAAAAGTGCATCAAGGCACCGGATCATAGCCATGTCCACCCCAGGGATGGCAGGACAAGATACGTTTTATGGTCAGATAGCCACCTTTGAAGATTCCGTATTTTTTAAATGCTTCCAGCCCATACTGCGAACAGGTGGGCGTGTACCGGCATTTACTGCCCAGTAAGGGCGATATAAACCATTGATAAATTTTTATCAGGAGGATAAACGGATAACTCAACCAGCGCACAACACGTCTCATAAATAGCTTTTAGCGGTAAGCCCCAGCGGTTAGCCATCAGCTGTAAGTGGTTAGTTTATAATAAAAGTAACCGGTGATACTTGCTGCTAAAGGCTAATAGCTGTTCTTCAATTGCTTTAAAATTACCGAAATTTTGGCTTGCAGGGTAGAAAAGTCTGCTATTTTTTTATCTGTATAGATGAGGAAAACAGCGAGTTGACGGGATTCTGCGTGGAGATGATCATATAATTCCTGCTTTTGCAGGCGCCAGGCTTCGCGGCTGAGGCGTTTGATGCGGTTACGGTCCGTTGCGTGGGGAAAGCGGCGTGTAGAGGCGCTAAAACCTATCTGCACAGGAAACTTGTTTACTGGCAGCGTAGTCACTGGCATGTAAATGATACGGTATGGAAAAACAGAAAACGCTTTTCCTTCACGAAAAAGCGTTTCAATAAGTTTTCTGCTTTTTAACCTTTCTTCCTTTTTAAAAGAATAAGTTTTTATGGCAATTGTATTTAGCTCCTGATTATTTCAGCTTACGTTCGTCAGAAACAGTCAGCTTCTTACGACCTTTTGCCCTGCGGGAAGCCAGTACCTTACGGCCGTTGGCAGTTTCCATTCTCTTTCTGAAGCCGTGAACGCTCTTTCTGCGTCTGTTATGCGGTTGAAAAGTACGTTTCATTTCTTATTTTTTGTTTTTACCTGTACTATACTAAGACATTCCGGTTTAAAGGAATAGTGTTTTTTAAAACGGAAGGCAAAGGTAGCAGAAAATTTTTAAAAAGTAAAATTAAATCCAAAATCTCAAATGTAAAAGTGGAATGCAGCTGACGCCACATTCCACTTTTTATATTAAAGACGTTTATTATTTAATACCCAGTTTAGCTTTTACAGCCGGCAGCAGATCGTCGCCTGAAGGAGATACCAGTAACAGACCGCCAGAGCTGTCAATTACATAACCATAACCTTTTTCTTTCGCTACATCTTCGATAGCTTTACGTGCTTTATCGTAGATAGGTTTCAGCAAATCCTGTTGTTTCTGCTGTACTTTTTGTTCAGCCTGTTCGCGGTAATCCTGGATACGCTTCTGAGAATCCTGGATTTCACGACCTTTGATTTCCTTCATATTTTCGGTCATGCTGGCCGCCTTTTCGTCAAATTCCTTCATCTTTTTTGTATATTCATCCACCAGGGCTTTACCATCAGCTTCCAGGCCCTGAGCGAATGTTTGCAGATCAGTTTCAGCCTTCTTAGCTTCCGGCATGCTTCCTACAAGCGCCTGAGCATTGATATGCGCCACCTTAGATTGTGCCATTGCATTCACGCTGAACAAACCGGTAACTGCCACAAAAGCAATAATTACGTACTTCTTCATGATGTTGTCTGTGTTTAAAAAAATTTAAATACTTATAGTTAAAAAATAGGTGCACGTTTATTTCTTCACGCCCAGCGACTTCAGAATTTCTTCACTCTTATCCAGTTTCGGATCAGAGAAGATAACCGTTGCACCACCGGCCTTGTCCAGTACAAAGTCATACATCCTGCTGGCAGACAGCTTTTGTACGGCATTGTAAATCTTGTCCTGTATGGGCTTTACCAGCTCCTCTCTTTTTTTGAAAAGATCCCCTTCGTAACCAAAGCGTTTCTTTTGCAGGTCTTTTGCATCCTTTTCCCTCGCTACTATTTCATCTTCCCTTTTACGTTTCAGCTCTTCTGTAAGCATTACCTGCTCCGCCTGATAGGACTTGTACATTTTGTCCACTTCCTGGAATTTCGCATCAATTTCTTTCTGCCATTGCTCCGCAACCGCATCCAGCTTTTTCTGCGAATCCTTGTATTCAGGAATGCTCTCCAAAATATATTTTGTATCTATCACACAATAGCGTTGTGCACTTGTTGCACCTGCCATAGCCAATACAATAGCTGCTGTAATAAATAATCTTTTCATGCTACTATAGATTTTTGCAACCACCGGAACCCGGTTAATCTTGCAATATATAAATATTTCACAATTATTCAGGTTCGAAGCCCAGCATAAATGTAAACTTAGCTGCATCTTTTAAACCACCACCAGGTTTCAGACGGTCAAATCCTATACCATAATCAAATCCAAGCAATCCAAACATAGGCAGATAGAAGCGCATACCTATACCAGCAGAGCGACGCAGCCTGAAAGGATTGAAGTCCTGGATGTCACGATAACCGTTCGCTGCTTCCAGAAATGCCAGCCCAAAGATCGTAGAACTTGGATTCAGACTAAATGGATAACGCAGCTCCATCACATACTTGTTAAACACGGTGAAACCTTCGTAACCAAGCGGTTGGCCATTCTCCGGATTCGAACTCGGGTTCGATGTGTAATAAACCGGGTAACCTCTCTGCGAAATGATATCACGATCATAAATAGCGAAGTTGCTCAAACCATCTCCACCCAACTCAAACCGGCCGAAAGGCGATAGCCTGGTGCGATTATTATAACGGCCTATGTAACCAAATTTGGCGGCCACCTTTAACACGAACGTTTTATTGTCCGTTCCCATAGGGCGGCTCAACGGTACATACCATTCTGCATTAAAGCGGTATTTCTGGTACTCGATAAAATTAAACTGCTTAGACACCGGCTCTTTTGAATAGTCTTTTTCAGGATTCAAAGCGGAGTACGGCGGCGTATACTGTGCAGACAACAAGAAGTTGGAACCGCTACTCGGGTAGATCTGCTGGTTGATAGAAGACCGCGACAGCGTCAGTTTCAGGTTCACGTTATTGGAAACCCCATTATCGAAACCTGCAATCCCAAAGTAGTTATAGTTCTTCAGCTTATACTGCTGATAGTTCACAGAATAGATCAGCGTAAAGAAGTCATCCGGCCATTTCAGCTGCTTACCCAATGAAACGGAAGCACCCAATACTTTAAAGTAACCATCTGTTGTAGCAGCCGGTTGGGTCTGCGTATAATAGTTGCTGTAATAATTGCTGTAAGCATAAGGATTCTGGTAGCTGCTGTAGAAGCTCACAGAAAACTGGTTCCTCTTCTTACCACCCAGCCAGGGCTCTGTGAAAGAGAGGTTATAAGAACGGTATGCTTTACCATTGGAAGACACACGTACAGATAATTTCTGTCCGTCGCCACTTGGCAAAGGATCCCAGGTTTCTTTTTTGAAGATGTTACGCAGGGAGAAGTTGTTAAATGTTACCCCGAGTGTTCCGGTAAGTCCAATGTAGCCGCCCCATCCTGCAGACAGTTCCAGCTGGTCATTTGCTTTTTCTTCTACGGTATAGTCAATATCCACGGTTCCATCAGCCACGTTTGGTACCGGGTTCATCCCGATCTTTTCCGGGTTAAAGAAGCCAAGGTTGGCAATTTCACGGTTAGAGCGGATCAGATCCTGGCGGCTGAATTTTTCACCGGGGATCGTACGCAACTCACGGCGGATAACGTGTTCATTTGTTTTCTCGTTACCGGCTATACGTACTTCCTTGATAGTAGCCTGCGGGCCTTCACGCAACCTGATCTCATAATCAATGGTATCGCCACGGATGCCGATTTCCACCGGATCGATCTGGAAGAACAGGTAGCCATAGTCCATGTAGTAGCCGCTGATATCGCCGCCTTCCTGAGACATTTGCTTACCCAGTCTTTTTTCCAGCAGCTCCAGGTTATAGATATCGCCTCTTTTGATACCGAGGATCCGGGTCAGGACGGAGTCGCTGTACCGGGTATTCCCTTTCCAGGTAATATCACCGAAGTAGTATTTCTTTCCTTCGGAGATCTGCATATCCACGTTGAGGTTCTGAGTGACGGATTTATAGGTAGTATCCCGGGTAATCAGGGCATCCCTGTAACCTTTGGAGTTGTAGTAGCCTATCACCTTCCCTTTATCTTCAATATATTTTGTTTCGTTGAATTTGGCGGAGCTGAACAATTTAAAGCGGAAATATGGATCCAGTTCTTCCAGTGCCCTGGTAGGTTGCAGGAAACCGTACGTTTGCCAGAAATCGTTGGGTTGTGCCAGTGAATCCTCATAAACGTGTGAGTAATCAGGATGCAGCGTCATGCGGGTACGCTCTTTAGTGCCTTTCATCTTCTTCTTCAGCTTGGAAGAAGCAATATTGTAGTTACCTACAATGTTGATGTTATTGATGCGCACCTTATTTCCTTTATCCACATTGAATACGAGGCTGACAGAATTTACCTGGCCGCTATCTTTTCGCTCGTCAATTTTCACGGTAGCATTCCCAAACCCTTTATCAGCGTAGAATTTATGTACCACCCCGATCACGTTCTGTTTTACGCTCTGTGTAGCTACGCTCCCTTTGCGGAGACCGGCTTTGGTAGCGATATCATCGGCTTCAGTCTTTTTAATTCCTCTGAAAACGAAGCTGTTCATACGTGGCATCTCGGTGAGCCCTATTTCCAGCCAGATCTTATTGTCTTCGATTTTGGTAACATAGATGGTTACATCAGCAAACAGGCGTTGCGACCACAGGCTCTGAATAGCCTTTGTAAACTGGTCACCCCCGGGATACACCACCTTATCACCAACCGTGAGGCCTGAGAGCGACAGCAGCAATGACTTATCCAGGTATTGGGTACCAGCAACGGTAATATCGGCTATCTCGTACTGTTGCGGAGTTCCCATGTTAAGCGGGGACATAGCCGGCGGATTAGCTGGTTGCAAGGGAGGAACGGTATCTTTCTGCTGAGCGGATACACGTATGCCTGCACTGCAACATAATGCTATAGCCAGAAGGCCCTTAGGAAATAATTTCTTCATTCTGCTGAATTTGTTCGCTTGTTTTGCCAAAGCGCCGTTCTCTGGTTTGGTAATTTAAGATGGCTTGGTAAAGATGTTCATTGCGGAAATCCGGCCAGCGGGTATCTGTAAAATACAGTTCCGCATAGGCCAGTTGATATAACAGAAAATTACTGATCCGACATTCTCCACTGGTACGGATCATTAGTTCAGGATCCGGCAAACCGGCAGTACAGAGATATTTTTCCCATACTTCGGGTGTTACAGCTGCCGGGTCCAGGGCTCCCTTTTTTACGTCCGCTGCAATTTTTTTGGCTGCATTCACAATTTCCCACCTGGCACTATAGCTAAGGGCCATTATAAGGTTCAACCCCGTGTTATGGCTGGTAAGTGCAATGGCCTCCTCCATTTCCTGCTGGCATTGGGGGGGCAACATGTCCATATCGCCTATTACACGTAGCCTGATATTATTTTTGGATAACGTGTTTACCTCCTTACGGATCGTATTTACAAGTAATTCCATGATGCCGTTCACTTCATAAACAGGGCGGTCCCAGTTTTCCGTAGAAAACGCGTATAGGGTAAGATAGCCTATTCCAAGTTCAGCACAGGTTTCTACGATGGTGCGCACACTCTCCACTCCCTCGTGATGCCCATACAACCTGTCCTGTCCCCGCTCCTTTGCCCAACGGCCATTACCGTCCATAATAATGGCGATGTGGCGCGGTAACCGTTGTAAGTCCAATTTATCCTTCAAGCTCATTTGTGTCAGGCGTATTATATCAGTTTTATTTGTTATTACAGATTTACTAAAAGAGTTACTAAAAGTGTGCAAAGATACAAAAATAGAGTAATGACTTTTTCAGCAAAGCATAACCAGTTGTTTTAACGTAGTTTTAACAGCGAATTCAGTCCCAGTGAGGCTTTTGGGAAATTAAACGGGATTACAGGCCTGTTTGGAGGTGTTAAAAGGCTACCTGTAGAAAGTATCTTCCCCGTAAATTAAAATTTACAGTTGTAAGAAGTAAACAAAATGCTGAAGGTGAGCTCAATGGTCAAAAACTGATCTTTATCCCTGCTGTTTCCGCGCTGGCGGCCCGTTACACCTATAGGTGTGCTTATTACCCCCGACCTGTCCTGCAACTGGTAGGCTACTGTTGGCTGACCGTTGGCCAGTGGCGGAAATGCGCCAGGACCGGCATAAGCGGTACTTACATCATCCAGATAATCCGTTTGTGCAAAACGGTACAGGGCCTCCAGACCCACATTTACTTTTTTTGAAATATTATACTTGAATCCGCCCCCGATTAAAAAAGCGTAGGATATCAGGCTATAGGGTTTGCGGTCCGGATACAGGGCAGTTCCTTGTCCTTCCGTGTGCATGGGTTGTAAAAAATACTTAACGCCGCCAAGGTAGGTATATGGGTTAAAATGAAAAATACTGGCTCCCCCGGTCAGGTAAGGCGTAAACCTGCGATCCAGGCTCCCCGGCTCAAAACTGAAAAAGTTAAAATCCCCCTGAAGAGAGAACTCCCATAAATTTGTATTGAAACTCAGGTTGCGCCGGTGCTGAAATTCATTTTTGTTGTATACATCCGAATAGCCCAGCTGCATAAACCGGGCATGCGCCCGCACCCCCACATATTGATTCATGTACTTCCTGTAATAGATACCTATAGCGGGTTTTAGCGTATTTAAAGCCCCCCGGGGATTCAAATCCCCCATATATTGCGCTCCTCCCACCGAAAACCCCAGCTCCCCCACATATCCCAGCTCATGCTGCGCTGCTACCCTGCCGGGACACAGACAACCTGCCACGAATAGTAATGATAACGCAATGTATTCAGGATATAGAAAAGCTTTCCGCATAAATCAGTTCTACTTAAACGCAAAAATGCCGGATTTATTTAATGTGTGACTGATCATTATGCAAACATCTGAAGAAGCAGGGCCAATTCACAGGCAATTAAATGTCACAATCAGCAGGCAATACATTTGTAAATGTAGCAATATATTTTACAATTAATCTCCTGGATCAGATTTTGATCGTGTTCCTCGTATCTATCCCCCACAACAGCTTATTGCGCAGGGTATGCAGGAAATTACTGTCGTCCAGCCGCAGTAAACTCAACTTAAACTGTTCCTTTTTAATGGCCAGCTGCACGGTATTATCAATGGTTTCCATCCTGCTATCCATGGTACAGAGAAACTGGTCGCTCCGGCCCTCCACCTCAAAGGAAATGACACTCGTATTGGGTACTACCACCGGTCTTACATTCAGGTTGTGCGGCGCTACGGGTGTAATGACAAAGTTTCCCGCATCCGGGAACACGATTGGACCACCGCAGCTAAGCGAATAACCGGTAGAACCCGTAGGTGTAGCCACAATCAGCCCATCAGCCCAATAAGTATTTAAAAATTCCCCGTTCAGGTAGGTATGGATTCTTACCATGGCAGAGGTATCTTTTTTGTGAATGGTAAACTCATTCAACGCATACGGCACTTCTCCGAATAAAGGAATATTGGCGTCCAGATGTAGTAATGAACGCTGATCCACCACATAAGTACGGTTCAGTAACGCCTCTACCAGCGAGTGAATCTCTTCCTTGCCTATACTGGCCAGAAATCCCAGTCGCCCGAAATTGATCCCGATCACAGGAATATTCGTGTCCCGCACATAGCAAACGGTATCCAGCAAGGTACCGTCGCCGCCCAGGCTCATCAGAAAGTCTATTTTTCCCGGCAGATCTTCCGCACAGGAAAATATGGCCGGTATCTTATCAAAAGAAATATGCTGTTGTAAAGTGCGAAAAAAAGGCTCATAAATAATGGCTTCGATCTCTGCCCGCTGCAATTCATCCAGCAACAAACGGATGTTTGCAATATCTTCTGTAATAAATCCCCTGCTATAAAGTGCTACCTGCATTTCGTAATTGGCTTAATTTAAAAGGATGCGTTTACCCGTTATCGTGCTTTACAAAAAGCCACCGGCAAACTACTTACATATCCACGCTCGTGTGTAAAAATAGTCCTTTTTGCCCTAACTGATTAACGCTGTACTCTATACGCAGACAGGTATCATAAAAGGATACGATGTCGAGCCCGATGCCACCCGTATACAACATACGATTATTCAGGAAGCCGTTGCCGGGAAATTTGGTGTGCGCATAACCCGCATCCCCAAATACTTTGGCGAGAATCCGCACCGGTACCGTATTAAATTTTTTGGGAACCACCGGTAATTTTACTTTGAAAGATAATAATTCCTGCCGGAGGGTAGATTTGAGAATAGCAAAACTGGTTCCATCCACCACATAATATTCCAGTCCGCGCAGGTAATCATCTCCATAACCAAGTGCCTGCTGATTTACATACGGCTGATCAGCGGAAAATTTAACCTGGCTCCGGATACCCAGTGCGGCATAGGTTTTGGGACGAAGCTGCCAGAACTTTGCCATATTCAGGCGGAAACGGATATCATCAATATCATCAAATGGCGGGATGCCTCTTTTCGACGCTTCGGCCATGATACTAATACCCTTCAGCGGATATACCCAGCTATCGGCCTTAATATAGCTCACCCTGTATATCAGGTCCATGTAACGCACGCTGGTACGCCCTTTCCCAAGATAGTTGGGATTAATGATGGCCACAGAATCCGCTACCTTTTCGTAGTTATAATTCAGGAATACCTGGTGGCGGGTATTGATAGCTTTACGGTAACTGTACCGGAGGCCCACGGTGTACACCTGGCGCAGGAAATCATCTTTTCGGAAAAACTGTTGCTTGTTTTCACTGGTACTGTCATTCACCTCCCTGTTACGGCTATACGAAAACAGGAAGCCCAGGCCATGCCGGAAACGTTTATCAATATAGGGCAGGTCGTATTGCAGGGCCAACCGTTGTGTATATCCGAACTGCAGCGCAGCACTCAGTGCATCGTTGCGGCCGGTCAGGTTTTCCTGGGAACCTTTTACCCCTAAATTGATACGGTCAAGACTGCGCCGTTTTTCCACCCACCACTGGTTAAAATTACGGTCTGCCAGTTTGAAAACGGGAAAGGCGAAAGTGTACCAACGTTCCCACACCTCAAATACAAGGTCGGCAGTATTACCCTCCCAGCCTTTTACATTGGCCGTAACATTCAGGAACAACGAGGTATTGAGGAGTTGTTTCCGGCGTTCTTCGAGGGTTTCCGCCAGGTTTTTCAGGTAGATGGTATCTCCCGGCACTGTGCTTATCTCCCGCAGAATGATAGAAGTACGTGTTCTTTTATTACCTGTGATGATAATATTACGCACGATGAGATAACTGGTGTCCTCTGCCGGTGCAACAGTTTGCCACTCTTCCCCGTGCAGACGTTCAGCGGCCACCGGCAGCACAATTCCCAGCAGGCATATCATTCCCAGCATGTAGTAACAGCATCTCAGCATGTAGGCCCCTTTCTTATTTAGAGATATACGAATTTTGTGACGATACGAATTTGCGACTCGAATATTAAATCAAAAAATCCACAAATCACCAAATATAATAAATTGTTATTCCCGGGAATAAAAAGCAGCGACGGCGCAATAAATGAATATTGCGCCGTCACCAGCTATACTATTGTGCGATGTTCTTTATTTACATACTGATATAATTCATCAGCAGATCATAGTTCTTTTTAAGTATTTCTTCTTCCGGTTCTTCGGATAAAACATATTTAATGAAGTAATTAAACCGTTCAAATGTGGCCACCAGCGCGTGTAATTCCTGGCGGTTTGTTTTCAGCAATACTTCCAGCTTTCCGGTAGTGGCATCTGTGAGCGTGTTAACACTCAGCAGGGTTACATCATTGGATTCTGCAATGCGGGCAATTTCGCTGAGGCTGTAATCGCGGGCATCCATTTCCAGTGCGAGTACGCCACCTACTTCCTTCACCGCGTTATATTGCGCCAGGGCTGCCAGCAGATTATCTTTGGTAATGATACCCAGGTATTCGTTTTCTTTCGAAATAACAGGTAACGCTGATAACTTGAATTGATGAAATAATTTCAGGGCCTCAAAAAGATGCGCCTGTTCCATCACGGCGGGCCGTGTTCCGTTTAATTCCAGTGATGTCAGTAGTGTTTCGGGGTCTTCAAGATCCATGATCTGATCTTCCTCTACCATTGCCACATACTTATTCTCCACTACCATCGGCAATTGCGTAAGATGATATTCATTCATCAGGCGCAACGCCTTCACTCCTGCATCCATCGGATGCAGAATAGGTACTGTTGATATGAGATCTCTGGCAATCATTTTCGTGTATTCTTACACAATAATAGCAAAGAATCTTCCAACAGAAAAAGAAATTACATGTACAGTCATGCTACTGCACCCCTCAGGTCAGTAGTAAATCATCATTGTAGTGGGTCTGTATACCGGTTAAGCGATTGCTTTTTCCTGCAGTTTCTCTAAAAAGGCGTGTAGAATCTTGTTGAATTCTTCCGGGACTTCCATCATAGGTGCGTGACCGCATTTATCAATAAACTGCAGTTCAGAATTAGGTATAAGCTTTTGAAATTCTTCTCCAACCATAGGAGGAGTAACGGTATCATTATTACCCCAGATGAGTAAAGTAGGCTGTTTGATATCTTTTAGTTCGTCTCCCAGGTTGTGCCGGATAGCTGATTTTGCCAGGGTAATGATTTTGATCACCTTCAGGCGGTTATTTACGATCTCGAACATTTCATCCACCAGTTCTTTGGTAGCTATTTTCGGATCATAAAAGGTGAGTTCCGCTTTCTTGCGGATATATTCATAGTCGCCCCGCTTAGGATAAGTTTCACCCATTCCGTTTTCAAACAAGCCGGAACTGCCTGTAAGTGTCAGGGATTTAATAGGCGCTTCAGGATGCTTAAGCAGGTATACCAAAGCCACATGACCACCCAGTGAGTTGCCCAGCAGGTGCACGTTTTTGTAGCCTCTCGCTTCCATAAATTTATGCACATACTTTGCCAGCCCGCCTACTGATGTTTCCAGGATGTTTAAATCATACAGGGGTAACATCGGAATCACAACCTTGTTATACTGCCGGAAATACTCAACCATGTGCGCGAAATTACTCAAAGCACCAAAAAGCCCATGCAATAATACCAGTGGTTCTCCTTCTCCTTCTTCTATGAAATTAAACTTACCCTGTGTTTTGATTTCGTAATCCATTGCCAAATCTTGAAAGTCAATTTTACGCTAAAATAATTCTTTTTATTAATCTAAATAATGTTTGAAACGAGTTAAGCAGGTTGAATATGCCGGGCTGCCTGCTCAAAAAATGACTGCAATTGGGCGAACATATCCTTAAACACAGGTATCAGATTCCCCATGTGATCCAGTACCCAAGGGCCAATTTTCTCAATATAAGGGTATACGGCAGATTGTAGTTTTGTTTCAGGACTTAACCAGTACAACTGATTGGCCATCCATAATAATACACTGTATATTATTATAAATATCAGGCCATAGAGGAGGATGCCACCCAGTTTATTCAGCCAGCCCAGCATCACCAGCTCCACCAGTTTCTGCAAGGCGCCGGCTCCTAACCTTACCAGCAATACCACCCCTATAAACAGGCAGATAAAACACAGAACGGGAACCCAACGGGAATGCATATCCCAATGTTCCTGCACATACAAAGCGGTAACTGTAGAAAGTTTGAGCGCCGCCGCCAGTCCAAGTATGACTGCCACCAGCGAAAACAAAGCCACTATCAGTCCGCGTGTAAACCCCTTATAGATGGCAAACACCATTATAATGGCAAAAATGATATCTATTGACAAAACAGCGTTTTTCCGGATTATTTCAGCAGTTCCTTTACCATGGCGGAAATAGCCTTTCCATCCGTTTTACCTGCCAGTTGCTTGGTAGCAACGCCCATCACTTTACCCATATCAGCGGGTGAGCTGGCGCCGGTAGCGGCAATAATACCGGTAATGGCTGTACGTAATTCGGCTTCATTCATTTGTTGGGGAAGGAAACGCCCGATAACCGCCAGTTCTTCTTCTTCTTTTACTGCCAGGTCTTCCCTGTTCTGTTGCCGGAAGATCTCCAGGGAGTCTTTCCGCTGCTTGGCCAGTTTCTGTAACAACTTTGATTCGTCTGCTTCCGTGAGCTCACCCGTACTGCCTTCAGCCGTTTTGGCCAGCAGAATAGCCGCTTTGATGGCCCGCAAAGCACGCAGCTCCGCTTCTTTTTTACCCAGCATCGCAGTTTTGATCTCTGCGTTAATATTTAATTCTAATGACATATGGTAACGTTTAATGGATTATTTGCCTTCAGCTTCCTGCTTTTCCTGGAACTTTTTGTAGAAGTCCTTCGCAAAAGTACGCATCTCTTCCGCCTGATCTTTGTATTGGGTAGCCCTTGCATAGGTATCCGCCATGGTCATCATTGTCTGGAAAAAGAAATCCGCCATTTCATCTACCATCATATCTTTTGTCCACAGGTCAATACGCAGGGCGGCCTTTTCTGCACTGTCCCAGAAAGAAATCATCATGGCTTTCGCCTTGATCATCCTGTCTTCCTTGTTATCTGTGGCACTCCACTCTATCGTTTCAGGTACTTTGTTGTCGTCCAGGCCCACCTGGATCTGTATGGTAGATACTTTACTCATATTTTTCTGTTAATGCGCAAAAATACTATCATTTAGTCATTTAGTTATTTAGATATTTGGGTATTTAGATTCCGGCAGGGATTCCTTTCTGAAATCAAATACCCAAATATCTAAATAACTAAATGACTAAATGTGGCCGCTGCCTGCTCCCAGCTATCCACCGGTTTCGATGGCGGCTGTTTGGCGAGCAGCCTCGATCTCAGCTGTTCATCTTTATATAATAAACTCATTTTCTCTGACAGGTCATCAATACTGGCGGGGTCTGCATACAGGACGGTATCACCGCCGGCCTCCCTGGCAGCCAGGCTTTCCAGCGCAATCACCGGTACACCGCAACGCTGTGCTGCATAAATGGGCAATGCCAGTCCATCAAACCTCGACGGATATACGAGTGCATACGCGGCGCCTGTAAGCCGCGCCAATGCAGCCTCATCCAGGTTCTCCAGCCATATCACATCTTCCCTGAACTTATAACTCGGCAGGGCCGTCGCTATTTCTGCACCGGCTGGTGTGGCACTACCTGCCAGTACCAACTTCAGATTGGTACGCTGCCGCTTTTTCAGTGCGGAAAACGCCTTGAATACCGGCATAATATTGTTCCGGGGATGCATACTGCCCGTTATTAAAAAATATTCCACTCCACCGGAAAACTCCTTTTTGGCGGCTTCCCGCTCTTCCCATTCCAGTGGTTTGTACAACGCACTCACCCCTGTTTCCAGCCGGGTAATCCTGCCTTCCGCAGCGGGGGCATGCCGCAACACGTCGTTTCTGCCGGTATCGGAAAGCACCGCTATATGCTGCGCCTGCGCCAGGTACCGGAGAATATTTTTTTTGAGATACTGCTGTTGCAGGGCTGACTGCAAACCAGCGCCTTTCAGAAAAGACAAATCCCTGATCAGCAGGCTGCCGGGAACTTTGCTGCGCAATGGCAATGTGCCGTCCAGTCCCAGGTACACATCGGCGTGGTACGCTTTCATAGCCCGGGGCAACTGCCATTCCAGCCACCAGTAAAGGTGCCAGGCCCGGTTGCCTTTCAGCGGCAGTACAACCGTGGTCACATTAGCCGGAAAGCTAAGGTGCGCAGGTATCTCTCCATCAAAAAAGAATGTAAACCGGTGCTCCGGCTGTTGCCGGCACATCGCTAAAATTATTTCAGTGGCCACCTGTCCGGTATCAGCAGGCAGATCTCTTCTCAGACAAGCGGCATTAACAGCAATTTGCATAAATGATTCGTTGGTACGCCAGCCTGCAAACCTAAACTATTTTGAGATTTGGTTATTTGTTATTTGATGATGCAGGTATAGCGGCTATCATCCTCCTGATTTGTTGGTGATTAAAAAATCCAGCGGGGTGGATACATTGGCCGTATTACCCAGAGAACTCAGCGATACCGTTACTTTATATGTTTTCACCTCCTTCAGGTGTTGGAGGATAATATTAAATTCTCCCGCGGTGGTATCCGGAACAGCTGCCTGTTCCAACGGAATGCCGCCGGGGTCTGTCTGTACATTGAGTGTTATATGGACACCCTTTTCCGGCACCTTTGATGTGATCTTAACCTTGAAAGTATAAGTGCTGTCCAGTGCCACATTGGCCTTACCTACCAGGATGCCCGGCAATTCAAACTTCAGGGCTTCTTCCTGTACGGGTGGTACGGGTTTATCATCCTGTTTGTTCTTTTTTTTGCAGGCGGAAAAACCGATAAATGTGATGGCTAAGAGTACTGGTAAAAGGCTTTTCAATGACATAGTGCAAAGGTATGAGACAGATAAAATTATGTTTTTTTTACATACCAATCAAATTTTACTTCTTACATCCAGGGCATCCCGCAAACCGTTTCCCAACAGGTTAAACGCCAGTACCAGCAGCATGATAGCCGCCCCCGGTGCCAACGCCAGCAAGGGATTGTGGGTAATAATAAAATTGTAGTTCTCTTTGATCATGAGACCCCAGGACGGTTGCGGAGGCTGCACCCCCACTCCCAGGAAACTAAGTCCTGCTTCTACTACGATAGCCGTAGCAAAATTACCCGCGGCGACTACCATCACAGGTCCCATGATATTGGGCAGGATGTGTTTAACAATAATCCGCATATGGCTGTATCCCAGCGCACGGGCTGCTTCTACATATTCCAGCTCACGGATGCCCAGAATCTGCCCGCGGATGATCCGCGCCACACCTACCCACAGGGTAAGTCCCACGGCAATGAATACCTGCCAGAAACCTTTTCCCATCGCCAAAGTAAGGGCAAACACCAGCAATAACGAAGGCATGGACCAGATCACATTCACCAGCCACATCACCACATCATCTGTTGTGCCTTTGAAATACCCGGCAACAGCGCCCAGGAACACACCTATACTCAATGAAATGATCACTGCAATACAGCCTACACCAAGGCTCACACGGGTCCCCACCAGTAGTCGGCTTAAAATATCGCGGCCAAATTTATCGGTACCCAACCAGAATGTTTGTGAGAAAATACGCTCTTGGCTGATCTGCGCCGCCAGCTGATTATACGGCAAATGATCCGGCGGCATCTTTCCATACCATATTGCGGCCAGGTTATATTTTTCTTCGCCGCTGGTAGATTCATCTATATAACGCTGCACCACCAGCACACTATCCCTGAATTGCCAGGAACGTACAGGCACCCACGTTACATCTGATTCCTGTCCGTACAACAGCTTGTGAAAGAAAGAAACCCTGGCTACCGGCTGTTCTTTTTTAACAGCCAGCATATGAATCCGGAAACCGGGATGCTGTCCTTCTACTTCCAGGATCATCCTGTTGGCATCGGGTGTATTATCCGGTGCAATCACGTAAGCCAGCATACTGACAACAACAGCCAGCATAATCACTACCAGACCAGCTACCGCGCCTTTATTCTGTTGCAGCCGTTTCCAGGCAGATTGAATATTGGACAACTGAAAAATAATTTAGTTTACCTGACGGCCTTTCCATTGATAACTGCCAAACTTGCCCAGCCAGCCAGCAATTACAATATAAGGAATATGAAATAACTGCCCGGGAATAAACCACGCCAGCATTTCTGTTTTATGAAAGAACCGCGCCACGGGCAACAGGAAATACAACTCCATCGTTATTTTCAACAACATCATGATCAGGAACCACGGCCACCAGATGGGCGCCACCAAAGCAATGATACCCATCGCCAGCAAGCAGGCATTAAACAGGTATACCAGCAACAACACCCAGGTAATTCTTTTATCCTCATATTTATCTGCCTTCGACGACCAGCGGATCCGCTGATTCATGAAGTCTTTCAGCGTGTCTACCGGTAATGTACGCACAATCACATCTTCGTTTTTCAGGTACATCACGCCATCAGGATAAGCACTGTATATTTTATACATCAGTAGCATATCATCGCCGGAGGCAATATTATCAATACCGGTGAAGCCACCCACATCATAAAACGCTTCCTTCTCATAAGCCAGGTTAGCACCATTGCACATAGTACCTGCACGTAACTGGGCTGCAGCCCCCGTGATCCCCTGCATGGTCATGAAGTCCAGCGATTGCAGCTTCTTGAAAAAATTCTGTTCTTTATAAAAACTTACCGGCGCCGCTATGAATTTAGGACGGTTCACTTCATAGAACTGTACAATCGTTTCTATCCAGCGCGGCCCCATTACACAGTCCGCATCTGTAGTAACGATCAGGTCTCCCTGCGCCTGGGAGATCGCTATTTCAATCGCCTTCTTTTTGTAGGAATTAAGTCGCTCCTCTACATTGAGGTGGTCTTTCAATTGCAACAGATGAATATTTGCTGCCGGGAATCGACTGATCACACCTGCCGTATCATCTGTTGAGAAATCATCTATTATAATCACTTCCAGCAACGCTGTGGAATAAGTTTGCTGTTGTAAGGCCGCCAGCAGAGCCGGCAGGTTATCGGCCTCATTTCTCGCCGGTATGATCACGGTTACACGTGTGCTACCCAGCTGTTGCGGCGTAACGGTGAATTTTTGCAGCCGCTTCCAGCCAAGACTGTACCATAACATCAACACGCCGTAGCCTAATGCCAGTCCGATAAGTATAATTAAGAAAAAATGCATCTGGGTTTAAAGATTTTTTTTGATAATGAAGCCCAGCTCTGTGGAGATCAACTGATGCCCCTTTTCAAGTACGATCATTTTGCACGGAAATGAACCATCCGCAAAACGGGTTCCCAGTATAGGTGGAATCACCCGGTCGTATTTCCCGAAAACCAGGAGTGTTAAAACGTGATAACCGGATAATAATTGCTTACATCTTTTTTTATCCGGCATCATTTTACGCATGATCGTCCATACGTTATAAACAAGCTCCCGTTTCTCCGGTTGATCCATCCTGTGCAATGCAAATTTGTAAATGCTCTGATTTAGTAAACCAAGCCTGCGCCACAAATGCAGCAAGGTAAAAAACAGCTGTGGATGAAACGTATTGTATTTAAATAATTTATTGCCTATACCTGTTTGGGTAACAAACATATGCCAGGGATTGTTTTTCAGACCATCCGCAGCCAACATGATAAGATGATCTATCCGGGTAGGCATTTTCTCTACCAGGCATAGGGCCAAACGCCCACCCATGCTGTATCCTAACAGGGAAAACCGCTCTTTTTCATAGCGATGCAGCACCCGCATTACCACCGCTACCAGGTCGTCCTTTTCAAAAACACGGTTTTCCTGCCAGTCCGTCTTCCCATGCAAAGGCATATCCAGTGCGATGATGGTGAACTGATCGCCCAAACCTTCCGTGAGTGGGCTGAAATGAGCAGCACTTTCACCAAAACCGTGTAAACAGATCAGGAGTTGCTCCCCCGAACCATTACAGGTACCGTGAAAATGGCTTTTCAAATATGGCAGAAAAAAGTTGCTCATAAAGGGGGCAATGATACTGAAAATTAATTACGAATCGGACCAGGATTAAACTGGTTTAATTTCGGTAAATTACAGCACTACCAAAAATTCAGATAACATGGACGCAACAGTTGAAAATAAGACTGCGCTGAAAGGCGCGGAATTCCTGGTAAAGGAAAGTGCTCCTGAAGAAGTGTTTACGCCGGAAGACTTTTCGGAAGAGCAGCTGATGATCAAAGAAATGGCAGATCAGTTCATCAGTAAAGAGGTAACACCACTGATTGACCGGATTGACAAACTGGAGGAAGGGCTGATGCCATCGCTCCTGGAGAAAGCAGGTGAACAGGGATTGCTGGGCGCAGCCTTCCCGGAAGAATATGGTGGTTTGGGTAAAGATTTTGTAACCGCTACTATCATCAACGAAGGATTGGGCGCAGGTCACTCCTTTTCCGTAGCCATGGCTGCACATACAGGTATCGGTTCACTCCCTATCCTCTACTTCGGTACGGAAGAACAGAAACAGAAATATATTCCCAAACTGGCTACGGGCGAAATGAAAGGCGCCTATGCGCTGACAGAACCCGAATCCGGCTCTGATGCACTGGGAGCCAGAACATCCGCCAAACTAACGGAAGACGGTAAATATTACCTGCTCAACGGGCAGAAATGCTGGATCACCAACTCAGGCTTTGCGGATGTGTTCACCGTTTTTGCTAAAATAGACGGCGACAAATTCACAGCTTTTATTGTAGATAAAGATACCCCCGGATTTACACTGGGTGAAGAAGAACATAAAATGGGGATCAAAGGATCTTCTACCCGGCAGATTTATTTCCAGGACGCCAAAGTGCCCGTAGAAAATGTGCTGGGCGTGATCGGCAAAGGTCACCTCATTGCTTTTAACATCCTGAACATAGGCCGCCTGAAACTCTGTGCGGCCGCACTCGGCGCGGCCAAGAAGTGTATTGCTACTTCCGTGCAATACGCCAATACACGCGTACAATTCAAACAACCCATCGCCAATTTCGGCGCTATCAAACATAAACTGGCGGAAATGGTTATCCGCACCTGGACATCCGAATCTGCGCTGTTCCGCACCGCCCAGCTGATAGATGACAAGGAAAAAGAATTACTGGCCGCCGGCAAACCCTTCAACGAAGCCTTACTGGGCGCCGCAGAAGAATATGCCGTGGAATGCGCCATCCTGAAAGTAAACGGCTCCGAAGTGCTCGACTTTGTAGTGGATGAAGGTGTGCAGATACACGGTGGCAACGGCTTCAGTGATGAATACGTTATTTCAAAAGCCTACCGCGATTCCCGTATCAACCGCATCTTCGAAGGCACCAACGAAATTAACCGCCTGCTCACCCTCGACATGACCCTGAAACGCGCCATGAAAGGGAAACTGGACCTCATGAATCCTGCCATGAACGTGATGAAGGAACTGATGAGTATCCCCGATTTCGGCAACGATGATGAAAGTGCTTTCAGCAAGGAAAAGAAAATGATCGTGAACTTCAAAAAAGCGATCCTGATGGCAGCAGGTGCCGCCGCACAGAAACTCATGACGAAGCTTGAAAATGAACAGGAGATCTTAATGGACATCGCCGATATGGCCATCGAAACTTTTGTAGCAGAAAGTGCCCTCCTCCGGCTTATCAAGATGACCCAGCATAAAGGCGAAGCCGCAGCATCCCTGCAGGCAGATATTGTACGCACCTACCTCTATGATGCAGCAGACCGTATCAACAAATCAGGTAAAGATGCGATCAACGCATTTGCAGAAGGTGATGAACAACGTATGATGCTCCTCGGCCTGAAACGCTTTACCAAAGCAGATCCGTTCAATGCTAAAGATGCCCGCAGAAGAATAGCGGATAAACTGATAGCAGATAATAAATACGCCCTGTAATCATTCATATGATGAGCGGAGATCGAAATGATTCATTTTATCAGCTTTGATCTCCACTCATCATATGTTTCTAAAAATCAACTCCATATAGTCTCCTGTTTCCCTCTTATCTTTACATGATTTTGACGGGATATGAATCGATCAGCAAAGTTTTTACTCCAGATTTTTACGGTAATAGTTATTCCCCTTTGGGCCAGTGGTCAGGCTTCTATACGCCTTAGCCAGCCATCACGGGAGGTAAGCAATGTTTCTACTGCGCGGCAGTTCATCGCCGGCCGTACCTGCGCAGGATGCAAAATAACGATCAATAACGATACGGCTTACGTATACAGTACCGGTACCTTTGCCGTAAAGCAGGAACTGACGCCCGGCAAAAGTACGTTTGTGGTTACCGCAGAAAGTCCTAACGGCCAAACATATACGAAAACACTGGTTTATTACTATGCACCACCACCGGCACCCAGGGTTACTACTGCTTTCCGGATAGATTTTATAGAGATTTCTCCCAGGGGCAATTTACAACTCATGCCCGGCGACACCCTCCATATTAAAATGAAAGGCTATCCCGGTGGACAGGCCAGCTGGTTCAATAATACTCCGCTGAAAGAAATGCCGGCTTCACAAACCAACGGCATCGCCGGCTACTACAGCGGCAGCTATATTATTCAACCCCGCGACTCCATGCTGAATGGCAAGCTGCAGGTAATACTGCGCGGGCAGGGCGGCGAAACAGCCATCCTTGGCAGCACCTACCGCTACAGCGTAATGCGCAACGAGGTACCTCTTACCGGGCGCACCATCGACAACATGACCTACCTCACCTCCAGCCCTGATGGCGACCGCCTGGGCCCCAATAAAATAGGCTATCTTGATAGAGATGTACTGCTGCACATCACCGGCAAACAAGGCGATTATTATAAAGTACGCCTGTCATCCAAACAAACGGCCTTCATCCCCGAACCGCTGGTAGATACGGAAATACCACAGGAAGCTTTACCCGTAAGCATTGTAGACGATGCAAAAGTGTGGGGTGATGATAAAGCAGATTATGTATCCGTTGCATTGTCCGATAAACTACCCTACACCTCTACACAGGTTGTTACTCCCGGGAAAATCATTGTAGACGTACACGGCGCCTACATGGAACAAGGTGTAAACGCCCTGCTGCAAGGCACCAGGGAAATCACCGGCATAGCGTTTCAACAGCCCGCGCATGATATATTCCGGATGGTCATCTCCCTTAAACATGCGCCCTGGGGTTACCAGGTGTATTATGAAAATAACCGTATAACGGTAAAGGTTAAACGTGTACCGGAGAAATTATCGCTGGCTAATCTCGTTATCGGTATTGACCCCGGTCATGGTGGCGGCAACCCTGGTGCGGTAGGACTTACAGGCGTTTATGAAAAGCAGCTCACGCTCACACTTTCCCTGCTCCTCAAAGCCGCCCTGGAAAGAGAAGGCGCCAAAGTGATCATCTCCCGCACCACCGAACGGTTTGTGCCAAACGAAGACCGCCTGTCGCTTTTCCGGCGCGCCAATCCGGACCTGCTGTTAAGCATCCACTTAAATTCATCCGGCAATCCCGTAGATGCATATGGTACGGCCACTTACTATAAACATCCTTTCTGCGAACCATTGAATGCAGCCATACATCAACGTTTACTGGAAACAGGACTGCGCGACTTCGGCAATAACAGCGACTTCAATTTCATCCTCAATAACCCTACTGAATTTCCTGATGCACTGATAGAAACACTCTTTCTCAGCAATCCCGGCGATGAAGAAAAAATACTAAATCCCGCTTTCCAGCAACAACTTATAAGCAAGATTGTACTGGGCTTAAAGGATTATCTGAAGAATTTAGGGATGTAAGTGGCTTGCCAGCCTGTTAATAGCTGCGGCGGCGATGCTGATCTGCTCCTGTGCTTCGGTCCATCTGCGTTGTTCAATGGCTTCTCTTACACCGGGGATGGTTTTTACGCCGTAGCCGGTATAAAAGCCAGGCGCATACAAAGTATGTTTGTACCAGGCGCGGGCAGGCAATCCTTTGTCGTTCAGGAGCTGTTGTTCTGCCTGGTAAAGTATTTTGTTTAAGGATTGTTTATTACCGGTTATTTTTTCGGGAGAGATAGACCGGGTAACAGTATCCAATGCGATCATAGCATTTTGCAAAGGAGAAAAATCGAGGTAGGGAACTGCGGTTTCCGGTACCGGTGGCAGCAGATGTTTGGCGGTATCCGCAGCCAGTCCGTATTTGTTTTCCCGGATCAGTTGATTTTCGATGGTAGTGGCTTCGCGCAGGTCCGTTGTTAATGTAATCAGTTCATTCACATATCCGTTTACGGTTTCATATAGTTTACGGAAATCAAATGGCAGGGTAACGGCGTCGGCTATACGCAATACTGTATGTCCTGCTGTTTGCGATAACGCCACCCCGTAGTTAAATCCCGGATCTTTAAAGCGGATATAGTTATCGTAGGAATCATAGATGGAATGATATTCTCCGCCGGCATCTTCTCCCCCAAAACTATAATCGAGGGAAGGCACGCCCAGGTGTTGCAGGAAGGAAGAATAGTCAGAACCTGAGCCCATGGCATTAATGGCGATACCTTGTTTATCCAGCTTTTCCTTTTTTAGTTTAGGCGTTGTTGCTTTCAATATATCGGCAGCCTGTTTGCGGGCAAGGATACTCACCTGTGTTTGCGGATCGGTGATATCGCGCCCTACTTCATTCACCAGCGTTTCCAGGGCATGTGAACCGCTGGCGTTGAGAAATCCGCGGCCATTATTATCTGAGTTGATGTATACCACCGCTTTTTCCTGTAATTCAGCGGCATGGTCTTCCACCCATTCGGTAGAGCCCAGCAAGCCGGGTTCTTCCCCATCCCACGCACAATATACCAGCGTACGACGGGGGCGATAGCCTTCTTTTGCCAGCTCACCGATTGCCTTGGCTTCTTCCAGCAGGGAGGCGAGGCCGCTTACAGGATCTGCCGCGCCATTCACCCAGGCATCGTGGTGATTACCACGGATCACCCACTGGTCGGGCTGCTCACTGCCTTTTAATTTCGCAATCACATCATAACAGGGACGGATCTGCCAGTCGAAGGCCAGTTTCAGGTGAACTTTTGCCTTACCCGGTCCGATGTGATAGGTAAACGGCAGGCCACCGTGCCAATCTCCCGGTGCTACGGGGCCATCCAGTGCGCGGAGCAGTGGCTCCGCATCGTGGTAGCTGATAGGCAATACCGGAATTTTGAGCAGGTTGGGCGCTGTAGCCCTGTCCAGCCGCTGCGCGGAGGCGGTAGCGCCAATATTGGGGGTCAGCGGATCGCCGGGATAGATCACCATATCCATAACAGACCCGCGTTGTACACCATATTCATTTTTAAAAGAACCTTCAGGATATACGTCGCCGCTGAAATAGCCGTCATCCCAGGGATCAGAGTAGATGATACAGCCTATTGCACCGTGTTCCTGTGCCACTTTGGGTTTTGTACCGCGCCAGGAGCGGCCGTATTTAGCGATAACAATTTTACCTTTCACGCTTACACCTGCACGTTCCAGGTACTTATAATCTTCCGGGAGGCCATAGTTTACAAATACCAGTTCTCCGTTTATATCACCGTCTGCACTGAAGCAGTTGTAGGTAGGCAACTGCCCATCCTGCCCGGAAGTAGCATCTTCTTTCAGAGCGGGTTCTTTCAGTACAGCCTTGTAAGTAGTGGGGCTGGTGAGTTCCAGCACCCTTTCTTTGGGTATAGGAAACAGCACCTGGTAGGTCACGATTTCTGCCTCCCACCCATAACTCTTAAAGCGTTGTAAGATGTCTTCTGCTACGGCTTTTCCGCGGGCGGAGCTAATATGATGGGGTTGGGCGGAGAGGCTTTTAATGGTTTCCCCGATATGCCGGCTGCTCAGTTTCTTGTCGAAACGGGCTTCCAGTTGCAGGTGTTGGGTGGCTGCACTGTCTGTATATCCCAGTAGTTTTTTGTCCTGTGCGTGAGCGGCTATAGTGGTGCATAGTAATAGTGCTGGCAAAAAAGGAAAGTAAGTTGTTGTCATAAGAGATGCAGATATTGGTTGAAGTGGGTATATCTAAACAATATACGAATAGTCCACTAAATCTATAGGTCATTACTAAAAGTTATGACCCATAAATATACGTTATAGGCAAATAGTCTACTTACCCAGTAGATTAATATATATTTGTGTATCCTTTCATAGCTTTACCGGGTGAAAAGGATAAATGATGGCCCGAATTACAGGTATCTATCGTAACTTTACAGACTACATATTATATTTTAACTTATACAAATGTCAACAGCAACTATAGCTCCGCAGCCCTTAACAGCAAAAGACTTTTCAACGGACCAGGAAGTACGCTGGTGCCCTGGATGCGGCGACTACTCTATACTTAAACAGGTACAAACCATTATGCCTACGCTGGGTGTTCCCCGCGAAAATATTGTGATCGTTTCCGGTATCGGCTGTTCATCGCGGTTCCCGTATTATATGAACACTTATGGCATGCACTCTATCCACGGCCGTGCTACGGCTATTGCTTCGGGCCTTAAAGCAACGCGGCCGGAACTCAGTGTATGGATTGTAACCGGAGATGGAGATGGATTGTCGATTGGTGGTAACCATACCATTCACCTGCTCCGCCGTAACTTTGATGTGAACATCATGTTGTTCAACAACCAGATCTACGGTTTAACCAAAGGTCAGTACTCTCCAACTTCAGAGCAGAACAAGGTGACCAAATCTACCCCATTCGGCAGTATTGATCATCCGTTTAACCCGATGGCCCTGGCCCTGGGTGCAGACGCCACCTTCATTGCCCGTAGTATGGACCGCGACCCCAAACACCTGCAGGAAATGCTGAAACGCAGCCATGCACATAAAGGCGCCTCTTTCCTGGAAATATACCAGAATTGTAACATCTTCAATGATGGCGCTTTTGAAATATTTACAGAAAAATCAAGCAAAGGAGATGAAACCGTGTTTGTAGAGCAAGGACAACCCCTGATCTTCGGCGCCCAGAAAAATAAAGGTATCCGTCTCGATGGACTGAAACCAGTGGTAGTAGAACTTGGTGGCGAATACAGCGCCAGCGACCTGTGGATTCATGATGAAAATGATTTCTACAAAGCACAGCTGCTGACCCGCATGTTCGACGATTCCCGCATAGAAGGCCATTTACCACGTCCTTTCGGTGTATTCTACCAGGCTCACCGCCATACTTACGAAGAGGTGATGTCCGCACAGTTGGCAGACGCCCTTGACAGAAAAGGCCCCGGCGACCTGGATAAATTGTTTGCAGGAAGTGAAACGTGGACTATCAAATAAGAAGAAAGCTCATTAATATAAAAAGGAAAGTCCTGGTTTCGGCCAGGACTTTCCTTTTTATATTAATGAGCTAATGTTACATCAAACAGTACCTTATACAACAGCACCACCCCGAATATGATCATGCTCACACCGGCAATACGGTTCAGCCATTCCACATTAGTGAGCGTCAGTTTATGCCGGATCTTGTCTGATACAAATACTTTTAGAATATCGGTGGATAAAACCATACTCAAACAAACCCCATACATCACCACCCGGTGACTAAGAGAGGTAGCACTATAGCCAATACATACCGGCAGCCAGAAAATAACCACCCCGGGATTCAGCGTGTTCATTAAAAAGCCTGCCAGCCATATTTTGAGATAATCGTGTGTACCAAACATCTCCGGCTTCTCTTCTCCTGTACTGATCTTTACTTTTTTGAATAAAAGCCCGTACAACCCCATGCCTATCAATAATATGCCGCCAACAATGCCGATAGTACGGTTATATCCCTCCAAACCACTTATAAAAGCGGTGGACAGATTACCGATGGTTACAAACATGATATCGCTCAAAGACACACCCAGCGCGAAACTAATGCCTGCCTTAAAGCCGTTATTGATGCTGTATTTTATAATGGCGAATATTACCGGGCCTACCGATAACGACAGAACTAATCCCAGTCCTAATCCCGCTACAATTGCTGCTATCATGCTTATTATTTCCGTGTCACAGGTTCGTGTCTAGTTCTTAACGGTTTTTCCTGCCAGAAATTTTTCCCAGTCCTTTAACTTCTCCCCTTTCATCACCCGCGGAAATTTGTTCATAGCGCCTTCTTTGCCCTTACAACGCAGATAATCAATGAATACCTCATTCGGTAATATCTCTACAAAAACTTCTTTTAATGCAGAAGTTCTTTCCACTGCATAGTCATCATTCACTTCTGCCAGCGTCTGGTCTATGATTTCACGCACCTTTGCTGTATCCACATTTGCATCATCTGTACCAATGTACCAGCGATGGGCAAACAGGTTGGCATAAGAGAAACCGGCTACCGTAAACTCCCGGATGGTAATGCCCAGCTTCTTCTGCACATTGTCAATCGCTTTGTTCATGTTGTCAATGCTCATATGTTCCCCGGCGAGGCTGAGGAACTGTTTGGTACGACCTACAATCACAATTTCATGTTCCTTTACGGAAGTAAACTTCACCACATCACCAATCAGGTAACGCCAGGCGCCTGCACAGGTAGACAGCATCACAGCATATTCCACATCTTCCACCACCTCGTTGATCATGTAAGATTTGGGATTCGGTTTTACTTCTCCCTCTGCATCAAAATTGTCTTCATTAAAAGGAATAAATTCATAGAAGATCCCTGCATTCAGCACCAGCTTGATCCCTCTTGTTCCCGGACGTGCCTGGAAACCAAACGAACCTTCGGAAGCCATGTAGGTTTCAATGAAGTTAATCGGCTTCCCGAGCAGCTTCTGAAAGCTGTCGCGGTAAGGCTCAAAGGACACGCCTCCATGAATATATACAGCCAGGTTAGGCCATATTTCGTGAATGTTTTTTACCCCGTGGTATTTAATGATCTCTTCCAATACAATCTGTACCCAGGCAGGTACGCCACAAATAGTACCCACATCCCATTCACGGGCTTTGCGTACAATCAGCTTGATACGCTGTTCCCAATTGGGTTTGCGGGAGATACTACCACCCGGTTTATAAAAACGGCGAAACCATCTGGGGATATTTTTGGCCTGGATGCCGCTCATATCACCTTCGTAATAGTCGCCTTTCTCAAATAAGGAAGTGGTTCCCCCCAGCATAAGAATCCCTTTGGTAAAGGATTTCGAGGGGATATTGAAGTTAACCATGGAGTACAGCTGCTTCACACCTACCTTCTTCACATTTCTAAGCATTGCCTTGGTAACAGGAATATGTTTACTGGCAGATTCTGACGTGCCGGAACTCAGGGCAAAATACTTGATCTTCTCCGGCCAGCTCACGTTTGGCTCCCCTTCCTGGCAGCGGTACCACCATTCCCCATGCATTTTAGTATAGTTGTGTACAGGTACCTTTTCGCGGTACTGTCCCAAAAAGTTGGGACTATCCAACAGCTCCTGAAAATTGTAGTGACGGCCAAACTCAGTATCCTTGGCCTTTTCCAGCAAACGACGCAGCACCTGCAACTGATATTGGCGAGGTGTTCCTAACTTAAACGTGAATTGCTTCCTGATACGTAGTGACCTGGAAATCAGATTACCTATGATGGCCATTAACTTTCCCTCTCTTTAATTGAAATACAAAAATAAGTGGAATATTGAATATAATCACGAATTACGAACGCCCGGTTGCCGGCAAGGGAATAATATATGTATATATTATATAATGCAGCACCCGAAATTCGCAATCCGCAATTCGTAATTCGTAATTACCTTTGCGGCATGTTAAAAACAACTTTACTCAAAGCTACTGAAGCCAGCGGAAAAATACTGCAACAATATTTCAACGGCTCCTTTGAAGTGAGCAGTAAAAGTACCATTAACGACCTGGTGACGGAAGCAGATAAAAAATCTGAAGCCGTTATCATAGACGTTATCAGGGCTGCTTATCCCGATCACTTTATACTGAGTGAAGAAGTGGGCGAGATGAAAACAGCCTCCAATGTAAAATGGATCATTGATCCCATTGATGGCACCGTCAACTTTGCCAACGGCATCCCTATCTGTTGTGTATCCATTGGTGTGGAGAAAGATGGAGAGATGATACTGGGCGCTGTTTACAATCCGTTTATGAACGAATTGTTCCTGGCAGAAAAAGGAAAGGGCGCTACCCTGAATGATAAGCCGATCCATGTATCGGTAAAGTCAAACCTGGCTACCTCCTGCCTGGTAACTGGTTTCCCTTACAAATGGAACCAGGGCCCCAGAGACCCCATGCAGGTACTGGACCATATTATCAGGGAAGGCATTCCCGTACGCCGCCTCGGCTCTGCAGCCATAGACCTTTGCTGGGTTGCCTGCGGCCGGTTCGATGGCTTCTGGGAACACGAACTCCAGGCATGGGATTCCGCAGCCGGATTCCTCATAGTGGAAGAAGCCGGTGGTAAAGTCTCCGACTTTTCCGGCAACCGGTATTCCCCTTACCAAAAAGAAATACTGGCCACCAACGGTCATATTCATAGTGCGTTACAGGATCTTATTAACAACGGTAAATAAGTATTTGAAAAGATGGATCAGGAAAGAACTGAAATAAGCGACCTGGGAGAATTCGGATTAATCGAATATCTCACCCGGAATATAGAAATACAAAACGCCGGCACCGTATTAGGTGTGGGAGATGATGCTGCCGTTATAGACCATTTCGGCAAACAAACCGTCATCAGCACCGATATGCTGATGGAAGGCATTCACTTTGACCTGATGTACACCCCGCTCAAACACCTGGGCTATAAATCCGTGGTGGTAAACCTGTCGGACATCTACGCCATGAATGCCACGCCTACACACATCACCATGAGCATCGCCTTCTCCAACCGCATGTCTGTAGAAGGACTGAACGAATTCTATGAAGGCGTATATGCTGCCTGTGAAAAATACGGCGTAGACCTCATTGGCGGCGACACCAGCAGCTCACAAAAAGGGTTTGTGATCAGCGTTACGGCCATCGGCGAAGTAACCCCAGATCAATTCGTAAAAAGGTCTACCGCCCAAAAGGGCGATCTGCTCTGCGTTTCCGGCGACCTGGGCGCCGCTTACCTCGGCCTCACCCTCCTGGAAAGAGAGAAAAAAATATACCTGGAAAGTCCCGGTGTAAGACCTGATCTCGAAGAGCAGACTTACATCATCGGCCGCCAGCTGAAACCGGAAGCCCGTAAAGATATTATTGAGTTCCTACAGGAACAGGATATTATGCCTACCTCCATGATGGATGTAAGTGACGGACTCAGCTCCGAAATCCTCCATATTGCCAAACAAAGCAACCTGGGCGTAGTACTATATGAAGAAAAGATCCCGATTGCACAGGAAAGTAAGGAAATAGCCCTCAAATTTGGCCTGGACCCCACTGCCTGCGCACTCAGCGGCGGAGAAGACTACGAACTGCTCTTCACTATGAAACAACAGGATCACGATAAAATCGTACTCAACGAACAAATAAGCGTTATCGGCTACATGGCCGACATCAGCGAAGGCGCCCACATCCTCACCAAAGGTGGCAATAAGTTCAAACTGGTAGCACAGGGATGGAACGCCTTTAACCAGGAATAGACCAGGATTAGACCAGGATTACCCGGATACAAAAAGATTAACCTGATGGGTGTTATGTTATAATTCTTCCCGAATTATTTTCCAACATAACACCCATCAGGTTAATCTTTTTGTATCCGGGTAATCCTGGTCTATGGCTTGACGACGACTTTAATCGCTACACTATTATGTGTAGGAGGCATATCTCCCGCAAAAACACAAAATTTCAGCTGGTATTCGCCGGGTTTATCCGGCATCACTACCGGCAGGTTTATCAGCCTGCGCAACACGGCTTTTTCCAGTGACATGGAAGTTTTTACCGGTGGCAATGATTCATCCGTGGTGGTAAAGCCATACCCCAGCACCGCCTCGTTGGTACGATCCAGCGGAATAGGCCGGTGATAGCCGTTATGCGGTTGCAGGATCACATTTACCTGCTCTCTGGGCCGTGCTGTAATTATCTTTAACGCTGGTTTCAGCTGTATGAGCGAATAGGAATAATAAGCCGCCTGCATATTATAATCCCAGGTGCCATGTATTGTTTTCAGGCTATCGGTAATAGGTAGCCCTGCACCCGGCTCAAATACCACCATGGCCGGTTTACCCCACAATTCCGTTTCCGTATCCCAGTAATTATACTGGCTGCGGCGGGAATACCGGCTGTTAAGACTGTATGACAACTGCCCCGTATAAAACATGTATTTGGAAGGCAATTGATAGCTGTTTATAAATACCACCGGCCTGCCGGCAGCACGGGCAGCCACCTGTGATGTCCATTCTTTGTTATGGTGTATTTCAGGTCTTATTTCCACACCGGGCATAAAGTCCCACACCATATACACCCGTACCACCAACACCAGCAATAACGTCACAGGTAAGGTGTACAGGAGCCACTTCCTCGACCAGGATTTGCGTACCAGCGTCTGATGCGCCAGGATGACTACCGGCGTAAATACCATCACTGTCCAGTTGGCCTCTACCCTGCCCTTGAAAGTACTGATCAGGAAAAACACCAATACCCCTACCAGACTGAATTTAAGGGCACGTTCAAAAGTATTCTGAATAGGACAACGGAAAGCATAATACAGGATGAGCCAGCCCATCAGCGGACCAAACAGCAGTAATTGTCCTCCTAAATAATCCAGCGTATAAGTAATATCATAGGAAGATGCATTGCGCTCTACCAGGTGATATTGCAGCGATGGAAATCCATGCGCAATCTGCCAGTAAATATGCGGAAAGAAGAGTACTGTAGTGATGATACAGGCTACATAAAATTTAAATACGCGCAGCAGGTTCATGTTGGACAACACCGTAAAGAATACCAGCAATATCCCGTGGTATTTGCTATAGAACATGAGTGCCATAGCGATACCCAGTAACAGCGTATTCTTCCAGCTTTGCTTCGCCAGGAAAGTACGGTAGGCCCAGAAATAAAGTGCCGCAAAAAAGATGAGCGGTACATCAGGAACAGCCAGCATACCGCCAATCTGCATAGCTCCCAGGGAGCCTATGATGATATAAAAAAGTTTGTTATCCTTTGATGCAATGAGCTTCGCCGTGATCCACAGCGTCACCGTATTGGCCATCACTACCAGCAACCGCACACCCAGCTCATTATGAAAAATGCTGTAACCTATTTTGATCAGCAGCGCAATCATCGGCGGATGATCGAAATAGCCCCAGTCCATATGACGGGAATATACCCAGTAGTAGGCTTCATCATCCCACAACTCGGAATAACAGGCCTGGAGTAAACCCAGCACCAGCCATGTCAACAGGAAAAGATTTTTATACTGACGTCTGGTAAAAAAACGAATGATGGCACCCATGCGGATATACGGTATTATTGATGCTACGAAGATAAAGCTATTAAGAGTAAACTGCTAGTTCCCTGTTTGGACGGATGGCCAGCAAGGCAGCATCATAACCCGGAGCGATGCGCCCAAGCTGCTTTTCACGGCCAACAGCACGGGCAGGATACAAAGATCCCATGCGCAATGCCTCTTCCAGCGGAATGTCTACCTCTTCCACACAATTACGTACCGCCTGCATCATCGTCAGGCAGGAGCCCGACAGCACGCCGGTACCGCTTACGTAGCGGTCTTTCTCCCGGATATAGATATAGTTACCTTCCTTATTTTCTTCTACCGCATCTGTAATAAGGAACAGCCGCTCTTTCATAATTTTTTTGGAGATGCGGATCGAAGCGAAATCTACATGCACCCCGTCTGCTACTACGCTGGCATTTACCGCCGGATGGTCGTAAATAGCACCTACCAGGCCGGGAGCCCTGCTTTCCAGGGGAGACATGGCATTAAAAAGATGGGTGGCATGATGAATACCTTTCTCAAACGACGTATATGCCTGCCCGTAAGAAGCATTGCTATGCCCAGCAAATACCACGATGCCGGCATCCTGCAATTGCTTTACCAGCGTGGGGTCACAGCATTCAGGCGCCAGGGTGATGATCTTCACCACATCTCTCCCGTTCTCCAGTATCCAGTCAATATCTTCCTGCGCCGGTGTACGGATATATTGCGGCAGATGCGCTCCTTTCTTGGCCGGATTAATAAACGGTCCTTCCAGATGTAAGCCCAGCACGCCTTCTCCTCCCTGTTCCCAGTACGCTCTCACAGCCTGCATAGCCCGCAACATAATTTCCGGGGAAATAGTGGCCACAGTAGGCATAATCCAGGCAGCGCCGCCCACACGGCTGTAAGCTACCGTAGCAGCAAGTGATGACACATCAGGATATAAAGAAAATACGGCGCCATTACCGCCATAAATCTGCAGATCAATCAGGGCGGGGGCCAGCAACGACCCATGCAGGTCAATAATCTCATCATGCTGTGATACTTCCGTGGTGGGTATTACACCTGTAATTTTACCGGCAGCAGTAACAACGGCATGATCTTCCAGCATTTCATCTCCGGTAAAAATCCTGGCATTTATGTATGTGGTGGGCATAACAGTCATATTTTTTACGGGTGAATTTCGTATAACTCCAAAGGCAGGCCGTCAGGATCAGCAAAAAAAGTAAACCGCTGACCGGTATGCGGATCTACCCGGATAGGTTCCGTGACAACGCCTTTATCACGCAGTGTTCCAATGGCGCTTTCAATATCCTGCACGGCAAAAGCCAGGTGCCGCAGTCCGCAGGCTTCCGGGTGACTTGGACGTGCCGGCGGGTTCGGAAAAGAAAATAATTCTATCACGTACTGGTCGCCCAGCGCCAGATCCAGCTTCCATGAATCACGTGCCTCCCGGTATACTTCCCGTATGATCCGCAGGCCCAGCACATCTATATAAAAGATCTTGCTACGCGGATAATCAGCGCAGATAACTGCGATGTGATGGACTCCCTGCAATAACATACGTATTATTTAAAGCGATTCCTTATCAAGGAAAGTGAAAGTATCGGCATCCTTCAGAAAAGGAATGTTTTTTCTTACTTCATCCAGTTGCTCACGTTGAAGGGTATACGTAAAAATATCTTCCTCGTGAGATTTACGGTAGATGATTTCGCCCATAGGATCTATGAGGCTGGTTTCGCCGCTGTGGTAGATGTTATTCCCATCATTACCCACACGGTTAATACCGATGGCAAACGACTGGTTCTCGATGGCGCGGGCCTGCAACAGCGTATTCCAGGCGGTTTTACGCCTTTCCGGCCAGTTGGCTACATACACCAGCAGGTCATATGCAGGCGCCTGGGTGTCGGCCTGTATGGTATTGCGCGCCCATACCGGGAAACGCATATCGTAACAAATATTCAGGTTTATTTTCCAGCCCTTTACCTGCGCAATCAGGCGCTTGTTGCCTGGCTCGTAGTGATCCTGTTCTCCGGCATAACCAAACAGGTGGCGCTTATCATAGGTACCATAGGTGCCATTGGGCAGCATCCAGATCAGGCGGTTCAAATAATGTCCGTTCTCTTCAATAATCAGGCTACCGGTAATGATGATCTTTTTCTCCGCAGCTTTTCGCTTCATCCATTGAACGGCGCTGCCATCCATGGTTTCAGCAAGGCGTTCCGGCTGCATACTGAAGCCGGTGCTGAACATCTCAGGTAAAAAAACCACTTCTGTCCGCTCCCTGATGCTATCAATTTTTTCATCAAACATCCGGAGGTTAGCCGCTATATCTTCCCAATGTAACTGGGATTGTACCAGTGTTACTTTCAGATCTGACATTATTCGTTATTATGGTCACAAAGTTACTGTCTGATGCATTAGAAACTTTTCAAATTATATTGTCCTCACGCCTCGTTATGCACGATTTGTTCAAGCACTCCGTTAATCAACTCCGTTTCAAATCCTCTTTGCAGGAGATACTGCACCGTTTTGTATCTGCGCTTCATCGGAGTTTCCCCTTTGAGTGATTGATACTTCTTCCCGGCTACCTTGATCAGTGCTGCTTCATAGTCATCATCATCAATCTCCTCCATCCCTTTTTTGATGCAATAGGCAGATACCTGCTTTTGCTTCAGTTCAGCAATGATCTTTTTCCGTCCCCACTGCTTCACGCGAAACTTGCCGCCGGCAAAGGCTTTGGCAAACCGTTCCTCATTCAGGAAATTATCTGCAATAAGAGCGGCGATAGCTTCTTCTACTTCATTGCCCCGCAACCCCACTTCCAGGCATTTGTATTTTACCTCCTGATGGCAACGTTCCTGGTAAGCACAATACTGGCGCAGTTTTAATATGGCTGTTGACAGCATACGAACTACTTATTTACAATGCGCAACTTGGCGTAGTTAAGCATAATTTTCTTTTCACCGCCCCCTTTAGGAAACACCACAGTAGCGATCCGGTTATTAGGCGCGCCTTCCATGCCGGTAATGGTACCGAAGCCAAACTTCTGGTGTTCCACTTCCATGCCTGGTTCCATGCCTGCCGGATCATCCGGGGCAAAGCCAGGAGTAGGTACATGCGTGGTGGCCGCTGAAGTATGTCTGGGCGCCGGCTTTGGTGTAGTGCTTTGTGTTTGCTGTACCGGTGTTTTCTTCGGTATACGGTCAAACATATTGCCACCATTGCCCCAACCCGTTGTACTTCCACTGCCAAATGCATTGCGCACGCTGCCGCCACCGGCGTAACTGCGGTCAATGAATTTCTCCGGCATCTCTTCCAGGAAACGGCTCGGCTCATTCTGCACCAGGTTACCAAAACGATAACGGCTGTTGGCATGTGTAAGCCACAGGCGCGATTTAGCGCGGGTAATGGCTACATAGAACAGGCGTCTTTCTTCTTCCAGTTCTTCCCGGGTGTTGATAGACATACCACTGGGAAAAAGTGTTTCTTCCAGTCCCACCGTAAATACCACCGGGAATTCCAGCCCTTTGGCAGCGTGGATAGTCATGAGTTTCACCACATCACTATCTTCATTATTACCCTGGTCGGCATCTGTCAACAAAGTGATCTGTTGCAGATAAGAGCCCATGCTTTTATCCAGCAGTTCTCCTTCTTCGTCAGGTGTTTCTGTAAATTCTTTTATGGAGTTGAGGAGTTCCTGCACGTTCTCGTAACGGGCAAGCCCCTCGGTAGTTTTATCATTAAAGAGTTCCTTCACAAGGTTAGTGGATTTACCCACCATCACCGCCACATCGTAAGCGTTATGTTTTGTCAGCAAAGCCTGGAAGCTCTTGATCATCGTAACAAATCCATAGATCGCTTCGAGGGTACCACCTTTAAAGCCAAACTCCTGCGCTCTTTCCAGCACTTCCCACATGGTGATGTTGTGGTCATTACTCAGCACGATGGTTTTCTCAATAGTTGTTTTACCAATACCACGTACGGGGTAATTGATCACTCTTTTCAGGCTTTCCTCATCGCGGGTATTCATGGTGATGCGGAGATAGCCAACAAAATCCTTGATTTCCTTACGCTGGTAAAAGGACAGCCCCCCGTAAATGCGGTATGGGATAGCTTTCCGGCGAAGACTTTCTTCAAACGAACGACTTTGCGCGTTGGTACGGTACAGGATAACGAAGTCACGGTTATCATAGTGATTACGCAACTTCTGTTCTGCGATGGTATCTGCTACAAACTTGCCTTCTTCGTTATCGGTCATGGTGCGCACCAGTTTAATGGTGTCGCCTTCCATATTATCTGTCCAGAGATTTTTTTCTATCTGCCCGGTATTGTGTGCAATTACTTCATTGGCTACGTTCAGAATAGATTTTGTGCTGCGATAGTTTTGTTCCAGTTTCACCACCTTCACATCGTCATAGTCTTTTTCAAACTGGAGGATATTCTGGATGGTGGCACCGCGGAAGGAATAAATACTTTGGGCATCATCTCCCACCACACAGATGTTTTCATTCACAGCACCAAGCAGTTTGATGATCTCGTACTGTGCCGGATTGGTATCCTGGTACTCATCGATCATGATATATTTAAACTTGTGCTGATATTTATGCAGTACCTCCGGAAAGCCTTTGAGCAGGATGTACATTTTAAACAGCAGGTCATCAAAATCCATGGCGCCGTTTTTAAAGCAGCGTTTGGCGTACATATCATAGATCTTTCCTATCAGCGGCCTGTTGGCGCGCATATCTTCCTGTTGTACGAGATGGTCATGCTGATACTCTTCCGGCCCCATCAGGCTGTTTTTGGCAGCAGAGATGCGATTGTATACGAAGTTGGGCTTATAGTGTTTATCATCGAGATTCAGCTCGTTAATAATCGTTTTAAGCACGCTCTTGGCGTCGTCGGTATCGTAAATGGTAAAATCGTTCGGATAACCCAGCTTATGCGCTTCTGCACGGAGCAGGCGGGCAAACACGGAGTGGAAAGTACCGATGTAAAGATTCCGGGCTTCACTGCCACCCAGGATCTTTTCCACACGTTCTTTCATTTCGCGTGCTGCTTTGTTGGTAAAGGTGAGCGACAAAATATTAAACGCATCCACCCCATTTCCCATCAGATGTGCAATGCGGGTAGTAAGCACCTTGGTTTTTCCCGAACCGGCACCTGCAACAATCATCAAAGGGCCATTGATATGTAATACTGCTTCCCGTTGTTGTTCGTTAAGCTCGTCTAAGTAATTTGCCTTCATCACGACTTTTTTGTAGGATGTAAAAGTATGAAATTACGCATTATGGAACGGAGGAAAGATATATGTGGAGAATTACGTACTACGTATAACGAAGTTGTGGGAAGATATACGCGAAAATCAATCGCTATATATCTTCCCACAACTTTGTAATATGTTATATGTAATTTCTTTTAAGGTTTGGCTCCCAATGCCTTCATGAAGCGGAAATGCGACACTACAGCGCCCTGCATGGTAGGGATACAATGATAAGCCAGTTCATGTTCCGCACATTTCGCAGCTACAATTTTACTGATAGCAGGATAATGAACATGACTGATACGTGGAAAGAGGTGATGTTCTACCTGGTAATTCAGGCCACCTACAAACCAGGAGATAATTTTATTTTTAGGTGCAAAATTAGCGGTTGTTTTTATCTGGTGAATCGCCCATTCGTTTTCGATTACTTTGGCATCTGCACCTACTACTTCAAATTCAGTTTCTTCCACTACGTGTGCCAGCTGGAAAACGATGGCCAATGTAAAGCCCATCACCAGGTGCATAGTAGCAAAACCGATTGCCCATGCTTTCCATCCCACCAGTGCTACCGGTAAAGCGATATAAAACACGAGATAAAGGGCTTTGCTGCCCCAGAAGATAACGTGATCGTTCCATTTCATGGGTTGCAGCGGGGTGGTATACACCTTACGGCTCAGGTATTTTACAAAATCCATGATAAAAACCCAGGCAAAGGAAGAGATGGCGTACACCAATACCACGTATACGTGCTGGATACGGTGCATCGGTACCCATTTCTGGGTGCTGCACTGACGCATCAGCGGGCTTTTGGCAATATCATCATCCAGGCCGTCTACATTGGTGTAAGTATGATGGATAACATTATGTTTCTGTTTCCAGATAAAGGCATTGCCGCCCAGCGCATTCAGCGTGAGTCCCAGGGTTTCATTTACTTTACTGTTGGTAGAGTAACTGCCGTGGCAGGCGTCATGCATAACATTAAAGCCAATGCTGGCCAAAACGAAGCCCAGTACCGCGCAAAGCGTGATGGCTAATGCTGCAGGCATCGATATAAATAATAAGGCAAAATATAAAAGTGCAGCTACAGGAATAAGAATAGCAGTTTTCAGATATAGTTTCCAGTTACCCGTTTTTTTAATGTTGTTTGATGTAAAATATTCTTCCACAGCCGATTTCAGCGCAGGAAAGAATAGGGCATTCTTGTTGTTGAATGATACTTTAGGCATATTTTCTTGTTAAAGCCGGCAGTCAGACTAGTTGTAGGATTCCGGAAAGATTAAAAGCTCAGTGTTGATAGATCTCCTCTAAATAACGCTTTTTAAAGCCTAAAAGTACGATTTGTTGGCCGGTAATAAGCAGAATTAACAAAGAATTATGGAATAATGGCAGAGAAAAAGCAGGTAGTCAGTTCGGTTGGAGGAATAACCAAAGCCCGCAAACGCGGGTAAGCCGTATATCTGCTCATTTACAGGCTTTGGTTTAATAAAATACAAATGTCATTTCAGCCATGACAAATAATCAATTCAGTGTCTGGTAATCCTTGTTTTTAACATTTTGCGTGCAAAGTGAATACGGCTTTTTACGGTGCCGAGCGGTTCATGCAGGATAGTAGCAATTTCATAATACTTATACCCTTCAAAGTACAAGAGGAAGGGTTGTTTGAAAATTACGGGCAGACTATATACAGCCATCTGTACATCTTTCACACGAAGGTCTGATTCCGCAAAATTGCCAATGGCAGAAGGTTGGTGACTCAGCAGGTAATCTCCTACGGCATTGTCCAGCAATTTGTACTGGCGGTTGCCGCGTCGGTAGTTATTAATGAAAATGTTCCGCATGATCGTATACAGCCAGGCCCGGATGTTAGTTCCAGCCAGGTATTTATCACGATTAGACAAAGCCCTGAACAGCGTCTCCTGGTACAGGTCTTTGGCTGATTCAGCGTCTTTTGTCAGCGTAACGGCGTAAGGCCGGAGGAAATCAGCGTTTCCTAGTAACAGGTTGTTGAATTCGGTGGATGACATAATGGTTAACTTTAAATGTTCAGAATTGGCTACAATATGTAACCTTCCGGAGATCGGGAGAAAGAATGCAGGTTGCTGGTAAATGACCGGTGTTGCAGCCGGCACCTGGAAAGTCAGTAATTGGGGTGGAATCAACACCTCAAAGATGACTTGATGAGACGCCCTAATCAGGAGCTTTAGGTAGCATCGTATGCGCGTTTTAGTTAGTTAGAAGATAAAATTGCATATGGGGGACATTAAAACAACTCAGTAATACCGGCCATTGAAGCCTGAAAACTATCTGTCAAAAAAATATTGCTCCTGTTACGAAAGGCTGCATAAAGTGAGGATGTCTGATATAATACCTAAGGCTGTCAGCGGGGAATGAAGCCAATAACACATTTCAACAAAATAAACCGACGATGATAGGCACTATGAAAGTTATGCACGCTTGCTCGTTTATAATACGCTAAATGATATGATATGGTAAAGATCCATCAACCTGGTATTTCCGTTCCATTATTAATTATTACTGAACAACCAGTCAGGTAAAACGCCCAGGGCTATACGTCAGGTGGTACCGTCACAACATCGCACAACCTGTTTTACAGACACATGCACCAAAAGAGGGAAACAATTCATCAATAAAGAGGTGGCAGGTGTTTTCATAATGGTAATTTTATAAGGTTACCAATAGCGGGACCCAGATTAGATTTACACTGAATTATCGCGCTTACTCACCGCTGATACTAATAATCGAACAACCAGGTTAGTTAAATTAGATAAAAAAATTAAAAGGTGGACAGACTCCCGAAAAAATAATCAACTGATAACACATAACAAATAGCCTAACATTCACAACTCTGACAAAGGATATTTGCCATAGTAACTAAGACTAAGACTCTATACACAATTTATTAAATTTTGTTAAAAAAAACAAAACCTTTTTGGGGGGCCGTTTTGAAGATATATAAATAATATTAATGCATATAACGGCAACGGCAACACGAAATAAAGAAATGAATTATTTTTCGTGTGTATCCACAACCAGTTTATCTTCCCGGTTAGCAATATCCCACGCCGTATAAAACACTAAACGCGCCCTCCTCGCAAGCAGATGATAATCGATCTTTTCAACCGTATCAGTAGGCTGATGATAATCGGCATGCGTTCCATTGAAATAAAAAATAACAGGGATGCCATGCCGCGCAAACATATAGTGGTCGGACCTGTAATAGAATTGTTCCGGATCATTGGGGTCATTATATTTATAGTCCAGTTGCAGTTTGGTATAAGCATTGTTTGCCCTTTCATTAATAGGACGCAACGCTGAACTGAGTTTATTATCGCCGATAATATAAACGTAATTGCTGTCATGTTGATGCGCAGGATCAATACGTCCTATCATATCAATATTCAGATCTACCACCGTATTACTTAGCGGATAAACAGGATGATCGGTGTAATAGGCAGACCCCAGCAAGCCCTTTTCTTCGCCCGATACCGTCATAAACACGATGCTCCTCCGTGGGCCATGACCGGCCGCACGGGCACGGGCAAAAGCATTGGCAATTTCAATCACCGCGGTACACCCTGAGCCATCATCATCTGCCCCATAATAAATCTGTCCGTCAGACATACCCAGGTGATCGTAATGCGCCGTAATAAAAACCACTTCGTCTTTTTTATCGGTGCCTTCCAGATACCCCAGCACATTAGACGGCAACAGGGTTGTTTCCTTTTTTTCAAAGATAATGTGCACCGGTTTGCTGATAACCGCCGGCTTGTTACTATTGCTGCTACCCCCTGTTATGGCCGCAGCGGCCGCACGGGTCAGATAATATACATTCAGGTGGCTGGCCGTATCTTTTCTTGTGTACAGCCCTGTATTACGGATCTGCTGCTGATCAGTTGCCTTAAGCCCGGAAAAACCGCTGACAACAAATACCGCCTGTGCACCCTGTTCCTTCGCTACTTTAATCCTTGTATTAAGGTTTCCTTTTTCCGCAGAAAATCCCGGTGCTATTCCTTCTTTCATCATCACCACCTTATCCTTCACATCCAGGCCCGCATAATCATTCTGCATCTCTGATATCATGCCATAGTTCACAAATATGATTGCCGTAGAGGTGACATCAGTATGGACGCTTATTTTGACATCTGCATAATAATCTTCCCCAAAATTATAGGTACTGTCTCCGGCTGTAATACTGCTGTGCAGCAAGCTATCTGTATACATCGGATAATGCTGCTCCCAGTCCCCCTTATTACCTGGTTGCAACCCGGCGGCCCTGAACTGGCTGATAATATACGCAGCCGCCCTTTCCTGGCCACGGGTGGCCGTTTCCCGGCCTTCCATGTCGGCGCCGGCAATGATATGCAACTGTTTTTTCGCTACTGCCGGCGTGATGCCTTCACCATACCGGGCTGCTACCCCCTGATCGGAAACCTGCGCACTTTTCTGCGGGGTTACCTGCGCATGAACAGTAAACAGTAAGAGAGTGCAGGCAATCGTTATCGGGACTCTCATCATAGTGCAGTTTTTAGGTGACGGGGTAAAAAATAAAAAGAGCCGGAGGATAATCCCGGCTCTTTAATATTACAAAAAAACGTGTATTCGTTACAGTAAAAATGTTATGTGGTAAATGACTGCTACAGGCAGGCCATTTTACTTACGCGGTTTTGATGGCGACCACCTTCAAACGGTGTGCTGGTAAACACATCTACCATCTGGTTAGCCACTGCAACATCTACAAAACGAGCCGGTATACAAAGTACATTGGCATTATTATGAGAGCGTGCCAGTCTTGCCAGTTCTTCCCCCCAGCAGATAGCTGCGCGTATTCCCTGGTGTTTATTGGCAGTAATAGCTACCCCGTTGGCACTGCCGCAGATCAATACACCAAACCCGGCCTGCTCTCTTTCTACCGCTGTAGCTACAGGATGCGCATAATCAGGATAATCTACAGAATCTTTGGAATGCGTGCCATAATCCTTCACCGTAAACCCTTTTGCTTCCAGGTAAGAAATCACTTCTTCCTTAAAATCAAATCCCGCATGATCAGACCCGATTGCCACAGGAAGTGAAGTATCAAACAAATTATGTGTATTGTGTTGCATAATTATTACTGTTTACGATTAGAAATACCAGCCATTAAGACCATTCTTCCACATCCTTTTTAGCTTTCTTTTCCTCGCGGTCACGCAGTGCTTTCTTGGATATAAAGATACTGATTTCATACAGACTATACAGCGGGATAAATACGATCAACTGATCTACCAGGTCAGGTGGTGTGATGATGGCTGCAAGGATCAGGATCACTACAACTGCATGGCGCCTGTAAGAGCGCAGGAATTGTGGCGTCAGGATGCCCAGTTTGGTGAGAAAGAATACAAGGATAGGCAATTCAAACAATATGCCCATACCCAGTACAATCTGCGTCATCAGATCAAAGTAATCATCTATAAAAAACTGATTGATGGCTTTATCCGTAACAGTATAAGATGCCAGGAAGTTAATGGTGAAAGGGGCCATAAGGAAGTAGGCGAAACCAATACCCAGGAAGAACTGAAAAGATACCCAGAAGATAACTCCTCTTGCGCCTTTGAGCTCTTTTTCCTTCAATGCCGGTTTTACAAACCGCCAGAATTCCCAGAAAATATAAGGAAAGGCACATACGAAGCCGAGCATGAAGGATAGCTTAAATTGCAACATGATCTGCCCCACCATCTTGAAGTTCTGAAATTGCACCTTTACAGGCGTAATACAGAGGCTATCGCCCATCCCTACCCAGTGACTTATTTTGCACAAGGCTATATAAGAAGGAAAGTTGGCATTTGTTGGCCCGAAAATGACATTATCCAGTATCTCCTTGGTATATACAAATCCGAATATACTGAATGCTACAAGGGCCAGTGCCGATCTCACCAGGTGCCAGCGGAGATCTTCGAGGTGATCAAAAAAAGACATCTCAGCCTTTTCGTCATTATTTGAGAAAAATTTCTTTAGCATGTTTTTATACGGTCGAGCGATGTTGAATACTATTTATTATTCAGGATCACAAATATAGCGGTTGAATACAACAAATTACAGCGTGATACTGATAAAGTCGTGTGTTTTTAATTGACTTTTAACAATACACAACTATCAGTTCGTGTTTAAAGAACATTTACCAGGTAATAAAAAGAAAGGAATGTGAAAGAGAAAGAAATAATACCGGTGGAATGAGGTAAAAAAAAGAGCCAGCCCGAGAAGAATCAAGAGCCGGCCTTTCATCCATTGTTTGTTAACCCCAAAAAAGTTGAATTCGAGAATGTCTTTGGCTCCCAGTTCAGTCTACTTACCTAATTGATGGCAAGCGTTCAGAATAAGTAAGAATCACTGGATGCTTTAATTTTATAGTACAAAAATAACAAGAATTATTCTATTATCAATGTTGGAACACTTTTTTTACACGCTTTTAACAAAAATCAAATCATTGTGTTACATCATCCACAGCAAATGTATACAATCCGTATTAAATTCCTAGTACTTTTTTCAAAAACGTTTGAGCTATGATGTTATTGTGTCGTTAACAATAACATTATAAAAAAATATATATCATATAAATATCCTATTGTTTCATTTGAAACTAAGTAAACTATCCCAGCATCTTCATTTTTACCATCTCAATGCGTGTATCTGTAACATTCAGGATATCAAACTCATAGTCATCGATAATGATCCGCTCCTTGATTTTTGGAATGGTTTCATGATGGTTGATGATGTAACCGGATAATGTTTCACTTTCATCTTCCGGAAAATCCAGCCCATATTTTTCATTCAAATAATCAAGTTCCAATCTTCCGGAAAAAATATATTCTTTCTCTGCAATCTGCTTTTCTACAAACTCTTCTTCGTCATGTTCATCTTTAATCTCTCCAAAAATTTCTTCCAGTACATCTTCTATTGTTACAATACCTGCTGTACCACCAAATTCATCTACTACCCAGGCAATACTTTTACGTTCTTTATTAAACTTACTGAGCAGGTCAATGGCGCTCATCGTTTCAGGAACAGCCAAAATAGGATGAATAATATGATTGATGTCCTGCGGGTTTTTAAACATATCCAGCTGATGAATATAGCCGAGGATGTTGTCTATAGAACCTTCGTAGATAATGATCTTCGAGAGTTTTGTTTCCATAAACTTATTCCCGGCATCCGTGATAGGGCTCTTAATATCCAGAGCTTCTATTTCTTTACGGGGAATAAGACATCCGCGGATCTTTACATGCGCCAGCGATAAAGCATTTTCAAACAGCTCTGTATTGAGTTCCTGGTTTTCACCATAATGTTGTTGCGATTGCCGGATGAAATTTTCCACATCCACGCGCGTAAAAGATTCGCGCGTTTCCAGGATCCTTACATTAAAAAGATATTTGAGCATCCACTCGGATATTGATACGAGTACATTCCCGATAATATACAGTGGCTTTGCTACAAATGAAATGGGTAATGCGAAGAAACTCAGTAATGCTTCCGGCCGGGATCTGAAAATAGCCCTCGGCACAAAAAAGCCCAGGAACAATACTACCAGCGTAGCCAGTAATACTTCTATCAGGATAACAAATGGCTGCATCTGGGCGCCGCTCGTATTGGCTGCACTGGCCTCCCAGATAGGCTGGAAAAACCCGGCCACCAGAATGCTGTAGATGACCAACGTAATCGTAAAGCCCACCAGGCTGGTAGCCAGAAAGCGGCTGGGGTTTTCATTGAAACCGGCTAATATTCTGCCGGTTGATCGCCCCTGTTTCCTTTTAAGCTCAATGCTAAGTTTGTTAACATTGGCAAATGCTGCTTCAATGCCGACAAAGAAGCCCGCGAGCAATACCAGGAAAACTAAAATGCTAATTGTGTATCCGTCCATCCTAACAAAAATAGTGAATTAGGAAAAACAACCATCATCCGGTTATTTTATATTTAAGAAATCCTGTATCAGGCGCTTCACTTCTTCATAAGCCCGCTCCAGGTCGTCATTTATTACAATCTTGTCAAATTCATGCGAAAAAGAAAGTTCATAGCGTGCTTTTGCCAGCCGTTCTTCCAGGGAATCCTTTGTTTCGGTACCACGCTCACTCAGTCTTACGCGCAAAGCATCCAGGGAAGGGGGCTCAATAAAAACAGTCAGGGCATTATCATGGTATTTCTCTTTAATGGCTAAAGCCCCTTTCACATCAATATCTACCATTGGAATTTGCCCGTCGTGCCAAATACGCTCCAGCTCGCTTTTCAGTGTACCATAGTATTTACCGGCATATACCATCTCATATTCTGCAAAAGCATGTATTTCTATCTTATGATGAAAATCATCAGCAGTCAGGAAGTAATAGTCTTTCCCATCCACTTCTCCTTCGCGCGGAGCGCGGGTAGCCGCAGAAACAGAAAAAGACAGGACTGGCATACTGGCCAGTAATTTCCTTACGATAGTGGTTTTGCCAGCTCCTGAAGGGGCGGTAAGAATGATGATCTTTTTTTCCATTAGTCAATAAAAGTCGAAAATAGCGATTCCCTCAAATGCAAAACCCAAAAACCAGCAAAATGTTCCTGGAATTTGGGTTTTGATGAGGTATTAACAGTTTGTTTATACTCTCTTTATGTCGGCGCCCAGGTTTCTTAACCTTTCGTCAATGTACTGGTAACCACGATCTATCTGGTCTATATTCTGTATGGTGCTCTTGCCTTCTGCACTGAGGGCGGCAATAAGCAGGGAAACACCTGCACGGATATCCGGCGATGACATGGTAATGCCCCGCAGGGAATGTTGCCGGCCCAATCCTATCACGACTGCGCGGTGCGGATCGCATAAAACAATCTGTGCACCCATATCTATGAGTTTATCTACAAAGAACAGGCGGCTCTCAAACATCTTCTGATGCACCATCACGCTGCCTTTTGCCTGCGTGGCCACTACCAGCACAATGCTCAGCAGATCCGGTGTAAAACCCGGCCACGGATGATCAGAAATAGTGAGGATGGAACCGTCCAGGAACGTCTGTATTTCATAAGATTCCTGCGAAGGAATGTAGATATCATTGCCCCTGATCTCCAGCTGGATCCCCAGCTGACGGAATTTTTCAGGAATGATTCCCAGGCTGTCGACACCCGCATTTTTAATGGTGATCTCGCTTTGCGTCATCGCAGCAAGGCCTATAAAAGAGCCGATCTCAATCATATCCGGGAGCATGGTATGCTCACAGCCTTTCAGGTTGGGTACCCCTTCAATGGTGAGTAAGTTGGAACCTACGCCACTGATGTTTGCGCCCATACTGTTCAGCATTTTACAAAGCTGTTGCAGATAAGGCTCACAGGCTGCATTATAAATAGTAGTGGTGCCTTCAGCCAGCACAGCCGCCATCACGATGTTGGCCGTACCGGTAACACTGGGTTCATCCAGCAGCATATAAGTGCCTTTCAGGCCACCCTCGGCTTCCAGGCGGAAATAATTATCGTCTGAGTCGTAAACAAACCTGGCGCCCAGCTTTTCGAAACCGATGATATGGGTATCCAACCTGCGGCGGCCAATTTTATCGCCACCCGGTTTGGGGATAAAAGCCCTGCCAAAGCGTGAAAGCAACGGGCCTGCAATCATAACAGATCCCCGTAACCTGCCGGATTTCTTTTTAAATTCAGGACTCTGCAAATAATCCAGGTCAATGTTATCGGCCTGGAATTCACATACGTCCCGACTAATGCGGTGTATTTTAACGCCTGCATCTCCCAGCAGTTCAATCAGCAGGTTTACATCTACGATATCCGGAATATTATGGACAGTGACCTTTTCAGGGGTCAGCATCACTGCACTGATGATTTGTAAAGCTTCATTTTTGGCTCCCTGGGGTATAATTTCCCCCTTTAAGCGGTTGCCGCCTCTTACTTCAAAAGCACTACTCACTTGTTCCTGTTTTTGTTGTATTTGTTGTTACTGTGCTTGTTACTGCTGTTGTTATTGTTCTTTCCGCCGCCGCTGTTGCTGCTTTTGAATTTATTATTCTGCTGGAAGTTCTTACGCTTGCTGGAGCGGAAGTGTTCTCCTGTGGTGTTTCCGCTAACGCTGAAACCCGGTACGTGTGCAGTGTGAGAAGTATGGCCCGGATGGTAATCCAGTTCATTGCCGGTAATAGCCAGTAACTCTGCTTTGATAGCATCGTCATGTACACTTTCCTTATGCCAGTTGGTATAAGCAAGCTTCATATAGTTACCGATGCACTGGGTAAATCCTTCTTTCTTTTCAGGATTCTCTTCATGCAGGGCTTTGTCTATTACCATTTCCAGGTTTTTACCAAAGTGGCGGTTCCTGGGATATTTTTTAGGGTAAGGCAATCTGTCGGGCTTCGCTCTCAGTTCTTCCTCAGTGGGTATCGGATAAGGAGATTCTACTTTCAGGCTGAAGCTGGATATATTAAAAATATGATCCCAAAGTTTGTGTCTGAAGTCTTCCACATTCCTTAAATGCGGATTCAGCGTACCCATCAGCTCTATCACAGCCATTGCGTTACGCTGGCGCTCTTCATCGTCCTCTATGGTAACCAGGAATTCCACCATTTTCTGGATATTCCGGCCGTACTCCTTCATTATAAGGTGATTACGCGTGGTATTGTATTCCATTGTAAGTATTTAAAAAGATATTATATGATGCAGGAACATCTTAAAGTGAAGATAGTTAAGTGACAACATCTATGCAAACATAACGAAAAAATACGAGGAACATTTCACTGCACTGTATTGTTTATAAGACCAAAACCAGTTGCTTTTTTTGAAAAACCCGGATAACCATTATTAACCAAACATCCGGGCCAGCAGGAGATGCAGGTGTTAACAGGCCGGCATCCCTTAGGCCGGTTAGGCAAGCCGGAAGAAGTAGCGGAACTGTTATTATGGTTAAGTTCTTCTTCATCTTCTTTCGTAACCGGTGGTATCACCTGGTTTAACGGGCATACCTGGCCTGATGATTTGGATTTTGTTATTTAGTTATTTAGTTATTTAGAGATTTAGTTATTTTGGCTCTCCGTTAGCATATGCTGAACAGCTAAATAACCAAATCTCTAAATAACTAAATGACTAAATCCAATAAGATTCCCATACTCCTTTTACATGGTTCCCTGGGCGCCGGTACCCAGTTTAGTGCACTTGTAGCCCAGCTGGAAGCGCATTACGACGTTCACCTGCTGAATTTCAGTGGCCATGGGGAGATGCCGTTTTCTGATAACGGGTTCAATATCCAGGTGTTTGCAGCCGAAGTACTGGAATACCTGGAAAACAGGCAACTGGACTTCATCCACATTTTTGGTTACAGTATGGGCGGCTATGTGGCCATGTACCTGGCCCGGCATTATCCGGAAAAGATTGGTAAGGTAATGACGCTGGGCACCAAATACAACTGGAATGAGGCGACCGCCGGCAAAGAGGTAAAACGCCTCAACCCCGAGCTGATCGAAGAAAAAGTACCCGCTTTTGCCAGGCTGTTGCAGGACCGCCACGCCGCTAACGACTGGAAGGAAGTGGTGATCCGCACTGCGCAGCTGATTGAAGATCTGGGACATCAATCCCTGTTAAAGCACCAGGATTACGCACAAATACCCTCCCCCTGCATGCTCATGATGGGCGATAGAGATAATATGGTGTCTTTCCAGGAAACAATTGAAGTGTATAATGCCTTGCCGGAAGCGCAGCTGACGGTTCTGCCGGATACAGCGCACCCTCTCGAAAAAGCCGATGTGCCGTTATTGGCCTATTATATAAAGAGGTTTACCACACAGAAAATGGAGTCATAGGCTATTCGCCCATCGCCAGCTTTCCCCAGTTTTCTATTTCCGCTTCGGTCCATAATTCCGGGAAAAATATGATGCGTTTGTTTTTAGGAGGAAGAAACTGTTGCCAGTTGGTGCCGCCGGTGGCAGCAATATCTTCCGGCCGTTTGTGCAGGTATCTCACAGCAGATTTATAATGCATCAGCGGCCATCGCACGTTAATATTAAGATCGTATTCCTTTAGTAAAGCCAGTACTTCCGGTTGTTCTTCTGCAGGTAATTTTTTATAGCATAGCTGCATATTGCAGGTTTCATAGCGGGTAGCCAGTTGCAGGAAAGGCCCCATATATTTGAGCTCAAATTGTTGCAGCGTAAGGGTTTTCTTGCCGGTAGCCAGTTCTGTGGCGCCGCTGCGCCAATAAACAGTGTCCAGTATTTCTTTCAGGCTTTTGCCTTCCAGTGCCGGGCGCTGGGGTTCGTACACCAGGTTGTTCAACCGGGTGGAGCAGATTTCAATCATGCGGAACTGACCGCTCTGGAAGCCGCTGGCAGGTAACAGTGCCATACGAAATTGCAGAAACTGCTCCTTATCCATCCCATCTACCATTATTTCAAATGAATGGATGAGGTTGCGGAAATAACTGTTAATTCTTTTCAGCTGGGTTTTAAAAATATCAGCCGTCAGTACAGGCGCATGGCAGATCTGTTCAATCGCCTGGAGCGTCAGTTTAAAATACAATTCCGTTATCTGGTGATAGATGATGAAGATGTTCTCATCCGGAATCGGGGTGCGTGGATGTTGCAGGTTCAGCAATACATCCAGTTGGATATAATCCCAATAGGTAAGGTAGTCCGCATACAGCAACCCGTCCAGGTAAGATGACAGGTTTTGTCCCATGGCGGCATACTTTTCCTCCAGCCGCGTTATTTTTTCGGCAATTTCTGGTGTAACCATGGTGAAAATTAATAATTCTGAATGAAACAGCAGCAATGGGGAGTGCTTCCATTCAAAATTATCAATTACTCCACCACATTGATAGTGCGGTAAAAGCTTTCTTCGAGAGAGATCAGGGTTTCAGTTCTTTCAATACCTTTGATTTTCTGTAGTTCATCGTGGAGGATACGGCGTAGCTGGGTAATATCTTTACAAATAATCTCTGCAAACATACTATAACTGCCGGTGGTATAATTTAACCGTACCATTTCGGGGATTTTTCGCAATTCTTTGGCAACAGTATCATACATGGAGCTTTTTTCCAGATAAATACCGATAAAGGCAATTACATCATAACCGATCATTTTCAGATCTACATGTAATTTTGTACCTTTAACTATACCCAGTTCTTGCAATTTCTTCATTCTTACGTGAATGGTTCCCCCGGATACGAACAATTTCTTCCCTAAATCGGCGTAAGAAATCTCAGCATTGTTCATCATTTCGCTGATTATCTGTAAATCGAGTTTGTCAATATTCAAATTGTGGCTCATTTTTACAATTTGTTTTTGAATGTTTTAAAGTTATATGCAAATATTTAAAAAATATCGAAAATTCAAAAATTTTTCTTAAAAAATTTGCAAGAAATCCCCCTTCTGTTTAGATTTGCATCATATCATTACAGAAACAGCAAAAGAAAAGCAATCGCTGGTAATGATAATATAAAATTGTGGGATGATGAAACTGGCAGACATGCCCCCTTGTCTCGGGGGTGGAGATCACAGGATAAACGTAGTATAATTGGGTTGACCACTAATCTTACTTGTGCTATAGCTAACTGCTCCGTGGAGGTTCGACTCCTCCTCCTACAGCCAAATTGGTTTAAAGGCTCATAAGTCAATGACTTATGGGCTTTTTTATTTTATATAGGTCCCCAAAACCTATAATTCTATCTTTCTGGCTATTTTTGCCGAAATGGGACAAAAAAAATTAGAACGGTTTGCTGAAATCGAAACTTTCCCCAACGTATTAATATATCCGGAAGGAATGCAGGGGAAATGGCATGAATTCTTTAAAAACAACCACCCGGTTACACTGGAACTGGCCTGTGGTAAAGGAGATTACACCCTTGGACTGGCCCGCTTATCCAAAGATCAGAACTTTATAGGGGTGGATCTGAAAGGTAACCGCATCTGGAGAGGCGCCAAAACTGCGCTGGAAGAATCATTATCCAACGTGGGTTTCCTGCGTACACAAATAGATAAACTGAATAATTATTTTGCGCCGGGAGAGATCAAAGATATCTGGATCACCTTCCCCGACCCCTTCCTGCGTAACTCAAAATCTAAAAAAAGATTGACGCACCCCAAATTCCTGCAGCTTTTTCAACCACTGCTGGCACCCGGGGCTACCATTAACCTGAAAACAGATTCACCGCAGTTATATACTTTTACACAGGAAGTGATCAGCGCCGCCGGTTGTACGCTCATAGAAGATATTCCTGACGTATATGCGTTACCGGAAGTGCCGCCACTGCTCAAAATACAGACCTATTATGAAGGAATGCACCTGGCTGATGGCAGAACAATCCGCTTCCTGAAATTCCAGCTGCCCGCCACCCCGTTGGATTGGCGCAGTATAAAACTCCCTTCTGATGAAGCAACCGCTGGTGGAGAAGATTGATTTTTATTATAACGGAGAGGGATATATGGTATTTACCGAAAAATTTCACCTGGACCGTGGCTATTGTTGTGGCAACGGCTGTAAACATTGCCCTTTTTTATATGAAAAAGTACCCGAACCCAAAAGAACAACCCTCCTCAACCAACGCGGGGAAGCAAGAGACGGACAGTAAATCCGGTTCCTTTTTTGAGGTCGTATTTAAAATAGTACGCAAAATCCCCCGTGGCCGGGTTACCTCTTATGGCGCCATAGCAGAGGCTTCCGGCATCAGGCTAACCGCCCGTATGGTAGGCTGGGCCATGAACGGAGCCGGCAGGGTAAAGCCCGCCGTACCCGCACACCGGGTAGTAAACAGCAAAGGCATCCTGAGCGGTAAAAACTTCTTTGCCACCCCTACCCTGATGCAGGAACTGCTTGAACAGGAAGGAATTATAATAAAAGAAGATAAAATAGCAAACTTTAAAGATGTATTTTGGGACCCGGGAGCAAAAACCCGGAAAGACAGTAAAAAGGTACTCTAACATTCACTTTTCAATACAGGATTACCTCCTGCACAGCGTTATTTTACACTATGACGATACTCAAACTAAAGCTGGATCAGGATCAACTGATAGAAGATTTTTTTGAGAGCACTCACCTGATTGGTATCGCTTCTTCCGCCCGCGATTATCAGCTGTGCTGGCAAATAAACCGCCACATGTATACCAATTTCAGGGTAAATAACTCCCTGGAGATCACGCTTTCCAAAAAAAACCGGTCTTATCACTTTACTGTGCTGGAATTTCATGAGCCTACCAATTCCGTAGTTCACTATTTCTATAACAATCACTGCCAGGCAGAATTCCTGCTTCCTGAGCTGAAACACATCCATTTTTTGTGGATGATAAAAGGAGATTACTATCAATCCGCTGACGTAAAAAAATTATTGGAAGAATTACGTCTTGTTCCGCTTGTACAATTAGTATCTTTACTGGACATCAGGGAGATTAAAAATAAGATGAACCTCATTTTTTAGGGCGGAAAAGATGTACCAGTAGCCGATCTCGAGAATAATTTGACCAAAAACCTAATGAAGAGCCCCAGTAATTTACCCTTAAAAAAAGTCCAGTTATGTGGGAGGAAAAAGACAAACAGCTATACCATGCATTCGAATTTAAAGATTTCAGGGAAGCGTTTGCGTTCATGACCAAGGTGGCTTTACTAGCGGAGAAAATGGATCATCATCCATATTGGATCAATGTTTACAATAAAGTAGAAATATACCTGAGTACACATGATGCCGGAGATGTGATTACAGCCAAAGATGAGGCGCTGGCCAAAGCTATTGACAAATTGTTATAACCAAATTTATATACCGCCTTGTGAAGCGCATTTTCCTAATGCTGTTGTTGTACTGTTACACTACAGGAGCCTTTGCCATTACCCGATACACTTTCATAGATACCCTGACAACAAACACCACGTTTGCTCCGGTAAATCTTGACGCGCGCCCTTATTTACAGGTACTTACCGATAAAACAGGGGAGCTTACCATACAACAGGTAGCCCAATTACCGTTTGCCCGTAACGGAGAGCTTTTTCATAATTATAAAAAGAATAACGGTAGTGAAAATAACTGCTGGCTGCGGCTATACATAAAAAATGAAGGCGCCCAGGAGATGTCTGCCATCCTCTTTGCAGGCTGGCACGACTATCTGTACTGGTATGAGCAGGCCCCCGGCGATACCAGCCGGCTGTTGATGCAAACCGGGCTGATGGTAGATAAAGGCGGGGTGGAAAGATGGGACCATTATGGTTTCAATATAAAAGTGCCCGCAGGGCAAACCCGTACTTACTATCTGCATATCATCAATAAATCATACAATGAAAATAAGCTGATGCCCACGTTTTTCAGCACGTATGCATTTGCGAACTTCCATAATACGCAGCTGGATATATACCGGAAAGAAGCAGCGGCCATCCTGGTATTACTGGGGATGCTCTTTGTTTTCCTCAGTATCTCTGTTATCAATTATATACAGCTGCCGGACAGGTCCTACATTTATTTTGCAGCGTATATCCTGGGGCTCATCCTGTTCTTTGCCCTGCAACTGGAAAGTAAACCATACCAGCTCTCGTTCTTTCACCAGTGGCCCATGCTCAAATATTACTGGGATATTCCGGGACTGCTGTTCTGTTTTTACCCCATGTACCTGTTATTCGGCAATACTTTCCTGAACCTGAAAGAACGCTATCCTTTTATGGAGCGCGTGTTTACCTGGGTAGCTGCTATCGTGGGCGGGTTGATCATCGTGTGTATGTATTGCATCTGGCAGGGACTATTTCACCTTCCGACGATTATTTACAGTTACGTATATTTCTGCACCCTTGTGCCGCTGCTGGCCGTATTTGTAGCACTGGCAAGACGTTCCCGGCATCATCCGCTGGTACGCTTTTTCCTGTACGGCTCCGTATGCCTGTACCTGGCTTGCCTGGGATCCTTTTTACTGCATCTCCGCCCGCTGGGCCTGATCAGTGCACTGGGAGAACTGGCTGCACCTACCATGCTGCTCATTGGCGGCGTATTGCTCCAGGCTATGTTTTTCCTCGCGGGATTAAGCTATCGTAATAAACTGGCCCATCATGAAAGAACCCGTACGCAGGAACTGCTTATTAAACAACTTAATAAGAATAAAGAGCTGCAACGTAAGCTGAACGAGCAACTGGAAGAACTGGTAAAAGAACAGACCACCGAAATCCTGCGCAAAAAACAGGAGCTGGAAGAACAAAGGAAAATACAACTGGAAACAGAATACGATAAGAAGCTTACAGAAATTGAACTGAAAGCCATCCGCGCACAAATAAATCCGCACTTTATTTTCAACTGCCTGAACTCCATTCAGTTGTTTGTTATGCAGCGCGATTATGAATATGCGCAGAAATACCTGTCGGATTTTTCTTACCTGATCCGTAAAACACTTGACTTTTCCCGTCGTAACTTTATATCACTGGCGGATGAGATCACTTATCTGAACACCTATCTGGGACTGGAAAAAATGCGTTTTGAAAACAGGATGGAATACGAACTGGTAGTAGATCCCGTTATCGCTACCGCGGAGTTGGAAATACCGGCCATGTTGCTGCAACCGTATGTGGAGAATGCCGTTAAACACGGCATGACCAACCAGCAACAGGCTATTGGCAAGCTTTCCATTCACTTCAACCAGGTAGCATCTGATATGCTGGAATGTGTGATTGCTGATAATGGAATCGGTATTGCCCGATCCAAATCATTACGTACACTGCCCCAACATCACCAGTCGTCGGGTATGGAGATCAGTCAGAACCGGGCCGAGCTGCTGAATAAAATGTATAATACAGAAATAGTGATAGAAATTATAGACCTGGCCGCTGAAAGCGAAGAAGGTAGTGGAACGGTCGTCAAAATATTAATACCACAGTTATAATCGTATATTCATAAACGTTAGTAAGCTACCTGCACATGATAAAGGCAGTTATAATCGATGATGAAAGAAACAGCCGGGATATTATTTCCCTCATGCTGGAAAAATATTGTCCGCATATAACGATTGCTGATACGGCATCCGACTGCGCTGAAGGCATTGCCAAGATTATTGAGCATCGTCCCGGACTGGTATTTCTTGATCTTGAAATGCCCGATGGCACCGGGTTTGATGTGCTCATGGGCACACAACCTGAAGTGGCCTTCGAGGCGGTTTTTGTAACCGCTTTTGAAAAGAAGTTCCTGCACGTGATCCGGTGCAGCGAAGTAGAGCTGATCTTAAAACCGATAGACAAAGAAAGCCTGTTACAGGCAGTAGACCTTATTAGCGCCCGCATTGCGGCCAACAGTAGTAAACATCGTTACGAGGTATTGCTGGAAAATTTCAATAATGTAAAGCATGCTTCCTGGAAGCTGCTGATCCCCACATCCGAGGAGGAAGCACATACCATTCTGCTGCCCGCAGTTGAATACCTGGAAGCACATATGGAAAACTGCATGTTCTGCCTGAGTTCCGGCGCATCCGTGCAGGCAGAGCGCCCCTTCCGTTATTATGCAGACCTTTTTTCTTCCCTTCGTTTTTACCAGATCAATAATATGCAGATGGTGCAGCTTTCCAACATCAGCCATATAGAACCCGGTGGTGGAAAAATAGTACTGAAAAGCGGGCGGATGCTGGATATTACGGAAAGACGGAAGAAAGATCTGTTAAGCAGAATGCAACATGAATAAGCGGGTGTTTTTTCGTTGACCCCTATCCGTTATTACATATTTTCCAATTTTTCGATCCTTCCATTTGACTTTATTCAATAAAACGGCGCTGTTTTTTGCTGACAGCGCCAGATTCCCCGTTTTCCTTCCTTTCTGATGTAATGCGCGTAGCATACGTAACTATTTCTTAACAAAAAAATTTGTGGGAATGGGTTTTGGTTGTACTTTTGACCCGTCAAACAAAATAGTCAGACAGTCAGACTACCCGTTGACAGCACATTTATGGCAGAACAGGACCAAAAACGAACTTTAATACTGGAAGCGGCATTGAAACGCTTCAAGCGGTTCGGATTGTCTAAAACTACCATGGAGGAGATCGCCAGGGATCTGGAGATTTCGAAAGGCTCTTTGTATTATTATTTTTCAGATAAGGAATCCATCTATATAGCGGTGGTGGAGCACATGATAGCCGATTGTTTTTTTGACATGCTGGCTTATGTAGACACAGCTCCTTCCACAACAGCCGTCATGGACCGGTACCTGGAGCTGAAAGAAAAAATGTTGCTGGAATATCACTTTCTGTTCGGTGTAAATGAATGGATCAGGGATAGACCTTCCAACCTGATGCGGCAAATAATTGAGCTGCTGCAACAGGTAGAGATATCTTTTCTTTCTGCTACGATCAAAAAAGGCATTTGCTGCGGTGAACTTAATGAAGACACCAACGCAGAAATGACCGCCCAGTTGTTAGTCAACGTATTATTCGGATTATGGGTAATATGGTGCAAATGGCAGGCAGCTGGCTTTGATCCCCACGACCGGAATGGGCTGCGATGCTTTATGGATCGCGAAAAGCAAGTACTCTCCATTTTTTTTAATGGACTAAGATATCGACCAGTAATCAACTAAGAATGGCTTTAATGTATGTAGAAGCATCAATGACCGCGTGAACAGTTTTAATGTATATTTAAATTTTACGAAAGATGAAAAAGTTGATTGTAATGGCCGCAGTAGTACTGTTTGGCTCACAAGTAGCTAAGGCACAGTTTTCAAAAGGCGATGTTATCCTGGGTGGAACTGTAAATGTAAGTACACAGTCTGTAAAAGCAAAAGACGCAGACGCAAAAAACACAACCACTTCATTTGGTGTTAGCCCTAAAGTAGGTCTGGCATTGAACCCTAACTGGGTAGTTGGTGTGTTCGCACAAACTCAGTTTGGATTCAACAAGAATGTAGCTGATGTTAAAACCAAAACCCTCGAAATTACACCGGGTTTATTTGTTCGTAACTACCACATGCTGGGTGAGAGCAAATTTGCATTCTTCGCAGAAGCAAATGCTGGTTATAGCTTTGGTAACACAAAAGTTGCTGACAACAAAATCAGCAGTTTCAATGGCTTTAACGTAAATGTACTGCCAGGTATCACTTACTTCGTTACTAAACACTTCATGATTGAAGGTTCTTTTGGTAGCCTGAGTTATGCCTACAACCAGAACAAATTAGAAGCAACTGGTGCTAAAACAAACACAAGCAGCTTTGATTTCAATTTCACTAAACAGTTAAACCTGGGTGTGAACTTCATATTTTAAGCATCAGTAGTTGATATTTTTACGAAAGATTGTTATAAGGTTAATCAGATCGGATAAGCCCCGCTGCAGTTTACTGTGGCGGGGCTTTGTTATTTCATAAAAAAATCCCGTCAGCATGCTGACGGGATTTTTCTTGTTAATTATCGTTATTGATTATCCATTCATGGAAATCAGGAACTCTTCATTGCTCTTGGTTCCACGCATATGCTGCAGCATGAAATGCATAGACTCATCGGTATTCATATCACCCAGGTGATTACGCAGGATGTGGATACGTTTGAGTGAATCTTTATCCAGTAACAGATCATCACGACGGGTAGAAGATGCAGAAACATCGATCGCCGGGAAGATACGTTTGTTAGCCAGTTTACGATCCAGCAGTAGTTCCATGTTACCGGTACCTTTAAACTCTTCAAAGATCACTTCATCCATTTTGGAACCGGTGTCTATCAAAGCAGTTGCGAGGATGGTAAGAGAACCACCGTGTTCTATTTTACGTGCAGCACCAAAGAATTGTTTTGGTTTCTGCATGGCATTGGCTTCCACACCACCGCTCAATACTTTACCGGATGCGGGAGCTACGGTATTGTGTGCCCTGGCCAGACGGGTAATGGAATCCAGCAGGATCACCACATCGTGTCCGCACTCTACCAGGCGCTTTGCTTTCTGCAATGCGATGGCAGATACTTTCACGTGTTTTTCAGCAGGTTCGTCAAAGGTAGAAGCGATTACTTCCGCTTTCACACTACGTTCCATATCTGTTACCTCTTCCGGGCGTTCATCGATCAGTACTACCATCAGGTAAATTTCCGGATGGTTGGTAGCGATAGCGTTGGCCACTTCTTTCAGCAACATGGTTTTACCTACCTTGGGTTGCGCAACGATGAGTCCGCGCTGACCTTTACCGATAGGCGTAAACATATCCATGATACGCGTAGAGTAGTTATTGGAAGTAGTGACTAATCTTAATTTTTCGAAAGGAAACAACGGTGTCAGGTAATCGAAAGGTACACGGTCGCGTACTTCTTCCGGAGATTTACCATTGATGGTTTCTACTTTCAGTAAAGCGAAATATTTTTCCCCTTCTTTAGGTGGGCGCACAGCGCCTTTCACAGTATCACCGGTTTTGAGGCCGAAGAGTTTTATTTGTGAAGGAGATACATAAATATCATCGGGTGAACTGAGATAGTTATAGTCGGAAGAGCGGAGGAAACCGTAGCCATCAGGCATCATTTCCAGTACGCCTTCACTTACGATAATACCATCAAATTCTATATTGAAATTCGCTTCTTTCTTAGGGTAGCGGGGCTTTTGAGCGGCCGGGGCTACTGTTTCCGTGCCATCGGGGATTACGAAATCATCGTCATCGTCGTCTTCGTCCTCTTCTTCAGCTACAGGAGCAGGTACAGTTTCTTCCACTTCATCTTCTGTAAATGAAGGAATGATGATATCATCATCATCATCAAAAGTGAGTGATGGAATGCTGTCCAGATCTATATCAAAGTCTTTTATTTTGGATTTGGAAGATGTTCCTTGTGTTTCTTCTGTGTCTGTATCTTTTGCTTTGGCACTGGTAACTTTCCTGGTAACTTTTTTTGCGGCTGGTTTTTCTTCAACGTTGTTAGATGGTTCTTCAGCAACGTTATTAGCTTCGTCTTTCTTTACAGGTTTGCGTTTGCGTGATTTCTTTTCTTCTCCGTTGGACTGGTTATCTTCTGAGGCCATTACCGCTTGCTTGTCAAGAATTTTGTAGATAAGGTCCTGTTTGTTCAGTTTTTTTGCGTTGGGAACATCAAGCTTCTCTGCAATATCAAGCAGCTCAGGAACGAGCATGTCGTTCAATTGTAAGATGTCGTACATCATCTGTGTTGTCAAATTTTAGAAGTGTTGTGAGGCGGGTACCACTGCATACCAACATACACCAATTACAAATAATTGTTTTTGCGTCAAGAAATTTAATTTGATTATTAAATTTGATAGGGAATGATTGAGTTTAGGAACTGCTGATGAAGATGATTAAAGAACTTAATCAGGCAGATTATAACGCAAGATTAAAACAAGTTTTATTATTCTCCAAAAAAATTTAACCTCAGATCCCCCGTAGTTCCCCATTGTACTGCAATTACAGGTAGGCTCCCCAGGCTGCAAAAGAGTGGCAGCGGGACCCTCAATCATCCCCTGAATCATATGATATTTTCTATATTATATCGATTTTTAACATTTCATTTACAAAGGAAACCGGTAATTATCTTGCCGGAGGTCCAAATATCAGGTTATGGACTATGAAGTTTTACACTTATTTTTGCAGTCCTAAAATTAAAATTTTATGAGCCAAAGAGTGAAAGTCAAGCAAATCTTGTCGGACGACAAGGCGCATTATGAAGTAACGGTAAAAGGTTGGGTGCGGTCATTCCGCAACAACCAGTTTATAACGTTGAACGATGGCTCTACCAATAATAATTTACAAGTAGTTATTGATACTGAAAATACGGATGCAGCCCTGCTGAAACGCATTACCACAGGCGCTTCCATCTGCGCAAAAGGAGAGATCATTCCCTCACTGGGTAAAGGCCAGAAAGTAGAGCTGAAAGCTACTACCCTGGAAATACTGGGCGACTGTGATCCTGAAAAATATCCTTTGCAGCTGAAAAACAGGCCCAGCCTGGAATACCTGCGTGAAATCGCTCATCTGCGTTTCCGTACCAATACTTTTGGCGCTATCTTCCGGGTACGCCATGCGTTAGCATTTGCCGTGCACAAGTTCTTTAACGAGCGCGGCTTTGTATACCTGCATACGCCTATCATCACTGCATCTGACGCTGAAGGCGCTGGTGAAATGTTCCGTGTAACCACCCTGGACATGAACAAACCACCCCGCACAGAAGCCGGCGATATTGATTACAAAGAAGACTTCTTTGGCAAGTCAACCAACCTCACCGTATCCGGCCAGCTGGAAGGCGAACTGGGTGCTATGGCCTTTGGTGATATCTATACTTTCGGACCCACTTTCCGCGCTGAAAATTCCAACACCGCCCGCCACCTCGCTGAGTTCTGGATGGTAGAGCCGGAAATGGCCTTCTACGAACTGGAAGATAATATGGACCTGGCGGAAGCCTTCATCAAATCCATCATCGGATATGTATTGGAGCATAACCGCGATGACCTCGACTTCCTGGCTTCCCGCCTTGTGGAAGAGGATAAACAAAAACCACAACAGGAACGCAGTGAAATGGGGCTGCTGGAAAAGCTGGAGTTTGTATTACACAACGAATTTGTACGTATTACCTACACAGAAGCTATTGACATCCTGCAAAACAGCAAACATAACAGGAACAAGAAGTTCCAGTACCTCATTGAAGGCTGGGGCGCCGACCTGCAAAGCGAACACGAGCGTTATCTCGTAGAAAAGCACTTTAAGAAACCGGTGATCCTCACTGATTATCCTAAAGAAATCAAGTCTTTCTACATGAAGCTGAATGAGGATAACAAAACCGTCAGGGCTATGGATATCCTGTTTCCCGGCATCGGTGAAATGGTAGGCGGATCACAACGTGAAGAAGACTACGACAAACTGGTTAAACGCATGGAAGAAATGCACATACCCGTAGAAGAACTAAGCTGGTACCTGGATACACGCCGTTTTGGTACTGCTCCGCACGCCGGCTTTGGTCTTGGTTTCGAACGCATGATGCTCTTTATAACCGGTATGGGCAATATCCGCGACGTTATACCTTTCCCAAGAACACCAAAGAACGCCGAACACTAGACCAGGATTAGCAGGATTTTTAGGATTAGCAGGATGGGTGTTTTGTTTTTACAGATGCTGATTAATAAGATTAAATGGCGGATTATTTTATTTTTTATAAACCCCGTACAGGCATGGCTCGTACGGGGTTTTATTTTTTATTCCGATGAATAAAAGTTATTCAAACAGTTTTCTTTATCTCAGAAAAAAAATAAAAATAAAACACCCATCCTTGTAAATCCTGGCAATCTTGGTAAATTCTGGTATGGAATTTTAACGCTCCCACATCTCTATAGTAATGATTCATTATCTCAAATAAAAAGACAACAAAACACCCATCCCGGTAATCCTTATTAATCTTGATAATCCTGGTAACTTATGGCAGATATGGATACGCAATCTCCCGGTGGCCGCCACGGCGGGAAGGGAACCACCAGTACTAAAAAATCTACACGTGTCGATATGACACCAATGGTAGATCTGGGCTTTTTACTGATCACTTTTTTTATGCTTACCACCACGATGACAAAGCCCAAAACCATGGAACTTATAATGCCCCGGAGTGACGGCGATCCGATGCCGTTGTCCGATAAAAAAGCCCTGACAGTGATCTTAGGGCCGGACAACCGTATTGCCTGGTATGAAGGTATCGGCGATGATCCCGCTATGCCGCCGCAGGTCAACTATACCAGCTTCGCCAATAAAAATGGCATCCGTGATGTCATCATCCGGAAAAAGGAAGCGGTATACCGCGCCTCTCATAAAAACGAACTGATGATCCTCATCAAAGCCGATAAAGCCGCGCATTATGAAAATGTGGTGGATATCATGGACGAGATGCTGATCAACCAGGTAAGCCGGTATGCAATAGTAGATATCGGGTTGAAAGAAGCGGCGTATTTTCAGTAGCTGGATTAAGATTAAACGTACCTTTATTGCTCCAAAACAATATAGATATGGCAATTACCCACTCCATTCCTTCCGTGGATCTCGCAGATTTCACATCCGGTGACGCAGGACGCAAAGCCGCCTTCGTGCAGCAACTGGGAAAAGCTTATGAAGACGTTGGTTTTGTAGCGGTAAAGAATCATGGTATTCCTGATGAACTGATTGCAGACCTCTACAATTATGTACAACAGTTTTTTAAGCTCCCCGCCGAAACCAAACATAAATACGAACTCCCGGAACTGGCCGGACAACGGGGCTATACTTCCTTCGGTAAAGAACACGCCAAAGGATACGATGCACCGGACCTGAAAGAGTTTTTTCAGTTCGGACAAACAGTAGAAGATAATGATCCGGTAAGTGCTGAATATCCGCCGAATGTACAGGTAGAAGAAGTACCTGCTTTTACACCTACTTTCTTTAAAGCCTATCGCGGTTTTGAAAAATCAGGTAGCTACCTGTTGCAGGCAATTGCCCTGTTCCTGGGATTGGACGAACACTATTTTGACAGTAAAATACATAATGGTAATTCTATCCTGAGAGCGATCCACTACCCTCCTATTACACAGGAGCCCAAATCGGCTATCAGGGCGGAACAACATGAAGATATAAACCTTATTACCTTGTTGGTAGGCGCTTCTGCTGACGGCTTACAGATCCTGGACAAACAGGATAACTGGGTACCTGTTACCTCTTTACCGGAACAGATTGTGGTAAACGTAGGAGATATGCTACAACGTCTTACAAATAACCGCTTAAAATCTACTACGCACCGTGTAGTAAATCCGCCCCGTGAAATGTGGAATACATCCCGTTACTCTATTCCTTTCTTCCTGCATCCAAAATCAGACATGAAACTGGATTGCCTGGAGAACTGTGTCACCACAGAGCATCCGCTGGCGTATGAGCCTATAACAGCCGGCCAGTACCTCGACGAGCGTTTACGCGAAATTGGATTAAAGAAATAAGGGGTGTCCGAAAACAAAGATATTCTCATATTTAAGTCCCGGCAAGCACGCTTACCGGGACTTTGCATATATTCTACTTATGGGGCAAATCTTGATCATTCATCGGTTTCTCAATATGGTTATTCTTTTAATCCGGGCACTTTGCATGCCGGTGGGTTATGCGAGTTGAGTTGAAGCTCAACACAACGGATAAAAGGCCATATTCGTTATAATATTTACCCATATTACAAGTATTGTGCCTTTATTAACTTTGCTTGTTAGCTTTATTAGCAACGCTGTTGTATTTTGTCCCGGTATTTCATTAACTTATTGAATCTCCAGGCAGTATTCACTTTAAAATAACTGTGTTTCTACGTCATATACCTTTTCTCAAAGCGGTGCTATTGCATAGCATTACAGCCTACGGTGGTCCGCAAGGTCATCTGGCAATGATGATAAAGACATTCGTACATCAGCGCAAAGATGTGACGGAAGAAGAGCTGATGGAGTATAATGCGTTCTGCCAACTGTTGCCGGGCGCATCCTCTTCTCAAACCCTTACATTAATAGGCTATAAGCGTGGTGGTGCATGGCTGGCCATCGCTACCCTGCTGATATGGATTACACCGGCCTGTTTGCTGATGGGCTCTCTGAGTTTTTTGCTGCAATACTTTGATAAACGGGCACTGCAAACTGATATTTTCAAATACGTACAGCCGATGGCGGTAGGCTTCCTCGCCTATGGTGGAACGCGGGCTTTCAAGATCAGCATTAATAACGTGGCTACCTTCATTATCATGGTGGTGGCTATGTTTTCCACCTTCTATCTCAAATCACCATGGACATTTCCCGCATTGATCATATTAGGCGGTATCGTTTCCAATTTCAGTAACAAGCGTATTCCTGATCTTACAGAGAAACCGAGGAAGATCCAATGGGGTAATATATGGTTGTTCGTTTCAGTTTTTGTACTGGCGGGTGTTTTCTCCGAGCTTGCGCGTTCTCATGAGTGGATCACGCGAAGGCCGTTTAACCTCTTTGAAAACTTTTATCGTTTCGGCAGTCTTGTGTTTGGTGGGGGCGATATCCTCATCGCTATGATGCTGGAACAATATGTAACCCGCGCCAAGTCGCAATTTCTCACCGCAGAAGAGCTGTTGACAGGCGCCGGTATTATGCGTGCCCTCCCCGGTCCTACGTTCTCCATTTCTGCCTATGTAGGCGGTATGGCTATGCGTAACCTGGGCACAGGTTACCAGTTTCTGGGCTGTGTGCTGGCTCCTGTAGCCATTTTCCTGCCGAGTCTTTTGCTGGTGTTATTCTTCTTTCCCATATGGCATAACCTGAAAAAACATGTAGTCATTTACCGCGCACTGGAAGGGATCAACGCGGTAGTGGTAGGTATTATGTGGGCAGCCACCTTTATCCTCTTCTCTGCCATCCCTGTCAACTGGTACAACCTGCTGATTATGGCAAGTACGCTGGCATTGCTCACCATCACCAGGCTGCCATCGCCATTTATCGTACTGGCGTGCCTGTTATTAGGCTGGTTATTATAATGTGGTGAGATTATATTCCCGGATCTTATTGTACAGCGTAGTGAGGCCGATGTCCAGCAATTCAGCGGCTTTTGTTTTGTTGCCTTTAACATGGGCCAACACCCTGGAGATATGTTTTTTCTCCATATCCGCCAGGCGCATGGAGGAATGATCATCTCCCATACCCTGTTGAAAATCAAAAGGCAAAGTGGGCGTATCCAGTATATCCGTATCCGTTAGAATGGCAGCTCTTTCAATCACGTTGCGCAGTTCCCGGATATTACCTTTCCAGCTATGCTGCTGTAATGCCTGGAGGAAAGCGGGGGTCATGCCGGTGATACGTTTATTCATCCTGGGTGCAAACTGCTGTATGAACCAGGTGGCCAGTAAGGGAATATCTTTTCTACGCTCATTGAGGGAAGGCAGCGGGATCTGGAAAACCGACAACCGGTAAAACAGGTCTTCCCGGAAACGTCCTGCAGCAATCTCCTGTTCCAGGTTACGGTTGGTAGCGGCTATAATACGTACATCCGTTTTAGTGGGTTTGGGTTCGCCCACCCGGTAGAACTCCTGTGTTTCTAATACGCGCAGCATTTTGGCCTGCAATTCTACCGGCATTTCACCGATTTCATCGAGGAAGATGGTACCGCCGCGGGCTTCTTCAAAAAATCCTTTTTTATCTTTTATCGCTCCTGTAAATGCGCCTGCCACATGGCCAAACAATTCGCTCTCCAGGATGTCTTTCGCGAAGGCGCTACAGTTTACCGCCACAAAGGGCTGTTGGCGGCGATTACTGCCCTGGTGGATCGCATGTGCAAACACTTCCTTGCCGGCACCGGTTTCGCCCAGCAACAGTACGGTCATGTCTGATGGCGCCACCTTCTCCGCCAATGCGATAGCGGCCTTGATTTCCGGAGATACCCCCAGTATATTGTCAAAATTATATTTACCACTGATCTTTTTCTCCAGGTCGCGGATGCGGAATTGCAGGGTAGCCTTATCCATAGCCTTACTCACCAGGGGCAGAATACGGTTGTTGTCATCTCCTTTGGTGATGTAGTCAAACGCACCGTTTTTAATTGCCTGCACCCCATCCGTAATATTTCCGTAGGCAGTGAGTACGATGGTTTCTATATCGGGATAGGCGGCCCGGATCACCTGTACCAGCTCCACGCCATTACCATCCGGCAATTTTACATCGGAGAGCACCACGCGGATCTCTTCCCTTTCCAGGAGTTTCAAAGCAGACCGCACATCCGGCGCCTCATGCAGCGTATACCCTTCCAATACCAGTAAGCGGCTTAATAGCTTCCGCAACTGATCTTCATCATCAATAATTAAAATGTGACCTTTAGACATAGCCCTGCAAAGATAGGGGCTATCCTTCTTTTGAAGCAGTACTTTTCTGATGTTCCCGGAGTACCTTGCGTAAATCGTTCTTACTGTTTTGTATATCTTTCCATAAGTCGCCGGTTTCGTTTATCCGGTCCAGTGAGTTGAAGATATCAAAGTCTGTCATGCGCAGGTTTTCATTTACTTCTTCCCACTGAAGTGGCATAGATACGGTAGCTCCCGGCTTGGGCCGCGCAGAATAAGGAGCAGCCACTGTTTGTCCCCGGCTGTTCTGCAAAAAATCTATGTATACCCGTTTATTCCTGCTGGCCTTATTCCTGATTACGCTTGTGGTCTTGGGCAGTTCTTTGTTTACCCCGCGTGCTACAAATTCCGCAAAAAGGCGTCCCGTTTCATAACTGTATTTTGCCCCGGTGGGGATATAAATATGCAACCCGGTAGAACCGGATGTTTTGCAAAAGCTGTTGACCTTCAGGGTATCCAGTGCAGCCTTGATATGCTGGGCTGTTTCCACCACATATTTAAAATCGATGTTTTCGGGATCAAGGTCCAGCACAATATAATCGGGGTTATCCAGCGTACGGACACGCGATAGCCAGGGATTTATTTCAATGCAGCCCAGGTTCACCATATAAGCCAGTGTGGCTTCATTGTTACATACAAGATAATCTACATTCTTGCTGGTAGAAGCGGAATGCAGCGGCACACTTTTGATCCAGGCAGGCGTTTGTTCCAGGTCCAGGTCCTTTTGGTAAAAGGCCGTTCCCGTGATGCCATTGGGAAACCGGTGTAGCGACTGGGGTCTGTCTTTGAGATGCGGAAGAATAAATTTTGCTACTGACAGATAATAATCGATCAGCTGTCCCTTTGTTATTTTTTCTTTTGGGAAGTAGATTTTTTGTTGATTGGTAAGCGGCACCTTTTTGCCGTTTAATGTTAACTCGCGGTCTTTTTCAATGGTAGTAGCCATGGTAATTTTTTTTGCAGTTTCCGGATGTACTTCTTTCGCCGGCTTGTCTTCACGAAGACCCAGGAGGATAGGCTGCCGCAGATTTCCACCTGATGTCCAGTCAGCAAATTTAACCTGGCATACCAGCTCCGGTTTTACCCAGGTAACCGGCATGTTTGTTTTGACAGGCGCCTTAAAAGGGGAAGACGACCGTACCAAAGGTTGCAGGCGCTTGTATAAATCGTTGATCATTGCTTCATTCAATCCACCTCCACAGTGGCCAATATATTTCAGTTCCTTATCCTCATACAAGCCCAGTACCAACGCGCCTATTTTCTTCCTGCTGCCCCTGGGTGCGGTATAGCCGCAGATAAGCGCCTCCTGTTCATTCACAATTTTAATCTTCAGCCACGACATGGATCGCCGTCCTTCTTCGTACACACCATCGCTCCTTTTTGCAATGATCCCCTCCCACTGTTGCTGCTGTGCTTTCTTAAAAAAGGCTTTGCCCGTTTTAAGTACATGCGATGAGTATATGACCGTTTTATTCCGGAGTTGATCTACTATATCTTTAAGCAGGCTCTTACGCTCCAGCAGCGAAAGCTGTTGCAATTCATTGCCGTTAAGATGCAGCAGATCAAATACGGCATATACCAGCTTCTCTTTGCCGGTTGTTTTATATTGCTGTAGCGACTGGAAATCCGATTTACCGTTTTTCCCCATTACCAGGATCTCGCCATCCAGTACCACATTATGCGCAATATTCTCCACAGCAGCTACCACTGCCGGGTAATCTTTATTAAAGTTTTTTTCATTGCGGGAGTACAGTGATACAATACCCTGCTCTACACTGGCGATAGCCCTGTAGCCATCCCACTTGGTTTCAAAAAGCCAGTCATCGCCATCAAAGGGAGCGTCCACAAGTGTGGCCAGCATGGGTTTATAGACTTTTTTGATCCGTTCCGGCTTTTTACTTTTTACCGGTTTTTCTTCCGGTGCCGGCGTACGGATTACTGATTTTTTTTTTGACGCCTTCTTTGTGGCTTCTTTTTCTTTTAACCCGCGGAGTTTAATGCGCTCCGGCGTATAGTCTTCACTGTTATATTCTGCTACTGCATATTTATCACGGTGTTTGATCAATAGCCAGGCATTTTCTTCCCGTCCTTTCATTTTCACCAGCGCAAATTCTCCCTTCAGTTTCTTCCCTTTCATCACTATCTTCAGATCCCCCGTTTTGATTTCCTTCAGGGCTGTTTTATCAAAGTCGGTTCCATCGGCATTCATTAGTTCATACGTGCCTTTATCCCAGATATAAACAGTGCCGGCGCCGTAGTTTCCGGCAGGTATAGTCCCTTCAAAATCCTTATAATCATAAGGGTGGTCCTCTACTTCCATCGCCAGTCTTTTATCTTCCGGATTCATGGAAGGTCCTTTCGGGACGGCCCAGCTTTTCAGCACACCCGCCACTTCCAGTCTGAAATCATAATGCAATCGCGACGCATGATGACGCTGCACAACGAAAACATGTTTTCCCTTCTCCGCCTTTCCTGCAACGGGTTCGGTTGTTTCTGTAAAGTTCCGTTTCTGTTTATATTTTGATAAGCTCATGATGCACGTTTTTTACCAGGCTTGGCCAGACTTGCTTTCAACTGATCAAAGAGTTCATCATTCTTTGTATGCACTACATGCATTTTCTTCACCACTGTTTTCTTGCCGCTGGCTTTAGCTTTAATGATCTTCAGCAGTTCGGCTTTATATTCATCTTTAAACTGGCTGATATCAAATTTCGCGGTGTATTGCTTTACCAGTTCCATCGCCATATCCAGCTCCTTTTTTGCCAGTTGTGTACCGGCCGGAATGGACAGGTCTTCCGAAGAACGGATCTCTTCTTCAAAACGCAATTGATGCAGGAGCAAATAATTTTCGCGTGGCCTGACAACAGACAAGTGTTCCTGTGAGCGCAGTACAAAGCGGCTGAGGCCAGCTTTGCCTGTTTTTTCAAGGGTTTTGAGCAACAGTTGATACGCCTTTTCCCCGCCTTTGGCGGGCTCAATGTAGTAAGGTGATTCGAAGTAAATATCATCGATCTCCTGCTCTTCTACAAAGGATTCAATTTCTATGATCTTGCTTTTCCGGGGGCTGGCTGCTTCAAAGTCTTCATCTTCCAGTACCACATACTCATCGTTATACAAGTATCCTTTTACAATCTGCTCCCATGGCACTTCTTTGCCGGTGCTTTCGCTAACACGTTTAAACTTTATGTGGGCCAGTGTTTTACTGTCCAGCATATCCAGGTCCAGCCGGCTATCCTGCGTGGCACTGTATAACTTCACCGGTATATTTACCAGTCCGAAGCCTATTGATCCTGACCAGATTGCTCGCATGATGTAATAGTTTTGGTGATACATTAATGTTAACACAAATGGTACCAGTGTATCTCTGTTGCCCACACATCGCGGCATAAATTTTGGCTTTACCCTTTTAACTAAAAACCCTTTTTATGGAAAAGCCAGGAGAAATGACAACACTTACACGCGTACTCGAAAAATTGCATGAAAAAGGCTTTGATCATGAGCTAAGGATGAGTGATCATGGCAGAATGCAATCGCCGGACAATCAAAAAATCTATAATCCGGAAGATCTGCTCATCATTAAAACCTATCGCTTTGAAGGGGAGTCTGATCCATCCGATTCATCCATTTTATATGTAATGGAAGACCAGGAAGGCAATAAGGGCTATGTGCTGGATGCCTATGGCGCCTATTCTTCCCATGAGGAAGCGGGGTTTAATGAATTTATGCAGAAAATTAAAGTTGAAGACAGAGAAGAACAGATGTTGTTTGAATAAAAAATGAGTGTGGTGAAGCGGGTGCCCGCTTCACCACACTCATTTTACGCCTGTTTTTACATATTTTCCGGGGTTTAAAAAGGCCACTGCAAATTATATTGCAGGGCCTTTTTCTTTTCTTACCGGGTAGCGTCCTGGCAATGGGGCCTACATTAGACACAAAATGATGTTTTTTTCCTATAATAGCAGCGCAGCACTATTTAATTTTGACAAGTGAAGATCCCTATTGTAAAGAACTATAAGACACGGTGACTGCAAACTCCTTATTTGAACGGAAAAATGGTTTGTTCTCATAAATTCTATATGCAACATGGGTCCGAATGAAACCATATTCACCAACCATTTAACATATAGACAGAGATGAGAAAACTAACTGTAGTCCTTGCTGCTTTTGTCATGATAGCGGCATCATGTAAAAAAGACTCAAACAATCCTGACGCCGAACCGCCTGGAAAACCAGGGGTAGAAGCCCCACCGGAAGCAGAAAGAGATGCATTGCCCGGGAAGGTGGTGATGACGAATGAAACCGGACAATCAACAACTTTTAGCATTACCTATCTCCCTGATAGCAAGAAAATAGATCGTATAACAACACAGAATGGTGCAGAGATTTACCACTATACCGGAGATCTGATCGAGAAAATTGATTATAATACGGATGGGAGTAACTACACAAAATTCGAATATCAAAATAATGACCTGATCCGCGAAACGCATTATCGATCATCCCAGCCGGCAGGTAAGAACGAATATACTTATCCGTCCAGCAACAAGATGCAGGTGGTGGAATTTAAATATAAAAACAATAAGTGGGAGCAGGCCGAAGACCCCGTTAATCTGGAATTTGATAACAAAGGCAATTTGATGAAAGCTGAAAATGGCAGACTTAAGGTAGACCTATCGTACGATGATAAAAATGCTCCCTTCCTGAACGTTACCGGTTGGTCTAAAATCCGCCTTACAGGAGGCATTCCTTTCGGTGAAAACCTTGTTTTTGAAGATGTGCTGGCAAGAAGAAATAACCCCAACAAAACAACGGCAACCGATAATGGTACTCCATTATTGAATATAACATTCACGAACGAATTTAATGATAATCAACATCCAAAATTCCCAACTAAGATAACCGGAAAGGAAAATGCAGGAACAAAGTTTACAGTTGTCATCAGTTATGCTACTCAATCGGGAGAACCCGGAGATGACGAGGAAAATCGCTTGCCACTTGAATTGACGATGACTAGTGATACCGGAGCGGACGAAACCACAACCATTACTTATCAAACAAACAGCAAAAAAATAGATCAAATCAAGAACAGTAAAAACGGAAGTACACAGACCTATCAATACGATGGCGACCGCATTGTCAAAATAGATTTTGGATCGAACGGTGGGGGAGACAACTATAAGCTGTTTGAATATGATGCAACTACCAAACGCCCAACCAGCGTAACCCAATACCGCTCCGGCAAAGCAGAAAGCCAATTAAGATATACCTATACCTCCAATACAGTGCTCACCCTTGCTGATTATAAATACGAAAATGATGCCTGGACAGCTGCCGGAGAGTTGATTAATCTGGAACTTGATGCGAATGGCAATGTGATAAAAGTGACAAGCGGCGACACGGAAGTAAGTATATCTTACGATGCTAAAAAATCACCTTTTTTCAATGTAACCGGCTGGGCCGAAATAGAATTTTTAGCAGGCATTCCTTTGGGTAATAACATGGGTGCCGAGGATGTTATTGGCAGAAAAAACAATCCGACCAGAACATTGGCAAAGCAAGACGGAACTACCTTGCTGGACATGGCTTTCACCTACGAGTTTAATAACGATCATCATCCTAATTTCCCGACTAAGATAACGGGAACCGACCGGCCTTTCACTGTTACGATTGTTTATAATTAAGTCCCCTATTTTTTTTATTACAAAAACCTGTTACTTTTAGGAAAGAGTAGCAGGTTTTTTTTATTTGTTTCAACCGAATCGATGAACATAGATTTTTTGAAATACACCGAAATATTGCCGCATGCAAGTTTAAAAGGAATGGTGACGCATTACAGAATAAAAAGCGCCCAGCTTAGCGGCCCCTTTGTTTTCGCCAACTTCTCCCCCATATTTCAGGGCTTGATTTTTAACATTCGTCCACTTGATGATATTAATTTTGTCAAAAAAGAAACCGTAGACCTAAAGCATAAAGTTTATTTTGTTGGACAAGCTATCTCCTCCAGCACACTGGTTAGCAGTTCCCTGAATGTAGATCTCATTGCCGTAAACTTTACACCAACCGGTGTTTTTCGACTTACCGGTATTGATTTGGATAGTTTCACCGATCAGATTGTGGATGCAGAAACAATTTTTGGTACAGAAATTAACCAGCTGCATGAACAATTAATTGCAGCCAAAGATCAGTCTACTGCCCTTCGACTGATTGATAACTATTTATACCTAAAGGCCGCCAAGAGAAAAAAGGAGAATAAATCGCATATTCTGGAATCGGTATCTATTTTGAAGAATAATGCCGCGGGGATTAGTGTAAAAATGCTTCAAAAAGCAACCAATACCAGTCCCAGCACCTTAGAAAGATCCTTTAAATCAGAAATCGGTATGACGCCCAAAATGTACCAACGCCTCCTTCGGTTTAACCAGGCCAGACAGTACATTGACGAAAACCACTGTACCGATTGGTGGGAAATTGTGGTGCTGTTTGCATTTTATGATCAATCTCACTTTATCAGCGAATTTCGTTTTTTTGCGGGTCAAACGCCGATGCAATATCTTCAAACGATCAGTTTTCAAGCGGCTATTGCACCTGGTCCTCAGAGCCGAATGCTGGCGTAATGATGACAGTTTAAAAAACAGACATCTTTTAAAACCTCCATTTTCCTGGATTTAAAAAAGGCCACTGCAAATTATTACAGGGCCTTTTTTGCAGTTTTCTATTTACAATTAAACAAACCATTCTTCCTTACATCACTATTCGCTTGCAGCTTCCGCATTTACAGTAGTTTCTGCTACTTCTGTCAACAGGCTATCCGCATCTTTTTCTTCCTGCAAGGTTTCTCCCAACAGTTTCGCAGCATTTTTATGCCCCATCACGTTTGCTAATGTGCGTAAACTACCATAGGCAGAAATTTCATAGTGTTCAATTTTTTGTGAGGCGATAATAATGCCGGCGTCTCTTACAGCAGTATCTTCATCTGTATCATCCACTACTTCCTGGCCTTCTGCTATCAATCCTTCCATGGCTTCGCATTTCTTTGCCTGTGGCTTCTTTCCCATCATTTCAAAAATATCTTCCAGTCGGGTAACATGACCTTTTGTTTCTTCCAGATGATTAGCAATAGCAGTTATCAATGCTGATGAAGTAGCTGCTTTCTGCATTTTAGGCAATGCTTTAACGAGGTTCTTTTCTGCCCAATAAATGTCTTTCAGTTCTTCCATGAACAGTTGATGAAATTTAGAGTTGGGCATACTTTCATTTGCTTTACCATTTGTTTTGGCGGCAACGTTCTTTGCGGTGCCGTTAGCGGCAGTTCTTGCGGTGGGCATGGTGATTTAATTTTTTAAGGTTAAATGAATTGTTATTCTCCGGGGGTTTGTCTTTCAAATGCTTGTTCAGCTGGTTTGGCCTGCGGGTCCGCAGGTTTCCTGGGAACATCCCTGTCCGGCACCTCTTCCGGTATCGGGTCTATTTCCGGTTTATCCGGTGGCGGTTGTACGGGCGTAGGATCGCTCTTACCAGGTTGTTGTTTATCAGGCGAAGCTGGGTCCTGAATAGGCTGCTTATTCTTGTCCGGATTGTTCATAACTCACAATTTTATTGGTAAAGAACTACAGATAGAAAATCAAAGTTCATTCCAACGCCGTAACATGCACTTTACTTCACCGGGTGTGCAGGTAGGGAAAGCTTTACAGGCGTATCTTTCGGGGCAACAAAGGAGATCATTTTCATTCATTTCAGCACCACTCCCGCCGCGTTCGTATATGTCGTAGAAATCGCGCGCATACTGTGGAAATTGTTGCTCAGACAGCCCTTCACGAAAAATATCGATGTCATTTAATCAATTTTCTGATACAGAAATAGTAACTTCAAATGCTTTCTCAGAAATCTTGTAGATTCAAATGCATTTTTCAGTACATAAAAAAATACGCATCGGTTTTTTCATTGCATTTACGGTCATCGTGATTGCATCCATTTTTTCCTACCTGGTAGCCAAAAATCTGCTGGAGAATGCAAGCAGGCTTAATCATGCGATAGAGGTATCCAAGCGGCTGGAAGTGATTACCCGGCAGCTGAAGGATGCGGAGGCCGCTATCAGGGGATATAACCTTACAAAAGACAGTTCCTTCCTGAACCCGAGCATGCAGGAAAGGAGTATAAGCATTGAAAGGGAATACCGCCTGCTACGTAAGGTAACCGCCGAAAACCCGGTACAACAGCGGCACCTGGACACCCTCCGGGACTTACTGAATATTAAATACCGGCAATTGCTGACGGGTGAAAAGAAAGTTACTTCCGACAAGCAACGAAATTCTGTGAAAGAAGGAGAGCGATCGATGGACCGGCTGGACCGGAAAGTGCAGGATATGTTGCACATTGAAGAAACCCAGGTACATGAAAAGTCGAAGCTGTTTCATTTTTTCTCGGTCCTGTGGGTGCCGGTGATCTTCATTTCTTCGCTGGTAGCCATCTTCATTGGTATCTACTCCTATATCACACTAACAAAAGAGATTAAACTACAATTGCATATTGAGAGCAGGATGAAATCCTATCAGCGGGATCTGCAACAGAATATTTCCCTCCTGAATAAAACCAACCAGGAACTGGAGCAGTTTGCTTATGTAGCCTCTCATGATTTGCAGGAGCCACTGCGCAAAATATCCACCTTCAGCGACCGGCTGCAAATGAAATACAGGGAGCAGCTGCCGCCGGATGCCACCCAGCTGATAGACCGCATGGTATCAGCCGTTTCCCGGATGCGTGTACTGATCAACGACCTCCTGGTTTTTTCGCGCGCCGGCCGTATTACGCCGGAAAGCATTACCAGGGTGGATATGAACGTATTGCTCCAGGAGGTGCTCAGCGACCTGGAAGTCACCCTGGAAGAAAAGAATGTAGCCGTAAAATATGACCAGCTCCCCGTAATTGAAGGGAGCGACACCTCTTTCCACCAGCTTTTTCAGAACCTGCTGGCCAATGCCATCAAGTTTGCCAGCCCCGACAGACCATTACAAATTAATATCCATCATCAGATCGTACAGGGTAAAGAGCTGGGAATAGTAAAAGAAAACCGTTGGGAAACCACCTTTTGCCGGATCAATATTGAAGATAACGGCATAGGCTTTGACCAGGCTTACACAGAGCGCATCTTCCTCATCTTCCAGCGGTTACACGGCATCAGCGAGTATACCGGAACCGGTATCGGCCTGGCCATCTGTAAAAAGATTGTAGACAGCCATAACGGCTTTATCATGGCTTATGGCTACCCCGACCAGGGAGCCACTTTTGTAATAATATTACCGCTCACTCAAACAAATACAGAAGAACATATCTGAATATAAAAGATTAGCACTTTTATTGCTGTAAAAGCGGGGATGCTACATTGCCCAACTTTCTAATCATTTCAGATGAGCGAGCGACCGATACAAATACTGATGATTGACGATGATGAAGATGACTTTTTCCTGGTAACAGAATTACTCCGAGACATATCTCCCGGACAATATACCCTTGAATGGGCACCTACTTTCCAAAAAGGAATCAATGCCATTGAAAGCAGAACACATGACATATTCCTGGTAGATTACAGGTTGGGACCTAATACAGGTATAGATATCCTTCACCATTTTCAGGAAATGCAATACCAGATGCCCGTGATTATGCTCACTGGTAAGGGGGATTATGCCATTGACCGGGAGGCCATGAAAGCCGGTGCCTATGATTATCTTGTAAAGGGAGAGATTACGGCCGACCTGCTGGAAAGATCCATCCGTTATGCATTAGATGAATACAGCCACCTGCGCAGCATCGAAGAAAGTGAAAAGAAATACTACGGCATCTTTGAAAAAGCACATGATCTCATCATCCTGGCAGATTGCGATAAAAACATCGTAGATGCCAACCCTGCTGCATTAAAAATAATGCACTATTCCAAAGAGGAGATCCTGCGGCTCCATCTCCGCGATCTCTTTCTGTCAAAGGAACAGAGTGAACAATTCCTCAACAACATCTGCTCTGATGGTATTACCGGTACACAGGAATACGAATTCAAAACACAGGAAGGTAAAAAGCTGGTGGTACTCATCAACGCTGTTATGCTGGATGAAGCCGCACAGATATTCCTCTGTGTGATACAGGATATTACAGACAAGAAAAGAGAAGAACAGGAAAAACAACACCAGGAAAAATTTGTGATCACCGGCCGTATTGCGCGCGTGATAGCACATGAAGTAAGAAACCCGCTTACCAATATACTGCTGGCTGTCAGCCAGTTTAAGGAAGAAGAAGAAGTGCTGGCCAGCGAAGATTCCAATCTGTATACGGATATCATCGAACGTAACTGCAGCCGCATTAACCAGCTGATTACGGAACTGTTGCACAGCACCCGCATGATGGAACTGCATCCTGCCATATACGGTATTAATACCCTGATAGAAAACGCCCTTCAACTGGCGCAGGATCGCCTGCAGCTGCATGAAATAAGCCTGCAGAAAAACCTGGTAGTACCGGATGTACTGGTAAATGCAGACGAAGAAAAAGTTGTAATCGCCTTGTTGAATATTATTATCAACGCCATCGAAGCCATGGCGCCCGGAAAAGGAATACTAACTATTACGACTAAACGTAATCAGGGAAGGGCCCAGGTACAGGTTGCCGACAACGGTATGGGTATTCCGGAAGACAAGCTGGCACGCTTGTTTGATCCTTTTTATACCAGCAAAGCCAAAGGTACCGGACTTGGATTGACGAGTACACAAAACATCCTGTTGAATCACAAAGGAACCATACATGTAGATAGTGAGCAGGGAACCGGCACCATATTTACGATAACATTACCCGCACAATAGTCCTTAAACTAAAAACAGCATGCCCCGTAGAGACATGCTGTTTTATTAATATTCTGAAAGGTAATTAGTAGTTAATATTCAATAACCGCAACTTGTTATATAATGTTTTGCGGTCAATATTGAGTAACTGTGCAGCTTTGGTTTTATTATATTTCACTTCTTTCAGCACATTAATGATCTTATTATATTCTGCCTGTAATGCAACGGTTTTAAGATCATTGTCATTCACCATAATGGCCAGTTCGCCACTCAAATGATTTTCTTCCGGTCCCTGCATAAAGGCTTCCTTCATTTCCAGTGGCAAGGCTACCATTGTTATTTCCTGCATTTCGGGTGTGAGCAGGCAGGCGCGTCTGATCACATTTTTCAATTCCCGGATGTTACCCGGCCAGCTATACTGCTGAAAACATTCCCACACTTCAGGAGAAATTTTTCCGCATGATTTATCCAGCTCTCTCTCTACCTGTTTTACAAAAGAGGTAACAAATAATTGCAGATCACCAACGCGTTCTCTTAATGGCGGTATATAGATGGTAAATTCATTGAAACGATGAAACAGGTCTTCCCTGAATTTGCCGCGCTGTACAGATTCTGACAACTTTTCATTAGACGCCACGATGATGCGTACATCAACGGGGATTTCTTTCAGGCTGCCTACTCTGCGGATCATTTTTTCCTGTAGTACACGAAGCATCGCTACCTGTATATCATATGACAGGTTAGAGATTTCATCGAGGAATAAGGTACCACCCTGGGCCTGTTCAAAGGCGCCTATTTTGGTATTGATAGCACCGGTGAAGGAGCCTTTTTCATGGCCAAACAGTTCACTGGCAGCAAGTTCTTTTGAAAGGCTACCACAATCCAGTGCCACAAAGGGTTGTTCATTACGCTTGCTGTGATGATGAATAAGATGGGCAACGGATTCTTTACCGGTACCGGTTTCACCAAAGATGATTACGCTGTAATCAGTAGGTGCTACCAGTTTTATCTGCCGGAACAGTTCTTTGGCGCCTTCACTTTCGCCGTATACATATTTATCGTTCTTATCGTTTTGATTGCGGGAGAGCAGTGTTTCCCTTGCTTCGGGGGCACTGCCGGTTTCTACAGGCCGTACTGCCAGGCGTTCCTCTTCAGATTCCTTGTGAGCAAATGCCTTGTGTACGAGACTCAGAATTTCATCAGGATATAACGGTTTGGAGAGATAATCGTAAGCACCATTCTTCACCATTTCCACGGCTACGCGTACATCGGTATAGCCGGTAATTATAATAACGATGGTACGGGGGTTGATCAGACGGATATCCTGCAACAACTGTGCACCGTCTGTATCTTTTAACCTGTAATCACATAGTACGAGGTCAAAGGTTTTCTCCTTCATCATTTTCAATGCCGCCCCTCCCGTCATGGTAGTGTCTACGTCAAAACCATGTTTGCTCAGAAATTTGCTCAGGAGTGTACAGATATTGATTTCATCATCTATAATAAGAATATTTTTCATATCTCTTTAATATGTGGTATTTGGCATCAACGTTATAAAATTACTAATATAAAACCGGAGGTGTCCTAACTTTTTATACTACCTATTAATTCGTCGACATGCTTTACGCTAAACGGTTTCGCCAGGAAAAATGCTGCGCCTGAACTGAGTGCTTTTTGCTTCTCGAGGCCGTTGTCATAGGCGCTGATTGTAATTACCTGTAAGGTAGGGCAATTCTTTTTTATTATCGGTAAGGCGTCCAGTCCTGAACCATCAGGCAGGTGGATATCCAGAAAAAGCAGATCCGGTTGCTGTTGTTGCAGATATTGCAAACCTTCACCCAGCCGATGTACATACTTAACAGTATATCCATGTCTTACGAGGCTCAGTTGCAATAACCTGCATATGTCCGGTTCGTCATCAATAATTAATATACAAGGCCCTTTCATTATAGCATCAGTTGGCACCGATTCTTGCGGTGGCAGCACTGTCTTGTTTCGCTGTAACATATTTATGCTTGTTCCATTGTTCCATCAAAAGGCGGGCAATCAGGTAACACACGGTCGATTCGGCTCCCTGGTTCTGATTGACATTGTTTTTCTCCAAACCATCGTAACAGCCATATGTAAGCGGGTTATAAATCAACTGTTTCAAGTGATTATTACCAAGATACCAGCTGAAAGCGATGCGCATTTTTTCAAGATCCGAGTGGTTTTTTGTAGTGTTATAAGAAGTATGAAGTGCCAGCATGGTATAAGCCACCTCTATTGATTGCTCACCTCCTTCTTCAGGATGATCTGTGGTATTATACCGGTGATACCAGGTTTTATTGCTGATCACTTTCATGTGACTATCAGTAAATGTTTTGCGGCAAAGGAAAGCAAGACTATCTTCCGATGTTTTCCTGTATGCTGCTATACCGGTTACCTGGTAGGCCATCATCATCGCTTCCGGCAATACAGCATTGCCATAGGTGAGCGCGGATTCATACCACTGCCAGGTTTCATCTGCTTCCTGCATATAGGATGACTGCAATTTAGCGGCCAACACTTTCAGGATAGCTTCTGCCTCGCTGTTTTTTCTGTAATGCAGGGAATAAAACAATCCCTTGATCACAAAACCAATGGCCCGTGGGGACGTAAGAGCAGCCATCCAGCTCATACATGATCTGAACAATACGTAGGCATCCTGTACAATATCAAAAGGCAGGTGCCTGTGTGAACTGAGCGTGTAACCCAGCGCCCATACTGCACGGCCGTTGGCATCTTCCAGGTTTACTTCGTCATTCATTTCAGTGAAGTTGCCTTCAATATCCACATAGTTCAGGAAGCCTCCGGAAGGTTTATGGCAATACGTTATAAAGTCAACATATTTGCGCGCCAAAGCATTTACGAAGCTGCTGGATTTCATTTCTGTACTATACATACACATGGCGATAAGCGCACGGGCGTTATCATCCAGCGTGTAGCCGAAATCCGGATCAGGCACGTCATGTTTTGAAAACTGCAACATGCCAAATTCGTCTGTCATACGATCAATATGATCCAGGTATGGCGGTGGCAGATTTGGTAACAGGATTTTTTCTTCAGATAATACTTCGCTGATCACCGACATATGCGCGATGGCAACATTATCCCAGATAGAGCTGCGTGTTTTTTCAATAGCACGGCTGCTCATTGTGCGGCGCAGTGCAGGATCGCCCAGCAAACGCCTGGCGGCTACCGCCAGTTGATCGGAGTTATTGAAGTCGATCAAACATCCGCAGTTATCGTCCAGCATTTCTCTGGCCTGTACAAAGGCGGTGGAGATAACTGCACAACCGGCGCTCATGGCATATACAAATGTGCCACTTACTGCCTGATGCGGATCTTTGGATGTAAAAAGATAAATATCAGTGAGTGATAAATAATCCAATAATGATGTTAAGGAAAGATATGAATTGACAAATCTTACATTATTTTCCAGCCCCAATGTTTTCACCAGTTCTTCCAGGGATGCACGGTATTTTTCCCCTTCGCGTGAAAATATGACAGGATGTGTTTTTCCCAGTACCAGGTAAACCGCATCGGGGTATTCCTTCACGATATCTTTCATCGCCCGGATACCGGTTTCCAGTCCTTTATTTTCACTGAGGAGGCCAAAGGTGCTGAGCACCATTTTACCTTCCAGGTCGTATTCTTTTTTCAGCGCCTGTACATCTTCAACAATGTGGGCGTGGGTACCATGAGGAATGTGTACAATCTTCTCAGCCGGTACATGATATACATCGCGCAGCAAACCGGCGGATGACTGTGTCATCACCAGTACTTTGGATGCGAGGGCGCTTATCAGGCTAACCACTTTGGTGCATTTAAGATCGGGATACGGCAGTACCGTATGGAACCGTACTATAAAAGGCTTATCCAGCAAGGATAACATAGCTAATAAGTTATGACCGTATTCTCCACCGTACAATCCAAATTCATGTTCAAAACAAACGAGGTCTATTTTATCATTATCATTTATTTGTTGAGCAAAAGAAATACAACTATCAATATCAAACGTGTTCACCGAGTAGGTGACTGGCGCCTGTTTATTGGTTAATGGCTTACCCGCCTCCTCCAATGCACAGATCTCAATATTCAATTTTCCCGCAAAGCTCTTGTGAAGCGCGTTCACCAGGTCTTGTGCAAAAGTGGCAATACCACATTCGCGCGGCGGAAAGGATGAAACAAAAAGCAAGGTTTTATTCATTTGTAAAAAATTTTATGGCACATTCTCCCTCCTGATCGCTGCCACGATCCGGGACTGGGTTAATTTCAAATATCAATCCAAGACAGTTCTATTGACTTACAACGGATCAGCTCAGCCGGGAGTGTGGAAAATATTCCACAGTTCAAAGGTACACTCCCCAAATGTAGACGCCCTTTTTATTTTGTTATCTAGGGTTTCGTTAAGATTTCATTCACAAATTGTATAATCCTATTTATTTACATTTATACCATCATGAGTTATCCATAATAACGAAGACTTTGGTCTTATTACCTGCTGCAAATATCCATTTGCGTACAGATTGAATTATTATTAAGTGGTCCCGGCTTTATAGCTGGGACAATGATTAGCAGGCGTATCTCCTATCCGGCATTTTTATCAGCAAAATGAAGCAGCAACCAAAATGAAAGCTTGCACATTTATAATATTTTTTTATTTATTAAAATATTCAATTTTGTTATTGCTAATTGTCCAAACTTGTTTATTTTAGCTATAATAACCAAGATTCCAGCCCTAACCACTGGAAATACAGCAAGTGCAGAAAAATAAACAGCTCCATTTTTCACCGCATTAAACAATACCACGCATTATGCGAAACATAACGTTTACTTTGAATGTGGATGGCATCCCGATAAAAATCAAGGTAAGAAAGGTGCCTAAAGAAAGAAGGTTCCAGGCAATTATAGACCGGGACATTACTGAATACGCCATTTCCGACGTAACAAATGAACTGGAACATTATGAAGGTCCGGTATTAAGCGACTACCTATTCCAGCGGATTTCCGATGTCATCAAACAATACTTTCCCAATACGAAAGCGATCCAAAAAGTGGGAGAAGATGATTATGAGAACTATGACGACTATTAGCCGTTTAAATAAATCCTTTTTCAAGGGACAGAAAAGCTTCCGAAGGATGTACCTGCTGCCATAAAATGGCATATATCGCTTGTGCTACCGGCATATAAGCGCCTATCTCCCTGTTCATTTCATATATGCATTTGCTGGCGTAATATCCTTCTGCAATCATACTCAGCTCCAGCTGGGCAGCTTTTACACTATAGCCCTTTCCTATCATATTGCCGAAAGTACGGTTACGGCTATGCAGCGAATAACAGGTTACCAGCAGATCGCCCAGATAGGCACTGGCGCTATAGTTATGCAAAACCACCGGCGTACCCTGCACCATCGCTTTCTGCTCTTCATACCGCTCCAGGAAAGTTTGCATTTCCCGGTAACAGTTGGTAATAAATACACTCAGGAAGTTATCTCCGTATTCTTGTCCGTGGGCTATGCCTGCGCCCATTGCGTAAATATTTTTAAGCACTGCAGCCAGCTGCACGCCTATCATATCCGTATTTACGATCGTTTGCAGATAGCTGCTGGCAAACTTGTCGGCCACTTCCTGTGCCTGTTCCTGGTGAACACCGGAGAAAGTCAGGTAAGACAATTTTTCATTGGCAACTTCTTCTGCATGGCATGGACCGGTGAGTGTAAAATATTGCGTGGCCGGCAGCTGGAAAAACTGCTCCAGGTATTCGTTGATGAGTATATTCCTGCCGGGAACCAATCCTTTAATGGCGGAGATAATCCTTTTATTTTGCAGGGCGGTAGCCGGTAAGCGGCCCAGCACCTCTTCCAGGAATGCGGAGGGCACTGCCAGCACCAGCTCATCACAGGCAGCTACAACTGCCTGCAAATCACTGCTGAGCGTCAGCAGGCTTGTATCAAAATATACAGATGTGAGATAGTGCTTGTTGTGATGACGAAGCTGGATATGACGGATAGTATCGTCATTCCTGATCCACCAGTGGATATGATGCCCGTTATCTGTCAATATCTTTGCTAATGCTGTTGCCCAGCTACCACTCCCAATAATACCTATGCTGTTACCCATGCTCACAGTGCAAATTTTTACGCAAGGTAATGAAAATAGCTATCAGGAAAAATGCAGCCGCCGGATTGCGTTCATCCGGCGGCTGCATTTACTTTAAAACCAGTTACTGATAGCTATTTAGGCTGTCCTTCAAAAAGTTTGGCCTTCGGCACCACTTCTACCTTTTTACCATTGGCGAGCGTGCGCGATACGGCACTGTAAGGGGCGCTGATCACCTGATCCCCTTCTTTCAGTCCGGAAAGGATCTGAATATTGGCATCATCCTGCACACCTGTTTTTACAGATGCCATTTTCACCGTGTTGTCTTTCTGCAAAACAAACACCACTTCATTGACATCGGGTTTGGTGCTGGCAGCGGAACCAGGTGTGGTATTATCCTGCGCAGCAGGTTTCTTATCACCACCGTTGGTGGAATCCGCATCACGGGTAGTTACCGCATTGATGGGTATTGCCAGTACATTATTTTCATGCCTGGTTTGAATATCCACGCTGGCGCTCATACCCGGCCGGAATGGGAAATATTTGTGCTGTGAGGGATCTATCAGATCCTGGTAGCTGCTGGTCAGGATGCGGATATGTACGATATAACTGGTCACCTGCTCTGCTGAAGTGGTGCCGGTAGCCGTAGCCGCTCCTTTGCTGGAACTGGCAATCTGTGTAACAATGCCTTTGAAGTGACGGTTATTATACGCATCTACTTCAATGATGGCGGTATCGCCGTATTTAACTTTCGGGATATCATTCTCTCCTACATCTACCTGTACTTCCATGGCGTTCATATCAGCAATACGCAGCATTTCTGTACCGGTCATCTGTGCAGTACCTACTACACGTTCCCCTTTTTTTACAGACAGCAGGGAAATGATGCCGCTCATAGGAGCGGTGATAGTGGTACGTCCCAGGTTTTTATTGGCTTCATTCAAATTGGCCTGTGCACTCTGTACGCCAAATTTATTACTGTTTATTTGTTGTACCGCAGCATTGTAATCCGCCAGGGATGCGAGATAGGTAGCTTCTGATGTTTCAAATTCTACCTTGGAAATTACTTTCTGTGCCAGTAATTCCTTATTACGGTTGTATGCTGCCTTGTTCTGATCCAGCCTTGCTTTGAAGGAGTTGAGTGCGGCGGCTGTATTGGCCAGCTGTGCCTGCGACTGGCTCACAGAAGCAACTGCTTTATCAACCATGGAGCCATAAATATCTCCGTATATGCGTGCCAGTACCTGCCCCCTTTTTACAGAGTCGCCTTCCAGCACTGTTAATTCGGTGATTTCGCCAGATACATCGGAGCTTACTTTTACCTCTATTTCAGGGAAAATTTTCCCGCTGGCAGTAACCACTTCAATAATATTATTCCTGGATGCTTTGTCTACAGCAACTTTTAGTGCTTCTTCCTTACCAATAACTCCTGATGCTTTTAACACCACGAGCAAAATAACAAGTGAACCAATAATGCCTATGAGCCAATAAAGTGTCTTTTTCTTCATAAAGCAGTTTATTTCCCGGACGTATTACAGGGATATTTTTTGATCTCTGTAGAACTCCAGCAATTTCATTTTAAATATATAATCGTACTGGGCAGAAACTTTATCTATCTGCGCTCTGAATAATTTACTCTGCGTTGTAATGTAGTCAATCGTATTCAACAGTCCGAGGTTAAAGCGTTTGGTAGCAAAGTCGTAAGCTTTTTGCGCGGCCATAACTCCGGTAGAAGATGCGTTGTATTTCTGTAATGCTGCTACCGCGTTGGCATGTGCGGTATAAATATCCTGCTTTAATTGTTGGTTATCGATGTCACGGGTCAGCTGTTCGTTATAAAGATTTACTTTCGATTTGGCAACGGTGGTACGTTGTTGGCCGCCATTAAAAATGGGGATGCTTATTCCCAGTCCTATCGTTTTATAGAAGGTATTATCCAGCTGTTTTCCGAATGGCATTAATTTTCCTGATGCAATATCCTCAAAATTGTTCGCATAATTGGTAGATAAACTACCGTTGATGGTCAACCGGGGATATAATTGCGCCTTGTTAGCTTTCAGCATTTTTTCTGCGCTCCTGATCCTGAGTTCATCTGACTTTGCCAGGGGATAGTTTGTTAATGCTACGCTGTATACCATTTCCGGGGCCATTTCTGCCAGGGGGGCCACTGTCAGGCTAGCAACATTTTCCGGGATTTCCGGTTGAAAAGGAATGTCAAAGCCCAGGTTCAGGTATGCTTTCATTTGCAATACAGACAGGATCACATTATTCTGGGCAGTTACCAGGCTGGTACTATCCTGTGCCAGCTGTGCTTCCAGATCGGCCTGATTGCTTTCCGGTACTGAACCGGCATTCACCAGTTTCTTTGTATTTTCCAGGTTAGAGGTGGTCAGTTTTACCTGTACCTCATTCACTTTCACCTGTTCATTATTAAGCAGGATCTGTAAAAAAGCGGTAGCTACATTAAAGGCGAGGTCGTTTCTTGCTTTTTGTAACAGAAAACTATTTGATTCCGCATCCAGTTTGTTGGCGGCGATTGTATTCTGTTTGCTGAACCAGTTAAAAAGATCTCCGCTCAAATTCAGATTTCCCTGGCTGCTGAATATGGACTGACTTACATAGCCGTTGGTCTGCAAACTGGGTGTTCTACCATCTGAGTAGCCGGCGCCTATGCTTCCGTTTACATTAGGAAGCAAGCCAAGGCGACTTTGTTGCAAAGTGAGTTCAGACAAGCGTTTCTGCAATACCTGCTGTTTCACCTGTAAATTATTTTGCAGCGCATAATCAACACAGCGTTGCAAACTCCACGTATCCTGCGCTACAGCTGGTGTTATGTTAGCAAACATGAATAAAACCAGGAAAATTCCTGCGATTTGGGATATTCTCATAGCATGCCAAAAATATAATAATTGTAATGATACTTTTCCACCCTTCTTGATAGAAGGCAAAATTTTAGTAGGTATGGCATCATACTCCACTAATTGAGTGTACAACATAATCTTTTTTTTACAGATTTTTCAAAAGAGACCCGCCTTTCTTACCCTTGTATACGTCCATCACGGATCTGGATAATACGGTTACCATAGGTGGCATTCACATCAGAATGGGTAACCTGGATAATGGTGATCTTATCCTGATCATTCAGGTGTTTAAAAAGCTGCATAATCACTTTGGCCTGGTCAGAATGCAGGTTCCCGGTAGGTTCATCCGCCAGGATCACGCGGGGTTCGCCCACAATGGCACGGGCAATGCCTACCAGCTGTTGTTGTCCGCCGGATAACTGGCTGGGGAACAGGTCTTTCTTGGCCACCATGTTAAAGCGATCCAGGACATCCGCCACCCGGCTTTTTCTTTCAGCTCCCGGGATGTTCTTATACAGTAAAGGGGTTTCAATGTTTTCGTATACGGTCAACTCGTCAATCAGGTGGTAGGCCTGAAAAACGAAACCTATGGCGCCCCGGTGCAGCTGGGTACGTTTCTTTTCATTCATCCTGTCTACCCGCTCTCCCTGAAACAGATATTGTCCTTCAGAAGGTTCTTCCAGCAGCCCCATAATATGCAGCAGTGTTGATTTACCGGAACCTGACGGGCCCATAATTGAAACAAACTCTCCTTCGTGGATAGTAAGATCAATGTCTTTTAATATATCGTTCTTTCCAAATCCAACCGGATAATGCTTTGAAATTTTCTGTAGTTCTATCATGATTGATATCTGTTTAAGATGAATGGTAGTTTTTTCCGTTTATTAATCCCGGCTCAGGCTCTTCACCGGGTTGGTCATGGCCGCTTTCACCGACTGCATACTGACCGTTATAAAAGCAATACCTGTTGCCAGCACACCAGTGACGGCAAATACCCACCAATGAATGTGTACATGGAATTCAAATCCCTGCAACCATTGCTGCATCAGGTACCAGGCTACCGGCGATGCTATCACTACTGCCACCAGCACCAGTTTAAGAAAGTCTTTGGACAATAGCAGCACAATACCGCTCACGGAAGCGCCCAACACTTTCCGTATCCCGATCTCTTTCCTTCGCTGTGCCATCACCATTACCGCTATCGCGAACAGGCCCATGCAGGAAATGATTACCGCCAGTACGGCGCCGCTCATAAAGATCCTGGAAAATCGTTCTTCACCCTTGTATAACCTGTTGGCATTTTCATCCAGGAAGGAGGCTTCATGCTCAACCAGCGGGTTGATCTCTTTCCATATTCCCTGGATATTTTTCAGCGTTCCCACAGGATTGTGGCTTTGTACTTTCACAAAAATATAGCCGAGGCCCGATGGATCGTTCATAATCATCATCAGCGGCTCAATCTTTTTATGTAGCGATTCATAATGATAATCCTGTACCACGCCTATTACATGCATGGGGGCATCACTTATGTTCAGGATGGCGCCCAGCGGTTCTTTTTCGCCCAGTTGTTTTGCCATTTGTTCGTTGATCACCACTGCTGTAGTATCGGCGCCAAAGCCTCTCGAAAAGTCACGCCCAGCCATCATTTTAAGGTCCAGTGTCTGACTGTAATCATAGTCCACTTCGATGCATTGTGCGGAGACGTCCCTTCCTTTGTAACTGAAACCCCGGACCCATCTACCACTGGAGCCATCCTTTCCCAATCCAAGATTGAGCATACCGGCAGTAACGCTTTGTACTTCCGGTGATTGTGCAAGGTGGTTGCGCAATGCTGTTAATGCCGCCGGCGGAGCATTGTCTACAGGAATGCTGATCACCTGCGTGGTATTATAGCCTAACGGGGTGGCACGTATGAAATCAAGCTGTTGCCATATGATAGTGGTACAACTAATAAGCAGTACAGCAACAATGAACTGTACCACAATAAGCCCGTTGCGCAGGGTGCTGCCGCGGGCCATGCTCACCCTTCCTTTCAACACCTGTACGATATTGAAACGGGCCACCTTCCAGGCGGGATAACCCCCTGCCAGCAAGGTAACCACAAAGAAGGCAGCAGCGGTACCCAGTAGCAACCAGCCATTGGCAAATAATCCCAGCTTCAGGTTATGCCCGAAGGCCGTATTGTAATAAGGTAATAACAGTACCGTCATTACCAGGCTTAAAAGCAACGCGATAAAACACAACAGGAATGCCTCCGCCCAGAACTGCACCAGCAATTGCTTATCCATTGCACCAAGGGCCTTCCTCAATCCTATCTCACTGCCACGGGTAAACGCTCTCGCAATGGACAGGTTAATAAAATTAATACAGGCAATGCTGATCACCATCACCGCCAGGATCACCATCAACCAGGGATAGAAACGATTCATACCGCTATAAAAACTGCTTTGTGGATTCAGGTGAAAATCTTTCAGGGGAATGGTCTTCAGCAGCAGCAGCTCTCCTTCCTTGCCCGGCGCGCTGCCTTCTTTCCTGATGGATTCAATTTTCTCTGCATAATACTTATGTACTACCGACGGCGTGCTTTTTTCAAAAGAGGCAGCGGCTACAGCTGGTTCCAGCTGGGCAAAAAGGGGATAGTTAGCTACATCCCAGGTATTACGGACCTCCTGGTAATCAGGAACATTTTCAAACCGGGAAAGCATATCAAAGGTAATAGATGAATTATCCGGCAGGTCATCCGCAACAGCAGATACAATGAAAGGGCGCCAGGTTTTCTCAATATTTACCTCGATGGTTTTGCCAATAGCTTCCTCATTTTTGAATAAAGCCGACGCGGCTTTTTTTGTGATCACCAACTGGTTAAGTTGCTGTAGCGCATCAGTGCTGCTACCTTCTAACAATGGGAAGGTAAACATCTGCAAAAAATCTGCATCTACCATTTCAACATCAAAATAGTAGTGGTTATTACCATAGCGCACCGGCATATTCCCGCCTCCTATGCGCGAAGTACGTTTTACACCAGCTACCTCTTTGCGCAACACATCCATCAGTGGTGCAGCCATACTGGTGCTGGTCTTCATCCCCTTTGCCGTATGGTCTTCGCGGTATACCTGGTAAATGTCTTTCCCGTTCTGATGAAAATTATCGTATGTCCATTGCCGGTAGGCCGTGAGTGATAGTAATAAAGCTGCACAAATAGCAGTACTCATACCCACGATGTTAACAACAGCAAATACTTTTTGCTTCAGCAAAGTCCTCCACGCAATTTTCAGGTAGTTTGTCAACATAAACTCAAATTAAATGATCTCATTTTATTCTGAAAAAAGAAAACAAGGTGTGTAAATACACCCCCTGGTTTGCTGTTCACTTGTTATTCTACTCGTAATTTTATTGCTCTTATTTTATGGAAGTAACCACTTTCCATAGCTTACTTCCTGCTGATTTTATGCAGTGAAATAAGAGCTGGCTGTTTGTTTAGTCGTTCCTCAAAGTGTTTACCGGATTGCTGTTTGCGGCCCGCCAGGTTTGTGAAACAATGGCCAGCATGGCTATGGACAGCATTGCGGCAAAGCCGCCTATCAATGTAAAAGCACCGATACTTACCCGTTGGGTGAAGATCCGCAGAAACAGGCTGCTGCCCAGATAGCCCAGTGGCAAGGCAATGGCGCCGGCTATAATAATCAGCCGCAGGTAATTTTTTGATAACAATACCACCAGGTTGGTAACACCCGCACCCATTACTTTACGGATGCCTATTTCTTTTCTACGGATAAAAGTGGTGTAAGACACCATCCCCAGCAAGCCCAATGCAGCTATCAGTGTGATCATAAACACGAGGAATCCCAGCATGGATACCGTATCTCCCCCACTATTCCTGTTGTACAACTGGTCATACATCCATTCGGATGAAAAGATTTCACCAGGATGCATGGCCTCCCATGATTTCTTCACTTCGGCTATCAGTTGCGCGTCATTGCCCCTGTCTACCAATAGTTGCAACTGGTGAAAATCTTTGGGTATAAAACGTATAGCCATGGGTAGTACAGGTACTTCAATAGGTTGATAATTGAAATCCTTTACCACACCTGTTATATTCACCTGCACTGAATCAGACAGCCATATCGTTTTACCGATGGCGTCTGCCGGTGTTTTTATGCCCATTACATTCACTGCTTTTTCATTTACAATGATGTATTGTTCTTTTTCTTTAGCCGCTGCCATTGGAAATCCGCTACCAGCCAGCAATTTCAGGTGCATTACTTTTAAAAAATCTTCATCCGCTGCATAGTATCCCAACTCAAGGTCCTGGTTGTTGGCTGTTTTTACTTTGCAAAAACTGCTGTGCCGCGGCATTCCCAGTGTTCCGGAACTGGCTGTAATCATCTCCACTCCTTTTATCTGCATCATCCGGTCTTTCATCAACTGGTAATCAACATCTGCCAATGGTACATTCAGTACATTATCACGGTTGAATCCCATATCCACCACCGCTTTAAAAGAAAACTGCCGGTATACGGTTACAAAAAAGATCACTGCCGTAAGGGACAAAGTAAATTGTATAACGATCAGTGTTTTCCTTAATCCCAGGCCACCAAACAGTTTTATATCCACCATGTTTCGCAGCACTTTGGCCGGTTGAAAAGACGACAATGCCCATGCTGGTATAATTCCGGCCAAAACACCGGTGGCTACGCTGAATACCAGGAACCAGGATAACAGGCCAAGGTCAATACGACCATTGGGTATTATTTCCCTGCCAAACGCAGTATATTCCCGGAACAATATCAGCAACCCGATAGCCAGTACCAGCGACAACAGGCACATGACTACAGACTCTATAATAAATTGCATAAATACCTGCCAGCGCAAGGCGCCGTTGACCTTACGTACACCCACCTCCCGCGCTCTTTGCAAGGAACGTACAATGGACAGGTTGGTATAATTAAAGCAGGCACATAAAAGAATGGCAAAGGCTACTCCCAGTCCCGCCAGTATTTTTGCCCAGGGGGGCCCGACATCAATATCATTATACAATTCCCGGGAAGGCGTGATCTTGCTGAGTGCCTGCGGTGTAAACACGATTGCCGTACGGTTCTCTTTCGGCCCTTGTTCATAATGTTGCGACAGCCCCGCCAGTGCATGCGCCAGGGTGGTTCCTTTTACCCCCGGCTGCAATACCACATAGGTATAATCATCCTGGAAAACATTCCAGTCGTGCAGCCTTTCCGGCAGTGCTTTGCTTTGCTCCAATGCAGGTACCGTAGACATCGATGCATATGCATCGTAGGCGATGTGCGATAATCCCGGAGGAGGGGCCATCACACCGGTTACAATATAATCGCCGAACTTATCAGTATGAATCACTTTCCCCATCGGATCACTATGCCCAAAAAATCGTTCCGCTGCCACCGCAGAAAGGATAATGCTGTTGGGTTCCTTCAGGGCTGTCACCGGGTTACCTGCTGCCAGCTTAAAACCGAAAACATCAAAAAACGATGGCTCCGTAAAAGCTGCCTGGATGCCCAGCTTCTTTTTTCCTATCATCACATCTCCGGATAATACCCCGTAAATGTTTACCTGCTTTTCTATAATGCTATAATCCGTGCGGAGGGCTTCTCCCAGCGCCAACGGTACACTTGCCATATGATACTTACGCCCATCCGGTAGCTGCACCTTCGACGTAATGCGCCAGGTACGCGCTGTAGCCGGATGAAATTTATCATAGCTCAAATCTTTTTTGGTAGACATCAGCACCATCAGACATACCATCATACTCACTGCCAGCCCCGCAATGTTAACGAAGGAAAACATCTTCTGCCGCCGGAGATTTCTGAATGTTATGAAGAAGTAACGTAAAAGCATATACGTAAATATTATTCCGTCTTTAATGATTTTACCGGGTTTCCCAGCGCGGCTTTAACAGATTGGAAGCTCACCGTCACCAAGGCAATCAATATCGCCAGGAATGCGGCCAGCCCAAACATCCACCAGCTTATCGGGATGTGATACGCAAAATTTTGCAGCCACTGCTGCATCAGGTACCAGCTAACAGGTGTGGCAATCAATATAGCGATGCCCACCAGCTTCAGGAAATCCTTTGATAACAACGAAGTAATGTTCATGACCGACGCGCCTAAGATCTTCCGGATACCTATCTCCTTCCTGCGCTGACCGGCAGTAAATACAGATAATCCGAATAAACCAAGACAGGAGATCAATACGGCTATAATGGAAAACAATTCTGCCAGCCTGCGCAACATGGTTTCTGCGCGGTACATTTGTCCGTAAAGCTCATCCAGGAAATGATATTCAAATGAATAAGATGGGTTTAACTGCGCTGAAATTTTTCCGAGGGCGGCAATCTGTGCAGTCAGATCACCCTTTCCCAACTTCAACAAAAGATAGCTGTTATCCCTGGGTTGCAACATCATGATCAAGGGAATAATCTGTTCATGCATGGACTTAAAATGAAAATCTTTTACTACCCCCACAATCTTCCCTTTGCCTCTCCAGAAACTAATATCTTTTCCTACAGGATCTTTCATCACCATCAATCTTACGGCTGCTTCATTCACGATATAAGCATTGCTGTCTGACGGAAAAGACGGAGAGAAATCGCGTCCCTCCTTTAGTTGAATCCCCATGGTATTCATAAATCCATAGCCCATCATCAATGGCGCAGCATCCACAATCTGCTTCTCCGGCTTGCCTTCCCAGCTCAGGTCGGCACTCATGCCACCAATATCTACCGGGAGCGCACTGCTATAAGTAAAAGATATTAAGTCCGGCAGCTGCTGCAATGATTGCTCCAGCACATCCTGTTTCTTCAACAACCCGGGAGACATCTCCACATAGAGGATATGTTCCCGGTTCATCCCTGTATTCCGTTCATAGATATATTTCATCTGCTGGTAGATCACTACACTGGCAACGATGAATACAAAGGAGATCACAAACTGTACAACAACGAGATTTTTGCGAAACAGGAACGAGCCTGTCCCTGTGCTGATATCTCCTTTCAATACTTTCACCGGCCGGAAGGCGGATAATACAAATGCCGGATAACTTCCTGCCAGCACGCCGGTAACAACCACTACGGCCAGCAATAAAAACAGGTATCTGCCCAAAGAATGTATATCAATCACGATATGCTTCCCGGTAAAATTGTTAAATACCGGCAGCAGGCAGTATACGGCTATACCGGCCGTCAGCGCAGCCATCACACACATCAGGACCGCCTCCCCGGTAAATTGCAGTACCAGTGATCTCCGGCTGGCTCCCATCGCTTTGCGCACACCTACTTCGAGGGCGCGCCTGGAAGCCTGTGCGGTAGACAGGTTCATGAAATTAATACAGGCAATGATCAGCACCACCAGCCCCGTGATCAGGAACAAACGGGTGTATTCAATGCGGCCACCCACCACCTGTCCGTTCTCAAAACGGGAATGCAGGTAGATGTCTTCAAATGGTTGCAGCCATACGATATCATGGGTGCCGGGGTTACTATTCTGACGGATGTTACGCAGTTTGGCGGCAAACTTTTTCAAGTCAGTAGCCGGTTTCAGTAATACATAGTTTTCGATACTAAAGCTCCCCTGCCTCTCCAACCAGGGGTTCTGTTTCAGGGTAAGCGCAAAAGGCAGGAGGAATTTAAACTGCATCGAAGAATTGGCGGGCACCTCTTTCATCACTGCGGTTACCTGCAGGCTGCTCCCATTATCCAGCCGGATAATTTTACCAATGGCATTGTCTGTACCGAAATAACGTTTGGCAAGGGTGGTTGATAGAATAATTGAATTGGGTTGTACCAGCGCGGTATGCGGATCGCCTGCTATCAGTGGGAAGTCAAATACTTCCAGGAAGTTGGGCGATACATAGCTGCCATTCCTTTCGCTACCGGTTTGCTGGTCCGTGGAAAAAAGCATGTTATCATAGTTTGCCCTCACTTTCACCAGCTCACTTACTTCGGGGAAAGCCTGCTTTATTTCATCTCCCAGCACGCTGGGCGTTGCTGTCATGGTCTGGAGGCTACCCCACGAAACATTCGCTGCTACGCGGTAAAGATCTTTTCCGTTTTTATGGAAGCGGTCATAACTATATTCGTCCAGTACCCAGCACAGTATAAACATGCACACAGCCATACCGAAAGCCAGTCCTGCTATATTAATCACAGCAAACGTCCTGTTTTTATGCAGGCTCCTCCAGGCTATCCGAAAATAATTTCTAAACATCATGATGTGGTTTTAGAATGGCGGAAATAAAATCACACATGAAACTGCTCCTTGATATTTTCTGTAACTACCCGTCCATCAAAGAGGTTGATGATACGGTGGGCAAATCCGGCATCATAGGGGGAGTGTGTTACCATGATCAGTGTAGTACCGGCATTATTCAATTCCTGCAACAGCTTCATCACTTCTTCCCCGTTGGAGGAATCCAGGTTACCGGTAGGTTCATCCGCCAGGATCAGGTTGGGCCTGGCTACTACGGCGCGTGCAATGGCTACTCTTTGCTGCTGGCCACCGGACAGCTGCTGCGGAAAGTGATTGCGGCGATGCATAATATTCATCCGCTCCAGTACTTCTTCTACTTTCTGCTTTCTTTCGGAAGCAGGTACTTTCAGATATAATAACGGCAATTCCACATTTTCAAAAACAGTCAGTTCATCAATCAGATTAAAGCTCTGGAATACAAAACCTATAGAGCCTTTGCGAAGCTGCGCCCTTTGCCGTTCGCTCATACGCGCTACTTCTTTCCCCCAGAAATGATACTCACCATCGCTGGGATTATCCAGCAATCCTATAATGTTCAGCAAGGTAGACTTCCCACAACCGGAAGGACCCATTATAGCTACAAACTCACCATCCTGGATCTCCATGTTAATACCATTGAGGGCGGTAGTTTCCACCTCTTCTGTTGTAAATAACTTTTGTAAGTTAACGGTGCGTATCATAAACGTTATTTAATTGTCTTAAAAGATGTTTTTACAATGCTAGTTTATATAAAAAAATGGATGAATGCTAAAATGCTAAAACGCTAACACATCTTTGTTGCCAAAGTTCTCATAAGAAGAAGTAATCACCTGGTCGCCCGGTTGGAGTCCTTCCAATACTTCAAAATATAACGGATTTTTACGACCCAGCGAGATATTACGTTTCACTGCACGCTTACCGCTTTTGTCTACTACGTACACCCAGTTACCACCGGTGTCTGAGAAGAAACCACCCAGCGGTAACAAAGTCGCTTCAGCAGACTTACCCAATACCAGGCGGATAGGGGATGATTGTCCGCGTCTGATACCTTCAGGCGTGTCTTTTTCAAAGTTCATATCGGCCTGAAAACGACCGCTTTTTACTTCCGGATATACTTTTGTAACGATCATTGCGTATGACTTACCATCAAATTCGAAGGTCGCTCTCAGTCCTGCAAATACCTGTGAAACATAGTGTTCATCGATATCTGCGCGCAATTTAAACCCATTCAGGTCATCAATCTGTCCGATATTCTGACCGGCCTGGATACTGGACCCTACTTCTACATCTATGGATGACAGCTGTCCGGATACCGGGGCGCGTACAATCAGGCTGTTCAGGTTTTCCTTCATCAGCTCCAGGTTGCGCTGCGTGCGGGTCAGCGTGCCTTCCAGCTGTGCAATCTGCATCTTCGCATTCTCCCGTTGGTACTGCTGTGATTGCAGCTGAATATCCCGCTGCCGGGTCAGCCCTTCCAGTTCAAACTTGTTCTTGTTGAAGTCCTGCCGGGCCACGATCTTTTCTTCTACCAGCTGCTTGTTACGATCATACAGATCTTTGGCTACATCAATTTTTGAATCAAGATCAGAAATAGTCTGTTGCATAACGAAGTCCTGCTGGCGGATATTCAGACGTGTGTTCTGTAGTTCATTCCGCAGCCGGTAAATCTCTGTTTCGTGGTTCACAAATTCCATCATCATATGCTGGTTGTCCAGCTTCAGGATAGAATCGCCTTCCTTAATCATACTGCCGCCTTCGAGGTATTTCTTACTCACATATCCGCCTTCAATAGCATCCAGCCGGATTGTTTTCAGGGGCATTACAACAGCTGTTACAGCAATGTATACATCAAAGGTTCCTTTGGTTACGGGAGAGATGGTGATCTTATCCTTTTCCACGTTGAGGGTGGCGCGGTGATCAGCGAAGATCAGCGTATACAATAGCAGCATTACTACGAGGGTACCACCACCGATCATCAGGATCCGTTTTCTGCTCCAGAACTTCTTTTCTAGTTTTCTATCCATGTTATTAGCGAAAAGTTTGCTGAACAGAGAAAGTCAATCCATATGCCAAAGCTTAAAACCCTTTACCATAGTCAATTCCGACGGATTTACAATGCCAAAAACGTCCTGTGGCGGACAACCGGTGTCCATAATCGGACACTTTTAAATGATCTGTAAATAAGCCGTGGTGGTGAAAAAATCTTTCTGTAATATTGTTTTCCATTCACCTTTCGCCCATGACCACCATGCAACCTGGAAAAATTTTAATTGTTGATGATGATGTAGATGTATTACGCGCTGCCCGCCTTTTATTAAAACGGCATTTTGAGCAGGTTGATTTTGAAAAAAATCCGCAGAAAATACCCTACCTCGTCTCCAATTTCGAATATGATGTGATCCTCCTGGATATGAACTTCACGCGCGATCTGAGCAGCGGTAAGGAGGGCTTTGAATGGCTGGACCGCATCCTTGATATCAAGCCGGATACAGCCGTGGTATTGTTTACCGCCTACGGCGATGTGGAGATGGCGGTGCGCGCTATTAAAGCCGGTGCCGTGGACTTCGTACTCAAACCCTGGGAAAATGAAAAACTCCTGGCTACTATTCAAACAGCTTATAACAAACGCGCTGCCCGCCTTGCAAAGCCCGGAGCAGTACCAGATACCGGCAACCTCGTAGTTGGACAAAGCCCTGCTATGCAGGCCGTATTTGACACCGTGTCCCGCGTAGCGGCCACAGATGCCAACATCCTCATTCTGGGCGAAAACGGTACCGGTAAAGATATGCTGGCCAGGCATATCCACCAGCAATCCAACCGCAACGGCAAACCCTTTGTGAGCGTAGATCTCGGCGCTATCAGCGAATCCCTGTTTGAGAGCGAACTGTTCGGTCATGTAAAAGGCGCTTTCACTGATGCCCGTGAAGACCGCGCCGGCCGTTTCGAAGAAGCCACCGGTGGTACCATCTTCCTGGATGAAATAGGAAACATCTCTATTCCTTTCCAGGCTAAATTACTAACCGTACTGCAAAACAGGTCCGTCACAAAAGTAGGCTCCAATAAAAGTATGCCCATTGACGTTAGACTGATATGTGCCACCAACCGCAACATCCAGCAACAGGCAGCGCAGCAGCTCTTCCGGCAGGATTTGCTGTACCGCATCAATACCATTGAAGTACATCTTCCCCCGCTACGTGAACGCAAGGAAGACATTATACCTCTCGCCGATCATTTTCTGCAACTGTACCGCGAAAGATATAAACGCCCGGTAAGCAACCTGCATGAATCGCTCGTACAACAACTGGAACGATACGAATGGCCTGGCAACATCCGCGAACTGCAACATGCCATGGAAAGAGCAGTGATCCTCTCGCAAAGCAAAACACTGCAACCGAAAGATGTCTTTGTAAAAAATAATAACGCAACAGATCAGTCCATGGACACCGGTTACAACCTGGAAGAAATGGAACGCAACATCATTACCCAGGCCATGAAAAAATGTAACGGCAATATCACCGAAGCCGCGAAAGAACTGGGCTTAAGCAGGGCTGCACTGTATAGAAGACTGGAGAAATATAATATCTAGGGCTGACGCCAAAAGCTAATAGCTATAAGAATGAACCGCTTCAGCATTAATATCATCCTGCGCGTACTGTTGCTCACCACTACACTGGCGGCCGGCATATGGCTCTTCATGCATAGCATGCAGCCACTGGCATTCCTGCTGTTGCCATTGGTATTATTACAGCTATATGGCATTTACTATTACCTGAACCGCATCAACCGCAAACTCACGCTGTTCCTGGAATCTATCCGCTATGAAGATTTCTCCATCCGCTTCAGCGCAGATAATAAACTGGGACAAAGCTTCAGTATGCTCAATCACCAGTTCAATGAAGTACTCGAAGCATTCCGGCAAACCAGGGCCGAAAAAGAAGCCAACCTGAAATACATTGATACCATCATTCAGCACATCAGCATCGGTGTACTTTCTTTTGATATAGAGGGAAAAATAGAACTGATCAATCCCGCCGCTTTCCGCCTGATGGGCATTTACCGGCTCAGGAATATTTTCGAATTAAAAACAGCGCATCCCGGCCTCGCGGAACTGCTCATGGAACTGCAATCAGGCAATAAAACCCTGTACGCTACGCGGCAGGAACAACAGCTCTCCATCCATGCCGCCACCGTAAGACTACAAGGCAGATTGATCAAACTTATTTCTATACAGAACATCCATTCCGAATTGCAGAAAAAGGAGCTGGAAGCGTGGCAGAACCTCACTAAAATACTACGGCACGAGATCATGAATTCCGTGACGCCTATCGTGTCCCTCATTGGTACCATGCAGGAAATTGTAGACCTGGATATAGCACCCGGTTCGGAGCACCAGGAAGGTATCGCCGACTTACGGGAGGCCCTGCAAACAGTGGAAAGCCGCAGCAAAGGCATTATGAACTTCGTAAATGCTTACCGCGACTATACCACCTTACCGCAACCACAGTTTACCACCGTAAATGTAAAAGACCTGGTGTCTTCTGTTGGCAGCCTTTTCCAGGCAGATATGAAACAGGCCGGCATCAATTTCCTGGTAAAAACAGAGGTAGATAATACAGAGATCCATGCCGATGTATCACAACTGCAAATGGTGCTGATCAACCTCGTTAAAAATGCGCTGGATGCGCTGGAACACACCAGCAACGCCACTATTCACCTGAAGGTATACCTGAACAAAATACAACAGATCTGCATAGAAGTAACCGACAACGGTCCCGGTATTGATTCAGATGCCATGAATAAAATTTTCATTCCCTTCTTCACTACCAAAAAGAAGGGCTCCGGTATTGGTTTGAGCCTGTCGCAACAGATCATACAAATGCACGGAGGGCAACTAAAAGTCATCAGCCCCGGAAGTAACGGCCACGGATCTACGTTTTTTATTCTGCTCAATACCTGATCATGCTGAAAAGAATCCATATATTGTTATAACAATCCTATCCACCATGCTAAAATCAAAGTGGCTTATCCTCTATTTTGTTACCCTGCTCGCTGACCTTACGCTCATCGGCTTACAGATGGATGCCTACCGTTACACTACCAAACCGCTGCTGATGCTGATCCTGGCAATCTATTTTTTTCAGGCGGAGATTACTATACCCAAAGGCCATCGTTCATTGATGCTCGCAGCTCTTTTATTTTCTTTTTTGGGAGATGTATTACTGATGTTTGATCATCTTTTCCTGCCCGGACTTGGGAGCTTCCTGGTAGCACATCTTTTTTACATTGCTTTCTTTCTGAAAATAAGGTTCTCCGGCACGCCGAGGCCGCTCTGCAAATGGGGGCTGGTCATCCTGAATGCTGCCGTGATCATTGGCTTCATCCTGTTCATGTTCCCTCATCTGGGCAGCATGACCATTCCCATCATTATTTATTCCATCGTCATATCCATTACGCTTCAGAGTGTATTACATGCCTTCCGCTTTACCATCCACCCGGCGGGCTGGTATTGCCTGGCAGGCGCCATCCTGTTTATCTGCTCGGATGCCATGATAGCCATTGGTAAATTCTATCATCCTATCACTGCCGGCGGTATCTGGGTAATGCTGACGTACGGAATAGCGCAGTGGGGGCTGGTTTACGGGAGTGTGCGTTATTTTCAGGAAAGAATTGCGCATCAGTAATCCGTAATTCGTAATTTCGTGTTCTATGCAACAAACAGATTTTCTTGTCATCGGTTCGGGGATTGCAGGGTTAACCTATGCCCTCAAAGTATCGCAGCAATGCCCTGATAAAAAGATAACTATTATCACTAAAAGCCGTGAAGATGAAACCAATACCAAGTACGCGCAAGGCGGCGTGGCAGTGGTAAACGACCTGGAAAACGACAGCTTTGAAAAACATATAGAAGACACCCTCATCGCCGGCGACGGGCTATGTAATGAGCGTGTAGTGGAAATAGTAGTAAAGGAAGGCCCTGACCGCGTGAATGAAATCATAGAGTGGGGCGCCAATTTTGATAAAAATGCAGACGGCGACTTTTCGCTGGGCCGCGAAGGTGGCCACTCCGTATTCCGCGTCATTCATCATAAAGATGTTACCGGCCGGGAAATAGAACGGGCACTCCTGGACGCTATTCACCGCCGTCCTAATATAGAGCTGATCACACATTGCTTTGTGGTAGACCTCATTACGCAGCACCACCTGGGCTACCTGATCACCAAATCCACGCCGGATATAGAATGTTACGGCGTATATGTACTGAATCTCAACAATAAAAAAATAGAGAAGATCCTGTCCAAAGTAACGCTGCTGGCTACCGGCGGCAACGGACAGGTATACCGCAGTACCACCAACCCCGTTATCGCTACAGGCGATGGTGTGGCGATGGTGTATCGCGCCAAGGGACGTATCGAGAACATGGAGTTCATCCAGTTTCACCCTACCGCCTTGTATCAGCCGGGCGTAAGCCCTTCCTTCCTGATTACGGAAGCGGTGCGTGGTGATGGCGGTATCCTGCGTAATATCCATGGCGAAGACTTCATGCACAAATACGATCCGCGCCTGTCGCTCGCGCCCCGTGATATTGTGGCCCGCGCCATTGACAGTGAGATGAAGATCTCCGGTACCGAACATGTGTACCTGGATTGCCGGCATATGGATCACGAAAAATTCATTCATCACTTTCCCAACATCTATGAAACCTGCAAGGAAGCGGGCATAGATGTACAACAGCAAATGATTCCGGTAACGCCGGCAGCACATTACAGTTGCGGAGGTATTAAAACCAACGAATGGGGGCTCACCTCCATCCGCAACCTGTATGCATGCGGGGAATGCGCCAGCACAGGGCTCCACGGCGCCAACCGCCTGGCCTCCAACTCCCTCCTCGAAGCCATGGTATTTGCACACCGCTGCTTTATAGATGCTACCAGTAAAATAGATGCTTTAAGTTTCAAGGAAAATGTACCCGACTGGGATGCACGCGGTACCAACGCTCCCAAAGAAATGATCCTCATTACCCAGAGTTTGAAAGAACTGAAACAGATCATGAGCGACTATGTAGGGATCGTAAGAACAGACGTACGCTTGCAACGCGCACTGCGCCGGATGGATATCCTCCACGAAGAAACGGAAGACCTCTATGAACAGACAGAAGTTTCTCCGCAACTGTGTGAACTACGTAACCTCATCACCGCCGGCTACCTGATTGTGAAAGGCGCTGCCTTCCGCAAAGAAAGCAGGGGGCTTCATTTTAATACCGATTATCCATATAAGAGCGAACTGGTGCAAAACATCGTATTGTAAGCTAAACCGGTGGTTTACATTACCTTTGCGTTGCAATTTCAACAATCCGGAATATGTATTATCTGCTGCTTGCATTTTGTTATAGTTTTTCAATACTGCCTTTCCCGGTGCTTTATTTCATCAGCGACATCTTGTATGTGCTGGTGTTTCATGTATTCGGCTACCGCAAAAAAGTAGTACTGACCAATTTAAGACAGGCCTTTCCGGATAAGTCGCCGGAAGAAATTACGCGGCTCGCAAAAAAATATTACCGCAACCTTACAGATATGATGGTGGAAACCATCAAACTCCTGACCATGAGCAAGCAAGAGCTCCAGGACCGCTTCCAGTGCGACCTTACCGTACTACATCAGCTCCATGCACAGGGTAAGAGCTGCCAGTTGCACCTGGGTCACAACTTCAACTGGGAATGGGCAAACCTCTTTTGTATGCAGGGCGTACAGTTTCCTTTTCTCGTCGTATACATGCCTCTCAGCAGCAGACCGGCAGACAGGATGTTCCGTCATTTCCGGGAGAAGTTCGGCACCCACCTCATTCCTGCCAATGATATGAGCAACGGCATGAAGCCCTGGATGAACAAACAATACCTGATCGCTTTGGTGGCAGACCAGAACCCCGGCAACCCGCGCCGTTGCTACTGGTTTCCCTTTCTCAATAAAATGACCGCATTTTACAAGGGTCCTGAAATGGCCGCTAAAAGAAATAATATCCCCGTTGTATTTGCAGACATCCGGAAAATAAAACGTGGTTACTATAAAGCTGAATTAAAGCTCGCATTTGAAGAACCCCAACAGGAGCCGGACGGGAAGATCACCCAGGCATTCGTGGAATACCTCGAAAAAAATATTCATGAGCAGCCCGAAGTATGGGTGTGGAGCCACAGGAGATGGAAACACAAATATGAAGAGCAGCATAAATAATAACGGACCAGGCTAAGCCTGATCCGTTATTATTTATCTTTTTATGTAAAGCCGGTTTAATTCAGTACACTCTTTTCCTGTATCACTTCCAGCCCTTTTTCATCTTTCATTTTGTTGTAGCCACCTTCTACATTACGCAGGTTGTGAATACCTTCCCTTTTCAGGATAGAACAGGCAATGATGCTGCGGTATCCGCCCTGGCAATGTACATACAGGTTATGATTTTCATCAAAATCAGCCATGGTACCGGGATCTGTCATATCTCCCAGTGTGAGATTGATAGATCCTTTAATATGACCGCTGGCATATTCAGCCGGCTTGCGTACGTCTACAATCACCAGGTTTTCATCATGTGGTAAATCCATGGCCAGTTCATCAGGCTCAATGCTGATGACCATATCCCTGGCTTCGCCGGCAGCTTCCCAGGCAGGATAACCACCATTCAGATAGCCGTTCACGTTATCAAAACCAACGCGGGCCATTCTTACCACCGTTTCTTCTTCTTTTCCGACAGGTGTTACCAGTATAATTTCTTTATCAAAAGGTAAAAGGCTGCCTGCCCATTCCGCAAAACGGCCTTCCAGGCCAATACTGATAGATCCGGGTACAAAGCCATCCCCGAACTCAGTGGCGGGGCGGGTATCCAGGATCAATGCGCCTTCTTTGCTTTTTTGTTTGAACTCCGCAGGTGTGAGTGGTTGCATCGCTTTTTTCATGATGCCCTGCAAAGCGTCATACCCTTCTTTATTTATTTTGGCATTGATAGGAAAGTAAGAGGGCGGCGTGGTTAATCCACTGGTTACTTCTTCAATGAATGCTTGTTTATCCGTTGCCAGCAACGCGTAGTTGCTGCTTTTTTCATCACCGATGGTGCTGTGCGTATCAGGCCCCAGGTTCTTACCACAGGCCGATCCGGGGCCATGGGCCGGGTACACAATTACATGATCAGGTAATGTTTTGATTTTATTGTTGAGAGAATCAAACAGCAGATCCGCCAGTTCTTCTTTGGTAAGATCACCGCTGAAAAGATCAGGACGTCCTACATCTCCTACAAACAAAGTATCGCCGGTGAATAATGCATAAGGTGCTTTCTGTTCATCCAGCAATAAGTAACAGGATGATTCCAGCGTATGACCGGGTGTGTGCAATACTTTCAGGGTAAGTGCGCCGATGGCAAATTCCTCATTATCTTTTGCTACATATGCATCGAAACCGGTTTCTGCATCAGGGCCAAATACAATTTGTGCCCCCGTGGCCTTTGCCAGTTCCAGGTGCCCGGATACAAAGTCCGCATGAAAATGCGTTTCAAAAATATATTTAATGGTTGCGTTGCGCTCAGTGGCCAGATCAAGGTACACATCAATATCACGCAGCGGATCTATTACCACTGCTACGCCTCCCGATTCAATAAAGTAAGCTGCTTCAGACAGGCAGCCAGTATATAATTGCTTTACGAACATGGTATTGGATTTTCACAAATTTACGGATTATCCTCCGGCCTACTTATGGATAAAATCTATACCAAAATAAAAAAGTAGCCGGATGGCTACTTTTTTATATAATTCATTTCCGTATTTAAACGGCTAATAACATTAACCAACAAGTTCTTCCACAAACTTCGCCACCTCAGCAATACGCTGTTTGTTGATGGTGTAGTGGATAAACTTACCATCTCTTTCTGTGATTACAATGCCTGCACGCCTTAAAATGGCGAGATGCTGCGATGCTACCGATTGTTCCAGACGCAATTTCACATAAATCTCTGTCACAGTCATTTTCTTGTGGTCCTCCAACAGCTTAATCATCTGCTGGCGCAACTTATGGTTGATAGCGCGTAAAACCATAGCAGCCTTTTTGACGGCAATGTAATCCAATTTGATCTGGTCTTTTTCATTGTTACCTCTGGAAATAATAAGCGTATTTGAAGAGGTAGTTAATAATGTCTTTTCCATCGCATAATAGTTTTTAAAAAATGATGAAATGAAAGGGATCAACGGACAGTAATCGCAAAACAGTTAGATAACAATTGCGGTTATCGATTTATACAAAAATATAATATCTATCACAATAAAAAAAATTTCTATACCTTATTTTATCATATATAACCGGTGGATACTTGCAGATTAGATGTAATTTGACGCTCCCATGACAAATAAAACGAAAGTGTTAGGGTTTTTGAGGGGAGAAAAAGGGCTTTAAATAAAACGGGCTGAAATAAGCGAGGTCAACAAATTCATTTTTGGAGAAAGCCTGCTCTGCGAGTGGCGCCATATGTGCAGCACTCATCTTGTATGTTACAAAAATAGCATTGGTAGTAGCTGGTAACAGCTGCTCCCACTTAGGGCTTCCATCGCCAAAAAAGCAAATCTTTCGCTGCGCCAGCATTTCCTGAAAAGAGGAAGCCTCCAGGATCAGTGCCTGTGGCGGCATCACAGGATTTAAATCCGCATCATATACCGCTGTAAATACTTCCTGCCGGCGGGCATCCAACATAGGGCAATAATATACCGTATCATCTTTCAATGCATCTTTTAATCCCTGCGCCATCATATGTAGCGTGGAAATGGCCAACAAAGGCTTATCCCAGGCGTAACACAGCCCTTTGGCGGTAGCCACGCCTACACGTAAGCCTGTGTAAGAGCCCGGCCCTGCACTCACCGCAATGGCATCCAGCTCCGCTGCCGTAACCCCCTGATCTTTTAACAGCTGCTGTATAAACAGCACCATCGTAGCTGCATGGTCCTGCTGTTTCTCATTTACCAATGTCTGTAAAGGCTGTCCATCCCGCGCCAGGCTCACAGAACCTGTAGTAGTAGCGGTATCTATGTTAAGTATCAGTGCCATGTTAATTCCTAAATCGCTTCGTATTCTGTTTGTAATAATGCAGCCACCTCATAACGGTCATCACCCGTAATGTCGTGTACTGCCTTTAATACTTCGTATACATGCTTCACGCCTATCCTCTCGCACCATTCAAACGGACCATAAGGATAGTTTGTACCCAGTCGCATGGAAGTATCTATATCTGCACGGGAAGCAGTGCCTTCCTGGGCTGTAAGATACGCTTCATTAATGATCATACACACCACACGGGGTGTTACCATACCTACAGCATCCGCTACCAGCGCATATTCCCAGCCCAACCGATACATAATATCCGCCAGGGTTGCCTGTTGTCCTTCATCCATTACCGTTACTTCCAATACCGGCATATTAATAAACCCCGGCAGAAAGTTACAGCCCATCATATTAAAGCCCTGCTCAAATGCATACTGCCCCATGATTTCTGATAAAGACGTTTTCACCATCCCTGCCAGCACCGGCACACCGGGATTCCTGGCATAAATAGCGGCATGCTCCGGCCGGTCGTCAAATACCAGGTCAATGACCAGGTCATATACCTTGACAGACAAAACCTCCTCCAGGCTTGTTTTCCACTGCACCTCATGTCCGGACAGGTCCCGCTCCTGTAGTTCCTCATATCGCTGTCCATCTGCTATTATCAGGATATTCATGCGCTAAATTTCGGCAAACCTAACAAAGAATCATTAATTATAGCACATCCCGGCCCATCTGCTTTTTGTATAAAAGCTGCTTTGGGCCTGATCATCAGGATCCACATACCTACTTCTGAGTATTTTAATCCCACAAATAAAAGGATATCTTAAGCCGGAATGGCCAGGCGCCAGGAAAAATAATGGAACGGTTATACCATTGATAATCGCCACGAAACAAGATTAAACCCTATCCTGTTACCTGAAAAGTGAAATATGCAAAAGGATCAACAGCAAGAACTGCTGCAACGGAAAGCAGTTATGCAAGATAAATTGGCGGTAAAAAATTTTATTACCACACAAATCCTGGATTGGCTCCCTGTTTATGATTACCTGTTGGCCCATCATATCAGGCATACCTTACGTTATCTGACCTGTACCAACCAGCAACTACAACCTTATTGGGAAGCATCGCTGGCTCAATTACCACTGGAACCCTATGGTTTCAATACCAGTCAGCTGTATAACGGAGAAGTATACACGATCCTTGAAAAAACGGATCGCCTTTTCCCTAATACATATCCCCTGCGATATGTGCCGGATTTACCCGTATTAACAGATGAACTGATACCTCCGGCTGTTGCTTTGGCACAGGCGGTGGATCATTTACAACTACCTGATGGGGAAGTATACCTGTTTTACCAGCGGTTTTCCCCGCTGCTAACCATACAACTGTCTGACCTGATAAGACATGCAGATGAACTAATAAACAGCTGGTATGCAGATACCAGCATCTGTGCGGCAGACGGCAGCTGGATGATTTTTTATTCTATTGAAGATATTTGGTACAGTGGTTATCCGGCTGCAACGGATAAACACCCATAAACTATGATAAGCTATGAAACAATGCTGGTTATTATTTTTAAGTCTTTTTATACTGCTGGAAGCTGGTGCACAGAAAATATCCTTAACTCCTAAAAGTGGCCATCAGGATCAGATCTATGCGAGCAATATTGCGCCCAATAACAAATATTTTGTATCGTTGGATCTGTCGGGAAGGGCCATCATCTGGGATATCGCCAACGCAGCACAAATGATGCAACTGTCGGATGTATTGGCCATTTCCTTTGCCGCAAACAGCCAGTCGCTGTACGTCGTGCATAAAGATAAAACCTTTTCCCGCGTGGGATTGAATGGCAAGCGTATTGAGTCCTTGTCAGCGCAGGCTTATAAACCCGGCGTAGATAGAGGCCGGGTATTCTATCCTCTTTCCGGCATTTATCTTACCGACAATTATATTTTTGATATCAGAAAAGGATATCAAAGAAAATTGGGGGTTCCGGAAGGAAACTATGGCGTTGAGCAGGATTATTCTCCTGTATTAAACCAGATCGCCGTGGCAGGTTTTAATGGCCAGCTATCCCTGATAGATGTTACCACCGGCGCATTTGTACGTCAGATGAAAACAGGCATTATCAGAACGCATTCCACGCTTCCAGCCATAAAATTCTCCCGGAACGGTGAATACGCGGTTGTATATAAATATGATACCATGAGCGTTGTTGATATTGCGGGAGAAAAAGTGATAAAAAAATTTAATAATACTGTCACCGCCGGGTATTATGCAGCCAATCTTTCACCGGATGGCAAAACCTTGGCCTGGATTGAATCAGGCAAGATCGTTTCTTATAATATTCCGCAAAATAAAGTCAGGTGGAGTACCATCCATCCCTTGACGGAAGACTATGGCTTTATGTCGGGGAAAGGCACTTTGCAATTTAACGAAGCGGGAGATAAAATACTCGCCGGTTCCGTGAGCAGGTTTATATGGATGGATGCCTCGACCGGAAAAATTGAAAAAGTTTTCTACAGCGAAAAGGTCAGGTACTTTGATTACCTAACGGTAGATAAGGAGAATATGAAATTTAGCGGGGTGCAAAATGATAAACGCATATTTTCCTGGGACTTACGTTCCGGGGCCATGGAACCATTTGATACCTCGTTATTATATGCAGCAGAAAGGGTGATAAAAGATGCCGATTTTAGTATCCGGAAATATCCAAGCAAGGGTAGAAGAAGTGTCAATGTGAGTCCGGATAAAAGATACATCATGAGCTTCCCGGATGAAAAATGTAAAAAAGAGGCTCAATCAGAAATACTGGTATATGACAGGATTGCCAAAAAGAATGTGTTTTCGAAACCCTGCGGCATTACGGATGCTTTCTTTGCAAATACTAAACCCTACATCGCGGTGATGGCGGATAGAGATCCTCATTTAGATCTGGAAATATATGATTTAACTACGGGTGCAAAAGTCCACACTTTTCCAGCCCTGGATGCTGGCTGGAGTAGTAACTATATGAATTTTTCTCCCGACGATAAGTACATCTTCACCAGGTCTAAGACCAAAGGATTTACGATCATTGATCTCGAAACCAAAGCAATAACAACAACGCCACCGGGATACATGCAAACCTTTAACCCTGAGTTTTATGGTTTCTTTAGGGGATTTACACCGGATGGAAAGTACGTCATGATGGAGCATAAAGGGCTTTATTTCATGGAGCTCGCCACCGGGAAAGTAAACACCTCAATGACCCTGCCGATAACGGATGTAAAACAATATCAGGAAGTACAATTCAGTCCTGATGGCAATTTCTTATTTGTGCGTGGGTCAGTAGGAAATATTCACCTGATGAACTGGCGTACAAAAAAAGTAGTGGCCAACCTCTATCCTGACATCATAAATGGTACCTGGGCGGTCATAGATATGGAGGGCAGGTTCGATGGTAACAGCAGCGTATTAAGTTCCATGTACCATGCTTCTGACAAAGATCTCGTGCCCCTGGATGCCATGTTTGAAAAATTCTATACGCCCAAATTACTGGCGCGTATCCTCAATGGAGAAAAATTAGATCCTATCCCTGATATCAATAACCTGGATAAGGTGCCTGTTGTAGCGATTAAATTCTCCGAAGGTTCCCGTAACCTTGTTGTGACCGATGAAGATGAAGTGGAAAAGATCATGACCAAAAACGGCAAAGCTACGCTGACCATTACCGCCACGAGTCCGGGCGATGGCGTTAGCGAAATAAGGCTATTCCGCAATGGTAAGCTGGTAGAAACCACCCGCAACCTGGTGGTGGAAGACGATGTAAAAAGCAAACGTGAACTCACAAAAACATATACAATCGATCTGGTGGAAGGCGCCAATACCTTTAAGGCTATCGCGCTAAACAATCAGCGTACAGAAAGCAAGCCCGTAGAACTGATCGCACAATACCAGCCCGATAAACCAGCGCCCAGCGCAGAGAACAGCTTTCAGATTCATTTACTGGTAGTGGGTATCAACACCTATAAGAATCCGAAGTACAACCTGAACTATGCGCTCGCAGATGCTACTGCTTTTAAAAATGTAATTGAAGGCGGTGCCAGGTCTTTATTTTCTAAAGTAAATACCCATTTCATCACCGATGCATCGGCCAGTAAAGCCGGTATCATAAAGGCTTTTAACGAAATCAAAACGAATGCACGGCCTAATGACCTCTTTGTATTCTATTATGCAGGTCACGGCGTTTTAAACGATGCCAAAGATTTCTTCCTCGTCCCTCATGATGTAACGCAGATGTATGGAAAAGAAGATGCCCTGGAAAATAATGGGTTCAGCGCATCTTTATTACAACAATATTCTAAAGAGATAAAAGCACAGAAACAGTTGTTCATATTAGATGCCTGTCAATCTGCCGGCGCGCTGGAAAATGTAATTGGCGCACGTGGCGCGCTGGAAGAAAAAGCAATAGCCCAGTTGGCCCGGTCCACCGGTACACATTGGCTCACTGCTTCCGGAAGTGAGCAATTTGCGTCGGAATTCGGGCAGCTGGGACACGGTGCATTTACCTGGTGTATTTTACAGGCGTTAAAGGGAGAAGCAGATAATGGCGACAAGAAATTAACCATCAAAGAACTGGATGCCTATTTACAACACAAAGTGCCGGATGTAACAGAAAAACATCGCGGATCACCACAGTATCCGGCCAGTTACAGTTATGGAAATGATTTCCCGTTTTTCATTGTTAAGTAAAGGTATCAGGTAATACCATAAACTATGATAAGTTATGAAGCAGTGTTGGTTACTATTTTTTAGTCTTTTCATACTATGGGAGGCTACCGCACAGAAAATATCCTTGTCGCCCAAAACGGCCCATCGGGACAACCTCACCATGAGCGATATTGCCCCCAATAACAAGTATTTTGCGTCGTTAGATACAAGCGGCCTCGCCATCATCTGGGATATAGCCAACGGCGCCCAAATGATGCAATTAAAGGGCATACGGGGTATTGCGTTTGCGGCCAACAGCCAGTCACTGTACGTATCGCATAAAGATTTATCCTTTTCCCGTGTGGGGTTAAATGGTAAGCTTATTGAATCCCTGTCTACGAAAACTTATAAAATCGACTCAGACATAGGCGGCGCATTCTATCCGCTTTCCGATATTTATCTTTTGGGAGGTCATATGTTTGATATACGGAAAGGATATCTAAAGAAGTTGGGCATGCTCAATAAAGATTTTGGTACTGAACAGGACTACTCTCCCGTATTAAACCAGATAGCGATGGCAGGTTACAACGGTTGGCTATCCCTGATGGACGGCAGCACCGGCGCAGTTGTTCACAAGATTAAGACCGATATTTCAATAACGAATTGGACGCCGCCGAAGGTGTTTTTTTCCAGAAACGGTGAAGCCGCAGTCGTATTTAAACCCGACTCCCTCAGTGTTGTTGATATTGCCGCAGGCAAAGTGATAAAAACAATCGTTCCGCCCAAAACCAATTTTTTTGCAGCTCATCTTTCTCCGGATGGTAAAACAGTGGCCTGGGTCGAAGAAAAGAAGATTGTTTCTTATAATATTGCGCAAAATAAAATCAGGTGGAGTGTTGCCCATCCATTCTCAAGCCGCTTGAATTTGGGGGGCGGTACTTTGAAATTTAATGAAGCGGGAGATAAAATACTCGCCGGTTCCGGGGGCGAATTTGTATGGATGGATGCGTTGACCGGGAAGATTGAAAAAACTTTTTACGGCGAAGCGGTCGGATTCTACCATTCCTTCACGTTAGACAAGGAGAACATGAAAATGAGGGCGACACAAAATTATGAACGCATATTTTCCTGGGACTTACGTTCCGGTGCGATGGAGCCATTTGATACCTCCTGCTTATATACTGCAGGGAAAGTGATAAAAGATGTTGATTTTAGTATCCGGAAATACCCAAAAAAAGGTAGAAGTAGTGTTGATGTGAGTCCGGATGGGAGATACATCATGAGCTTCCCGGACGAAAAATGCAAAGAAGAATCACAATCAGAAATACTGGTATATGACAGGATTACTAAAAAGAACGTGTTTTCGAAACCCTGCGGCTTCACGGAGACTCGCTTTGTCAATACCAAACCCTACATCGCGCTAGTGGTGGATAAAAACCCTCATAGAGATCTGGAGATCTACGATTTGACCACCGGCGCAAAGATCCACACCTTTCCAAACCTGGATATTAGCTGGAGTAGTGGCAATATGTATTTTTCACCCGATGACCGGTACTTCATCGCCCAAACCAAGACCCAAGGATTTACCATCGCAGATCTCGAAACCAAAGAAATAAAAACGATACCGCCGGAGTATCTGCAAACCTTCAACCCGAATTTCCATGGTTCCATCTGGGGATTTACACCGGATGGAAAGTACGTTGTGCTGGCGCTTGACGCGCTCTATTTCATGGAACTCGCCAGTGGAAAAGTGAACCCTTCACTCACCCTGCCGGCAACGGAGGTAGGACAATTTGGGGAAGTGAGTTTCACACCGGATGGCAACTTCATCTTTATAGAATATACAAAAAATTTCACGGGATATATGTGCGTGATGGACCGGCGCACCAAAAAAGTAGTGGCCAATCTATATCCGGACATCTACAAAGGTAATTGGGCGGTCGTAGATATGGAAGGCAGGTTCGATGGCAACAGTGGCGTATTAAGCACCATGTACCATGCAACCGACAAGGAACTCGTCCCCCTGGATGCCATGTTTGAGAAATTCTATACGCCCAGATTACTGGCGCGTATCCTCAACGGAGAGAAATTAGATCCGATTCCCGATCTCAACAACCTCAACAAAGTACCGACGGTGGCGATTACATTCTCCGAAGGCGCCCGTAACCTCCTGGTATCTGATGAAACTGACACGGAAAAAATCATGACCAAAAACGGTAAGGCTACGCTGACCATTACCGCCACCAGTCCGGGCGATGGCGTTAGCGAAATAAGGCTATTCCGCAATGGTAAACTGGTAGAAACCACCCGCAACCTGGTGGTGGAAGACGATGTAAAAAGCAAACGTGAACTCTCAAAAACATATACAATCGATCTGGTGGAAGGCGCCAATACCTTTAAGGCCATCGCGCTCAATAGTCAACGTACAGAAAGCAAGCCCGTAGAGCTGATCGCACAATACCAGCCCGATAAACCAGCGCCCAGCGCAGAGAGCAGCTTTCAGATTCATTTACTGGTAGTGGGTATCAATGCCTATAAAAATCCAAAGTACAACCTGAACTATGCACTCGCAGATGCTACCGCTTTTAAAAATGTAATTGAAGGCGGTGCCAGGTCTTTATTTTCTAAAGTAAATACCCATTTCATCACCGATGCATCGGCCAGTAAAGCCGGTATCATGAAGGCTTTTAACGAAATTAAAACGAATGCACGGCCTAATGATCTCTTTGTATTCTATTATGCGGGTCACGGCGTTTTAAACGATGCCAAAGATTTCTTCCTCGTTCCGCATGATGTGACGCAGATGTATGGAAAGGAAGATGCCCTGGAAAATAATGGGTTCAGCGCATCTTTATTACAACAATATTCTAAAGAGATAAAAGCACAGAAACAGTTGTTCATATTAGATGCATGTCAATCCGCCGGTGCGCTGGAAAATGTAGTTGGCGCACGTGGCGCGCTGGAAGAAAAAGCAATAGCCCAGTTGGCCCGGTCCACCGGTACACATTGGCTCACTGCTTCCGGAAGTGAACAATTTGCATCGGAATTCGGACAGCTGGGACACGGTGCATTTACCTGGTGTATTTTACAGGCATTAAAGGGAGAAGCAGATAATGGCGACAAGAAATTAACCATTAAAGAACTGGACGCCTATTTACAACACAAAGTGCCGGATGTAACAGAAAAACATCGCGGATCACCACAGTATCCGGCCAGTTACAGTTATGGAAATGATTTCCCGTTTTTCATTGTTAAGTAAAGGCAATTTGTGTGTTCTCAATTATTATTTACTTTCGTTTCCATGGAAAAGCAAATCATTAATACAACCAATGCGCCCGCTCCAATCGGGCCATATAACCAGGCTGTGAAAGCTGGCAATATGCTGTTTGTATCCGGACAAATAGCCCTGGATCCTGCATCAGGTCAACTGGTAACATTGGGTATAGCGGATGAAACTCACCAGGTAATGAAAAACATTCAGGCCGTACTCACCGCAGCAGATATGGGTTTTAATGAAGTGGTGAAAACCACCATCTTCCTCACAGATATGAACACCTTTCCACAGGTAAATGAAGTGTATGGCAGCTATTTCACCGACAATTATCCTGCCCGTGAAACAGTTCAGGTAGCGGCATTACCAAAAGGAGTGAATGTGGAGATTTCAGTGATTGCAGCTAAATAATGCTGCAAGCAGGTGATTGTATTGGTAGCCGGGGGCTAACTCCGGCTACCAATATATTTTATTTCTTTCCAAACAAAGTAGCGGCTAACCTTGCATCATGGCCATACACATCATCCCGGAAATTCAGATTGCCTTTACTATCTACAAATGCCGTGAAGTAGCCTATAAATACCGGAATCCTTTCTTTTAACGTCACATATTTTTCTTTGCCGGCATTCATGGCAGCATCAATTTTCTTTTCTGTCCAGGTGGAATCATCACGCAGCAGCCATTCTGCCAGATGCTTGGGTTCTGCTACCCTGATACAGCCATGACTGAAAGAACGTTTGTTCTCTCCAAAAAGATAGCGTGCAGGCGTATCATGCAGGTAAATATTATACTCATTGGGAAACAGGAACTTCACTTTACCCAGTGAATTTTTGGGACCAGGACGCTGCCGTACTATATAAGGAAAATTACCACCGGAATATTTATTAAAGTTGATGGAACCCGGAGAGATGACCTTTCCGCTGGCGCCTACTATTTCCATATTTTGTCTTGCCAGATAGCTGCCGGCACCGCGTTTGAGGCCAGGCAATACTTCTTTCGCCAGGATGCCCGGCGGTACATTCCAATATGGACTAAACACTACATAGCGTAACTCTTTGGTGAAGATGACCGTGTTAGCACCCGGCTTTCCTACTACCACATTACAGCTCCAGTCCAGTTTACCTTTATCGTATACATGCATTCTGAATTCGGGAATATTCACCAGGATATAATCGGTAGTGGGTTCCAGCGGCACCCAGCGTAAACGTTCCATATTTATCAGCACCTGGCTGATCCGTTGCGCTATCGGGGTGTTCAATGCATCCAATACATTTTGTTTAATAAGACCATCTACTTTCATGCCCATACGCAGTTGAAAGTTGCGCACCGCACTATCCAACTCCACGGTAAACCGGCTACTGGTATCAGTTCCCGGCAAATCACCCCATGCTTCCAGCCTGTTTTTAATCGTCGCAATAACAGCAGCGGAATCTCCCTTTTTAAAACTTTTCTGGGTGGTTTTAATAGAATCCCATTTCGTAGATGCTTCCAGGTTAGCCAGTCTTTTCAGTTCGTTGCGCAGTAATTTGTATTGCCTGTTTACCGGCTCGTCTTCTTCAAAAGCATTGGATTTTTTATTGACCATAGAGTCCAGCAGGCTGGCCATATCTATTTTCTTCCGTGGAATAAACCATTCCAGGTCTTTGGCAGAATCGGCGGTAAGACCGCCCCACACTTTATTGCCATAGGCAAAAAACTGTGCAGTGAGCAGCATTTCAAGACGTGGAATGGAAGTATCTCCTGGCTTTAATCCTACATCGCTCACCAGCAGGGTGTCTGTCAATTTTTGCAGTGCAGGGTTCATCAGGCTGCTATCCCTGATGCCATAGGCGGCATCGTTCTTCATCATATTTATGAAGTTGCCTGCCTGTTCTGTCAACCCATCCTTATTAATCCATGCATAGTGATAACCGCGTTTGCGGTAGAAGTTCTGAATATATTCATCATATGCATCGTATGCATGATTTGCGGACAGAAAGCTGTTCACGTAGTTGCTGTCCAGCGATTGTTCAATGTATTCTTCCTTGCTGTAATGAGTGGTATCTCTGGCTTTCGGCTGCTTCCGAACACCGCTTTGCTGCTGGCAGGCAGCAAAAATAAACAGGGCCAGTAAGGTGAATGAGGCGTAAAGACGTATAGTCATAAGCGTAATGGATGTATTTTATAACTGAAAACAAACACAACATATACAGCCTGGGAGCAAGCCGTATAACGGCCATAAATGTATGAAATATATATACTTATACCGCAAGGGGTTGTTAAAAACTATTTCACGTACTATCTTGGGAAGATCAAAATCATTACGGATATGACAAAGCCCGTTGCCTTAAACAACCTGCCGGTAAAAAATACAGTTGCCGGCCATTACGGCCGTTTCGTTCATGGAGAGCGGAGTACGCTTGCTTTCTGGGAGATCAGCGAAGGCGCCATATCGCCCATGCATCAGCATCCGCATGAGCAGATCACTTATGTAGCAGCAGGAATATTTGAAATGGAAATAGATGGGGTGAAGTATGAATTACTGCAACATGATACGCTGGTAATTCCGCCTAATGCCCTTCATGGTGGCCGGGCGGTAAAAGATTGTAAACTGATAGACAGCTTTTGCCCGGTAAGAGAGGACTACAGATAGGATTGGGTTATTTTTTGATTTACGAATTTAGGGATTTAAAATGCAGCGAAGGTTTTGCGTAGATCTTCGCTGCATTTTAAATCCCTAAATTCGTAAATCAAAAAATAACCCAATATTTTAGAGCTTTATTTCTTCGTCATTGGCATCAAAGAAGCGGTATTCTGTAAGATGATAATTGTTATCCGCTTTCAGTTTGATCCATTTCTTGTAATGGAAATACCATTTCCATTGTTTGGAGGAGAAGAAGCCTTTAGTAAGATAAGCGTACAGGATGGGGTGTACCCGGATGGTTAACCCTTTGTGCTGGTGATTGAGGAGATACAGCAGGTTCTTCTCAATATCTTCCAGGATAAGCATGGAAGCACCTATTTTGCCGGTTCCTTTGCAGGTAGGGCAATCTTCCGCAACAGAAATCGTGATCTCAGGTTTTACCCGCTGACGGGTAATTTGCATGAGACCGAATTTGGAGATGGGGAGAATGGTATGTTTGGCCCTGTCCTGTGCCATGAACTTCTCCATTGCTTCAAAAACTGTCTTTTTATTCTCAGGCAGTTTCATATCAATGAAGTCGATAATAATAATCCCTCCGAGGTCGCGCAGCCGTAGCTGGCGGGCTATTTCGCCGGCGGCTTCCAGGTTGGATGCCAGGGCATTCTGTTCCTGGTTGTTGCTGGAGCTTTTGTAGCCACTGTTTACATCAACTACGTGTAGTGCTTCCGTAGCTTCAATGATCAGGTACACGCCGCTATCGAGGTTCACGGTTTTACCGAATGACGCCTTTACCTGACGGGTAATACCGAAGTTATCGAAGATGGGTGATCCGTTGTTATAGTAGTTAACGATATCCTGCTTTTCAGGTGCAATCTTCTGGATATATGTTTTGGTATCCGTGTAGATGTTTTTGTCGTTAATAACGATCCGGTTGAAGCTTTCGTTGAGCAGGTCGCGGAGGATGCTGGTTGTTTTGGTTTGCTCGCTCAGGATCTTTTGCGGGGCTACGCCGCCGCTCAGGTTTGCCTGGATATTTTTCCAGGTTTGAACGAGTGTGGTAAGATCTTCGTGTAGTTCTGCTGTTCTCTTTCCTTCTGCTGCCGTTCGTACAATTACACCAAAGTTAGGTGTCTTGATGGCCTCAACTATTTTCTGTAATCTTTTTCTTTCCTCGGAAGAGTGGATTTTTTTTGAAACTGCAACAATGTCATTAAAGGGTGTTAACACGATAAACCTTCCGGGTAAAGAGATTTCACAGCTCAGGCGGGGGCCTTTGGAAGAAATGGGTTCTTTCAGAATTTGTACGAGGATATTGGGTTTTCCGCCCAACACATCTGTAATTTTACCGGTCTTTACTATTTCTGTTTCATTTTTAAACTTAGTGAAATCAAATCCTTCAGGGGTTTTATCGCTGATGGCGGTTGCAGTAAATTTAAGAATAGAACGGATATAGGGGCTGAGATCCGTGTAATGTAAAAAGGCATCTTTTTCGAAGCCTACGTCCACAAAAGCAGCGTTTAAGCCGGGAATCAGCTTTTTAACCTTGCCCAGGTATAAATCGCCGACTGCAAAGTTAGGGTTGCCACTTTCGTGGTGTAACTCCACTAACTTTTTATCTTCCAGCAACGCAATTTCCACTCCTGTGGGTGCCGCATTTATAATAAGTTCCTTATTCAAGCGTCCAAAATTTTAACCTTTAAAACTTCACCTTTTATGCTATACACACAGCTATCCAAGAACAGCTTACTGCTTACTGCATACCAAACAATAGCCTACTATAAAGTTAGCATATTCTTCACCGATGTGATGATGGATTGCTCAAGGGTTCAGCGATCACGACAGGCAATCTCCGGAGAATTTAAATTGCGGGATCTATGGAAACAACCTGCATGACTCAAGCAATTTAAGACTAAATGCCAGAATCATGCAGGATATATGAAAATTTTTATCCGACCACCGCGCCGGGGCAATACCTGATTAGTATAAATGGCGGGAAACTGGAGTAATTATTTCTTCTTACTTTTATGCCGGTTCTTTCTCAGTCTTTTTTTACGCTTATGAGTGGCAATCTTATGTCTTTTTCTTTTCTTACCGCAAGGCATACGCTTATACGTTTTTAAATGATTGAAAAAATAAATATTATTGAATACTTTTAATATAACTATCTACTTCCTTCTTCAATTCCGGATCGGTCATGAGCTGTTTGCTTTTCTCAAACAATTCAATTGCTTTCTTTTTATCTCCCTTACTCCTGTACGATTCTGCCAAAACAAATAATACTTTGGCATTCTCCGGATGCTTTTTCATAACATCTTCCAGTCGTTCGATAGCTTTATCATATTGACCGGATGTGATAGCGAGGTTTGCTAAAGTAACCTGTGCATCGATGTTATCCGGGTTTGCAGCCACTACTTCTCTCAGCTTTCCAACACCTGTCATCGGTTCACCGGTGTTCATGTACACCATAGCCTGTGATATTTTCAGTGTGTCGTTGGCCGGGTTTAATTTTATAGCCTGATCAAATAGTGCAATTGCCTGATCGGCTTCCCATTTTGCGATCCGCGGCTCTGCCGCATGCTGCAAGTGAGCTAAAAATAAATTGGCTGCAAAGGTGAGGCTTTTTTCGGAATTTTCCAACTTGGCGGCTTCTCCGAGATAATACGCCGCTACGGGCAGCTGGTTAAGGCTGTCCCAGGTCGAATACAATTGTTTGTACGCAGCTATTTGCTGGGCTTTCACGTCACCGCGTACCACATTGGTTTCTATTGTATTAACCAATAAAAGTTTTTCAGCAGGAATTTTACCCTTTGCTGTTTCCAGTAATTCGGAAAAGGCAATAGGTTCTACGGCCTGACCGCCCTGCATAGGAGCGGCAGTTGACATAGCCTGTTTTTCAGACTTGGGCACAGTACGGCCGAAGGCATATAATACCACCAATAATGCTATAGCAGCACTAACCAGAAGAACTTGTGATTTTTGCATGGCCTAATAATATTAGGCTGCAAAACTAAGAACTTTTAAGCTTCTTTACCTCAGCAACAAATTCTTTCGAAGGTTTGAATGCAGGAATAAAGTGCTCCGGAATCTCCACAGCCACGTTCTTCTTGATGTTGCGGCCAATTTTGGCGGCCCTTTTCTTTGTGATAAAACTGCCAAACCCGCGGATGTAAATATGTTCTCCATTAGCCAGGGCTTCTTTCACCTCTTTAAACATGGCCTCAAGAGTGACTAAAACATCTACTTTGGGGATGCCGGTTTTTTCAGCAATGTTGTTAATTAAATCAGCTTTTCTCATATGAAAGAGAGAGGATTACTTTACTCTCAAAGTTAATTTAAAAAATTTTAATTGCTGAATTTTAAGCAAATAAATTTTATTATTTTTCATTATACCTGTTTTGGGAATAATTTATATTTATTTGCAAGCCCGGAAATGGGTAACTGGTATACCATATAGGGTTTTTGCACAGCTTTTGCCATATCAATATACTAAATAATTTTATTAAAATAATATATAAATGATAGCTTCCCGACTTTTTTTTACTGAAAAATTACTGGAATGGAACCGGGAAGTGAATACCCGCAGCATGCCCTGGAAAGGCGAAAAAGATCCCTACCGTATATGGCTATCCGAAATTATACTACAGCAAACCCGCGTAGAGCAAGGCTTACCGTACTATGAAAGATTTATAACACACTACCCTACGGTACAAAAACTCGCTACAGCCCCCGAAGAAGAAGTATTCCGTCTCTGGCAGGGCCTGGGCTATTATGCCCGCTGTAAAAATATGCTCGCAGCCGCCCGCGAAATTACCAACATCTATAAAGGCGTCTTCCCCCGTGAATACGAACAGATCAAAGCATTGAAAGGCATTGGTCCCTACACGGCCGCGGCCATAGCATCCTTCGCCTTTAATCTGCCATACGCCGTACTGGATGGAAACGTATACCGGGTACTATCCAGGTTCTTTGGCATTGAAACGCCTATCGACAGCACCGCCGGCAAAAAACAATTCGGCGAACTGGCCATGGAACTCCTGCCTCCGGACCAGTCAGCTCCTTATAATCAAAGCATTATGGATTTTGGCGCCATTGTATGCAAACCACAGCAACCACTTTGCCAGGAATGCCCGCTGAACAGGAAATGTATCGCCCGGCAGCAACAGCTCGTATCATTACTTCCCATCAAATCAAAAAAACTGCAGATCAAAAAAAGATATTTTAATTACCTGCTGGTAACCTTTAACGAGGAGATCTACATCCGTAAAAGAACAGAAAGCGATATCTGGCAAAACCTGCACGAGTTTATATTGATAGAAACCGCTGCCCCGCTGGACTTTACACTATTACAGGCCACCGATGCTTTCAAAGAGATCTTTCAGCATACCCCTTTTACAGTTGTAAATATTGCGGCGCCTGCCAAACAGCAACTCACGCATCAAACCATTCATAGTCAGTTCGTTACCCTTGCTGTGGAAAAGCCACTACAGGTAAAAGACTACCTGCTTGTATCCCGGAAGCTGCTGCCTAAATACGCTTTCCCAAAAACAATCACCACCTTCCTCCAAAGTAAAAGCCTGCAATTATTCTGATACCTGACGCATATAATTATTATAATATATATTAACGACTAACATACCAGAATCTTATAAGCCGGATCTGTAAACCGGCTCAACCTGCTGCCAGTAAGAAATTTTTCCCTATCGATTGGAAAAAAATATTAACTTTAAGAAGGTTGTTTATTCATTAAAAGAAGAACATTTTAACAATAGGCAAAAAAAACCTACAACTATGAGAGGTGTTAATAAAGTAATCTTGATAGGCAATTTAGGCAGAGACCCGGATGTACAGTTTCTGGAAGGAAATATAGCAGTGGCAAAATTTTCGCTGGCTACCACCGAAACATTCAAGGACAGGGCTGGTAAGCTGATTTCACAAACGGAATGGCACACAGTAGTACTCTGGCGTGGACTGGCAGAGCTGGCGCAGAAATACCTGCACAAAGGCAGCCTGGTATATATTGAAGGTCGTTTGCGCACCCGCAGCTGGGAAGACAAGGAAGGCAATAAGAAATTTGCTACCGAAGTTGTAGGCGACAACCTGGTTATGCTGGATAAACGCATGGACCTCAATAATACAGACCACCCCGTACCTCACCACAGCAGTTCAGGTGCTTCCTCTGGAGAAAGTTTCCCGAATATGGAAATTCCCCCTTCATTGAATGAGCCTGCAGACGATCTGCCCTTTTAGTTGTATAGAGATATTAGTTTTAAAGTAGGTAATCCCGTAATGGGACATTACTTATATTTGCGTGCAGGGAAGGCAGTTCCATGAATTATAATTCCCTTATTTTTGATTTATTACATCAAAGTTAAATATCTTGGAGATCCTCTCGGCAAGCAATTTTTCCTGTTTGTTACAAGTGAATACACCCATTGCCGCACCGAATATGGTGGTATTCCTACTTGTTCTTTTTGTTCTACTGCTGCTCACCTTCATCGTTGCCGGTGCAGAAGTAGCCTTCTTTTCCCTGAACTACAAGGATCTGAATGTGCTTAAAACCCGGCAAAACGCATCAGGCAAACTCATCACTAAATTGCTGGAAAAGCCAAAATCACTCCTGGCCTCTCTACAAACAGCCGGTATATTGTTGATGATCGCCTTTATCATGATCACCAATTACCTGGTAACACAAATGGAAGACCTGCAAACACTGCCGGTCGTGTCTTTTGTGGTGCGCATCGCCCTCATATGCCTCGTATTGCTGTTCTTCGGACAAATACTCCCCCGCGTATGGGCCGCACAGAACAATATCCGCTTTGCCACCTACTTCGCCTGGCTGGTCAGCCTTATCCACGCAACGCTGGAGCCTGTCAGTGACTTTTTCGTTGGCATCAGCGGCAGCATTGAAGCCAAACTGTTCCACCGCGGCAGCGGACCGGTAAACTACCAGGAAATTGACGAGGCCATAGAAATGAGTGTAGACCCTACCGCTTCCCAGGAAGAAAAAAATATTCTCAAAGGCATCCTTAAATTTGGCAATATCACCGTAAAACAGATCATGCGCGGCCGCCTGGACGTGAATGGCATGGAATACGACAGCTCTTTTGAAGATGTCATCAAACGGGTGGCCGACCTCCACTACTCCCGCCTGCCCGTTTACAAAGGCAATCTGGACAGCATTGTGGGCGTCATCCACACCAAAGATCTCCTGCCCCACCTGCAGAAAGGCAACACATTCGACTGGCACGAAGTAATGCGCCAGCCCTTTTTTGTACATGGTCACAAACTGATCGAAGACCTCCTCGCCGAATTCCAGAGCAGAAGAATGCACTTCGCAGTAGTAGTAGATGAATTTGGCGGTACCTCCGGTATTGTTACCCTGGAAGATATCATGGAAGAAGTGATCGGCGATATTAAAGATGAGTTTGACGAAGAAGAATTCAACTATAATAAGTTAGATAACTTTACCTACGTATTTGAAGGGAAAACCATGCTAAACGACGTTTGCCGTATCATCAACATCTCTCCGGATACCTTTGAAACCGTAAAAGGTGAAAGCGACTCCCTCGGTGGCTTAATACTTGAACTGGCCGGAAAATTTCCGGAGGAAAACAGCGTTATCAATTACAACAACTACGATTTCACTGTACTGGAGGTGACCAAAATGCGCATTCAGAAAGTACAGGTAACCATCAGGCCCGATGCCGCAGATCAGGCATAAGCCAGCAAATGTGAATAGTAAAATGCCAAATTTAAAAGGAAAGGCTATCGCCCTTTTTTCCCTGCTGATATTATTGCTCGCCGCCTGTGATAATACCTACACGCCGAAGCCAAGAGGATATTTCCAGGTAAAATTCCCGGAAAAAAAATATCGCCTCTTCGACATGCCCGGATATCCTTACACTTTTGAATACCCGGTATATGCAGACGTGGTAAAAGACACCTCCTTCTTCGGTGAAAAACCCGAAAACCCGTACTGGATCAATATCGATTTCCCTTCTCTACATGGTAAAATCTATCTGAGCTATAAAATTATCGGCAAAAACAACAACTTCCAGAAACTGGTGGATGATGCCTTTAAAATGACTTACAAACACACTTACAAGGCCGAATATATTGATGAAAACAAGATCCACACGGCCAACAATGTAAGCGGTACTTTCTACGAAGTAGGCGGCAACGCCGCTTCTGCCAAGCAGTTCTTTGCCACCGATTCGGTAAAACATTTCCTCCGGGGAGCCCTCTATTTCGATGCTTCCCCCAAAGCAGACTCCCTGGCGCCGGCCAATCAGTTCCTGGAACAGGATATGTGGCATCTCGTAGAAACCCTCCGCTGGAGATAAGCGCGTAATCCCCTAACTTTGTGGTCTTAAAAGATCGTCTGTTTACTATGTACAACAGACAAAAGAATAATCCGGATGATCATCATTGACGATAAATACATAAGTGACGAGGTAATTGAAGAGCAATTCGTATGCAATCTGTCGGCCTGCAAAGGAGCCTGCTGTGTGGCAGGCGATTGTGGCGCCCCACTGGATAAAGCAGAAGTAAAAACGCTGAAAAAAATATATCCGCAGATCAAATCCTACCTGAGGAAAGAGGGCATCGAAGAAATAGAGAAAACCGGTACCAATACCACCGACGACGAATACGGCTACGTTACCCCTATCGTGAATAAAGGCATTTGCGCCTATGCCACCATAGACCCCAATGGAATTGTTGGTTGCGGCATAGAAAAAGCATACAACGACGGTGTAACCGATTTTAAAAAGCCGGTTTCCTGTCATCTCTACCCTATCAGGATTAAGAAATATGAATCTTTTGAGGCTGTGAACTATGACCGCTGGGATGTTTGTAAACCAGCTTGTAAAAACGGTAAAACATTGCATGTTCCCGTATATCGCTTCCTGAAAGATGCACTGATCAGAAAATACGGCACGGAATTTTATGAAGTGCTAGATAAAATTGCAACTAAACAATATAAATGAGGAATTACGAATCGTAATTTCTTCACTTGTTAGTTATCTTTACTCAGGAATTATTGTTCGCTTATGCATCAAACAGCCTCCACTTTTCTGGACGAAAGTGAAAAGAAAGCGTCGGATCTTAGTCACCGTCAGACTATAAATTTTAATATCGGTAAATACAATACAGCTGTAAAAGCCGGTAAGCACCAGTTTACGGACCTCCCCGGCGCACGCGAAAGAGCCAAGAACATTAAGTGGAGAGCTATTGAACACCTGGATAATCACCTGGAAGAATTTGAAACCAACTTCACCAAACGTGGTGGTAAAGTCATCTGGGCAGAAACAGCTGAACAGGTTCAACAGGAAATTCTCGCCATCTGTAAAGCCAAACAATGCAAAAGTATTGTGAAGAGCAAGTCTATGGCTACGGAAGAAGTACACCTCAACTCATTCCTGGCAGACAATGGTATTGAATGCGTGGAAACAGATCTGGGTGAATATATACAACAACTGGATGGCGAACCGCCTTATCATATTGTTACACCGGCCATGCACAAAAGCAAGGAAGATGTAGCCCGCCTGTTTACAGAAAAACTCGGTACGCCCCCTGATCTTACCCCGGAACAACTAACACTCGTTGCACGGGAAAAGCTGCGTCAGAAATACCTGGAAGCCGAAATTGGCATCACCGGCGCCAACTTCATTATAGCCGATACCGGCTCTGTTGCAGTCACTGAAAATGAAGGTAATGCCCGTCTCAGCACGGCTTTCCCCAAAACGCATATCGTATTGGTAGGCATTGAAAAGATGCTGCCTTCCGTGAGCGACCTGGCGCTTTTCTGGCCGCTGCTGGCCACCTATGGTACCGGTCAGCAGATCACTGTCTACAACTCTATCTTTAGCGGCCCACGCAAAGAAGGTGAAATAGACGGACCGGAAGAAATGTATGTAATACTGATGGATAACGGCCGTACCAATATCCTGAAAGACACCACCGCACGCGAAAGTCTTTACTGTATCCGTTGCGGCGCCTGTCTCAACGCATGCCCTGTATATAAAAATATTGGTGGTCACAGCTACGCCACTACTTATAGCGGTCCTATCGGCGCCGTGATCACACCACATCTGCAAGGGATGGATTCGTATATGCATCTCAGTTTCGCCTCTTCTCTTTGTGGCAACTGTACAGAAGTATGTCCTGTGCGTATTAACCTGCACGAATTACTGCTGCACAACCGGCAGAAAGCAGTGGAAGAGAATTTCACTTCCGGTGGGGAAAAATTTGCCTGGTTTGCCTGGAAACAGGGCTGCAATAGCCGCAAAATGATGAATATGGCCAGCGGTAAGATGAAGAATTTCCTGTTGAAAAGATTTTTTGCGAAAAGTTGGGGAGATAACCGCGAGTTACCCGTATTTGCCGCCAAATCCTTTAACCAGCAATGGAAAGAGAGAAATAAACACTAATCTTCCTTTACTTTAAATAATACGTTTACTGTTGCTTTGGCGGGCTTACCGTCTGTAGCCGGTGTCCATGCCGGACCTTCTCTGAGCACCCGGATGGCTTCCGCATCGCAGGCGGCATTCAAACTGTTGACAACTTTAATATCCTGCAATGAGCTGTCGGGCATCACGGTAAAGGATATACGAACAGTACCAGTAAATTTATTATCGGGATTTACGGTATGGTCATGAAGATATTTTTCGAAAGCAATAAATCCTCCTACAGGCGACACACGCTCCTCATCTCTTTGTACATCTGCTTTCATCATCACGGATTTATTTGCCATTTTTCCGCTGAAAGCAACGGTTTCTCTTTCTGACCGGGCAGCCATGTTGCTATCGGCGGAGAACCTTTTCATGGCCGTAGGGCTGGCCGATGCCAGAGCTGGCGCAGGTTCCAAAGATGGTTCAATCTTTCTCCTGTTGGCAGCCACCGGCGGTGCTACTTCATCAACAGCAGCTTCGGGCTGACTGGCTGCAGGCTGTTTATCTTTCTTGGCAGCTATAGCAGGTACCTGCTTCGTCTCCAATTCGGGAGCGGCGGGCTTAATTGTATTGGTTGCCGGCGCAGCGGCATGTTCCGACAATACCTGCGATACCGCCGTATCCTGTAAGGCGGACGGCGGAATATCCATCTTTGCAATAGGTGCTTTGCTGTTTTGCTGGTTCAGCAGGAACCAGCCACCAGTGATCATCAACAACAGGATGGCGGCAGCAGCGGCACGGCGGTAATACATAGGACGCACAACTGCTTTGCCAGGTGCCACACGGGCAGCCAGGCGGGCAGTAAGATCATCCTGGTGTTCCTGCTGATCCGGCGCATGCATGGCGTACCCTTCCAACGCATCAGCCAGGAACGGGTCGTCCAGTGCCTGGCGTTCCAGGGCATGCATAGCTTTATCATCCAGCTCACCCGCCAGGTATTGGCGTATGAGTTCGGCGCTTACCATTACTTTTTTATGTGGTTCCTTGTCAGGCATGTTGTTGTTCCATACATATTTTCAGGTTACGCTTTCCATTCTGTATATAGCTTTTCACCTTGTTCATTTCGTATCCCGTAATCACGCACACCTCGCGGTAGCTTTTTTCTTTCAGGTAAAACAGGTCCACGCTGCGCTTCTGCTCTTCCGGTAAGGTTTCCAGGCATTTTTCCATGGATTGGAGGTTGTCCTCCAGCGTAATTCCGTTGTCATGATGCCCCGTTTCTCCGTTTTCCATAAGGGGGTACTCATCTACTGATACATGCAGCGATTCCTTATTCTTCATGGCGCGCAGCTTCATCAGGCAATGGTTGCGTGACAGCACATGTAGCCAGCTTTTAAAGTTTTGTACCTCGTGCTGTTTCAACTTAGTGATCAGTTCCTCGAAAATCAGCATCACAGCATCCTTACTGGCTTCTTCATCAAAATATTGCAGACATACTCCATACACGAGGTTGATATACCTTTGATATAGCGCAGCCAGGTAGTCCAGTTTGCCGGTAGCTTTATACTCCCGGATCAAATCGGCATCCGCTGCATCCTGCATGATATTTTGACGAATAAATTCCAAACTGATAAATCCGTGGTTTTAAAACAACATTGCCCTGTAAGGCAATGTCATGATGTGCAATGATTGTCTTTACAGGGCAATATAATATAAATCGTTCTTCTCAAAAATTAATGACGGAAATGTCTCATACCGGTCATTACCATCACCATATCGTGTTGTTTGCAGAATTCAATGGAGTCGTTGTCGCGAACGGAGCCGCCCGGCTGAATGATCGCCGTGATACCCTGTTCGTTGGCAATACGTACGCAATCATCAAACGGGAAGAAGGCATCAGAAGCCATCACCGCGCCTTTCAGCTCAAAGTTAAACTGTCCGGCTTTTTCAATCGCATGACGCAGGGCATCAATGCGGGAAGTCTGACCACAACCTTTACCTACCAGCTGCTTGTCTTTTACCAGGGCGATAGCGTTTGATTTCAGGTGCTTGCAAACGATGTTGGCAAATTCCAGGTCCGCCTTTTCTGCCGGTGTAGCCGGGTGCGCACCTACATCATTCCACTCTTTATAGTTACCGTTGTCACTATCCTGCAACAGTACCCCATTCAATACATTTTTGAACATGTATTTGCTCTTCACAGGTTGCTTTTGTTCCAGTAAGATACGGTTCTTCTTCGCTTGTAATACAACCAGTGCATCCGCATCAAATCCGGGCGCAATCAGTATTTCAAAGAATATTTCACTGATAGATTCCGCCGTGGTTTTGTCTACTGTTTTATTGCAAACCAGTACACCGCCAAAAGCACTTTCCTTATCACCTGCCAAAGCAGCATCCCAGGCTTCTTTCAGCGTAGAACGGGTAGCAATCCCGCAAACGTTGGTATGTTTGATCACCGCAAAAGTAGTGTCGGTAAACTCCTGGATCAGCTGACAGGCAGCATCTACATCTACCAGGTTGTTGAAAGACAGTTCCTTGCCATGGAGTTTGTTGAATATTTCGTTCAGGTTACCGTAGAAAACACCACGTTGGTGCGGGTTTTCGCCATAACGGTTTACCTGGCCTTCCGGAACAGAGAGCTGAAAATTAGCGCCCGGCTCATTATTCAGGAAGTATTGGGAAATGGCTACATCGTAGTGAGCGCATACTTCAAATGCTTTGGCAGCAAAGCTTCTGCGATCCTCTAAGGTAGTAGTACCCTTACTTTCCGTTAATACTTTTTCCAGGTCGGCATACTGATCTTTAGATGCAACGATCAGCACATCTTTAAAGTTCTTGCCGGCAGCGCGGATCAGGGATACCCCACCTATGTCTATCTTTTCAATGATGGTCTGTTCTTCACTGGTGCTCTTTACCGTTTCTTCAAACGGGTAGAGGTCAACGATCACGAGGTCTATTTCCGGGATCTGGTATTCCTTCAGCTGCTCCAGGTCCTGCGGATTTCCGCGCCGGGCGAGGATACCACCAAATACTTTAGGATGGAGGGTTTTAACGCGTCCGCCCAAAATGGAAGGATAAGCCGTGAGGTCTTCTACAGCCACGCAGGAAACACCCAATTCCTCAATAAATTTTTGTGTACCGCCGGTAGAATAGATGGTCACACCTTGTTCACCTAACTTTTTAACAATGTTCTCCAGGTTATCTTTATAGAAAACGGAGATCAATGCTGATTTAATTTGCTTTTGCATGAATGGAAAACATTAGAAATTAATAACATAGGCTCCCTGGTCTGGAACCGAAAAGCAGCGCAAAGTTAACGCGTAACAATCACTTTTCCATTGCCGGATCCTGCCGGGCGAATTAGAAGCGGCAAAAATGATGGTATTACAATCGTATAAATCTGTCAGCCGCCTGATGTTCAGCCTGGGATTGCGGGTAATTAAAATATAATCTGCAAAGAATTTTTTTCCGGGAGATCCTGCCGGCAACGCACTGTCTATAATCACCAGCTGTTTCCCCTGAAAACGGATATAATGCCCGTATTGTTGAAAAGTAGCCGGCTTCGCCGGATGTACACCCAGGAGCTGACGCGAAGCCAGCAGCTGTTGACCTATGGGTAACCGCCAAATGGTATCATCCCCTGCAAACTGCACCTGCTGCCCTTCCACAAAATCGATGGCCGTATAGGCGGGCACGTTGTAGATGATCATCTTTTTCTGCGCCCTGCACCCCATCACCCACCACACATGACCAGCCAGACAACACCAGCAGCCGATGAAAGCCAGCCACACGCCCTGCTTCCACCTGAGCAGCAGCCAAAGCGCCACACCGGCTATGAAAAGATATAAGAAAATCGTCTGACCAATACCCAGCGGAAGATCTTTGATCACCGCATAGGGCAAAGCTCCCAGCCACCCAACACTGTTGTTCATGGCCAGGATGAGATACTTGATGCCCAGTCCCACCCACTGCGCCAGTAAAGGGAAAGGCGCCAGGAACAGTAGTACAATTTCTGCATAGATCACTATTGTAGACAACGGCACTGCTATCAGGTTGGCCGGTATAAAGTAATTCGGAAACTGATGAAAATAAAAGATACTTACCGGTAGCGTGAGTAGCTGTGCAGCAAGTGATAACGCTGTCATTTGCCACAACAGGTCCAGCCATTTTTTATCGGACTGGAATTTTTTGTAGATAGGCTGATAAAACAACAGGATGCTGAGTACTGCCAGGTAGGAAAGCTGAAAACCCGCATCCATCAACAGGTAGGGGTCATAACACAACAGCAGGAAAGCAGAAGCCGCCAGGGTATTGTAAATACTGCTATGACGATTCAATACAAAACGTCCCAGGGTAATGCCCGTGAACATGACCGCAGAACGCAGTACAGACGCCGAAGCACCTGTCAGCAATGCAAAGCCCCATAAGATCAGTAACACGATCACCGCTTTTCCGATATCGGTAACCCGGTGGGCGGGCAGCCATTGCAGGAGCCATAACAATGTTCCATACAACAACGCCAGGTGCATACCGGAGATGGCAATGATGTGTACAATACCGGTGTTGCTGTAGCTTTGCACTACCTCTTTGTCAAGATCCTGCCGGTAGCCTATCAGCAACGCTTCTGCCATACCCGCCTCCGGGCCTTCGCCAATATATTTTTTCAGGTTTTCCAGGCAGTAATTTCTCGCCTGCAACAAAAAGCGGTTAATGATACCCGCATCCCGCCCCGGAAGCATGCAGTAATCTTCCGGCCGCAGAAAAAGCTGGTGATAGATCTGCCTGGTAGCACAGTACTGCCGGTAATCAAAAGAACCGGGGTTACCACTGTTTTTGATCAATGCGGGCTTTTTAGCCACCAATATCCGATCTCCATACACCAACCCCGCCGATATGGAATCCCTGCTAAAATACACCAGTAAGTGCCCTTTAACGGGCACTATATGTCCACCCTTAGACAAGGCTATCACTGTAGCGGTAGTTTTCAGGGAACGGGGCTTTTCTTCCAATGGCGCCGCTATACGCAGCAACAACCGGGAGCTGTTGTTCATAACAGGTGCGAAATATCCTTTCTGGTGGCGCAGATCAGCCGAATATAACAACAGGCTGCCGGCGCAAAACATCCCCGCAAATAACAGGATCCCTGCCAGATGAGCCTGCGCAAACCGGTACCGGACAGGCAGAAAGCGGAACAATAACCCACCAGCCATCATCAGGGTGATGACCGTAAGTAACATCACCAGTGAAAAAGAAAGATATAATTGTGCGGTAATGCCAGCCATTAAAGGCACTATCAAACGAAGAAAGGGCACACGCTTCCAGCGCGTGGATACAAACACGGATGATTCAAACTGCATGTGGGTTAACTTTTAAACAATCCTAAGTTAATAAATTACCCATAGTAACAATCGGATCAACCCGTTCAAAAAGCAGTTGCCGCAAGCTTCCCCTGATGCAGTTCCCAATTCAGCCGATGTGCTGCATGATGGCTTTACCGGTGATGGCGATTTCACGAAGAATTACGTAAATATATAAAGATCAGTTTATTTAATATTATAAATATTCGCATCTGTTATTGATTAGTTAACATCTTCTTTAAATATAATATTATTTGTAAAATGCATTACCGGTCACGCTATTTGTATCGAATCAAGATTCAATAGTCGTGTCTTTAATGGTTATTTTGAGGGAAAAGAAGGAGCCTGATATTTATCAGGCTCTGTTTATTTCAGGGATACCCCATTAAAAAATAAAAACGGAGTTGCAGGCAGTACCCACAACTCCGTTATTCGTAAAGTGTATTTTTATTTACTCAAATACATGCTCTTCTCCTTAAACAGCTGTCTGAAGTAAGGATCACGCAAATCTTTGATAAAGCGGATGGCTTCACCCGTTGATTTCATTTCAGGTCCGAGCTCCTTGTTCACACCAGGGAACTTATTGAAGGAAAATACCGGTTCCTTGATTGCAAAACCAGTCAGTTTCTTTTCAATTGTAAAGTCCTTCAGCTTATTGGCGCCGATCATCACTTTGGTAGCGATGTTCAGGTAAGGCACCTGGTAAGCCTTGGCGATGAATGGTGTGGTACGGGATGCACGTGGATTCGCTTCTATCACATATACATTTCCGTCTTTAATAGCGAATTGGATATTGATCAAACCACAGATATTCAGGGCGCGGGCAATCTTTTCAGCGTAGTATTCCATAGTGGTAACTTCAATCGGTGAAAGATTGAAAGCCGGCAGTAATGCATGGCTGTCTCCACTGTGAATACCGGCTGGTTCAATATGCTCCATAACACCCATTACATGGAAGTCAGTGCCATCAAAAATACCATCGATCTCTGCTTCCTGGCAACGATCCAGGAAGTGGTCGATCAATATTTTGTTGCCCGGCAAATGGCGCAGCAGGCTCAATACTGATTCTTCCAGTTCTTCCTCGTTGATCACGATACGCATACGTTGTCCGCCCAGTACATAAGAAGGACGCACCAATACCGGATAACCTACTTCTTTGGCAACTTCGATAGCATCGTCTGTATTATAGGCAGTGCCGTAATTTGGATAAGGAATACCCAGCTCTTTCAGCAGGTCGGAGAAACGACCGCGATCTTCTGCGATGTCCATGTTATCGAAAGATGTACCGATGATCTTCACACCTTTCTCTTCCAGGCGCTTGGCCAGTTTCAATGCTGTTTGTCCGCCCAGCTGTACAATCACCCCTTCTGGTTTTTCCAGCTCAATGATTTCCCACAGGTTTTCCCAGAACACCGGCTCGAAATAAAGTTTATCGGCCATGTCGAAATCAGTAGAAACCGTTTCCGGGTTACAGTTCACCATGATCGCTTCGTATCCGCAATCCTGGATAGCCTGTAATCCGTGTGTACAGCAGTAGTCAAACTCTATACCCTGGCCAATCCTATTAGGACCGGAACCCAGTACAATGATCTTTTTCTTATCTGTAACGATACTTTCGTTTTCTGTATCGAAGGTAGAATAGAAGTAAGGTGTTTTCGCTTCAAACTCCGCACTACAGGTATCTACCATTTTGAAGGTACGTCTGATGTTGAGTTCTTTACGTTTTGCATATACTTCATCTTCTTCGCAATCACCAAACAGGATAGACAACTGTGCATCTGAGAAGCCCATTTTCTTGGCATCTCTCAGCATATCAACCGGCACTGTTGCCAGGTCATATTCCAGGAGTTGTTTCTCCAGGTTTACGATATCCTGTATCTGGTGCAGGAACCAGCGGTCGATATAGGTAAGCTGATGAATATGTTTTACAGATACGCCCGCCATCAAAGCATCTTTGATACGGAAGATACGATCCCAGGTAGGACGTTTTAATTTCTCTACCAGTTGTTCGCTCTTCATCAATGACTTACCATAGTAACCCAAACCGAGTGCATCGTTTTCGAGGCTCTGGCAGGCCTTCTGCAAGGCTTCGGGGAAAGTACGGCCAATGGCCATTACTTCACCTACAGATTTCATCTGCAATCCTAATGTATCATCAGCACCCTTGAACTTATCGAAGTTCCAGCGTGGCATTTTTACGATCACATAATCTAATGCAGGTTCAAAGAAAGCAGAAGTTGTTTGGGTGATCTGATTTTCCAGCTCGTCCAATGTATAGCCTATGGCCAGTTTAGCTGCAATCTTAGCGATCGGGTAACCGGTAGCTTTGGATGCCAGCGCAGAAGAACGGCTTACACGCGGATTGATTTCAATCGCGATCAGTTCTTCATTTTCCGGGTTAAGGGAAAACTGTACGTTACAACCACCGGCAAAGTTGCCGAGATCCCGCATCATCATCATCGCTTTGTTACGCATGTCCTGGAAAGCGGTATCGCTCAGGGTCATGGCTGGCGCCACTGTGATGGAGTCTCCTGTATGGATCCCCATAGGGTCCAGGTTTTCTACTGTACAGATGATAACTACGTTATCATTCTTATCACGCAGCAGTTCCAGTTCGAATTCCTTCCATCCGAGTACGGCTTTTTCTACCAGTACTTCGTGAATGGGAGAAGCTTTCAAACCACGGTCCAGGGCTTCGTCCAGGTCATCTTTGCTGTGTACGAATCCACCGCCGGTACCACCCAGTGTAAAAGAAGGACGGATTACCAATGGAAATCCGATTTCCTGTGCAAACTCTTTTCCTTCCAGGAAGGAGTTGGCAGTTCTGGCAGGTGCCACAGGTATGCCCAGCTGAATCATCCACTGGCGGAACTGTTCGCGGTCTTCTGCTTTGTCAATGGCTTTAATGTCTACCCCAATCAGGCGTACATTATATTTCTCCCAGATTCCCAGCTCGTCTACTTCTTTACAAAGGTTCAGCGCAGTTTGGCCGCCCATAGTAGGTAATACGGCATCTATCTGGTTTTCTTCCAGGATCTGCTCAATGCTTTCCACCGTCAATGGAAGCAAATAAACCTTATCGGCCATCATTGGATCCGTCATGATGGTAGCCGGGTTGGAATTAATCAATATCACTTTTATCCCTTCTTCCCGCAGCGAACGTGCTGCCTGGGAACCGGAATAGTCGAATTCGCAAGCCTGACCAATAATAATGGGTCCAGAACCGATAATGAGTACAGATTTGATAGATGTGTCTTTTGGCATTTGTGTAATCTATTGAAAATGAAAAACCAAATTGATTTTAATGCCGTTTCAGGGAACAAAAAAATCGTGCGAAGTTACGGGATTTCAGTATTCCTTCCACAATTAATTTTTAAAAAGCATTCCTGAAACCCTGATATGATAAACTTTCTTAATGAAAAACAAGTGTTTGAAATGAAAAATTCAAACAAAAATATCTTCCTGCATCTGGTAAATTTTCAACATAAAAAATATCCGTTTGAAAAGGGTTAAATACACACCTTATTTCGCGTATAAATACGTTTCTTCATCTCCCTATATTATCCTAACTTTAATCTCCGTAGTAAAGGATATTGCACGAATACCCCAAAGAGACTGGCACAACAACCAAAGCCCTGCATACAGGGAAGATGCTTATCTGTTCTCTGAATACTTTTATAAACCCCCAAAAATTAATTGTCATGCGTACTGCTGAAGTTCATTACGGAACTGATGGTCATGTTGACCTCACTGTGCCCAAAGGCACCAAAATGGAAGATCTTAATAAACTACAGGCATTCGTTCACAAACAACTGGGCACTAAAATTAATCCCCGTGGTTGCCAGGCCTGCCTGTCGGGCGTACATTTCAACATCCGGGAGCAACTGGAAAATGTGATCCGGGTAGACCTGGACAAAATGGCTACTATCAAAGAAACAGGCAGCCTCGGTCACTAATCTCTTCCCACACCGTCCTACTCCGGAATAGCCTGGGCCGGGCGGTGCTTAAACCTTTCTTACATGCCACAAATTTTATCTCCGGCCACTGTAGGTCATCTTTATGATAAAACAATTCCTAAACTGGGAATAGGCCTGTTGTACAATCCATCCCTGGAATTTTACCTGGAAGCATATCCAGGCTACTGCGATTATGTGGAAATTATCCCCGACATGTTCTGGACAGACCATGGAAGCAACCACCCATCCAGGTTTGAAGAAATAGAGTCCTGGATAAAAGTACTCCACAAACTGGCGGCACAGTATCCGTTAACATCCCACAACATCTCTTATTCGCTGGGAAGCGCAGGCATCTTTGACAGTGCCTATCTGCAAAAAATGCAGGAATGGCATCAGCAGTTTAAATTTAAATGGCACAGCGATCATCTGTCGTTTGTAAAAGTACACAACGACCAACACCAGGACCACAACGCAGGACTGGCTGTTCCGGTACCCTATGATTACGAAGTACTGGATATGATTGCAGGGCGTATCAATGCTATCAAACGCAGTATAGACACGCCTTTCCTGGTAGAAAACAATGTTTATTTTATAGATCTTCCTGATCAGGAATTATCTGAAACCAGCTTCCTGAATGAACTCTCCAACGAAACCTCCTGCGGGCTGCTGCTGGACATTCATAATGTTTATACCAATGCTGTCAACCATGGCTTCGATCCCATGGATTTTATCAGGCAACTGGAACTGGATAAAGTAATTGAAATACATATCGCAGGCGGCAATGAGCTGGGTGGTATGTATACGGATTCCCATGCGGGCCCTTGTCCGCCGGCAGTATGGAGCTTACTCGAGTATACGTTACCGTTAGTTCCGAATTTATGCGGCATCACGTTCGAATTTCATGAGTCCTATTTTCATCTTATGCAATTTGACGGTATCACGCATGAATTAAACAAGGCCAGAAAAGCCTGGAACCATTATCATACCTGAAACACCTCAAACATATGTCACTGTTATCATTTCAGCAGGCACTCACTGATCTCATCGCCTCCCCGCAACTATGCGTAGCAGCGCGGCACAATCCTAACAGCACCTTCGCCCCGTACGACCTTACACTGATGGAGCGGATGCGGCTGCGAACAGCTGTATTTCAAAAAGGAATGTCTGTGAGCTGCACGTTATACCGGGTAAACAGGATCACGCCTATTTACACCATGCTGCCATATACCTGTTTGCTGCTGGGCCCACAACTGGTACCGCTGGCAGAAGAATTCTGGCAAACCTTCAACAGATCTGACCTGCAATTTAAAAAGGAGATTGAACTATTTGCCGCATTTCTCCAAGGGAAAATAAGGGACGAATCTATACAGCACCCTTACCTGCGGGAGATCCTGGCAATGGAAACTGCCATCAATGAATTGAAGTTTCTGCCCCGGGAAAAGTTGTTGCGGGAAGAAGATCACACCGGATCACTGCATCCGCTGATCAGGACCGTACCCTTTGATCATGAGCCGGAACCCTTGCTCTACGAGCTTTCCAACATGCAGGTACCGGCATTCATGGATAGTACGGGCAGCTATTTACTGGTGATAGATTACCGGGAAGAAGAAATGGTGTTCAGCACACTGCCTCAATTTGCAGAAGCAGTGGCGTTGAACGACCTATAATTTTATGCGGGCAGACATCACGGCAATGGCGGCCCCCATCAAGGCAATCATAGTAAAAGAAACGGCGAGACTGGTAGCCTGCGCAACAAATCCTATTAACGGCGGCCCGAATAAAAAACCGAGGTAACCGATAGTAGAAACCGTTGCCAGCGCCATTCCCGGCGATAATACCTTTGACTTTCCGGCAGCACTGTAGATAAGTGGCACTACCGCTGAAACACCGGCGCCCACCAGCATAAAGCCCAGTGTTGCACTAATGAAGTAAGGGAAAATTACTGCTATCATCAACCCCGTAGCGGTCAGGATACCACTGATCAGTAACATCTTTTTTACACCAAGCTTCGTTGTAATCTTGTCTGCCACAAAACGTCCTGCAGCCATCGTACTCATAAATGCGGCGTATCCTGCACCAGACAAGCCATCCCTTACCTGCACCACTCTTCTGAAATAGACCCCGCTCCAGTCAAACATAGTACCCTCGCAGATCATAGAGCACATGGCGATAATACCCAGTGTCAGCAAAAACATATCTGGCCGCGCAAACATAGGCTGGTTGGCCTGCAAATTGGTATCGTGCGGAACAATGCGCCGCATTGCCAGCAGGATGATTGTCCAGGCGATAGCCGTGATCAGCAGAAAATGATATACAATAGAGATGTGCAATCCGTTCATGGCAGTACCAATGGCAGCACCGGTAAAACCGGCCACGCTCCATAGTCCGTGAAAAGAGGCCATGATAGAGCGTCCGTACATGGCTTCCACCGCCACTGCCTGTGTATTCATCGCGATGTTGGTCAGATTACCGAAGAAGCCAAAAAACACGAGGATCATGATCAATTCCCAGGGTGCTGTAGCAAGCCCCAGTAGCGGCAACAAAGCCCCATAAGCCGTTGCCGCGATGATCAGCACCTGCTTACTGCCAAACCTGGATACCAGCATACCAGCCACCGGCAATGATATAATAGATCCTACCGGCAACGCCAGTAAAACACTACCCAAACCGGCATCATTCAATCCCAATGCCTGCTGTATATCAGGAATACGGGATGCCCAGCTGGCAAAACATAACCCTGAAAGAAAAAACAAAGCACTCACCGCTATCCGGGATATCCGGGCGTTTCTTTTATGAACAATGTCCACCGACAATTCCTGTAACATCTCTTTTTGAATAAAAATGATAGTAGTTAAATAACCTGTATCCCCAGGTCAACATATGGTTTAAGAGAAGGCAGATCCGGATTATCAGTAATGATGGTATCCAGTCCTGTAATTTCACATACTTTATATGGTTCGGCAGTGCCCATTTTATCGCTTGTAGCCAGTGCTATCGTTTTATTGGCCGATTCCACCATCACACTTTTTACATCCGCTTCGCCGAGGTCCAGCCCTGTTACACCCGCATCCGGATGCAGACTGCAAATACCCAGGAAACACAGATCCGCATGCACTTTCCGGAGCATATTGATCGTATCCATTCCGCCGGCTGTCTGCGAATCCTTGCCGATACGCCCACCGGTGAACACCACCTCTATAACGGGATGCTCTATGAGCTGCGCTACAATGGGAACACTATTTGTGACAACCGTAAGATGAAGATTTGGTGGGAAGAGTTGAACGAGTGTTAAGGTAGATGTACCCCCATCGATAATGATCGTTTGTCCGTCATGCAGGAATGACAACGCCTTGCGGGCAATATGTTTCTTATCATCTTCATGATAGCGGATACGCTCTTTAAAACTGTAGGGATTGGGAGAATGAGGAATAGCGCCGCCCCTGACTTTGATCAGTTGCCCGCTTTGTGCCAATACTTCCAGGTCGCGGCGCACCGTATCTTCCGATACCTGTAAGTCGCTGCTCAGTTCTGTTTGAAGTACTTTCTGATCCGTTTGCAGCTTTTTAAGGATATAATCCAGCCTTTCCTCTTTTAACATGCTTATGCTATTTTCTGCAATATTATGAAATAATTTGCAATAATTTGCGAGAAACAGCATAACTTTGCAATAAACAGCAAAATATGGCAAGAATAGCAATCGATATGGATAATGTAATGGCAGATATAACGCAGCATTATCTGAAATATTATGAAAACGAATATGGTGTAAGCATTGATCCGGCCACATTAAACGGACTTCCGGAAGGCAGTGCTTTCCCCGAAAAAGGTGCGGTCCGTCTTTTTTTAAATACCCCCGGTTTTTTCAGAACAGCGCCTGTAATGCCCGGCAGCCAGGAAGTAATTAAAGCATTAGCCGCGCAGCACGAGATCTTTATTGTATCTGCAGCGATGGAGTTTCCGCTCTCACTGGCTGAAAAGCTCGAGTGGCTGAATGAACACTTTCCTTTTATCAGCTGGCATAACATTGTATTCTGCGGCTCTAAAACCATTATTGACGCGGATTACATGATAGATGACTACGATAAGAACCTCCGGCATTTTAATGGGGAAAAATTATTGTTCACCGCTCCGCATAATACGAACCTGACAGATTACAAACGGGTAAATAATTGGGAAGAAGTAGCAGAAGTATTTGCACTGAAAGGAGTGGCAAATGTGTAACAGCGTGGAACATGGCAATTATAAACGGCATCAGGGCCTGTCTCAGGCCTTTTTGCCGTGTACCTGTTTCCGGAGCCCCGCCAGCTCCTTCTTCACCTGGATCACATCATCTTTTAGTGTGGCATAACTTTTAAGCAGGTGGTGGTGTTCTTCCAGTAACTTATAATATTTCTCCCGCAGCAACATCATTTCCTCACTGTCTGTTTGCCGCGCCTCCTGCACATTACCCGGATTCAGAAAAGCTTCCGTACTCATATCCAGCCCTTTTGCCACACGTTCCAGTTCGTCCGGTGAAAAGACTTCCTTCTCAAAAACATTATACATCGTGCGCCGGCTCATTCCCAGGCGCTCCGCCAGTTTACTTTTATTCAACCCTTTTTCCGCAATCAGGTTCTGAAGCCGGTCGCCATGGTGCAGGCTTTTATCCCCACTCATTTCCATCGCCCCATTCCATCTTACAAATTCATCAGGGGTAATTCCTATCAGGATACAGAAACGCTCCATGGTAGTGCGTTTCATATCACTTTTGCGTAAATGATAATGCGCGATCTGGTTGGTAAATCCGGCCATTTTGGCAAAATCAACGATTTTAATTTTCTTCTGCCTGAGTATCTGCTTTAACCGCTGACCCATGTGTATCAGACTCGATTGCATCTTTGTTCGTTTTTATTTTAGTCCTGTAAGCAAGCGCACTGCCCGTTATATTGTCGTATAATATAACAATAAATAATTCATTTCGTAAATAAAAATATCAAATTGAATAAAAATTTTTCGGGAGAAAACCGGGAGCAGAGATGCAGAACTAACGGTTACGAACACACGCAATGAAGATTTGATAACACTGATTACAATTTGATAATAGCAAATACAAATTGATAACGAATGTAAAAAGGCGAGTAATTGAAATGCAACTGGTAATTACAAAACGAATCACTAATAATTATAAATTCTGCAGCTACATCTAACAAAACCCTTTACCACAGCACGTTTCACAGGGTCATGATTTTTTTTATAAAAGTCAAAATTTCTGATTATAATTTGCATGATTATAAATACATTTGCTTATACACAAAATACATGCGCTATATGTTACAAAAACACAGTTTTGTTACCCTTTCTAATAACCAATAAATAAAAGCTGCTATGAGTAAAGAAACAGTAAACATGTTACTTGATATCCACGAAAGATTTTCTACGCTCTCCACCTCTTTCCGGGAGAAGGTATGTGAGGAATGTAGCTGGAGCATACCTACTTTTTATCGCAAAATGCGGGGAAGGGATAAACCCAATCCACATGAGAAAGGAAAAACTATTCCGGCACTCAGCAATGCAGAAAAACAGAAAATCATTCAGTTAATGGAGGAAGTGTATCTCACTACGGGGATATACATGGAAAAATACCGGAAGCTGTTCACTAAATGAATTCACTTCCCTTATCCAGTGTTTGAAAATATAGGCTGTAAAGAAAAGACTTCACCATAAAGCCTTCTGCTCCCGCTACGGGAACAGAAGGCTTTATTATTTTATCAAAAAAAAGCCGCTTTTATTGACCGGTTTCCGGCAAATATTGAAAAATAACCCGCTTTTAATATCGTTTCTTAGATTTTTTCTACCAAACCGTCTGGTTTTTCTTAAATTTAAAGCCCGTTAGGAAATGCTTATAATTAACCAATAAACAATTGATGGTGCTATGTCGTACCCATACCAGATCAGAACAATAGAAGAATATCAGGAAGCTTATCAGCAAAGTGTAGTTGACCCGGAAGGTTTCTGGGCAAATGTTGCCGACCATTTTTACTGGCGCCGTAAGTGGGATAAAGTATTGGACTGGAACTTTAAAGATCCGGAAATCAAATGGTTTACAGGCGGTAAGCTGAATATTACAGAAAACTGCCTTGACCGTCATCTCGGTACGCTGGGACACAAACCGGCTATTATCTGGGAACCCAACGATCCGGAAGAACACCACCGTATTATTACCTACCGCGACCTCTATAATAAAGTTTGCCAGTTTGCAAATGTGCTGAAGAATAATGGCGTAAAAAAAGGTGACCGTGTATGTATTTACATGGGCATGATCCCCGAACTCGCCATTTCTGTTCTCGCCTGTGCCCGCATAGGCGCCATCCACTCCGTAGTATTTGGCGGCTTCAGTGCCCAATCAATTGCCGACAGGATCCAGGATGCACAATGTAACCTCGTTATCACCTGCGATGGTGCATACCGTGGCAGCAAGGACATCCCCCTGAAATCTGTGATCGATGATGCCCTGATGGCATGCCCTTCCGTAAAAAAAGTAATCGTGTGCACCCGCACCCGCACCCCGGTAAGCATGCTGAAAGGAAGAGATGTGTGGTGGGAAGATGAAATTAAACAGGTGGAAACAATGGGCAACCCTCCCTGCCCTGCCGAAGAAATGGATGCGGAAGATATGCTCTTCATCCTGTATACTTCCGGCTCTACCGGCAAGCCAAAAGGCGTGGTACACACCTGTGGCGGCTATATGGTCTATGCCAACTATACTTTTGTAAACACCTTCCAGTACCAACCGGGCGAAGTTTACTTCTGTACGGCTGATATTGGCTGGATCACCGGCCATAGCTACATCGTATACGGCCCGCTCAGCGCAGGCGCCACCACTCTCATGTTTGAAGGCGTACCCACCTATCCGGATGCCGGCAGACTATGGGAAATCACTGACAAATTCCGTGTCAACACTTTATATACCGCACCAACAGCCATCCGCAGCTTAATGAGCTACGGCCTGGGACCTGTGAATCATAAGGACCTCAGCTCACTCAAAAAACTGGGCAGCGTAGGTGAACCCATCAACGAAGAAGCATGGCACTGGTTTAAAGATAATATCGGTAAAGGCAGATGCCCTATCGTAGATACCTGGTGGCAAACAGAAACCGGTGGCATCATGATCACCCCCCTGGCCGGTATCACCAAAGAAAAACCAGGATTCGCCACCCTTCCGTTACCAGGTGTACAACCTATGCTGGTTGATGAAAACGGTAAGGAAATAAAAGGTAACGGTGTAAATGGTAATCTCTGTATAAAATTCCCCTGGCCCGGCATGCTCCGCACCACTTACGGCGATCATGAACGTTTCCGTAATACCTATTTCTCCACCTACGAAAATCTCTATTTCACCGGAGATGGCTGTATGAGAGATGAAGAGGGCTACTACCGCATTACCGGCCGTGTAGATGATGTACTCAACGTAAGTGGTCACCGCATTGGTACCGCCGAAGTGGAAAATGCCATCAACATGCATGCTGGTGTGATAGAAAGCGCCGTGGTAGGATATCCACACGATATAAAAGGACAAGGGATCTATGCATATGTGATTCTGGAAAGACAGACACATGATTCAGAACTGAGTAAAAAAGACATTGCACAAACCGTAGCCCGTATCATCGGCCCCATTGCCAAACCGGATAAAATCCAGTTTGTAACTGGGTTGCCTAAAACACGTTCCGGCAAAATTATGCGCCGCATCCTGCGCAAAATAGCCGAAAACGATCTGGACAACGTAGGCGATACCTCTACGCTCCTGGATCCCGGAGTAGTGGACGAAATCAAGCGCGGAAAATTATAGTAGAAAATTAATCAGCACACCGATTAATTGATTAATCCTATTAGCCTGATGAGTAAAGATCGAAGCACGCTTCCTTCTCCGCTCGTCAGGCTACTTTTTTTACAATAAAAAAGCGCGCACCATCCGAGTGGAGCGCGCTCTTCACAGGATCTGACCCGCCTTATATATTGGAGTCATGGTGCAGCAGTGTTGTCTGCTGCGCCACTAGATGCCGGTGGGGCTATTTATTCTCCTGTAAACATACAACAACCTGCTGCCACAGGAAATCACCCTCATCTTCTTTCCACAAAAATCTTTCCTGTTTTTCAACGACGGATCACCACCGGTGTTCCTACTTTTATAACTTCATACAATTCATTTACATCCGCGTTCTTCATGCTGATGCAACCCAGCGTCCAGTTGATGCGGCCTTCCACATAACTGTCCCGGATACCGGCATTATACTCTACACCGTGAATACCAATCCCACCACCAATGGAAGCATTCCCCGACAATGCGCCTTTGGACTGTCGCTGATAAAACTTTTGCCAGGAATCCTCATTCGGATAATCAATCAGCAAAAACCGGCTCCAGCGATTGTCAAATCTTTTGCTAAGAATATGAAAAGTTCCTTCCGGTGTTCTACGATCCCCTTCAGACAACTTATCTGATTGATCCTTGTTTCCAAACACGACTTTATAAATTTTCCGTAAGGTTACATCTTCATACAAATACAAACGATAATCGCTTTTATCTATCAATAAAAATATTTTATCCGGATTAATGTTGGCAGAATTTAACCGGGCATTGTAAAGATCGTTACTGCGTACGAATCCGGATAATGGCAGTAACAGCAAAGCAATTACATACCAATAATAACGGCACTTCTCCATAGGGTGATTAAATATTTCTGATAACGCAGGAAGAGAATAATTTATTGCAACAACCGCTTACACAAAATGAAGTAAGGCAGCAAAGAAGTTTATAAAACCCTTTACTGCCTTACCTTACTTACGTATATATAAAACAATATACTAGTAACCGAAAATTTCTTCCATCGATAATTTTTTTACTTCTCCCATCTTTTTCAGATCATCCATGTTAACCTTCTTTTCAGAGGCAAGAATGCAATAAGTATATGGCTTGTTGGCCAGATATTCATCATGAAATTTCTTCACTTCATCGAAGTTCATTTTATCAATAGACGCGTATACTTCTTTGCGGATATCGGTATTCAGCCCGAGTTTTTGTGCGGCGAGATAACTGAAAATAATACCGTCGTTGGTAATACGTTCTGTTTCAATATCCTGTTTCATGGACTCTTTGGCTGTTGCCAGCAATTTATCGGAACGGGGAATATCATTCAGTAATTCATTCATTCCTTTTACGGCGTCGCCCATTTTATCTGCCTGACTGCCTACATAAGCTACGGTAGAATACCGTTCTCCTTTTTTATCAGGCGTTACATAGAAGGCATATGTAGAATAGGCCAGGGCTTTTGATTCGCGGATAGTTTGGAATACAATAGATCCCATTCCGCCACCAAAATAAGCATTAAACAGGGTGACAATACCGGTGTTAGCCGGATTATAGGTGTCTGAATTTCTCAACCAGTTTACTTCTGTCTGTACCATGTCGTAATCTGCAAAGAGTACCTGGTTTTTGGTCTGATCATCTTTTGTAAACTTCACGGCTGCCGGCGCTTCTTTAAAAGCAGCAGGCAGGGGATGCAGTCTTTTTACATCAGCCGCAACGCTTGCCAGTGGCTCAGGTCCGTAATAAATGATCGTATGTTTGTAAGCAGGCAGATCGTGCAACAACGTGGTGAGTTCACCAGGTGTAATTGCCTCCAGTTCGGCCTGGCTCATCTGATTGTTAAACGGATTTTTTGCACCATACATGGCATAGTTTACCACGCCTTTCATGATGGCGGCTTTATTCAGTTTACTGTCTGCACGCGCTTTCTGAATACGTCCTTTCAAGGCTGCCAGCGCCTCTTCGTTAGGCTTGCAATTGGCGATGATATGCTCAAAAAGAGACACTGCCTTGTCGAAATTTTCCTGCAGACCACTGATCATAATCGTTGTATTCTCATTGGCAGCAGACACGCTGAAGTTGCAGGCAATGTTGTAGAACTCTTTGCTGATCTCTTCAGAGGTATATTTATCCGTACTCAGGAACTGTAGATATTGTGCAGCCAGTGCCAGCTCTTTATTGTTCCAGCTGCCCATATCAAAACGGTAGTACAAGCGGAACAGGCCATTGTCTTTATTCTGCACATACATGATGTTGGTATTACCAACGGGAGCAGTCTGAATATCTTTTTCATAATCCAGCCATTGCGGTTTTACAGGCGTAGCCGGCATCTCAGATATCTTCTGCAGGAAGGCAGACTGTGCATCCCTGTTTACTTCTACCGGGGTAATATTGGGTTTCTCTACTTTCTGTATATTCTTGTCTTCCCCTTTACGTTTGTATATCAGTGCATAATTATCATTGAGATATTTATTGGCGTAATCCACGATCTGTTGCTTCGTTACTTTACCCATATCATCTACATAAGCTACATCATAAGCCCAGTTCTGTCCCCTGCTTTTAATGAAGCCATCCATCATGGAAGTAGCCCGGTTGTTATTGCTTTCCAGCCCCTGCAATTCCGCCAGTTTTGCGTTATTGACAATTGCCTTCACCAGCGATTCATCGAACGCTCCTTTTTTCAGGATTTCCAGCTGGCCCAGCAGCAAGGCTTTCACCTCTTCCAGCGTTTGGCCCTGTTTGGCTTTTCCGGAGAGGGCGAGGATGGAATAATCTTTCAGGCTTAACACACTGGCATCTGCACTCAATGCTTTCTGCTGTTTATTGATGTTTAGATCAAGCAGTCCTGCTTTTCCGTTGTGCAGGATGCTGGACAATACTCCCAGTATAATATTGGACCGGGTATCCAGCGCACCAGGCATTCTGAAACCCATGTCAATGCTTTCTGCATCAGGGCCCAGCACTTCTTTTATTACAGGCGCTTTAATAGGTGCTTCCGGAGCCGGTTTGTATTCCTTTACCGGCTTCGCCTTCATATAACTGAATTGCTTGTCGATGGTCCGGATCACGTAGTCCGGGTCAAAATCCCCGGCCATTACTACAGCCATATTGTTGGGTACATAGTATTCATTATAGAAAGCGCGGATGGCCTTCAGGTTGGGGTTTTTCAGGTGCTCTACCGTACCTATGGTAGACTGCTGGCCGTAGTTGTGTGTTGGAAATAAAGCGGCGAGCATGGCTTCATATACTTTACGGTTGTCGTTGTCGAGGCCACGGTTCTTTTCTTCATATACCGCTTCCAGTTCCGTATGGAAAAGGCGGAATACCGGGTCCCTGAAGCGTTCTGCCTGAACAGCCAGGTATTTATCGATGGCATTGGAAGGAATATCTTCTTCATAAATAGTTTCTTCCACCCAGGTGTGGGCATTGGTACCTTGCGCGCCCATGCCGGTCATCAATTTATCGTATTCATTCGCGATGGCGTATCTGGCAGCAATGCCGGAAATACTATCGATGGTATGATACACTGATTTACGTGCCGCCGGATCAGTGGTTTTATTGTACCGGTCGTACAGGTTATCAATCTGATCGATATACGGCTTTTCTTTTGCCCAATTCAGTGATCCATATTGCTGGGTGCCTTTAAAGAGCAGGTGTTCCAGGTAGTGGGCCAGCCCTGTATGATCTTTAGGATCATTGTCACTACCGGCGCGGGTGCCGATCAGTGTTTGAATACGGGGCTCTTTTTTATTCACACTGAGGATAACGGTCAGTCCGTTTTTCAGGGTATAAAAACGGGCTTTCATGGGGTCGTTGTCGATATACTTGTAACTATAACCTCCGGAAGTAGCTTCTTTCCATTGGTATTTACCTTGGGCTCCTGCCATTTGCAGTGTACATGCAAACAGGAGTAGTAATACGGCTCTTTTAAGCAGATTCATAAGAAGATAATGTTGTTGGGTTTAAGAATTTGTAACCAAATATAAATGGAAGTGTAAAATTATGGATATTTAAAAGGAAGAAATCGATAAATGGTACAGGAGCCAGGTTACAACCGATTGTACGAAGAAGAGAGCGGGAAATGGGGGTTCCGCAAAAGGGATTGATTATCAGGGGGTAAGCGTACTCATGAGCAAGCCAGGTCTTTTCACTACTACAAAATCATAGCGGGAAGAATCTTTTACGGGGATGAAACCGGAGCGTTTTTTCTTTAGGCGCGTAGTTTTACTGCGGGTAACGGCTACAACGGGGATCATAATGTTAGTTACGGTGGCAGGGGTCATATTTTGTTGCAGGGCACTGGCGGGTACGAATGCTACAGCTGCTGGCACCACATCCACCGGTAACTGTTGCTGGTTTTCACCAAAGCTGGCGTCTGAATTCACGCCAAGTAATCGTTTATCAAAGGAATGCACCCATGCAATACAAGCAATACATACTATCAGTGCGACAAAAGAACGCATAAATACAATTTAGGATCTGGTCAAAAAACTTAAAATCCGTTTAGCCTCAATCCGATGGAGAATGGATATTGTTGTAATCCATAATCATGCAAAGGCGTAAGGGCAAAGTTGCCGTACAGCTTAACCGGTCCATAGCCCAGTTCGCTGGTAAGTCCAAAACGCCATTTGTTAAGATTGAAGTCGTCGGTTTTTCTCACTTTGCCTCTCTCTTCACTTATTTGTTTAGTCCGGGATTTGAGCAGGTAACCACCAGAGACACCGAAGCTCGCCTGAAACGCGCGGCTCGGGCGGGCGGGGTTAGAATTAAAATTAAGCATTACCGGTATGGATATATATTCGGCAAAAAGCTTGTTCTTAGAAAACTCTACTGAATCCCTGATTATCCTGGTAGGATATCCCGGTTGGTAAGTAATGTTCCGGGCATACCTGAAATTATTCATTTCCAATCCTAAAGCATATAACAAGTTAAGTTTGTGTTTTGTTATATTGAGTCGCTGCTCAAACAGCCAAATATTAAAATTGATCGATTTTCCGGTGATGAGTTTAAATTCTGATGGTGTTAAAGGCTCACTTCCTTCCCGGGGAGCAAAAGTAGCAAGTCCGGTGGCGGAATAGTCGTATGCTCTGCTGGCAGGTGCTGCCCCGTTATAGAAATTAGTGGTATTAGGATAGTATGACAAAAAGCTTGCCCCATTATATTCGCTGCGGTCAATAAAGTTATTAAAGCCCAGATCGAAGATAAACCATTTAGTTTGCAGGTTCCTTTTCAGTTTGTTGCGCGCATAGGCTGTATCGTTATAAAACTTATAACTGGTACGTCCTTTATCATTTTTCCCTTTGATGATAATCAATCCTTTGATCTGTATTGTATCCGGGGTAGCCGGAGCTACCTGGGAGGTGCTGGCTTTTTGCGCATGAGCCCATACTACACTTAATACCAATAACAAACAGAGTAAAAATTTATGCTTCATATGCTTTTACCATAATTTTATTTATTCCTTTTACGGGAGAAAAACTTAGCAACATTGGTCACTTTATCCAGAATTTTGCTGTCGCTTCCACTTACAGACATGATCAGTTCTCCTTTAACCGTCGCCTGTTCAGGCGCAGCGGCAGGTTTACTCACTGCTGTTTTTATATTTGTACTAGCTGCCAGCAAGGCTTCATTACCTGTACCTGTGTTAACATTGCTATTATTAATAGTGTTGGTAGCTACGATTGTTTCGGTTTGCTGCAGGTGCTTTTCCACTACTTCATCGGAAGTATTGCGCGGAGAAGGCAACTGTGAAATAACGGGGGCATCTGTTCTGGCAGGTTGTACAACCGTTGCAACAGCAGGTGCCTGCTGCACTTTAACCGTCTGTACCGGTGCGGCTATTTTCTTTACAGGGGTATTAACCGTTTTCTTTTCAGCACTGACTGTATTCTTTGCTACAGCCGGTTGCCCCATTTCGGGGAGTACAGCAACGCTGGCGGGCGCAGCTGGGGGTGTAGCAACGGTCCTGTTTACAGTACCGGCCACTACAGGGGGGTGATCGGGTGCCGAAGATGGCATCCATACAATTACACCGGCAAGCATAGCGGCAGCGGCAGCGCACCACCAGATACCAGGATAGATACGTGCCGGCTTACGTTGGTTGCTGCGGTAAAGCGTTGTTTTATGTTCAAAAACAAGATTGTGGTCAGGTTGCAACTTTGCAGCCTGCAACAAAGCCAGTTCTTTTTGTGCTTCGGGATGTTGTTGCAGCCAACCTAGCAGCCGCTGCGCGTCTTCATCAGACAATTCTCCATCTACATAGTCCAGCAGCAATAACTCATAGCTGTTATCCGCGGGGGCTTCCAGCTGATATAGAGCGGCCTTGTTATCAAATACGATCTTTTCATCCGGCACCATACGGGTTCCTTCCAGCAATTCCAGCTCCTGCCTGATTTGCGGATGCTTTTGCAGGAAAAGTTCCAGCGCAGCCACTTCTTCCCCGTTCAGCTCACTATCTATGTAGCTAAGCAGGAAGGACTCGTAATTTGATATGTTGATATCTACCGACAAAAATTTTATTTATTATTAATATGATAATTATATAACGTTCTCCATCTTTACAAGATAATTTTTCAGATGAAGCCTTGCCCGGTGCAGGTATACCTTAACCTGGGAAGGGGTCAGCTCCATGATCTCTCCTATTTCTTCATAGCTGTAGCCTTCATAATCTTTCAGTAAAACCAGCGACCGTTGTACTTCACTTAGCTTTGACAAGGCTTTTTCGATCACTTCCCTGGCATTATTTACCTTATGCTCTGAAATCCGTGCTTCATCTTTAAACTGGTCTACCAGTGTAATCCGCTTTACCTTACGCACATGGTCTATCATATTGTGGTATGCAACTGTAAACAGGTATGACTTTGCCTTTTCAAAAGGCACATCCTGACAGTGCTTCCACAATATTTCGAATGAGTTCTGTACTACGTCTCTCGCATCTTCCGCATTATCAAGATTCTTAACAATGAAGCGGAATATATTGTCCGAATACAGATCCACACATTTATTGTACTCCTTTTCCGTCATTCCGGTGGTGCGGGATTTTAGTGCTAAGTTCCGACATTTACTTTAATACCCATCATGGACAAAATCCAACCTTAGCCGCAATCCACTGAAATCAGCATCTTTTTTCGCATACACCTGGCAGGAACAGTTTCTTTTAAACTGAGCATCAACCCTTTATTCAATACATCCTTTCCTCATCTCTTTATAAAGGTCAATTTATCAGTTTTCCACTACATGGTATCTATAATCGTGATAGTATTATGACGGAGGGCAGTTGCTAAATGTTACACCTGGGTCAAACTTTTTACTTCCCTGGCCGTTACTGGTTTATACGACACATAATCGTAATACATTTATTGCCATAACTTTGATTACGTGATTTTAAATATTGCATGTATATGAATGAAAAGTTTACGGCCCGTTTACGGGAAGAACTGGACGACATCAACAAAGCCGGCCTTTACAAGAGAGAACGCATCATCACATCTGAACAGGGAGCTGAAATACAGGTCGGAGGTAAAACAGTTATAAACTTTTGTGCGAATAACTACCTGGGACTATCTTCTCATCCTGCCGTGGTAAAAGCCGCGAAAGACGCCATAGACAGGCATGGTTATGGCATGAGCAGTGTACGCTTCATTTGCGGTACACAGGATATTCACCGGGAACTGGAAGAAAAGATCTCCAAATTCCTGGGTACGGAAGAAACTATTTTGTACGTGGCAGCCTTCGACGCCAATGGTGGCGTATTTGAGCCATTATTCGGCGAGCAGGATGCCATCATTTCCGATGCCCTGAACCACGCCTCCATTATTGATGGCGTACGGTTGTGCAAAGCACAGCGTTTCCGCTATGAGCATAATAATATGGCCGACCTGGAAGCAAAACTACAGGAAGCCAAAGACTGCCGCAACCGCATCATCGTTACTGATGGCTCCTTCAGCATGGATGGCACTATTGCCCAGCTGGACAAAATCTGTGACCTGGCCGATAAATACGATGCCATCGTGATGTCTGACGAAAGCCACTCTTCCGGCTTTTTGGGCAAAACCGGTCGTGGCACCCACGAATATTGCGGTGTAATGGGCCGGGTAGATATTATTACCGGTACACTGGGGAAAGCCCTGGGAGGCGCTTCCGGCGGTTTCACCAGCGGACCTAAAGCAGTAATCGACATCCTGCGCCAACGCAGCCGTCCTTATTTATTCTCCAACTCCGTAGCCCCCAGTATCGTAGGTGCCTCCATCGCTGTACTGGATATGCTCAGCGAAACAACCGCCCTCCGTGACAAACTGGAATACAATACCCGGTATTTCCGCACCAAAATGACGGAAGCCGGTTTCGATATCAAACCCGGTGACCACCCGATAGTACCCGTCATGCTATACGATGCGGTGCTGAGTCAGCAGGTAGCTGAAAAACTGCTCGAAGAAGGTATTTATGTGATTGGGTTCTTCTTCCCTGTAGTAGCGAAAGGCCAGGCCCGTATCCGCGTGCAGCTCAGCGCCGCACACGAACAGGAACACCTGGACAAAGCCATTGCCGCATTCATTAAAGTGGGAAAGGAACTGGGCATATTGACCACCAGGATTTAAGGATTAAGGGATTAAAAAGAATTGAACTTTTGTTCTATGAAACGATTAAAAAGGTTGGTGAGATAAAAGCGAATACTACTCTTTTATCTCACCAATCTTTTTTTATAAACAACAAAAGTTCAATCCTTTTTAATCCCTTAATCCTTAAATCCTGGTCAAATGCTGGTTACTTTGACTACTTTTGCAGCTGATTATTTATTAAATTTTATGCTGATGAAACGGTTTGGCTGGATGTTAATAGCTATAGGCGTTTGCCTCGCTGCCTGTGCTCCCAATAACGTTAAAGAAGAAAAAGACTGGGAAAAATACTTTACCCAATACAAGGTAGAAGGCACTTTTATGTTATTTAATAACGCGCAGGGCGAGTTCAAGGTGTATAACCTGGAAAGGGCCAAGCAGCGTTTTCTGCCTGCATCTACCTTCAAAATCTTTAATTCGCTGGTGGGTCTTCAAACCGGCATCATCAGAGATACCAGCATGGTTATTCCATGGGATAGCGTTACCCGCGAGTTTCCGGAATGGAACCAGGATCTGAGCATGCAACAAGCCTTTAAACTGTCTGCTGTACCTTATTACCAGGAAATAGCGCGGAGGATTGGTCAGCCAACCATGCAGCTGTGGCTCGATTCCGTAAAATACGGCAATATGAAGATCAGCAGAATTGATACTTTCTGGCTGGATAACTCTCTTCTCATCTCCCCCGATGAAGAACTTGGCTTTGTGAAAAAACTTTATTTCAATCAGCTGCCATTCGCAAAAACCAATATGCAAACGGTTCGGGAAGTGATGCTGATGGAAAAAACGCCCAAGTACGAATTGTCTTATAAAACAGGCTGGGACTACAAGGACACAAAGAAAATTGGCTGGATCGTAGGCTGGATCGAGGAAAACAGGCATCCTTCTTTTTTTGTACTCAATATCGAAACAGAAGACCCCAACTTCGACATGCCTAAAAACCGCATGGCCATTCTCCGGAGCATCCTGACAGAAGCAGGGTACTTCCAGGGGAAAATGTAAATATTTACGAATTTATGAATTTACGAATGTAGGTATTTGAAATGCAGCGGAGATGTAAGCGTATATGGTTATCTGCGCTGCATTTCAAATATCTAAATCTCAAAATCTCAAAATTCGTAAATATTCAAAAAATGGTTAAAGAAAACCTAAACCCCTACTTCCCCTCTTGTAATACGTGACAAAAAAATTATTTTTGACACATTACCTGGTTTACTACCGGTAATGATTGCTTAAACTCAGATATGTTACGTTTTCAGCATAGTGAATATTTATGGGCGCTGGCCTTATTGCTGGTATTGCAGCTTGCCTTCCTGGGTATATCCTGGTGGAAGCGCCGTTCTATCCGCCGTATTGGCGACCCCGTTCTGGTGGAGAAGCTGTTTACCGGCTATTCCCGGAAACTGTTTGTACTAAAGTTCCTGCTCATCTTCCTGACATTCTTTTTTGGCGTGATCGGACTGGCTAACCTTCAGAAAGGCAGCCGCATGGAAAAGATTACCCGCAAAGGTGTAGATGTAATGATTGCACTGGATGTAAGCAAAAGTATGCTGGCCACAGATATACAACCAGACCGGCTTACCCGCGCCAAACAACTGATCAGTAAGCTGATGGACAAGCTGGATAATGACCGTATAGGCCTGGTAGTATTTGCCGGCAACGCTTATCTGCAAATGCCGCTGACAGTAGATTATTCCGCTGCCAAAATGTATCTCAGCACGATATCTCCTGATATGATCCCCACACAAGGAACCGCTATCGGTCAGGCGATCCAGGTGAGTGACGATGCTTTCAATAAAAAAGAACGCAAACATAAAGCCCTCATCCTCATCTCAGATGGAGAAGATCATGATGAAACTGCCTTACAGAAAACCAAAGCCGCCTTCGAAAACGGCGTGGTTTCCAACACAATAGGTATTGGTTCCGTTGCCGGATCTCCCCTGCCAGACCCGGAATCAGGCGGATATAAAAAAGACCGGCAAGGAAATACTGTCATCTCCAAACTCAATGAAAACGAGCTAAAAAACATTGCTGCCGCCGGTAAAGGTATTTACCAACATCTCGATAACAATACGGATGATGTAGTGAATACCTTGGTAAATAAAATAGACAGCATGGAGCAGAAAGAGTTTGGTGAAAATGTATTTACCGATTATAACAGCTATTTTCAATATTTCCTGGGCGTAAGCCTGGCATTGCTGCTGATAGAGTTTTTTATTCCGGAAGTGCGCCACAAACGCGTTAAGCCGGGAACACAGCCAGCATAATTTACATTACGGATCATGAAAGTAACGTTCATAAAATATTGTTTCATTACTACTGCTGCACTGCTTACAGCCGTCATGGCCTTCGCGCAGGATGGTAGCAATAAGTATATCCGGAAGGGTAACCAATTATATCAAAAACAGCAGTATACAGACGCAGAAGCCAATTATAAAAAAGCACTGGAGCAAAATGCACAATCTGCCGTGGGCAGCTATAACCTGGGCAACTCCATGTATCAGCAAAAACGCTTCGATGATGCACGCGCACAATATGCCAACAGCCTGAAACTAGGCGGCAAAAAAGAAATGAAATCTGAAGCAGATTATAATATCGGCAACACCTTCATGGAAGGAAAGAAGTGGGAAGAAAGTATCAAATCCTATAAACAGTCGCTGAAATTAAATCCTGCTGATGAAGATGCCCGGTATAACCTCGCGTATGCACAAGCTATGCTGAAAAAACAACAGCAAGGCGGTGGTGGCGACAACAAGGATAAGGACAAAAAAGATAAAGACAAGAACAAGGATAAAAATAAGGACAAGGATAAGGATAAAAATAAAGATCAGAATAAAGATCAACAGGATAAAGACAAAGATCAGAACAAAGACAAGAATAAAGATCAGCAGAATAAAGACCAGGATAAAGGTCAGGACAAAGAAGATCAGCAGAAGCCGGAACCACAGCCCAGCAAGCTAAACAAGCAGGAAGCAGAACGTTTGTTGCAGGCACTATCGCAGGAAGAGAAGAAGTTGCAGGACAAGGCTAAAAAGGTAAAAGGACAGGTAGTACCGGTAGAAAAAGATTGGTAAGATTTTCACTCATCTGTTATATATCAAATCCAAAAGTGATCCCCGTCGCTTTTGGATTTTTTTATTTATTGAAAAACCGGAACAGGTATAAATAAAAAACCGGAATAGGACTATTCCGGCTATTTTACCTAAACCTACAACTGTTACGCATGGTAACATTTCTTTAAAAAATCATAAAGCAATAACGCTTCCGCCTATGGAAGCGTCCTCGCAGTAAGAAGTTTGAGGTGGGTGTTTGTATGCTGACTGGTCACTCTTTACCATTTGTCCAGCCGGTCATCATTGATTCATCTTACCATTAATTTTTACAAACACCTCCCCAAACGTCCAACACACATTATTTTGCAGCAGCCTGTAATGGCGTGCCTTCCTTTATTTCATCGCTGGCATTCTGCACAAGCTGGTCGTTGTCAGACAGGTCACCGAATATTTCTACTTGTCCATCTGATTCGTTGCCACGCTGTACCGGCACCCACACGGCTTTGTTGTCCACGGATCTGATCACGAAGATCTGTTCTGAGTTACTGACAATAGCTCCTTTAGGTACGATATATACATCCTTCTTGCCGGGCAGGGGAATCTGCACTTCAGCATACATGCCCGGTAGCAGTTTCCTGTCTTTATTGGCAATATCCATTTCCAGCAGTTCGGTACGCATCCTGGAGTCCAGGCTACCGGCAATACGGGTTACATGTGCGGTAAAAGTATCTCCCGGCAAGGCTTTCACGGTAAACTGCACAAAGCTGGCATGGCTCACATCATCCGTATACATTTCAGGCACGGCAACGGATAAACGAAGTTTCTGCTGTTCTTCCAGCCGGAACAATGGTTTATCGGAGCCTTTATCGGCAGGGCCCACATAAGTGCCGGGATGCACATTACGCTGGCTGATCACACCGCTGAAAGAGGCGCGGATCACCAGGTATCCCAGCATTTGCTGTACCTCGTTGATAGCAGAATTGGCAGAAAGATATTCTGCACTGTCTGCCCTCATTTTCTCGAAGGCCATATCCAGGTCGTTGGGAGAAATAGTACCCGGTACCTGGCTGGTTTTCAGCAAACGGTTATAGGTAGCGCGGCTGGCCCTGAATATTGCCTCTTTGGTGTGCAGGCGCGACTGCGCTTCCAGCACCCGCGTATTCATTTCCGGTGCTTCCAGCGTAGCCAGCACCTGACCAGCGGTTACCCGGCTGCCCAGATCTACATTCACTTTTTTTACATAGCTGTTCACCTTGGCATACAGATCTGCAAACTGGAAAGGTTTTATTTCCCCGGGTAACTTCAGCGTTGCTTCCAGTTGCCCTTTATGCAGGTGGATGAACTTAACCTGCACCCGCTGGTTTTCGTGGCTGCTTTCATCCTCCGCCTTGATGCTGTGGCAGGCGGTAAAAAACAGCCCCAACGCAACAACCGTCAATAGCCGGTACGACAGGCTGTATTTTTGTATGTTCATGGTATCAAAATATCGTTTAGTCATAAAAGTTATACTTAGTAAAACCCGGTTATTGAACATGTCTTTCAGCAGGAACATAATACTGGCTCTCTATATCTTCCGGATCCAGTGATACAGATTTAACACTGGTTTTTTGTTGTACCCAGGCAAATATCAATGGCAGGATGAGCAGCGATGCAAAAGTACTGGCAATGAGTCCACCAATTACCGCGCGGCCCAACGGGGCAGTCTGATCACCGGCTTCACCCAGTCCGGAAGCCATGGGGATCATCCCCGCTACCATAGCAATACTTGTCATCAGGATAGGACGTAGCCGGATAGAAGCACCTTCCAATGCCGATCTGCGGGCATCATGATTTTCAAGCCGCAGCTTCTCCGCATTTGTTACCAGCAGGATGGCATTTGCCACAGACACGCCTACCGACATAATAATACCCATATAAGACTGCAGGTTCAATGTAGAACCGGTTATCAGCAGCATGATCAAAGAACCGGCCAATACAGCGGGAATGGTAGACACTATTACCAACGCTACCTTGAACGACTGAAAGTTTGCTGCCAATAGTAACAGGATGACGACAATAGCCACCAGCAGTCCCGATTGCAGACTGTCAAGTGTGTCATCCAGCAGGTTCATCAACCCACGTTTTTCAACGGAGATACCGCGCGGTGGTTCTCCCGCACGTTTAATAGCTGCCGACACCGCGGTGGTGGCAGTACCCAGGTCTTTGTTATAAATATTGGCGCCGATGGAAATAACCCGCACCGCACCGATACGGTCATATTCACCAACCAGCGTATCCGGCTGTAAAGTGGCTACATCGCCCAGTACAGGCCGGTCCCTGTCTTTACTCAGCGGAATGGCTGCCATGTCACTGATGCCGGTCATGGCATTTTCCGGTATAGAAATCTGTACGAGATAAGACGTAGCATTTTTTTCGTCCAGCCAGTTATTCTTTTCCGTAAAACGACTGGAAGAAGTAGCTGCCGTGAGGGATCGGGCAATTTCTCCCACGGTTACACCCAGCTGCGCCGCACGCGCCCGGTCAATGTTGATGCGGATAGCCGGATAGTCCAGTGGCTGGTTGATCTGTACGTCCCGCAGATATGGGATCTTCTTCATTTCTACGAGCAACTTTTCTGCATAAGGACGACTGTCATTGAAGTTCTTACCCATCACGGCAATTTCAATCGGGGTAGCAGCGCCCTGACTCATCACCTTATCTGTAAGATCTATCGGCTCAAAGCTCATCTTTACTTCAGGGAGCTCTGCATGGATCCGTTTACGGAATTTCTCTTTGAACTCGTCCATGTTCACTTTGTAATCTTCTTTGAGATTTACCTGTAACACCGCTTCACTGGGTGTAGCCATGAACAGGTAGATGGGATTGGTAGAGTACGACGAAGGATGTGTTCCGATAAAAGAAGAGGTGATGTCGATGTTGTCGGCGCCCACCAGTTCTTTCAGGATCTCCGTCGATTTAATAAGCATGGTTTCCGTACGTTCCAGACGGGTACCGGTTGGCGCTTTCAGGCGCAACTGGAATTGCCCGTTATTGAGTTTGGGTAAGATGTCGCGGCCAATAATGCTGACGCATAATACAACCAGTCCGACTACCCCTATAAAATAAGCGCCTATGGCCAGCTTGCGGCGTTTCATGAGGGTTTCCAGCCATCCCATGAAGCGGAGCTTGAAGCGGTCAAACCGCGAGATATTTTTCAGGTGTTGTTTTTCATCTGCCAGTTCTGTTTCAATATAGCCGGCAGATTTATGTGGATCACTGCTATGCACATGATGATGTCCCTTGAATTTTTCTTCCTTCAATATCCAGTTAGCCAACACAGGCACCATGGTTTGTGACAGCAGGTAAGAGGCGATCATAGAGAACCCGATAGCCAGCGATAACGGCAGGAACATGGCGCGGGGCACGCCTTTCATGGTAAAGGAAGGCGCGAATACCGCCAGGATACACAACAGGATCAGCAATTTCGGAAAAGCAATTTCCTGGCAGGCATGCCAGATAGCCTGCGCTTTAGGCTTGCCCATTTCCATATGCTGGTGGATGTTTTCTATCGTTACCGTTGATTCATCTACCAGGATACCGATGGCCAGCGCCAGCCCGCTCAGCGTCATGATATTGATGGTTTGCCCTAACAGTTTCAGGCACATCACCCCAATGATGATAGACACCGGTATGGTGATAATCACAATGTAGGCGCTGCGGCGGTCGCCCAGGAACAACAGTACCATCAGCGCAGTGAGCACCGCACCAATAACCCCTTCGCTGACAAGGCTTTTCACAGCGTTTACCACATATACGCTCTGGTCAAAAACAAAAGATATTTTTACATCTTCCGGTAATAATTTCTGAATATCCGGTAATGCTTTTTTCAGGTTTTTTACAACTGTCCAGGTAGATGCATCCGCCGTTTTGATGACGGGCAGGTATACAGAACGTTTGCCATTGATCACGGCATAACTGCTGGTGATATCTGCTGCATCTTCCACCTTCGCCACATCGCGTACAAACACGGTGGGGCCTTCACCCTGCACCAGCGGAATATTTTCAAACTCCTTGACCGTACGCAACACCGTATTGGCAGGTGTCATGTAGGTGATATCACCGATACGTACGTTGCCGGCAGGAGAAATCTGGTTATTATCTTTCACTGCTGCTACCACCTGGTCGGGGGTGAGGTGATGGCTGCGCATCAGCGCGGGGTCTACATGGATAACAATCGTACGGGAGTTACCGCCAAAGGGAGCTGGTGAAGTAAGACCACCGATACGACTGAAAGAAGGCCGTACTACCGTCATCGCCAGATCCTGCAACTGGTTATTACTGCGGGTAGGGCTGCTCAGTGCCAACTGTCCGATAGGCAGCGTGGAGGCATCGAAGCGGATGATGAAAGGCGGCTGTGTACCGGAGGGCATAGAAGAAAAGGCACGATTGGCCATCGCAGTTACCTCTGCCGCTGCTTGTGCCATGTTCGTTCCTTCATAGAAGGTGATCTTCATCATGGTAAGCCCCTGGATATTTTTTGCCTCAATATCCCTTACTCCCGTTACATACAGGAAAAGGTTCTGATAGTTGGTGCCGATAAACCCTTCCATCTGCTGGGGCGACATACCGCCATATGGCTGCGACACATAAATGGCCGGCAGATTCAGGTCGGGAAAAATGTCAATCTTTATATCCCGCATGGACGAAATACCAAAAAACAACAGTCCCACCACTACTACCATGATGGCTATCGGTTTTTGTAAAGCGGTTCTTATCAGGTTCATATCGTTCTTATTGAGAAATGGGTGCTGTTTGCTAAAAGCATTTACAGCTGGTTCAGAAAGAGTTGCAGGTCGCCTACAGTGGCCGATTTATACAAAATGGCCTGCCATACTCCGTTGTAGGCAATATCCCTTTCGGTTTCTGCCCGGTTTATATTGTACAGCGCCTGCGACAGGTCAGCAATATCTGACAGGCCGTTTTCATACAGGGTGCTTTTCTGCAAAAACGCATCGCTGGCGGCTTTCAGGCCAACAGGTGCTTCCCGGTATTTTTTCACGGCGTTTTCAATCTGCTCTTCCGACAACTTCAGCTGATGTTGCAAACGGCTGTATGTTTGATTGTATTCATTCTTCAATCCTTCGGTGGTATACTGCTGGCGTACTACCTGCGAATGTGTTCTCCAGAGATCCGTTACCGTCCACGACAGGTTCAGCCCTACCAGGTAGTTGGAACGCTGTGGATGAATACCGGCCCAGTATCCCTGGCTGTAACTGTTCAGGTTAGCAGCGCCATAATCATCATCAAAGCCTGATCCCCGGGTTTGCATAACGCCCATGAAAGATAAACGGGGCATCACATTTTTGCTGATGAATACCTGGTTGGCTTCACTCAGCGAAATGCGGCTGCCAAATAATTTCAGGAGCGGTTGCTGTTTCAGTGATGAGGAGTCCTGTGCTGAAACCGTTTCCAGCAGTTGATTCGGTATTTTAGTCACGAATGTGGAATCCAGGATGAAGTCCTGTGGTGGTACATCCATCATTTCAGCCAGTTTATTGCTTTGTGCCTGTTCGTAGTTTCTCGCGTCAATGAGGGTAAGCTTTGCTTTTGAAACTTCCGCGTTGGCAATGGAACTGTCTACACCGGCCGTAAGCCCGTTTAATGCACGGGTGATGATGGTATGTTGCAATTGCTGCGCGCGTTTCAGGTTTGATTCCATGGAACCCCGCAAACGCTGTGCAGCAAGGAGATTCAGATAAGATCCTGCTATCCGCACCTGTTGTTCAAATTTTTCCTGCTCCAGGTCGGCGGTATTGGTATTGAGTAATTCCTTTGCTACATCCACTTTGGCAGTTCTGCGGCCAAAGGTGACTACATCCCAGCTAACGTTTGCAAGATAAAGACCACCGAAGGCAGCATTCCAGTTCTGTGAAGGCAAGGCCGGGCCGGAAGCACCGGTACTCCAACCTTTATAACCCCACATGGTTCCGCTTTGTCCGTTTACTGTTCCGTAGCTGTTTTGCGCAGAAAGGTTCAGGTCCGGGAGAAATTCTCTTTTTACAGCACTGATATTTTCAGTGGCTGCCTTGGCATAGTTTTCTTTTGCTTTTATGGACTGATAATTTTTCAATCCGGTCTGCAATGCTTCCTGCAACGTGAGTGGCCGGGATTGTGCCTTCACCGCTGCCGAACTGCAACCCACTGCCAATACAAGCAGTAAAAGCGGTTTCCACATGTTCATACGTTAATCAATAGCGTCTAAAAAAAGCCGTTAGTAAGGGCGGAGTAAAAAATTAGTATGCAAATGTACACTGGGGGGTTCGCTCCTTGTTAGGACAATTCAGCTATTGACTTGTACTATTTGAACATCATGTCACGGAAATCCTGGGGGGAAATACCGGTATTATTTTTGAAAAAACGGCTAAAGTAGGCAGGGTCCTCAAATCCAAGCTCATAGCAGATCTCCTTGACACTTTTATGACTAAAGGCCAGGTTTCTTTTGGATTCCAGTACAATCCGGTCATGAAGTAATTCGGTGACGGTACGGCCGGTCGTTTCTTTGGTGATTTCGTTGAGCCTTTTGGGTGTAAGGGCAAAAGCATTGGCATAAAAGGCTACCTGGTGCTCGCTTTGATAATGTCCTTCCAGCAGGCGGCGCAGCTGCACTACCCTGGCATCATGACTGAGCGGCATCATGGTTTCTGTGGCATTGCGCTTTTTTTCCCGTTCGGCCAGCAGCAGGAATGCATTGAGATAATGTTTTACAATACCCCTGTTACAACCGGAGCAGCTCAGTTCCCTGTTCATCAGCTCCACTAGTCCCATAAAGGATTTCGACGTGTTTTCACTGATGGTGATAGGCCCGTACCCATGCCAGTTATCGAAGAGGTTGGAGAAGTCGTACAACGTCTCCTTATCATGTTTATTGGTAAAGTAAAAAGTTTCGGTAAAAACGATGAAATGTCCTTCCCGCTCGCAATCCAGCTGATGTACCTGTCCGGGGCGGAGCAGGAACAGCATATTATCTTCTACCTCATACCATACGAAATCCACCATATGACGGCCTTTCGCTTTGGTAAACCATAAAATCTGGAAATGATCGTGGCGGTGGGGCAGATTTGTGAGCGCAGTAGTAACCGTACCCAAAGGGGAAATATTGAACTGTCCTTTCAAAGACAGCTGCTGATAAGGTATGTCTATCCCTTTGTTCGCTAACATAAGAAATTCAAATTTACGGCTTTAAGTTCTATTTGCGCGCCTCTCCATTAACCGTTCGTGGAATTTAATGTAGCTTTAAGGTTGCGGCAATATTACCCCGCAGGTTTACTAACTTTGCACCTGCAGGAAAACAAAAAAATGTATGCAACTTTATTGCAACTCTATTACAGAATACAAACGACTGGCCACACTGGAAGTAAAAGCAGGTGACTTATTACTGGGCAATTTCAATCCGATACGGATCCAGACGATGACCACCACAGACACCATGGATACCGCCGGCACGGTGGCACAAACCATCCGCTGCATCGAGGCGGGCGCCGAACTGGTGCGTATTACCGCTCCCAGCAAAAATGAAGCGGAAAACCTGCTGGTCATCAAAAAAGAATTACGCAGACAGGGATATACCACCCCACTGGTAGCCGATATTCACTTTACGCCCAATGCCGCGGAAATAGCCGCCCGCATCGTGGAAAAAGTAAGGGTGAACCCGGGTAATTATGTAGATAAAAAGAAGTTTGAAACAATTGACTATACCGACGCAGAATACAACGAAGAGATTGATCGCATCCGCGAAAGATTCAGCCCGTTGGTAAACATCTGCCGGGAATATGGCACTGCCATGCGCATAGGCACCAATCACGGCTCGCTGAGCGATCGCATCATGAGCCGCTACGGTGACACCCCTATGGGAATGGTGGAAAGTGCGATGGAGTTTTTACGCATCGCGGAAGATCTTCACTACCGTAATATTGTGCTGAGCATGAAAGCCAGCAACCCACAGGTAATGGTGCAGGCATACCGGCTGCTGGTACAAACCATGCAACAGGAACTGGGCCACTGCTACCCGCTGCACCTCGGCGTTACAGAAGCCGGCGACGGAGAAGATGGCCGCATTAAATCGGCTATCGGTATCGGTACCTTGCTGGAAGATGGCGTAGGCGATACCATCCGGGTTTCGCTGACAGAAGATCCTGAATTTGAATTGCCCGTATGCCGGGATATTGTGAAGAGATATACCAACAGGGATAAAGAACAACCCGTTTCCACTTCCCCGATAACAACCCTTCCTTACTCGCCCTTTACATACAAACGCAGGGAAAGCAACAGTATCGGGAATATGGGAGAAAAACAGGTGCCGGTAGTTATTGCAGACTACAGGGGAAGATCACCGTTACAGCCGGCAGACCTTAACGCTATCGGCTATACGTACGATGCCGCTACTGATAAATGGAACATTGCAGATGCTGCAGCAGATTATATTTATACCGGCCAACACATACCCGGCTTTGCATTGCCCGGCACCCTCCAGGTGATCGTGGATGCAGCGTACTGGCAAACCAGCGGCAACAAACAAAATTGTATTCCTTATTTCGATACCGCTTCCTATCTGAAAGCACAGCAGGAAGGGCATACAGGCGCAAAGAATTTTGTAGCCGTGTCATGTGACAACCTGGATACTTCCCTGTTCTCCGACCTGCTCTCCCACTTCAGCGATCCGTCATTTGCGGGCAGTACTATCCTGGTGGCTTCCGCTACCGGTAGTAATGCCATGACTGCCGTAAGAAGTTTATTTATACGGCTTGCAGAAAATAATATAGCCGTTCCCGTTATTATACACAGTATCAGTCATCAACCGGTGATGGATGAACACCTGATCCATCATGCCACCGAAGCCGGCGCCTTGCTGCTCGATGGTTTTGGTGATGGACTCTGGTTAACCAACCAGAAAAATGATCCGGCCCAACAGGCCACGCTGAATAATATCGCGTTCGGTATCCTGCAGGCTACCCGCACCCGCATCTCTAAAACAGAATATATTTCCTGTCCTTCCTGTGGCCGTACACTATTTGATTTACAAGAAACAACCGCCCGCATCCGGGCTGTTACCCATCATCTTAAAGGAGTTAAGATTGCGATCATGGGCTGTATCGTGAACGGACCGGGCGAAATGGCCGATGCCGACTTTGGCTATGTAGGCAGCGGTGTAGGAAAGATCACCCTGTACCGGGGCAAGGAAGTCGTAAAGCGTGGGCTCAACAGCGATGTGGCAGTGAATGAACTGATCAACCTTATCCGCGATAATGGCATGTGGGTAGAGAAAAACTGATATTAAATATTGCTTAAAATGTAGAGGGGTATGCTTTATCAATGAATAAAAAATCTTAATTTTTGGTAAAACATACTGTATGAAAAAGTTCCTCATAGGAATGCTGGCCATGTTCATGGGATTAACCGTAGCCATGGCCCAAACACCTGCCACCCCCACTGCCAAGAAAGAAGTAAAAACAGCTAAAGTAAAAACGGAAAAGAAAGCAGCAACGGCTACACCGGTTGCTTCCGCAGACACCAAGCTGAAAAAAGACGGCACACCGGATAAGCGGTATAAAGAAAATAAAAACGCTGCCACTACATCAGGTCCTAAAAAGAAAGACGGCACACCTGATATGCGCTACAAATCAAACAACAAAACCGCAGGCAAGAAAAAAGCATAACGAATCAAATCACATAAGGATTAAGGGGCAACAAATATTTGTCGCCCCTTAATCCTTATTTTTTTATCTTTACCCACCTAACTAGTTGATAATCTATTGATAGCGAAAGGCGCTATCATATTCCATCACTTGTTACGCAAACTATTTACCTCAAATCCGTATTTTTATTACATGTTCGATTTCAGACTCAGGGTGTTTCATACCGTTGCCAAGAGGCTCAGCTTCACCAAGGCTGCAGAAGAATTATACATCTCACAACCAGCCGTCACCAAGCATATTCATGAACTGGAGCAGCAGCTGGGCATGGCCCTGTTTGAAAGGATCGGTAACCGGATAAAACTAACGAGGGCGGGACAGCTGGTGATGCATCATGCTGAAATAATTTTTACCGATTACCGCAACCTGGAATATGAAGTAAATCAGCTAAAACATACACAGGGCGGGGTTCTTGCCATAGGCGCCAGTAGCACTATTGCACAATACCTGATCCCTCCCCTGCTGGCAAAATTCAATCAACGGTACCCGGATGTTAAAACATCGCTCACCAACGGTAATACAGAACAGATAGAGCAGGCCCTTTTTGAAAAAAGTATCCTGCTGGGTATTATCGAAGGCAGTTCTAAAAATCCGCTGCTGAAGTATGTGGAATTTGCCAAAGATGAAATCGTACTGGTGGGCAACATAAAGCACCAATACGGCAACGGCGAGCCGCTGACAGCCGCTGAGCTTAAAACAATTCCCCTGCTCATGCGTGAACATGGTTCCGGTACCCTGGAAGTGATCACCGATGAACTGAAACGTTTGAAACTGAAGATCACAGACCTGAATGTGGCCATGTATATGGGTAGTACGGAAAGCATTAAATCTTACCTGCATCATGCTCCCTGCGCCGCTTTTATTTCGCTGCAAACAGTACAGCGGGAACTGGAAGCGGGCGAATTTACGATTCTGCCTGTGAAAAATTTCCGGGTGTTCAGGAAGCTCCACTTCACTTATCTGCAAGGCTTGCAGGATAAGCTGGCACAGCTTTTCATCAAGTTTGCCAAACAGCATATTACCGGTCCTAACGCTAACGTATAAACGTTATTTTTTCAACAACCGCCATCGCAGTAGTTCACCGTTATTACCTGCGGGTTGCATCCCCAGTTTCTGCAATACTTTCATGGAAGGAATATTGGTGACGTCGCATTCTGCTACTACCCTTTTCACATATGGTTGCTGAAATGCCCAGCCGATCAGTGCCGCGGCGGCCTCCTGCATATACCCCTGGTTGCGGTATTCCGGCAACAGGGAATAACCTATTTCCACCAGCCCGTTTTTATCGGGGCGGCCTTTAAAGCCTACATCTCCCAGCACCGCTTTGTCTTTAGCCGACACAATGATCCATAATAACCAGGGGAAAGACCGGGGATCATCCTGCAACAATTCAATCAGGTGGGGTAACAATTCTTTCAGATCGGCCTGTGGCCATTCGGGAGGAATGTGTGCATCCAGTGATGTTACAGCGTGTTGGTCATGCAAATAAATTTCCGTTATAAGGGGTAACCGGCAAGGATATATCAGTAATCTCGGTGTTTGTAGGGGTAACATAATAACAGTGGTTTACATCAAAAAAAACAGCTATCTGCTGCCGGTCTTTATCGCCTGGGTATCCAGCTCTTCTCCTGCTTTCAGTATATGGATCTGCAATTGTTCCTGGTCTTTTGTCAATGCTTTGAATTGCTCCGGCGTACCGGTCAGAGAGGCCATGGTACCGTAGTGACAGGGTATTACATGTTTCACTTTGAGTAGCCGGGTGGCGAAAGCGGCTTCCAGTGGCCCCATGGTAAAGCGGTCGCCAATGGGCAGGATGGCAATATCCGGCTTATAGATCTCTCCAATGAGTGCCATGTCGCCAAACACAGAAGTATCACCGGAATAGTAGATGGAGATATCGTCGCTCATCCGCACAATAAAGCCATTGGTAGTATGTGTGTATCCTATTTTGCCGTCGGGTAAATTGATTTGTGCAAAGTGGAAAGCATTGGTCATTGTCACTTTCATATCCATGGTGGACAGGGTTCCGCCGGCATTCATCGGTTCAAAAACGTGATCCGGTACACCCTGCTCCTGTAAATACATCCGGACCACAGGATTGGCAATTACCTTGGGAGACCTGGTGCGGATGATCTCCACCATTTTACTATCCAGGTGATCGCGGTGGCCATGCGTAATCAGGATCAGGTCTATCTTATCCGGAATGGTAAGCCCCGCCGGGATGGCGGTATTGCCTGTATACCATGGGTCCAGTAATACAATGCGGCCTTCCGGCGTAGTGAGTTGAAAACTGGCATGACCCAACAACTGTATTTTGGTGTATTGCGCGCTCATATAAAAAGCCGTTTAGAATCCTTATCTAAATATACTATTTCTACTTCTTCTACGCACACAGGAGCTTGTTCAAAAAAAATCCTGTACCGGCAATACCGGAACAGGATTTTCTATCTATAGCTGATAAAAACTATTGACGTTGTAATGTATAAGTGATCGCAGCGGCTTTACCTTCAAAATTCAGGTTAGCTTTCCAGGTCATGGTGCTGCCGGCGCCTAATACTTCTACGAGGTAGCCGTCTGTTACATTTTTAGCTTTCACACCACTCAGCAGTTTTTTGAATCCGAACATGGTTACACCGCCTTGTTTGCTCAGTGTCCATACAATGTTCTGTGTAACGGGGCTGCAACCATTTTCAGTAGATGATAAAGTGTAAGAACCGTTGGCATTATTATCGGGGAGGATCCACTGGCTTCCTTTAAAGCAGGCGGCAGATGCTTCATCGAAAACGGTTACTTTGGCGTTATCCGGAATCCCTTCATAACGGATGTCTGTTAATACCCAGTTCCCTTTTACGGCGCTTTTGTTAATGTCCGTGGTCACACCTTGCTTGGGGGAGCAGGATGATCCGAGGATAGCAATCAGTGCCAGAAATAAAGCGGCTAATGATAAATTTTTCATGGAGAATGAATTTGTATGTTTAAATGCTCATGTATTCAACAGCTGTAATCCAATAAGGTTTATACCAGCCGGAATACGGGGCAAGTTCAGCTTTTGCAAGAAACGTACCAAATGAAAATAAGCAGATCAATGGCTGGCCGGCAAAGGATTTGCGACAGCGGGGGATTTCAGTTTAATCAGCACCTCTTCCAACTGGGTGGTCCGGTGATACAGGTACCAGGTGCTGGCAGCCAGTGACATGGACAGGATACACATGGCCACAAAGGCGCAACGCCACCATATACTTACCATAATACTGCGGTTCCAACCGGGATTGGCATTAATGTATACAGGCTCCGGTGGCGTGTATGCATTTGCGTTATTACTGTTGCGGCGGTAATGGTCCTGACTGTGTCCACTATAATCCATCCGTTTGAATATAGCCCGCTTCAGTTTGGCGGGAGGCATCACAGCTTCGTCCAGCACCTGTTCTTCCACCCGCAACTCTACTGCTCCCACTTCCTTTTCCAGTTCAGGGTACAGCATACGCAGATACGTTAGCTCCTCCTCCTGTTCAGGTGTGGCGAGTCCGAGCACATAACGCTCTATTATTCCGCTCTCTATGTAATCTTTTACGTTCAAAATACCGGTTCAAAAAAGCAGGTAAAATATAAATAATAAATACTATATCTATATAGATACGTTACCAACTATCCTTGTGGATTTACAAAATGATAAAATATTTTTACAGAACGTTAAAAACGTTGCTAAAATTATAGGGGGGTGGTATATTCCTGTTGTACCTGCATAACAGCTACAATAGCAGATCTTGCTTCTTCCTGCTCTTTAACCTGACGGTATTTGAGGTAATAGAGGATGGCAAAGAACAGAAAAATTTTAGACAGGATAAAGATGATAATAAAGAAGATCTTCCACCAGCGGTGTACGGAGATATGGCTGCCGTCTTTAGGCAGGATGTTGATAAAAGTATAACTGGAAGAGGTTTCTCCATATCCACCCGCCTGTTCCCAACGGATCTTTTGCAGTACCCGCTCTTTGGTTTGTGCAGGAGGCATAGCCGCCTCATCGAATGCTGCCCTTTCCAGGCGGCGTTCTACAATCTCCACTTCCGTGTCGAGGTCGGGGTATAACCGTCTCATGTGCTCCAGTTCTTCCACTTCAGATTCAGTGGCCAGCCCTAAAACAAACGATTCGATGATACCGCTTTCTATGTAAAATTTTAGTTCCAAGTATCTTTTAAAAATTTTCTGAAGGCTTTCATGGCCGCTTCCAGTATTTCATTTACCTGCCCTTCCGGCATCGCCAGCATGCGGGCTATCGTTGTGATAGATAATCCTTTGAAATAACAAAGTCGGAACACTTGTTGTTCTCTGGGCGGCAATACTACGTAGAATTGTTGCAATATACCTTTCTCTTTTTCCATTAGTTCTGTGCCTGTCAGCGCCGTTTCGGGTAGGGCTTCTTTGATAGCCAACTCCCTGGTTTTGCGCAATAACCAGGCAAATAGGGTGCGATAGCCTGATGTTTTAAATGTTTCAATATGATGAAAAGCCCAGGTAAATACGCGTACGATCACATCATCCGCCCTTTCTTTCATAGGTACCAACTGTAGCACCATACCGTAAAGCGCGCCTGCATAGCGATCATATAACAGCTCTTTCGCGGCAGGATCTCCTATCATCAGTCGCTCTACAAGCACATGCTCATTTATATGTGTCAGATCTCTCCGCAAAAAAAGTTGTGCTACCGTTTAGGAGTGCTAATATATAAAATTTGTTAATAGGTCCGCTATTATTGCAGAAATGAATTTACTAACATATATAGCTGAAATGGACAATTATTTAATAATCAACTATTCCGGCACAATAGTGTTATCTATCTAAAGTAAAAATATCACCATGCACTGTAAAACCTATCTGCTCGCCGCATGTACGCTGGCAGCGGCTTCCTGTGGCAACGGCGCCGGCAATACTACCGCTGATTCTGCAACAGCAGACAGCGATGCTGATACTGTCATGGCAGCCCATGCCGATTCGGGTACCAGCCTGGATGTACAACCACTTACCGGCTACTTTGTGAAGAATAACATCCAGGTAAGCGATAGCCTCACCTTCTGGATCATAGATAACCCGGCTACCTTCGACAGCCTTTTCGGCATGGCCAAAACGATGAACAATAAAATTGACAACCCTGATTTTGGCACCCACGTGGTAGTAGCGGCCACTATGCCCGCCACTTTCTATGGCACGGAAATCCAGCTGGCATCCGCTACTTCCGACGATCAGAATAATGCGGAACTTCATTTTGTGGCGCCGGCAGGCAACGGGAAAAGCTCCTCATCCGCTACACCGCTATGGCTGGGAAGTATCCCTAAAACCGGCAAAAGTACCATCAAACTATATACAGGGGATCACTTAACGAAAACGGTTAATGAACTGGAATAAACATCGTCCCGGTCATTTAAACCGTTGTGCCACCACCTCCTTCCTGTAAGCAAAGAGCCCTTCCAGATAATAAAAGCGCCGGCACAGAGGTTTGACAGTCCTCCCCGTAAGGGCGCCTACATTTACTTTATGCTTTCATGGCTTTTCGTAAGTTTGTACAATATTTTAATCCGACCGGTAACATGTATCAATATATCAGGAGCTGGGCATTCTGGCTGATTTTTATAGTAGTATCCAATTCATTAACACGCTGCGCCAACATTGTGCCGCCAAGCGGAGGGCCGCGTGACAGTCTGCCGCCGGTGCTGCTGGCAGTAAATCCAAAGGATTCCTCCCTGCATTTCAAAAGCAAAAAGGTGTCTTTTGTATTCGATGAATATGTGGAACTGGATAATGTAAACGATAAGCTGATTGTATCACCTACCCTGAAACGTACACCGGTTGTACTGGCGAAGCTGCATACGGTAACCATGGAAATCAGGGATACCCTCCAGGAAAACACCACTTATACCTTCAACTTTGCAGATGCCATCCGTGATATCAACGAACGTAATATTGTACTGGACTTCCAGTATGTAGTATCTACCGGCGACTATCTCGATAGCTTGCAGGTAACAGGGCACCTTATCAATGCCGAATCCGGCCGGATGGACAGCAACGTGGCCGTGATGCTGTACAGGGGCCACGAAGACTCCATTGTAACAAAGGAGAAACCTGTTTATTACGCTAAAACAAAAGGTGATGGCTCTTTCCGCTTTAAAAATATTGCGCCCGGCACCTACAAAATATTTGCCCTGAAAGAAGAAGACCGCGATCTCCAATACAATCAGCCTACGGAGTTGATTGCTTTTGTGGAAGCGCCGATAGTTCTGAAGGAAACAAACCTGGCAGACGTAAATATGCTACTGTTTATGGAAACAGATAGTACTATAAAACCACCACCAGAGCCAATTGACTCAGCCGACATAGAAGAAATTCCGGAAGAAAAGAAAAAGAAGCTGCCCAAGCTGCAGGTAACACCCACATTGGAAGGCGGCATGCAGGAACTCCCTTCCCCCATGCGCCTCACCTTTAACCTCCCGCTGAGAACACTGGACAGCGCCAGGATGATCCTGGGTGAAGACAGCACCTTTACACCGGTTACCTTTACCAGCAACATGGATTCCACCCATACCAAACTGTCGCTGGATTATCCATGGAAGGAGGGCATGCCTTACCGCCTGGTCATCCCTAAAGATGCCGCCACGGATACCGCAGGCCAACAACTGGCAAAGCCTGATACCATTAGTTTCAAAACTAAAAAATCCAGCGACTACGCCATCTTTGGCGTTACGCTGAAAGTCAGTGACAGTACCCTTCATGCCATCGATAACGATTCCATGCACTATGTAATACAACTGGTGCAGGATAAAACAATAAAGTATTCCGGGGAAGCTATTAATGGGAGCTGGCTTCAGAAATTTATTACACCGGGAGAATACGAAGTAAGGGTGCTCCTGGATACCAACGGTAACGGCAAATGGGACCGCGGCGTGTATTTCAAGAACCCCAAGAAGCAACCCGAGCGCGTCATACTGCTTCCCGGCAAACAGAACCTGAAGGCATACTGGTCCGTAAAACCAACAATAGAAATATAAAATATTGCAGCCGCTACCCCGGCTGCAATATCCCTAACTTTGCATTATGGTATTTTCCTCTGCTCTGATAGAAAACGCAGTAAATGAATTCGCAAAATTGCCGGGCATCGGTAAAAAAACGGCGCTGCGACTGGTGTTGCATCTCCTCAAACAGGAAACAGCACAGGTACAGCTGTTTGGCGAAGTGATAGCCCGTATGCGCGAGCAGATCCGGTTCTGTAAAGTATGTCACAACGTGTCTGATGAAGAAGTGTGCAGTATCTGTAGTAACCATGCGCGGCAACAGCAGGTGGTATGCGTGGTGGAAAGCATCCGCGATGTAATGGCCATTGAAAACACGCAGCAGTTCAATGGTTTATACCATGTACTGGGCGGCATTATCTCTCCTATTGACGGTATCGGTCCTGATCAGCTGAATATTCATTCCCTGGTAGAAAGAGTACAGCAGCAGGGAGTAGAAGAAGTGATCATGGCATTAAGTCCAACTATTGAAGGAGATACCACTATTTACTATCTCTCTAAAAAGCTAAAAGAATACCCCGTAAAAATAACTACAATAGCCCGCGGCATTGCCTTTGGAGGAGAACTCGAATATGCTGACGAAATGACTTTAGCGCGCTCCATTTCGAACCGGCTACCATTGGAGAACTATGTTAAACAATAAACATTTAGGTATTTTCTGATTTACGAATTTAGGAATTTAAAATGCAGCGGAGATCACCCTATAGGCTTCCGCTGCATTTTAAATTCCTAAATTCGTAAATCAAAAAAATACCTAAATAAAATACGGGCGTTGAATAACGCCCGTCTTCGTTTAACCTGTAATTCCACGTTATGAAAAGGTTCAGTGCGCATCCTTTTCGGGATGGCCCTGTAATGTTGTATGATTGGTTATTGACTGTTGATCTTGTTCTTGTTGCAATGCTTTCCAGCGTTGCATTTCATATTTATTCAGGAAACACACTTTAAAAACTTCCGCTGTATTCCCGTCATTTGCTCCGGGCACGGGGTGTAAACCCAGATTAGCCAGGTGCGCACGCAAGGCGTGGATATGTTTTGAAATGGTCATGTCAGACTTGTTTTGTTGTAATAAAATGGAGAAGAACTAATGACGAAACTGTTAATTGCACTTACAGCAATACCCCGAAGGGCAGCAGGCATACGGCTGGTGGAGCGCCATGGCCGGGTTTATGAGCAGATTTAAATCATTTTGTTGCATGGTGTCTTTCTATTACCCTACAAATATAGTAGACTTTATAGGTTTCAGCCAAATAAAATTACGCGTATAGATAAAATCTATATCACTGGCGCGTTTAATCATTTTAGAAATTAATCGATCAAAAGCGGTCAAATATCCGCCAACCGGCTAAACAGCCAAATTTCAAATAGCCGGATTCATCTGGGAAAGTGTTACATTTGCATCATTGTACAGGGTGGATTTGTTTATTGTTCGACCCTGTTATGCTACTTAAACAGCAACTAATAAACGACCTTAAAATCATGAAATCTTTACAAGACTGCGCAAATGAGCGCGTACTCATCATCGATGGTGCCATGGGTACCATGATCCAACGATACCAACTCCAGGAAGCAGACTACAGGGGAACCCGCTTTGCCGATTATCCGAGTGATCTTAAAGGCAACAATGATCTTCTCAGTCTTACCCAACCTCAGATTATAGCAGCCATCCACAAAGAATACCTGGAAGCAGGCGCTGATATTATTGAAACCAATACTTTCAGTAGTACCACTATTGCGATGGCCGACTATGATATGCAGGCACTGGCTTACGAGATGAACATAGCGGCGGCCCGTATCGCCAAGAAAGTGGCGGCTGAATACACAGCAAAAAATCCTGATAAACCCCGCTTCGTAGCAGGCGCCATCGGTCCGTTAAATAAAACATTGTCGCTTTCCCCGGATGTAAACAACCCCGGCTTCCGCTCTGTTTCCTTTGACGAAGTGGCTACCGCTTATGAAGAACAGATCAAAGGGCTGTCAGAGGGCGGTGTAGATATCCTCCTGATAGAAACTATTTTTGATACGTTGAACTGCAAGGCGGCGATATATGCGATTAAAAAGTATTTCAGGGAATCCGGTAAGCCTGAATTGCCGGTGATGATTTCCGGTACTATCACAGATGCCTCCGGCAGAACACTGAGCGGACAAACACTCGAAGCCTTTTATATTTCCGTGATGCATGCCAATCCATTCTCCATCGGCCTTAACTGCGCACTGGGTGGTCAGCAGATGCGTCCTTATATTGAGGAACTCTCCAACATAGCAAGCTGCTATGTTAGCTGCTACCCCAACGCCGGTTTGCCAAATGCTTTTGGTGAATATGATGAAGAACCGGAAGATACCGCCTGCATTATTGAAGACTTTGCGGCATCGGGCTTTGTGAACATTGTAGGTGGCTGCTGCGGCACCACCCCTGATCATATCCGCCATATTGTAGCACATGTGAAAACGATCAAGCCACGCGAAAGGCCGGTACTGGCCGCAGCAATGGCATAAATAAATGTGGAAAGGTTTTCTTTTTAATTCCGACTAACATCAATCATGAGCGTAACCACCATCGACAATACAGCAATTATTAATGACCCCATTGGTACAGACAATGAACAGCATCGGGTCATCAAACCCTTTATGCGACTCAGCGGTCTGGAACCACTGGTTGTGCGCCCTGAAACCAACTTCATTAACGTAGGAGAACGCACCAACGTAACCGGCTCCAAGAAATTTGCCCGCCTCGTCCGGGAAGGCCACTACGAAGAAGCACTATCCGTTGCCCGTCAACAGGTTGAAAGCGGTGCACAGATCCTGGATGTAAACATGGACGATGCGCTGCTCGACGGCGAACTGGCCATGGCTACCTTCCTCAAACTGGTAGCTGCCGAACCGGATATTTCCCGGATACCTGTCATGATCGACTCCAGTAAGTTCAGCGTGATTGAAGCAGGACTGAAATGTGTACAGGGCAAATGCGTGGTTAACTCCATCAGCTTAAAGGAAGGAGAAGCCAAATTCATTGAGCAGGCCCAGATCTGTAAAAGCTATGGCGCCGCAGTGGTGGTCATGGCATTTGATGAACACGGACAGGCAGATACAGAAGATAAACGTGTGAGCTTCAGCCACCGTGCATATAAAATATTGACAGAAGTAGTAGGCTACGATCCGCAGGACATCATTTTTGATCCTAACATCTTCGCCATTGCTACAGGAATTGAAGAACATAACAACTACGCCGTAGAATTTATCAACGCCACACGCCGCATCAAAGCACTGATGCCGCTGGTGAAGATAAGTGGTGGTGTAAGTAACGTGTCGTTTTCCTTCCGGGGAAATGAAACGGTACGCGAAGCCATGCACTCCGTATTCCTGTATCATGCCATCAAAGCTGGCATGGACATGGGTATTGTGAATGCCGGCATGTTACAGATCTACGACGATATTGAACCTAACCTGCGCGACCTTTGTGAAGATGCCATCCTGAACCGCAGGGATGATGCTACAGAACGCCTGATCCAGTTTGCCGAAACCGTAAAGGCCAAAGGCAAAGTGATTGAAAAAGACGAATCCTGGCGCCTGGGCACGGTAGAAGAAAGACTCAGCCACGCACTCGTAAACGGTATCACAGATTATATTGATGGTGATACAGAAGAAGCCCGGCTGAAATATCCGCGTCCGCTGGAAGTGATCGAAGGCCCTCTCATGGATGGTATGAACATCGTAGGTAACCTGTTTGGCACCGGTAAGATGTTCTTACCACAGGTGGTAAAGAGCGCCCGTGTGATGAAAAAATCCGTTGCCATCCTGACTCCCTACATCGAGGAAGAAAAATTACGCAACCAGGCAGAATTTGGTGGTGAGATCAAATCCGCCGGCAAGATCCTGCTCGCCACCGTAAAAGGCGATGTACACGATATCGGTAAAAACATTGTAGGTGTGGTACTGGCCTGTAACGGCTATGAGATCGTTGACCTTGGTGTAATGGTACCCGCAGAAAAAATATTACAGACAGCCAGACAGGAGAAAGTAGATATTATTGGACTGAGCGGATTAATTACACCCAGCCTGGATGAAATGGTACACGTGGCCCGTGAGCTGAAAAGGCAGGAATTTGACATCCCCCTCATCATTGGAGGCGCCACTACCTCCCGCACCCATACAGCGGTTAAAATAGCCCAGGAATACGCACACGGGGTAGTACACGTATTGGACGCTTCCCGCAGCGTAACCGTTACCGGCAGCTTGCTTAACCAGGCACTGAAAAAAGATTTCCTGAAAAATGTACAGGCGGAATATCATAAACTAAATGAAGCTTTCAAGAATAAAAAACAGACCAAACAATACCTCACCGTTGCAGCCGCACAGCAGAATAAAACAGCTATCGACTGGGACGCTTTCACACCGGTTAAACCAACGTTTACCGGCATAAAGAAATTTGAAGATTACGATCTCGGAGAGATAGCGAAATATATAGACTGGCAACCTTTCTTCATTGCATGGGAGCTACATGGTAAGTTCCCACAGATCCTCACAGATGAACTGGTTGGTAAAGAAGCCACCCGCCTGTATAATGAGGCAAAGGAACTGCTGAACAAAGTCATCAAAGAAAAATGGCTGGGCGCCAATGCCGTTATCGGTATTTTCCCTGCCAACGCCATTGCACCTGATACCATCCAGGTTACACCTGAACAGGCAGACATTGCGCCGGTGAAACTGGAATTCCTGCGTCAGCAGGTAAAGAAAGCACCGGGCCAGCCCAACCTGTCGCTCGCCGATTTTATTGCACCGCAGGAAACCGGCAAACAGGATTATATCGGAGGCTTTGCTATTACTGCAGGTATCGGTATCGAAAAATGGCTGGATAAATTTAAAGCAGAACATGATGACTATAACAGCATTATGCTGAAAGCATTGGCAGACAGGCTGGCAGAAGCATTCACGGAACTGATGCATGAACGTGTCCGTAAAGAGTTCTGGGGATATGCCAGCGACGAACGCCTGAGCAATGAAGCCCTGATCAAGGAAGAATACGCGGGTATCCGTCCGGCGCCAGGCTACCCTGCCTGTCCTGAACATACGGAAAAGTACAAGCTGTTCGACCTCCTGGATGCCACTAACAACACGGGTATCACCCTGACCGAATCACTGGCTATGTACCCTACAGCCGCCGTTAGCGGTTGGTATTTCGCCAATCCGCAGGCAAAATATTTCGGGCTGGGTAAAATAGAAAAAGACCAGGTGACCGACTATGCCGACCGCAAAGGCTGGACAATAGAAGAAGCAGAGAAATGGCTGCGCCCTAACCTGGAATACGATATGTAAAATATTTTGGAATTTTTTGATTTAGGTATTTAATAAAATGCAGCGGAGATCTACGCAAAAATCTTCGCTGCATTTTATTAAATACCTAAATTCGTACATCAAAAAATAACTAAATTCCTACATGAGAATTGTCTCCTATAATGTAAACGGCCTGCGGTCTGCCATGACTAAGGGTTTCACCGAATGGCTCCAATCTGATCCTGCGGATGTTATCTGTTTGCAGGAAATCAAAGCACATCAGGAAAACGTCGACTTTCAGCAGTTTGAAAAACTGGGTTACGAACATTACTGGTATCCTGCACAGAAAAAAGGATATAGTGGTGTAGCAGTACTGACCCGTATTAAGCCGGATCATGTACAATATGGTAACGGCCATATGCAGAGTGATACGGAAGGACGCTTTATCAGGCTTGATTTCGGGGATATTACCCTGATCAATACCTACTTCCCGTCTGGTACCAGCGGGGAGATCAGGCAAACCTACAAGTACCAGTGGCTGGATGAATTTTTCCTGTACCTCGATGAGTTGAAGAAAACAAGACCGAACCTGGTTGTTTGCGGGGATTATAACATCTGCCACAAACCTATTGATATCCATGATCCGGTGAGCAATAAAAATTCTACCGGTTTTCTGCCGGAAGAGCGCGCCTGGATGGACCGTTTCTTTGCCAGTGGCTTTGTAGACACCTTCCGGGAATTCAACCCCGATCCGCACCAGTACAGCTGGTGGAGCTTCCGGGCCAATGCCAGGAACAATAACAAGGGCTGGCGTATTGACTATATTAATGTAACTGCCCCCCTTAAAGAGAAGCTGAAACATGCCGCTATTTTTCAACAGATAAAGCATTCAGACCATTGCCCGGTGTTCCTGGAACTGGCGCTGTAGCTATCTTCGCTCATATGTTGATATGAGTATTCAACTGCTGAAGTACTATGATCATTTATAATGTTACGGTAAAAGTGGCTACAGATACGCATTTGGAGTGGCTTTCATGGATGCGGGAAGAGCATATTCCGGCTATATTGCGGACCGGTCTTTTCCATGATTTCCGGATATGCAGACTGCTGGAACAGGACGACCAGGAAGGGCCGACCTATGCTATCCAGTACTTTACAGACAGCCTCGAAAACTACAATACCTACCAGGAAGAGTATGCACAAGGCCTCCGGCAAAGAGGTTACGACCTGTTTGGCGACCGTTTTATTGCCTTTAATACGGTGATGCAGGTCGTATAAACAAGGGTTCGCAATTATATTTATCCACAGGAAATTCACTATTTTCAAGGCATCTGGAGTTTGGTACAATACTTGGAAAGATGCTGCGTTAATAGTATAAATACTGGCAAACACGCTAGGGCACAGGGTTTTATGTAATCCTGCTAAAGCATCACACTTTAGCATGCAAAAGACCAATCAGCTGTAACCGTTACCAGTAGCGTTTTTCAGCCGATAAAATTTTCTATAAAAAAGTTGTAAAAAATTTGGTAATCTGATAAAACGCGCTATATTTGCTCACATCAAACATTTTTTCACTAGTTAAATCTTACTAACTATGAACAAAGCCGAATTAATCGACAAGCTTGCTAAAGATGCAGCTATTACCAAAACCCAAGCTAATGAAGCTTTGGATTCTTTCACCAAAGCTGTTGCTGATACCTTGAAAAAAGGTGGCAAAGTAACTTTGGTAGGTTTCGGTACTTTCTCCGTTTCCAAACGTGCAGCACGTAACGGTAGAAACCCACAGACCGGTCAGATCATCAAGATCAAGGCTAAGAAAGTTGCTAAATTCAAAGCTGGTAAAGCTTTATCCGACAAGCTCTAATCAGTTAGCACAACTTATTCAAGCAAGGAACAATCATGTTTCTTGCTTTTTTTTTATATCAAAGGCCCGGTAGCATACAATTTCAACGAATTACAGTAATTTGCAGCCAGATAACATCATATTTAAAAACAACAAACTTCAAATTATTCGTTATGGGCAGAGGAGATGTAAAAACCAAAAGAGGTAAAATCTTCAGTAAATCTTTCGGTAAAGTAAGACCAGCAAAAACAAAAAAAGCAGTTATTGCTAATGCTGCCGCCGCTAAAGCTAAAGCTGAACAAAAAGCATAAATAAAATTTTCGGATTTTCGGATTTACGAATTTAGGGATTTAAAATGCAGCGAAAGATCTACGCAAAAATCTTCGCTGCATTTTAAATCCCTAAATTCGTAAATCCGAAAATCCGAAAATTTTCAAGGGGCCAGCCTTTCTATCTTCCAGCTCCCCGTTGTAGTAAGTGTATATAATATCCGGTCGTGCAACCGGCTGCTTCTCCCCTGCCAGAATTCCATCACAACAGGCTTCACAACATAACCACCCCAGTAATCGGGCCGCTGAGGGGCTTCCTTTTCATATTTTGCAGCTACCTGACCCACCTGTTCTTCCAGGAAAGAACGGCCGGGAATGACCTTGCTTTGCGGTGAAGCGATGGCGCCTATGCGGCTGCCCATCGGACGGCTGTTATAATATTCGTTACTGATATTTACGCCTGCCTTGCTAACGGTACCTTCTATACGAACCTGCCGCTCCAGTTCCCGCCAGAAAAACAACAGAGACACGTGCGGATTCAGTGCCAACTCCTGCCCCTTACGGCTTTCATAGTTAGTAAAAAACAAAAAGCCCTCTTCATCAAAACTTTTCAGCAACACAATCCGTGCGGATGGATGCCCCTCAGGTGTGCTGGTAGCCAGCGTCATGGCATTCGGCTCATCAATTTCACTGCTGGTAGCATCCTGCCACCACCTGTCAAACTGTTGCAACGGATACGGCGCTACATCACTTTCCTCCAGGGACGCCAGTTTATAATCTTTCCGCAGGTCAGCTACTTTCTGGTTTAACATAGTACGTAAATTTTATTGGTTTAAACCTATGAACAAAGGTATGGAAGGATAATAGTAATTTTGATGACCTGATATAAATCATCGTATGAAAAGAGTTCTCTTGTTATTGCTGTTAACAGCAGGCGCACTGCTTTCCTGTCATAATAACGATCACGCAAAGGATGGTGATACTACCGACAGCCTTATTGTTCCGCTGGCAAGTACCCCCTATTTCTACACGCAACTTAAAGGTGCTGTAGGCGGGAAACACATTACCATGCAACTCCTGAAAACAGCGCCGCATCTATACCGGGGATATTATTGCTATGATAGCATCGGATTACCCATCAGCATTTGGGGCAGCCAGGATTCAGATTCTGACGAAGTAAAGATCTATGAGGACAACGGGAATAGTGAAGAAGAACGCTTTTTCAGTGGCCGCCTTACAGACGACGGGCAGTTCAAAGGGGTATGGCATGGCGACCGTACCTCCTGGCATTTTGCTTTACATACAGACCTGAAAAAAGCAGTACCCCTGCTGGTATATTATAGTACCGATTCCGCCAGACTGTCGCCATCAAGGCCACAATCGCCCATGGGCGTGGCTTCCAACAGCATCATATGGCCCGATTCAACAGTAGATCCGGCCATCGCAGCCTTTATAAAAAAAGAGGTTACCGGCAACCCGGTGTTCACCGACCCGCAACAATATGTAAAAAGGGCCATCGATTCATTTATCAGGGGTTATCAGCTCACCGCAAAAGATGCAGACAGCAACGAATTAAATGATATGAGCCAGTCTGCCTCCTGGAACTGGACAGCTGAAAATGATATAAAAGTAGTGTGGAATACGTGGCCCCTGCTGGTGCTGGAAAAATATACCTATGATTTTACCGGTGGCGCACATGGCAATTGGGGCAATACTTACAAAACACTGGATCTGTCGAAATTAAAAGTGCTCACCCCGGAGGATATCTTCAAACCGGGCTATAAGGAAACCCTGAGCCCTCTGCTGGATAAGGCATTCCGTAAAAAATTCAATATCGCTGAAGATGAAGCACTGGATCAGAACCTGTTGGTAAAAACGATCCCGCCCAATAATAACATCATTGTTACCGACAAGGGAGTGGCTTTCAGTTATGTACCCTATGAGATCGGGCCGTATGCATTAGGGCAGGTAACGTTGTATATTCCTTTCACAGAGCTGAGCAAGGATTTAAGGAAATAACGACCAGGATTTAAGGAAATAAAAAGATTAACCGGATGGGTGTTATGTTCTATTATTAATCAACATAACACCCATCCGGTTAATCCTATAATCTGTTTAATCCTGGTCTGGTCTTAGCCTTTCACGAGTGTACCTACATTCTTGCCCATGATTACATTCAGGAGGTTACCTGGTTTGTTCATGTCAAAAACGATGATGGGCAGTTTATTCTCCTGACAGAGGGTAAATGCTGTCATATCCATCACGTTGAGTGATTTCTGGTATACTTCTGAGAAGGTGATAGTTTCGAAACGGGTAGCAGTTTTGTCTTTCTCAGGATCGGCTGTATAGATACCATCTACGCGGGTTCCTTTAAGAATTACATCGGCTTTTATTTCGATGGCACGCAGGGAAGCGGCGGTATCTGTCGTAAAATACGGGTTACCGGTACCGGCTCCGAAAATTACTACACGACCTTTTTCTACGTGACGGATGGCACGGCGACGGATATACGGTTCTGCGATCTGTTCCATTTTAATGGCAGATTGCAAACGGGTATACAAGCCAATTTTCTCCAATCCACTCTGCAGGGCCATACCATTAATAACTGTGGCCAGCATGCCCATATAGTCTCCTTGTGCTCTTTCGATACCTGTTTCGGCTTCGTTCATTCCCCGGTAAATATTACCACCGCCTATAACAATGGCTACCTGAACCCCAAGGTCGGTAACCGCTTTAATGTCGTAGGCATACTGGCTGATTACCTTATGATCAATACCATAACTTGCATCCCCCATAAGGGCTTCACCGCTCAATTTGAGCAAAATACGCTTATACTTTGGCAACATGACGCTATAAAATATTGTAAGTGATTAAGGAGGAAAGCATAAAGCTTAAAGCATGAAGCTGCCCTACTTCTAATATACAATTAAATGCGTAAATCAGTTATGTCTCTTTGCTTTTTTGCCTTTCGCTTGTTGCTTTCTTATTAATGCGCAAAAAAAAGGAGAGAACAATTATTCTCTCCTTTTTTTGATATAATGATATTAACCTAAAGCGATTCGTTTGAAGCTGATCACCTTCAGGTCAGCATCTACTGATTTCAGGTAATCTGCTACGGACTTATTATTATCCTTTACAAATGCCTGTTGCAGCAGGGTGCTTTCTTTAAAGAATTTATTGATTTTGCCGGCAGCAATTTTCTCCGCCATTTCAGCAGGTTTGCCTTCAGCTTTCACTTGTTCAACAGCAATTTCTTTTTCGCGGGCAATCAGTTCAGCCGGAACGCTTTCCGCATCAACTGCGATAGGGTTCATAGCTGCGATCTGCATAGCGATATCTTTTCCTACTTCTGCAGAAACAGGTGTAGAGAATGCAACGAGTACGCCCATACGGTAATTACCGTGGATGTATGCAGTAACACCACCTGCTTCAACAAATTCGAATTTATTCAGCGTGATCTTCTCACCTATTTTAGCTACCTGATCGTTTACTTTATCAGCAACGGAAGCGCCATCGAGGTGAGCTGCATTCAGCTCTTCAGCAGATCTGATACCATTGTTCAGGGCCAGGTCAGCAATAGATAATGCAAATTTTACGAAATCTTCGTTCTTAGCAACGAAATCAGTTTCACAACCCAGACCTACGATAACGCCGGATTTACCATCTGCTGCTGTTTTAGCGATGATAACGCCTTCTTTGGTTTCACGGTCGGAACGCAGCGCAGCTACTTTCTGACCTTTCTTACGCAGGTAATCAACTGCTTTTTCAAAATCACCGTCACTTTCTACCAGTGCCTTTCTGCAATCCATCATTCCAGCACCAGTTTGCTGACGCAGTTTGTTCACATCAGCTGCCGTAATTGTTGCCATGAGCTATTATTGATTTAAGAGAATTAATAATAAAATTTTCGATTTAGTGATTTGGCTATTTAGTTATTTGAAATGCAGCGAAGATATCCCCCGCTGCATTCCAAATAACCAAATAAATAAATATCTAAATAACTAAATGAAATGTTTCAAACTATCTGCCGCCGCCTGGTTTTCTAGGACCACTGCCAGCACTGGATGGACGACGTTGTCCGCCACCAGCACCACCGCCACGGTTAGGACCACCGCCACCGCGGTTAGGACCACCACCTGCGCCACGGTTAGCACCGCCGCCAGCACCACGGTTAGCGCCACCAGGACCGCCCGGGCCTCTTCCGCCCTGACCACCTGGTTTACGACCTCTTTCGCGGTCTTCGCCACCTTCAACTTCAAATTTGCGTGCCTTGTCGTCTGATTCTTCTTCTTCCTCTACATCTTCAGATTTCTCTGTAGCTCTTTCAGACAGACCTTCTGCGATTGCTGCGCAGATATAGCTGGTGATGATTGCGATAGATTTAGTAGCGTCATCATTCGCAGGAATTGCGAAATCAACTCTACTTGGATCAGAGTTAGTATCTACCATACCGAAAGTAGAGATACCAAGACGTTTTGCTTCTGCCAGTGCAATGTGCTCGTGGCTGATATCAACCATGAACAGCGCAGCAGGAACACGTGCCAGTTGGGCTATACCACCCAGCACTTTCTCCATTTTCTCTTTATCGCGGCTTAAAGTAAGACGTTCTTTTTTAGTGATGTTGTCGAATGTTCCATCCTGCAGCATTTTTTCAATGCTCTGCATTTTCTTCACACTCTTACGGATAGTAGAGAAGTTGGTGAGCATACCACCTAACCATCTTTCAGTAACGAAAGGCATGTTGATGTTACGCGCAGCGTCTGCTACTATTTCTTTCGCTTGCTTTTTAGTTGCAACGAACATGATCTTCTTTCCGCTTTTAGCGATAGATTTCAGGGCAGCTGCTGCTTCCTGTAAACCTTCAACGGTTTTGTTCAGATCGATGATATGAATACCTTTCTTTTCTGCGAAAATATAAGGCAGCATTTTGGGGTTCCATTTCTTCTTCAGGTGACCGAAGTGAACACCTGCCTCCAGTAACTGCTGCTGCAATGAGGTATTATTTTCCATGTTTATATTGCTCAATTAAAAGGATCAAATAATGTTTAGCTGGTAGCTTTTAGCACGTAGCTTTTAGCTAGTGGCCAAAAGCTGATAGCCAAAAGCTCAAAATATTAGCGTTTAGAGAACTGGAAGCTTCTTCTCGCTTTAGCTTTACCTGGTTTCTTACGTTCTACACCTCTTGGGTCACGTTTCAGAAGACCTGCGGCTTTCAGTGCGGGACGGAACTCAATGTTCACTTCGCACAGTGCGCGGGCGATACCCAATTTTATCGCTTCTGCCTGTCCTTTGATACCACCACCTTGTGCATTTACCTTTACATCAAATTTATCAAGTGCTTCGATAGTTTTGAAAGGCAATTCCACCTGGTTTTGCAGGTAAATCAGAGAAAAGTAGTTTTTATAATCTTTGTCGTTAACTGTAATGTTACCGGTACCCTTGTTAATATAAACACGGGCAACAGCTTCCTTACGACGACCTATTGTATTTTTTTGCTTTTCCATGTATCAGAGAAAAATTAGAATGTTAATGGTTGTGGTTTCTGTGCTGCATGAGGATGTTCAGAGCCAGCATATACAAACAGTTTTTTGTACATCGCACGACCCAGGCGATTCTTAGGTAACATACCCTTGATAGCCTTTTCGATCAATACCTCAGGACGGCGACGGATCAGATCCTTAGCCAACTCGATTCTCTGACCACCTGGAAAACCAGTGTAGTGCATGTATTCCTTTTCCTGCATTTTGTTGCCAGTCAAAGAAATCTTTTCTGCATTGATTACGATGATATAATCACCACAATCAGTATGAGGCGTATAGTAAGGTTTGTTTTTACCTCTCAGGATAGCCGCCATCTTAGCACATACTCTTCCGAGAGTCAGGTTGGTAGCATCTACTATATGCCAGTCACGCTTTACGTAAGCGTCGTTAGCCGATTTAGTTCTAAAACTTAATGTATTCATTGTTGTATACGATAAAAATTACGTCTTTTAAACAATTCCCCAATTATGAGGAGTGCAAAGGTACATTTCCCATTCTTAATAACCATACATTTTACCCACTTTTTTACAGAGCACCTTTGCAACAGATTGATTTTCAATAAACATTTTGTTTTAAAGTTATTAACATAGCCTCGCCCGACCGTTAATATTATAATAAATCATAAAGCAGAAAGAGGCGCCTTTCTACAGGAACACCTCTTTCTACGTTATTATATTATAAGTAATTATAAATTAAAAACGACAGACTAATACCCTTCATTCTGCGTCAGATCAGGATTTACATCCCTTTCAGACTGCGGCACCGGCAATACCAACAACGGCGCATTATAATCCAGGCTACCCACCTTCATCTTCAAACGCTTGATCGTCCATAACCGGTCGCCCTCAAATGCCAGTTCCCTAAAACGCTCATCAACAATATCATTGGCAGTTAATACGCCCAGTGGCGCCGCATTGGAACGGGCACGCACCTCATTTACATCATCCAGCGGCGTTACGCCCCCTACCGGCGCTCCACCCGCCCGGAAATTGGCTTCTGCACGGGTCAGCAGCATTTCCGCCAGTCTTATTACCGGCACCGCTTTATACTGATCCCGCCACTTGGTGGTATAAGTACCATCAATACCCGATATACTGGTACCATCATATACAAAACTCTTGCGGGCATCTCCATCATCGTACAGATCCAGGAAGGATGACAGCACCTGTACATCTCCCCTACCCGTTGGCTTTGCTGCATAAAAAGTAGCCATCCCATTGTTGGAGGTACCGGCATTACTTTGTTTACTCTGCTGAATAGCGAAAACATCCTCAGATGAATTGCTGATATTATTAAAGGCCTTATCAAAAGTACCCGCCAGCCCAAAACCGCCGTTTGTAACCACATCATTGGCAGCGGCTGCCGCTTCCGGATATTTACCCTGGTTCATATATACACGCGCCAGGAACGCCAACGCCGAATATTTGCTGGCACGGCCGGACTCGTTTGACTCCGGCAAATCAGCGGCTGCTTCTGTCAGATCTTTAATCACCTGGTCGTATACCGCTGCTACCTTGTCCCGTGCTTTTTTATCCTTCTGCGGATCATACACGGTTACAGGATCCAGTACAATAGGCACTGCATCACTGGTCGCGGCATTGCCGGCTGAATAGGGCTGCCCGAAGAAATTCACCAGTTCGAAATAAGTAATGCCCCGGATAAATTTGGCCTCTGCCGCAATGCCTTTCTGCTCACTGGTATCCACCAGCTGAATCTTTTCCAATACCGTATTCACCCCGGCAATTACAATATAAGAACGGCCCCACATACCTTCTGCAATGGAAGAGGTCCGGTCCTGCGTCTTCATAAAGATGGCTTTATAATTGGCAAAAGTACCTACCCAATCCAGCTCATCATCGCCTCCTAACAAATCTGATATCAGGAGATTACGCTCTCCGAATGTATTAAAATGCTGCAGGGAATTATAACTGCCAAACAATACCGCTTTCACATCTTCACTGGTAGTAATCTGATCCGGCGTGATCTGCTGCGTAGGCAATACATCCAGTTTCTTGTTACATCCGTATGCGACAACCAGCAGGCAGGCCAGCGAAGCATGGATGATATATTGTGTGATTTTCATACTTTAATTTTTTTGTTTTCCAATTGATAAAATGCAACGCATCAGAAGCGGATATTCAGCCCCACAGTGTATGTTTTGGCCTGTGGTATAGTATAGAAATCAACACCGCCGGCAATATTCTTGGAAGAATTGGTATCGGTTCCCAATGGCGCTGTATTCACTTCCGGATCACTCATGTAATGGGTTTTAGTCCATAAATTATACCCGGCTACATAGAGCTTGGCACCCTGGATCTTTAATGCGGAAACAATTTTTTTAGGAAGATTATAACCCAGCGTTACATTTTTCAGTCTCATATAAGAGCCATCATAGATGTAGCGGGAAGTAGCCTGGTAGCCGGTTGGATAACTCAGGCTCACGCGCGGCACATTTGTGATATCACCCTTCTTCTGCCACCTGTTCATGATATCCAGCGTCTGGTTATCGAGGCCGTTACTAAAACCAGTGGTCTGGTAAATACCGGCCTGGTTGAAGATGCTGTTGCCATGTACAAATGTGAAGAATACACTCAGGTCAAATCCTTTGTAAGAAAAGTTATTGGTAAATCCACCTGTAAAATCAGGATTGGAATTACCTACTACCATATTAGGCGCCCTGCTGAAAGCAGTGGTAGACTTACCCAGCGAATCCTGGAAAAGCGCATCGCCGGTTTCGGGATCTGCACCCAGGAATTTAGGCAGATAGAATGATCCGATGGCTTCTCCTTCTACGGCCTGTTGTACGCCACTTTTAATTACCTGTCCGTCGAGGCTCGTAATTTTGTTTTTATTAAACCCTATGTTGAAGATTGTTGACCATTTAAAATCACCTTCGAGGTTACGGGTTGTCAGTGAAAATTCTATTCCTTTATTTTCCATCTTTCCCAGGTTGCGCGTAATGATACCATAACCGGTAGAAAGCGGAATGTTTACATCCAGCAACAGGTCTGTTGTTTTCTTTTTGTATACATCTACTTCACCGGAGATCCGGTTATCGAGGAACCCAAATTCCAGACCGGCATCTGTCTGAAAAGTTTTTTCCCATTTCAGATCGGGGTTACCCAGCTGGAATGGTTGGAAACCTGGCAGGTCAGGATAATTGGTAATACTATAAAGCGATAAAAATTTATTCTCACCTATTTCTGCGTTACCTGTCAAACCTGCGCTGGCCCTCAGTTTCAACATGCTGATTACACGAGACTCTTTCATGAAATCTTCATTGGAAATCATCCAGCCCAATGATCCTGCGGGAAATACCCCATACCTGTTATTGGGTCCGAAGCGGGAGGAACCATCCGCTCTTACACTGAAACTGGCCAGGTATTTTTCCTTGTAGGCATAGTTGCCTCTGAAGAAATAAGACAGGAAAGTATACCTGAAATTCTGTGAGGAGCCTGTTGTAATAGAGGTGGCGCCCGACAGGTTTTTCACCGCATCGGAAGGATATCCTTCTCCTTGTATACTTGAATTCCGGTTATCATTTTGCAGATAGCTCATACCCAATACCATGGATAATTTATGATCGTTACCAAGCACCGGTGCTATCGTAAAAAAGTTGTTCGTATTAAGTGTAACGCTCTGCGCAGTGATAGACTGTCCTTTACCAATACCCTGGCCATCCTGCGACAGTTTACTTTTAAAATAGTCTTCATTCATATTGAGGATATCTGTTCCTACTTCCGAACGGAAACTTAACCAGGGGAGGAAATTATAATTTGCGTAAGCATTTCCCAGTGTACGGAAAGTTATCTGTTTATCGCTGTCGTAAAGTGCATCAAAAAGACCATTGTCATACAGCGTTCGGTTATTTAATTTTCCGGTTTCCGGATCAATCAACGGCGAAATTGGAATCTGTGCAACCAACTGTCCGGGGGTGGAAAATGAATTATCATCGGTGATACGATCCAGTTGTGAGCGGTTTATGCTCAGGTTAATGCCCACTGATAATTTATCGGTGGCCGCATGGTCCAGGCTCAGGCGGGCGCCATAGCGGGTAAATTTATTGTTGATGACGATGGCATCCTGTGCGTTGTAAAATCCGGAGATAAAGAACCTTGTTTTTTCATTACCGCCGGTGGCTGACAGGTTGATCTGATCTGTTTTGGCAGACTTGCGGTATACTTCATTTTCCCAGTTGGTGTTTACCGCCTGGTTACGCCAGTCGGTACCGAGTGAGTAATCATCCAGTATACCCTCGTATGATTTTTTGTAATCTGCGATCGCTTCTTCTTCTGTGGTATAGCTGGGTGTATCGTGGTTGGCAAAATCTATCCTTCCATCATTTACGGCAGCTTCTTCAATCAGGTCTACATATTGTTTGGCGTTGAGGAAACCGCGTTTTTTAGTAGGGGTAGACCAGCCGGTATTTACATCCAGGCTAAAAACAGTTTTCTGATTGAGCTTCCCTTTTTTGGTGGTTACCAGTACCACGCCATTGGAGGCACGGGCACCGTAGATAGCTGTAGCAGCAGCATCTTTCAATATTTCTACAGATTCAATGTCGTTCGGATTAATATCTACCAGCGGGTTGGTGATTTCATTGTTAACATCTGACTGCAGGCTGGTTTCAACCGGCATTCCATCAATGATGTATAAAGGCTGGCTGCTGGCCGAAATAGACGAGGTACCGCGGATCCTCACCTTGATTCCCTGGCCTACTTTACCACTGCCGGATTCAATGACCACACCGGCTGCTTTACCCTGGATAGCGGATTCAAAGCTGGCTACCGGGATATCTTCAATTTCTTTGGCGTTGATTTTTGAGATGGAACCGGTTACTTCCCGCTTGAGCTGCGTACCATAACCCACGACCACTACTTCCGAAATATCTTTATTACCGGTGCTTAGTGATACGGATATATCACTTTTACCAGCGATAGATATTTCCTGGTCGGAATAGCCGATAAATGAAAAAACAAGGGCATTTACATTTTTATTTACGGCTAATTTAAAGGACCCGTCCGCACTGGTGATGGTGCCGGATGCGGTTCCTTTTACTCTAACAGTTACACCGGGCAAGGGATTCCCGTCTTTGGCGTCTGTAACCTTTCCTGTAATTTGTTTGGATTGGGCAAAGGAAAACATGCATAGAAGCATTAGCATGGTTACCCACGAATAAAATCGAAACATGGTGTTGTTTTTAAATGATCATGAAGAATAAACAAGACAAGCGATAGACTATGTTTTTTGGGCTGAAAGGTTCCGTTTTTCAAATAATTGGGAGGTTAAGCCCAGTGAGCAAATTAAATGGTTGACAATTCTCTTCTAAGCAAGTTCCGTACGGCCCAGGTTTCCGGATGGGCACTTATACTAAATTAAAGTATTTCCTTAAAAAAATGTTAAAATCTGCGATTTTTTTTCAGACAGGGGGCAAAAAAAATCCGTTCCGGCGCCAGGCCGAAACGGATTTATCATATTAAATAAATTTATTAACTGTTCCTATTCCTGGCTCCCATGTAGATCAGGATATACTGAAACAGGGCAGCGAGGGAAGCGAGAGCTGCCACCACGTAGGTCATAGCAGCCCACCAGAGGGCATTTTTGGCTTTATCATGCTCCTGTGGCCGCATAATCTGGCTATTATCCAGCCAAGCGAGTGCGCGCCGGGAAGCGTCAAACTCAACCGGTAGCGTTATAAGCGCGAATACGGTCGTGATGGCAAAAAGGATGATACCCCCCAGCAATAGCTGCGGAAAGGTGTTTATCAGCAGGATACCGCCTAACAACACCCATTGTACGAGGGAGGAGCTGACCTGAACGGCCGGCACCAGCTTGGAGCGGAGTCCCAGCCAGGGGTAGGCAGCAGCGTGCTGTACCGCGTGCCCGCATTCATGGGCGGCTACAGCCGCAGCGGCCACGTTGGCGCCTGCATATACATCCGGGCTCAGGTTAACGGTCCTGTTAGCCGGGTTATAGTGATCGGACAAGAATCCTTCGGACGACACTACCTGTACATCCGTGATATAGTTGTCCCGGAGCATCTTTTCAGCGATTTGCTTACCGGTCAGACCGGAAGAGGTCGGTATTTCACTGTAGGCTTTGAATTTCTGTTTCAAAACGTAGCCTACCAGCATGCTGATCCCCACAAAAATCAGCGAAACAAACATGATCCCTGGTGTCATCATATATTTAAAATTAAGTATTTCTATAGTGCAAATATCTCACCATACCCCCGATTTACCGCGATCCCTGACAAGCCTTCCTGTTATCCCTGTTTCAGAAATTTAACACTGACATTATGGCGCTAAAAATAAAATAAATATGAAATCGCGGCCTGTTTGTCAGATAAAAAAAATGATATTATTATAATTTTCTTATATACAAATTTGATCAACATCAACCCTATTTATCAACATTTTACGAGTTGCCAATGAAAGTAATATTGGACAAAACAGGGGCTGAAACAAGCGATGGCAGCCACTTTGTTACATTACGAAAATACCTCAAAAGTTATTCACATCAATTAAATAAACTTTTTTATTCTGAACCCATTTTGTAATTTAGAGCTGAATTTAATGGGTTAGTAAGTAGAAAGAGTCAGCGGAATCTTCCGTTTGGCTCTTTTCTCATTTTAGTACTTTCCATTTCATTTTTTACTCCTTCTCTCCGAACATTTTCATGCAATAATTTTAAAACTACTTACTTTGTACGCATCCTGTTTTTAAAAATTATGAGTAAGATAAGAACTGCTTTTTTTTGTCAGCAATGTGGATATGAATCTGCAAAATGGAACGGCAAATGTCCGAGTTGTGGTGAATGGAACACTTTCGTAGAAGAAAGAGTTCAGAAAGACATTCCTTCCAAACACCCCGACTGGAAAAATGAAGAAACGACTCCCGCCCGCACCCATAAAATCATCAACCTTTCTGAAGTAACAACCACCGCAGAAAAAAGGTTGCTTACACCAGACAATGAATTGAACCGTGTCCTGGGAGGCGGTATAGTGGCGGGCTCGCTGGTACTCGTAGGCGGTGAGCCAGGCATAGGAAAGTCTACCCTCTTCCTGCAGAATGCCTTGCAACTGAAGCAGATCAAAACACTTTATATCAGTGGTGAAGAAAGTGAACAACAAATAAAAATGCGGGCAGACCGCATTCAAAATTCCAATGAACAGTTTTATCTGCTCACTGAAACATCTACACAAACAATTTTCCAGGAAATAAAAAAACTACAGCCACAACTGGTGATCGTAGATTCGATTCAAACATTACACTCACCATTAATTGAATCTGCTCCGGGAAGTGTTTCACAGATCCGCGAAACAGCTGCGGAATTACAACGGTTTGCCAAAGAAAGTAACACGCCCGTTTTCCTGATCGGCCACATTACGAAAGATGGCTCGATAGCCGGCCCAAAAGTGCTGGAACACATGGTGGACACGGTTTTACAGTTCGAAGGCGACCAACATTACGCTTATCGCATCCTCCGCACCATCAAAAACAGGTTTGGCTCTACCGCCGAATTGGGCATCTATGAGATGACCGGCACCGGATTAAGACAGGTTACCAACCCTTCAGAAATATTAATATCACAAAGAGATGACCTCCTCAGTGGCGTAGCCATTTCTGCTACCATGGAAGGTCTTCGCCCCTTGCTCGTAGAAGTACAGGCACTGGTAACACAGTCTGTATACGGCACACCGCAACGCACCGCTACCGGTTTCGACCTGCGCAGATTGCAGTTATTACTGGCTGTACTGGAAAAACGCGGCGGCTTCCACTTTGGTGTTAAAGATGTGTTCCTCAATATTGCCGGTGGTATAAAAGTGGAAGATCCTGCTATTGACCTGGCTGTTTTGTGCGCCCTGTTATCCTCTTATGAAGACAATGCGCTGCCCAACAAAATGTGTTTTGCCGGCGAAGTGGGCCTCAGTGGAGAGATCCGCGCTGTAAACCGGATCGATCAACGGATTGCAGAAGCGGAGAAACTGGGCTTTGAAAAAATATTCATCTCCCGGTACAATAAAAAGGGAATAGATTTCGCTAAATTCAATATCGAAGTAGTACTGGTAGGAAGAGTGGAAGAAGTGTATCAGCAATTATTCTGACCGGCTGTCAATACTACCGCTTAATACTAACCCGATGTTTACCAGTTTGTTATCCCCACTGATCCATTTATTCTATCCACATTGCTGTGAAGTATGTGGTATAGACCTGCCTGCGGCAGATGAACTCCTGTGTCTCCATTGTCACGCTGCTTTACCGGTCACACAATTCCACCGGTATCCGGCAAATCCGGTAGCAAATATTTTCCGGGGCCGTATACAAATAAGTCATGCAACAGCGGCTTATTATTATAGCCAGTCCTCCGGATTACAACAGCTCATACATCATTTTAAATATAAACAACGGAAAGACATTGCCACCTGGCTGGGCAAACAAACCGGCTATATGCTGCGGGAAAGCAACTGGCTGTCATCAATAGATTACCTGGTGCCGGTACCGCTTTTCCCGCGTAAGGAAAAACAGCGTGGCTATAACCAGGCTGCCCTGCTGGCTAACGGTATCGCACATATCACCAGTCACCCGGTGCTGTTACAGGCATTGCGCCGGCAACAATACACCGGCACCCAAACCCGGAAAGGAAGGGTTAGCAGATGGCAGAATGTGGCCGATGTTTTTAAGGCAGATCGCACCTTGCTCACCGGCCGGCATGTTTTGCTGATAGACGACGTGATCACTACCGGAGCCACCACGGAAGCCTGTAGCCAGGCCCTGATAGAGGCTGGCGCCAGCGTCAGTGTTTGTTGCCTGGCCTACGCCTACAGCTGATTAAAAAGTTACCGTTTTCTCGCCGGGTATAATTATCTTTACAATAGCAGTCAACAGTAGTTGTTCCTTGTTCTCTTTTCAAATAATCTGATATGTTTAAATTAGCCATCCTTTCACTCGTCATGTTTTTTGCAGCATCTCACATATATGATTTTAAAGTAGATGCCGTGGACGGAGGTAAGATCGATTTCTCCCAATACAAAGGGAAAAAGATTCTCATTGTAAATACCGCTTCCCTTTGTGGCAACACACCCCAATATGAGGGACTGGAGAAATTATACAAAAAATACCAGGGCAAGCTGGTTATCATAGGTTTCCCGGCCAACAATTTCGGGTCACAGGAACCAGGCAGTAATGCAGACATCAAAGCATTCTGCACCAAACAATACGCCGTTACTTTTCCAATGGCCGCAAAAATATCTGTAAAGGGTGCAGATATACACCCCATCTACAAATGGCTGTTGGCTGAAAGTAAAGCCAAGCATTTTGAACCAGCTGAAGTTACCTGGAATTTCCAGAAATACCTGTTGGACGAAAAGGGTAATCTCGTGGCAGTATTCTCTCCCAAAACTCAACCTGAGTCTCCGGAAGTAATTGCTGCTATCGAAAAATAACCCGGTCATTTGTCCTGCCCCAACCTTTGCCAACGGAGTGTAAGAAAATAAGATAAGAATATACCTGCGTATACGTATAAGCGTACACGTTAGCCGGATGCTGTCATTTTACACAAAGTGGATCATATACATGAAAAATCGCTCTACCGCGCCTAAAAAAACACGGCTCTTACCAGCCCTTGCCTTTATTGTCCTGCTATGTTATGCTTGTCAGGGCAACATTGACACCCCGGAATTATCCTGTCCTGAAATGTCTATGACAGCCACACTGGGAAACAATACCCATGCCCTGAACCTCATAGCCAATACCATCTTCCGGCAGAAAACGGATACTGGCGGCCATAAATACCTGAGCCTCGAAGCCGTTTCCGACAGCCTCAAGGTGATCATTAATGTAACCGACGGCATATATACCGGCGCGCAGCTGGCGGATGACACCTTTCATCTCAAAGACTACTACTATTCCAAAGCGGCAAACCTACAGGGAGGACTCGTAGTAGCTGCTGAAAAAAACAGCCTTGATTACACTTATTTTACTACAGATACTTCCTGTGTGATCATTACAAAAATCAACACCGCCAATAAAACTGTTTCCGGCCGGTTTTATTTTGCAGCCAACAGCCGCACTATTACCGGAAGCGGTATTTTTGAACATGCCTGTTATGTATCATTACCATAATTACTGATTAGCCCCTTTTCATTATCTTGCGCCCATGCTTTTTTCAGATATCATAGGACAAGTGGATGTGCAGCAACAACTGATGCAATCCGTGCAACAGAACCGGCTTAGTCATGCCATGATATTACTGGCCCCTGAAGGAGCCGGTGGCCTCCCGCTTGGCCTGGCCTTTACCCAGTACCTGGTTTGTGACAACAAACAATCCGAAGGCGCCTGTGGTAAATGCTCCGCCTGCCTGAAAACATCGCAGTGCATTCATCCGGATATTCACTATTCATTCCCGGTAGTACCGCGGAAAACAGGTGACAAGCCGGTAAGCACCGACTATATTGCCGAGTGGCGCGAGTTTGTAAATCAAAACCCCTACGGTAATGCTTACGACTGGCTGCAATTCATTGGCGCAGAAAACAAACAAGGCAATATCACGGCTACAGAATGCCAGGACATTATCCGTAAACTGAACCTCAAAAGTTTTGAAAGCGGCTATAAGATCCTGCTGATGTGGATGCCTGAATACCTGGGCAATGAAGGCAACCGGCTGTTAAAGCTCATCGAAGAACCACCGCAAAACACCCTCTTCATACTGATCGCTGAAAACCAGGAGCAGATCCTGGCAACTATTCTTTCGCGCACACATCTCATCAAAATAAATCCGCTGGCAAAGGACGACATGATAAAAGCACTCATCGAAAGAGGCAAGGTACCCCCTGCCAAAGCACAACAGATAGCCACCATTACAGCGGGCAATTACCGCGAAGCGATCTACCTGTTGCAGCATTCCGATGATGATTACCATGAACTGCTGCGTAACTGGCTCAACTACCTGTTTACCGGCAACCGGGTAGCTCTCCAGGAATGGATAGAAGGCATCTCCAGTGCCAAAACAGGCCGTGAGAACCAGAAACAATTCCTCCGGTACTTCATCAACCTGCTGGAACATTCCCTGCGTTTAAAATACCTGGATAAAAGCCAGCTGGCCTTTTCTGAAGAGGAAATGGACTTTGCCGCAAAGCTCACCAAACTGGCCAATCTTGAGCAAACAGAACAAATAGTGGAGGTGCTGAACAACGCCTGTTACTATATTGAACGCAATGCTAATGCGAAACTGCTTTTTCATGCCCTGTCCATCAAGCTACAATATATATTCAAAAAGAAACCTTTACCTGTAATGTAACAACGACGGCACCGTCCGTCGTGAATCCCCTCAATTTCCTTACCTTTGGTGCTTGGGCCTTTTTGTTTTTCTGAAAGGAAAAACGTATTTTGAAGGACTGGAATTACCTGAAATGCTTATTTATAAAATTTAAACTAATTAATAATATGGCTTGTGCCGGATGTGGTACGGGTGGGGATGGAAAGCCGTCAGGATGTAAGAGTAATGGAGGATGCAGCACTGGAGGTTGTAACAGACTCAATGTATTTGATTGGCTGTCCAATATTCCCCTTGGCGATAGCTTAGCACCATTTGACATTATAGAAGTAAGTTTTAACAATGGTAGCCGTAAAGACTTTTACCGCAATGTTACCAAGCAGCTCCTGGATAAAGGAGAAATGGTTACAGTAGAAGGAGTTAGTGGCTTCGACGTTGGAACAGTAAGCCTCACCGGCGAACTGGTAAAACTTCAAATGAAGAAAAGGCGCGCTGAAGATACCCCCGAAGTAAAAAAAGTTTTACGTCGTTCAAGTAACGACGACCTGCAAAGAATGAGCGATAACAAGTCCCGCGAGAAAGAAGCCCTGATTAAATCCAGAGCCCTTGCGCGCAACCTCGGACTGGAAATGAAGCTCGCAGAAGTGGAAATACAGGCCGATGGCCGTAAAGCCACTTTCTTCTACACAGCAGATGATCGCGTGGATTTCCGCGAACTAATTAAAGTTTATGCCTCCGAATTCAGGGCCAAAGTGGAGATGCGCCAGATAGGTGCACGCCAGGAAGCCGGGAAAGTAGGTGGCATCGGCAGTTGCGGCAGGGAGTTATGTTGCTCCACGTGGCTGTCTGATTTCAAAAGCGTGAACACTACCGCTGCCCGGTACCAGAACCTGTCTATCAATCAGGCCAAGTTATCCGGACAATGCGGTCGTTTGAAATGCTGCCTTAACTACGAGCTGGATACCTATCTCGATGCCCTGAAAGAATTTCCCGATGATGCAGACTGCATCGAAACCGCTGGTGGTGTTGCAAACCTGCAGAAAAGGGATATCTTCAAAAGCCTCATGTGGTATTCCTACGAAGGCAGTAACAAACAGTATCCGCTCACCATTACCAGGGCCAAGGAAATACGTCTGCTCAACAGGCAGGGTATTAAACCTGATGACCTCAAACCGGTGGAAGTACTCACTGCCAAACCAAAGGAAACAGATCTCGGTTTTGCCGATGTAGTAGGACAAATCAGTCTGAAATCATTGGAAAAAACTGCGCAGAAACGCAAACAGAAGGATAAAGACAACAGGCAGAAACAACAGAAAACCGGCGAACAGAAACAACCGGCAGGACCCAGGAGCGAACAAGAAAAGGCCGAACCTAAAGCAGGCCAGCGCCCGGATAACCGCCAGCAACAGGAACGTAAACCTAAACAGGAAGGACGTTCCCAAAGACAAAACCAGGGTGGACAATCCAGGCAAAATCAGGGTGGACAACCCAGACAAGGCCAGGGAGGGCAACCCCGGCAGGGCCGCGAACAGCAGCCACGCCAGGAAGGACCTAAATCCCAACAAAACCCGGGACAACCAGGTCAGCAACAAGCCGGACAAGGAGGCGCACCAAAACAGGATCGCCGCCCACCCAGGAATAAGCCAAGACCCAACAATCCCAATAATCCGAATAACAATACCAACAAATAACTGAAACAAAAAAGACAACCGCCATGGTTGTCTTTTTTGTTTTAATGATGTATAAAAGAAAAGGCCGCCCAGATGAGGCAGCCTTTGTTAATAATTGGTTTTTGCTTATGAGAAAAATCTTAAAAATTACGGTTTCATTATCTCCCTCACCAATCAACAACACGGACACCCCATGACTAATAAACTGCCTTATGTTTCGTTTTCAAACAACAGCTTATAATAGTGCATATTGGTCGCTTCATCGTACCCGCGTTCAATCATTTCGCGGTTGCCATGAATATAAACATGAAAATTACGGTCCAGCTTCAGAATACTTTTGAATACCTTTTGCTGCTTCTTCACTGCTGGTGCAGAGATATCAAATTCATCGGGAATTTCCTGTTGAAACTCCTGCTGGTATTCGTTCCGATACTCTTTAAAAGAGGCGATGGCGTCAGGATTCCCCAATACTTCTTTTGCAAAATCGTCTAACTGGAATTGTTCTTTTTCTTTAAAGTACGCGGCTGATTTATTTAACAGATCTACCTGATCCACACGATTCATTTCATATTCGGTTGGCAGCTTATTGTGAATGAACTGCTTGCACATGTTCACCGCTGTTTCTGTCTGATGGTAACTATCTTCCCGGCGTTGCACCTGTAAAAATGCATCTTTCCAATACACGGCCTCTGTTTGTTTGCTGATACTGTCAACAATACTCACTTTATAGCCCTCCTCTTCTTCCGTATTAAAAACCAGACAACCTTTGTCTAATTTATTAATATTAATCCCATCTTCATAATTTACCTGGTAATTATCATCATCCAGAAATACTTTCAAATAGGTATCCCGGTTTTCAGATTTAAAGATGCCGATCGCTTCTACATCTTCTCCATCTGCCTGACACTTGCTAAAATAGGCTATATAAAGTTCTCCGCCTTTAATTTTAGGGTGGGTAGAATGTTTATAAAGATGCTTTGCAATGTTCACTGACTGCTCCTGGAATTCACCCTTGTCACTAAATATACGCCGACAATATTGAAAAATTTCATTCAACTGCAGGTCTGCATCATGACAAAACCTGAAATATTCCGCCGCATTCGTAAATGGCTGTATAAAATAAGTGATCAACAACTGGCTGATTGTTTCGTCCCCCAGCTGCAACGGCGCTTTCGAACAAAGGAGCGGCTCCTCGTTCGATGAATTTCCCACCTTATGAATAGTGAGTTGCGCCAGATCTTTAAACTCCGAAACATGAATCATGGCCGCAAATTTAAGAAATTAGTTGACAGTCCGCAGAATGCTTCTGTCAGCCAATTATTTCTTGATAATTTCATTCCATCATATACCCTGAAAAAAATCAGTATTTCTTCTTTACTTTATCTTCCTAAAATATTCATGACCATGAAAAAACACATATACCTGTTGGCAATGATGACCGGATACGGTGTGCAAGCCCTGGCACAACACCCCGCTTCCGCCGCACTTTATGAAGCCAGGGATCTGACCAAAGAAAATATGTTCTCCGTCAATATAGAAGGACCCAACTTTGACAAGGCCGGCAATTTTTATGTAGTGAATTTTAAACAGGATGGTACGATAGGAAAGATAAATACCCGCACAGGCGCCGGTGAAATATTTGTTTCCCTCCCCGATAGCAGCGTTGCCAACGGTGTCCACTTCAACAGCAAAGGCAATATGTTCCTGCCCGATTTCAAAGGACATAATGTGCTGATGGTAGACATGAAAACTAAAAAGATCAGTGTATACGCGCATTCCGACAAGTTTAACCAACCCAATGATCTCTGCATCAATAAAAAAGATCAGATCTACGCCTCCGATCCCAACTGGGCCAAAAGCACCGGACAACTCTGGCGTATAGACGCCAATAGAAAACCGGTACTACTGGAAACTGGCATGGGCACAACCAATGGCATAGAACTAAGCCCCGATGAAAAAACACTGTACGTAAATGAAAGCGTACAGCGCAACATCTGGAAATACGATGTAGACAACGCCGGTAACATCTCTCACAAAACCCTTTTTGCTACCTTCCCCGACTTCGGATTTGATGGCATGAAATGCGATAAAGCCGGTAATCTCTACATTGCCCGCTGGGGTAAAGGCACTATTGCAGTACTCTCTCCCAAAGGCAAACTGATCCGCGAGATACCCTTAAAAGGAAAGGAATGCAGCAACCTCACCTTCGGGGATAAAGACGGAAAAACAGTGTATGTAACCCTCCAGGACAGGAAATGTGTGGAAACGTTCAGGGTGGGAATAGCCGGGACCAGGATTGAAAGGAATTAAAAAAGATTAGCCGGATGGGTGTTATGTTGCTGTTCTACCGAACTTATTTTCAACAAAACACCCATCCGGCTAATCTTTTTTAATTCCTGCTAATCCTGGTCTTGGTCTATGACAAGTAGCCATCCTTTATTCTTTGCTACAGGTATAGCTGCATCTTTATCAAATGTGCGGCCTTGCTGAAAATTACGTATGTCCGGCGCCGTTATAACCGCTTTAGCCGGATCAATACCCAACGCTTTCCAGTCGATGCTCAGTTTAATGGTCGTATCTTCTTTTGCCCAACTGGCAAGGGATATGAGTACCGCGCCTTCTTTTTTATAGATGGTAGCGGGAACGAGTGGGTTGCCGGTTTTAACAGGATTGTTATCCACCCAATAGCCGATCATTTCAGTGCCCTGCATGCCAAAATCATCCCATACTTTCCAGATAGGACGTGGATCTGCGTTCTCTGTCCAGGGCATACGGTTGGTCATACCGTACACCATCCCGCGCCACTGATTACCACCATCCTGCAACATTTCGCCCATCAGACCAAACGGAATACCACTCACTTCGGTGAGAAAGAAATCAGGTGTATTGTTTTCGTAATCGAAATACTCACCGAACCAAAGGCGGTTCAGGTATGGAAAATGCTCCATGTATAACATGGCGCTGTTTATAAATCCATCCGTTTTATTATACTGATTGGCTGAATGAAGGTCGATGATACCCGGATGTCCATCCTGTGTAAGCACCCGTTTGATGCGCTTCATGGTTACGCGGTCAAATGCCACATCATCCAGGTAGATACCATCTATACCAACATTTTGCACCAGCCAGTTCATGCCTTCCACATAGTAATTGTGCCAGCGGTTCATACCACTGTTGATGATAGCAGCATCTTTAAATTCAGGTACAAACCAGGCGGCAATGTAGTCGTTTGCAATATGCTCCTGCAACCAGGAGAAGCCACCACCTTTACCGGGGCTGTATACTTCATGGCCCAGGCTGCGCAATGGAAACGTTTCCCAGGCATGATTGGAAAGCTCTCTTACTGTATTGTAGATCTTTACTTTCAATCCTTTGCTGTGGGCAGCGTCAATATAGTCCTTCATTTTCTTCCATTCAATAAAGGGGTAATTTATCCAGGGATTGATTTCATTGCCGTGATGGATATTCACGACGGTAGCACCCGTAGCCTTGATGGTATCCAGGTTATTATATTTATGATAGAAGCGGGTGCTCCACTGAAAATCAGTATTGATAGGATGGAATGGCGTGATGATCAGGTGGAAGTTATAGTAGAGCGTATCTCCCTTGTGCATCGTTCTTTCACCACTGTAGTTGTTTACCAGTATTGCCTTGCCTTTCTCTCCGATTGTGATACCCCCTTTATGGCCATTGCCCCATGAAACAGGGAGCAGTAAAGGTTTTTGCAGGTAGAAGTTTGTATTCAGCGGGCGCACATAATGTTCATCCCGGAGGGTAAATTGTAAGCCGGCATTCACATCACCGATCCAGGCGCCATCCTGGTTTTTATTTTGCACATCCCATTTCCAGTCCACTTTTTCAGGGCGCAGGCCCCCTTTCTGATGAAGCCCCATCATATACTTTGCGGCGCCTTTCTCGAGCGGCAGGTGCATGGCAATGTCTTTCAGGGCTATTTCCTGCAAGGCGGTTACTTTCACGGTGTAGTCCAGGAAGCCATCAAATTCAAGGGAGGCGTTTACTTCCATCTGCAAACCGGTAGTCGTGTTGGTGGCTTTCCAGCTTATCTTCCCGGGATCTTTGGCTGTTATCTGCCAGCCATTGCTTTGCCATTTGAGGTCTTTGCCATCGATAGCGGAAATAAAATGGAAATGCACCGGTTCTGTAAACAGGTTCTTTGCCTGAGCAGACAGGGAGGTCATTTCAGGGGTAAAGAACGTCTGGATCTGTGCAGGGAAACCATCTTTATTAATTCCTACTTTACGACCCAGTAAACTGATTACGCTGTCTTTCATTTCCAGTGGCGTATAGGGCGCTATCACTGCATTATCCTGTGCCAGCGTAGAGTTCAGCCATTTAAGACGGGTTTGTTTCCACGGCTCATTGAAGCCGCTGTTTTCTGCCCGTTTATTCGTTACCGTTAGTGTAAGTCTGACCGGCATAGCAGGCATCCCTTCCGGACGGATGGTAGCAATACCTTTGTAAACGCCCGGCACAGCAGCTTCCGGCACATCAATACCACACCACATGGCCTGTACTTTGTGTGCAGCCACATCTACCCTGTTGGTAAATGGTTGTGCATCGTAAGTGGTACCGGTGGTATTAATACAGTTCAATTGTGCTGCCGGTATGGATTTACCGTCTGTTGTTTTAAGATCTGTGAAAGATATTTTCACCGCTTTCAGGTTTTTCAATGCATAGATCCCTAACTGGAAAGCATAATATTCTCCTTTGTCCACATGCCCTGTAAATGCCTGTGATGGCCCCTTCTGTATCCAGCGTTGTGGCAGGTCATCGGTCATTTTAATGGAAAATTGTCTGTCTTCCGGAAACACAAGGTATCCTGCACCCGGATGTTGCAGCAATAGCCGGCTTTTCTCTGCCGCAGTGGCTATCACTTCCATGGGATAGAACGTATTAAAAGTGTCGATGGCTTGCAGTTCCCGCAGGGTGGCATTGGGTTTTATGGCAGTGGAAACAGTTTGCAGCCAGTTGTTACCGGCTGTTTGTTCCGGCGCTAGGTATACGCCTTTGGGGTAGTTGGATCTCCCTTCATTTTTATACGGCAGATAATAAATATAGTAATTGCCTTTTCCCGAAACAGGCTCAAAACAAATATCCCCCAACTCACGGTTAAGCACCAACGTTTTTATATTGTCGATCTTTTTTTGTGTTTGTGCATCCTGGATAATGATGCGTTTTAATTCCGGGTGTTCATCACGCCGGCGCCAGGGGATGATTACGCGGGCTACTTTGGCGGTGCCGTTAAAAGTTACTACAGCCCGGTGGTTACCGAGGGAATCCGCATCCCAGCTATTGCTGCCGGCTGTATACTTCACCTGCTGCGCCATAATGGCGACTGGCAGGCTGAGTGTAAGCCCTGCCAGCAGCAGCCCTTTCCGCGCAATGCGGGCATAGTGGTTCATCTGATACATGAAAAGGTTTTAAAATTATTCCCGGATACTGAAATTACGTAGTAAGCCGTTTCTTTCCTGATTTTTTTATAAATGGAAAAGCCCCGTTATACGAGGCTTTTCACGATAGGTTTATCAGATCGGGTTTTGTTCAAGATTTGGATCAAGGAGTATTTCCGACTCAGGAATAAAGTGTACGACCCTTGGGTCTGTATATTTAACCGTTTGCGGATGGTCTGTTTGTACGCCTTCATAATCTCTTACCAGGTTCCTGTTGTTACGGAAAATGTCGAATACGCGGTGTGTTTCAAATGCCAGTTCCAGGCGGGCTTCATCCAGTACTACATCCAGTACGGAGGCATAGCCTTTCAGGTCGCCGGTTGTAAACAGTGCTGTTCCGCTTAACCCCGCTCTTTTCCGGATAATATTCACATCATCAATCGCTGCCGGGTTGTTTCCCAGCTTTGCATTGGCTTCTGCCCTGATCAGGTACATTTCCGCCAAACGCAGTACTACCGGGGAGCTGAGGGTGGGCACGTTATCCTGGTTGGAGTATTTCAGGATGTACCATTTAGGCACATCATTACGGTTATCCACTATCTTTTTACCGCCTGCATCCAGTGAATCTTTACCATTCTGATCTTTCACATACACTGCCTGGATAAAGCCATGCCTGGCATCCTGCGGGTATTTGTCCAACAGTGCACGGTAAGAACCGGAAGCATATATTTCGCCATAGCCCATACCGCCGGGAGACATATAATACATAGACCCAATGGAGCTCCAGGTTCTGTCATCCTGCAGCGTGTGGTGAATCGCAAATATTGTTTCCTTATTGCCTTCATTGCTTTTAAGGAAGTAGCCCGGCAGGTCGGAAGTGCTTACAAGGCTGTAGTTACCGGAGTTGATCACGGAGTCTGCATAGATCCGGGCGGAGTCGTTTCTGCCCATGTAGAGGTAAGTTCTTGCCAGCAACGCCATGGCCGCATTCTTAGTGGCATAACTGTTTGTATTGGTATTATCCATCAGGTCTTTTGCACGGCTCAGGTCAGCTACAACCTGTGCATATACTTCTTTTACCGTATTGCGTTTAGGCATGGCCGTTACATCGAATTTTGTAACAAGCGGAACGCCCAGGTTGGTTTCAGGATTCTGCGCATACGGCCGGCCAAATGTGCGTACTAAACTGAAGTGAACGAAAGCACGGATAAAGAGGTTCTCTCCTATCATTTCATTGACAGCGGGAGAAGTACCTTCCGGCATCACTTCCAGCAACCTGTTGCAGCCATTAATGGCTTTGTAACCCATCCGCCATAACTGGCCGGTATTAGCCTGGTTGGTCAGATGACCGTAAGTATAAGAGTAGAACAACGGATCTGTGGTAGCCCCGCTCAACGCAATATCATCACTGGGGAACTCCCCCATCTGGAAATAGTTGCGGGTAAAATTTTCTTCTTTCAGCAATGCATAGTTACCGGTAGTGGCAGCAGGCCACTTTGTTTCATCTTTCAGGATGCCGTCATCGGGAATTGCACTGTACGGTTCTTTCTTCAGTGAACAGGACGTTGCCAGTAATACCAGCGAAAGCCCCGCAAAATATTTTGAAATATGCTTCATGATAATTTCTTTTTTAGCACCTGTTAAAAATTGATTTCAAGACCGGCAAACCATTTTGTACTGTACGGATACTTGGTTCCGTTGATACCCCGGTCATCAACTTCCGGATCTATACCGGCAAATTTAGTAGCGGTCCACAGGTTGTCGCCGCCAACAGAAATCCTTGCATTGCCCACATGTACACGGTCCAGCCATTGCTTTGGTAGTGCATAGCTCAGGTTTACATTCCTTAAACGCAGGTAGCTACCATCTTCAAGAAAACGGGAAGATGGTTTATGCGCATTCTTATTACCCTTGATCACATATTTTGGATGTGTAGTATTGTCGCCCGGTTTTTCCCAGCGGCTCCATTGTTTATCCAGCTCCATCATGTTGTAAGTGTAGTAGGCGCCATCGTTATCCATCAGTTCACGTGTACTGTTGTACACATCATTACCGGAAACAAAAGCGAGGAAAGCACTCAGCTGAAATCCCTTGTATGACCATACGTTGCGCATACCGCCAAAGAATTTCGGCGTAGCGGAACCTACAATCTGCAAAGATGCTTCGTTGTAATTATTGGTGGTAGTACGTGCTGTTATTTTACCATCAGCGTCCCTGGTTACTTTTTCCCACAAAGGATCTCCGTTTGCAGGGTCCACACCGGCCCATTTGCGCATATAAAAGCTGCGCATGTCCTGTCCTTTTTCCAGGATGAAGTAACTGCTGAGCGGGTCTGTGATCTCATTTTTTCCACCATACAAATCCATCACGGAGTTTTTATTGAAGCCGATATTAAAATCGGTACTCCATTTAAATTCACCTACCAGGTTATCTGTACTCAGGTTGATTTCAATACCCTTGTTACGCACACTGCCAATGTTCTGCGGGATATAGTTGTAGCCGGCAGTTCCGGGCAGCGGCACATTAAACAGCAGGTCTTTGCTGTCCTTCTGATAAAGATCTACGGTCAGATTAATACGGTCAAATAATCCCAGATCGAAACCGATATTGGTGTTATACGCCTTTTCCCAAGACAGGTCCGGCACATTGTAAATGCTCTGGTAAGCGCCGGGAAAACCATTATACTGTGTATTGATGGCATACGCGCCAATAGAAGTATAATCGCCGATTTCCGCATTACCGGTAGTACCATAGCTGGCCCTTATCTTCAGGTTGGTAATTGCTTTTATCTCTTTGATAAAATTTTCTTCCGAAACAGCCCACGATGCACCAAACGCATAGAAGTTGCCATACTGCCTGTTTGCACCAAATTTGGAAGAACCATCCCTCCTGAAGGAAGAGGTAAAGTAGTACTTGTAATTATAGTTATAGTTAGCCTGTATAAAGTAAGAATTGAAAGCGCGGTCTGTTTTGCTGCCACCAATGCTCATGGGAGAAGAAGCTGCATCCAGCACATCTTTTCCCTGTAAGATCCCTTTACCTTTTGCATTGAGATCATTCAGGTTTACCTGCTGAAATTCAGCCCCCACCAACCCGTCGATGTTATGCACTTTGTTGACCGTATATCTTGCCTTTAACAGGTTGGAACTAATGTAAGCCGATGTATCCTGGTAATAATTGTAAAGATTTCCGCGGTCATCAGAACCGGCTGCTGTTCTTACATCTCCATTGCTTTCTTCCCGGTCATGGTAGTACTGCGCGCGGTTGGTAGTGCTGAAGGACAACCATTTTGTGATATCATATTCCAGTTTGAATAATGCCTCAACAGACTGCCGCTTATGATTGATGTAATTATACTGTTGATCATACAGGAAGTTGGTCATATCCCTGCCGTACCACTTCGCTGCGTTTATCGGATTTACCGGGTTTCCCTGTGCATCATAAGGGTTATCCCATGGCAGGTTGGTATAGTATTGATACAATGATCCGTTTGAGTTATCATGGTCGGTAGTTTGCACCCCTGCGAGGTTTGCACTGATACGTAATTTGTCCGTGATGTTGTGGTCAATATTCAATCTTGCGCTGAAACGCTCTACTCCTGTACCTTTCAGGATACCATCTTCTTTATAATAATTACCTCCCAGGTAGAACTTTGTTTTTTCATTACCTCCGCTGGCGGATAGTTCATAGTTCTGGTTAGATGCATTTTGGAATGCCAGTTGCTGCCAGTTGGTATTGATATTCCGGAGTGCCGGGTCCAGTTCTCTACCGGCAGCAGTTTGCAGGTCATAAAGACCGGTACCATTCATCAGGTGAAAGCGGCCGGTATTTAATGTTGCGGTTCCTATATTGGTACGGAAGTTTACCTGTGTTTTACCTGCTTTCCCTCTTTTGGTGGTGATCACCATTACGCCATTTGCCGCACGTGCGCCATACAACGTAGTGGCAGCCGCATCTTTCAGGATGGTCACACTTTCAATATCGCTGGGATTCGGTAATCCGCCGATGATACCATCTACGACCACCAACGGAGAATTGCCGGCAGTAAGCGTTCCATTACCACGGATACGTACCACCGGAGCAGCAGACGGATCACCGGAGCTGTTACCAACAAATACGCCACTCACTTTACCCTGCAACATCTTGTCCACACTGGTAGCCTGTACATCTTTCAGCTTGGCAGCACTTACTGCCTGGGCCGCACCGGTCAGATTTTTTGTGGTAGTGGTGGTATAACCCATTACCACTACTTCTTCCAGTTTTTTAGTATCGGCTTCCAATTGGATACTGATCTCAGAACGACCGCCCACGGCCACTTTCTGCGGTATATAGCCGATATAGGAAAACACCAGTATGCTGCTTTCTGAGGGCGCCTGCAAAGTATATTTACCATTGGCATCGGTAACACTACCTATACTGGTACCTTCTACCGCTACGGTTACACCCGGTAAAGGATCGTGAGAGGCAGCATCGGTAATCCTTCCGGTTACTGTCACAGCTGCCGTACGCACAGGCGTGATCACCACCAGGTTATTTTCCAGCACCTGGTAAGTAACGTTGGATCTGGAAAAGAGGATGCCCAGTACATCATTTATTGGCTTATTTTTTACATCAATGCTTACCGACTTATTCAGGTCGGCAAAATTTTCATTGTAGAAAAAGCGATAATTGCTTTTGTTTTCAATCAACTTGAAAACTTCTCTTACGCTTTTATTTTCAGCATGTAGCTCGCTGATCTTTTCCTGCGCATACGCAGTAGCAGATACCTGTAGAATACCTCCGAAAATCAGCAGCCCCGTCATTTTCATCATTAGCAATAATTTTCGCCTGGGGCAAAGAAATGCCGCCAAGTGTGCAGTGGATTTCATAAACTTGTATAGATTTTAGTTAAACGAATATTTACGGTGACGGCCCGTCGCAAAGGCCATTCACCAACATGTGATTTTCGTTGGATTGGGGTAAGTCGCATTACCCCAATTTTTTTTCAGCTGTTCACTTCTTACATGAATGTTGTTTTACAGGTTTAAAAATGATTATGCAGTGCCTCCCGGCTATTTACCGGTTCGTAGAGCATTGGCATATTTCTCTTTCAGTACTTTGTCCAGTTCTACAGTAACTACGCCACTATCAATTGTATAGCGCAATGGTGCTGTCAGTTTCAGAATATTCAGGACCTGTTCCAGTGTTTCCTGGCGGAAAGTGCCACTGAAACGGTAAGTTTTCAATTCCTCATCTTTAAAGATCACTTTTACATTAAACCGGCGTTGCATAGTGATGGCCAGTTCCTCCATGGTTTGGGCGGTTACTATCCAGTTGCCGTCTTTCCACGCGGTATATATTTCTGTATCGTTTACTTCCTTACTTTCCACCGGTTTGTTGCCGGGGTCCTGGGCCGATACTTTGACCGGCTCATTTTTCTTGTCTGCTACCGGTTTTTTATACACCACATGCTGGCGCGGTTTCAGCATCATCCGGAATGGACTGGCTGTTTTGCTACCATCGATTTTCACTTCTCCCTCTACCAATGTGGTCACCACAGTTTTATCTTCCGGGTAGGCTTTTACGTTGAAAGATGTACCCAGCGCAAGAATTTGCAAGTCAGCTGCATTGACGGTGAACGGCTTTTGCGGATTGGTATGCACTTTAAAAAAGGCTTCGCCTTCCAGCTTTACTTCGCGGCGCTGTGTATTGTAAGACGACGCATATTGCAGTTTGCTGCCTGCGTTCAGCCATACTTCCGTACCATCAGCCAAGGCTATTTTTGTAGTGGCTCCTTTTGGGCTGGTTACGGTTACCATTCCCTGGCTATCTGCTTGCTTACCAAGAGAAAACCAGGCAAATACAACGCCGCCGCCTATCATGAATGGCAGGGTAAAAGACGCGGCTATCCGCAGGTAACGTTTCCACCCGGCCACCGGTTTCATGGGAGCAATGGCACCCTGCCGCAACACCTCATTCCAGCCGGCAACAGCATCATACTGCCCTGGCTGTGCCGCAGCCAGCCAGGCATCCCGCAGTTGCAGGAAATAAATCCGGTTACCGGCATCTGCTGAGATCCAGTCTTCCAGTATCTTTTGCTCTTCCAGTGTTGTATTGCCAGACAAGAAACATGCAATCAGGTCGTCCATCTGCACTTGTGAATAATTAAGCCCCATAGTTCGTTAAACAGCTACTAAGACAACTTATCATGATTAACAGGGTGACAAGACAAGAAAAAAAATATTATTTTCTTAACGGGTTATTTCAATAAAGGGAGGAGTTCATCACGCAACCTTTGCAGGGCGCGGGTCATCTGTGTTTTTACGGTATTGATGGAAATGCCCAGGTGGCGGGAAATTTCGGGATAGCTCAGTTGCTCAAAGCGGCTGAGGCGGAATATGTCCTGGCATTGTGGTGGTAACTTGCGGATGGCCTTTTCAGCCAATAGCTCCAGTTCGGAGTGCAGGAGCGTTTCCACCGGAGAGGGTGCAGCAGGCATGCCAAAGATAGATATGCGGGATTCAAGCTGTTCCAGCAGCTCGCCGCCGTAACGGGTCCTGATTTTATCCTGCTTTATAAAGTTGAGACAGTTATTTTGTACGGAGCGGTACAGGTATGCTTTTTCGGAAACCTGGATATCCAGTTCCCCGTATCTCTCCCATATCTTCATAAAAGTATCCTGCACAATTTCTTCTGCTAAGTCATGGCGGTTTACGAAATCGTATGCGAAAGTACAAAGCGCAGGATAATAGCTTTTGAATAATGATTCAAAAGCCGGCAGCAGGCTATGGTTAATATTTTTACGTTCCTCCTCCAAAATGCGGACTCCTTTCGCGATATAAGCGGGCTGTTTTTATTGCCCTTTAACATCGTGCACATTGTTCACTTACAAATGCATGCAGCACAATTACCTGCTGCCCGCGAAAAGATACGACAAGTTGGTATTAAAATAAAAAACGCGGATGAATCACCCGCGTTTTTCTATCTCCCTTAAAAAAATTACATACATAAACCACCACAGGTACTGATGGTTTGCCCGGTTACATACCCGCCCAAGTCTGAAGCCAGGAACAGGCATACGTTGGCAATATCTTCCGGGGTACCAAAACGGCCCAGGGGAATCTGCTGAATGTAGTTGCCTGCGCTATCCCCTTCTTTCAGGTAGCTGGTCATATCTGTTTCTACAAAGCCCGGTGCCACTGCATTGCAGCGGATATTACGGCTACCCATTTCCTGGGCTATAGATTTTGTAAACCCGATAATACCAGCCTTGGAGGCAGCATAACTGCTCTGGCCTGCATTGCCCATAATACCGATTACGGAACTCATATTAATGATACTGCCGCTCTTGGCCTTCATCATAGGGCGTATCACATGTTTGGTCATGTTATACACGCTTTTCAGGTTGATGTTCATCACATCATCCCACTGATCAGGGCTCATGCGCAGCAGGAGGTTATCTTTGGAAATACCGGCATTGTTTACGCAGATATCAATTTTACCGAATTCTTTCAATACATCTGTTACCAACGCTTCACACTCTTCAAATACACCGGCGTTTGACTTATATGCTTTTGCCTGTACGCCTAAAGCCCGGAGCTTTTCTTCCAGTATTCTGGCTTTTTCGTCTGAGCTTACGTAGGTGAAGGCTACGTTAGCTCCCTGTGCTGCAAATTTTAATGCAATCGCTTCACCGATACCGCGGCTGGCGCCTGTTACAATCGCTACTTTGTTCTCCAGTAATTTCATGTTATAGTTGATAGGTTTTAAGCGTTCATACTCGCCGCATATTTCAGGATTTCTTCCAGGTAATCGCGGTCGTTATTTAATCTTGGTACTTTATGTTGTCCGCCCAGTTTGCCTTTGCTTTTGAGGAACTCGCAGAAAGTACCTCTTGGTAATACATGTACAACAGGCATGTGCAAGGCGATATCTTTATATCTTTTTGCTTCGTAATCTGAATTAATGGACTTCAATGTGCTGTCCAGTACCTGGGTAAAGTGGTTCAGATCATCCGGGGCCACTTCAAATTCTACCAGCCATTCATGCCCACCGTTGGCGTTATCGCTGAAATACACCGGGGCCGCGGTATAATCGTTGACCACTGCACCGGTAGCTTCGCAGGCACGGGCCACCGCGGTATCGGAGTTTTCCACGATCACTTCTTCACCAAAAGCATTGATAAAGGATTTTGTTCTGCCACTGATCTTAATACGGTAAGGCAGCAGGGATACAAACTGGATGGTATCGCCCACCATGTACCGCCACAACCCGCCGTTGGTACTGATTACCAGGGCATAGTTTTTACCCAGTTCCACTTCCTGCAACTGGAGGGTGCGTGGGGTTTCTTTACCCAGTTCCTCCATCGGCATAAACTCGTAAAAGATGCCGTGGTTAAGGAACAACAGCAGTCCTTCTTCACCGATAACATCCTGGGCAGCAAAAAAGCCTTCAGAAGCATTGTAGGTTTCCTGGAAATGCATCAGCGGTTTGCGGATCAGTTTTGCAAACTGGTCGCGGTAAGGTGTAAAGCTCACCCCTCCGTGCATATAAAGCTCCAGGCTTGGCCATACATCTGCCAGGTTATCTGTACCGGTCAATTCAAAGATGCGTTTTATCAATACAATTGTCCAGGTAGGAACACCGGCAATGGAGGTCACGTTTTCGTGAATCACTGCATTGGCCATGCGTTCTATCTTTTCTTCCCATTCGTCCATCAGGGCAATTTCCAGGTCCGGTGTGCGGATCATGTTACCATAGAATGGCATGTTCTGCAACATCACGGCACTGAGGTCACCACAATAGGAATCACTGTTTTCTGATAATTTATTTACCTGGTGGCTTCCGCCAATGACCAGGGATTTACCCGTAAATACGTCGGAGTCGGGGAAATTATTGTAATAGAGGGAAATAACATCACGGCCGGAACGATAATGACATTCATCCAGGCTTTCGATGGTAACAGGAATAAACTTGCTTTTGTCTGCGGTAGTACCGCTGGATTTGGCAAACCATTTAATAGGTGTATTCCAGAGGACATTTTGCTGTCCTTCCATGGTACGCTGAATATATGGTTTAATGGTGTCGTAGGTATGAACGGGCACCCTTTCCTTGTATTCGTCTATTTTATAAATCTTTGAAAAGCCGTATTGCTTGCCGAACTCCGTATACTGGGCGGCACTGATAAGGTTTTGGAACACCTGCTGCTGCACCTGCACGGGATATTGCATAAAATATGCAATGCGCCCCATGCGCAATCTTGCCAGTTGTGATATTGCAGGACTTAAAATTCTCATATAGGATGCTCTCGAATGATTTTACTATTTAGCCGCTTCGTCCACGTAAGTCTTCCTGCGAAGGATAAAATTCTGGCCAAGATACACTTTTCTAACCTGTTCGTCTGCTGCCAGTTCTTCCGCGGAGCCGGACTTCAGGATTTTCCCTTCAAATAATAAATAAGCCCGGTCGGTAATAGACAGGGTTTCCTGCACGTTGTGGTCTGTTATCAGGATACCTATATTCTTGTATTTCAATTTGGCAACGATGGACTGAATATCTTCCACGGCGATGGGATCAATACCCGCAAAAGGCTCATCCAGCAATATAAACTTTGGGTCTACCGCCAGGGCACGGGCTATTTCAGTACGACGGCGTTCCCCGCCACTCAGTACATCACCCGGACTTTTCCGCACGTGCATTAACCGGAATTCGCTCAATAAAGATTCCAGCTTCTCCTTCTGCTCCGCCTTTTTCAGGTTGGTCATTTCCAGTACTGCCGAGATGTTATCTTCCACACTCAGCTTCCGGAACACGGAAGCTTCCTGCGGTAAATAGCCGATACCCATCTTTGCCCGCTTGTACATGGGCAATTTAGTGATATTCAGGTCATCCAGGAACACATTGCCCTCATCTGGCTTAATCAGCCCTACTACCATGTAAAAGGTGGTGGTTTTACCCGCTCCGTTAGGGCCCAGCAACCCCACTATCTCACCCTGAGACACTTCAACAGACACATGATTTACCACCGTTCTGTTGCCGTAACGCTTTACCAACTGGTCCGTATGTATTCTTAATGCCATATGATCAAACTTAGCAAAATTAAACAATTCATTCACTTAGCCTAGTTATAGTTATCCTAAGATGAAAAATGATGTGATATTGACCGGCGGATATGTTATTTTTGCCCGCGTAATTTAGCAGGAATCGGGTTTAATCAAGCAGCCCTCATTCCACAAAGCTTATAATTTTATGAAAGTAACAGAACATATCGCCCAGGCAAAGGACACCCTTATTTCATTTGAAATCCTTCCCCCGCTTAAAGGTAAGAGCATTGAGTCGATTTATGACCACCTGGACCCTTTAATGGAATTCAAGCCCTCCTTTATTAATGTCACCTACCACCGTAGTGAGCATATGTTCAAAAAAAAGGCCGATGGTGCCTTTGAAAAGGTTGAAATCCGTAAACGCCCCGGCACGGTGGGCATTTGCGCGGCCATCATGAACCATTACAAGGTAGATGCTGTTCCCCACCTCATCTGCGGCGGCTTTAGCCGGGAAGAAACAGAAAATGCCCTCATTGACCTTAACTTCCTGGGTGTAGACAATGTACTGGTATTAAGGGGAGATGCCCCCAAAAATGAAACTTTCTTTGAACCTGACCCTCATGGCCATAGCTACGCTATTGAACTACTGGACCAGGTGGCACATATGAATAATGGCGTATACCTGGAAGACGATCTACAAAGCGGGGTTAAAACCAATTTCTGCATCGGTGTGGCAGGCTACCCGGAGAAACATTTTGAAGCCCCCAACATGCAAACAGATCTCAGCCATCTGAAACGCAAAGTGGAAAACGGCGCTGACTACATCGTCACCCAGATGTTCTTCGATAACCAGAAATTTTTCGATTTTGTAAATAAATGTAGGGAAATGGGGATCACCATTCCGATCATCCCGGGATTAAAACCCCTCACATCAAAAAAACAGATGACCATGCTGCCACGTGTTTTTCATGTGGACTTACCAACAGATCTCTCCAATGAAATCCTGAAATGCAAAACAGACAAGGATGTAGAGCTGGTAGGAACAGAGTGGCTGATCGCACAATCCAAAGAACTGAAAGCTTTTGGCGTACCCGTATTGCACTATTACACCCTGGGCAAACCCAATGTAGTACGCAAAGCGGTAGAAGCTATTATATAAGCATCTCTTATAAAATCATACAGAAAAAGGGAAGGACAAAAGTCTTTCCCTTTTTTGCTTTCTTTCATATAAATTAAATAATGCCATTACGTAGATACGTAGTGGCATATCCCTATAACTGTCACACTTTTTAATCTGTTGCTCATTGATCACTGGAAACTACCCTTAAGTAGTACTTTCGGTAATAAGACGCTGTACATTCATTTCTCCCCTATGCCCTGTTAAAAAATAAAAAAGTTCTCCCTTCCGGAAGAACTTTCAGTTTATGGCAATAAATAATAATTCTTTTACCAGTCTTCCCGGTCAAACAACATGCCCACACTCACCCCGAAATACCGGTTCCTGATACGACTACCGGATTTATCAATATCCAGTAAGCCCATGCTGTAATTCGCCCCCAGCGTAATAAAGCAATTCAGCTCCAGTCCGGCGGTTACATTCATGCCGGCATCCCACCGATGTAAATTCATACCGGTAGAAAAAACATTGGGGGCCTTACTAAAGTTAACCTGCCGCGAATCTGTCTGCAACATCTTGCCTTCATTATAAATACCCAGTTTATAGTCTCCCCGCACACTATAGGCACCATACGGGCCCGCCCCCACGAATACTTTACCAAAACCAACTGGTATCTTATAAATAAAGTTAACGGGTAATTCCAGGTATTGCAGGTTGATCTGGGTGGCTCTCGGCAGGAATACATTTGCCGGGAGCGGCGAAACATACGCCAGCTCTGTTCCTTTTGTAATGAAGCTCAGACCCGGTTGCAAATACCCCTGCTTAAAAAGCGGGATGCTCAAATATAGGCCAGCCTGCCACTTATCTACATTGGAAGCCTTCAGCTTCGGGGAACTGTTTGCAGATTGATGAAGATCCAACCCGGAATTGATATAGCCTCCCCGGACCCCCAGGCTTACCTGGGCATTTACCAAGGGACCAATAAAGAAAGAGACTACACAAACAAGTGTAAAAAATTTCATTAGATATGATTATAACTGGGACTAAAAAGACCATTGTCAGCAAAAGGCAAATTGAGACTTGCTCGAACACTCTCGGTTACTAACGGTTAAACGCAGGAAAAGGTTTTACAAAACAAAAAAAGACTGCCCGGTATAAACCAGGCAGCCTTTAAAAATTATTTACTTGTGGTGTATCCGGTGTTATCTACCGCCGAATTTATATCCGACAGATACGCCGAATGACGTGTTTTTGAAGCTACGGTCGTTGGCGGTGTTATCATAAGCATTCACCAGACCCAGGTCGGCATTCAGGCCAAAGTATATGCCCATCAGCGTTTCATAACCGATCTGTATGTCGGCACCTGCGTCAAAACGTTTCAGTTTACCTACCAGAGCTTCGTCATCAAATGCATTTAATTCTGGTCCTGAACCTTTATACTTACCGGACAAACCGTAGGAAACATAAGGACCAACAGCTAATACCATCCGGCCATTCCCAACTTCGGGTTTGAACATAAAGTTAACCGGTAACTGTAAATATGACAAGCTGATTTTGTCATCTGTAGTTTTGCTCTTGCCTCCCTTTCCGGAATACAAAAGACCGGTACCGATATAAAATTCATCTGCCAGGGGAAGGTCTACAGTAAAGCCTGCTCTCACACCAGTGAGGATCTTGCTGGTTTCTTTACCGCTGCTTAAACCGGCATTTTTAGTGGTTACACTGGAGAACTGCGGACCTGCAACGATGCCCCATTTAGCCTGACCGAAAGTAAGGCCAGCAATAAGTAAAGCCGCAGCAGATAATAATACCTTTTTCATTTTTAATTTAATTTGGATTAGGTGAAAAGTGACGTCTACAGGCAATGACGCCACTTCTATTTTCTTTTGGATTGTTAACTATGAATATGCCTGATTTTTTGCTTGCCTCTTGTAATTACAAAACGTTCAATAACTTGTTATGTAACTTTTATTTTCCGCCAAACAGGTAACCTACAGAAATACTGAATACACGGTTCTTACCTTTTTCATCTGTACTGTTATCCTGGCCGGAACGCACCTTCGCGAAACCAAGCCCGTACTGTGCAGCAATCAGGAAATTGCTTATTTCAGCGCCTACCTGCAAATTACCGCCCCAGTCAAAACGTTTCATTTTATTGTATGCCGTGTTAGGATCATTATTAAAGGGGGTGTCATCATCCCATTTAATACTGCTGGATCCACTACCGGAAACACCAGCTATCAATGTTTCATATTTTTGTTTTCCGGCCACCCCAAAAGCAAAATAAGGGCCAATACCGGCAAATAAACTGGTGTTATCTCCCAAAGGTAATTTAGCAACAAAATTCAGCGGAATCTCAACGTAGGATGGATTAAGCGTATACTTTGCATATGGATCCACTGTTGAATTATTCTTATCGCCTGTTTCAAACTTGGTGCCTTTGGTAGAATAGAAAACCCCTGGCTGGAAAGATAAAATCCTGGGAACTAAAGGTAAATCAGCGATCACACCAACATTATAACCAGATAGTGCACGGCTGTCTTTCGTATTTCCGGCATTATCTGTGGTGATATTTGCAAGATTCCAGCCTCCTTTAATCCCTACCCGGGCTTGCGACATCGCCGCAACTGAAATACTGAGCGCGGCTAATGATAAAACAATCATCTTCTTTGTCATAAGCTTTAATTTTATGGTCCGCTTACCAGAAAGTCAAAGACTATGCCAAAGGAACGTTAAAATTAAATAAACAATTGATTATCAATATTAAAACAGCCTATAAAAACAGCCATTTATAAGCTGGCTGCTTCCTTTCCGGAAGTACTGCGTTCCAGGAAATCTTGCAGTTGTTCTACCCCCAGCCGCTTTGCCACAATCTTCTTTTTCTCATCCAACAGGTATACTACCGGTGTACTGTAAACGTCGTACAGGCGGCGGTAATTACTGGTTGACTGTGGGTCCCAGGCATGTACCCACCCGGAAAGATGGTGCTCTTTAATAAACTGTAACCACTGCTCCTGTGTACCCTCGGTTTTAATCCCGATCATCGTCACCCCTTTGCTTTTCCAACTAGCCTTGTAGGCAGAGTCCAGCCGTGGGATTTCGGTTTTACAGTGCCCGCAGGTGGGGTCCCAGAATACCAATACCGTATATTTTGCTTTGGTTTTATATAATGAAACCGGCCTGGAAGCCGTATCCTTCAGTTCCAGTGGTGCGGCCTGCTGCCCAATCAGGTTAGGCGCCAGCGCATAAGCCCTCGTCACAATCTTGTTCAACTGCTCATCATTCAGCCAGAATGCTTCTCCGGGAACGTAATATTTCTCCACAAGATGTACAAAAACAGCATCCATACCCATATAAGGAGAGCTTTCATAATTGTAGGTAAGCCACCACAAGACAAATTTGAAGGCCTCCTTGCTTTTGCGTGTTCTGGCAATCATGGCGTCGCAATCCACAATAATAGAATCCGGAGAATTAACCACCAGCTGGGAAAAATACTTCCTGATCTTACCTTCCAGGATCGGTGTTCTTACAAGCCGGTCGCTGCTCAGGTCCACTTCATCCCAGTAATGCGCTTTAAAATAACGGTACGCAAAAGAAGAATCTTCTCCCGCGGGCTGTTTAGGGATTTCCGGTTCTTTCATCGCGCGGAAAATGGTGGCGAGTATCGTTTTCGGGTGTTTCGTCAGGAATTCATTGCGGTAATCCTGGATCTTTTTACCCAGTTCCTGTTGCTGTGGTAGCACTTTGGCAGAATCGGCCGCTGTACGGGCTGTTTTCAACTGCTCCGCAATACCCCTGGTAAGAGATTCCTGCCGGAAGATAAATTTATTATATTCCAGGAAGAGTTCGTTATCGGGAGAATTTTTATAGACGGTATTGTTGATGAGATCTGTCGTATCAATCGTCACCGCAAATACCTGTTGTTTATCAATCAGCGTTTCCAGGAACTTCTGCTTACCGGGCAGCACAATCAGGTAAATGCCTGGCAGCAAAGGCTCTTTACCTTTCAACACGGCTTCCCCGGCAGCATTTACATCAGCAGAATCCGCCAGATAGGTAGTTTTGCCCATGTAGTTTGCCAGGAATAATGTCCCACTATTATAATTCTTCAGCTTAACAGAAAGCTGATAGCCCTGCGCCTGCAGGTGTAGCTGGATAAAAAACGCTGCAAGCAGCAATAAAAATATCTTACGCATAGGATTTGGTAGCAATATGTAAAAATAAGGGTAAAAAAGGTAACCAGGGAATCCTTTTAAGATTAACCATTCACTAATTCCAGTTACCTTTGCAGCCGTGAGGAAAAAAAATGTTGTTTTAGAAAAAGTACCGGTATCCGGCTATGCCGCAGAAGGTAAGGCCCTGGCGCGGCAAGATGGTAAAGTTATCTTTATTGAAGGGGGCGTTATGCCCGGTGATGTAGTAGATGTGCGCCTTGGAAAAAACAAAAAAGACTGGGCTGAAGGTAAAGCAATCCATTTTCATGCTTATTCTGACAAAAGAGTCACGCCTTTTTGCGAACATTTTGGCACCTGCGGAGGATGTAAATGGCAAATGATGCCGTACAGCCTTCAACTGGAGTACAAACAGCAACAGGTAGAAGATCACCTGCAACGAATCGGCAAGCTGGAACTGCCCCCCATGAACCCTATCCTGGGATCTGCCCACAGTCAGCACTATCGCAACAAACTGGAGTTTACCTTCAGCAACAAAGCATACCTGACCACGGAAGAAATCAGGGACAACGATGGGGAAATACCCAGAAAACCCGCACTGGGCTTTCACATTCCCAGGTTATTTGACAAAGTGCTGGACATCCACACCTGCTACCTCATGCAGGAACCGGTAAACCTGATCCGCAACACGATCCGTGAATATGCGATACAACACGAATTTTCTTTCTACGATATCCGTTCACAGGAAGGCTGGTTGCGCAACCTGGTGGTACGCCTCTGTACTACCGGTGAAATCATGGTTAACCTGGTCATCCACCACGAGGATAAAGATAACAGGATTGCCCTGCTGGATCATCTCCTGAAAACAGTCCCTGCTATCACCACGGTATTGTATACCCTGAATCCTAAAAAGAACGATTCCATCTTCGACCTCGATCCGAAAGTTTATTTTGGCAAAGGTTATGCAGAAGAGAAGCTGGAGGACTTTGTTTTTAAAATAGGTCCCAAATCTTTTTTTCAGACAAACACCTACCAGGGAGAAGTATTATATAAAGTTACCCGGGACTTCGCCGGATTAACCGGTTCGGAAATTGTATATGACCTCTATTGTGGCACAGGCAGCATCGGCATTTTTGTATCCAGGAAAGCCCACAAAGTAGTGGGTATAGAACTGATCAAAGAAGCCATAGATGATGCAAAAGAAAACGCTGCCCGCAACAACGTCAGCAATGCCGAATTTTTTGCAGGCGATGTAGTAGATATTTGTAATGATGAATTTTTTACACATCATGGGCAACCGGACGTGATCATTACAGATCCCCCACGGGCAGGCATGCACGAAAAACTGGTAACCAAGCTGCTGGAAATAGCAGCGCCCAAAATCGTATATGTGAGCTGTAACCCAGCAACGCAAGCCAGGGATCTGGCTTTGCTGGACGCGCTGTACACGGTGGAAAAGGTACAACCCGTAGATATGTTTCCGCATACCCACCACATTGAAAATGTGGTGTTGCTGAAAAAAAGAGCTAATAACCAGAAATAATGAACGAGTACAGGCCCGGAAAATTTCAGTTTTTACCCATGATCATCAAAAACCTGATGATCATCAATGGTTTGGTTTGGTTGGTTCAGATGACCCTGCTGCACAGGTACGGGTATGATATGAACGATCTTTTTGCCCTCCATTACTGGGGCTCAGAGTTGTTCCGGCCACATCAGTTCATCACACACCTGTTCATGCACTCCACGGCAGGTCCGATGCACCTGATCTTTAACATGTTCACCCTGTGGATGTTTGGCGCCACCCTGGAAAACCTCTGGGGCCCAAAAAGGTTCCTCATCTTCTACATGATATGTGGTCTTGGCGCCGCGCTTTGTTATATGGGCGTACTCACGTACGAAAATATGACCCTGACGAAATACGCCTCCGCCTTTCTGCATGATCCTACCTACAGCAACTTTATATTGCTGGACAAAAAGATCGGGCTGGGTGACGAAAATGTGAGCGTAGACAGCCTGAAAGCTGCCTTCTCCTCCCATCCAAACAATCCGGAGATCATAGAAATCTGTAAACTATATGTAAAGGAATATGTTATCAGATATAGGAGTATCCCTACCGTAGGCGCCTCCGGTGCTATCTATGGTATCCTGTTCGGCTTCGGCTATCTGTTTCCGAACACCATTATCCTGTTTTCTTTTCTGTTCCCCGTCAAAGCAAAATACTTTGTCGGCTTCATGATCCTGACGGAATTATGGGGTGGTATTCAAAACGCTCCCGGCGATAATGTGGCGCACTTTGCCCATCTCGGCGGCGCACTTTTTGCTTACCTCCTGTTGAGAGCCTGGAACAAGAAAAAACGATCGGATTTTTATTAACACGACTGTATTAAGCCGTAAATTTGTACTGAAAATACTTTGTACCATGCATGCGTTGGAAAAAGAGAAATTGCCCCGCCTTTCCTTAGGAGAAGGTAGAAATATGGTTACACACTTAGTGGTATTTAATCTTACTATTTTTATTTTCCTCCTGTTTACACTTGTTATATACAAGATGGAAGATGTGGGTGAATCACGGTTTTACAGTGATATCATGAGCTGGCTCCGCGTTCCTGCTGATCCATCCAGTCTGCTGCTGCGTCCCTGGACGCTGGTAGCCTCCCTGTTTACACATATTGAAGTGTGGCAGATCTTTACCAATATGGTGTGGTTATGGTGCTTCGGTACCTTTATGCAACACATCACCGGCTACCAGCGGGTATTACCGTTATATCTTTTTGGTGGTATCTGCGGCAATATTTTTTATGTACTGGGTGTACAGGCTATCCCCGCACTGCATGTACTCATACCTGCCGGAACAGTGGTAGGCGCATCTCCCAGTATTATGGCCATCGCTGCCGGCATTACCCTCATCGCTCCCCGCTACCGTATTTTTCCATTGCTGGCCGGAGGTATTCCGTTGTGGGTAGTTACCCTGCTTTATGCGGGCCTTTCCCTGGCCACCAGTGTAACCAGTCCCGCAGGCATTGCGTATATTATTCAGTTAACAGGCGCCGCATTAGCCGGTATGTTATACATGTACAAATGGAAACAGGGCAGAGATCTGGGCGCAGGATTCAACAAACTGACCTTTAAACTCACCCACGTATTTCACCCGGCATCCCAACGGATTAACCCGGATGATTTCAAAAGAAATTTACAGGCCGATTCAGATTCACATCCTTTCAAGCGTGTCGGCAAAGTACCTGAACAACGACTAAACGAAATCCTGGATAAAATAAACACAAACGGCCTGTCTTCCCTTTCTCCTGAAGAAAGAGATACGTTGTTGCGTGCAAGTAAGCCGGAAAATAACTAATTTGATAAGGATTTATCCCTGTCAAATTAGTTATCTATGTTTTCAGTACCCCAAAAAATCATCCATCACCTGCTACGCTGGAGTAGCATTTTACTGGTCGTATGCCTTCTTTTAAGTGCTTATCTTCCTTATCTCAATCCCGGTAAATACTGGATATCGGGATTTGCAGGCATCTTCTTTCCCGTGTTATTCCTGGTATGCCTGGCATTGATTCCGCTATGGTTTTTCTATAAAAAGAAATATGCCTTCGTGATACTGGCAATCATGCTGCTATGCACAAAACCGGCCCTGCAAACATGGGGCCTCCACATCTTCGGGAATAATGATCACAGTATACAGGCCAACAGCAAGCAGTTTACGCTGATGACCTACAATGTGAGCAGCATGGGACTCTCGCAATACAAAATAAACCAACCCGAGCGCCTGGCTGTTTTTGATATGGTTTCACAAGCCAGCCCTGATATTCTGTGCATGCAGGAATTTTATACAAACGATAACCCCGACCTATCACGTAACCTGGATAGTCTTAGGTTGGTAGGAAAATATCCTTATCACTATTTTACCTGCGACTGGGTCAACTGGGATACCTGGTACTATGGTATCGTCCTGTTTTCGCGTTACCCGGTGGTGAATGCAAAAACAATTACCTGTGATGAAAATGCAAAAGGCAGCGGTAAAAGTTTTTTACAGGCAGATCTAGTGATACACGGTGATACCATCCGGGTTCTGACGGGGCAGCTGATTTCGTATATGTTTCACAGTGAGGACAGACATGTACGCGCCCTTGCTTCGGCTGCCTTTCTAAGAAAGATGAAGAAAACTTTTTCCAGCAGGGCGGCACAAGCCCTTCAACTGGCAGCACTGACAGCTGAAAGCCCGTACCCGGTAATTGTTTGCGGAGATTTTAATGACACCCCCGCGTCCTATACTTACAACACCATCAGTAAAGGATTACAGGATGCTTTCCTGCAAACCGGCAGCGGTTGGGGACGTACCTTATCTTACTTGTCACCTACCCTGCGTATTGATTATTTATTACCGCAATCCAACTTCAACATTCATTCGTGTAAAGTTTTCCAGCCCCCGTTATCAGAGCATTTCCCGGTTATGGCCTGCCTGTCATTGAAAAATCAGTAACTTTATTCATCAACAAAGTGCGTACGCGGTGCGATTTTTAAGACTCTTTACGAAAGGATTTTTTGTGATCATCAACTTCGCCGTGGTGTTACTTTTTCTGGCTGCCTGTCTGGCGCCATATATTTCACCGGCATGGTTTTGGCCAATCAGTTTTTTAACATTGGCATTCCCTTTTTTACTGGGCATATTAGTGATCTTCCTGATAGGCTGGCTTTTTTTCAATTACCGGTATACCCTGCTGTCGCTGATCGCGATTTTGCTGGGATGGAAATCCATCAGTGCTTTTATCGCCTTTCATATGCCTTCCGGCAACAAGGCGGTGAATACCACCGAAAGCCTCACAGTGATGAGCTACAACGTAAGCCAGTTCGGACTTTACAGGGAAAAGGACAGTAAGTACAACCGGCAGGCGATGTTTGCCATGATCAAAAAACAGGAACTGGATGTAGCTTGTTTCCAGGATTTTTATACCTCTGAAAAAAAGAATGATTTTAATAACCGGGAAGATATTTCCAGGGAGATGAAATTACCCTATCGTTTCTTTTCCAGCGATTTTAACCGCGATGGAATGCAACATTGGGGATCTATCATCTATTCCCGCTATCCTATCATTGCATCAGACAAAGTGAAGATGAGCGCAGGGCCGCTCAGCGAGAGCCTTATTTATGCGGATATTGTGAAAGATGAAGATACCATCCGTATTGTGAATATGCACCTGGAGTCTTACCGCTTTGATAAAAATGATTACCAGGATATCAGGAAGATAAAAAACCAGGAAGATACCGGTCTGAAAGCCACGAAGAGTATTGTGCAAAAAATGCGGGAGGCGTATATACGCCGCAGCCAGCAGGCCGATATTGTGGGTAATTTCATCCGGCAAAGCCCCTACCCGGTAGTTGTTTGCGGTGATTTTAACGACACCCCTTCTTCCTATACTTATTTTACCATTAAAGGAAAGCTACAGGATGCCTTTCTGCAAAAGGGTTTCGGCATAGGCCGTACTTTCAACGGACTGGCGCCCACTTTGCGTATCGACTATGTTTTTGTGAGCGATGATTTTAAAGTAAATAGTTTCCGGAAAATAAATTCTGACCTGTCTGATCATTATCCTGTAATTGTCAACCTTAGCCTGATAGGCAGTGGCCTTACGGAAGTAGAAGTAAATAAATAACTGTAACCATTATGAAAAAAAATAATATTTTGGCCGCTGACCGATGTTATTATCTCATATGTAACATACGTCTGAAACAATATTTATCTTTGCCATCCATCAACAAAAAAACCGGGTGTCAGTAATGGCTCTGCCAGATGACATTCTAATTACAGCATATATGTCAGAACTCAGGATATACAATTCATTACACCGTCAGAAAGAAGTATTTACACCACTGCACCCCGGCCACGTAGGCATGTATGTATGTGGTCCTACCGTATCAGGCGAATCTCATCTGGGCCATGCCCGCCCTTATATCACGTTTGATGTGGTATTCCGTTATCTGCAATACCTCGGCTATAAAGTACGCTATGTACGCAATATCACCGATGCCGGCCACTTTGAAGAAGAAGGACGTGCGGCAGAAGACAAGATCTCCAAATTCGCCGTACTTGAAAAGCTGGAACCCATGGAACTGGTACAGAAATACACCAACCTGTATCATTGGGCCATGCTGCAATTCGGCTGCCTGGAGCCCAGCATAGAACCTACTGCCACCGGTCATATTATTGAGCAGATTGAAATGATCAAAACGATCATAGAAAAAGGATATGCCTACGAAGTAGACGGCAGCGTGTACTTTGATGTAAAAAAATATGCTGCCAACTACAACTACGGTATTTTAAGTGGCCGTATACTGGAAGATATGTTGGAAACCACGCGGGAGCTGGAAGGCCAGGATGATAAACATAACAAAGCCGATTTCGCCCTCTGGAAAAAAGCGCCGCCGGAACATATTATGCGCTGGCCAAGCCCGTGGGGAGAAGGTTTCCCCGGATGGCATATCGAGTGCTCCGCTATGAGCGCCAAATATCTGGGCGCCCAATTCGATATTCATGGCGGTGGTATGGACTTACAGTTTCCCCACCATGAATCCGAAATAGCACAAAGCGAAATAGCACATGGCGATATGATGGCCCGCTACTGGATGCATAATAATATGATTACGATCAACGGTCGTAAAATGGGCAAGTCTTATGGCAACACCATTAAGCTGACCGAAATGTTTACCGGTGAAAACCCACAGCTGGAGAAGCCGTACAGCCCAATGACGATCCGTTTCTTTGTTTTACAGACGCACTACCGCGGCACACTGGACTTCTCCAACGAAGCCCTGCAGGCTACGGAAAAGGGACTACACCGCTTATGGGCCGCCTATGAAACATTGCAAAAGCTCACCTACAGCGGCAGCACTGCAGGCATCAACGAAGAACTGGACAAACAGGTACGTGAATGGTGCCTGGAATGCCCTACGTTCATGAATGATGACTTCAATACTGCCAAAGTACTCGCCAACCTGTTTGAACTGGCGCCGGTGATCAATTCACTGAAAGGCGGACAGATAAAAATGCATGAGATCAGCGAAGACACCTTCCTGCTCCTGCAACAAACCTGGAAGACTTACCTCGTTGACATCCTGGGTATTCAACAGCCTTCGCAAACAGGTGACGACAACAAGCTGGATGGCGTTTTACAAATGCTGATAGAAATGCGCAAGGAAGCTAAAAGCCGCAAGGATTACGCAGCTTCTGACAAGATCCGTAATGAGTTGCTGTCTATCGGCATTCAACTCAAAGACGAAAAAGACGGCACTATTTCTTACAGCGTTCAATAAGCAAAAATTCAAGAAGATAATGCGTAAAGCTCTGATCATTATGACAATGGCGGCGCTGGTCCTCATGGCCGGCGCATGCCAGCAGTCATCCAATACAACGGATAACACCCAGGATAGTGCAGGAGAAAGCAAAGTAGTGAGGCTGGATGTACCCGTACCGGCATTCAGCGCGGATTCCGCCTACGCTTATACCGCGCGGCAGGTTAGCTTCGGGCCAAGAATTCCGAATACACCTGCGCAGGAAAAGTGCGCCGCATGGATGATCAGTACCCTTCGCCAATGGGCCGATACCGTATATGTGCAACGCACTACTGTAACAGCCCCCCACAAACAAAAACTTCCCTGCATCAATATCATTGCCAGCTTCAACCCGGCAGCCAAACAGCGCGTTTTGCTGCTGGCACACTGGGACACCCGTCCCTGGGCGGATGAAGACGCCTTTGATAAAACAAAGCAACTGGATGGCGCCGATGATGGTGCCAGCGGCGTAGCAGTACTCCTGGAAACAGCGCGGCAGTTCCACTTACAGAAGCCGGAAGCAGGTGTTGATATTTTACTGGTAGATGTGGAAGACTACGGGGCTAAAAATAACGAGAACTCTTTTGGACTCGGCACCCAGTACTGGGCTAAAAACCCGCATATCAAAGGCTATACCGCCAACTACGGCATCCTGCTGGATATGGTAGGCGGCCGCGGCTCCCAGTTCTTCATGGAAGGCGCTTCAAAACAATACGCCATGGCGCCCATGAAAATGTTCTGGGATGTTGCCAATAAAATCGGGTATTCAGACTTTTTCCGTTACGAAGATAATGGCTCCTATATTACAGATGACCACATCTTCGTAAATACCATGGCTAATATTCCTACGTTCGATATCCTTGCATGGCAGGCCAGCGGGCACTTTGTACCACACTGGCATACGCAGAATGATAACATGAGTGTAATTGATAAAGGCACATTAAAAGCAGTAGGACAAACCATCCTGCAGGTAATATACACACAGCCTTTCAGCTATTAATGCCGCAACAGGGATAACCGGATATATTGATTTAAAAAAACAACTTATGCCCATATCTCCACGCACGCTGACAATAGCGCCCACAGATTATCAAACCCATCTTTGCCGGGACAAGCGGCTGCAAAAGATCATCCTGGGGCCGTTAAAGGAACGGACTATACAGAAAAACTTTCCCCTACGCCTGGTGCGCGCCATCATGAACCAGCAGCTTTCCACGAAAGTGGCAGACGTAATCTACGCGCGGTTTCTGGCGCTTTATAATAACAAGGAACCTACCCCCCGCCAAATCCTCAACACAGCACCGGAAGTATTACGCAGCATCGGTCTTTCCAATGCCAAAGTTTCCTATGTACACAACGTAGTCACTTTTGTGCTGGCAGAAAAACTAACCGATGCGAAGCTGCATAAGATGGAGGACGAAGCGGTGATTGTTTATCTTACCCAAATCAAGGGCGTGGGCCGGTGGACCGTAGAAATGCTGCTCATGTCTCATCTCCTGCGCGAGGATGTATTTTCCATCGACGACTTCGGCCTGCAACAGGCCATGATCAAGCTGTACAAACTGGACGACACCGATAAAAAAGCCCTCCGGGAAAAGCTGAAAAAGATCTCTTCCAAATGGGCGCCCTATCGTACACATGCCTGCCGGTATCTGTGGATGTGGCTGGACCAGTAATAAATCTTCCGATGTAAATACATTGCGTACCCACTTTTTATATTTGTTTTACGAGCGTGCAGGGAAGTTGTTTGATAAACAGCCTCCGGATGATAAGATCCTGTTATAAACCACCCCCTTCCGCTGTATCCACCCTTAAAAAACCAGATACGCCTGCTATGAACAACCTTGTTTTATTAATCGGAAATGATATCAATAACATGTCCAGCAGACAAAGCTGGAAAGATCTGCTACAGGATATTATCACCTTCTGCCATACCGGTGACTGCATAGAACTGGATGATAAAAAACCATTCCCGCTCCTGTATGAAGAAATATTTTTAACCGCTATCAAAAGAGAAAAACTCAGGGAGAAAGACCTGAAAGCATTTATAGCCATCAAAGCAGCCGAAATAAAAGGTAATGAACTGCACAACGCCATACGTGCACTGAAGCCGGCGCATGTACTCACCACCAATTACGAGTTTACACTGGAAGGCCGTACCCCTTTTGAAAATACCAGTCTTATCAATGAAAAGTTCTACAGCATTTTCAGGCGGTACAAAATGGATGACATCAATTACTGGCATATTCATGGCGACTGTCTCAATCCCATGAGCATTAACCTGGGCTTTGAGCACTATGGCGGCCAGTTACAGCTGATGCGCAACTATGTAGTAAGCGGCACTGTTTACTCCAGCAAAGAAGTACCAAAGGCATCCTTACTGCGACGCATACACGCTAAACAAGTGTACTTCCATTCCTGGATCGATCTTTTCTTTACCCGAGACATTCATATTTTCGGGCTGTCGCTGGACTTTGTAGAAACAGACCTGTGGTGGTTGCTGACATATCGCGCGCGGCAAAAATTTCATCATAAAAATATCCCGGTACCCAACAACATTTACTATTATATCCCGGAAGAATATATGGCCGCCTCGAAATTCAAACTGGACCTGCTTAAAGCCAATGATGTAACTATTGTGAGCTTGCCGGGAAAAGACAAACTCGCTTATTATAAAACAATTATTCACCGCATCGGAAAACTGAAATAAGAAAGATGCCGGTAATCATCTTCATAAAAAAATAATACTACTGTAACTTTCCTGATAACGGCAGCGTTTTTGCAAACATGAAGTATTCTGACAGAAGTAAACCCGAAAGGCGCTTTTGTTGTTAAAGATTAAAACAAACATTATGTTACTCGAATTAGCAATCTCGCTGGCCACTGCATTTTTTACACCTGTTCAGCAACAGCGGCCCCCGAAAACACAGACGATTTACGTGAAGGAGTCCAAGGAACCCTGCACCGGCGTAGCTCCGATGGAATGCCTGCAGATAAAAGGTATCCGGGATTCCGCCTGGACAAACCTGTATACCAATATTAACGGCTTTAAATACACTCCGGGATATCGCTACAAACTGATTGTAAAGGTTACCACCATCAAAAATCCACCGGCAGACGGTTCTTCCTTAAAATACACGCTTAAAAAAGTATTGGAGAAAAAGAAAATTGAAACACCGGATAAGCCAACACAAGGCAGCGAGTGGGCATACATTGCCAGCAAAAGATGGGGTGTAATAAAGATGGGCGACAGCATCCTGTCGCAGTCCGGTATCTGGCTTGAATTTGACCCGGCAGCTGGTCGTTTCCATGGCAAAGGCGGTTGCAACAGCATTTCCGGCGGCTACAATTCCACTGCGGACAACATCACTTTTACGATGGCAATCAGTACCAGGATGGCCTGCATGGACCCCGGCGTAATGCACCGTGAAACAGCATTCCTCCAGTTGATCAGCGAGCATACCTACAAATATGATGTAGCAGATCAAACCCTCAACCTGTACGAAGATGGAAAAATAGTACTGATGCTGGGAATGATGCAGAAAGAAGAAAATAAATAACAAACACGCATAATAAAAGGGTTGTTACGGTATACTGTAACAACCCTTTTCGTTTTGATAAAGCTATGGTTTGCTAACAATTAAAAGCACTGTTATTAATACGCCGCGCTGGCAATATCTCCCAACGCTGCTACCAGCTTATTGCCGGAGCTATACTCAAACAACATGGCGTTAGAGTCATGCGCTCCTACTGTTACTACCACCTGCACCCTTCCTTCCCGTTGAGCAGGCACCTGCACCACCAGGTATTCAGGGTTTGCCTGCAATACCTGCGCAGCTACATCACCAAAAATCACTTTATTATCCGCTATTTCTTCGCTGAATCCATGACCTTTGATCATCAGAAAATTTCCTGCACTACCGGTTACGGGTATCGCAGCGGATGTTTTCTTTCCGGGGTTTGGGGCACAAGCCATCATGGCTGTTATCAACAACGTGAGGAGGGCCACAAACATTTTACAATGTTTCATTTTTTTTCTTTTGGGGGTGGGCAACAAAACCCTGTTACAAATTTTCACCGGGGTTAACACTATCACATTTTGCAACTCATTATTGTAATAGTATTTATCGGTATTAAACGAATGCAAATTTACAATCTGTCATGTTATAAAACACGCGTAAAAGCAACATAAATAATAAATACGTAGTACTACGTAACCGGCTATATGAAAATAAGCAGCTTACTTTTTCAGCAGCTGCGCCTTATTATATTCCCAGTTCATACGGGCAATATGTAACACAGAAATCTGCTGCGGGCATTCCGCTTCACACGCTTCTGTGTTACTACAGTGGCCAAAGCCTTCGAGGTCCATCTGGTCTACCATCTTCCTCACTCTCGACTGGGCTTCTATCTGTCCTTGCGGCAACATCGCCAGGTGCGCAATTTTTGCGCTGGTAAACAATGCAGCACTGGAATTTTTACATACCGCTACGCAGGCGCCGCAACCAATGCAGGCCGCCGCATCAAAGGCTGCTTCAGCCACCGTATGTCCTATAGGGATACTATTTGCCTCCGGCGCCTGTCCGGTGTTTACACTTACATAACCGCCCGACTGGATTACACGGTCAAGCGCACTGCGGTCAATTTTAAGATCGCATTTTACCGGGAAAGCCGTAGCCCGGAAAGGTTCTATATAAATTTCATCGCCGTCCTTAAAAACACGCATCTGTAACTGACATGTAGTGGTGTTCAACAGCGGCCCGTGTGCACGGCCATTGATCATCACCCCACACTGGCCACAGATACCTTCGCGGCAGTCGTGGTCAAATTCGATGGTACGCTCTCCCTGCTGTAGCAACTGCTCATTGAGCATGTCCAGCATTTCCAGGAACGACAACTCCGGATCTATATTTTCCAGTTTGTAAGCAACCATTTTACCGGCAGCATCCTGGTTTTCCTGTCTCCATATTTTTAATCGTATATGCATACACGATAGTTTTTAATTACTTATAACTTCTTACACTGGGTGTAACAAATTCAAAATGTAATGGCTCCTTATGCAATAGCGGTGACTGCTCATCCCATTCCCATGCAGAGATGAACGAGAAATCCTTATCGTTACGCATTGCTTCTCCTTCCGGTGTCTGGTACTCCACACGGAAATGGGCGCCGCAGGATTCATCGCGCGTAAGCGCATCATAACACATCAATTCTCCCAGCTCCAGGTAATCCGCTACACGCCCGGCCTTTTCCAGCTCACTGTTAATGGCATAACCACCCGGCACAAACAGCTGCCGGTAGAACTGTTCCCGCAATGCAGCAATCTCTTTGATAGCCGCTTCCAGTCCTTCCCGCGACCGCGACAACCCACATTTATCATACAGGATCTTACCCAATGTTTTATGAAAATGATCGGCAGATAAATTTCCCTGGATAGCCAACAGCTGTTGCAATTGTTGCTGTACATTATCTTCTGCTGTTTCAAAAGCCGGATGACGCACATCTACCGGGCCGGATTTAATCTGATCCGCGAGGTAGTTAGCCATCGTATAGGGAGCTATGAAATAGCCATCCACACAGGCTTGCAGCAAGGAGTTGGCGCCTAAGCGATTGGCGCCATGATCTGCAAAATTTGCTTCTCCCAATGCAAACAATCCGGGGATGGTTGTCATCAGTTCATAATCCACCCACAGGCCACCCATGGAGAAGTGTGCTGCCGGCGAGATCCGCATCGGTTCTTTATAAGCATCCACCCCGGTGATCTTTTCGTACATGCGGAACAGGTTGCCGTATTTTTCCCTGATCTTCGATACCGTCTGATCATGGATAGCTTTTGAAAAATCCAGGTATACCGCATTTTTTAGCGGTCCTACTCCATAACCTGCATCAATGCGCTCTTTCGCGGCGCGAGAGGCAATATCGCGGGGCGACAAGTTGCCAAATGCAGGATAACGGCGCTCCAGGTAATAGTCCCTATCTCCTTCCGGCACCTGGTTTGGCGCACGCTGTTCATCTTTCTTTTTAGGTACCCAGATGCGGCCGTCATTACGCAACGATTCAGACATCAGGGTTAGTTTGGATTGGTATTCCCCCGATTGCGGAAGACTGGTAGGATGCACCTGCGTCCAGCTGGGACTGGCCATAAACGCGCCTTTCTTGTGCGCACGCCAGATAGCAGAACCGTTGCAACCCATTGCCAGTGTAGACAGGTAATATATTTTACCAAATCCTCCCGTAGCCAATACCACCGCATGCGCACCGTGGCGCTCAATAGCGCCGGTATCCATATTGCGCACAATGATACCGCGTGCCTGGCCATCGATCGTTACCAGGTCCAGCATTTCATGCCTGGCAAATAATTTTACGGAACCGGCATTCACCTGCCGCATCAATGCCTGGTAGGCGCCTAACAACAACTGCTGACCTGTTTGGCCGCGGGCATAAAATGTTCTGGACACCTGCACCCCGCCAAAAGAACGGTTATTCAGATAACCGCCATACTCACGGCCAAAAGGTACGCCCTGCGCTACGGCCTGGTCTATCAGGCTGGCACTGCATTCTGCAAGGCGGTATACATTGGCTTCACGCGCACGGAAATCACCTCCTTTGAGGGTATCATAAAACATGCGGAATACGCTGTCGCCATCATTCTTATAGTTCTTGGCCGCATTTACGCCACCCTGCGCTGCCACAGAGTGGGCACGCCGCGGGCTGTCCTGGAAACAAAAACTTTTCACCCGGTAACCCATCTCTCCAAGAGAAGCCGCGATGGAACTGCCGGCAAGACCAGTGCCCACCACAATTACATCCAGCGTTTTGCGGTTGGCCGGATTCACCAGCTTTGCGTGTGCTTTGTAATGACGCCACTTTTCTTCCAGTGGTCCGTCCGGTATTTTAGATTCCAGCATCACCAACTATTTTAAGAAATGAACATATACCGGTATCAGCGCAAACCCGGCACTGATACCAATGCTGTAGATCCAGCCAACAACTTTTACCCACCGGGCATACCGCGGATGATACAACCCCAGTGTTCTCGCTGCACTGAAAAAACCATGCAACAGGTGATAACAGAGGGCCACCATGCAAACCACATATAGTACCACATACCAGGTTTCGCTGTACACCGCCACCACAAGGGTATATAGATCCTTATGCCCCTGCGCATCCAATGGTAACTGCCCGAATTTGTATACATACCAGAAGTCGCGGAAATGAATAACGAGGAAGATGAAAATGATTGTACCCAGCAGGCCCATGTTACGGCTATACCACTTACTCACCGCACCTCTCCGGTCGTAATGATACTTCGCGGCTCTCGCACGTGTATTCGTTAACGTTATAATTATGGCGTATACCACATGTGCAATAATACTGGCGTAGAGTATATAGGAAATTATTTTGATGATGATATTACCCGCCAACAAGTGAGAATAAGCATTAAACTGCAGATGTGCTTCTTTAGGTGGCAGTAGCAGTTGCAGGTTGCCCAGCAGATGAATGACGAGAAAAAAACACAGGAACAGCCCTGTAAATGCCATCCAGTTTTTCCTGGATAAAGTTTGTTGCTTCCATTGACCCATAACAATCTTTTTAAGCGATACATTACCAGAGTCCCAATACCTTCCACCAGCCGGCGCCAATACCCATCCATATTATAATAAGGGCAATACTTAAAATGAATCCGCACTTCCACCAGTCTTTCAGTTCCACATAGGTGCTGCCAAAAAATACCGGCGCAGGCCCATGCCCATAGTGGGTGAGTGTTCCGAAGATTCCGCCGCAGAAACCCAGCACCAGCGCCAGCAGCGTACCAGGAATACCCACAGAAATCCCTACTGCCAGGAAAGCGGAATACATCGCCGCCACATGTGCCGTAGCACTGGCAAAAATGTAATGACTATAAAAATATACCAGCACAATAATGGGGAACGCAACCAGCCAGTTCATACCACCCACCTGTTGTTTTATGAGGTTGCTAAACCATGGAATAAAACCAAGTGAATTGAGAAAGCTGGCCATCATTACCAGCGCGGAAAACCACACAATCGTGTCCCAGGCGCCTTTTTCAGCCTTCACATCCTCCCAGGTAAGTACCTGGGAAAGCAACAGGAATACCAGTCCGATCAACGCAGTGGTGGTAGCATCTATCCCAAATATATCTCCCGTAATCCACAGGAATAACAGTACTACAAAAGCCAATAGCATGTACCATTCATCTTTTTTCACCGGCCCCATTTCTTTCAGCTGCGCTGCCGCCAGGGTAGGCGCATCACCGGTTGATTTTATTTCCGGTGGATAGATCTTATAGAGAATATACGGGATGGCAATGAGAGAAATAATACCCGGCACAAGAGCCGCCGTAAACCACGACATCCACGTAATGTCTATGCCCATATTTTTAGCGAACTTCTGACACATGGGATTACTCGCCGTACCTGTCAGGAATAATGATGATGTGATAAGGTTTATGTTATAGCTGTTCAATGTAAGATATCCGCCCAGCTTGCGATGTGTGGCCGGATCTTCCGGTACGGAACCAAAGTTCATTGCCATGGATTTCATGATGGGATAAATGATCCCACCGCCACGCGCAGTATTGCTGGGTACTGCCGGCGCCAGTACCAGGTCTGCCAACCCAAGCCCATAAGCCAGCCCCAGCGAGCTACGACCAAAAATACGGACGAAGAGATAAGCGATCCGTTTGCCCAGGCCCGTTTTAATAAATCCGCGTGCAATAAAGAAAGAGATACCGATCAGCCAGATCACTTTATCACCAAAACTGCTAAGCGCCAGTGTAATGGATTTGCCAGGATTGCCCGGCGCCAGGACTCCACTCACCGCCACCAGCGCAATAGCGACCATAGACATAGTGCCCATGGAAGCAGCTTTCAGGATAATACCCAGGATGGTGGCCAGGAAAATAGCCAGCAGATGCCAGGCATCAGGCGTCACGCCTTCCGGCTCGGGGATGAACCAGATAATAACGCCAAAAGCCAGCGTTATTAATAGTTGTGGATACTTGATCTCCTTCATATAAAATCCCTTTTATAATCTGCATTGCACCTGCACAATCATCAGGTTACTGTTATGTGTTTTTGTTCCAGCGATATCTTTATCATAATTATCTATCTGCATTCCTAACTGTATCCGTCCGCCGTAATCTTTCAAAAAAGCAAGACTGATCATAGGGATGTAAGAGCGGCGGGCATTCCCGCTATGTTTAAAATCGTCATTGAAATATTCATACCGCATGGAAAGCTCTATGGAAGTGAGTTTGTGATAGTTGATCTTATAGCGGATATTTGGCAAAACATATACCCCGTGCATCAGGTATTTACTAAGCGGATCTACCCGCAGGCTATCCGGTATTGCGAAATAATTTTTGTGATTAGTACCCTGTTTAAACTCTGTCTGCAATTGCAGATCCACCCTGGATGAGATGGGAATAACACCGGACACATCTACCCCTAACGCATATATGTTTTTCCTCTTTGCATCTCCGTAACCACCATTAAGGCCTACTGCCACTTTATCCATGTTTCCGAATTCCAGCCGCGCCGTACCCTGTTTGCCGTTGTCATCATCAGATGGTTGGTTGCGGTTATTCCCATTCACAACAGACAGCGCATATTTTACGGGCACTTTCGTGTCTTTATTAAACGAGCCAAACATAGACACGCCTACCTGGAAGCTCTGCCAGCCATTATTTCCGAAAGCATAATACTGATTGGAGAAATCCATGGACCGGATAATATCCACGGGATAAAGGTCTTCCAGCCCAAAAGAAGGACGGAACTGCCCAACAGTGAAATTAACGGCATCGTTCCAGCGGTAGGAGATGTATGCATTCTCCAGCACCTTTCCTTTGGGGTCGCTGCTGAAATCGGCCAGGTTCACCAATACCGCGGCCATAAAGCGATCACTTACCTGCGCCTTTACCTGCAATCTCGCCCGTTTCAGGCTGAAGCTATTGCGTACCACCTCATCGCTATTGGGTTGGTGGGTACCATTCACATCCACATCATGATGCAGGGAAACGGTATACCGTGCCTGGAATACACCGCCCAGGGTTATCTTTTTCAGAAACCCGGCTGCCTTTTGAAGAGAAGAATCCTTGACAGTGCTGTCTTTTGGTGGTTCGTTCCACGCATAAACGCTACCACAGGCAAATAAAAAAAATGCTAAAAGAAGCGCGCTACGTTTATCCATGCAGGATGGTTGATGGTTCAAAACAGGATCACATATTTTTGTTAACAACCATCATCAGAAAAATGTTTCGCAAAAAAATCCCGCCCCGGCAGAGCCGGAGCGGGACACTCAAAAAAATATGATGTGACTTATTTTACCAGTTTCAACTCATTGATAATATTCTTTGCACCACCCAGTTTTTCAATACACCACAGTACATAACGTATATCTACACAGATAGTACGGTTGTATTGGGAATCAAACTGGATCTTGTGGCTCAGGGCTTCATAGTTGCCATCAAAGGCAAGACCAATCAACTCCCCGTTACCGTTGATAACAGGAGAGCCTGAGTTCCCGCCGGTGATATCATTGGTTGTGATGAAGTTTATCACCACATCATTGCGTTTAGCATCTTTATACTGACCGAAATCTTTCTTTTTATACAGGTCTGCATAATTTTCAGGCAGGTCAAATTCATAATCACCCGGAATATATTTTTCCAGCACGCCTTTCATGGTGGTTACGTAATCGTAGTTCACCGCATCGCGTGGAGCATATGATTTTACCTGGCCATAAGATAACCGCATCGTGAAGTTAGCATCGGGATACCTGTTGGCATTGGGTTGCATCTGCATAACACCTTTCAGGTATTCGCGGCCCAGGTCATTATTTTTCAGATTGAACTGGGAGAATAGCGGCTGATATTTACCTGCATAATTTTTAATGAATGTGCTGGCATAAGCAAAGGCAGGATCTTCCTGGAGGGTTACTGCATCCGGATTAGCCACAAATGCTTTCCATTTTGCGTCATCAAAGATCATGGTATTATTCATCAGCGCAGCAGACCATAAGCGGTAGGTGTTATCGTCTTCCAGGCTGCCAAACTTGCTTTTGAGCGCCTCGTAGAAGCCAATAGGCTGCTGGTCTTTAGGCACGTCTGTATAAAACATGCGGCAGGTAGCTGCCAGGATCTTCTGATCACTTGGTTTATTTTCTCCCTGAAGGAAAGCAACACGTGCTTTATCAGCCGCATCTACGGCCTGTTTCACCGCATCTTTCGGCGCACCGGGAGTTACCAGAGCTCTTTCCACAGCCAGTAAAGTAGAGGCAAAGCCGGCTACCGGGGAACCCAGAATACCTTCGTTGATATATACGCGGTGTTTGGCGTACGGACTCCATGCTTTGTAAGCAGCTGCATAGTCTGGCAGGATACTGGCAAATTCAGGTTTGTCCTGCGCCCATTTGGCGAAAGCGGCTTCCTTCTGCTCTTTATCTTCCAGCACATGATGTTGTTTCAGCTGTTTGGACTCCCCATCAAAGAATTTCCAGTAGTTGGCGATGCCTGCGTAGGAAGACGCCAGTTGCAGTTTAACCGCAGGGTCTTTCAGCATCTGTTCCATCATCGCTTTCAGCCGCACATCGCGCAGGTTTACCAGGGACGGGTTTTCTACTTCTGTTTTCAGTTTTATACCATAAGATGTTTCATACCTGTTGGTACCACCGGGATACCCGAAGATCATGGCGTAATCATTTTCTTTTACACCTTTGATAGATACCGGCAGAAAATATTTGGGTTTTAAGGGCACGTTATCAGCAGCATAGGTAGCAGGTTTGCCATCCTTGCCCGTGTATACGCGGAATATAGAAAAGTCGCCGGTATGACGGGGCCACTCCCAGTTGTCTGTATCGCCGCCAAATTTACCTACGTTTTCAGGGGGCGCACCTACCAGGCGGATATCCTTGAAGCGTTCGTATACAAACATCACGTACTGGTTGCCTTTGAACATCGGCACCACTTTCGCTTCATAGTCGGTATTAGCTGTTGTTTTGGTAATGATTTCATTATAAGCCGCCTGTTCTTTCTGTACTCTCTCTGCGCCGTTCAGTCCTTTCAGGGCGTCTTCCACCTCTTTACTCACATCTTCCACCCTTACGAGGAATTGCACTGATAGCGCCGCGGAAGGAATTTCTTCCTGCCTGTTTTTAGCGTAAAATCCGTTTTTAAGATAATTGTGTTCTACTGAGCTGGCGGAAGCAATAGCGCCATAACCACAGTGGTGATTGGTAAAGATTAAACCTTCATTACTCACTATTTCCCCGGTGCAGCCACCACCAAAAATAATGATAGCATCTTTCATGGATGCCTTGTTGATACTGTACAACTGTTCCTTCGTCAGTTTCAGGCCCTTCTTCACCATGTCGTTGTAGGTTTGCTGCCCTAACAGATACGGCAACCACATGCCCTCGTCTGCTTTAGCCCATTTTATACTTACGCTAAGCAACAAGAGCAAAACCACTAGATTTTTTCTCATATAATCAGGTTTTGTTTTTGGACCTCAAACGTAGTTATTTTTTTGTTAACGGTCGCATGCTTCCGTACTAGCGGTATTTCCGCTATCTGTTGTGTGGGAGAGCATTTTATATACCACCTGATTTTATATGATTTTGTGGTGAACAAAAAAACTGGAATATGTTTTGATAAAGGGATGACTTCATATTGGCCCATGCCAATATTTTATACCTATAGTGCTAAACATGTAATAAATCTGTTGATCATGAAAAAATTGTTGTTACTCATGGGTATCGCCGCTTTTTTTGCGTGCAATGAAAATAATACCCAGCAAGAGAAGAAAGAAGAAGTAAAAGAGGGCGCCGCCAAAGTAAAAGATGACCTCAAATCCACTGCCAACAGCGCCGGCGATTACCTCGACGAGCAAAAGAAACAGGTGGAGGATGCCATCAATACCCGGATAAAGGAAATAGACCAGACCAGTGCTGAACTGAAAAAGGAAGGATCAGAAAAGAGTGCAGCAGCCCGTAAAAAACTGGAAAACCTGAAGGCGGAAATGAATAAGAAAATGGAAGATATCCGCAACAGTAGCGCCGATGCATGGGACAGCACCCACAAAGCCAGCGATGAACTGATGCGGAAATCAGATAAAGAATGGACCGATTTCAAGCAGAATTTCAAAGACCTGTTTAAGAAGGACTCGGAGTAGTAATTGCTAAATTCCACATTCCTTGTTCCGTGAACATTATTCTTGTAATTTTACCCGTCTTAAACCGATTTGAATTTGCTACTTTCTCATTATCAGGATTTATTAGTGGAGGCTGGCTGTGATGAAGCCGGAAGGGGATGCCTGGCAGGCCCGGTGTTTGCTGCGGCGGTGATTCTCCCCCCGGGGTTCCGTCATCCTACACTGAATGATTCCAAGCAACTGAAAGCAGCAGACCGCGACAAGCTCCGGGTAGTGATAGAAAAAGAGGCGCTGTTTTTTGCAGTAGCCAGTGTGGATAATGTGGAAATTGACAAGATAAATATTTTGAAAGCCTCATTCAGGGCCATGCACCTGGCATTGGAGCAACTAAGCCGGCAGCCGGAATTTATTATTGTAGACGGCAACAGGTTTTATAACTATGGAAGCACCCCACATGCCTGTATTATCCAGGGAGATGGTAAATATGCTTCTATAGCAGCGGCTTCTATTCTCGCCAAAACGTACCGGGATGAGTATATGCAGCAATTACATGCCGTATATCCGCATTTTGGCTGGAATGATAATAAAGGCTATCCAACAAAGCAACATCGGGACGCAATCCGGGAGTTTGGCGATACGCCCTACCACCGCAAAACATTCCGCCTGTTGCCGGAACAACTGGAACTGGAATTATAACCGTTGGCATGTAAGCTGCATGCTAATGGCGCTCGTTAACCTTATACTTATTAATTTTGCCCTGATAGGGAACGATTATGTTAAAGCAGACACAACAGCAAAAGTTATTACAGAAACTCTCACCCCAGCAGATTCAGCTAATGAAACTGCTGCAGGTTCCTACTGTCAACCTGGAAGAGAGGATCAAGGAAGAACTGGAAGAAAACCCTGCGCTGGAATACGGTGAAGAAGCCCATGACGAAGAATTTAAAGAACAGGAGGAGTTTGACGCGAAGACAGAGGAGGAAGAATTTGAACCGGATGGCAGTGAGAATGAATACGACAATATAGATATTTCCGAATATGTAAGTGAGGGAGATGATGACGTGGCAGATTACAAACTGCGCGATGATAATTACCCCGATCCGGATGAAAGCAATAAAACCATTCCCATCCGGGTGGAAACTTCTTTTCATGAACACCTGCTCAGTCAACTAGGCATGCTGGAACTGGACGACCATCAGAACACCATTGCCCAACATATCATCGGCAGTATTGATGACGACGGATATCTGCGCCGGGAAATAAGTGCGATGGTAGATGATCTTTCTTTCTCCCAGAATATTGATACTACGGAAGAAGAACTACAGGAGCTGATCAAAAAGATCCAGGAATTTGATCCTGCCGGTGTATGCTCCACAGATCTGAAACAGTGTTTGCTGTTACAGTTGAAACGGAAGCCACAGGACGACGAAGGCGTATATACCGCCTACCTGATCCTCGAAAATTACTTCGACGAGTTTACCAAGAAACACTACGAAAAGATACAGAAGGCGCTGAGCCTGACGGATGAAGCCCTGAAAGCATCCATCAATCAGATCATTAAGCTGAACCCCAAACCGGGCGGTAACTATGCAACGCTTAATAAAGCAGAAAGCTATGTGTTGCCCGACTTCTTTATTTTAAATAATGCCGGCAAACTGGAGCTCACGCTCAATTCACGTAATGCACCGGACCTGCGCATCTCTGGCGGGTACCGCGAAATGTTGCGGGAATATGATCGTGGCGACAAAAAAGACAAACGACAGAAAGAGGCCGTACTTTTCATCAAGCAAAAGATTGATGCGGCCAAATGGTTTATAGATGCTATCAAACAGCGCCAGCATACTTTGTTATCCACTATGGAGTCTATCATGGACTATCAGCGGGAGTTTTTCCTTACCGGGGATGAAACCACGATGAAACCCATGATCCTGAAAGATATTGCAGACCGCACCCAGCTCGACATTTCAACGGTAAGCCGGGTAGCCAACAGCAAATATGTACAAACGGAGTTTGGTACCTTCAAACTGAAGTTCTTCTTTTCCGAATCTTTATCGACAGACAGTGGCGAAGAAGTTTCTACCCGTGAAGTAAAGAAGATCCTGTCTGACCTGATAGAGGCTGAAAACAAACGGAAGCCGCTGAGTGATGAAAATCTCACCAAAATGCTACAGGACAAGGGGTACAATATAGCCCGCCGTACTGTGGCCAAATACAGGGAACAGCTGAATATTCCGGTGGCCCGTTTACGTAAAGAATTATAAGTAAAAACAATCATGCAAGAACAAGTTGTATTAGACCGGGATGGGCATTTGCATATGGAACCGGATTTCCCTCCTGCTGTCCGCTCACTGGCGCAGGTTATTTCCTATGTTACGCATCCGCTGTTTATTCCAACGCTGGTTACCTTCCTTGTGCTGCAATCTATTCCGGAGTATATGGTGGCATTTAAGCCGCTGAGCAAGCAGTTTGCCTTCGATATGCTGTATTTCAGGGTGGTTATTATCAGCTTGTTTTTCCCGTTGCTGACGGTTTTACTGGCCAAGGCGCTGGGGTTCATTTCTTCTATTTATATGAAAACCCAGCGTGATCGTATTATTCCATACGTGGCGATCATCATTTATTACTTCTGGGCGTTCTATACATTTTTACAGGAAGGCCGGGCACCCAAGTTCTACTCAGCCTTTTTCCTGGGCATGTTCCTGGCGATCTCCCTTTCTTTTGTAACCAACAGTTTCCTGAAAACCAGCATGCATACCGTAGGCTGGGGCGGCGTGATCGGCTTTCTGCTGTCGCTGATGTGGGGCATGCATATGAATGTGTCTGTACCGCTGATAATCACTTTCTTTATTGCCGGTGTGGTGGCTACTGCCCGTATGGTGCTGAAGGCGCATACGCCTGCGGAGGTCTATCTCGGCTTCATCATCGGTATCATCTGCCAGCTGGCAGCCTGCTGGATCCTGGTGGTGTAAATAGTTTCGTCCTGCCGCATCCCTTACTCCTTTTCCGTTGCCTATCCTTTTACAAGGATGGCCCCGGAAACAGGGTAAGAAGAATATAGCAGGACGAATAAAAAAATTTGGGGTTGAACCAGTTACCAGTGGTGTGTTACCCCCGGTAACATGGATGCAAGGCCGTAAGGCAGGTTAACAAACAATAACTAACAAACACTTCGGGGTATCAATTTCAACAACTAAACTTGACACTACAAAAGTCTGATATTCTGTATTGATACTCAAGCGTATAACTACGTTTTTTTAAAAAGCCGTAGTTTTCTCATTTTGCCCTTATTAATTTTTTTTTGAGAGAAAAATGATTGCGCACATTCAATGCGCAATGACTTTGCATCTTTGTTATGCCATTGCGGGTTAGCCCTTTTAAAATATTGGAATGGGAGCTGATTGGAAAGAAATAATGAATACTATATTTTTTAGCATTGAAAATAAATTGCTAAAAAATTTAGGAAAATTAAAATTTAGGTTATAATTTAGCAGACCAGTTGTGATTTGCTTTTCGTTTAAATTTGTAAAAACAATTACTGATATGTCTACAATCAACGCGGAAAAATTGAAGGCACTGCGCCTTACGATGGATAAGATAGAGAAAGATTTCGGCAAGGGATCTGTGATGATGATGGGCGAAAAAGCAGAAGCGCCAATGGAGGTAATTTCTACCGGTTCATTGGGTCTTGATATCGCACTGGGAATCGGAGGCTTGCCAAAAGGCAGGATCGTAGAAATATATGGTCCTGAGTCTTCCGGTAAAACAACCATTGCTATACACACCATAGCAGAAGCGCAGAAAAAAGGTGGTATATGCGCCATTATTGATGCGGAACATGCTTTTGATAGCAGCTATGCCAGGAGACTGGGCGTAGATGTGGATTCACTGCTGATCTCTCAGCCAGATCATGGTGAGCAGGCACTGGAAATCGCAGACCGCCTGATCCTGTCCGGTGCAGTAGATGTAGTCGTAATAGATTCGGTAGCCGCACTGGTACCAAAAGCTGAACTGGAAGGAGAAATGGGAGAAAGCAAAATGGGCTTACAGGCACGTTTAATGTCACAGGCATTGCGTAAACTGACAGCCACCATTTCCAAAACCAACAGTTGCTGCATATTCATTAACCAGTTACGTGAAAAGATAGGTGTTATGTTTGGCAACCCCGAAACAACAACAGGTGGTAATGCGCTGAAATTCTACGCATCCGTGAGACTGGATATCCGCCGTATGAGCCAGATCAAAGATGGCGACGAAGCTGTGGGTAACCGCGTGAAAGTGAAAGTAGTAAAGAATAAAGTAGCACCTCCTTTCCGTCAGGCTGAATTTGATATCATCTACGGAATGGGTATCTCCAAAATGGGTGAGATCATCGACATGGGTGTGGAATATGGTGTAGTACAGAAAAGTGGTAGCTGGTTCAGTTACGAAACCAACAAACTTGGTCAGGGCCGCGACGCAGTAAAACAACTGCTGAACGATAACCCCGAACTGGCCGCAGAAATAGAAGCAAAAATCAAAGTAAAAATAGCTGAAAAACAAGCAGAGGCTTAATTGTTATGTGATTAAGCTACGCCATAAAATATAATTTTAGTATATACTTAGAAGTTAGTTTTAGTTTTAGTAAGCATTGGGTTAGTATGCACATCCCTGCCTTTTTCTGGGCGGGGATTTTTTTTTGCAATGAAGTCACTTACAGCACACACAACTGCTTTTTAAAATAACAGTATCCTCCAAACAAAAAGCCGCTCCGGTAATCGGAACGGCTTTTCTATCACTTGTTAATCTTACTATCTTATCAAATTAAGCTTCCGCTTTCATGCCTTTAGCAGATCTCTTACGCTCTTCTTCGTCCAGGATGGTTTTACGCATACGGATAAAGTTAGGCGTTACTTCGATGCACTCATCATGCTGGATGTACTCCATACATTCTTCCAGTGTCATCAGGATCTTAGGAGCAATGTTGGCAGCACCATCTGTTCCACTTGCACGCATGTTGGTCAGTTTCTTACCTTCATTCGGGTTCACTACGAGGTCACCTGGTTTATTGGTTTCTCCGATAATCATGCCCTTGTATACTTCTTCTCCCGGATCAACAAAGAAAGAACCTCTGTCCTGTAATTTATCGAGAGAGTAACCGGTAGTAGTACCAGCTTCCTTAGCAATCAGTACACCATTGTTACGGCCTGGGATAGCGCCTTTCCAAGGTTTATAATCGTTAAAGCGGTGTGCCATTACAGCTTCTCCTGCAGTTGCAGTCAGCATCTGTGTACGCAAACCGATCAAACCACGGGAAGGAATTTCAAATTCCAGGTGTTGCATTTCACCTTTGGTTTCCATGATCAGCATTTCGCCCTTACGACGGGTAACCAGGTCAATCACTTTGCTGGCAAAATCCTGCGGAACGTCTACCACCAGGGTCTCGTACGGCTCACATTTCTTACCATCCACCAGTTTCACAATTACCTGAGGTTGACCTACAGTCAGCTCATATCCTTCACGACGCATGGTTTCAATCAATACACCTAAGTGCAGGATACCACGACCATATACCATGAAGCTATCTGCATTTTCAGAATCTGTTACACGCAGCGCCAGGTTCTTTTCAGTTTCCTTCATCAAACGATCACGCAGGTGACGGGAAGTAACGAATTTACCATCTTTACCATAGAACGGTGAGTTGTTAATACCAAACAACATGTTCATGGTAGGTTCATCCACACTGATAACCGGTAATGCTTCAGGATTTTCAGCGTCAGCAATAGTATCGCCGATGTTGAAATCTTCAATACCTACTACCGCGCAAATATCGCCGGCAAATACTTTTGTTACTTTTCTTTTACCTAATGCTTCAAAGATATACAGCTCACGGATCTTCTGTTTTTTGCTGGTACCATCTGTCTGCATTAAGGTAGTCCACTGACCTTCTTCAATGGAAGCACGTGCAACTTTACCTACCGCAATACGGCCAAGGAAAGAAGAGTAATCCAGGGAAGTGATCTGCATCTGTAGATTGCCTTCCGGTGTTGAAGGCTCCGGAACGTATTCCAGGATACCATCCATCAACGGAGAAATATCTTCACTCTGTTCTAATGTATTGTTGAACCAGCCATTCTTACCGGAACCATAAAAGGTTGGGAAGTTCAGCTGTTCTTCAGTAGCATCCAGGTTGAAAAACAATTCAAATACTGCATCATGTACTTCATCAGGACGGCAGTTAGCTTTATCCACCTTGTTGATAACAACAATAGGTTTCAGGTTCAGCTGTAAAGCTTTCTGCAACACAAAACGGGTTTGTGGCATCGGACCTTCAAAAGCATCTACCAGCAGGATAACACCATCAGCCATTTTCAATACACGCTCCACCTCACCGCCGAAGTCGGCGTGGCCCGGAGTATCGATTACATTGATCTTGGTTCCCTTGTATTCAACAGAAGCGTTCTTGCTGAAGATGGTGATACCACGTTCCCTTTCGAGATCGTTACTATCCATAATCAAATCCCCTGAATCCTGGTTAGCCCGGAATACATTGGCCTGATGAAGGATCTTGTCAACCAAAGTAGTTTTACCATGGTCTACGTGTGCAATAATTGCGATATTACGAATGTTCATATACTTATGTCTTTAGCTATCAGCCATTAACAAAATTTAAGCTAATAGCTACAAAAATGAGGCGCAAAGGTACGAAAACATAGCGAAAATGAAGGGAGCGTGCTTTAAATAAATGTAACCATTTAGTCACTTGTAAAATCCATCTTCTAACAATATGACAGCCAGTTATTTATAATTAATTATTAGTCCGTTTATAAAACAAAAAGTTTTATGGCGTCAGATTTGTTCCAAGCCCCATACGCAACATATTCACTATGAGAAAGAAACTACTCGTTTTGGCTATTATATGCCTATCTGGTTATTATCCACAAATACAAGCCCAAACAATTCCTGCACAGGATATCATGCTCACGGCTTATAAATACCCCTACCCAGTTCATTTCTTTAAACTGCTGATCCAGGGCGAACCCTTACTGATGGCCTTCATGGATGTACAACCCGCGCACCCAAACGGCAAAACAGTTGTGTTGCTCCATGGTAAAAATTTCTGCGGCGCCTACTGGGACAGCACCGCAGCCGGCCTTAGCAACAACGGCTACCGCGTCATCATCCCCGACCAGGTAGGTTTCGGCAAATCATCCAAACCCAAACACCTGCAATACAGCTTCCAGCTCCTGGCTCAGAACACCAAAGCTCTGCTGGACTCCTTACAGATAGAAAAAGTGGCCGTACTGGGGCATTCCATGGGCGGCATGCTGGCCACCCGCTTCGCCCTCATGTACCCACAAGTGACAGAAAAACTCATCCTCGAAAACCCCATCGGCCTGGAAGACTGGAAAGTAAAAGTGCCCTATCAGTCAGTAGACCAATGGTATAAATCAGAGCTGGTTCAGAACTATGATAAGATCAAAAAATACCAGCTGGACAGCTACTACGCCGGCCAATGGAGGCCCGCCTACGACAAATGGGCCTCCCTGCAAGCCAGCTGGATACACAGCCCCGACTATGCACAGGTAGCATGGAATGCCGCCCTCACCTACGATATGATCTTTACCCAACCGGTATATTATGAGTTCGAAAACATCCAGGCGCCTACCCTGCTGATCATCGGGCAGCGCGACCGCACCGCCCTCGGCAAAGCCAGTGCCCCGGAAGAGGTACGCAAAACATTGGGGAACTATCCCGAACTGGGGAAAAATGCAGCAAAGCGGATACCTCACGCCACACTTGTGCCGGTTGAAGGCGTAGGTCACCTCCCTCACATAGAAGCCTATACGAAATTTATTACACCATTACTGGATTTCCTGAAATCGTAGTTGCGCCGGCTTTCTATTCCGCCAGCAGCTCCACCACATACTCCAGGGCACTCTGATTGGCAGGGTTATCCAGCGCATGCGCAATATCCAGCTTTTCACGGGAGGTAAGATGCCAGGAAAGCGCCGCTGCCTTATCCTGCTTTTGCGGTACATACTGAAAGATGACACGATGAAACTTATCGGGGAAATAACCTTCCATATAATTCAGCAGGTCATCCTGGTCGAAGTCCTGCATGGCGCTCCAGTGCTGTTGCATAGTAAACAGTGGCTCAAAAAGCAGGTCGCTGAGATCTTTTGTTTTTTTGATGGGAGAGATATCGTTTTTGCGGGTATCGCGTATCTGAAGATACACCACGCCGCTGGTGTTTTCATTGATCCATTTATTAAAAGTATACAGGTACCGCAAAGTGGTTTGCTGTCCGAAATTATCGCGGATACCGGCATCCATCACATCCACGATGGGATTACTCGGCAAAAAAGCATTCGGTAACACATAAGGGAAGGTAGCACACATGCGGATCGCACTCGTCACCCGAAGATCCATCGCATGCTGAGCGGCAAAATACTGCCCGAAATCCACCCCGTCAATATCGCGTACCTGGCGGGTAGGATACAGGTATTGCGGACTACACAAATAACTGATGGGTTGCGGGGAAATCATCAACCGGCGGCCATCTGCATTGATAGTAGCATTCCAGATCAGCATGGGAATGTCTGCCCTTTTCTCCGGCAACTGATAGTCTTTCAACGATTTATTTAATACGCTGTCTGTATTCTGATTCAGCTGCATCTCAAAAGCATAGCCCCTGTCTCTCGCATAATGATTCTCCCCCATCTGGAAACTTCTCCAGGGAGTAATGAAATCATTTACCGCCAGCGCGCTGAATACAGAATTCAGCAGATCACGCGAAACTCTTTCTGCATAAATACTATCTCCCAACCTCACCGGCTTTCCCTGTAACTGCTGATAATACAATTCCCGGAAATAGCTGGCTCCCAGCATACCACCGGAAGCACCGGTCATCAGCACGGTATGTTTCATCAAACGGCCGTGGAGTAAACTATCCAGCCGTTGTAATACATTCAGTGTCCAGGTAGCGGAACGGCTGCCACCACCACTGAAGTTCATGACGATCAGCGGTGGATTTTTACCTGCCGGAAACCTGGCCCTCCAGGTACGCAGGATCTCCAAGGTCTGCTTTCTGTCTGCCTCATACTTCTCCCGTGTAAAAAATTTTTGCAAGGCATCTACACTATATTCCGGTCGCTCCTTCTTTTGACGGTAATCCAGGCCGTAGGCTTTGTTGCGGTTATCCACCCAGCTATTTTCCACCATCCAGTTCAGACCGAATAACATCACCAACAGCACAGGAATAGACCAGGTTTGCAACATATAGGAGTAAGCCCCTGCCACTCCTATCAGGAAGGCAAAAAAGATCAGTACACTGGCGCCGGCAGGGATCCTGAACACTTCATAATCCATCATATACGCCAGTATTACCAGGAAGATCAACGAACAACCCACAGTGATCATCGCGGCAAAGTGATGTTGTTTCAGGATGCTGTCCAGGTAATGCTTGTTATAATGATCCACATTCCTGGCCCGGCGGATACGCCACGGTGTTGAAAAGTAATTATGCACCGGTAGCGCATTCTCATCCGGCTCCTGTGTAGGCTTTAATATGATCCGCAGGAAATTGCGCGGGTTACCAAAACGCTTCTCCAGGCGCCGGCCGATATTTTTATCTGCATTAAAAAAATAGAAAAAACAAAAGAAGATGATAAACAGTGCTCCGCACACAAACCCTTCTCCCAGCAACAGGATTTCAGGAATGGTACTCAACTGTTCATAACGCTGATACTCCCATCCCCGGAAAATCAGGCAAAGGAAAAAAGCCAGCGGTATAATAGAATTATTGAGACAATAGCGAAAAAAGGGTTGGGAAGTAGTTGCCAGAAATTTAAATCTGCCCGTATGCAAAATGAAGGTGGTAATCTGCCAACTCATGATAAACATGCCAGTAGCGAGTCCCAGGATGGTGGTACTGTAAAAATTTACCTTTCCCAGGTACTCCGGTGCCAGGTAAAGCGCATCTCCCCCAAATACCTTGGCAAATCCTCCATTGATCGTACTAAACAGGATGACCCAGAAGATGAGTAATACCTGGTACTTTCTGAAATGCAGCAGCAGTAACTGTATAGGGAAAGAATAGTAAATTTTTATAAGCAATAATTTCACCTTCATCAGACGATTATTACGAATAAACCTACGGAAAAATTACTTATTTCTCAGCCCTGCTGAGAAATAAGCTCCATACCAATGATAATAACAACAGCATTCCTACAAACTGGTGAAGGATAGCATAGCTCAATGGTATTTTGATCTGACTGCTGAGTAAGGTCAGCACACCCAGTAACACCTGCAATAATACCAGCAACAAAGGCAGATAGCGGGTACCATGCAGCCAACTGGCAACAGGTACTTTTGCTGCCTTCCACCACCACAAAGCAATCAAAATGGTAATCAGATAAGCCAGCCCACGATGAATAAACTGGATAGTAATGGGATTATGAACAATATCGACAACAAACCCTCCCTGGGAAAACATCCCGGCAGGAATCCAGGCGCCATTGATATCGGGCCAGGTATTGGCCACCAGGGCGGCATGAAGACCAGCCATAAAAGCGCCGTACACCAGCTGCACCGCCACAATCATCAACAACCATATATTCAGCCGGCGCAAACCAGGTACCTGCAGCACTTCTCTGTCGGGCACGCTTAATTTCAACGCAAACCAAAACACATAACACAACAGCACCAATGCAGCTATAAAATGAACAGCCAGCCGTATATGGCTTACATACAGATTCTCATCATTCAACCCACTCATTACCATTACCCAGCCAATAACACCCTGCAATGCACCTAACAGGAACAGTACAATCATAGGATTGATCATACTCTTATCGATCTTCTTCTTAATAACAAAATAGATGAAGGGTATGATAAACACAAAACCTATCAAACGGGCCCAATCACGATGCAACCATTCCCAGAAAAAAATGAATTTGAAATCCGTTAACGTAAAATGATTATTCACATATTTATACTGTGCAATCTGTTTGTAGCCATCGAACGCTTTTTGCCAATCGGTCTCATTCATAGGCGGAAACGCGCCCAACAAAGGTTGCCACTCCGTAATAGACAAGCCGGAGCCAGTCAGACGGGTAAGTCCTCCCAATAATACCTGAATCACCAACATGCCCACGCCTATGTATAACCAGATAGCAACGGGGCGGCTATTTTTAATATTAACTGCTTCCATAAACGCTGCAAAAATAGGGAATAACAGGCTTAAAAGAATTACAAATCAGACCAGGATTAATAAGATGTACAGAAATAGCCCGATCTCCCGTAATTCACTTTAAATTTTCCATTCTTTTAACACTTCCGTAATATTCTGTTAACCCCAACACCGGAGCTTTGCATCGAAAATAGAAAACCCGGTTAAAAAGCTCAACACATAAAAAAAATAATGTCATGAAACACGTAAATTTTGTTTTAGCTCCCAAAGCAGTAACGTTGGTATTGGCCACTATCCTCACCACAGTGCTACACAGCACTGCACAGGAAAAGCCTTTTGCTTATAATGCCACCAGGTATACACATGAACAACCTGCTGCAACACCAGCGAAGAAAACATGCAGCTTTGAAATATCACAACTGGAAAAAAATTCCCTGCTTTTCAAACTCACTGTTGATAACCCCGAAAACGAAAAGCTGACACTCTACATAAAAGATAAGTTCAACAATATCCTCCACCGTGAAATGCTGCCGGTTGCTGCCAGGTTTGATGCACGCTACAACCTACAGTCACTCGAAGACGGTGAATATGTTTTTGAAATTAAAAACGGAAAGAATAGAATAACAGAGAAAGAAATTGAGATCAAAACACAAACCGTGGTAAACAGGAGCGTTTCCATGTAGTTGCGGAAATAATAAACGCCGGTTCATCTGCCCAACAATGGCTGGATGAACCGGCGTTTATCTTTAATAAATTATTTATTTATCGCTTCATATACCACATCCATCATTTTCCCTCTTGTATTCAGTGCTGATATTTTTGAATTGGAACCGCCATTAGGATACACGCGGTTACTCAGAAAAATGAAAACCATATTATTCACCGGATCAGCCCATACACAGGTTCCGGTAAAACCGGTATGGCCAAAAACCGCGCTGGAAGCATACTTTGCGGGATATGCTTCTCTCCTGGTTTTGTTATCTTTTTCAGGTTTATCAAACCCCAGTCCGCGGCGGCTGATATTACTGCTGTATGCTGTAAAAAGCTTGACCGTTTCCGGTTTAATATACTGTACCCCACCGAATGAACCCTTGTTCAGCAACATCTGCATAATAATTCCCAGATCATGCGCATTGGAAAACAACCCGGCATGACCGGCTACGCCGCCCAGCATGGCTGCGCCGGGATCATGCACATCCCCACGTAGTAACTGTTCACGAAAAAAATGCTCGTGCTCCGTTGGTACCAGCGCCGACAAATCAAACCGTGTTCTTGGCAAAAAGCCGGTGGTAGCCAGTCCCAGCGGATTATAAAAAGTATCCTGTACGTATACATTCAGTTTTTTTCCGGTTACCTGCTCTACTACCTTTCCCAGGAAAAGGAAATCAAGATCACTGTAGACATAGCCCTGACGGGGCGACAACCTGCTGTCAAGAATTTTTTTCCAGATGGAGTCTACATAATCGTCATTCATATACATGCGATCCGCTACACGGATCATATGGGAGGGCTCCGCTGTAGGATGATACAGCAGCGTATCGGGATAGCCATCAGGATACAGCGTTTCCTTATAAAAAGGAATGTAGGCAACCAGGCCCGCCTGATGCAACAACACATCGCGGATCTTCAAACCCGCTTTATCTGTACCCAGCACAAAAGGGAGATAATCGCCCAACGTAGCGTCGAGCCTTATTTTCCCTTCATCATAAAGGCGCATAACAGATATCGTGGTAGCACAAACCTTTGTTACGGATGCCAGGTCATAAATAGATTGTGGTGATACCGGTTCCTTTTTGTTGTATTCGTAATGTCCGAAGCAACGGTTGTACACTATTTTCCCATCTTTCATTGCCAATACTTCACAGCCCGGAGCAGCGCCACGGGCAATCATATCGCTGGCCAGGCCATCTATTTTCAGTAATGTCTGTTCGTTCAATCCGGCTGCCAGTGGTGAAGCCTTGAGTAATTCCGTGTACTGGTTTATTTCATACGTGATGCCTGTACCGGAAGGCAGACCGGGACAAACGGTTACCGGCAGTTTCCCTTTAGGGCCCAATTCTCCAAATAACAGGTCGGCAGCCACCCGCTGGGTGGTGCTGTCATCTTCATAAGCGGCGATGATAGCGGGTGCATCGCACCAGTTCTTAATGGCATACGGATTTCCGAATACCACGGTAACGGAAGGCATTTCCTGTTGCAACTGGCGCACAATCAGTTTTTCCGCGAGCGATAAGCCAAAGTTGTTGGCCGGCCGGCGACTGAAGTCGTGCACACTGATAATTACCGCCTTATAATCACGCTGGATGCGGGATACAATCGGCGCAATCTGTTGAACAGATTGACGGGAAGTGAAGATAAAAGCATCTGTACCGGGTTTATATGTTTTCACGGCTTCCAGGAAAGTATTGTTTACATCCGCGCCCACAGCTATTACAGCCAGCTTCTGTTGCACCATAGCCGGAGAAAACGGCACCAGTTTTTTATCGTTCCTCACCAGGGTAATCGCATTTTGTGCAATGCGGCGGCGCAGAGAATCTGTTTGTTCGTTAAGGTCGTTTGCCAGGTTGCGGGTATCAATCTGTTGCGGTTTCCACAGGCCCAGGTCATATTTGGCCCGCAGTACTTTTTTCACGCGTTCGTTCACTTCTTCCTCGCTGATCTGCCCGTTTTTGATAGCTTTTCTGATGGCGGCAACACTGCCGGCAGCGGTAGAAGGCAGGATCATGAGGTCGTTGCCTGCCAGCAGCGACTGTAAGGATTCCTGTCCTTTTGTATAGAATTTCGCAATGCCCTTCATTTCCAGCGCATCGGTCACTACAAGTCCTTTAAATCCAAATTCGTTTTTCAGGATTTTGGTTACTGCGTTGTAGGAAATAGAGGTGGGCGTATTCGGTTTTTTATCGATAGCAGGTATATAGAGATGTCCTATCATGACGGCCCCTACACCTGCTTTGATGGCTTCCCGGAAAGGATACAGCTCCAGGGAGTCGAGTTGTTTCCGTGTTTTATTAATGGTAGGCAGATCAAGATGTGAATCCACATTCGTATCTCCATGACCTGGAAAATGTTTGGCGCAGGCCATTACACCTACGTCCTGCATGCCCTTGATGGTGGCTATACCCATACGGGCTACCTGGTATTTATTTTCCCCGAAAGAACGGTCATTAATGACCGGGTTGTTGGGATTGTTATTTACGTCCATGTCCGGCGCGAAGTCCATATGAATACCGAGCCGTTTGCACTGTTCTCCCATGATACGGCCTGCGTCATAAGCCAGGGCGGTATCCTGCACGGCGCCTATCATCATGTTGCGGGGTAATGAAATCACGCTGTCCAGGCGCATGCCGAGTCCCCATTCACCGTCGATAGCCACGAGTAACGGCACTTTTGAAATGGACTGGTAGTAGTTGGTCAGGTTGGCTTGCCGTACCGGCCCTCCCTGGAAGAAGATGACGCCACCGACTTTGTTATCCTGAATATCTTTTATTACTGCGTTGATATGATCCTGTCCCAGGTTGGAATGTGCACGGATCATAATGAGTTGTGCTATGCGCTCATCCGGGGTGAGCGACTGAAATACGCTATCGGCCCACTGCGAGGCCCTGTCCTGCCGCGGATCTGTTTGTGTGGTTACCTTTTTATGTTTCTTCCCGTTGTTCGCACCGGACGGCATGGGAATCGCATTCCCCGTCATCAGCAAGCCGGTAAGTCCTGCAACCAGTATTTGTTTCCTCATGTCATAAACTTACAAATAATCGGGCAAGAATCCAGTAGCTGTCCGGCTGACAATCAACTAATTATTAATATTAATTATATGATTTTGTCAGACAGGAAGATATTCATTAAATTAGCATTCCTCTTTAACGATACTTTAGAGATTACGGATAAAATTTAAAATATCTTTACTATTTTGCCGGAATCTTTCATATTACTTTAATCAATTGTAATTTTAATTACAAATACATTCAACTGTTTGCTATATTTGCAACCTTGCGCGAAAACGTAGATTTTAATAAAACATGGTCAATCTCATTTTATTTGGCCCTCCCGGTAGTGGTAAGGGTACACAAAGTGCTAAGATTATTGAAAAGTACGGACTTATACATCTGTCTACCGGCGATTTGCTGCGTAGTGAGATAGGTAATAAGACACCGTTGGGTCAGGAAGCCACTAAATTCATGGATCAGGGATTACTGGTACCGGATGAAGTGGTGATAGGCATGATCAGTTCCAAGCTGGACGCTAATCCGGAAGCACGTGGTTTCATTTTCGACGGATTTCCCCGTACTACTGCTCAGGCAGAAGCACTGGATAAATTACTGGCGCTGAAAAAAACGGCGATATCAGTAGTATTATCCCTGGAAGTTCCGGAAGATGAACTGATAAAACGTTTGCTGAACCGTGGTTTAACCTCCGGTCGCAGCGATGATGCTTCTGAAAGCGTGGTAAAAGCCCGTATCGTGGAGTATCATAATAAAACGGCACCAGTGGCTGATCACTACGCCAAATTTGGTAAATTCAGGAAAGTGAAAGGCGATGGCAGCGAAGAAGAAGTTTTCGAACTGCTGAGCAAAGAAGTGAATGAACTGGTGGCTGAAAAGGTGTAACCTTTATTCATAAAGACTTTTATCATCTTATTATACAACGCAAAGATTGTAAGTTGGCGGCTCATAGTACCGGGATGTACTAATTAGCTTAAACTTAACGATCTTTGCGTTTTGTTTTTCACGCTGTCTGACAACAGCGTGACTTTAAAATTTTGAGACTAGTGGAAAAAGCGAACTTCGTAGATTATATCCGTGTATTTTGTAAATCCGGGAAAGGCGGCGCCGGCAGTATGCATTTTATGCGTACCAAATTCAATGCGCAGGCCGGTCCGGATGGTGGTGATGGCGGCAGAGGCGGGCACGTTATCTTAAGAGGTAATGCCCAGTTATGGACCCTGTTGCACCTGCGCTGGCATAAAAACCTGCTGGCGGAAGATGGTGAAAACGGCAGTGGCGACAACTGCACAGGCCGCTTTGGAAAGGATATCATTATCGAAGTACCGCTGGGCACACAAGCCAAAGATGAAGAAACCGGCCGCATAGAAGCCGAAATACTACACGATGGCCAGGAATTGATCTGGATTCCCGGCGGTCAGGGCGGCAAAGGCAACGCCTACTTCAAATCCGCTACCAACCAAACACCCGAATATGCCCAACCAGGCATGCCCGGCACCGAAGGCTGGAAAGTAGTAGAACTGAAAGTACTGGCAGACGTAGGACTGGTAGGATTCCCCAATGCCGGTAAATCCACCCTCCTTTCTACACTCACCGCTGCCAAACCCAAAGTAGCCGATTACGCTTTTACCACCCTCACCCCCCAACTGGGTATGGTGGAATACCGCGACAACAAATCATTCTGTATCGCAGATCTTCCCGGTATTATTGAAGGCGCCCACGAAGGAAAAGGATTAGGTCACCGATTTTTACGACATATTGAAAGAAACGCCGTATTATTATTCCTGATTCCTGCCGACAGTGCTGATCACCGTAAAGAGTTTGATGTACTGGTAAATGAGCTGGAACAATATAATCCCGAATTACTGGATAAACAGTTTCTGCTGGCCATCAGTAAAAGCGATATGCTGGATGATGAGCTGAAAGCCGCTATATCAGCGGAATTACCGGAAAATGTACCACACGTATTTATCTCGTCCGTAACACAACTGGGGCTGAGTGAATTGAAAGATATTTTGTGGACTGCCCTTACTGCCAATAACAACAAGGTAAATACCGGGGACACTGTGAAAGCAGAATAACTGGTGCAGTGCTGAATGGGATAACAACGCCAACGTTCGTTTTTATACGATCCCACATACCATGAATATATTTGTAAAACTGGCAGCGCCCGCACTGGCGCTGCTTGCATCCTGCCAGCAATCTGCCGTCCCCGGAATGGAAAGGCCTGTACAAATTGATACAATGCTGCTGGTAGCGCCTCCGGCACAATCAGCCGTTAAAGTAGCCTCCAACGAAGTATCTGTGGTAAGTCACGACTCTACTACGTATATCCGTTTCGGTGATTGTTACCTGTCGCTCGACTGGATTTCCCCGGACCACGCCCGCAATGATTTTGAACTTCGTCCGGATACCCTCTTCTTCACCCTCCGCCGTCATCATACCATCGAAGGCCAGATGCTGGCCATCACTACCCGCGAAACGGAGAAAATTAAAGTCTCCCAAAGCTATGAAACCAGTATCGTTATTGGTACCGTAGCACTTAAAAACTGGAAGCACTACCGCGCCGGTTGGGAAATGCTTACTGCCGAAGCCAATAACTTTTTTATCTGCAAAAGATATACGCTCCAGGAACGCACCCTGTTTCCCGCCTTCAGCCTCCCGGCATTACAGCAATACGTGAAAAAAAATTATAGTAAAGACGTGTATGCCCGTATTGCACACACGGAAAAGATCCCGCAGGCCACTATCAGCACCTACTACCTGAAACTGAACAGTCTCAGTAAAAGAACAGCTGCGAGGATCAACAAACTGCTGGTCATAGAGGTAGCTTTCTAAAATGAGGCTGTTATCTTCATTTGTTTATCTGCAAAAATTTCCCGCTAAAATATTTTATGCAGCTACTGCTGTAGCAGTTATCCTGCTTTTAGCTTTAGGGCCTTTCTTTTTCTTCATCGTCCTGTTAATCCACAGTATGGTGCCGGTAGTAGGGAAAGTAACGCCCAGCAATGCAATGATGAGGGCAAATACTTTTGAGGTTTTTCCGAAAATGGCGCCTGTGTGCAGCGGTTTAACGCTGCTGCGGATTTGTTGGCCCAGGTTCTTTTCTCCAAAAGTCTGTGATTTGAGCACCTTGCCACTGAACTGATCCAGGTAATAGCTGGTAGTAGCGCCTTCGTGCAGGGTTCCCGCGGGGAGCAGGGTTACCATAAAGGCCGCAGCAGTGTCTTTGGGCGCCATCAGGGAATAATATTGAGCATCCGGTACCTGTTGCTTTACCTGTGCCAACGCTGTTTCAAAAGAAATAGTTTTATGGGTGATGACAGGATCCGGTACAGAAACCGGCGCTTCCGTCGGTTTGGGAGAAGTGCCCAATGCGGCATACAGCCCTTTGCTAAACCATTCGGACCCGATAGTTAACCCCGTAAAAGCAGATACAAAAAGGAATATCGCGGCGTAGAAACCCAGTACGATGTGCAGGTCGTGGTTCAGGCGCTTCCAGCCCCTGTCCCACTTCACTTTGATGCGTTGTTTGAGAATGTTCCGGGTTTTAGGCCACCAGAGTACAATACCGGTGATCAGTATAAATACGAAGATGAGGGTACTGATCCCTGTTATCATCTTTCCTGTGTCGCCCGCCAGCAGCCAGCGATGCAATGAAAAGATCTTATAATAAAATGTTTGCTGATAGCTGTATAGTTCCACCACTTTGCCGGTGTAAGGATTTACAAACGCCGTGCGGCCACCCTTTTCTTTCTTTGGGGGTGCATTCTTTTCGGCAGCTTTTACATCCTTATTGCCTGCTACTTTATTTTGTGCAGGCGCCGCCCCTTTCACTTCTTTCTTTCCGCCTTTCTTTTTTTCGTCCAGCGACACGGCCAGGGTACGGGAAGGATCTGCAAATACCTGGATGCGGGACACGCCGGCGCCGGGCACCTGTTGCTTTACCATGGCGGCTATTTCGTCCAGCGGAAGACGCTGGGCGGCAGGTTGCACGTAGTAACGGTCATGGTTAAACGCTTCTGTCAGTTCCTTTTCAAAAACCAGCAATGAGCCGGTCAGGCAACTAATCGTAATAACCAGGCCGGCCGCCAGACCAAGATATAAGTGTATACGGCGAAAAAAAACTTTCATAGCAGATCGATCCAAAAGGCAAAGAAACAATCATAACCCGGAACGGTCTACGCAAAACGGGAAAAAGATTTACGCAAAACGGAATTTTTTGCAAAAAAAGGGCAGGTAAGCACCGGACCTTTAAAACCCGTTGCTCACCTGCCCCTGTATGCGGCTGCGTGAACCGCTTATAATAACCCGCCCAGCATACCACCGGCGGCATTCTTCATTTCTGCTTCCCAGGAACCCTCTGCATCTTTCAGCGCACGGTTTAAAGCGGTGAGCAACAGGTCTTCCATTTCTTCCTTGCGTTCAGGCGCAAAAAGGTGCGCGGCAATATCAATACTTTTTACCTGGCGGTTACCATCCACCGATACTTTTACCGCACCGTCACCGGCTTCCCCTTCCAGTGTTACATTCGCCAGACGCGCTTTACCTTCTTTCATTTTTTGCTGGATCTGTGTCAGCTTACCAAATAAATCACCAAACATGTTCGTGTGTTTTTAAGAACTGCAAAGATAAGCGATTACAGCCGCTCTGCATAAGGCTTTGATATGCATATTTTTTTTTATAAGCGATGGTGGAAGCAACAATTCCGTATCTTACCAGCAGGTAATAGTATCAGCAAAAATGGAAACAAAGGTTTGTATCATTGGCGCCGGTCCCGGTGGCGCTTGCGCGGCTTTACAGCTGGCACAACTTGGCATTGAATGTATCGTGGCAGATAAAGCAGTGTTCCCGAGAGATAAAGTCTGCGGCGATGGTCTCAGCGGAAAAGTGCTCACCATACTTGAACGGATAGACAAGGAAATGGGTGCCCGCCTGCAAAAAGCTGCCTTTAAAATGGATAGCTGGGGCGTAAAGTTTGTCGCACCTAATCGCATCGGTATGGATATTCCTTACAAACCCGATTACGAGAACCATAAAAATGATCCCCGTGGCTTTGTATGCAAACGCATCGATTTCGACAATTTCCTGGTAGACGAAATGAAACGCCGCCCGGAAATCCGTTTGTTTGAAGGCGTAAGTATAGATAAATACCGGCTGGAGGAAGATGGATATTATCTCTCTAATAATGATGGCTCCTTCCAGGTAAAAGCGCAGGTGATCCTGGTTGCCAACGGCGCCCATTCTGCCTTTACCAAAGATGTAGCCGGTATAAAAATGGAACCGGAACACTATGTGGCCGGCATCCGCGCCTATTATAAAGGCATCACCGGACTACATACAGACAATTTCATAGAACTGCATTTCCTTAAAAATATGTTGCCCGGCTACCTCTGGATTTTCCCGCTCCCCAATGGCGAAGCCAATGTGGGCGTAGGTATGCTCAGCAACAATGCCCGCAACAAAAAGGTAAACCTGAAAAAACTGATGCTCGAAACGGTGGTAACAGATCCTACCATGAAGGACCGTTTTAAAGACGCCACCCTGGTTGGAAACATAGATGGCTACGGACTTCCATTGGGCAGCAAAAAAAGAAAACTCCACGGCGAACGGTATATGCTGGTAGGCGATGCGGGGTACCTCATCGATCCTTTCACAGGTGAAGGCATCGGCAATGCGCTGTACTCCGGCAGAATAGCCGCCCAGCAGGCAGCTGCGGCCATCGCTGCCAACGACTACTCCGATAAGTTTTTTGATGCCTACGACGAAAATGTATACCGCATCCTGGGACCGGAATTAGAGGTGAGCACCAAACTGCAGAAACTCATCAAATACCCATGGCTGTTTAATATGCTGATGAAAATGGGCTCCCGCAATAAACAACTGAAAGACCTGATGTCCTGCATGTTCCATGAAGTAGACCTGCGGAAAAAACTAGGGAATCCAATGTTCTATGTAAAGCTGTTATTTAATAGATAATATAATAATTTTTCTTTTGTGAGATATTTAAGCAGATGGGTTATACTACTCCTTTTTCCTGTAGCCGTAACCGCACAAGCAAACAAGATGACAGCAGCAGAAAAAGAACCTTCTCCCCGGCACACCCCCCTGATCACAGCCAGGGTGGCCGATATGTTGGCAGCCCTTCCGTTGAAGTGTCTGGATCAGGCGTATCCTTATAAAACCGGTATTGTATTTTCCGACAGTTCTTTGTTGGGGGCGCCGGTAAACTATCACCCGGCTTTCTATGGTTGTTTCGATTGGCACAGCAGTGTACACGGTCACTGGATGCTGGTACGCCTGGTGAAAATGTTTCCGGATATGGAAAAGAACCAGGTGATCCGTACCCGGCTGGCACAACATCTCACCGCAGCTAATATAAAAACAGAGATACAACTCTTTACCAGCCAGGAAAATAAAAGTTTTGAACGCATCTATGGATGGAGCTGGCTGTTGCAATTACAGCGCGAGCTGCTCACCTGGAACGACCCGCTGGGTAAGGAATTGAGTCAAAACGTACAACCACTCGCAACCTTCTTTTCAAAAGCTTACATTGATTTTTTAGATAAGATCATGTATCCCATCCGGGTAGGCGAACACACCAACCTCGCCTTTGGTCTTTGCCTGGCCTGGGATTATGCAAAAACAGCCAACGATACCGCCCTGCAAACGGCGATCCGCCATACGGCCACCCGCTTTTATGCCGCCGATAAAAATGCACCCGTTGCCTGGGAACCGGGAGGTTATGATTTCCTGTCGCCCAGCCTGGAAGAAGCGGACCTGATGCGCCGCATCATGCCGGAAAAGGAATACCGCACATGGCTATACGCTTTTTTACCCGGCCTGTTTGAAGCACCTATCAGTATCCTGCAACCCGGGCAGGTAAAGGATCGTACGGATGGAAAGCTCGTGCATTTGGATGGACTGAACCTGAGCCGCACCTGGTGCCTGGAGGCTATTGCGCGTCATGGAGGCAGGAATCAGCAAGCCATTCAGCAACTGGCAGATAAGCACCGGATGACATCTTTTCCACAGATCGCCAGCGGTAATTACGCCGGCGAACACTGGCTCGCATCATTTGCCGTATACATGCTTACCGCCGAACAGCAATTATAATCAGATCGTTTCAGAATCGAAGATCACTACATTATCCCAGTACTGCTTGCAGGTTTCTATAAAGTGCAGGTGTACGGGATGTACCTGGTAAATATCGTGCGCTGTTATGTCATTAAAAACACAAAGCAGGCAATAGCTATAGCTTTTGTCTATCACCGGACGATCTGTAATCGCGGGCTTTCCTACATTAAATATTTTGATCTCATCAATCGTATGCAGGCTGCTCACACCGGCTTCAAAGCGCAATACATCTTCCTGCGACAAACCTGGTTTGAGGTAGAAGTTAACAACGTGTACAAATTTTTTATCCAACGCTTTCATCCTGTTTATTTTTTAAGTGCTCTAAAATACACGTTAGTAGCAGAAAATGCAAGGCTTATGATTCCCTGTTTACATACGCGTTAACGGTATACCTGTTTACCGCATATACAAGTCCCAGGATCAGCACAACCCCAGCAAACACCGGCAGTCCGGGCCAGGGCGTAACAATCATTTCGTGCTTAGCCAATACCATTGCAGCCCAGTACTGCAAGCCGGTTACTACCACCAGCGAAACAAGACCGATGATAATGTACAGTGGCACAAATTGTTTCAACAGGTATCGTTGCAGTTGCTGCGGAGCTGTTCCTAATGTCACCAGCAGCTGAATCTCCTTTTTGCAGGAAGCAATGATCAATTGTATAAACATGCTGAATACCAGCATAGCAAAGAGCAATAATATCAACCCAAAAAAACCTATTACAGATACAATGGTTTGTACGATCATCCGGGTCTTGCTGAATTTCAGCTTGTCCATATTGGTGGTATAGCCATGATCATCCAGGAACTTTACCAGCACCGGGCTTGAGGGGTCCGGTGTTTTGATGATCAGCCGGGAGGTGGTCGTCACTTTGGTATCGCTGTATTTTTCATTGGCCCATTCCATAAATGAAGCTGGTACCAGGAAAGAAGAAATCCTGTCGGAAAATCCCACAACATGCCCTATATATTGCTCGGACACAGCATTGTTGGAGATATTCACCTGTAAGGGCAAAGCCTTTACCGTTTCCTGTGAAATCTGCGGCAGGTCCTGACTCAGCGAAAATCCAAAGTTATACAGGTTCAGGAAGTCGCTGGGCAAAATGATGGGAATAGTGCGGTCGCCCGGATGCCATTTCCAGTCTTCATCTTTCACATCAATAAAACTATCAGGCACGGATTCAAAGAACATGTCGGTAGCAAAATGCAGATCGCCGGGAGCCTGTACCACTACCCTGTACTGGCTGGAGGTAATTAACCCAAACGCCTGTACGAAAGGCTGCTGTTGTATCGCTGCAATTTCTTCGGGCGTAAATGCGCTCTTACCGGTTTGTCCCATTGTAGCATTGGTAATCTTTTTATTGATTACGAGGAAGTCGGCAGTTTCATTCTGATTTTTAGCGCCATACAGCAACTGGTTGAAATTGGTGTGTACCTGGATAGCCACCAGGATGAGCAGCATAGCAATGCCCAATCCCACGGAAGCCATGAGGAAACGGCTTTTACCGACACCGGTCTGTATTATCTTTTTGAGTAGTTCGAAAAAAGGGCGCATGAAAAATACATTAAAGCTGATAATGCACATCGTAATGGAAGTGCTGATCATTATCCAGGTCTGTTAAAATAAACCCGGCGTTGCGGGCTTTGCACTCATCTGCAATCAGTGCGGCAGCGCGCTGTGCATTATCTTCATCCAGGTGGCTGAATGGTTCATCCATCAGTAGCCACCGGAATGGCTGTACCAGTGCACGGATAATAGCAATACGCTGTCGCTCGCCATAGGAAAGGGTTTTGCTGCTTTGCTGTAACACATGGGTTACGTTCAGCCACGCGGCCATTTCCTTTATCTTTTCTGCGGAGCAGTAAGGATTTTGTAACATCACTCTTTTCAGGGTAATATTTTCCTCCGCAGTAAGCTGATCAAACAGGCGCAGGTCCTGGAATATAATACTGATCTGCTCCTGCCGCATTGCTGCAACTGCATTCTTATCGTATGCCTGCCACGGCTGTCCGTTCACCAGCACTTTTCCCGTATAGTCGTAACGGATATGATACAGGTAATGTACCAGCGTGGTTTTGCCGGTGCCGGAAGGCGCTTTAATTTTCACAAAACTGCCTGGCTTAAAGGTGACTTCCTGGTTCCAGATACCGGATGGCCGTTGCAGGAGCTTGTCCTTTAAGGGTATGGGCAGCAGGTGTTCGAGCTGTATTTGCATATACCAGCTAATATAAATGATTTAGAGATTTAGTTATTTTGTTTCAGTAAGAAATGTGCTACTGAAACAAAATAACTAAATCTCTAAATAACTAAATTCCTATTTTTTTAGTAGGCTGCGCTCACTGTATCAGCAGGTGCTGCGAACAGGCTGTCTTCGTAAGATTTTTCTCTTTGTTTTTTTGCCTCCATTATTTTCGCTGCTTCTGTACCGAAGTTGACTAACTGCACCAGGCTGTTTTCATCCTTGTTTTTGAAAGTCAGTACCGCTTCTGTGTGCTGTACACCGCTGCTTACCGGATGACCTACGATGGTGAAATCCTTAAACAGTTCTTTCGCTTTGATCAGGATGGGTCTTTCATCTTCGCTCGCCTTATCTTCCGGGATAACTTTGATGACCTTTTCCAGATCCACATAGCCGCCCAGCATACTGCCTTTTACTTTGCTTTCAACGCCTTCAGGCAGTTTGATGCTGCCTTTGCCAGCCAGGTATTGCTGCAACAGCAGGCTGTCTGAACCAAGGGTGATGTTTTTTTCCGTGATAGACATCGGTGGTACACCGCCAGCCATCATCGGGTTGGTCATTACATAATGGTCACCTTCCCTTGTGAAAACATCTTTCAGCATAGGGGAAGTCATCACTTTATTGAAAGCATCTTTGTTACCCACTTTCAGGTTAAAGATCCATTTAGCGGTTGGTTCTTCGCTAAATTCGCCGGGGAAATAAGCAGATTCTTTTTTGTTGATGGCGAAGTCGGAAGCCACGTAGGTCATCTGACCTTCAAATGCATTCAGCAGGTCATCCAGCGACAGTCCTGATTTTCCGGTCAGGAACATATTGGCGATACCGTCCATGCCGGTTGATTTGATGATTTCTCCGATCATGTGGAAATCAAAAGCATAAGAAACAAAACCGGTGATATTTTCTGAAGGATATTTCTTCAGCATATCCATATCAATTTCTTTCTTACCATATTTTTTGTAGATAGCAGCCATTTCTTTACCGAAGTAAGAAGAGCCATCTATCAGGATCTTGCCTTTTTCAAAATTAGCGGTACCTGCATAGTATGATCCTTCCATCAGCTTTTTGAAGTTGGCAGGGATCATGGTGAACTGGCCGCTGTTATAGATAGCTTCGGGGTTCATAAAGATGCCCATATCAGCATTTTCTTTCAGCATTTTGGTAAATGGCTCCAGGGAACCGGCTGATTCAGCTTCTTTCAGGTGGAAGAGATGATCTACTTCAGCAACCCAGGCTTTCACCTCGGCGTCCTCTTCTGCGGTTACCATGGCTGCAGGTGTAGCTGTAGCAACGGAGTCAATTGCTGCCGCTGCATCTTCAGCAGCTGAATCGATCTCATCGGACTGATCTTCATCGGGTATACCGGGAGTGCCGCCGGGAGTAAATTTATTGAGATCGTTGGCATCTACTGCGCTGACGTAGATAACGGTGGATTTATTCCAGCCGATCACGGCATGCTGCTTCGCTTCCCATATATACTTAAAATCATTTTGTGTTTTAAGGGAGAAGTCGGGCACGTTCTTTTTCAGGTAGGCCTCGAATTTATCCGCATCTTTCAGGCTGGCCGTAATACTTACGTAGGATTTATGATCAGCAGGTACGTTCTGAAAAACGAAAGCCGCTAAAAAGTGGCCTTGCAGGTTAACACCTGAATTTTCGGCGTCTTTCCAGGCTTTCATCATTTCGTTGGCGGTGTCTTTGGTTTGCACAGCAGTAAAGAGTTTGTCCATGGTAACCCCGTTGGTCACCAGTTTCTGACTGATCTGTCTGGCATTAAGGTCGAGTACGATACCGGCTGTTTTGGGAATGTGCCTGGCTTCATCCGGCATCCTGGAACAGGCCGACATCACAACCGCTGCTGTTACAGCGGTTAACAAAACTTTGGAAATTGTTCTTTTCATAAAAAGTATAAAAATTAAAAATTGGTTCGGAGTTCACACAATCGTCTACAGTACATTCCCACTATCGTGGTATTTTATTCCTGCAAAAGTACGTATATTTTTGTAGCTTATATGTCTCTTTTTATCTGTCAATGCACAATATTTCCATACTGAATAAGTTTATACCTTTGCTATTGCTATGAACCTAATAACTAAACCATAGAAAAACCATTATGTACCTGATTCTATTACAGTACATCCGTCCGGTTGCGGCCGTAGAACACTTTATGGAGGCCCACACAGCGTTCCTTCAGAAGTATTATGACAGTGGAAAGTTTATTCTTTCCGGCAGAAGGAAGCCCAAATCCGGCTCCCTGATACTCTGTCAGGCTTCCAGCCGCAAGGAGGTGGAGCAAATCATGAGCGAAGATCCACTGGAGAAATACCAGCTGGCATTGTATGAGATCATTGAGTTTGAGCCAACGGCCTACGCAGCGGTGGCAGAAAAATAGTTCTTTCTTCTTTTTTATTGCGCCTACTTCCAACGCTCAGATCTCTTACGAGCTGATTATCACTGCATAAAGTAAATGACTTTAGTCAGCCATTTGCTACTATCCTTTTCTATGCCCGGATCTGTCACATACATCTCTATCATGGGCGGTATTATTTTCTTCCCCTTGTTTGCAATAAATTGCTGTAGTGCCACATGCGCATTAGCGGTTTTATCATAAGGCCCATAATAATCTACATAAGCAGCGCGGGCGGCAGGTAGTTTTATTATTTCAAATCCGTTTCCCAGGGTACTGCCTTCGGGAACAGGAATGGCTGCTGCCATGTCTGTCTGTTGCTTCTTCTCATCCCAGGTAAAGAATAAACCGCAAGGTACGCCCGGGCTAAGATTGGCGGCCGTAGCAGCTTTAAATACAGCTCCCAGGTTGGTCTGGTAAAAGGCGGCTATGTTTCTCATGGGAATTGTTTTTCGTACAGCCGCATACGTTGTAGCCGGAAAATCCATTTCCTTTACCGTTACATCAATACCATTGGGGGTACCTGGACCGTCCTTATCTGCTTCGGACATGCTTTTCAGGTTATTGAGCCCCTGTTCGAAATCCTTTTCCAGGGAGCTTTTCATGAAAAACGACATCACATTCTGTGGCCGGTCATAATGTGCATCAAATCCCCAGGTAACTTTTGTTTTACCGGCAGCTTCGGATAAATTAAAAAAGACGTCGGACTCGGATTTAAAGGGAGTCAGGAAAGTGAGTTTCTGCTGGACCCTTTTATAGGGTTCAAGGGAAAGATGTTGCAGGAACCCTTCTCCTATCTTGGTTCCTTTCCAGGAATCTTTGGCGCCTACGGTGCCGTCATCGCCCGTGATGGTATACCTGGCAGAGGAATCCATTTTTTTCCAGGTACTCCATTCGTTGAACCGTTCAAATTTCACAATATCATTCCACACAATGGCCGCGGGTGCATTAATTTCCACCGAGCGTTCCACATGCATTTGGGTAGGAGCAACAAAAATGAGTACCAGCAAAATGAACAAGAGAATACCTATAATCCAGGCGAGTGTTTTTAATACTTTCATACTCTTGGGATTGATTACAATAAAAATACATCATTTTATTGTGCAACCCGCAGTAGCGTTGGCAATAGATTGGGCTAGCGAATTATTCTTTTCCTTTCTCTTTTCCCTTAAAATTCTGATCAGCTTCCTTTGCCTGTTCAAAATCCAGGATTACGGAGTTAATACAGTAGCGCAAACCGGTTGGCGGCGGCCCGTCATCAAATACATGGCCCAGGTGAGCTTTACAGCGGCCGCAAAGTACTTCTGTACGATGCATCCCATGTGCATTGTCCGGTGCATAAATAACACTGCCTTTGGTAACCGGCTCAAAAAAGCTCGGCCAGCCGCAGCTGCTTTCAAATTTAGCATCAGACACAAAAAGAGGATTTCCGCAAGCGGCGCAATAGTACATCCCCTTTTCCTTGCTGTTCCAGTATTTTCCCGTAAATGCCCATTCTGTACCCTTCTCACGCGCAATGTTGTAAACGTCTGCCGGTAAAATCTTCCGCCACTCTTCATCCGTTTTATTTACTTTGCCGGTATCCGAGTGGGAGTAAATTTCTCCCTTCTTTTTTCCTTCTTCTTCCATTGTTTTCTTTTTTTCGCTATTTTGCGAGTATGTACAGTTGGTAACTAAAACCGATATCCCCAAAAGTATCAGATTCCGCAGGTTCATATGTGAAGATTTGTTTCGTTAACATGTCTTTAACACTATCTCTTATTTTCAGCCTATCTCCAGTCATGCCATTTTCTCCTATAAAATTACGTATGAACGGACGCTATGGATTGTTAAATCCTTTAAATCAAACAGCTAATTTGACAAATCCTATGCCTTTTTGTTTCAAACAGTCTGATAATCACCGGTGAGCAACTGCATTTAAATTATTAACTTTACGCCAAAAGGCTAGTAAGTGGCGGATATCATCAATTTATTACCAGACAATATAGCGAACCAGATAGCTGCAGGAGAAGTGATACAAAGACCGGCATCGGCGGTAAAAGAATTACTGGAAAATGCAGTGGATGCGGGTGCAACAGAGATTCAGCTGATCATAAAAGATGCAGGCAAAGAGTTAGTGCAGGTAATTGATAACGGCGGTGGTATGAGTGAAACAGATGCCCGTATGTGCTTTGAGCGTCATGCAACTTCCAAAATACAATCTATAGAAGACCTCTTCCAGATCCGGACCATGGGATTCCGGGGGGAAGCCCTGGCATCTATTGCCGCCGTTTCACAGGTAGAACTCAAAACCCGTAAAAAAGGAACAGATCTCGGCTCCTATATAGAGATAGACAACAGCCTGGTGAAGAAACAGGAACCCTGCCAGACAGCAGAAGGTACCAGCATCGCCATGAAAAACCTGTTCTTCAACGTACCCGCCCGCAGAAACTTCCTCAAAAGCAATGCGGCAGAAATGCGGCATATTGTGGATGAATTTATCCGGGTGTCCATGGCTTATCCCCAACTCCAGTTTTCCCTGGTCAGCAACAACCAGCAACTTTTCCACCTGGATAAAGGATCACTCAAACAACGCATCATCGCTATTCTCGGACAACATTACAATGCCCGCCTCGTAAGTGTAAAGGAAAGCACCGACTACATGAACGTATACGGCTTTGTAGGCAAACCGGAAACCGCTAAAAAAACACGCGGCGACCAGTTCTTCTTCGTGAATAACCGTTATATCAAAAGCCCGTACCTGCACCACGCAGTGATGAACGCTTTTGCTGATATTATCCCGGCAGACAGCTTCCCGCTGTATGTATTGTTTATTGATGTAAACCCGGAACACATAGACATCAACGTACATCCTACGAAACAGGAAATCAAATTTGATGACGAAAAAGTGATGTATGCCTTTGTACAGGCAACCATCAAACACGCCCTGGCCCAGTTCAGCGTAACTGCTACCCTGGATTTTGACCTGGACCCCAACATCCAGGCACTGGACGCTGTGAGCAAACCATTCACCGCACAGCAACAGGAGGAATACACCCATTCTCCCTTATACAAATCATTTACACAGGCCAACCAGGCCCACATGATTGATAAGAGCAGCAATAGCAGTAACCTCCGCCACTGGAAAGATCTCTACGAAAACAAAAGCAGCGGCCAGTATACCTCCGACGCCTATACTACGGAACCGGAAACCCGCCCTGCTGTTACGTATGAAAGTCAGCCGCATGCCACCGCCTCTGTTATCGATGAACGCTGGCAAGACACTGCTACTGACCAGAAAGTACCCGTACAGGTACACCAGCAATACATCCTGTCACAGATAAAATCAGGTTTCATATTAATAGATCAACAGGCCGCCCATGAAAGGATTCTGTACGAACGCTACATGCGCGCCCTGCAGGAAACACCCATGGCCACACAACAAAGCCTGTTTCCACAAACGCTGCAACTGCCCCCCGCAGATGCCATCCTCATCAGCGAAATGCTACCGGAACTACAGGCGCTGGGCTATGAACTGGAACCTTTCGGAAATCACACTTTCGTAGTACGTGGTACACCCGCCGACATACAAACCGGCAACGACCAGGCTACCATAGAAGGACTGCTGGAACAATTCAAGCACTTCTGTGAACTGAAAGTCAACAGACGCGAAACGCTGATCCGCTCTATGGCACGCAATAGCGCCGTTCCTGCCGGAAAAATATTATCTGCCCGTGAAATGCAGAATATGATCGATGAACTCTTTGCCTGCAGCATGCCCAACGTAGCACCAGGCGGGAAATTCACCTTCATCTCCTTCAAACTCACCGATCTCGCGCGGATGTTCGAACGCAGTAACCAGGATTAAATATTTACGGATTTACGGATTTTTTGATTTAGAGATTTATAATGCAGCGGAATAGAAAATTTAATGATCTCCGCTGCATTATAAATCTCTAAATCAAAAAATCCGTAAATCCGTAAATATTTAATCCTCTTTCAGTCGCTCATAGAGCCATATAAATCTTTGGTAGCTTGTTATATAGCTGGTATGTTTCTCCATATCCGGTTCAAAAACTTTTTCCGGTGCGTCTGTCAAACCAGCGATGGGAGGCATTCCCAGGGTTTGTGCGGCTAATATGATGGCGCCTATAGCAGAAGCATCGCTTTGTTGCTGCAAATGCATGCGCTGCCCGAAGATGTCTGCCATCAGCTGTATCCATCCCGGGGAGTGGGTAAACCCACCACTGACGGAGATCTTATGTACCGGACCGGCTGTTTCCTCCAACGCTTTTTTAATACTCAGCAACGCATAACAAATAGCTTCCAGCACGGCACGGGTAAAGTGAGCCGGCGTATGCTGCGGCTGTATTCCAATGAAAGCCGCTGTGGCATGGCTGTTCCATATGGGCGACCTTTCCCCGAGCAGGTAAGGTAGGCATAATAGTTTACCCGGATCCACGCGCAGGGCGGCATCTACCAGTTCCTGCAGGGCGGTAAGCGGTTGTTGCAGGAAGTCCTGTACCAGCCATTGTAGCACAACGCCGCCATTATTGGTAGCGCCGCCGGTGATGTACACATCGTCCGTCAGCAGGTAGGTGAAAAGACGCCCCTGTGCATCAATGAGTGGCTGGCTGCCCGCCATGCGCACTGCGCCGCTGGTACCGATAGTCAGTGTAGCATGTCCCGGATCCATGGCCTGACTGCCCAGTTGTGCGAGGCAACCATCGCTGCCACCCATCACAAAAGGAGTAGATACAGGAATGCCCAGATCCGCAGCGATGGCTGGTTTCAGGCCGGTCACCACTTCGGTAGCCGGTACGGGTTGTGGCAGCTGCGCAGCATGAATGCCGGCAACTGCCAGCGCCTCCGCACTCCATTGCAGTGTACTGATATCAAACAGACCGGTGGCCGACGCAATAGAATGGTCGGTGAGATAACGGCCCAAAAAATGGTGGATGATGTATTCCTTGATGCCTGGAAACATGGCTGTACGGGCAAACAAGGCAGGCTGCTGCTCCCGCAGCCATATGATCTTACACAGCGGCGACATGGCATGCACGGGTGTTCCTGTCTGCCTGTAAATGGCCTTTCCTGCCGGTGTGTCCCGCAGTGCCATCGCCTGCGCTTCGCTGCGATTATCTGCCCAGATGATCAGCGGTGTGAGTGGTGTTCCTTTCGCGTCCAGCGCCACAATACTATGCATGGCACTACTAAAAGAGATCGCTGCGGGGGCGAAACCGGTCTTCCGCACCACTTCCCGGATACCGTTCATCACTGCCAACAATAAAACGGCCGGATCCTGTTCGCTGTACCCCGGTTGTGGGTGATCCGTTGAATATGCTTGCTGAAAGCTGGCCAGCACCTCTCCGCCGATCCCCAGCCCAATCGTTTTAGCACTGCTCGTGCCGATATCTACGCCAATAATATAAGTTGTGCGATCGTTCATAAAAAAACCTTCCTTTTTCCGCATTTAATTTATAGATTTAAAATCGGTGTTCTTAAAATAAAGTGCAAAATTTCCACGCAAATGGCTTTTGAAATTAAAAAACAGGCTAAGCTTTATGATGTTTGTATTGTTGGATCCGGTGCCGGTGGCGGTATGGCGGCCAAAATATTATCAGAAGCCGGTCTAAAGGTGGCGCTCCTGGAAGCGGGGCCCAAGTATGACCCGGCAGATCCGGAACAGGCGACTCAATTGAAGTGGCCTTATGAATCACCCAGAAGAGGTGCCAGCACGACACGTCCTTTCGGCGATTTCGATGCGGCATACGGCGGCTGGGAAATTAAAGGTGAACCATACACGAGAAAAGATGGTACGCAGTTCGATTGGTTCCGCTCCCGCATGCTGGGAGGCCGTACCAACCACTGGGGACGCATCTCTCTTCGTTTTGGGGAACGTGATTTTAAACATAAGAGTTATGATGGTTTGGGCGACGACTGGCCAATCAGCTATGAAGATGTAAAGCCTTATTACGACCGGGTGGATAAACTGATCGGCGTATTTGGCTCAAAAGAAAACCTGCCCAATGAACCGGACGGTTACTTTCTTCCCCCTCCCAAACCAAGGCTGCATGAGCTGATGGTGAAAAAAGCCGGCGACAACCTGGGCATCCCTGTGATCCCGGCCCGCTTGTCTATACTCACCCGCTCTGTAAACAAAGACCGCAGCCCCTGCTTTTATTGCAGTCAGTGTAGCCGCGGATGTACCGTATATGGTGACTTCTCCTCTTCTTCCGTACTGGTAAAACCAGCGATGAAAAGCGGACATGTAGATCTGTACACCAATGCGATGGCACGGGAAGTGCTCACAGACAACAGCGGAAAAGCTACAGGCATCGCCTATGTGGACAAAACCGATATGCAGGAATATTCCGTCAATGCAAAAGTAATTGTACTGGCGGCCAGTGCCTGCGAATCAGCGCGACTGCTGCTCAATTCAAAATCTGCCAAACATCCGAACGGCCTGGCCAACTCAAGTGGTGTGGTGGGTAAATACCTGCACGATTCTACCGGCGCCGGCAGAAGTGGATTTTTACCACAGCTGATGGACCGTAAACGTTATAATGAAGATGGCGTAGGCGGTATGCACATGTACATCCCGTGGTGGGAAGACAATAAAAAACTTGACTTCGCCCGTGGCTATCATATTGAATTTGGTGGTGGTATGCACATGCCATCTTATGGTTATGGTTTCAGTATGGAACGCATGAACGGTAAATATCCCGGTCGTGATGGCAAGCCAAAAGATGCCGGTGGTTACGGTGCATCCCTGAAAGATGATTACCGCCGTTTCTATGGCGCTAACATTGGCTTTGCCGGCAGAGGAGAATGTATTGCACGGGAAGATAACTATTGCGAAATAGATCCGAACGTAGTTGATAAATTCGGTATCCCGGTATTGCGTTTTCATTACACCTGGAGCGATCACGAGATCAAACAGGCAAAACATATGCAGGATACCTTTGAAAAGCTCATTCATGAACTGGGCGGTATTCCAAACGGAACTAAACCGGGTGCTGACAGCAAATATGGTCTGGAAAATCCCGGCCGTATTATTCACGAAGTAGGTACCACCCGCATGGGTAATGATCCGAGAACGTCTGTATTGAATAAGTTCAACCAGGCGCATGATGTAAAGAACCTGTTCGTTGTAGATGGTGGCGCTTTTGTGTCTCAGGCAGATAAAAACCCTACCTGGACCATCCTCGCGTTGTCTATGCGTGCTTCTGAATACATCATTGATGAATTGAAGAAGCAAAATATCTGATAATCAATTACGAATCACGAATCACAAATTTCATATTATGGATAGAAGAGAATCCCTCAAAGCTCTTGCGCTGGGAACTTTATCTGTAGGTACTATACTATCTGCCACCAGTTGTGAAGACAAAAAAACAACGGGCGATAAAAAAGCAGGTGCTGCCGGAAACGAGCCAGGATATGGCCGTACAGCAGATGAGGCCCAAAGAGATAAGGGCCTGATGGAAGAAAAATTCTTCTCACCGGAAGAAATGAAAACCATTACTATCCTCGCTGATATTATCATCCCGGCAGATGAGCATTCGGGTAGTGCCACTGATGCCAAAGTGCCTGACTTCATAGAATTTATTGTGAAGGATATGCCGGAGCATCAATTGCCTATGCGCGGCGGCCTCCGCTGGCTGGACCTGCAATGCGCCAAACGGTATGACAAATCCTTTTCGGATTGCAGCGAGCAGCAACGCATTGAAATGGTAGACCTGATTGCTTATCCTGAAAAAGCAGCGCCTGAAAATTCACAGGGTGTCGCTTTCTTCAACCGCATGCGTAATCTTACCGCTACCGGTTTCTTCACCAGCAAAATCGGCATCAAGGACCTGGACTACAAAGGCAATACGCCCAACGAGTGGGACGGCGTTCCTGCTGATGTATTACAGCAATACGGCTATGCCTATGATGAAAAAACGCTGGCTACCTGTCTGAAAATTGAGGACAGGAATAAGATTATGACCTGGGATTAACAACTAAAATTTATATCTAAAAAATTATCGTACTCATGGTTCCAGAAAAAAAGAATGAGGGAAGTGAAGTGTCCCGCAGATCATTCCTGAGGAACGGCGCGCTTGCAGCAGCCGGTTTCATGATAGTTCCACGTCATGTATTAGGCAGGGGTTTTGTTGCACCAAGTGACCGTCTGCGCGTAGCAGGTATTGGTGTTGGTGGCAAAGGTTTCGGCGATATTTCCGAGTTCGCCAAAGGCCCGGCAGATATCAACTTCCTTTGTGATGTTGATGCACGTCGTGCAGCCGAAGCCGTTAAGAAGTTTCCGAAAGCAAAATTCTACACCGATTTCCGGGAAATGTTTGACAAAGAACATAAAAACTTCGATGCCGTTTCCGTATCCACACCTGATCATACACACGCCGTAGCCGCCATGGGCGCTATGCAGCTCAACAAACACGTGTATGTACAGAAACCTTTAACACACGACATCTACGAAGCACGTATGCTTACGCAAGGTGCCAAGAAACATAAAGTAGTTAGCCAGATGGGAAACCAGGGCGCTTCCGGAGATGGCGTACGCCAGTTAATGGAATGGTACAATGCCGGCATGGTGGGTGATGTACATACCGTTTACTGCTGGACAGACCGTCCGGTATGGCCACAGGGTATTCCCTGGCCCGCAGCCAAACAGGATATTCCCAAAGAACTCAACTGGGATCTGTGGCTGGGAACCGCTCCTAAAAAAGATTACGTAGATAACCTCGTACCATTCAACTGGCGCGGCTGGTGGGATTACGGTACCGGTGCTATCGGGGATATGGGTTGTCATATTATTGAACCTCCTTTCCGTGTACTCGGTCTTGGCTATCCTACTTCCGTAGAATGTAGCGTAGGTAGTGTATATGTAGGCGAATTTACCCGCGGATATTTCCCTGAAAGCTGTCCTCCTTCCTCACATGTGATCATGAAATTTGCCGGCAAAAACGGCAAAGAAGTAACGCTTCACTGGATGGATGGTGGTATTCAGCCAGAACGTCCTGATGAACTGGGTCCTAACGAAGTAATGGGCGATGGCGGTAACGGCGCGCTCTTTATCGGTGATAAAGGTAAAATGATGTGTGGTACATATGGTATAGATCCTAAACTGTTGCCAACATCACGCACTGCAGAAGCTAATGTACCCAAAACGATTGCGCGTGTACCGGAAGGTCACTACCAACAGTGGGTAAATGCAGCTATTGCCGGTTACAGCAGCAGCAAAGCAAAAGCACTCAGCTCTCCTTTCGAAATTGCAGGTCCGCTTACGGAAACAATCCTGATGGCCAACCTGGCTATCCGCAGTTTTGATATCCGCAAAGCAAAAGCAACAGGCAAAGGATACGACTACCCAGGCCGTTATGTTAAACTGCTGTGGGACGGCGCCAATATGAAAATCACCAACTTTGACGATGCGAACCAGTTTGTGAAACGCACCTACAGAGACGGATGGTCACTCGGCGTATAAATAATTTACGAATTTTCGAATTTTTTGATTTAGAGATTTAAAAAAAATGCAGCGAAGATTTTCGCTGCATTTTTTTTAAATCTCTAAATCAAAAAATTCGAAAATTCGTAAATTATTTATACGGTACCTGTTGTTCAAGGTTCGCATTTTTCCTGATTTCAGCGGCCGGAATAGGCAGTAGAAAATCTTTCTCTTTAAATGCGCGGTCCTGGATGCTTATTACCCTGTATACGAACGGATGATTGGCAATCTGTGATCCCAGTACTTCAATACCTTTGGCGCTTTCATTGAAAGCAGTTAAGGCGTCTGTTACCCATCTGCGTGCATCAAAGAAACGGTGTTCTTCAAATGCCAGTTCATAGCGTCTTTCATATTTCAATACTGCTTTAAGAGCTTCGCCCGATGCAGTAGTGGCGGGCATCCCTGCCCTCGTCCGTATCTTGTTCAATTCTGTCCTGCCATCGCCATCTTCACCCAACCATATACTGGCTTCCGCATAGTTCAGTAAAATTTCTGCGTAGCGGAAAAAGATCCAGGGCTGACTGCCGCGGAAAAACTGTGCATCCAGGTTTTTGTCCATGAACTTACGCAAATAATAACCGGAGAAAGTACCATTCCAGTTTTCAATAACACTGTTGCGGGTGTCAAGTCCCCATACACTGTCTGTACCATTTTTGGATTCATACTTCCCGGTTTGTATAACACCTACCGGATCTACTTCAGCGCCATCTTTCGGACGTGGTTTCCACTTGGCGCCATCATACAGTATGGTGGCATAAAACCGCGGATCACGGCCTACATAAGGCGCCTTTGCCTCCGCAGGATTGGCCCAGGAAAAATCGGTACCGTCTTTCATCTGGTAGCCGGTCACAAAGTTTTCGATCGGTACATTGCCGCCCCAGTTATGATACCCATTGGGGCCATTGTACAGGTCATGAGAGGTGCCCAGGAGCGCCTTATCATACAGCTTTATGAAGATAAGCTCCGGATTATCCTTATCAAGAAAAATACGGCTGTAGTTTTCAGCGGCAGAATCTGTAGGATGATACAAATCATACAGGTGCAAGTCCATTACTGCTTTGGCGGCATCCTTCGCCAGGCGGAAACGGGCCGTCTGATCTCCGGAGGTATAACCCATTAAAGGGCTTTTTACTTCTTTGTTAAACAAGTCGCTGGCAGCATACATTAAGATTCTGGATTTAAGCGCCATGGCCGCTCCTTTGGTTGCCCTTCCTTTATCTCCGGCGCCTTCATAAACCAGTGGCAGCACCTTGGCAGCACTATCACATTCCGCCACAATAAATTTAACGCATTCATCAAACGTAGCCCGTTTGACATTCAGTATCTCCGTTTCATCACCTTTAATATTAAATGTTTTGGTGATCAGCGGCACTCCTCCGTAATACTTTACCAGCATATGATAATACCACGCCCGCATAAAATGTACTTCTCCTTTCATCCGTATACGTTGCGCTTCATCGGTAAACGGTACTGCATCTATTTTCTCCAGGAACATGTTACAATTGCGAATGGTTTTGTAGTGCTCATCCCAGCGGCTGAACTCTACCAGCTTGCCGATATCATCCGGCGATACATTTCCCTGTACCACACGGGAGGTATTGTAATCATGAATGAAGCGGCTTTCATCTGTCATAGAGGATAGCATCACTTCTTCAAATCCCGGCCGCATCTGCACATACAAGTCATTTACAAATGCCTGTACAAGACCCACATCCTGCCATACTTCAGACTCCTGGTATTCAGTCAGTGGCTTCTTTTCAAGATAATCCTTGTTGCAGGCCGTGATGGAATACATCAACATTATACCTGCTAAATATTTTATGATATTCATTTTCTTCATGGCTCGTTTGTTTAGAAAGTAAGGTTTAATCCTACGTTGTAAATCTTCGTCTGCGGATAGAACTGACCGCTGCCGCTAGGTGCTTCCGGATCAAAAATCTTCACATTATCAATGGTGATCAGGTTCTGACCACTCACGTAAACACGGAAATTTTGTAAGCCCACTCTTTTACATAATGCTTCCGGAATATTATATCCGAAGTCCAGTGTTTTGAGACGTAGATAGTTGGTATTCCAGAACCAGAAAGTATTCTGACGGCTTACCCAATATTCACGGTCACGGTCATTAACCCTGGGCCAGGTAGCATCGGTGTGGTCTGCTGTCCAGCGGTCTTTTACATAGGCTTCGGGGAAGTTACCTATCAGGCCGGATTCAGTATGCAGATACTGACTTGCGCCCTGGGCGCCCTGCCACAGCATGGTGAAATCGAAGTTTTTAAACTTGGCGGTCATGGTCAATCCAAAGATCCAGGTAGGATTTTGCGTACGGTCTACACGGATGCGATCCAGGTCATCTATAATCCCATTTCCATCCATATCTGCAAAAATCACATCACCCGCTCTGGCGCCACTGATATGGGGTGTTTTATCTACTTCTTCCTGTGTTTTATAAATGCCGGTAGCTTTATAATATAATGGCGCATCTATTTGTCTGCCGGTAGACTTCTGCCATTCGGGTACGCCGGGTACTTCATCCCAGAAAAGAATTTTATTCTGTGCATGTGTAACCGTACCGGTTACTTCATAGTGGAATTTGCGGATATCGTTCTTATGACTGACTACTACTTCAAAGCCTTTGTTTTCTACGCGGCCAAGGTTTTCCTGTGGCAGCGTCATACCGGTATATGCAGGCATAGACTGGCTGCGGCTTACGAGGATATTAGCGCGGCGGGTGTAGAAGTAATCGCCTTCAATCGCCAGCTTGTCACCCAGCAGCTGGGCTTCAATACCCACATCATAGTTATTGGCCATCTCCCAGGTAATGGCCTCGTTGGGAGAACGCAGCTGGTAAATACCTTTGTTAAGATCTTCCCCCAACATTACACCACCGGCACTAAAGCCATAGGTGCTGAGATATTGGAAAGAAGGGATCTGGTCATTACCCATTTGCCCCCAGGAAGCACGTATTTTGAAGTAGTTGACGGCGCGGATATTTTCTTTCCAGAAGTTTTCATTGGAAAGTACCCAACCCGCAGACGCGCCGGGGAAGAAACCAAAGCGGCTATTTCTCGGGAAGTTCTGGGTGCCATCATACCGGGCGTTGAAATCAAAGAGATAGGTTTCGTTGTAGTTATAGGAAACACGTCCGAAGTAATTGCGCCGTGCAAATGAAAACCCTGTTCCATTGTTACTTTTTTCTTTATCGCCGCCCGCAAAAAGCTGATCCAGTTTATCACTGATAAAGTATTTGCGGTTAGCCATCAGGGTATCTCCATTAAAAGTGGCTTGTTCAAAGGCGACAAAAGTGCTCAGGTTATGTTTTCCGAAGGAACGTACATAATTCACTTTAAAATTCACCGTAGACAATCGATTGCTATTGAAGTTCTCATTTAGTTCAGGTGCGCTTACTCCTCTTTGGGCCGCATTCAGCTTGTGATCGGGGCTGTTAGGGTCCAGGGTATAAAGCGTCCAGGGTTTCACCCATGATTTAAAGAAGTCGAAATTCTGGTCGTATGCAAAGGTTCCGTCTACAGACAAACCCTGTACCCAGGGAATATTCACGGTAGCGCCTAATGTACCATTGAGTACGTAGTTCTTATCACTCGTATAGCCGATCTCGTTAGTGCTTGTTACTACCGGGTTATCGCCATATTCAATATCCGGACCCGGCAAGCCGTTGGGCCAGATGGCATTTTCGGTAGGGCGGCCACGCATCAGCGAACGGAATATAGAGCCGGCGCTACGTGGTGGAAAGTTCCTGTTTTCCAGTCGTCCTGCCAGGTCAAAACGCAGGCGGATATTATCATTCACTGCGGCATCGAGATTGGCCCTTACATTCTGTTGTTTATAATTGGTAGCACTGTTCTTATAAATACCATCCTGAAATAATGTTCCCAGGGAAACGTAGTAGGTCATCTTTTCAGTACCGCCGCTCAGTGACAGGTCATGTCTGTTTTGCAGGGAAGTTTTCTTGATCGCAGCATCATACCAGTTGGTGCTGGGATAGAGCCATGGATCAGATCCATCACCAAACTTCTGGATCTGTTCTTCAGAGAAACGGGGGGCATCTCCACCATATTCCAGTATTTCATTTACCAGCCGGGCATATGTAGGCCCATCGGCCATCTTAGGCAAACGGGTAGGCGATACAAAAGACTGGTTAAAACCATACTTCAGGGTAGGCTTACCGATCTTACCGCGTTTGGTGGTGACCAGGATAACGCCGTTGGCAGCCCGGGAACCATAGATAGCGGCAGCAGCATCTTTAAGAACAGATACGCTTTCAATATCGTTGGGGTTCAGGCGGTCGAAACCTTCGCGCGGAATGCCGTCTATCACTGTCAACGGGGTGCTCACACCCAGTGTGCTACGGCCACGGATAAAGATCCTGGATCCATCATAACCCGGCTCACCGCTGTTATTCACCGCAATGATACCCGGAATACGACCCACCAGCGAGTTAGAGATATTAACGTTGGGAGATTGTTGCAGCTCGGCTCCTTTCACAGATGATACCGCGCCGGTTTTTGTTACTTTCTTTTGTGTGCCATAACCTACTACTACGTACTCATCCAGCGTTTTCTGGTTTTCCTTCAGTACGGCATTTACGCCGGAGCGGCCGTCTACTTTAATCTCCTGGGAGTCAAAACCGATATATTGGAAAACCAGCACAGCATCCTTCTTCACATCATTCAATACATAGTTTCCTTTCTCATCGGTGGTGGCACCTTTTTTTGTGTCTTTTACCAGGATGGTTACACCTGGCAACGGGTTACCATTAATGTCTTTTACTTTTCCCTTAATGGTTAAATTGCCTTGTTGCCAGACAGTGGGCAACGGAGATCGGGCGCTGAGTTCGCCTGTTGCGGTCGCAAACAGGCATAGCAAGACCATGGCCTTTGCATAACGTGGATTCATACTACAGGATTTTGAATAGTGAATAGTATCTCTGAATTACCCTTTTGTATCGACCAAACAGGATAATTTGACTTCATTAAGTTATCAAGAAAACTATTAATTATTTTCTAAAAATAAGTGTACAAATGACGTCTTTTTCTAAATAAATGCATGTATAGGGAGATTTATTTATATTTGCACCCAGATTTCTGTGCTGCCTGGCCTAATTCCGAAAGTGTCCCCTTATACCTCGTTTATGCTCAAAAAAAATTTATGGCTGCTGGCTATATGCTTAACCTCCCTGCTGGCCTGTGATAAAAGAATGGCTACCGTTGATAATCCCCCAGAGGTTACACCACCCGTAATAGTTCCTGACTCTCCCATCTCTCCTGTTGAAACAACTACCGGTATTCAAGGACTGGTACTGGATGAAAACAATCAGCCATTACAAGGCGCGCAGGTGAAATGTGGCAATAAAGTAATTACAACAGACGCCAAAGGTGCTTTTCTGCTGGAAAATATTACCGTAATAGAAGCCGCAGCTGTACTAACCGCTGAGAAAGATGGTTACTTCAAAGGCGTACGCACCTTTACTGTGGCGGGAGAAAACAAAATACAGTATACACAACTGCAATTGCTGCCGAAGAAAACAGCCGGATCTTTTGATGCTGCCACAGGTGGTAATATCAATGCATCCAATGCACAGTTTATCTTCGTCCCGCAACAGGTATTGAATAGCGACAACTCCCTTTATACAGGAAAAGTTGACCTGCTATACGCACCGATCAATCCTGAAAGAGCTGATTTTGCCGATATCATGCCCGGCGATCTGCGCGCGATAAACAACAGCAACGCACTGGTGGGGCTGCAGTCATTCGGTATGATGGCACTGGAACTACGGGGAGAGAATGGAGAGAAACTTCATCTGGACACCACCAAAGCAGTCACCTTTAAACTGGAAATTCCTACCTCCTTACGCAGCACAGCACCAGCCACTATTCCACTCTGGCATTTTGATGAAGCAACAGGTGTATGGATAGAAGAAGGCAGCGCCACAAAAACCGGCGACAACTACATTGGTACTGTAAAACACTTTTCTTTCTGGAACTGTGATGCACAATTCCCTATCATACCTTTTAAAGCGGTATTACAGAATAACGAAGGCATTCCTTTAGCCAATATGTTTGTAAGGATGGTCCGGGAAAACGACAGCTATGCAACCGCCTATACAAATATAGAAGGAGAAGTAAGTGGTTCCATTCCTTCCAACGAGTCACTCACCATGGTTGTATACAACCGTGGGGTATGCAGCCAGAAAATACTCTCAAAAAAGATCGGACCCTTTTCTGATAAAACAGATATCGGCATTATTAAAACAAGTACGCCCGATATAATCACTATCAATATCAGCGGTAATGTAACCACCTGCGATGGCACTCCTGTGGCAAAAGGACGCTTAACCTATACAGTAGATGGTGTCCGTTCTTACGCATATATTTCGCAGGGTACTTACGCCACTTCTTTTATACGTTGTCAGGCCCAACCAGCAGAAATCATCCTGAACGCTGTAGATGAAGTGAATAATAAAATGGCTACTACAACAGCGGTACTGGGAATCGGGAACCATGTGCGAAACCTCCAGGTATGCGAAACCATTGAAGCCAGCTTCGCCGACTTTGTCATGAACGGAGAAACCTATTCTTTTGTAGCGCCACCGGATACACTAAGCGTAATAGATCGTGGTTCTGATACCACACGCATGTTTATCGCCGATATTAAGCGGGCAAGCAGCAGTCCAACCAACGAACAACTCAACTTCAATCTGGGGTCCATGCAAGTGGGAACATCCAGGATCTGGTCTTTTTATGTGCTCGCTAACAACCAGGACTACTACGGTGACAACATCAGTTGCACCATTACCCAAACGGGCACGCTGGGTGAATATGTACAGGGAAGTGTAAGCGGCAATGTAACCAGGTATAGCCCTGATACGCTTGTGGTGCCCATCAGCGGAACATTCAGGATAAGAATACAGTAAAAACTTTACAACCAATCAACATAAAAAAGGCCAATAGTTTCCCGCTATTGGCCTTTTTTGCATAAATTGACACTAATTAGCGTTATACATAAACCAGATCTGATGTTTATGAAACTCCCTCACTTTCTCCTGACAATATTGGCTGGCAGCATGCTGCTGACTGCCTGTAGCAAAGAAATGAGCCGGGAAGGCGACATGCCCGCTACCAGCAATTGTGATTACGCACCCTACACAACAGGCTCTTCCTTCTCATATATCGATATCAATCAAACACAGGATACCCTCGCTTATACACTCACGGTTTCCGGAGATACAACCATTAACAATGTTGTTTACAAAAAAGTAGGTGATGACAGTGTTTTCACCTGCTCCAACTGTAAAGACGGGATCTATACACAAATAGCCAGCATCCTTACTTTCCAGGGATACAAGGCAGACGATCTGAAGATCACCTACCTGAAAGACAATGTACCCGCCGGCACCAGTTGGGAAGATACGGTTGCAGTCAACAACGGAGGCGTTACCAGCTCCGGCATCCTGAAACAGACCATTACAGAAAAGAATATTACTAAAACAGTAAATGGCAAAAACTATACAGACGTTATTGTAGTAAGAATGGATGCATCGGCGATCATTCTTAATAACCCTGTATCTGTAGGTACTATCTCCACCAGCTATTATGCAAAAGGAGTGGGCCTGATAGAAGCAGATCAGGCGGAAGATACGATCAAACTATTGTCGTATACGTTACAGCCCTGATTAATATTCCTTCCAGACTTTTGTCAGCAGCCTTTCTACAGCCCTTCTTACACTCGTGGCCGACTCGTGGTGATTATTTACCAGTACACTAAAAACCAGTGTTTTATTTTTCTTTGTAACAAGATAACCACTCAGCGTTACCACGCCGTTGAGCGTCCCTGTTTTGGCATGTACAAACTGCTCGGGGTAATAATTTCTCATGGTACCTTTACCACCTGTAGGCAGGATATGCCACAACCTTTCCTTTGGAAACTGTTGATACATCAGCGTGAGCACCGTTACAAAATCGCGCGGTGTAAAGAGGTTATAACGTGAAAGGCCCGATCCATCTGCCCATTGCGGCGGATGCGGCAGTGATTTTAAATCGCCGTCAAGCAGGTATTGAATACAGCGGTCCGTGCTGATGGTATCCCACAAGGTAGCGGCGCTCATCAGCAGCGTTTGTTCCGCAAAAAAATTATCACTGCGGTGCATCATGGGCGTAAAAAGAGAATCCGAAGGGATGCTGTGGAGTATTTTAAATGCGCCTGCCGGTGGAGTAACGGCAAGGCCTACACGTTTATGCAGGGTATCCTCCAGCCGCTCCCGCAGCTGTTGTACGGACCCTGTAATAAAAGGAACTTCCGTTTGTGTAATACCTTTATCCTTCGGATTATATTTCAGAAAGAATAAATTATTTCGTTCATCCCTATCCGTTACCGTACTGCTGATGGTATCATCAGCGGTTGCTTCCAGGTCATACAACGGAGGTACCAGCATGCTGGTATCCCGGTGATGATAGATCCTGACTACATTCCCATACATGGGCCATTCATTGAGTTCCGGCTGATAGTCGTCTGCGAAGTCACCCCATGCCCAGCCGGGTCCATAACGCTTGTTAAGGTTCACCGCAGGCACCAGGTAAATCTGTTTGGATGTTTGCTGCAACAGTTGCAATAGCGGCTGCCATGTATAATCCGGATGCAAAAAAGACGGATCTCCTACCCCTTTTACAAATAAGGCGGTATCATTTTCATAATAGCGGATACCCGGCAGGGAATCGCCCAGTAGCCGCAAACCGGCGTAGAGAGAAAATATTTTTGTGTTGGATGCGGGGGTGAAAAATTTATCATCCTGGTATTGATACCAGTATTTGCCCGTTGCCGGTTCATAGATGGAGATGCCTACATGTGCCTGTTCCAGCGGCTTTTCGTGCAATGCCGCATTGGCCCATTTGCTGATAGCAATAGTCTGGCCGTTGGCCGTTATCACCATGAAAGAACAGGCAATCGTTAAGAGAAGAAGATTCCGCATATACTGGCAACCGTGAATTAATAAATAAACCCCGAACAAAAACAAATCTCGTTTTTATCCGGGGTTTTATCGAAATAACATCATTTTTTTGCTACCGGTAGGTTACCCCAACAAAACAAAAATCGTGTCAATCATCTAATCCTGATCTCAGGTAAAGTATTTAGTGATACCTGGTTTCGCATACGCATAATTACCGGATGCATCTGGTAATACCGGAGGAGGTGCATCAAAAGCATACGTTTTAGGATGCAGGTCCAGTCCTGAATTCAGGGCAGTGTTCCAGTCGATCACCTGGCCGGAATAAGTAGCCAGACGTCCGATGATGGCAGATAAAGTAGCCTGCGCGCCTCTTTCTGCATCGGTGAATTTAAATTCTCCTTTTGCGATGGCGGCAAACAGTTCATCATGCTCTGTCTGATACGGATTGTTTTCTTTTGTTTTATCGTATTGATAAAGCACTTTCCCTTTATGGTTTACAATCTGTGCTTTATCACAGAATATGCGGCCTTTTGTACCTACTATTTCTTCATCTACCTTGCTCGGTGCGTCTTTCCAGTGGCGGCACTGGCTGTTCATCACTACCCCATTGGCATAACGGTATTCTACGGAGTGGTGGTCAAATATCTCACCGTACTCTTTTCCGGTACGTACTGCCCGGCCACCCATACCGAGGGCTGTTACAGGTGTAGCACCCATGAACCAGTTACCTACGTCAATGTTGTGGATATGTTGCTCTACGATATGATCACCACAAAGCCAGTTGAAATAATACCAGTTGCGCATCTGGTATTCCATTTCTGTATACTCAGGTTTGCGTGGTTTTACCCACAGCGCGCCCTGGTTCCACCATACCTGCATAGATACGATATCGCCGATCATACCGTCTTTGAGACGTTTGTGCAGCTCACGGTAAGAATTCTGATAGTGGCGTTGTAAGCCTACTACCACGTTCAGCTTCTTGGTTTTAGCTATTGCAGCTGCATCCAATACTCTTTTAATACCAGCAGGATCAGTCGCTACGGGCTTCTCCATGAAGATATGTTTACCCTGTTTAACCGCTTCTTCGAAGTGGATAGGTCTGAAACCCGGAGGGGTGGCGAGTATCACTACATCTGCCAGAGCAATGGCTTGTTTATAAGCATCAAACCCGGTAAACTTGTTGCTTTCAGGCACGTTCACACGGCTGGCTTTATCACCCAGTGCTTCTTTAATATTATCGTAGCTATCTTTCAGCCTGTCGGGGAATGCATCGGCCATGGCTACCAGCTGCACATTTTCTTTGGTACTCAGGGCTTGCGTAGCAGCACCTGTACCGCGACCGCCGCAACCGATCAGCGCGATTTTAATAACATCCGAAGAGCCGGAGAAGAAGTTGGCTTTGGATAAAATAGGCATGGCCAATAATCCGCCTGCCAGCAAAGATGTTTGCTTGACAAATTCGCGGCGACCCTGCCCGTGGAATTTTTGTTGTTCGCTTTCCATAAATGCGTTATGATTTAAAGATTTAGGATGATGAAATCTAGCGTGCTCCTTTATATTTATCAATGTTGTCTTCAAAGAATTGTTGTGCTTCTTCCGCTGTTGGCTGATGTACGGGCCTTACTACCCTGAAACCTATAAACGGTGCATCTGCATTCCACCAGAAACTTTTCGGGATCTGTGGATCCCTGCGGTTCCAGATCGGGTCCGACTTTAACCGGGCGGCACTGCGCAACTGCGGGGCTGCATCTGTATAGTTACCGCCTTTTACCACACGGGGTGTTTTAGCGGTAGGCACTATCCAGGGATCTTTGCCGGTAGCATTTGCCACTCCATTTTCTTCGTACTGGTCCATTGTCCATTCTCCCATATTACCCAGCATATCGTATAATCCCCAGGCATTGGGTTTCAATTGACCTACTTTATGATACTTCTCCTCACTGTTTCCCTTATACCAGGCATAATCCTTCAGCTGTGATTCGTCATTGCCAAAAGGATAAGCGGTAGTGGCGCCTGCCCTGCAGGCATATTCCCACTCAGCGGCTGTAGGCAAACGGTAAAATACACCTGTTTTGGCATAAAGCCATTTACAATACATAAGCGCACCGTACTGGCTCATACTGTTGGCAGGAAAACCGCCGGATTTGCCCATACCCAGTGTCAGATCAATATATGGCGGACTGGGGCGTGTCATTCCATCAGGAACGGGCGTCTTATCCTTTTCTGCATCTGCATAAATATCATATTCATCGAAAGTTACTTCCATAGCCCCCATCCAGAAATCAGACAGTTCCACGTTTTTAGCGGGTCCCTCATCCTTTTTTCTCCCCTTTTCATTCTCCGGGCTACCCAGTGTAAAGGCGCCCCCTTTGATAGGAACCATTTTAAAACTTACCGTTGTTCCGGGGATCTGTTGTTCATATGCCTCGAAAGGTTGTTGTGTCTGTGCAAAAACACCCTGACTGAGCATTCCACCCAGCAATAAAGCCACATACTGTTTAGTCATCTAACGCGATTATATAAAAATAAGATGGGTGAATTTAAAAAATACTAAAGTGGAATGCAATATTTTTTTATGAATGCGGGAAAACGCTGATGAATTGAATTTTTTTTATCATTACTAGTATTTCTTTGTAAAACCTGTTAAATTTAACGTTATGTCTTTGGTACACTTAAAATCACTATACATTTAATCCAACGTTATGGAAAGAAGAAAATTCCTGCAACATGGTACGCTGGCAGGCATATCCGCATTGGCACTGGGCGGTATTACCAACAGCAGCCAGGCAGCCACCACCGGAAATACCGCTGGGAAAGGAAAGCCATTCAATATGGACTATGCCCCCCATGATGGTATGTTTAAAAACAGTGCTGGTGGCGACTTCCTGGATCAGATAAAATACATGTATGACCAGGGATTCCGCTCTATCGAAGATAATGGTATGATGGGCCGCTCTACCGCAGAACAAGAAAAGATCGGCAACCTGCTGAATAAACTGGGGATGCGGATGGGCGTATTTGTAGTTGATACCGGCAATAACTGGAAAACTTCCCTCACTACCGGGAAACAGGAATTTAAAGATGCTTTCATCAAAACCTGTAAGCAGAGTGTAGAAGTGGCCAAACGCTGTAATGCCAAATGGGCTACAGTGGTGCCCGGTTTCTTTGAGCGTAACCTGCCTATGGGCGTTCAAACCGCTCATGTAATAGACGCTTTACGCAGTGGCGCCGAAATTTTTGAACCCCACGGCCTCATCATGGTGCTGGAACCACTCAGTGATACGCCGGATCTCTTCCTGCGCACAGCCGAACAAAGCTTCGAAGTATGTAAAGCTGTAAACAGTCCTTCCTGCAAAATATTATACGATATCTACCACATGCAACGCAATGTGGGTAATCTCATCCCTATCATGGACCTGTGCTGGGATGAAATTGCGTATATCCAGATAGGTGATAATCCGGGCCGTAAAGAACCAGGCACCGGTGAAATCAACTATAAGAACATCTTTAAGCATCTCCATGAAAAAGGCTTCAAAGGCGTACTGGGTATGGAACACGGTATATCCGGCCAGGGTAAGGAAGGAGAAGCAACTTTAATAAAAGCATACAGAGAAGCAGATAGCTTTATGTAGAGAACCCTGTTTAGAGATTTAATTATTTGGGAATTTAGATATTTTGTTTCAAAGCAGGACCGCTTTTTGAAACAAAATATCTAAATTCCCAAATAATTAAATCTCTAAATTTTTCTCCTATGGCTTTCCTGATCCGTATATTAGTAAGTGCCCTGGCGGCCATGTTAACGACTTACCTGTTGAAACCGGCAGTAAAAATTGACAGCTTTGTTACGGCCCTGATCCTGGCATTGGTACTGTCATTGCTGAACGCCCTGGTAAAACCGTTATTGATCCTCTTCACCCTTCCTGTAACCATTGTTACACTGGGTTTATTCCTCTTTGTAATTAATGCGCTGATCATATTGCTGGCAGCCAAAATAGTTCCGGGCTTTAAGGTAGATGGCTTCTGGTGGGCAATGCTGTTCAGTATTGTAATGACCATCATCAACAGCGTTTTGATTGGTCTTGCCGGCAACAACTAGCCGCTTACCTTCGTGCTGTTAAAAAATCTCCGCCATGTATTTTGACCGGTCTGATCTCAGTGATGCGCAGTTAGTGTCTTTTTACAAAGCATTGTTATATCCCCGGCTGATAGAGGAAAAAATGCTGCTGCTGTTACGACAGGGTAAGATAAGTAAATGGTTTTCCGGCATCGGCCAGGAAGCCATCGCCGTGGGCGCCACACTGGCATTGGATGCAGATGAATGGATCATGCCCCTGCATCGCAACCTCGGCGTATTTACCACCAGGGATATGCCACTGGATAAGTTGCTGCAACAGTGGCAGGGCAGCGAAAGCGGCTACAGCAAAGGACGCGAGCGATCCTTTCACTTTGGCAGCCGTCAGCATCATATCTGCGGGATGATCTCTCACCTGGGGCCACAACTCTCTATTGCCGATGGTATCGCATTGGCACATCAGCTCAGAAAAGAAAGCAAAGTAGCCCTTGCCTTTACCGGCGAAGGAGGTACCAGCGAAGGCGAATTTCATGAAGCCCTCAATGTGGCTGCAGTATGGGGCCTGCCGGTTATCTTCCTCATAGAAAATAATGGCTATGGCCTTAGCACCCCCATCAGCGAACAATATCATTGCGCCAACCTGGTGGATAAAGCCATTGGCTATGGCATGAAAGGTATACAGGTAGATGGTAATAACCTCCTCGACGTATATAAAACCATCCGTACTGCCAGGGCCTACGCCATTGAAGAACAACAGCCCGTATTGATTGAAGCCCTCACCTTCCGCATGCGCGGCCACGAAGAAGCCAGCGGCGTAAAATATGTGCCACCGGCACTTTTTGAAGAATGGGCCCAGAAAGATCCCATCACACAATTCGAATCTTTCCTTCTTACCAGCCAGTTACTCTCGGAAAATGACATCCATACTATTCATGAAGAGCTGAAACATAGTATAGATGCCGATGTAGCCAGGGGATTAACAACAACTACTATTACTGTTGATACCAGCGAAGAATTAAAAGATATCTACGCCCCCGCCCCGGCCATCGTGGCAGCTACCGGAGAAAGATCGGAGAAACGGTTTATCGATGCGCTTTCCGAAGGGCTGAAACAAGCCATGGAGCAGCATCCTGAACTTATTCTAATGGGACAGGACATTGCGGAATACGGCGGCGCCTTCAAAATTACAGCAGGATTTGTGGAACAATTCGGGCGGGAGCGGGTACGCAATACGCCCCTTTGTGAAAGCGCCATCATAGGCGCCGCCCTGGGCTTATCAATTGCCGGCTTCAAGAGCATGGTGGAAATGCAGTTTGCCGATTTCGTTACCTGCGGCTTCAACCAGGTGGTGAACAACCTGGCTAAAATACATTACCGCTGGGGACAGCCCGCCGATGTGGTGATCCGTATGCCTGCCGGTGGCGGCGTGGGCGCCGGCCCTTTCCACTCCCAAAGCAACGAGGCCTGGTTTACCCATGTTCCCGGATTGAAGGTCGTATATCCGGCCACGCCGGAAGATGCCAAAGGGTTACTCACCGCTGCCATTGCAGATCCCAACCCTGTCATGTACTTTGAGCACAAGGCGCTTTACCGCAGTGTTAGCGGCCAGGTACCCGATGGCTATTATACGGTGGAAATCGGTAAAGCCAGGCTGGTACAGCCCGGAGATGATGTGAGCATTATCACTTACGGCAGCGGCGTACACTGGGCGCTGGAATATGCACAACAACACCCGGCTTTATCCATCGCCATCCTCGATCTCCGTACTTTGCTGCCACTGGACTATCCCGCCATCCGGGATGCAGTAGCCGCTACCGGCAAAGTACTGGTACTGCATGAAGACACGCTCACCGGTGGCTTTGGCGCCGAAATAAGTGCCTGGATAGCAGAACACTGCTTCCATCTCCTCGATGCCCCCGTCATACGATGCGCCAGCCTCGATACACCCGTGCCTTTTGCGGCGGCGCTGGAAAAAAATTTTCTCTCCAAAGCAAGACTGGACAAGTGTATCCAGCAATTAATAGCATGGTAACAGGAATCGGGATTGGGAAATTGCCCCGAAAGTTCTAATTTGCATCCAGAAATAATTTAAAATCATTATACTATGTTGATGAATCTTTTAACAGTAGTACAGACCACTAACTTTTACAAAGTTGGCGATGCCATTGGTCATTATCTGACACCCGTAGCCATCGCAGTTTTTGCGCTGATGTTTCTGTATGCTTGGGTGAAGTACGCAAAGATCTAATCATTCCCCTGTTTTTTACAACCGCATTATAAAAGGAAAGGCTCCCTGATGGGGAGCCTTTCCTTTTATAATTTACCGGCACAACAATATTATTCAGGTCTGATATACTGGTTATAATAGTGCTGTGTATAGCGGAGATTTTCATCGTCAAAGCACACCAGGATCACTTCTTCAATGGAACTATCCTGTTCCAGGTAGTCCACAATGGTGTTCATGGCGATGTTGGCCGCCAGGTCCTTGGGGAAATGATAGATGCCTGTGCTGATATTGGGAAAGGCGATAGATTTCAAATGATGCCGGGCTGCCAGTTCCAACGAGTGCCGGTAACAGTTGGCCAGCAGCTCCTCCTCCCGGTTATTGCCGTCGTTCCATACCGGGCCTACCGTATGGATAACATACTTTGCGGGCAGGCGTCCTCCTGTGGTGATCACTGCCTCGCCGGGGTTACACCCACCCTGGCGTGCTACAATGGCCCTGCAATCATCCAGGATAGCCGGCCCACCGGCCCTGTGAATAGCGCCGTCCACACCACCACCTCCCATCAGGGAAGTATTTGCGGCGTTTACAACGGCGTCCACCTCCACCTTTGTAATGTCTTCTTTCAGAATTTTAATCTTTCTGTATGCCATCTCCTATATCGTTCTTACATACACCAGTTTACCGGTTTTTTTACCGCTTTCCCTGATGTCAATTTCGAAATTCGGGAAACTTTTTATCAGCTGTAACAGCTTATTGTAGCCATAGTTACGGGCATCAAAGTCAGGTTGTTTTTTCAGCAACAGGTTTCCCAGCTCACCCAGGTAAGCCCAGCCATCCTCGTCTGCTATATCGTTGATACTGGCAGACAACAGTTCCATCAATTCTTTGTCTGCTTTGCTGATACCCTTTTGTTTGTCTTTGGCTGACTTTGGTTTATCAGGATCTGATTTCTTTTCACGCACCTGCAATATTTCCAGGTATATAAATTTATCGCAGGCAGCCCGGAAAGCACTGGGGGTTTTCTTCTCGCCCAAACCTATTACGCGCATACCGGCTTCCCGCAAGCGGGTAGCCAGCCGGGTAAAGTCACTATCGCTCGATACCAGGCAGAAGCCGTCCACACGTCCCGTATACAAAATATCCATGGCATCGATGATCATCGCGGAGTCGGTGGCATTTTTTCCGGAAGTATAGCTATACTGTTGTATGGGAGTAATGGCATAATCCAGTAATACGCCTTTCCATCCCGCCACAGTGGGTTTGGTCCAGTCGCCATAGATCCTTTTAAAGGTAGGGTTACCGTACTTCGCTACTTCTTCCAGCATCCCTTTGATATTATGATAAGGGATATTATCAGCATCTATTAATACGGCCAACCGGAGATCATTTGTATTATCCATGTAAAAAATATTTATGGGGATGAAGGCTCAAACAAATGTAGCCAAATAATGAAACCAAAAACGTGTTAGCTACCAGCGTTTTTGGCTGCAACTAACACGTTGTTATATGCTTTCAGGCAGGATTATTTGAGATAGGAACGGATCATCCAGGCCAGTTTCAGGTGGTTTTGCAACAGCCCGGTAACAAAGTCGCTGGCGGCTTTATCTTTATACTTTTCGTCAAATTCGTCGATCAGTCTGCGCAGGTTACGGATAATTGTTTCATGGTCGTCCAGTAATTCTTTCAGTTGTTTCTTCTGATCATTGGAATATTCAGATTCCACTAGATTGGTGAGTTTTAATACGTCTGCATAGCGGCCTTCTGCGTAGTGTCCCAGTTTACGGATGTATTCAGCCACCTCGTCACCATATTCTTCCAGCTCTTCATATTGTTCTTCAAAGAATTTATGCATTTCCATGAAATTATCGCCTTCAATATTCCAGTGGCTGTTGCGCGTTTTAGCATACACAAGTAATTCATCTGCCAATACCTTATTTAATTCTAATGCTATCTGTTTTGTGTGCTCTGCTGAAACACCGATTTGTACTTTCATATCATTGAATTTTTTGGTTAAAGTAAATTTACGACATCTACGGGAGCAGAATCATGAGGTATATCATAATTTAACCGCCGGTTAATATAAACAGGGAACGTTGCCGTTTTGTTCGTAAAGTAGCGATGTGGTCAATTTCTTTGCGAAAACTGTACCATACTCCATAATTTTGCCGCTATGTATCAGTCGAACGGGAAGATATACAGCTTGCAGTTTATTTTATTGTGCCTCAGTAATGCCCTCTTTTCGGCCAGTTTCAACATGATGATTCCGGAGCTTCCTGCTTACCTGAGCAAGATGGGTGGCGCGGATTACAAGGGTTATATCATCGGTTTATTTACGTTGATGGCCGGACTTTCGCGGCCATTCAGCGGCAAGCTTACGGATACAATCGGCCGTGTTCCTGTCATGATATTCGGTTCCCTGGTATGTGTGATTTGTAGTTTAATGTACCCACTGGTAAGTTCTGTTGGGGCATTTTTGCTACTACGTTTTTTCCATGGTTTTTCTACCGGTTTTAAACCCACCGGAACGGCTGCTTATGTTTCCGACCTGGTACCCTTTACCCGGCGCGGGGAGGCGATGGGTATGGTAGGTTTGGCCAGTACCATCGGCATGGCGCTTGGACCGGCTATTGGCGGCTATATGGCCGTGCGGTGGAATATAAATGTGATGTTCCAGCTGTCTGCCGTATTTGCGCTGTTATCTGTGGTGATATTAGTGGGTATGAAGGAAACACTTGTCAACAAACAACGTTTCCGTTTTTCCCTGTTGAAGATATCGGGTAATGAAATCTTTGAGCCACTGGTCTGGTCACCGGTGATCATCTGCTTCCTGACTTACTTCAGCTATGGCGCTATCCTGACGATCATCCCGGACTTCAGCAGTTTCCTGGGCATCGCGAATAAAGGGGTGTTCTTTACTTTCTTTACGGCCAGTTCTATTGGTATCCGCCTGCTTGCGGGCAAAGTGTCTGACCGTTACGGCAGGGTGCCGGTATTGAAAATATCTGCTTTACTGATGGCCGGGTCCATGCTTATGATGGGACTAGCCGACACGGGAACTTTACTCCTGTCTGCCGCGGTAGTTTATGGTATTGCTGTAGGACTCAATTCCCCCGCAATTACTGCCTGGACAATAGACCTCGGCCTGCCGGAACACCGCGGCCGCGCACTCGCCAGCATGTATATAGCCATGGAAGCAGGTATTGGTCTGGGTGCCTATTTCTCTGCTTTTGTTTATGACAATAAATCCACCAACTTCCCCGCTACTTTTTACCTGTTTGCCGTCATCACACTGCTGGCCACCTTTTACCTGGCATTCTTCTACAAGAAGCCACTAGCGGCCCTGAAAGAGTCCTGATGGCGAACAACGTCTTCTTAAAATATTATACTGCATAAAAAAACATGATCCGTTAACTGGTTGCTTCCGTTGCTTCATCAGCCGGTGCAATAAGGTCTGCTGTCATTTCCTTTGGCAGCGCCTTTTTATTGTCCAGCCCCAGGCGGCGCATTCTTTCCGCTCTTCCTACCAGGTTGCCATTACCGGTGGTCAGTTTGTTCATGGCGTTTTCGTATACGTTCTGACTACGTTTCAGGTGTTCTCCTATCAGCCCCATATCTTCTGCAAAGCCCACAAACTTATCATACAACGCACTCCCCTGCCGCACGATCTCTTCTGCATTTTTATTCTGATTCTCCAGGCGCCACATGGCATCAATAATACGCAGCGTAGCCAATAGGGAGGGTACGCTCACCAGGATCACCTTCTTACGGAAAGCAAAATCATACAGGTCTTCATCCTGCTGCATAATAGCCAATGCGTACGCCGGTTCTATAGGAATGAACAACATCACAAAATCAGTCGTATTGTTATACAATGTGTGATAGGCTTTGCGACTCAATTCACTCACATGGTTCTTTACCGATTGTATATGCAGCTTCAACGCCTGCTGTTGCTCCGCTTCTTCCGTTGCGCTGCAATACTGTTCATATGCTTTCAGTGATACCTTGGAATCAATGACCAGCTGCCGGTTTTCGGGTAGCTGTAATACCAGGTCCGGCATTCTTAACTGGCCGGTTTCATCCCGCTGTGCATCCTGTGTAAAATAATGAATGCCTTTTTCAAGCCCGGAAGCCTCCAGTACTTTTTCCAGGATCATCTCCCCCCAGTTGCCTTGCTTTTTAGTATCCGCTTTCAGCGCATTGGTCAGGTTATTCGCTTCTTTAGACAAGGTTTGATTAAGCTGTAACAGCCGCTGTAACTCGCTCTTCAGTTCCGCACGCTGCGAGGTTTCTGCTACAAGCGACTGCTGCACACTACTCCGGAAGTTATCTATTTTCTCTGCCAGTGGCTTCAGCAGATCATCCATCTTTACCTGGTTCTGCTGCATAAACGTACCGGATATACGCTGTAACAACACTTGGGCTGTATGCTCAAATTGCAGCTTAAAGTCCTGTTGTACCTGTAGCAGGCGATCCTTCTCCCCGCTCAGCTGTTGATGCAGGTGTTTATTCTGCTCCATCAGCCGCGCCTGTTCAGCCATCAGGGCGGAAAACTCCTCATTGATCCGTTCCAGTTGCTGTTGCTTTTCCCTGAGCAACATTTGTTTATCATCCAGCATGCTTTGCAGGTATTCCTGCCGGGCCTCCAACTGGTTATAACGCTCCTGCTGCTGCCCGTTGACCGCCAGCTGTTGTTTATGGCGCCGCACAACAGCGTAACACTGGTAGCCCAGCACCACTGCCGCCACTCCCGTAACAACCAATAATAGTAACATGAGTATATCCATCATCAGCAATATCGTTAATAACTACGCACTGAATCTGCGTAGCATAAAAAATCCCCGGGAAAAACGTTTGTTTTATCCGGGGAATATAGATATAAATGAAGCTTATAGTCTTTCGTACAGCTTACGCAGGCGTTCACGCGTCATGATCCCCTGCCAGCCTTTACCCAGCGCATTCTCCCAAAGTGGCGCCATTCCCAATGATACATCGATCATCGTTTCAAACTGTTCGTCTGTCAGTCCTTTGGTAATCCCCTGCGGAATATCGATGTTGTGTTTCTTTACCATCTCCTTAAATTTCTTCACGCCCTCCGGGTAAAATTCTTCCAGCTTATCAAACACAATACAGTTACCGATACCATGTTTGGTACCCAGCAGGTAGGCCAGTCCGTAACTAACCGCATGCGCCACGCCTACCTGGGAATAAGCGATACTCATACCGCCCGCATAGGAAGCCATCATCAGTTTCTCATCTGCCTCATCATCCCACTGCTCTTTCCCCAGAAAAATCTCTTCACAAAGCTCCTGCGCTTTATCACCATAGGATTTACTGAATGCATTCAGATAAGTACCTTTCAGCGATTCCACACAATGAATAAAGCAATCCATGGCAGTATAAAAACGCTGGTTTACTTCCACGGTCCTGGTTAAAGCCGGGTCCAGTACGATCTGATCGAAAGGGGTAAAGTCAGAGTTCATCCCCAGTTTGCGGGTAGGACCAGTCAATACGCAAGTACGGCTTACTTCCGCGCCTGTGCCGGAAATCGTGGGAATACCCACTTTATATACTCCCGGCACTTTCACCAGGTCCCATCCCTGGTAATCAGCAGAAGAGCCGGAATTCGTCATCATCAGACCCACCGCTTTGGCCATGTCCATAACAGAGCCGCCGCCGATACCAATGATACCGGATACCTCTCCAAACTCAGCCAGGAGTTCATCACGGATTTTATCTACATCCGTTGTTTTAGGTTCGTGTGTTACATCAATCACCACAATTTTGTCTTTCCCCTGTAAAGGTATGCGCGACAAAAACGCCTGCTTATCCTGGAACCACGCATCCACGAAGAATATCATGGGTGCATCGCCTTTGCGCTTGGGGGCTAGTATTTCGTCCAGCTGATCAAAACATCCGCTGCCATAAATTACGTAATCCACCATTTTAAAATTCCTGAATTTCATATACCCATATTAGTTAGATGTTATAAAAATTTCGCCGCTTTCTTCAGGTCTTCCGGCGTATCTATTTCTACGCCCATATAAGTAGTCGCCACCATCTTCATAGGAATACCATTTTCCAGGTACCGCAAACACTCAATCTTCTCGACAGATTCCAATGGCGTCATGGGCATTTGTGTGAAGTCCAGCAACATTTGCTTACGGAAAGCATAGATCCCGATATGCTCGTAGTAAACAGTTTTTATGGCTTTATCGCGTGGATAAGGAATCACAGAACGGGAAAAGAACAGGGCGTTGGAATTCTTATCCACCGCCACTTTCACGTAGTTGGGGTCTTCCACCAGCTCCGGGTCTTTCAACTCCTGCATCAGCGATGCTACCTGCACCTGCCTGCCTGCTTCCCCTTCAAATACTTTCAATAATTTCTCCAGCGGCTCCCGTTGGGTAAATGGTTCATCTCCCTGCACATTCACCACTATATCCACATCCATATCTACAACGGCTTCGGCTATACGATCCGTACCGCATTCGTGTTCTTTCTTACTCATAACGGCTTTGCCGCCATGACTTACTATTTCATTATAGATGTCCTCACTGTCTGTTACCACCATTACATCATCAAAAACGCCGGTGTTTACTGTAGATTCGTAAGTGCGGAGGATCACTGTTTTTCCGCCCAGCAGGGCCATCATTTTACCAGGGAAACGGGTAGCTCCATAACGGGCAGGTATCAACGCTATTTTTTTCATGGTTGAAATTTTATAAGGCGCTTTTAACTGCATTCACCATTTTCTCCTTTCTTTCCTGGATTTCCGCATCACTCCATGACAGGTTGATGGGTGTGGAGATATTTCTGCCGATAACAGCATCGGATGCCGGGAATTCTTTTGTTTTGTAGATTTCCATGGCCTGCTTCAAACCGGGTGCAAACGGCGTTAACGCGGCTCCTTCTTTGAAGTGATCCCACTGGCGGATATAATGCCAGTTGTTGTCATAATAGTAGAAGGCTGGTAAACCGGCTGCTTTCATCGCTTCGGCAGCACTGCGCGCCTGCGCGGCGTCTGGCAGGAAGAAAGACAGGAAAGTAGCACTATCGCCGGCTTCATCCGGTAAACGGCGGAAAGTTACACCGGGTATGGCACTCAGTGCATCCTTAAATATTTTCTTTGTTTTACGCTGTACTTCCAGGAAGTGATCCAGCTTGCGGACCTGTGCCAGCCCTACAGCGGCATGCAGTTCCGAAATACGGTAGTTATATCCTATAAACGGATGCAGGTCTGCACCACGATCCACACCCAGGTGATCGTGACCATGATCTGTATAGCCATCACATTTTGTATAAACGTCTTTGTTATTGGTGACAATAGCGCCGCCTTCTGCACAGGTGATCGTTTTCACGAAATCGAAGGAAAATGTTCCTGCGTCGCCAATAGAGCCGAGGGCCTTTCCTTTATAGGAAGCTCCAAACGACTGGCAGGCATCTTCCAGCAGCAGGAGATTATGTTTTTTGCAGATAGCCTGTAATGCATCCAGATCAGCCATAGCGCCACACATATGTACCGGCATAACAGCCTTTGTACGGGGAGTGATGGCGGCTTCCACCGCTTTGGGGTCGAGGGTAAGGGTATCGTCAATGTCTACCAGCACCGGGGTAGCTCCTACTGAAAATATAGATTCAAAGCTGGCCACAAAAGTAAAAGTGGGCATGATAATCTCGTCGCCGGCACCCAGTCCCAGGGCCGCCATAGCCGTAGTTAATGCAGCCGTACCGCTGGAGGCAAGCTGCGTGTATCGTACATCCAGTTTGTCACAAATAGCCTGTTCCAGCTCTTTTGCTTTCCAGATCCCTTTACGCGGACCATCAAATCCGTAACGCATCATGATTCCTGTTTCCAGTACATCGTTTACTTCCTTCCTTTCTTCGTCGCCAAATAGTTCGTATCCCGGCATAAACTATTGATTTTAAAATATAATTTGAAAGAGATGATTTTAAATAGTGCTGCAAAGTTACTATAATCAGGGTTGCGTTACATCGTAAAAACTGATTATCTTTTGCTAAAAATTTAACATGCGTTTTATACTGTATCTGATTCTTTCCGGAAGCGCCCTCTTGCTCTGCATGCCCTGTCTACAGGCACAACAGACCGACCGGCAACAGATAGAAGCCCTCATGGCCACCCAAACAACCGCCTGGAATAAGGGCGATGTGCCCGCTTTTATGCAAACTTACTGGCACTCCGACTCCCTGCTGTTCATCGGGAAAAGTGGCGTTACCTACGGCTGGCAGGCTACGCTGGAAAGGTACAATAAAACCTATCCGGACAAAAAGGCCATGGGCAAACTCGATTTTAAATTATTGGAATTCAAGCCTTTGGCGGCAGATGTCTACCTGGTCATTGGCAAATGGCACCTGCAACGCAGCATCGGCGACCTGCAGGGGCATTTCAGCCTGGTGTTAAAGAAGATCAAAGGAGAATGGAAGATTATAGCAGATCATAGCAGCTGACCATAAAAAAACCATCCTAAGAATAGGATGGCCGCTATACACCACAACATTAAAGAAGAAACTATGACTATTACATCGTCTTCTTAATATTAAAAACTTGATCAGGTTTCTCAAAGGATATGGAATGCGTCTTTATTATCTTTTTTATTTCTTTTTTTATTCTTCTCATCATCCCTCACCGCTTTATTCTCACTTTCCGGCGTACCGGATAAATCACCGTGAAGCGGATTACGGGTGTTAGTTGCCTTATCTGTGTCCAATATCTTTACCGGTTTCTTGTCGTTTTGCTGATACGTCTGCACATCCTGCTCCCCCTTTTTCTTTTTCATAATCTCTTTTTTTGCAGATGAAATGATAAAATAGATACCCTTGTCATGCGACAAACATTATTCCAACCAGAAAACAGTGGTTATTAGCATTATAGAGAACAGGATACGTGGTATCCATTCCCCATATCCTTCCTGCAAATGGGAAAAGAAGGGAACAACTGCGAAAATATAGCAGCGTCCGTTAACATTAGCTTTGCAAAAACGACCTTTATTTTTCAGGACAACGCAGTACCTTCGGGTCACAATTTGTTTTAACCCATAACCGCTGATCAGCCAAGAGTAGTTTTAATCCGAATCCTCCTAAAAGCCACTTTAGTTTTAATTCAAGTCCTATTTAGAACCCGGTATCTATTCATCAATAACTTATAACTGGTTATGTCCGGGAGAATTATTTGTATAGCCATGCTGCTGCTGGCATTTTCTATTTTTTCAGGCTGTGCTAAAGACGCAGCTATTAAGCCGTCGCCCTTTGTAAAGGATGGTACGGACACACTCACCATACCCGAGAATAAGATAGACCGTACCGCACTCATAGAACTGGTAAATGGATTACGTAGCCGCGGCTGCAACTGTGGTGATGTGAAGATGCCCGCCGTAGGCCCGCTCACCTGGAGTGGTTTACTGGAAAAAGCCGCCTACCTCCATAGTAAAGACATGGCGCTCCATCAATACTTTGATCATACCGGACTGGATGGTTCTACACCCGGTACCCGCATGGACGCCGCCGGTTACCGCTGGAATAAATACGGGGAAAATATTGCCAGCGGCCAAATGGAAGAACAGGCCGTTATTATGGGATGGCTCAGCAGTCCCCAGCACTGTAAGAATATGATGGATGCAAATTTCACAGAAGTGGGAATTGGCCTGTATGATAAAGACTGGACCATGGAATTAGGGAGAAGAAGCGTAACTCAATAATCAGGGGCACTCATCTTTTTCCGCCAGAAACGCCAGATCATGTACAGATAAGCCGCCAGAGAGATGCCGAACCAGGCATAAAAGAAGATCATCCGGCCTTTGGTGGACTCCTCCGGCACGGCAAATCCCAGGTACAAGCCCAGGAATACGTTAATCATCATCCAGAAAAAGCCAACGAATATGGTGCGCATGATCTTTATCAAGAAAAAGAAAAGCTCTCTGTCTAATTTATTCGGGTCTTTTACTGGTTTTTCCGGTTCTTCTTCCATAATTACTTATTTCAACAACTTTAAGGGATACACAGTTTAACCAGGTCTGAACTATCTCCTTTAAATACATTAAAGTCAACGGAAGTTTTGATACCGTTAACCCTGCCAATATCACTGTGCTGCCAGAAGAGCCAGGCTCTTTTTGAAGCAGGACGCTCTTTCTGATAGTAATGGGCTATCCACAGGGGATAATCATCAAACTCACTGCCAAGATACGTTTCATAGAAATGAATATTCGTATAGATGATTGGCTTTACCTTATATACTTTCTCCATTTCTTCGAGCCATATCTTTGCTGTACTGCGGATCACCGCTGCCGGCTGATTATTGCTTGTTTCTATATCCAGCACCGGTGGCAGGTCGCCGGATTGCAACGCCACCACATTCTGAAAATTGATCGCCTGCTTGATGGGATCGCGGGTAGCATAAAAAAAGTGATACGCCCCTCTTACCAATCCGGCCTTGCCGGCCCTGTCCCAGTTTTGTTTAAAGGCTGCATCCTGACGGGTAATCCCTTCTGTTGCTTTTATAAAGGCAAAGGATATACGAATATTCTCCACCTGCATCTGCTTTACTGCGTGCCAGTTGATCTCTTTCTGGAATTTGGAAACGTCAATCCCATGGATGTCATAATTTACCGGCATATCGATCCCAAATTCTTCATACCGCACAAATTCAATCCGCTTATCACGTTCACGCCACCATATATAAGCCACCACGGCCAATGCTATTAATAATAATCTGATCCAGATGCTTTTCACTTTGTTGCTGTTAGTGCCAGGGAATGGGGAAAGTATGCTGCAATAATGCCCACAGTCCTTTTTTTTACAGCAAGTATAGGTTATAATTTGTTTAAAGAAGCTACTTTTACAGCGGTCAAGTGATTTTTATATGCCTGATTTTAACCTGAATGATACCCTGAACCTTGCTTCCAAATTCACGTTCCGTCGTGCCTGGAATGCTGGTAAAGTGCTGGGAAGTTATTTTATGAGCAAGTGGACCAATAAACCGGTTCAATGGGGGTACCCCATCTCTATCTCTTTTGAGCCTACTACTTCCTGCAACCTGCGCTGCCCGGAGTGCCCAAGCGGTCTCAGAGCGTTTACGCGCCCTACCGGGATGCTTGAACAGGATTTTTTCAGGAAAACCATCGACGAGATTTCAAAGGAACTGCTATACCTCATCTTTTACTTCCAGGGAGAGCCTTATCTGAATACCGGCTTCCTCGACATGGTGAAATATGCCGCCGACAAAGGGATCTATACCGCCACTTCTACCAATGCCCACTACCTCACAGATGCCAATGCAAAGAAAACCGTGGAAAGCGGTCTTGACAGGCTGATCATCTCTATTGACGGCACTACCCAGGACGTATACACGCAGTACCGTGTAGGTGGCCACCTCGATAAGGTGATCGAAGGCGCAAAAAATATTGTGAAATGGAAAAAGGAACTGAACGCCACAAAACCATTTGTGTTTTTCCAGTTCCTCGTTGTGAAGCCCAATGAGCATCAGATAGAAGATATTAAAAGGCTGGCCAAAGAAATAGGTGTAGACCAGGTGCGGTTTAAAACAGCGCAGGTGTATGATTATGAAGAAGGCAACAAGTTAATTCCTACTATAGATAAATACTCCCGCTACCATCGTAATGAAGACGGTACCTATGCCATCAAAAATAAGCTGAGCAACCATTGCTGGCGTTTGTGGCATTCACCGGTAGTTACCTGGGATGGCCTGGTGGTTCCCTGCTGCTTTGATAAAGATGCGCAACACCGCCTCGGCGATCTGAAAAAAGAATCCTTTAAAGAACTATGGCATAATAAAGAGTATATCCGTTTCCGTAGTCAGATACTCGATACCCGTAAAAACATCGATATCTGCGCAAATTGCAGCGAAGGCACAAAGGTGTGGGGATAGTTTTTTTACCTTATATTACATTGTTAACCAACACGTTACTATAATTATAGTTTAATTACTACAAAAATAGTTTTTAAACTACAAAAATAGTTATAGATTCGTGTCATGAAGAAATTATCACGCAAAGAAGAAGAGCTGATGCAGGTGATGTGGGACCTGGAGAAAGCATTCGTTAAAGATGCGATAGAGCAGCTTCCCGACCCAAAACCCCATTATAACACTATTGCTACGCTCATGAAGAGGCTGGAAGATAAAGGCTTTCTGGCGCATCATGAATATGGCGGCTCCTACGAATACTACCCCGTCGTAGGCAAGGAAAGCTACAAGCAAACCTTCATGAAAAAAGTGCTGAATACTTTTTTCGACAACTCCTATCTCAATATGCTGGCCTATTTCGCGAAGGAAGAGAAAATCAGCCCGGATGAACTAAAGCAACTCATGAAGATGATTGAAAAAGATAAAAAATAACGTGTATGCCTACACTATTCATATATATCCTGCAAGCATCGGGCGCGATGATCCTTTTCTACCTGCTCTATATTTTATGTTTCAAGCAGGAAACCTTTTACCGGTACAACAGAATATTATTACTCAGCGCCTTTTTCCTCTCCGCCCTGCTACCACTGCTACCCATTCCCGCCCTGCAATGGGCCGCCCATACGCCGGAAGAAGTATCCAATACCATCGTTTATTTCAACAATAATGTGCAGGCGCCTACACAAAGCATGGCCGCTCCTGCTACTCATCCCTGGTGGGATGCACTGGTGCAACACAGCACGCCCATCCTGCTGAGCATCTATATCGTGGTGGCTATCGGGTTGCTGCTGGCACACGTGGTGCCATTATGGAAGATCAGGCGTTGCCGGCTGGCCGGCAGCAGTTACCGAAAAAACAATATCACGTATGTACAACTTCCCGGCCTTACCACGCCCTTTTCGTTTATGCGCGCCATCTTCTTCGACCCTAACGCTTACGAACACACGGAATTACAACACATTCTAAAACACGAAGAAGCGCATGTACAACAATACCATTCAATAGATACACTACTGGCAGCCGTTTACTGCTGCATTTGCTGGATCAATCCTTTTGCCTGGTGGTGTAAAAAAGCTTTGCAATTGAACCTGGAGTTCCTGGCAGATGAAGCCGCCCTGCAACATTCCACCACCCCCGCCTCCTATCAGTACAGCTTATTAAAGATAGGCGCACACTGCAGCCCGGTATCTGTTGTCAGTCATTTCAGTAAATCCTTCCTTAAAAACAGGATATTTATGATGAACAAGACCCACTCCCCCCATGTACACGCCTGGAAGTACCTGCTGGCGCTTCCGGTACTGGCACTCGCTGCCTGTCTTCTATCCGCCACTTCATCCTCTACCAACACAGCACGCAACAAATACCTGGTAGAAGATATGGGCATCACCTACGGTATGGTGACTAAGCTAACATCGGATGATGACCTGGCCGGTATGAAAGAGATACTAGCAAAAAAAGGAATTACAGTCACGCTTCCTCTGCTAAAACGCAACCAGACAGGGGAAATAACCGAGATCAAATTCGACCTCGCCCTTCAGAAAGGAAGCAGCTTGAGTATGCGCTCAGATGATAGCCCTATCACGCCCTTTTACTTCAACCTTAGCGAAAAAGAAAACGGTATTGGTGTATTCCCGACAAAGCATTTTCCGCAAAGCCTGATAGCGCGCGCAGAAGACGAGAATAATGGTGAGCTGAAAGGTGTCACTACAGACACTTCTTATAAGAACCGGTTCCCGGGTGGTAGCCTGGCTTATCAAAAAACGCTGTCAAAAACAATTCGTTATCCGAGGGCTGCGCAGGAAAAAAAAGCGATAGGCATCGTAACTGTGCAATACAAGATTCAGGCAGATGGCATCATAAAGGATATAGAAGCGTTGTCTTCACCGGATCAGCAAATGACGGACGAAGTGAAAAGAGTCATTGCAAATCTGCCTCCGTTCAATGCTGATCCTACCGGCAAAACAACCCGCGTAACACTTCGGGTAGCATATCTATTGATAGATAGAAATGATCAAACGCCCCAGGTCCCCGGACTCAAGGATGCAGATGTAATTGTATATGGGTATGGGGTTATGACGAAGTAAGTTTATTCCGCCACAGGTTCTTTCTTCTTTCTCTTCCGGTTGGTAACTTTATTAAAGATATTAATACCCAGTTGTACACCAATAAATTCAAGTGCTGTCATTAATGCCCCGGTAGCAAAATTCTTAAATTTACCACTTCCCCACGCCATCTTAGCCACGTTCATGGCTACGTTCAGGGCACCGCTATGTTTGGCGCTACCGGGGATGACAGCATTCAAAGCCATTTTTTTATAATTGTCTCTGAAGTAGTCTACCCGGTTACCAAGTTCATTCTCGAGGTTTTTTGACCGCATTTTCAAACGGGCAATTTCCAGCTCCAGTGTTTCGAAGCTGGTTACTTTTACCTTACGCATGTGTAAACTTTTTTCATTTTATGCTTTCATGGTGTTTTCTGTTGCCTCTTCATTGGGAACATGATCATACGCCTCTTCCTTATATGCTTTGTAAGCAGGCCGTTGATACTGAAGATGGTCAGACTCATCATCATCACTTTCTTCGATCTCCTCTACCAGTTCCGCTATCAGCAATTTGGCCAACGGTCGTTGAATCAGCTGTTGACGGAACAACAGGATCACTACAAACAATAGTACAAATAAGCCTGCTGCGCACGCAAACCCAATAGTAAAGCTGCCGGTCATTTCACCGATCCAGAAGCCCAGTACCATCCCAAGGAATACAATCACGAAAAAGAACAACAGGAAAGCCATCATCAGTGAGAAAAACAATCCCAACGCTTTAGATAACTTTCCTGCTGCCTGGAGCTTAATCAGGTCCAGCCTGGTTTCCAGGTATTGCCTGGCTACTTTTCCTGTTTTGTTAAAGTAGTTGCCGAAATTATCTTCCATGCAAATCAATTTAATCTATTGCGAGTTATGCCAACTCATTTTCCAACTCATCCTGGAATTGATCTTTCTTCTTCTTCCACTTGTCTTTCAGTTTCTCTGTCTGATCTCTCAGTTTTTCTACCAGTTCGTCTTTCTTGTCAGAATTCAGGAAATATCCTACAGCAACGCCTACGGCTGCCCCTACTATAAATGAAACCACGGCTTTGGAACTTGTACTCATAACTAAGGTTTTAAAAATTAGAAAATAAAGGTTTTCGTTTTTGCATTTAAAGGTTCACAAACATTATTCCACAAATGAATACTGCCTGAAACTACCGATTTTACTCCGCATTAAGAACAAGCATCCCCATTTTTTGTTTAGTGCTGCACAAGCACCACATAGTGTACCGGTCCGTTTTTTGACAATACCAATAAATTATACGATATTTTGTACTATGAGCTATCTTGACAATGACCGCCTTAAACAAATGGGGTTTCTGCTTCTCGTTGTTTTCCTGGCTTTACTCCTTTTCATGGAGTTATATACCTTTTTCCCCGGCTTCCTGGGGGCCGTTACGCTCTATGTACTTTGCCGGAAATGGATGTTCCGTCTGGTGGAAAACCGGAAATGGAAAAAGAACCTCGCCGCAGCCCTGCTGATGGTATCCTCCTTCCTGATCATCCTGATGCCCATAGGCATGCTGGTAAACCTCCTGACTGCGAAGGTGGCCTATGCAGCCACGCACTCTACGGAACTGATCAACAGTGTGAAAGCCGCCAACGAACACGTGCAACAAACCATCGGAATAGACCTGCTGTCCGACCAGCGTTTACAAAAATTACAGGAAGGCATCACTGCCTTTTTACCTGGCTTCCTGGGCGCTACTTTCAATACCCTGACGGCCATCGCAATTATGTATTTCATCCTCTATTTTATGCTGGTCAACGGGCGGAAAATGGAAGAAGACCTGTACGAATATATCCCACTGAAAGAGGCAAACGTAGAACGACTGGGTAAAGAGTTCAACACATTGGTGTTTGCCAACGCGGTAGGGATACCGGTAATAGCCATTGTACAGGGGGTCATTTCATTGATCGGCTACCTCGTTTTTGGTGTTCCACAGCCCATGTTCTGGTTTGTAATAACGTGTTTCACTGCTATGTTGCCGGTAGTTGGTGCGGCAGCCGTATACGTTCCTTTGGGTGTATATCTCCTGGCCGCTGGTAGTACCTGGCAGGGTGTGGCCGTATTGGTATATGGCTTTGGCGTAGTAGGAACATCCGATAATATTGCCCGGTTGTTACTGGCAAAGAAAATAGCCGATGTACATCCGCTGATCACCATCTTTGGTGTAATAATAGGCGTAAGCCTCTTTGGGTTCATTGGGCTGATCTTCGGTCCCCTGCTCATTTCCATGTTCATCCTCCTGCTACAGATATACTCCAATGAGTATCTCGTAAAAAGAAGAGATCTTAATAAAAGAGAAGTACTCAAGCGGGATGTAATAAGGAAAGATAAGGAAGATGATCAGCGATAATAACTATTCTCTGTTATATAATTGATCACACTATCCGATACCATATAACGAACAGATTTTCCTTCTTTGATCCATTTACGGATATCCGTGGCAGAGATGTCCAGCATAGGAGCATCCAGTATTTCCAGCTGTGCACCGAAGGTCTCTTTAATCTCATGGCCGGGGCGGCGGTAAACGTAGATCGGGTAGTTTTTTATGATGTGCTCATAATTTTTCCATCGTGGCAAATTCTGAAAACTATCACTGCCCATAATGATGGCAAATTCCTGTGTAGGAAACTTTTCGCCAAGATAAGCCAGCGTATCAACGGTATAAGAAGGACGCGGTAACGAAAATTCTATGTTGCTTGCCCGCAGCCTTGGCTCATCTTTTATTGCCAGTTCTACCAGGTGAAAGCGATCATGCTCATTGAGCAGTGCAGACGAGGGTTTCAATGGATTCTGCGGAGAAACCACCAACCATACTTTATCAAGATCAGTATTGTACGCTACGTAACTGGCAATGATCAAATGCCCCGTGTGTATAGGATTAAAGGATCCAAAATACAAGCCTATTCTCATGTTTCATTGTATAAGTTGCCTATGGCTATACTAATAATGCGTGTAAAAATAGGGATTTCCGGTGAGAGCCGGAATGGGAACATACAAACAAGGTTTACTCCAATGGTTTGAATTGCTCAAATACCTGTCCGCAGGATTTACAATAATGGATAGCGCGGCAAAGTGTGGAACCAAAAGGTGAACGTAGATAGGTAGCCTCACTACCGCAATGCGGACAAGGTGTATGCAACATAATTTCTGCCCGTACCTCGCCTTCCAGTAATTGTGGCGGCGCTATACCAAAGGTTTTCAGCTTCTCTTTGGCGGCTTCTGTCATCCGGTTGCTCTGCCAGTGTACATTTTTATCTGTTGCTACGGTAACGGCTATACCGAGTTCTTTTTCTACAATTGTTTTGATATTCCGCTGTATATAGGTAACCGCCGGACAGGCAGCAAATGTGGGGATCATTTTTATAAGTACCGCTTCCGTTCCCGTCAGTTCTACCCCCGTAATCATACCCAGGTCAATAACACTTAATACCGGTATTTCCGGGTCCATCACATGTTCCAGGGAACGATACACCGCTTCTATCGAAATTGTTTGTGACATTTTTACCAGCTGGCCTCCGTATCCAGGTTAAATACTTCTCCCATTTCCTTTAACAAGGGTGACAGGTACTCCGTATGAATTCCCTGTCGCCCGCCATACACCGGCGAAATACTGCTCAGTTCCGGCAAATTAAGGGACGACTTCACCAGCACCGGATAAATACGATCCAGCCAGCGGCTATATAATTCCTTTTCGCCGGGATATACTTTCGCTGCTATCAGCGCATCTTCATATTCGGGTGACGTTTCGAAAATGCCTGCTGCCAGCGCAATCGTATTATGCAACGCGGCTTGCATACGGGCATGACTTTCTTCGCCCGCATTACTCAGCTGCATGATCCAGGCGTTTGCATGCAGGGTATGATATTTTAATTCCCCTTTCACTTTTTTACCGAGCTGCCGGAACGGCTCAAAGCTACTGTCCTGCAAACTTTCATACCTCACCGTTTCTGCCTGGTCAAACAGGAAATGCCGCATCAGGCTGAAATCATAAGCACCATTGGGCAGCTCTACAAGATGCGAACATCTATACGCATCTCCGGATCGCATAAAGGCGAAATGATCCGGATCACTACCGCCCAGGTCTTCCTGCAACACCCGGTACAACGCCCATGCATGGCCTATTTTATCCTGCGCCATGGAAGAAAAAGCAATGTCTTCTTCCATCACAGGACCCAGGCCGGTCCATTCGGAATTCCGGTGCCCCAGAATCAGTTCATCATCAGCCATTTTTATGATCAGATCTGTGAGTGCTGCGTTATGGATCATTTGGATTGTTTGAATTTGTTGATCTTCTCCATCACTTTAAATCCGCTGGCATCGCGGTAGGTTTTCTCCAGGTTGTTGGCAAACATATCTTCATCTTCTGTATCAAATGCCAGTATATCCGCACTCCTTACTACCCAGAGATTCACACATTTTTTCCGGCGGCCAAATTGTTCCTTTGCAAACACCAGTGCCAGTTGAGGATCCGGTGCGTGTACACAGCCAACATGTTCATGATGGGCGCCTCTTTTCTCCTGGTGAAAGACTTCATATATGTTCCAGTTCTCTCCGGCTGCTACTGTGATCACTTCTCCGGCTGCTCCCAGTTTCAATCTGTTTACGCGCGGATCTAAAGACTCGTTAGACATGAATGAATGAATTGGTTTTATTTGTTGAACCCTGAAAACCGTCACTAACGTACAGGGATATACGATATATAATTTATGCCACGGGCAATGCACGTTTTTCTGTAGGATCCATCAATGCCTTGCGTACCCAACGCCCATGTTCTTCTGCCCATTTACGCACCTGTAGCCGTTCTTCATTGCAAGGCCCGCCGCCATTGATCACCCGGAAAAATTCGTCCCAATCAGGATCTGTATATTCCCAGCGGCCGGTATCCGGATTTTTGCGCAGCGCCGGATCCGGTAATGTTAATCCCAGCTCCCATATTTTGGGCACATAGGAATCCAGGAACTGGTTGCGCATATCATCATTGCTGGCCATTTTCACCCGCCATTGCATCAGCTTTTCACTGTGCGTCGATTTTTTATCCGGCGGCCCGAAGAAGTGCATGATAGGCTGCCACCAACGATTCAATGCGTCCTGCAACATCTCCTTTTGGGCAGGTGTGCCGGTAGCCAGGTCTATAAGCGCATCATGCCCCTGTTTCAGGTGAAAGCTTTCTTCATAGCAGATACGCTCCAGCGCCCGGCAGTAAGGGCCGTAGGAGCCCTTGGCATTTGCTACCTGGTTTACGATGGCGGCTGCATCTATCAGGAAGCCGATCACGGTAACATCCGCCCAGGTTTTGGCCGGATAGTTAAATACATTGGAATATTTGGATTTGCCACTCAGCAGGTCGTTGATCATCGCTTCCCTGGATTTACCCAGGGTTTCTGCAGCATTGTACAGCAATTGCCCGTGGCCTATTTCATCCTGCACCTTTGCAATGAGCGCCAGCTTACGTTTGAAGCCAGGGGCGCGCGTAATCCAGGTACCTTCCGGTAAAGCGCCGATCACTTCAGAGTGTGCATGTTGTTCTATCAAACGGATCAGCTGTCTGCGGTATTCCACAGGCATCCAGTCGCCGGGTTCTATCTTTTCCCCCCTGGCAATACGATCCTCAAAAACAGCCAGCTTTTCCGGCTCATCGTGTAGCTGTTCTTCCCGCAACTGTTTTCCGTCTGGCTCGTCAAAAATATATCCGCCGCCGTACATAGTGGGATTGTTTTGGTTGAGAGTAAATTACGGAAAAAAGACCGTTTCCCGATGGAAAATGATTGTTAAAACCCGTTGTTCCGGCACCGGGAAAATGTTATAGAATGCACAAATTTTATCGTTTTTCAGCAGTCACCCCTCATTTTCGGTAATTTTAATCCTGTCGGTTTCCCGCTATGCAATTATCATCTGTTATACTATGTTTACTGTTATTGCCCTTCGGGCAGATGATGTCCTACGCGGTATTCTCTTCTCACAAAAAAATGACCGTTATTCAACTGGTTTTTGAAGACTATCATCAGCCGGATACAGCACAAACGGATACCATTTTTTACGCTGCGAAAAGAAAGCTACAGTGGGAAGATTTCCAGGGAAAGCCATCTCCATCAGGCCCCAGTGCGGCGGTAGCTTATACCAGCTTTGCCTATGAGGGCAACAGTCTCCTCCAGCACGACACCCTGAAAATTACCCTGTCGCTACAGGTTTTCTTCATAAAAAGTGCATCCTGGGTAAGACCGGAAGCCAAAAACAGCTACGCCCTGGCACACGAACAACTACATTTCGATATTACCCGGCTGGTAGTGGAACGGTTTAAACAAAAACTGCTGCAAACAGCCCTGAACCGGGACGACTATGACGGTGTTATACAATATCAGTACATCCAGTCGTTTAGGGAAATGAATCGCCTGCAATATGCTTTTGACCAGGATACCCGGCATGGAATGGACCCCGCCGCCCAAACCCGCTGGCGGGATAAGGTAAATGTAGGGTTGAAAAACAAAGGTGTAATGCCGGAAGAGCTTGGATTTGATTTATTTGGCGCCTTTCGCCCGCACTAGCTTCTACTGATTTTTCGTTTAATCATACCAGTTATATCTCCTAAATTAGCAACTATGCAACCAACCCACCCATACCGATGGCTATTGGCAGGCGTACTATTCGCCTTACTACTCCCATCCTGTAAAAAACGTGACACCCCTGCACCCCAGGGAACAGGCAATATCAATGACAGCATTTTCTTCATTTTTAAAGACATCTACCTCTGGACAGACGTTATCCCCGATTCCGCTACTTTCCGCCCTCACAGCTATTCCAGCACCAACACGATGTTCGAGGCGCTTACGCAGTTCAAGAAAAATGATGCCGGTGCCACACTGGACCGGTACAGCTTCCTGGACGATGGCACTACCTCCAGAGCCCTACAGGAAGGAATAGTAGGCAATGTTGGTTTCGAAGTGGGCTTTCAAACAGATACCACGATATATGTGGTCTATGTATATCCGGGATCACCAGCCAGCAAAGCCGGTGTCAAACGTGGCTGGAAAGTGACCACCATCAACGGGGTAAGCAAATTCAATTACCAGGACAACGCTACCAACGATCTCCTGAACCAGTCGCTGGGAGGCACCAATGCCAGTTTCAGCTTTTTAAAACCGGATGGGAACACACAAACCAGCACCCTCAGTGCGGTGGATTATAACCTGGACCCCATCCTCTATTCCAATATTTTCGACTTTAACGGCACCAAAGTGGGCTACTTCGTCTTTAACAACTTCGTGGCCCTGGAGGATGTGAAACCTAAAATGGATTCCATTTTCACAGCGTTCACCAATGCCGGCATCAAAAACCTGGTTGTAGACCTTCGTTACAATGGCGGCGGACTCCTGGAAACAGCCGAATACCTGGCCAATAAACTGGTACCCGCAGCCAAAAGCAATACCGTGATGTACACACAATCGTTCAACAACAATGTGAATACAGATAACTATAGCGCCTATTTCAAAAACATGAAAGCGCGGCCCAACTATCCGGCCATCAACTGGACAGACATCTTTCACAACGAAGCCACCCAATACAAAACAGCCACCTTTAAAAAACAAGGTGCCCTGGAACTCAGCAAAATCAGTTTCCTGGCAACACACAACACTGTTTCCGCCAGCGAATTACTATACAACGTGCTGAAACCGTCCATGAACCCCGCACTGATAGGGCGCCAGACTTACGGCAAACCTGTTGGCTTTATCAATATCACTTTTGGCCAATACGATATGTATGCCGCCTGCTTCCAGACATTCAATTCAGCAGGAGAAGGCAACTACTTTGATGGCCTGCCTCCCACCGTTGATGTAAGAGATGACTATACAACCGACTGGGGAGACCTGAGTGATCCGCTCTTGCATAGCGCCTTACTGGACATGGGTATCCCCTCCAATCAGCTGGGCAGAATGGCGCTGTTATCAACAAACCGTTTGGGTGTGATGGTAAACGCCCTGAGAGGTGCTACTTTCAGAGGAATGATAGAAAACAGGATTAACAGGTAATAAAATATAGCCTGTAAATCTCTTAATATATTACAGATCCTGGTCAAGGGCTTCTACCACTTCCAGTATCGTTTTCGTTGCCTGGTAGTAGAAGACATTATTTATTCGTGTATACTCATCCGTTAGTTGATGATAATCCGGATGATCTTCTACGCCGAAATACAGGAAGGGAATTTTCTTTTGGTGGAAGGGGCCCTGATCGCTTTGGTTGGTCCAGTTATCGCTGCCCGTTCCCGGCTTGTCGTGGCCGGCAATCAGTTTTATTTTGCTATTGGCCGCTACGGCATCAACGTATTTTTTCAGTGCAGGATATGGCGTGGTTCCGCATACATACAATTCATTTTTATCATTGTGTGCAATCATATCCATATTAATATTCTGCCGGATAGCTGCTATCGGTACCGGGGGCTGTTGCAGAAATGCAGTAGACCCCTGTAACCCTTCTTCTTCGCCGTCAAAAGCAGCAAAGATAAGCGTATGACGGGGCGGATGTTTCTTGAAATATGCCGCCATACCCAGCAGGGCTGCCACACCGGAAGCATTATCATCAGCGCCGTTATAGATACTGTCTTTATCCGCATTGGGCTTGCCTGTTCCCAGGTGATCATAATGAGCAGAAATCACGATTACCTGGTCTGTTTTACCGGGAATATAGCCGTAGAGGTTAGTCCCCATTGTTTTTTTATCTCCTTCCTGGAAATAGAAGGCGTATTCATAGGTGCCGTGATAAGGTGTAAGTCCTATCTGCTTAAACCGGTCTATAATATAAAACTGGGCCATGCGATTGCCACGGGTACCTGTTTTACGGCCTTCAAATGTATCGGCCGACAGTGTGCGCAGGTCTTTCAGCAGCCTGGAAGAATCTATTTTTGTTTGCGCCAGAACCGGCACAGCAAAGAGCAGTGATAAGCAGTAACAAAACAATCTCATAGTACATTTATTGAGTATGAACCATACCCGCAATGTACAAGATATTATTTGAAGATATTAAAGATGATAAGACTGCAGAGATACGCCAGTGCTGTCATGTAAACAAATTGTGCTATCGGGATTTTCCACGATTTGGTTTCGCGTTTCACAATGGCGAGGGTACTCATACACTGCATCGCAAATGCATAAAACAACATCAGCGACAGCCCGGTGGCCAGCGTATATACCGGGGTACCATCCTTCCTGGTGGCGGAAGCCATTTTTTCACGCAGCGTAGCGTTATTATCATCAGGATTTTCACCCACACTATATAAGGTGGCCATGGTACCTACAAATACTTCACGGGCAGCAAAAGAGGTGATCAGGGCAATCCCTATTTTCCAGTCGAAACCCAGTGGGCGGATAGCCGGTTCTATTGCATGACCTAATATGCCTGCATAAGAATGAGATAATTTTTCAGAGCGGAACTCTTTATCCAGCGCATCGGCCTGTGGTGATTCTTTTGGCACCTGAGATATCAGCTGGTCGTATTTCGCATGCAACGGCTCCATTCTGCTGGCTGGCCCATAAGAAGCAAGGAACCAGAGAATAACGGAGATAACCACAATCACCTTACCGGCATCTGTAACAAATATCTTGGCTTTTTCCACCATGGTAGTACCCACGTTTTTCCAGCGGGGAGCACGGTAAACCGGCAGTTCCATGATAAAATAACTCTTCTCTTTAATCCTTACAAACAGCTTCATGATGGCGGCAATAAAGATGGCCATGAAGAAGCCCAGCAGATAAAGTCCCATCATCACCAATCCCTGCAAACCCAGAATACCCAGTATACGCTTGTCTGGTACTACCAGCGCAATCATCATGGTGTAAATAGGCAGTCTTGCAGAGCAGCTCATTAACGGGGTAACCAATATGGTAATAAGGCGTTCTTTTTTATTTTCGATGGTACGGGTAGCCATGATCGCGGGTACCGCACAGGCCACGCCACTGATCAGGGGCATCACGGACTTTCCGTTGAGGCCTACCTGCCGCATAAGCCGGTCTGTCAGGAAGCTGATACGGGCCATATAGCCGGTATCTTCCAATACAGTGATCAATCCAAACAATATCATGATCTGCGGTATAAATACAGCAAACCCGCTGATACCGGCCAGGATACCGTTAATAAACACATCGGTGATCCTGTTATCGGGCAGGATGGAGGTTAACCAGCCGCTCAATGCGCCAAAGCCTCCTTCGATCCAATCCATCGGATAGGAAGCCAGCCAGAAAATGCTTTGAAATAACAGGAACATCACCACCAGCAGAATTACATACCCCCAGAAACGGTGCAGGAGCAGATCGTCTATTTTTTCAGAACGTAGCTGTTTCTGTAGCGGATCTGTTTCCACAACAGTTGCTTTCATGATATGCTTGATCCGGGCATACCGCTGCATGATTTCTTCCGCCTGTACTTTTGTTTTATTGAACTGATGTGTTTGTAATGAGTTCCTGATGGCCAGTTTCTGACCACCATTTAAAAAGCTCAGTTCATCTGTATTTACTGCTATGTGGAGGGCAGCGTAGTCGCTTTTGCCGGGAACTGTTTTCTTTACATCTTCAATAACCGGTTTCGCTAATGCTGCGTTGTTGATAAAGTCGCGTGGTGGCACGCTGTAATGGCCTCTTGCTGCCAGCTCAACGATCTTTTTCAGATCGGCCAGCCCTTTATTCTTGCGGGGGTTGATGGCCACTACCGGCACGCCCAGTTCTCTTTCAAGCCCGTCCAGGTCAATTTCCACGCCTTTCCGGCGGGCAATGTCCATCATGGTCAGTGCTATGATCACGGGTGTTTTCAGGTCAATGATCTGGGAGCAGAAAAGGAGATTACGCTTGAGGTTGGAGGCATCGGCAACGATCACCACCAGGCCCGGGACCTCTTCATTGTTGGGATTGATAAGTACATCATAGGTCACATACTCATCCGCGCTTTTGGGATACAGGCTATAGGTTCCCGGCAAATCAATAATATTAGCCGAGAGCCCGGGAGCAATGTTTGCTGTGCCGGTTTTCTTATCTACTGTTACCCCGGGAAAGTTGCTCACCTTCTGATTTAAACCGGTGAGCGCGTTAAAAAGGGAGCTTTTGCCACTATTAGGATTTCCTACCAGCGCGATGTTTATGGGAGCCTGCATTCCTTACCTTATCCTCTTTTTTAATGTGTTGTGTGCCGAATATGCAAAGTTAAACATTAATCAGGCTGGTCAATGATCGGATCCGGAAAAAAGCAGAACGGTTATAAATAAGAAAACCAGGGTGGCGACCCTGGTTTTCTACCTATTATTGCGCTGTTTTATCTGTTGGAATTACTATCATTTCCCCTGTAGCGGTATTTCACCTCTGTGGAATCGTTGACAGGCAACTCTTTCACTGGTGTAACCGGCCGGATATCATCGGCGCCATCCGGGGTCATTTTCATATTCACAGGACCGGGGTAGTTATCGTTATAATCAAAGTCCCATTCGTCGTCGTACCGGTCATTCCTGCTAAAGGAGTAGTTGCGGTATACTTCTTTATCTACCTCAATATTTTTGCCAACCGGTACCTTAATGATCAGGGTTACCCGCTGTCCCCTGTATTTTGAGTGCGTGGGCAGTGCAAAACCTTCCGGCAGATAGAGTACAGAATCCTGCTGATTCAGCTGGAACTGAATATCCTGTGCCAGCGCGTTGGCCTGTTGCACGGTGCGACCCTGAGAATAGCGGGCTACTTCCACCCCAAAACTGTCGGTAGGACTTTTTTCTATTTTAACCCGGATGAAATTGATGATGATAGTGTCATCTGCCACCATCATGTGGTCATCAAACCAGCCAAAATAAAAGTCGTCACTCAATATCCCCGGGCTTCTCTTCAGGATCAGTTTTCCTTGCGACGGTTGTTTAATGGCAATTACTTCATTCGTTGTATTGCTACGTCTTCTGAAATCTTTTACCACAGAAGTAACGATTATTGCGGCAAAAGCCAATCCCAGCAACCACAGGAACACCAATGTATAGCCTGCATAGCGGTTGCCTTGTTTTGCGCCGGTGAGTTTACGGACAATAAAGATCAGCAACGCTACTACCGGTATACCGATGATCAGTCCTATTGCGGGCCAGAAAAGATAATTCTGTACCGGGGTGGAAAACATCAGGCTTTTTAAAGGGAACAGGGCCGCAGAAGAGATAGTGATTCCGATACCTACTACTATGAGGCAGATCAGCATCACTACAGCGAAAAAGTAAAAGAAACCTTTGGTAACGTATACCAGTACTTTTCCCAAACCTTCAGCAAGGTTTACAAAAAAGCGTTCCAGGTCACCCCCTACTTGTCTTCCGCGGCCCACGGAAAAATTTCGGATATCTTCTCCTACGTTTTTCATCTGGCCTTTCATATGACTCAATTCTTCCTGGATGGTGGTTTTGATATTATTCAGGTCTACCCTTTCTCCTCTCATTTCCAGCTTTTCCGCTGCCGTATCGGCAGAGGGGGTGGCTATCCACAGGATGAAGTATACGAGGATACCGGAACCAAATCCACCGATGGCCAGCAATGCGAAGATGATACGGAAAATCACGGGGTCTACATTAAAGTAGGCGCCCAAACCGCTACATACACCACTTAACACCTTGTTCTCAGGGTCGCGGTATAAACGCTTGCGCGGACGGCGGATATATTCCTCGGAGGTTTCTTCCTGCTTTGCCTGTGCGTTTTCAGCAGGAGCGGCATCGTCAAATTGCTCAGGAGTACCCATGGATGCTTTTACCGCCAGTACATCATCGTCTGTAATGCAATGTGCGCCCTTTTTCAGCTTATCCTGGAATATTTCAGCAATACGACCTTCTATGTCTGCCACAATTTCATCTCCACCTTCCTCTTTCGCAAAGTATTTTTTGAGGCTGTCCAGATACTGACGTAGTATCTCGTATGCACTATCCTCAATAGGGATAAGCCGACTCGACAGATTTATGTTAATTATCTTTTTCATCTTGATGCTGCTTTTAGGATTTTAGGTTAGAGACCCTTAAAGGGGTGTACTGTTTTGTGTTAATTGATGAACAGCGTTGGCCAGTTCGTTCCAGGTGCTTTCCAGTACGCGGTAAAAGGCTTCTCCTTTGTCCGTCATGGAAAAATACTTTCTGGGGGGGCCTGAGCTGCTTTCCACCCACCGGTAGGTGAGTAATTCGGCATTTTTCAATCTTGTTAGTAAGGGATACAAAGTGCCCTCCAGGATATCCAGCTTTGCCTCTTTCATCTTTTCAATGATGTCTGACGGGTAAGCCTCTCCTTGCTTAATGATGGACAAAATGCAAAACTCCAGCACACCCTTCCTCATCTGCGATTGTGTGTTATCAATATTCATGGCAAGTGAGCTTTTAAAAAAAATGTTTTCTTAATGGTGGTTTCTGATCAGTTATTTAAATATTAAAGTGTGATAGCTATTCTTCAACTTTACAATACAAAAGTAGGGAATATTTACTACTATGCAATACACAATACCATAGTAAGCAAAATAACTTGCTTTAAATGTTACCGGAAAAAACAGTCGGGAAGTCTACCTGTCGGGCATCTACATAAATAAATATCCTAAAAAAAGCAAGCTGTAAAAAGTGACGAACGGTTTTAATCAATTATGAATGGATTCTTTCAGGAAATAAGGATGAGAAAGCTGTTAAAATGCTTTAACATTTTTTTAATCAACATAACATGGTATTTATGGTTTCACTAAATTACATTTGTGCAAGTAATATAGTTTCATGAAAAAATTAATCGGTATATTCCTGTTGAGCCTGATGGTTTCTCAACTGCTTCCCATCAAGGAAGTAGGGAAGTTGCTGTTTAATAACCAGATCGTTGAAGAACATCCGGTAGACATGGGAATAGATCATACCAAGATCGCCAAGGAACTGAAGTTCTGCAAGCAATTTGATGTGATGCAATTTAATCCGCTGTTAATTATCAGCACATTGCACTATCAGCTATTTGAAGATATTCCGAGCAACCCGGCTCAGGAAATACATGCCCCGCCTCCCAACGCCTTCAACGCGTAATCAAACCTTATTGCTGTTATCACAGCAATCGTATTCCCAATTAAATTATTTATAGCTATCACTGCCAGGGCATCCTGTATCCATACCTGAGATACGTGTATGTTGTTTGGTAATGGTGCTATTAACCCGTCATTGTAACGTCCACGGTTGCAGCTTTAGCTGCTATCCGGAAACGTGATCCCTGAACGGAAAAGCTCATTTTATGAACAAACAAGCATCCTTATTTTCAAATATTAAAGGCGATTTTTCCGCTGGTTTAGTCGTCTTCCTTATTGCTGTGCCGCTGTGTCTGGGTATTGCCCTGGCCTCCGGCGCACCGCTGTTTGCCGGTATGATCTCCGGCATCATAGGCGGTCTGGTAATAGGTTTCCTCAGTGGCTCACAACTGAGTGTAAGCGGCCCTGCGGCAGGTCTTACTGCAGTAGTTTTAACCGCTATCACGCAAATGGGCGCATTTGACATATTCCTGCTCAGCGTGGTTATTGGTGGCGGTATTCAATTGATCCTGGGCCTGATAAAAGCAGGAACCGTGGCTAACTATTTCCCGTCCAATGTTATTACGGGAATGCTTGCCGCCATTGGCCTCATCATTATCCTGAAACAAATACCGCTTGCTTTTGGCTATGATCCTGCAACAGCCGGCAGCGTTACTTTTTTCCAGGCAGATGGCAATACTTTTTTCAGCTCCATCCTGGCGGCTGTTAATCATATCAGTATTGGCGCCACCCTGATAACCATTCTTTCTGTTCTGATCATTCTGTACTGGAACCGGATCCCGAAACTAAACATCGTGCCGGCGCCACTCGTAGCGGTTATTGTGGGGGTTTTACTAAACCTCGCGTTTTCCGGCAACGGTGTGCTGGCACTGGGATCTGCGCATCTCGTATCGTTACCGGTTCCCGACAGCTTCAGCGATTTTATTGGTCAGTTTACCCTTCCCCGCTTCAGCGCCATCTCCAATAAAGAAGTATGGATCACCGCTATCACCATTGCGATTGTGGCATCTGTAGAAACACTGCTCAATGTAGAGGCAACAGACAAACTCGACCCGCTGAAACGTTATACTTCACCGAATCGTGAGCTGAAAGCACAAGGTATCGGCAATATGATCAGTGGCCTGATAGGTGGACTACCCGTCACCTCAGTGATTGTGCGTTCCAGTGCCAATATCAATGCCGGCGCCAAAACGAAGTTATCATCCATGATACATGGCGCCCTGTTGCTGGTGTGTGCTGCACTGATCCCCATGCTATTGAATAAAATCCCCCTGGCTACCCTCGCAGCAGTACTGCTCGTAACAGGCTACAAGCTGTGTAAGATTTCTATCTTCAAAGAGATGTTTAAAAACGGTAAATACCAATGGGTGCCCTTCGTGGCAACAGTGGCGGCCATCGTATTCACGGATCTCCTGATAGGCATTGCATTAGGTATGGCGGTAAGCGTACTGGCCATTTTACGCGGTAATATGAAAAGCTCCTACTACTTCCGTAAGGAAAAATATAATACCGGCGACAGTATCCGGTTGGAGCTTGCACAGGAAGTTTCTTTCCTGAACAAAGCCAGCATCCTGCTCACACTGGATCACATACCATCCAATGTAACACTGATTATTGATGCCCGGAAAACTGCTTATATAGATTTTGATGTATTGCAAACAATACGGGAATTTAAAGATATCAAAGCCCCTCAGAAGAACATTAATGTTGTCCTCACAGGATTCAAAGAGGTGTATAAGATACAGAACAACGCAGACCTCTCTGTAGAAGAACAGGGCAGACTTACCACCAGTCATACCCACACCATTTCTACAGGGAATCACAGGGAACTCCTGAAACAGTTACAATTAAACTAGCAGAAAGCCAGAAGAATGCCCAACGGAAACCATGCATTCTTCTTTGTTCATCTCACAAATTTTAAAAAATGAAAACACTTAATAAAAAATACCAGGACAGCATCTCCCCCAGACAAGCATTCGATCTGTTAAAAGCAGGTAATAACCGCTTTGTCGATAACCTGCGCATTAACCGTAACCTCCTGCAAATGGTGAATGATACTTCTGACGGGCAGTGGCCTATGGCAGCTATCGTAAGCTGTATGGATTCACGCACTTCCGCAGAGCTGATCTTTGACCAGGGACTGGGAGATATATTCAGCATTCGTTTAGCCGGCGCCGTTATCTCTGATAATGTGTTGGGCAGCCTGGAATATGCCTGCAAGGCGGCTGGTTCCAAATTCATTGTGGTACTGGGTCACAGCAAATGCGGCGCCATCAGCGGCGCCTGTGATACCGTGGAAATGGGGAACCTGACAGGCTTGTTAAATAAAATTACGCCATCCGTTTTTGCAGAAAAAACGGTTACCCATAACCGTACTTCCAATAACCCGGCCTTTGTAGACGCTGTTGCGCACATTCATGTAGAACGTTCCGTACAGGCGATTATAGAGCAAAGCAATATCCTGCGCGAAATGATCCTGAAAGGAGAAGTAGGTATTATCGGCGCTATGTATGATGTGCAAACCGGTATCGTGAACTTTATAGAACATACCCTCACCCTGGAGGAAGCAAAGGAGCCAACAACAGCCATAGCCGTTTAATAAACGGTTTTTATAAAGAAGGAGTCGTTTGTTTTTGAAGTACTTGAGGCATTGGTAACGTGTTTATTCAATTCTTAACAGGATTGTTTAAACCGTTATCAATAGTCTCATGTTTGTTTTAAACCGCTAACAGTCTTGCGGCAGCTTGTTCCAGCGTTGTGTTCTTTTTGGCGAAGCAGAAACGGATCACGTGATCATCCTTAGCGTTCTGGTAAAAAGCTGATACCGGAATAACCGCCACGCCTGCTTCTTTGGTAAGCCGGATAGCAAATGCTTTATCTCCTTCGTCCGAAATGCGGTCGTACTTCATCAGCTGGAAGTAGCTCCCCTGGCTGTGTAGCGGCGTAAAGCGGGAACCGTTCATCAGGTCCAGGAAGTAATCTCTTTTTTGTTGATAGAAGCCCGCCAGCTCCAGGTAATGCGAAGGCGTTTCCAGGAATTTAGCGAGGCCGTATTGCATGGGTGTGTTCACCGAAAAGCAGAGATATTGATGCACCTTTCTGTATTCCTGCGTCAGGTGTTCCGGCGCTACGCAATAGCCCATTTTCCAACCGGTATTATGAAACACTTTACCAAAAGAAAAAGTAACAAAGCTGTTGCGGTAAATAGTCGGGTATCGCAGAATACTGTGGTGTTGGGCGCCATCAAAGATCAGGTGTTCGTATACTTCATCAGACAATACCAGCAGGTTAAATTCCACCACTAGTTTTTCCAGTTCTTCCAGATCATTTTCCTGTAAGATGCTTCCCGTTGGATTATGCGGTGTATTGAGCATAATCATTTTGGTACGGGAGGTGATTTTACGCCGCACCTCCTCCCAGTTGATCCGGTAGTCCGGAAAGGAAAGTGGGATCAATACCGGTTTCCCGCCATTTACAAGCACATTGGGAATATAGCTGTCGTATGCCGGTTCAAATATAATTACTTCATCACCCGGATGGATACACGTAGCAATGGCCGTAAAGATGGCGTAAGTGCCGCCGGGTGTAATTGTTATTTCTGTATCCGGATTGATGTTTTGCTGATAGAGGCGACCGATTTTAGCTGCAATCGCCGACCGTAGCGGCATCAGCCCGGGCATGGGAGCATATTGATTATGCCCTTGCAGCATGGCTTCATTCACCAATGCTTTCAGTTCATCACTGCAATCGTAATCCGGAAATCCCTGTGAAAGATTAATAGCGTTGTGCGTAGCTGCGAGCGCAGACATCACGGAAAAGATGGTAGTACCGGTATCAGGCAGTTTTGAAATCATTTAGTTATTTAATTAAAATGAAATTTAGATATTTTGTTTCAAAGCAAGCCGCTTTTGGAGACAAAATATCTAAATTTCAAAATAATCAAATCCCAAAATTATAAGAACTTCTCCCCTTTATTCCGTTTGATCTCACCCACATATTCTTTGATCTGTTGTTCGTTATCTTTTTTGCAGATAAGTAACACATCATGGGTATCGATCACAATAAATTCATCGAGGCCTTGTAGCAGTACCAGCTTGTCGTTAGGCACTTTCACCATGCATTTGGTGGCGTCAATGACTACTACATTTTTACCTTGTACCGCATTGCCGAGGTAATCCTTTTCCAGGTTCTCGTAGGCGGAAGCCCAGGTACCGAGATCGCTCCAGCCAAAGTTGGAAGGGATTACGTATACGTTGGCCGCTTTCTCCATAATGCCATAATCTATGGAGATGTTGGTACACTGCGGATAAACCCTTTCAATCACTTCTTTTTCCTGTGGGGTGTTCAGGGCAAAAGTGCTTTGCTCAAAGAGTTCATTTATTTCGGGCAGGTATTCCCGGAAAGCCGTCAGGATGGTTTTTACATTCCAGACAAAGATGCCGGCGTTCCAGAGGAAATCGCCGCTTTGCAAAAATGTTTTCGCCAGTTCCAGGTTCGGTTTTTCTGTAAATGTTTTCACCTGGTATACATTATCCGCTACCTGCTGTGGTTCAAACTGGATATAGCCGTAGCCGGTATCGGGACGGGTAGGTTTGATCCCCAGGGTGATGAGGGCGCTGTTTTTTTGTACAAACAGGAGCGCGTTGAGGCATGCGCTGGTAAAAGCGGGACCATCAACGATGAGATGATCTGCAGGTGCGCAGATGATATTCGCCAGCGGATCCTGTTTATGGATTTTGTGTGAGATATATGCCACACAAGGAGCCGTATTCTTTCTGGATGGTTCACTCACAATATTGGCCGCAGGGAGTTCCGGTAATTGTTCGGCTACCTTGGAATTATATTGCTGGTGTGTGACCACAAAGATGTTTTCCTTTGGAATGAAGTTGGCGAAACGTTCATAAGTCCATTGAAGCAGGGTTTTCCCGGTGTTCAGGATATCCAGGAATTGCTTGGGATTGTCTGTGCGGCTGTGGGGCCAAAAGCGGCTGCCAATACCTCCTGCCATTATTGCCACATAAAAGTGGCTGTTCAGCTGTGTCATTTCTAAATAATTCCCTCTCTGATTAAATCATGTAAGTGAATAATACCAGTATATCGTTCTCCATCCATTACCAGCAGTTGTGTGATATCGTTCCGGCGCATCATTTCCAATGCATTGATAGCCAGTTCGTCCTGCTGGATCATTTTTGGGTGTAGCGACATGATATCTTTTGCCGTTACAGAAGCTGTAGCTACATTTTTCTCCAGCATTCTGCGCAGGTCTCCATCTGTAATAATACCTTTTAATAACTCCTTTTCGTCCAGTACAGCTGTTACACCAAGCATTCCGGAGGAAATTTCCACAATTACCTCCCGGAGGGAGCTGTTGATCAATACCTTTGGCGCCTGATGCTGTTTGCTAAGATCTGCTACTTTAAGATATAATTTTTTACCCAGTGCGCCACCGGGATGAAATTTTGCAAAGTCAGCAGCCGTAAATCCGTGCCATTCTATGAGGCATACCGCCAATGCATCTCCCATTGCCAGCTGCGCAGTGGTGCTGGTAGTGGGTGCAAGGTTATTAGGGCATGCTTCCTGGCTAACGGTCGTATTCAGCACATAGTCCGCTTCTGCGGCCAGGAATGAGTCAGTATTCCCCACCATGGCTATTAATGTGTTGCCAAAATTCTTCACTAAGGGTACTAATACCTTTATTTCTGCAGAAGACCCGCTTTTGGAGATACACATTACAATATCTTCCTGCCGGATCATTCCGAGGTCTCCATGGATAGCATCAGCAGCGTGCATAAAAAGGGCCGGTGTGCCGGTAGAGTTAAGGGTGGCAACAATTTTCTGGGCAATGATGGCACTTTTTCCAATGCCGGTCACCACCAGTCGTCCTTTGCCTTGCGCTACCAGTTCCACCACCTTTTCAAAATCTGCATCTATAAACTGCTGCAAATCATTAATAGCTGCTGCTTCAACCGCAATTGTGCGTTTTGCTACCTCTCTTATGTTATTGGTTCCGTTCCTTTTCATGACAATTTACAAATTTATCATTTTTTAGTCAGCACCGGTACGATCATGTAATTTATATTGATACTACGCGCTTTTTTAAGTAACTTCGTGTCCCCTAAAAAACATATAAAACTATTTCATCATTTGTCAATTCTTTAGCGTTTTACCGTTTTTAAATTTGAATGCAATGGCTGTTGTAAAGGTAAGTTTGATGGATGCATTACGAGAACATTTTGGGTTTGATTCCTTTAAAGGAAATCAGGAAATAATCATTAATAGCATCCTATCAGGTAAAGATACTTTTGTTATAATGCCAACTGGTGGAGGTAAATCTCTTTGCTACCAATTACCTGCTCTGATGAGCCCCGGTTGTGCACTGATCGTTTCACCCCTGATCGCGCTGATGAAAAACCAGGTAGACCTGGTTCGTGGCTACAGCAGCAGGGACAATGTAGCACACTTTCTTAACTCCACGCTTTCCAAAGCGCAAATAAAAAAAGTGCGCGCAGATCTCCTGTCAGGTACAACCAAGCTACTGTATGTGGCGCCGGAAACCCTGACAAAACAGGAGAACCTGGATTTTTTCAAGGAACTGGAAATTTCATTTATTGCCGTAGATGAGGCACACTGTATTTCTGAATGGGGCCACGATTTCAGACCGGAATACCGTCGTTTGAAAGAGATGATCGATCAGATCAGTGACAAGCTGCCTATCATCGCATTAACCGCTACGGCTACGCCCAAAGTGCAGAGTGATATTGTAAAAAATCTCGCATTAACGAATGCGAATATATACATCTCGTCATTTAACCGTCCTAACCTGTATTATGAAATCAGGCCCAAACGCAAGAAAGACCAGGTGATCAAGGATATAGTAAAATATATTCATCTACATAAAGGCAAAAGCGGCATTATCTATACCCTCAACCGTAAAACAACGGAAGAACTGGCTGATATGCTGACGGCAAACAACATCAAGGCAGTAGCTTATCATGCCGGTCTTGACCCCGTTACCAGGGCACAACGCCAGGATATGTTCCTGCATGAAGATACCGAAGTGATTGTTGCTACCATCGCATTTGGCATGGGCATCGACAAGCCGGACGTACGCTTTGTAATTCACTACAACATCCCAAAAAGCCTGGAAAACTATTACCAGGAAACCGGCCGCGCCGGCCGTGATGGGCTGGAAGGAAACTGTGTTTGCTACTACTCCCTTAAAGATGTGCAGAAACTGGAACACCTGATGCGCGATAAGCCACTGAGTGAACGTGAAATGGGCGCACAACTGATCAACGAAACAGTAGCCTATGCAGAAAGTGCGGTTTGTCGCCGTAAAGTGATCCTGCACTACTTCGGTGAAAAATATGAAACGGAAAACTGCGGTCAATGCGATAACTGCCGCAACCCGAAAGAAAAAATAGAGGCTAAAAACCGTGTAGTGGTAGTCCTAAAGGCCATCCGCGCACTGGAAGAACGCTTCGGCGCCGACTATGTGGTGAACGTCATCACCGGTAAAATAACGCCGCAGATCAAGACCTATCGCCACGATCAACTGGAAATATTCGGAGAAGGAAAAGAATTCGATGCACACTTCTGGAATTCCCTGATACGCCAGATGATGCTGGAAGGTTTGATTGAAAAAGATATTGAAGAATACGGCCTGCTGAAAGTAACGGAAAAAGGTAAAAAATTCCTGAAGAAACCCTTCTCTATCATGGTGGCCCTCAATCACCAGTTTGACGAAGACGGCATCGAGGAAGAAGAGGAAGCAGCAGCAGAAGCACAGGCCTCCGCAGATCCGGCATTGTTTGAAATGCTGAAAGAACTGCGTAAAAAAGTATCCAAGGAAAAGAACCTGCCTCCCTTTGTGATCTTCCTGGAAACATCCCTGGAAGACATGGCCACCCAGTACCCTACCACGGTACAGGAACTGGAAAAAATCCAGGGCGTCAGCAAGGGTAAAGCGGTTCGCTATGGCAAGCAGTTCCTGGACGTGATCTCCAAATTTGTGGAAGAAAATGATATCACCAAGCCGGATGATTTTGTGATGAAGAGTGTGGTGAACAAAAGCGGCATGAAGGTATTTATCATTCAGAATATCGATAAAAAGATTCCACTGGAAACCATCGCCAAAAACAAAGAGTTGAGCATCTCCCAGTTACTGGATGAAATGGAAACCATTGTTGCCAGCGGCACCAAACTGAACCTGGATTATTGCCTGGATGAAGAACTGGATGACTATGCCCAGGAAGAGATCATGGAATACTTCAAGGGATGTGAAACTTCCAGTCTGGCCCTGGCCCGCGAAGAACTGATCGAAAACGATTATTCGCTCGAGCAGCTGAAACTGATGCGTATTAAGTTCCTGGTGGTTTACGGAAACTAAACCAATAGTTGACGAAAATCAGTCTTGTACAGCTTATCAATATAAATGATGATCACCACCGCGTTCCTGCTCCATGCAAATAGCGCAGAAATGCAGTGGTGATGCAGTGAAAAGAAGAGAAAAAACTGCCCAATACGTGCACTGGCACCGGCTTTAAGCGTATCAGCAACCACGTAGTATCCGCAGTAAAAAAGTGGGTCGAAAAAAAATCTGCAATAAAATTTTGTAATTATAAATTTTATCTTACTTTTGCAATCCCTTCACACGGAAGGGGATATAAAAAAAGATGGTGCGGTAGCTCAGTTGGTAGAGCAAAGGACTGAAAATCCTTGTGTCGCCGGTTCGATCCCGGCTCACACCACCAGCATAAAAAAAGGTCATCGGAAGATGGCCTTTTTTTATGCCCGTAAGTACCGGTCCAACCGGGTTTCAGCATTTATTATGCGCAGGGAGCTCTGACCTCCACAGGCGTATCACATTTTACTATTGCGCCACTTTGATATACCCCCACCCTTCTCTCTGTTTAGTGATTATTTCATAAATGGCATCCGGTACCACGTCAACGCCCGGGATCAATTCACTGGCGTCTTTATTATTCCGTTTCATGGTAGCACCACATACTTTTACGCTCACTCTTTTATTGTTCAGTAGCTCTGTGAGGGCAGGTGTAATTTTTGATTTATCTTTCAATACCATATCCAATGCATCGCCGTAAACGGCCACCTCCAGCTGTGCATCCGGACTCCCTTTCAGGATACCGTTCATTTGCCGCATCACCGTGTTATGATCCTCTACCGATTTACTGGTAATATCAAATATTACTTTGTAATCAGCCTGGGCATAAGATGCGAAATATCCAAGCAAACATCCAACAAGTATGAACAGCTTTTTCATGATCATATTTTTATTTGAAATGATGAATATTAACTAGCAGTTTATTTAATGTGCCCCTTGCTCTTTTGATGAAGAATGGGACCAAAAGGACCGTATTTATGTTGCTGCTCGGAAAAGGTATCGCTGAACGGTCCGAAAGGATGATCTGCCGGCTTGGTGCTTATTACAGGCCAGTCTTCAGGGAATACCTTAACGGGACGTGGTTGTGAATTTACAAAGGCCGCCACATCCCACGCTTCCTCGTCCGTTAGTTGTGTTTTGTTATAGTCAGCGCCAAACGGCATATTGTTTTTTACATATCCGGCAAATCTCGATATCCTGTAAATGCCGGCACCTGTATTATAGGCTTTATCTCCCCACAAAGGCGGATACTCGTACTCAACAGCATCTACAGACAGTTTCCCATTACCATTTTCTCCATGACATTTACTGCATTGCTGCACATATACCAGCTTACCTTTTGTGGTATCTGCCCTTCTTTCCAGATACGCCATTTCTTTTATTCCGCTTCCAGGTGGTTTGTATCCTTTAGGTACATCTTTCCCGAGCCATTGTATATAAGCTATCATGGCCCTGAGTTCCCGGCTGTTGCTGTCGAGGACTTTACCATTGAGACTGCGGATCAGGCAATCATTCACTCTTTTGGCAATCGATTCAATGGCGCCGCTTCTTTCCCTGAATTTAGGGTACATAGATGCTGTACCGCCATAATTGTTTCCCCAGCTTTTAGTCCCCGCCGCCAGGTGGCAATTCTGGCAGTTCATACCATTGCTGATGGTCGCTATTTTTCCTTTAGGTCCCAGGTATACAGCGGTATGCGCAATAAGATCCCGGCCATAACGGATCATTGCGCCATTTGGTGTATGCGGAATCGTACCTGTATCAGGAGCTATCCATAACACCGTCATTGCCTTTTTTCCATGTTTAGCCTGATTGTTGAAAAACATTATAATAACAACCAGGATCAATCCCAGCAACAACACACCCCACAACACCTGGAAAGAATATCGTTTCATCCCGCAAAACAATAACCGCAATTCCGTTCCTGAGCACGGCCTACGGCCCACACACCGGAAGGCACCAGTTGTATTCCCGGTAAGATTCCGTTCGTCCATTCTTTTTTTACTTCAGCAACGTCGAGCGACATGTTTTGTGCCACCACTGCGCTATACACTGTCATCGCCATGTTACACACGCAGAATAATACGCCACTGGCCTGCAGTTCATTGATTCCAATTGCTACGTCACCAATGCCCGGAACTTTAAAATCTCCCGGTTTAGGTTCCCAGAACGGGTTCCTGACTGCCGGCGCTTTTGTGGCAGGATCATCTGCCTTAAACATCTCTCCAAATTTATACTTGGCCCATAACTCACTTTTCATAGCGTATGGAATCGCGTCGTGACGTAACACCACCACCACACAGCATTCTTTTTCGGGAGTACCCGTAGCTGCATTGGTCAATAAAAACACTTTAGGCCAGGCAAAAGGCAGTATATCGTGCGGACGCACTACATCCAGCACCATTTTGTGTTTCCCCTTGATTTTATTTACCCATGCTTCGAGATCTTCGGGGCCAATATCCATTTTTTCAGGGGAGAACGCTGCCTGCAGGTCCAAAGGAGCAAAAGACGGCATCGTAAACACCGTTGCCCCTGCGATGATCTTCCCGAGAAAATCACGGCGGTTGGTTGCTTCGTTTTCAGTATTCATATGATTGCTATTTTGGTGAATGCAATAATTACCTGTAGCATCTGTATTGATAGCAGATAGTTAGTAAAACAGCTTTAAAGGATAGCGGGGATTCCGAGGAAACGGTCAAAAATATCAGGAGATGCATTTTCGACATCATTAATACGGCCAATTCGTCAACCAATGTTATCATTGCTTAACCGTATTAACACGGGGAATTGTAAGTGATGCTAATGTAGGAAAATAAGAATGGGGACTATCGGATAAAAGTGACAAAATTTAAATTCCCAACGCCTGTTCCAGGCTGCTGCGGAAACCAGGATATTCATGCGGCAAACATCCCGCGAAATGCCTGAACTCATTAATAAAATGGGTTTGGTCGCTGTACCCGAACCGGTTAGCCAACAAACACCATTGAACATTTTTTTCTTTTTCTATGTATTCAATCGTTCGTCTGAAACGCACAATGCGACAAAATGTTTTCAGATGAAGCCCTGTTTGTTCCAGAAAACTTCTTTCTAAAGTACGTTTAGTAAGATAGGTTCCCGATTCCAATTGCCGGATGGTAATATTCCCATCTGCTGTATATATCAGCCGTATTGTCTCATTCAGATTTCTCGAATATTTTCTTTCGTTTAATAACTGGCGGATAAAAAATGCCTCCAGGATAGCAATCTGTTGTTCTCCACTACTGCATTCCCTTATCTGATTCCCTAATTCATGCATTTCACAACCGGCAATAACCGACAGATCACTGCTTTTATTTGTGAATTTTGTTGCCGGAATATGAAAGAGTTTGAACCAGGCACCTGGTTTAAGATTTACCACCAGGGTTTTCATTCCCGCATAAATGCAGTATTCACAAACAGTATCATTCGGACCCATAATGCTGTCTGATGCTACATATTCCTTATTAGTAACATCATAAACCTTATCCGGTGGGCCTAGATTAAATACGAGGTTTTGGATGAGGTGTGGCAATATGGTCATCTTCCGGCCGGCTTCCTCCTGGAAATCACTTTCCACGATCAGGTAGGAAAGTATATAATCCTGTAACAACCTGTGTGACTGGAAAGATTGCACCTTAAACATATTCAAACGCTTTATATTCAGCATTTTAAATCCCATAAACCCTCACTCCTCATACACAATCCGGATCATATTATTACGTTTCAGGTCTGTATTTAGTTCTACTGTTTTTGCATCTTCCCCAAACCTTATGCGTAACACGGCTGTATTGGGCGGTATGCTTCCCAGGTTATCCGCCATAAACAGCAACCTGTTTTCTCCGCGCTGCAGTGTTACGTTTATTTGCTGTACTTTCTTTTTCACCGCAAAACCGCTGGCAATCCAGGTATCGTTCAGCCGCAGGGAGATGCTGTCGCCATCTTCTGTTTGTCCGTCCCATAATTCGAGGGTGATGTTGGCCTGCTTAACAACGAGAGAAGTAACCCACTCATCCTGACGGGTAGTAGCCTTTGCGGTGCGCTGCAATGTATCCTGTAATGGCGGTGGCACAGTAATCCCGGGCTCCCTGTAAAATTGTGCCACCAGGAAAGTGGCAAATGCATTGGGGCCGTCGCTGAAATCGAACGAGTATTTCCCGCTATCAATATTCACCCGCATATCCCCGGTATTGGGTGGCAGTCCACCATAATTATCTGCAAAAAAAGAAAAGATATTCATGCCGGTATCCAGCCTTATTTGTTGCTCGCGGGTCTGGGCATTAATCTCCATGCTGTTCATCAGCACCTGGCCGTTATGCACAAGAGTGACCGTATCTCTATCCAGCTGGTCTTTATCGATAATGGTGATGTGCGCAATGCTGTCTTTTACCATTATTTTTTCATAAATACCAAAGTAGATAGAATCTTCTTCCGGGTGCAGGATCCGCCGCGTATGCGGATCATTCCAGGGCTTATTGTTTATTTTTTTCAGCTGAATACTGTCTCTGTATAAAAAATCGCGGAGCGCCACTTTCGTGTTCACAAATATTTCATCATCGGCATACAGTCCATGCATAAAAAGACCGAAAGCATTGATCCACATTCTATGAAGATTCAATACCGGCATAGCGTTGGAACCCTTTCCATAATCGAAAGTACCATTCAGATATAACATCCAGGACCGCAGTTTAAAAGGCGTTTCTTTTATCGGGTATTTACCCCTGCCTATACCCAGCTGCTGATCATTTTTTCGCGCCAGCAAAACTTCATAGACGCCTGAAAACGGCGGATAATCCAATTTCAGCAAAGCGGGATATAACATATGATAACTGCTCTCTCCTATCTGCAACTCCATAGTGATGGCAGGAATATGTGGCCAGGGTTTATACACCATACGCCAGGTGCCCGTCCATTTATCAGCCGGAGCCGCCGCAATGCGGGCTTGTGTAGGTCGCGCAGAAGTGCGCTGCGCATGCGCAATCTGTATCAATCCTGTTAAACAGGTAATCAATAAAGCAATGGTCTGTATTCGCATATCAGCTATTCGTTAACAACAACTTCCTGCAACTTACATCATCATTGCCGTAAGAGGAAATCCGGATACGCTCCAAGGTAGCAGACTATACGATGTCGCTGATCAGCTTTGCAACCTCATCCCGCCGCTGTTTAAACCGGAGGGAGGATTGGGTAACCAACGTATCAAAAAGGTGAATACGCCCCTTTGTAATAAAACGCCGCAGCTGCTCCAGGTCCTGTTCTTTCATCGGTTCCTGGTCATAGTAACTGCTGGTCAATACCAGGTAATGTAGTTCATACGACGTCCGGTTCAGGTATTCCAATACCTTTTTGATATCATGTGCACGGCCGTCGAAGATCAGGCTCATGAGGATCATGAAAGAGGTATTGGTATCTGTATGTCGTTCCAATACATCGTTGATACGATTCAGATAGTCTGCTGTGGAGTTACTGTAGTTCGTGATATTGATCACTACAAATTTCCCGCTATCGAATCCGGGTGCGTAGATTGGCGCCTTGTGAGGGAAGAAATTTTTTCTGTTAAAAAGATGGTGCAACATTAATCTCTTTCCTGAATGTGGATAGCCAACAAGCACAAATAATTTTCTGGGCTTAACCTTCATGCATCAAAAGAATAAATTAATTCTCAAAAGAATGTTAACCATTTCTTAACGACTCAAATTAATTTATTTCCGATACCATGATTAAAATTATAACCGCTCTGCCAGTAGCGCAATCAGTTGCGCACACGGTAAAAATAACAATTGTGCCAGTAAAGTGCCTGCAATACGGGCGACTACCATATAAACAATAAATTTCCGGAAATATCCCGCACTGATCTTTCCCAATACCACATCATCCGTCAACACTGATAAAACAGGATCAATAAACAATGCCATCAGGATGGTAGCAATACCATTGATCACCGATGATAAACTACTCGCAGTGGTTCGGTACTCAATACCAGGATATTAAACAGGGAAAAAGTAATAGCGATCCTCCCCGTTCTTACCCCCACAATCCGCACGGCATAGGACAATGTGGTAATGAGGTTAATCAACACAGTGAGAACGAGCACAATAATAATCTGCGGCATCATTGGGTATTAGTTTAATAGACTCCCTAAACTAATAATTATTCTGTTCTCCCCTCTTTTATCTGATCCGTACAGCACCGTTTTTACGCTAAAAAATATGCCTCCGGTAAATTATCATGTACATCTTTTCTCAATATTTGTATTTTGTACGCTTATTTCCACGTTAGTAAATACAGCAATATCATGAAAAGGTTACTTAGTGTATGTTTACTGTTAATGGCCCATTGGGTACAGGCACAAAACCAACCGATACGTGTTACCACACGCAACGTGAGCCTCGTTTACGCTGTCAATGAGGAAGGGCGGCTCATTCAGCAATACTTTGGCCGGCTATTGCAGCCTGCTGCTGCAGATACCCTGGAGAAATCAACGCAGGAAGCCTATGTAACAGCCGGCATGGAAAGCCTGCTGGAACCGGCTATCCGCATCGTACACAATGATGGCAACCCTTCCCTGGAGCTGAAATATGTTTCCCACCACACCACAAAAAAAGATAATAACATTACCACTACAGACATCTCCCTCAAAGATCCCGTATACCCGGTAAGCGTTATCCTTCATTTCGAAGCATATTTTAATGAAGACGTAATCAAGGCATGGACCGAAATAAAACACCAGGAAAAACAACCTGTCCACCTGACTGCTTATTCCTCTTCCATGCTTCATTTCAAGGCGGCTAAATACTGGTTAACACAATTCCATGGCGACTGGGCACAGGAAGCCAACATGGTAGAATCCCCGCTCACAGCCGGTACAAAAACGCTGGACAGCAAACTGGGTGTACGCGCCAATATGTACCAATCTCCCATGTTCCTGCTGGCACTGGACAATACCGCAGATGAAAACAAGGGGGAAGTAATAGCCGGGACCCTTGCCTGGACAGGGAATTTCAGGTTTGCCTTTGAAGTGGACGAGCGCAACGCATTACACATCAACGCCGGCATCAATCCTTACGCCAGCGACTATACGTTGAAACCCAATGAGGTGTTTACCACGCCTGCGTTTATCTTCACCCACTCCAACACAGGAAAGGGACAAACAAGCCGCAACCTGCAACGCTGGGCACTGAACTACGGTATCCTCGATGGTCATTCACCCCGGCTCACCCTTCTCAACAACTGGGAAGCCACCGGCATGAACTTCAATGAACAAAAACTTACCGGTCTCTTTGGCGGCGCCGCCAGATTAGGAGTAGACCTCTTTCTTTTGGACGACGGCTGGTTTGCAAACAAATTCCCGCGCAATAGCGATAATGCCGGGCTAGGCGACTGGGATACCAATAAAGAAAAATTACCGCACGGACTCGGATACCTGGTAAAAGAAGCAGCGAAACAGGGCATTAAATTCGGTATCTGGCTGGAACCTGAAATGGTGAATCCAAAAAGTGAATTGTATACTAAACATCCCGACTGGATCATGCGATTACCTAACCGCGCCGAAAACTACTACAGGAATCAGATGGTGCTGGATCTGCCTAATCCCGCCGTGCAGGATTTTGTTTTTGATGTGGTAGATAAAACAATGTCGCAAAATCCCGGCATCGCTTATATCAAGTGGGATTGCAACCGCATGCTCACTAATACCTACTCTCCTTATCTGAAAGAAAAACAGTCGCATCTCTTCATTGAGTATACACGCGGTCTGTATAAAGTATTTGAAAAAGTACGCGCTAAATATCCGCACCTGCCCATCATGCTTTGCTCTGGTGGCGGTGGTCGTACTGATTATGGCGCGTTGAAATATTTCACGGAATTCTGGCCAAGTGATAATACGGATGGTCTCGACAGGATTTATATTCAATATGGATATTCCCACTTCTTCCCTGCTAATACCATGTCGGCCCACGTTACCAACTGGGGAAAGCAATCCCTGAAATTCCGGACAGATGTAGCCATGATGGGCAAGCTGGGTTATGATATTAAAGTAGATGATTTAACAGAGAAAGAATTACAGTTCAGTCATGATGCCGTTACTACGTATAGGCGTATCAGTGATATCGTGTGGTATGGCAACCTTTATCGGCTGGTATCTCCCTATGAACAAAACAGGGCAGTATTCCTGTACACCAGCGATGATCAGAAAAAGGCCATCGTATTCAACTACATGATGAATGCACGCAGAACAGATAATTTCTCCGTTGTAAAATTTCAGGGCCTGGATCCTGAAAAAAACTACAGGATCAATGAAATTAACCTGTTTCCCGGCACCACCTCTGCCTTTAAATTTAATCAGTCATACAGCGGTGATTTCCTGATGAAAGTTGGTATTGACCTTACTGCGGGCAGGATACATCCATTAACCAGTAATATACTGGAGATAACAGCCGAATAGATTTAGTCATTTATTTATTTTAAGATGTAGATATTTAGCTCAAGAGGAGATATTCCACTGAACTAAATATCTACATCTTAAAATAAATAAATGACTAAATAATGGCGGCTTTCGCTTTTCATAAAAAAGCAGCCTATAACTTTTTCAGCAGGTAAACGTTAATATTACAAGTATTAAAACAACAACGGGTGCATTCGCTTATCAATTATCTCACAGGAACAAACTGGCATATTTATATAAAAATCGGCAGCTCTATCCTGCTGGTGCTTACATTCCTGGGCGTAGTGAGTACCATCCTGCTCGAAAACCGCAATCCCGTAAAGGCTATCGCCTACATCCTGTTGCTCGTGTTTGTGCCTATTGTAGGTCTTATTGTATACTACTACCTGGGACGCGATCTGCGCAAGAAAAGAAGGTTTACTTTAAAAGGTAGTAAAGATGAAGTTTTGTTTGCCAAATACTGGCAGTCGCAACGTGCTGAAATAGAGCAAATGCAGCTGGAGCTGCGACACTTGGTTGGTAATAAGCAGGAACTATCTGCTATGTTATTAAATACCCGTCAATCCATTCTCACAAAAAATAACCAGGTTAAATTACTGATCAACGGCGAAGAAAAATTCCCGGAAGTAATGGCGGCATTGCGTGCGGCCACACATCACATCCACATTGAATATTACATGGTTGCAGCAGATGATGTTGGCAATGAAGTAACAGATATTCTAATTGAAAAACTGAAACAGGGTGTAGAGGTTCGTTTTGTGTATGATGACGTGGGAAGTGACCGCATCAGCAAAATACCGGCACGACTTAAAGAACATGGCGCCAGTGTATATGCCTTCTCTCCTGTGCTCGTAGATTTTTATCTCAATGCCAACTACCGCAATCACCGGAAAATCATTGTGATAGACGGCTGCGTAGGTTTTGTCGGCGGCATTAACCTGGACGACCGTTATCTCAACAATGGCAAGCATGATATATTCTGGCGGGATACCCACCTTAAAATTGAAGGTGATGCTGTAAACCTGCTACAATTACAGTTTCTCATGAGCTACCGGTATTGTAGCAAAGAAGTCTTCCCTTTTGAAGCGCCTTTCTTTGTCAGGTCATTACCTGGCACCGGCACCTGCTTTACGGATATAGTAGCCAGCGGTCCTGATTCGGACTGGCCTATAACCATGCAATCTATCCTGATGGCCATCAATGTGGCAAAAAGAAGTATCCGGATTACCAACCCTTATTTTATTCCTACGGAAGAACTGCTTACAGCCCTGCAAATAGCTGCGCTGGCTGGGAAAAATGTACAGCTGCTGCTTCCCTGGCGCGGCGATTCATTCATTGTACAGCATGCGGCGCTTTCTTATATCAAACCGCTGCTGGCAGCCGGTGTTAAAATATTCTTTTACACACGCGGATTTATTCACGCTAAAACAATGGTGATAGATGATAATCTTGCCTGGGTAAGCTCGGTTAATTTTGACAACAGGAGCTTCTATCTCAATTGCGAAATAGCGGCCCTCATTTATGATAAAGAAGTCGCAGCCAAATTAAACCGGTCCTTCGATGAAGACCTGCTCTATGCACTGCCTGTCCAGGAAACACGCTGGAATAAACGGAATGTGGTAAAACGCTTTATGGATGCGGTATGCAGACTATTAACCCCTTTATTATAAAGCACTAATCCTTTTCATCTTCATCATCCGGAAACGCGCCGTTATCTTCTTCGAGGTCAGCATGCCTGTCGCCTCCAAGACTATAAATATTATTTTCTTCGTCTTCTTCTCCGATGGCTTCCTCTTCATCATCCAGTTCTGCACCTGTTTTATCCTGCTTCCAGGTTTCCTCCTGTTCATCACTTTTCGCCGGACCTTTACTTTTACCGGGAGACAGGTCACTGTTATGCCGGAATGAACGTGTTACCTCATCCATATCAAGGTCTACTTCTTTATCCCTGTTCTTTGTGTTCATAATATCTTCACCGGCAGGATATTCGGGATAACCAGGAAAGTCTTTGTCTTCTTCAGGGTGTTTATTTTTTATTTTATCATCCGGTTTGTCTTTTTTATTTTCCATAACATTCTTTTTAGTGTAGAAAAGACATAAAAAGCCATGCCATAATAGTATCGACAGGGCGTAACCATTATTAACAAAGCCGGCAGATGATTGTTTAAAACCGTGTGCTAACGCCGTTTACCGGTAAAATTCAGTTGTACAGAGATACCCGCAGAATATAGTTTTACCTGCCCGGCCCCTACCCCATGCAAGGGTATTTTGGCATAAGGTTGTACCCCAATAATGAGCCTGTTACCAGCAGGATGTTGATAAAGCGCCCCAACATTCAAAACAGCCAGGTAGTGCTGGTTTTCATTTTGTACTGTTCGTTCTTTTGTGGGTGCATTCTCGTAGGAATATTGGTATTTTTCTTTCAGCATAAAATAATTGGACAGGCCAAGTGTGGCGCTGACAGTATTATTTTTTACTTTCAGAAAAGTATAGTTCATATTAACAGGAACATCCAATACATCACAATCTGCATTCACCCTCACCAGGTCATAAGGACTGCCTGAAATCTGTGCTTTATAATCTGTAGGGGCGGCCCGGTAAATCTTTTTACTATATACTACGCCGGTTGTTACAAACCATTTCGGCTTAAAATAATAATGTAGTAAAACACCGGCATTAACACCGATGTTACCATATTTAAATGAAGGCGCTACATTCAGATCCGGACCTAACGTTAACCCTACGTACCATTTTTTTTCTTTCCTTCCGGGGCTATATAATTTTGTAGTATCAGTAGGCTGTAAGTTAGTATTTATAGCTATTCCAGCCGTTTTGTTAATTTTCGTATATCCGTAATCGTTACTAGTGTTTTTTATTTGCAGAAAATCAATATTATCATTTGATTGCACATTGTTTTTGTTTGTTTTTTCGGGAGAAACCGGGGGAGATAATTCCCTTGTTTGTCTTCCTGAATTTGGTGTTGTCACCAGCGATAATGTAGTTTTGTTTGTTACGCCACCACCTCTTATATCACCTTTATTTTCAGCAGGATTGCCACCTTTTATTTTTCGGGATACCAGTGGTTGTGCGGCGGTTGTTTTATGTCCGGGTGTGGCGGCCGCATTATCTGATACAACCGGAGCCGGCGTGGTAAATCCTTTTTCTTTATTACTAGCTATTCCGTCCTGCATATACCACCATCCGCCAAGACCCAGCAACAGCGCCACGATGGGCCACCACCACCAGGCTACCAAGGGCTTGTCATCTTCCGGGGCATCCAGCAGCGATTCCATTTTTAACCAGGCATCCTGGTCAAATGGAATATCAGCTTCCTGTAGCTTTTTACGGATACTATTTTCAAATTCTTCACTCATTTTTATGCAGGGAAAGGTTTATCGCCACGTCATCTGACGTTCCACTGGTGGCGGCTTTAATAATTTTTTCCTTTAATATTTTTTTTGCTTTGAAAAGATTTGATTTGGATGTACCAGCAGAAATGCCCAATAGCTGAGCAATTTCATGGTGCTGATAACCTTCCATCACATATAGATTGAACACCGTGCGATATGCGGGTGATAAGGATTGCACGAGCTTTAGCAGTTCTTCATAGGATAGTTTTTCTACGATTTTATCATCTGTTCCGATATCATACAACTGATCAAAATCATCTGTAAATACCAACTTCTTTTTACTTCTCAGAAAGTCGATAGAAGTATTGACCATAATTTTTCCTAACCATGTTTTAAATGATCTGTTGGTATCGAAAGTTAAAATGTGTTGAAATATTTTCAGGAACCCATCATTCATAATTTCTACGGCTTCTTCTCTGTTGGGTTCATACCGCAAACAAATACTCATGGCATACCCAAAAAATTTCCGGTATAGCATCTCCTGACTGCTGCGTTCTTTTTTGCAGCAACCGGCAACCAGTTCATTAATTTGATTCAGGTCTTCCACAAATTTTTTCTTACCTGTCTTTTTCTAAAACATCCCTTTTCACTTCTCTCAAAAATAATTTCAATTGGACATGAGTAAATCTTTTCATCTCTCGGAATGAATACGAAAAGTCATTAAAAATGGTTGCTTCTCCGGGCGAATTCCATTGACACCCCAAAAATCGCATTTTTAGCCCTATTTTTCAACTTTACATTGTTTTGAATACATATTATTACCCACTGCCCGATCCTCAAAATTTACCCTATTTCTGAAGGTCGATTTTTCGCATTTTGGGAGAAAAAACCACCTTTTTGAGCATAAAAAAGGGGTAAACTGAAAAACAGTTCACCCCTCGCTTAAAAGTACTTTTAAATTTATCTGCCCATATACACCATCAGAATTTGTACATCACTTGGATTTACTCCGCTGATCCGACTTGCTTGTCCTAAAGTGTGTGGACGTATTTTATTAAACTTCTGTCTTGCTTCATTTGAAAGAGACACCAATTTGGCATAATCAAAATGTTCGGGGATAATGAGATCTTCCAGTTGGCTCATTTTTTTCACCAGTTCATTTTCCTTTTCGATATATACCTCGTACTTGATCTGGATTTCTGCTTGTTCCAATGCATCCTTACTTATACCGGCCAATGCCTGTTCAATCTTTGGAACTGCATTTTTCATAGAGAAAATATCCAGTCCCGGGCGCAGCAGAATTTGCTGTGCTTTCTGTTTTTGGGTAAGTTCAGCAGAAGATTTAGATGTCAGCAGGGCACTGATTTCTTCCGGGTCTATTGATAATTCTTTCAGAATGCGCTTCACCTGTATTACCTGTTCCTTCTTTTCCTGCACCTTTTTCATCCGTTCTTCTGATGCTAATCCCAGTTTATAGCTTTTTTCTGTGAGGCGAAGGTCTGCATTATCCTGGCGGAGCAGTGTTCTGAACTCTGCCCTGGAGGTAAACATGCGATATGGCTCTTCAGTTCCTTTATTAATAAGGTCATCTATGAGTACACCGATGTATGCTTCACTTCTTTTCAATACAAAAGGATCCAGTTCTTTTGCTTTGAGATGTGCATTCATACCAGCCATTATACCCTGGCAGGCAGCTTCCTCGTAGCCGGTGGTACCGTTTATTTGTCCTGCAAAGAACAGGTTCTGTACCTGCTTTGTTTCCAGGGTAAACTGTAATTGTGTAGGTGGAAAGAAGTCATATTCTATGGCATATCCTGGTCTGAACATACGGCAATTTTCAAAGCCGGGTACCAGGCGCAGTGCTTTCATCTGTACATCTTCGGGTAAAGAAGTAGAAAATCCGTTCACATAGATCTCCACGGTATCCCATCCTTCCGGTTCTACAAACAGCTGATGGCGTTCCCTTTCTGCAAAACGGTTGATTTTATCTTCAATGCTGGGACAGTAACGGGGGCCTGTTCCCTGGATACGACCCTGAAACATGGGAGATCTGTCGAAACCCGTACGTAGCATATTGTGTACTTCTTCACTGGTGTAAGTGATCCAGCAGCTCTTTTGTTGAGCAGGTTTTATCCTTTCCACATCCATATAGGAGAAGCCTATGATTTCTTCGTCACCTTTCTGTTCTTCCATTTTGGAGTAGTCGAGACTACGGCCATCAATGCGTGGAGGTGTACCTGTTTTAAGCCGGTCGCTTTCAAAGCCCAGGGATACCAATTGTTCCGTGATACCTGTGGCCGCCTTTTCTGCTACACGTCCTCCGCCAAATTGCTTGTCACCGATATGAATAACACCATTGAGGAAGGTGCCGTTTGTCAATACAACCGCCTTGGCTTTAATTTCATGCCCCAGTCCTGTAACTACACCATAGCAACGGCCGTCTTTCACCAGCAGGCCCTTTACCATGTCCTGGTAAAAATCTACGTTGGGTGTTTTTTCCAATGCTTCCCGCCACTTGGCAGCAAAAAGCATCCGGTCGTTCTGAGTGCGGGGGCTCCACATAGCTGGTCCTTTAGAACGGTTCAGCATGCGGAACTGGATCATAGACTGGTCGGTAATGATACCGGAGTATCCACCCAAAGCATCTATCTCTCTTACAATCTGTCCTTTTGCAATTCCTCCCATGGCTGGGTTACAGCTCATCTGGGCGATGGTTTGCATATTCATGGTCACCAATAAAACCTTGGAGCCCATATTGGCTGCAGCAGCGGCGGCTTCACAACCGGCATGACCTGCACCCACAACAATAATATCGTATGATGGAAACATAATAATTTAGAAAGTGCAAAATTACGTAGAAGAAGGCACATTGTTGAGATAAAGTACAATGTTCCACGTGGAACATTTACAAGGGGATTGTAGGCAAGTGGTTTTACGGGATTGCTCTACTTCTCATCCTCTACCTGAGGAATAATACTATTTCGTTTCTGTTCACAATAATTTGGGTTCAAAAACTGTGTGTCCGAATCTTAGACTGATTACTAAATATAGGGTCGCTGTTTTATGTATCTGTTCACATTACCGATGTTGCCAGGCCCTCCAGGAAGTCAAACATCACCTTTAAGCCCTTCATTTTATAGCGTATAGAATATCATTGAGTTTAATGATGGTCCTTTATCATTCTGTGTCTCGTCCTAAAAAAATTTATAGTGCACAACCCTATTTTAAGACAAGGCACTAATATAATCATCCTCTTCCCTGTCCACTTTCCGACCTACATCATTATTTATTCCTCCCGAAGCACATCCTTCAGCTATCACCATAAGAACAAATATTAAACATTCCATTACGATTGCTCTATAAACCCGCTAACATAAATAATAAAGGGGGGAATGTTCCACGTGAAACATTCCCCCTTTACATCTTATTAAAATCTTTATAAAATTTGATGTTCCACGTGGAACATCAAATTAATTCGATCCGAAGTACTTAGTCAGGTATTTATCTTCCATCTTACGCATTAAGATGCTATCTGCTTTACTTTTATCTTTAAACCCACATAAATGCAAGGCACCATGAAAAATTACCCGATGCAATTCCTGGTTTATTGAAACCTGAAATTTTTCTGCATTCTCCTGAACACGATCCACACTAATATATATTTCACCTTCTGTAACAGCAGGATCCTCCCCCATTTCAAAAGTTACAATATCGGTATAGGTGTCATGCTGAAGAAACTGTTTATTTATCTCCAATAAATATGCATCAGAACAAAAAACATAATGCAGATCTTTTAAACCCTGTCCTTCCTTAGAAAACAAATCCGCCAAAAACGCTTTTAATTTTCTCTTCTCTTTTAAATTCACTTTTACTTCGTGAGCTGTAAACTGAATAGCCATTTATATGCAATTATTAAGTAGTTGTAAAATTAAAATGAAATTCCGGATTCGATCAAGGTTTCTTTTTGGATATTCCTCCCGCAGAGGTACCTTTGTCCAATCATTTCATCACGTTTATTCCATTGTGCCGGAACAAAGTTTAAACAGATTAATAAGTAGGTAATGAAAAAAGGCATTAAGAAATTATCCTCTTTGGCTACAGGTAAAAGCGCGGTAATTATAGAATTCGAAAAAGATGATCTTCATATTAAGCTGATGGAAATGGGTTGCGTACCAGGTGAGACAGTTAAAATAGAGAAAATTGCACCGCTGGGAGATCCCATTTCAATTATGGTTGCTGGATATAATTTATCTTTAAGAAAAACAGAAGCAGATCATATTTGGGTAGAGGAAATATAATTTCCCCTATTTCCCTGAAAAAAAGTTGATTTCAGCACAAAAAATAGCTCAAAAAATAAATTTTATCTCCATTTTTGGGCTATTCTTCTCTTTTTTCAATAAAAAATCAAAAATTTTTTTAGAAAAAAAAACATTTTCTCTTAAAAAAGAGAAGAATTACTCTCATTTCCACTATTTCTTCCTAAAAAGTTAATAAAATACTCCTGAGACTTCATTCTCCGGTTCACTTCCTCAAGGAAATTTATTCTTTCAATTTCCAGCGCAACATCATTGCCACCACGATCAAATATTTTAAAAATACCCGCAGTTACCACGGGTAAAAATAAATACTTGATCCTCAGACCACTCATAACAACTTCACATCTCTCCTAAGCAGGATCTTCCCAAAGCGTAAAATAAATATTCAATTGTCAGCACCTTGGGAGTATCGTCACAATCGCCTGGCTATTTTTTCAGACATAAGTGAATAAAAATCAGAAATATTCAATCGTCAGCATCTTACAAGTGCCCTGAGAATCCCCCTATTATTTTCACAACTATAAGTCATTGAAAATTTAAGAATTTTACATTGTCAGCGCACTACAAGTGCTGCGAGAATCCCCTATTATTTCCACAGCTATAAGTCATTAAAAAAATAAAAAATTTTGCACTGTCAGCACACTACAAGTACGCTGACAATGCAAAATTTATATTCTTCACTGAATACTCCAGGCAAATTTTTTATAACAAAACCTCAGCCCACTCCTGACGTCGTGAGAATCCCCGCTGTTTTTCGCTCCCACATCTTAATAGAAAAGTGTTAAAAATATTCCATTGTCAGCGCACTTGTAGTGTGTTGACAATTGAATAGAATCATCAAAATATTTGAAAATCATCCTTCAAAAAAAATAACTAATTCTCACAGCCTTATGAAGACGCTGAGAATCCAATATATTTTTGATCCCCTGGCATACCCCAATACGCGATACATTCTCAACGCACTACAAGTCTCACGACAATCAAACAAAAACCAAAACACTGGGGTAACCCCACGATATCTTTAAATATTTGATTCTCATGCCACTCAAAAAATAGGCCCTGCAGGCATCAAGGTGGCTCATTTTGGTAAAAAGAAACATCGGACTAATACTGGCTAAGCCCCCGGATAAGCCACGTAGTATTGAATTCCAGATAACTAAAATAAAAAGATCGAAAATAAAGTGCCGGAGAATTACACGAAAAATGGAAGTCCGCCATATAGCTGAGTGAAAACAAAATATTCAATTCTCAAGGCCTTTGAAAAACAGGGCTTAACACCGGTATAGGAGATAATTCCGGTAAAGGATGCGGTAGAACAACAAATATCAGCTTCTCACGACGCTAGGAGAGCTTTGACAATCCGATGAAAAAAAATTGTACGTGCTAACCCAGGGACCAAAATAAATTCTTCATTCTCAAGGCGCTTAAAAATTATTCTTACCTCTTATCAATATAAGATTTTATCAAGGAATGATTTATGGCTGTAATATATAGCACAAGGGGCAGGAAGGAAAGAAAAGAGCCGCTTCTCAAAGCATTCATAACGCGCTGAGAATTAATCGGTTCGTACATAAATACGAATGCCCTGAGACCATAAGAATCTCAGGGCATTCTGTTTGTTTCAATTTATTAATTATCTAAAAATAATATTTAAAATATACTGGTAATCAAATAATTATATTATAGACCTGCTTGTGCACTAATCTCCAACATTCGTTCTATTGGCTTTTTAGCGGCTATTCTCAGGTTTTCTTCCATGGTAATTTCCGGCTGTTCGTACTTCATGCACAAATACAGCTTTTCAAGCGTATTCAATTTCATGTGTGGGCAATCGTTACAAGCACACGCATTATTGGGTGGTGCGGGAATAAAAGTTTTTCCGGGATTTTCCTTTTGCATCTGGTGAAGGATCCCTGTTTCCGTAACCACGATATATTCCTGTGCGTCGTCCCGCTGACTGAATTTCAGCAAGCCGGTAGTGGAACCGATGTAATCCGCAATAGCTAACACAGCAGGTTCACATTCCGGATGCGCAATCACTTTGGCTTTAGGATGCCGTACTTTCAGCTTTGTAATTTTTTCAAGGGAGAAAATCTCATGCACCATACAGGCGCCATTCCATAAAACCATGTCGCGACCCGTTTGCTGGATCAGATAAGCCCCTAAATTGCGGTCAGGTGCAAATATGATGGGCTGATTGTGTGGTACGCTTTCGATGATCTTTTGGGCATTAGAAGACGTGCAAATGATATCGCTGAGTGCTTTGATACCCGCTGAACAGTTTATGTAAGAGATCACAATGTGGTCAGGATACTTGTCCCGGAACTTCTTAAACAGCTCTGGTGGTGCACTATCGGCCAGTGAGCAACCTGCTTTGAGATCCGGCAGCAAGACTTTCTTCTGCGGACTTAAAATCTTAGCAGTCTCAGCCATAAAGTGTACACCGGCGAAAACAATCATATCCGCATCGGTTTTTGCAGCTTGCTGACTAAGACCCAAACTATCTCCGATGTAGTCGGCTACATCCTGGATATCGGGTTCCTGGTAATAGTGTGCCAGCACGATGGCATTTTTTTCTTTTTTTAAATTTTCTATCGCTGCAAACAAATCCAAACCGGGATCCACCGATATATCCAAAAATCCGTTGTGTTGCAAATTTTTTTTCGCGACAGCGATTTCCGTAATCATAACTATATACTTATTTAAATATTTAAAAAGAAAAGCCCACTACTATTAGGGCTGTGAATATGTGGAAATTAATTTTCCGGCCCGTATACAAATGTAGTTGTTATTCTTTTTTTATACGCTTTCCACATCTAATTAACATGCTCTTTCCGCGTCATTACTGGTTTTTTACTATTTCATCCACATAGGTGGATATCCTTGTTCGTTAAAATCTTTTTCGTCGGAGAGGTATTAGGAAAATGTTAGAAGACGACGTTTGGTATCCACATATTCCGCTTTCCATTTCTAAGGGTAATTTCGGGCATAAAAACAAAATTAGTTTTACCTCTGTCGGTAGGCACCTTTTCCCACTTTATATTCACTTTTATAGGGGGTTTTACACATCAAATGTGGAAAAAAAGGAGTCGGGAATGAAAAACAGTCAAATCGTGTGTGTCATCAAATTAGACATATCTTATTCACATTTTCGTGTGAATTGTTGAAATGAGCTTTTTCACATTTGTGCATAAACCAATGAGCGGTTTATTTTCCTCTTTTTGCGAAAACATTCGCATAGCGGGCATTTTAAAACATTAAAGTATTGAAAAAAAATAAGTTGAATAAAAACCCCGTATGTGGAAAACCTGTGAATGATATTTAGACCATAAAAGTGTTATATGACGATAGAACCCTTTACTGTATTGGGTTTCACCGATGAAAATACTCTTTTGCAGTTACAGTTATTTTATTCTATTTTTGCTATCCTTAAAAATGTAGACTATATAATATATGTCAGTAATTCAGAAAATCAGGGAGAAATACGCCGTCATGATCGTAGTAGTGATTTGCCTGGCTATTGTTAGTTTCCTGTTGCAGGATGCCTTTTTTGGCAAAAGTTCTATGTCCCAGCGTTCTACCACCGTGGGAAAAGTAAATGGAGAAGGGCTGGAGTTTAGCGATTACCAGCGCCTTATTCAGGACGCGGAAGCTGGCGCACGTCAGCAGATGCCGAATGGTAATATTGACGAACAAACACGTCAGTATATCCGTGAACAGGTTTGGAACCAGTTTCTGAATGAACAAATTATGCAGGCTCAATATAAAAAATTGGGTATCGCTGTAACTGAGGCCGAAATAGTAGATCAGATTAAAGGAAAGAATCCTAATCCGATCGTTGTTCAGCAATTTACACGTGATGGCCAGTTTGACCGCGTTGCATTGCAGCAAACCATTTCGCAAGCCAGCAGCAACCCCCAGATCCGTCAGGCCCTGGAACAGCTGGAAAACTACATTGGTAAGTCACAGGAACAACTGAAGTATGTAACAATGGTTAAACAAGGTGTGTATTATCCTTCCTGGTTAGCCAAACAGCAACAGGAAGATAATAGCAAAACTGCTACCATATCATATGTAAGCGTTCCTTATGCTTCTATTGCAGATTCTACTATTAAAGTAACAGACGCTGAACTGGATCGTTTTATCCAGGATCACAAAGAACTCTTCAAAGTAGAAGAATCCCGCAAAGTGGAATATGTATCATTTGATGCAATCCCTTCTGCACAGGATTCCACGACAGCGATCCACCAGATCGTAGGACTCAAAGCAGAGCTGGACACCACAAAAGATCTTGCCGGTTTCATTAACCGCAACTCCGATATTAAATATTACGATGGCTATATTTCCAAAAATGCCGCACAGGTTCCGGAGAAAGACTCTATCGTAAATCTGCCTGTAGGAAGTATATATGGACCTTATTACGATAACAACCTGATCGTATTTGCGAAAATGGTGGATCGTAAAAACATGCCAGACACCGTAAAAGTGCGCCACATCCTGATTGGCTCCAGCGCCCAGGGCGGATTACCCGATTCTATCGCTAAAAAACGTGCTGATAGCATTGAAGTAGCGGTGAAAGGTGGTGCAGACTTTAAAGCACTGGTAAGTAAATATTCTGATGATCCGGGTAGCAAAGAAACCGGTGGCGAATATGATATTACCCCTGCTTCCCAATTTGTACCTGAATTTAAAGAATTTGCACTTGAAGGCAGCAAAGGCCAGGTGAAAACAGTGAAAACCCAATTCGGTTATCACGTGATGCAGATCATGGACCTGAAAAATATCGGCCCTGCTATTAAAGTAGCCTACCTGGGTAAACCAGTAGAAGCAAGCAAGGAAACGAATAACATCGCTTTCAGTGCTGCAAGTGATTTCGCCAGCAAAAGCCGTAACACAGCTGCTTTCGAAAAAACAGTTCAACAACAAAAATTAAACAAAAGGATCGCTGATAATGTACGTCCTATGGATTTCGTTACGCCGGGTATTGGCCAGTCACGCGAACTGGTTCGCTGGGCTTACGAAGCTAAAAAAGGCGATGTTAGCACCGTATTTACTTTTGATGATAAATATGTAGTAGCTGTACTGACCAGCGTACGCAAAGAAGGTACTGCCCCACTGGCAGATGTAAGACCACAGGTTGAAGCGGAAGTTAAGAAGCATAAAAAAGCAGAACAGATCATCGCTAAACTGCAAACTCCGGCAAACCTGGACGCAGCTGCGAAATCTACCAATCAGCCGGTATTAAAGGCAGAAGGTGTGAGTTTTGCTACTCCTTTCATTGCTTCCATGGGCTTTGAACCTCGCGTAGCAGGTGCTGCTTTCAATAAGAAATGGGGCACAACGAGTGTTTCCACTCCAATTGAAGGTAATGCCGGTGTTTATGTTGTAAAAGCCGACAGTTATGAAGCTGCTGCGCAGCCTGCACAGGACGTAGCCAGTCAACAGGCCGCCTACGAACAGGGTATTAAATCCATGCTGGATCAGCAATTATTTGAAGTACTGAAAAAGAAAAGCGACGTGAAAGATAACCGTGGCAAATTCTTCTAGACAAATACATTTTTACTGACATATGGAAAGGGAGGCGGAAACGCTTCCCTTTTCTGTTTTCAGGGCGTTTGACCAGCTCCGGGTCTTCTTATTTACATTCCTTCCAGCTTATTCGTAAATTTGTATTCTTAAATAAGGATACCAATGGACGAAATAATAAATAAAGTAGCGCAGAGTGGCCTGGAAACCATTGACCTGGAACATTATTTCCCTGCAGGTGATATCGTTGTATTTGACCTGAAAGATCACCTTTTCATGGGGCTTATCCTGAAAGAAAAGGACTTCCGGGCAGGATTGCAGTCATTTGACTGGGAACAATACCGTGGAAAGAATGTGGGTTTAATCTGTAGCGCAGATGCGGTGATCCCTTTGTGGGCATATATGCTTGTAATGACTTACCTGGAGCCGGTGGTGAACTATGCAGCCTTTGGAGATGCTGATTTTATCTATAAAACACTGTTCCTGCAAAATCTTTCTAAAATAGATGTCGCGTCCTTTACTGATAAAAGGATTGTTATAAAAGGTTGTGGGGATAAACGGGTGGGAGAAGTTGCCTATGCAGAAATTACACGCCTGCTGCGCCCGGTTGTAAAAAGTATGATGTATGGAGAACCTTGTTCTACCGTACCTATCTATAAGAACAGGGGTTAAAACCAGCCGCGTTTGCGGAAAAGCATGATCATGATTACCAGGAGCAGGCCCATGGCGGCCAATGTATAAAAGTAGCCGTTGCGGGACTCCAGTTCAGGCATGTTGTGGAAATTCATTCCATAGATACCCGCTATGAGGGTAAGAGGTGTGATGAGCGTGGTTACCACTGCCAGCACTTTCATGATCTCATTCATCTTCAGGTTGAGCTGTGTATGATACATTTCCTGTAGATTCAGCACCATATCCCGGTAGTTGTCTGCAAGGTCGTTACACTGGATAATGTGGTCGTACACATCTTTATAGTACTTCGTTACTTTATCTTCCAGGAGATCGCTTTCGCTTTTGAGAAAACCATTTACCAGTTCACGCACAGGAGAAATAGCGCGTTTATAAAATAATACCTGCCGGCGGAGGAAGTTGATGCGTGCAAGCGCGCGGGTGTCGGGGTTGTGTTGCACTACATCTTCCATCACTTCTATCCTTTCTCCTAATTTATCCAGCACCACAAAATAATTATCTATAATTACATCGAGGAGTGAATAGCAGAGATAATCCGCTTCACCGTTGCGGATCCGTGATCCGTGAATTTTGAGTTTATCCCGCACCGGATCAAAAACATCGCGTTGCGGATCTTCCTGAAAGGAGATCACGAAATTCTTTCCTAACACAATGCTCACCTGTTCCTGGTCGATGGTGGTACTTTCTTTATTGAAATACATCATAGGAAGCAGGCAGAATAGTCGCTCCCCGATTTCATCCATTTTTGCACGTTGCCCAATACTCAGGATATCTTCTTCAATCAACGGGTGGATCATAAAGTACTCGCAGATGGCGTGAACATCTTCTTTTTTAATGCCGTCTATATTGATCCAGCTCAGGTGTTGGGATTTCATATAAGGAAAAGTATCCTCTATGTTGTCCAGCACTTTTTCCTTACAATCATCACTGTTATACTCAAATACCGTGATTTTACTTGTTTCTGCCGGTTTCCGGGGAGTTATTCCCATTGCCGGATTGAAATTCATCAGGCGCTGTTTTTTTACTTTAAACGGGTTCAGCGCATCCAGTACATCCGGAATAGGCAGCATTTTTTTTATGGGCATGTGTATAATGATGTTATCAGAGATATCATTTTCAAATCGAATTTAAATTAAAATCCGCTAAGGGGGAGCAGATCTAAATTTGTTACATCAGTCCTATGGGGTATATAGGATAATAAATGATCATTGATGTGATTTATATGAATAGAGCAGATCGAAGCGAAACTTCGATCTGCTCTATTCAGCTTAAAACGGAGGGAGTACTATTTCGGGGTGTTTGCCGGTGGTAGGGCGTTCAAACATGTCGCCGTATTGTGCGTTGGCAGGTTTGAAGCCGCTGTTCCATAAGTAGAACCAGCCATTTTCAGCGCCTCCGCCATAATCGATACGGTCTTTTGCTTTGGCTGTAGCATCATTGGTAAACTTTGCTTTTGTCAGCTCTATCCATTCACCGGTATTGGTTTTGATCCAATGATTACCGAAATAGCCTTTACGTCCGATATGACCATTTTCAAATGAGAAGTTTTCCAGGAAAGAATAGAGGTGGCCCATATACTTTCCGTCTTTTGGTGCGCGGAAACTGGCGATCAGTTTCCATTCCTGGTGTTCCGGTACATAGAAGTAAGCGGTATAGGTGGTGGTGGTGCCGCGTGGTACGCTGTGCATCAGGAATCGGTAAGTTTGACCGGCTTTCCAGTTATACACCCAATGGCTATGGCCGCCGGTTCCTTCTCCACCAAACCCGCTGGCATATACACTGTCGCCTTTTGCCAGCATTACTACCTGGTCTTCATACTTTACATTGCTGCGTTCATCCGGTTCTCCACCTGCATCCCACACGGAAAAAATAACTCTTCTTTCCGTCGGAGAATTTACCTGCATCCCAAAATATCCCCGGTGAAAACCGCATGACATGAAGTAGGTACCCAGTTGATCTTCTCCTTCCGGTACTTTAATTTCTCCATAAAACCATTCTACATTTTTACCTTCCGGAACGGGATAGTTTAAATGCACAGAAGCCGCACGGCGCCAGGGTTTGGCGTTGAACTGAATATTTTTTACAGCAGCACCGTTCAGGGTAATACTTTTTACATCGGCATACACGTGGCCTGTTTTTTCCAGCCCTTTTAAAGACACACAATAGAAGCCTGGTTTTTTGATATTGGTTTGCAATACCGGTATATTCGTATAGTCAGTACTGTTAGGTATGCTAACTATTTTTTCAGCACCATTTACAGTAACACTTATTTTACTGGCAGCATCGGATTTTGCCTGCATCGTTACTTTTAGCGGGCCGGTACTAGCGGCATGAAAATAAAAATTTACGGTATTGCTGTTACCTGTCCAGTTCACTACGCCACTCCTGGAACTGATTTCTACATTTTCTTCAGTGGGGTCGGCATAAGCGGTAAAGCCGGGAAGTACTGCCGGCGGTATTTGTGCCATTGCATGGTTTGCCGTAAAGCAAATAGCCAGCAGGGTCGCGAAAAGTACGTTTTGTTTCATTGTTCAGTAGTTAATATCAACAAATAAAGGAGCAATGACGGCCAAAAGCAATGTTGATTTGAAAAAATTACAATGGAATGAGAAAGGGCCGAAAGAAAGGTCCATAACTAAGTAATTAAATAATAAAATGAGTAAATTGTTATTGTGTTTTTACATAAACAACTCCCCTGCCCTGCTTTGCAGTCCTACATTGAACAGATATGGGTATTTGAAAGCAGTACCGGTATTCCTCCGGGGGATCTTGCACTGATTGTTCCGAACGGGATGCTGAAAATGATTATTCCTTACAAAAGTGCGATCAGCAGCTCGCGCATTGGTTTTGCAGATACGCACCGTGAGTCGTCCATTATTCTTATCGGGCAAATGGATACGCCTGCAACAATTGTGAGCGAAGGTAACTGCGGCTCCATTGGTATTGAATTTAAACCCTTTGCGGCTTATCGTTTTTTTCAGGTGGCCATGCATGAACTGACCAATAAAGTATTGACGCTGGAAACCATACTGGGAAAGGCTGGCCGGCAACTACAAGAGGTGGTCGCCAATGAAACAAAGGTTCACAGAAAGATAGCCTTAACGGAACAGTTTTTATTGCGGCAGCTACAGGTATTGAATAAGGAAGATGTTATTGTGGATTATGCGGCGCAACAGATCTTTACTAATAATGGCCTGATCACGATGGAGGAGCTTTCCAGGAAGCTAGGCTATACGCGCCGTTACCTGGACATACGGTTTGCACAATGCATGGGATTGAATCCAAAAACGCTGGCAGCAGTGAGCCGGTTTCAACTGTTTTATAAAGCATATAATCAGCGGGAAGTAATTCATTTTTTTGGCAAGGATCTGTATGATTATTATTATGATCAGTCGCATTTTATAAAAGAGTTCAAACGGTTTACCGGGTTTTCCCCTACCCGATATGCCCGCCAGGACAATGCATTCGGGCGTATTTTTTACAAATCATAGTGTTCCCATTTTTACAATTTTGCAGACAAGGCAGCTGCTAGATTTGTGCATGATTATTCATCTTTAAAAAACAAGATCATGCAACACTTATCTAACTGGATAGAGATTCCGGTGAAAGACCTTCCGCGTGCAAAAAAATTCTATGCACAACTTTTTAAGGCGGAATTTTTTGACATGAAAATGGGGCCGTTACAGTATGCCTTGTTTCCTACAAAAGATCAGTACAACAGCGGCGCACTTGTGCAGGGCGATGGTTATGAACCGGCTCAGAACGGGCTGCTCGTGTATCTGAATGGTGGTGATGACCTGAATGATATATTAAAGCAGGTGAAAAAATCCGGCGGAAAAGTAGTGATGGATAAAACGTTTATGGGAGAAGAAGCCGGACACGTAGGTATTTTCATTGATACGGAAGGAAACAGGCTTGGGCTGCAAAGTATGAAATGATGTGAGCGGAGTGATGATGTACATCATCACTCCGTTTATTTTTACTTCTTTTTCTTTTTATATTTTATTTCCACGTTAGCCACACCCGTATTAAGCATACCTATTTTGGTGGCGGCTTTGCGGGAGAGATCTATTATACGTCCCTGCACAAAAGGTCCCCGGTCATTGACACGTACTTTCACACTCCGCCCGTTGGCGACATTTATAACGGTTACGCGTGTACCAAAAGGCAAACTACGATGCGCTGCGGTGAGATGACGCTGGTGAAATGTTTCACCACTGGCGGTTCGTTTTCCATCAAATGTATCGGCGTAATAGGATGCTTTACCGGTTTGGGTAATCTTGCGGTTACAGGCAGTTCCGCACAGGATGAGCAAAGCACCTGCTATCAGTACCAGCTTATTTTTCAAGGGGGTAGTAGGGTAGATAGTCATAGTAATAAGGCGGTTTATCTGTCCATAAAAGTAAAGGAAATTTCTGTGCTTTCCGGTGAGGCAACCTCCGGCAGCGGAATGTTACCGTTGAACAATGTGTGTAAGGAAATGTTTTTTATAAATCATTTCAACCGCGATAAAAAGAATTTTATGGGGAAATTAGTTGCCGATCAATTGGTAGAGATGCTGGCACAGGCCGGTATTAAACGAATTTATGCCGTAACCGGCGATAGCCTGAATCATATCAATGATGCGGTGCGTCGGGATGGCCGCATTCAATGGGTGCATGTGCGGCATGAGGAAGCAGGCGCCTTCGCAGCCGGAGCAGAAGCGCAGTTGAACGGGCTTGCCTGTTGTGCGGGGAGCAGTGGTCCGGGGCATGTACACCTGATCAATGGCCTTTATGATGCACACCGTTCCGGTGCGGCAGTGATTGCCATTGCTTCTACTTGTGCCACCAATGAATTTGGCAGCGACTTTTTCCAGGAAACCAATACCATCAAATTATTTGCTGATTGCAGTTGTTATAACCAGGTAGCTGCTACCGCAGCACAGGCGCCGCGGATGTTACAGGCGGCATTGCAACATGCCGTGCATAAAAAAGGAGTGGCCGTAATAGGATTGCCCGGAGACATAGGCGCCGCAGATGCTGTAGATATTCCTACAGCCATCCGTTTGTATCAGCCGAAGCCGGTGATCTGTCCGTCAGTGACGGAATTGCAGCAGCTGGCCGCACTCCTGGATGGTGCAGGCAGGGTTGCCATTTACTGCGGACTAGGCGCCGCTGCGGCCCATGATGAAGTGGTGGCATTATCGCAATTACTGAAAGCGCCTGTAGCCTACTCTTTTCGCGCCAAAATGGGAATTCAATATGATAACCCCAATGAAGTAGGGATGACCGGCTTACTGGGCCTCGCCTCCGCCTATAAAAGCATGCATGAAGCAGATGTGGTACTGCTGTTGGGAACGGATTTTCCTTACACGCCTTTTATGCCGGAGAAACCAAAGATTGTACAGGTAGATATTCAGCCGGAACGGCTGGGCCGCAGGGCCAGCCTGGAAATGGGCCTGTGCGGTGATATCGGGGATACACTGCGGGCGCTGCTCCCCTTGCTGAAAGATAAAACAGACCGCACATTTCTCGATGCTATGTTGTCGTTTTACAAAGACGTGCAGCAACGCATGCAAACCTATGTAACGGATAACGGAAAAGAAGATAGTATCAGTCCGGAGTTTGTGGCAACAATCATTAACAGGCTGGCAGCTTCCGATGCTATTTTTACCGTGGATACCGGTATGACCAATGTATGGACTGCCCGCTACCTGGAAGCTACCGGCAAGCGCACTTTGCTGGGATCATTTAATCACGGTTCCATGGCCAATGCCATGCCGCAGGCAATAGGTGCGGCTTTGGCGCAACCGGGCCGCGAAGTGTTTGCCCTCTGCGGAGACGGCGGACTCACCATGCTGCTGGGCGATCTGATGACGATCAAACAATACCAGTTGCCGGTAAAAGTAATTGTGTTCAACAACCGCGCACTGGGTATGGTAAAGCTGGAGATGGAAGTGGCCGGTCTTCCTGACTGGCAAACAGATATGGAAAATCCGGATTTTGCCGCAGTAGCCGTGGCCATGGGATTTACAGCCTATACCATCCGTAAGCCGGATGAAGTGGAACCGATACTTACACAGGCCTGTCAGGCTACTGGTCCGGTACTGGTAAATATTTTTACTAATCCCAACGCCCTGGCGATGCCACCAAAGATTGAATTTGAACAGATGAAAGGATATGCATTATGGATGGGCAAGATGATATTGGGCGGACGTTATGATGAGGTATTTGATGCAGTGAAAAGCAATTACAAATATATCAAGGATGTATTGTAGGATTGTGTGAACGATGATTGATAGCAATCATTGTTCACACAATTATTAAAATGGATAACCTATTGCAATATTCAGGATCAGGTTTTTTTTGCGCCATTCGGGTTCTCCGAAATTTATTTTGTTGATCACCCAACGCTCATTTTCCGGTAGGTAAGGAATGCGGAGTGGTATGGCCACATCAAAACGTACAACCACAATAGAGGCGTCAATGCGCAAACCGACACCGGCGCCTACAGCGATTTCTTTATAAAATGATTCCCATTTAAACCGGCTGCCTGTTTTATCAGGTACTGCTTTCTGTAACCAGATGTTACCGGCATCTACAAACGCGGCGACATTGAATACGCTGGCTACATGAACCCGCAACTCGGAGTTGAATTCCAGTTTGATATCGCCGGCTTCATTGGCGAGCAATGAGGAGGAATCTACCTGTGGATTATGAAATGATCCGGGGCCTAGTGTACGCGCCCTGAACGCACGGATACTACTGCTACCACCGGTGAAAAACTGTTTTACAAAAGGCAGCGTGGTAGAGTTGCCGTAGGGCAAACCATAGCCCAGAAATAAACGGTTGATCCATTGTTTACCTTTCCCCAGGCTCCAATAGTGGCGGCCTTCCAGGCTTAACCGTTCATATTGCGCAAAGGGATTGTTTAATATGTTTTTGGTAGAATCGCTTTTCTTTATCAACAGGCCCGCAATATTGCCGGATACATCGATATTCCCGCTGAGGTAAAAACTATGTACCCGGTTGGCTGCCTGATTATTGTAGGTGATGGTGTAGTTGCCACCCAGGATAAACTGTTTTTCTATAGCCGACCGTTGGCTGGGATCATTGACGAGGATACTATCGTATGCTGCTGTTGTTTTAGTGGGCAGCACATAAGTAACGGCTATCGGTGAAAACACGTGACTGAGGTATGCAGAGCGTTGCCAGAGGTATTGCAACTGCACCGTATATGCGTTCAGGTTATACAGATCTGCGCGGCTGTATAATTCATATCCGGCGCTGATACGTGTATGCGGAACGTATGGAGTACGGATATTAATTCCTTTTATCGGTGTAAGGAAGCGGGGAATGGTTACCGCTGCTTCTGCTCCTAATACATATGAATTTCCGCCACCCGCTTTATTATTACCTGTTTGCCATTCGAGGCCGCCGTTGAGTGTTATTTCCAACAGGTTGGCAGCATGCAGCCAGTTACGGTTTTTAGCAGAGAGTCTTACTTCGGAGCCCACAAACCCATTTGATTTGGAGGTACCGCGTAATTCTGCCTGAAGGGAACGGCGCTTGTAAGGTGTAAGAAAAAACTGGGCATCGAGCCAGCCACTATCCAGGGATACTTTGTTATTTACCATGGCACGATACGTACTGGCCAATGTGGTATCGCGTTTGTAGGTGGCCTCTTTTGCGGGACTTAATCTCCTTACCGTAGTATCGCGTCCTCCGGGGCCATTCAGCCCTCTGCCAACGATGGTGTGTCTGCTGGTATCACGTATGGGGCGGAAAGAGCCTTTCACAAATTTAAATACCCCCAGGTTGATCAGACGTTGCAAGGTGATGTTGTGAGAACTCAGCCGGTATAAACTATCCGGCCGCAGAAATACGGAACGCTCAAATACAATGGGCTTGAAACGTTTGGCAGAATCGACGATGTAAATACCGTGATAATTTAAAGGCGTACCTACAGTGGAGGTAGAATCATTATCCAGTGAATAATCCGGGAACAGGCTAATATCATGCATCCGGTAAGGACGCAGCGCCAGCAGGGGCGTGTTGTCTTTTATCTTCACAAATAAATCAACAGTTCCACGGTTGGTACTATCTACCTGTACCAGTAAATAATCGGGTGTAAAATAATAAAAACCCTGTTCTTTCAGACTTGCGTGTATGCGTTCCCGTTCGGCCTTGACGGAGTCCAGCGAATAGGGCGCACCTACCACCAGAGAGCTTTCATTCGCAGTACCGGTAACGGCTTTGCCAATAGAGCTGCTATCTGTTAAGAAGGTAACACTTTTAATTGTGTAGCGATGATTGGGAGTTGCAGTGTAATTGATAGACGCTTTTTTCTTTCCTGAATTTTTTACGGCAGATGTTACACCGGCCTGAAAGAAACCGTTATCAACCAGGTATTCCTGGAGCACAGTGCCGGTATAATCCGGCTTGGCCTTGCTGAGTAATACAGGAGGCTCTCCCCATTTTTTCCGTAACAGGTAATTGAGGCCTTTCCCTTTAGGCTCTTTACCCATATTATATAACCACAGTTTTAAAGGCATGCCGATAAACTTCCGGTTGGGATTGGGCCGGATCCTTTTTTCCATATTCTCTTTCAGCGAGCCATAGTCTTTCGGTTTTTTATCTTTCCATGTTACTGAACTGCCGGTGTACAGGCGATCACCTTCCGGCACGGTGCGCGTAGTGCTACAGGAGCTGATGCCCAGGAAACCCAGACAGCATATGATACAACAGATAATATGGCTATTTCTTTTCCGCATCCTGATTGTTCGTGTTTTTATTTTCCTTCTTATCTTTTTTGTCCCGCAGCTTCTGCGCTTTTTTTGTGTCTTTTGTGCGTTGCAGAATTTCTCTGAATTCATCATAATCCATCACGAGCATAAACGCTACGCCCGTTTCTACAAACTGTCCCTGGATGACGGTTTGGTTATCATTACGCTGATATACACGTATCCTGTATCGGCCATCACGACTTAGTTTATACTCGATGGAGATATCGCCTACCAGCGAGCTGGCGCTTTGCTGATTACCAGTTAAAACAATATTGGAACCAACGGAAACGGTTAAACGATCATTAAACAGATTTTTAGAGGCACCGATATTGAGGTTAGTGGTTTCCTGTGCTGTGCCGGTAGAATAATCTTCTTTGCTTTGCAGATCAAAATTGAGATCTACGCCTTTTATAAGATTGCCCGCCAGGTTATTGAGCTGTTGTGATAAAATTTTGCTCACGCTGTTACGGGCTGCCTGTCCTACCCCACCACCGCTGTTATCGAGGGTGTTCATCGGATCGTCTGGAATGAAGGTATTTAATACCAGCAATCCCATTACCTGTTTGTTCAGCTCTGATGGTACCTGGTTTATTTGTTTGATGCGATTGTAAGGCGCACCATTAAAATCATTGCGTTCTTTTTCCGGCATATCCAGGCGGAAGCTGATATCGGGTTTTAACAGGCTTCCTTTGATCATCAGGTAAACTTCAAAAGGAATCCTTTGTTTGTAGGTATTTCTTTGCTGCGCAGTCATACTTCCCAACTGATCCTGCACCAGGTCGATGGCGGGAGCATTCACGGTGTATTTGGCCGTGATATCCATGTCTGCGCTCATGGCATCTCCGTTGAAGGAGATGAAGCTACCTTTCTGAATATCGAAGGAACGTTTTATGAGCTGGTTCAGCGACATTTCATACTTACCTTCTGTAATTTCATAGCGGCCGGTCAGGCTCATTTTGCTGCTTGGGTCCAGCGTAGCATTGAGGCTTGCCGTACCTTTTGCCTGTACATAATCTCCGTTTTCTTTATCAATGATAATTTTCAGAACAGACTCCGGTGTTATTTCCACATTACCGGAGAAAAACATTCCCTTCAATCTTGGGTTGCTGTATTTGATACTATCCAGTTTCGCCAGCAGCGCGGTGTCAATAGGGTTTGATTTATCAACAAATTCCACAACGCCTTCCCGGTCTGCCAGTCCCGGTTCTTCCTGCGGGAGCATCACGGTTACACTTGATTTATCGCGCAGCTTCAGGTTGGCGTCTACCCGTGGGAGGTCCATTGTGCCGCGGATCTTCACTTTGCTGTCAATGAATGCGGGCCCGTAGATCCATTGTTCTTCGTTTTGCTGTTTGCCCAGGGCCATAAAATTGTCAGCATTAACATCCAGGTTGAAGTTATACTTCATATAGTCGGATGTATTGATGCGGCCATTTACTACCAGTTCATTATTGAGGCTATCGGCAATGACGAGGTTGTTGAATAGGATTCCTTTTTCATCGATCACAATATCTTCGTCCGGCAGGTGAAGGGTGTTGCCAATGTAGTTGATGGTGCCACCGGCATTATTGAAATGCAGGTTGCCTTTTACAGCAGGTTTTGCGGTGGTACCGGAAATATGAAACTGCCCGTTGGCGCTGCCATACATGTGGGATACATTACCCATTGTAAAAGGCTCCATGGTGGCCATGTTCAGGTTGTTGATATCTACCTGTGCATTGATAGTACTATCGTAGTTACCATCTATTTTTATATCATTTTCATTTCCGGAAAGTGCTGCGGTAAGTTTATACTGATTGGGTTGATCGTTTTCCACGGTAGCATTGAGTGTTCCCATACGTGTATTCTTCACCGTTAGACTGTCCAGTGTTAGTTTAGCGTTGATAAGGGGAGAAGTATCCCAGTTGCGTACAAGTGCTTCGGCATTCAATACGCCGTTTGCCAGCAAGGTATCTGAAGCCAGCAGTCCGGTGATGGTGGATAGCTGAAAACCAGCAATATTGGCCTGTAGTGCTTTGGTGGTGCCGGTGTCTGACCGGGTACTGATCTGGATAGACTGATCGCCCTGTGATAATTTGATGTTAGCGGTATCCGGTGCGCCGTCTTTTATCCGCAGGATATTATTTTCAGCCACGGTCCACTCCTGTTTATTGAGCAGTAGTCCGGGTTTGAGAGATAGTTCCATCACACTATCCGGCAGGAAGGTTAAGAGGCCTCCTACTTTATATTTGGGCTGTTTTTTTATATCATCCAGTAAAAGGTCGAAATTGACTACGCCTGTGTTGGCGCGGGCTCTCAGCACCGTGTGATACAGCGGGAAAGTAGGGTGTTTCATGTCTACCAGTGAAACATATGTCTGCAAGGAAGTGTCTACGATGCGGGCATAAAGTTTCAGGCTGTCTATTTGTAAAGAGTCGTAATTAATTTTAGGCATGTCTGCGCGGAGAAAGAGCAGGCTGCTATCGCTGTTGAGGCGGCCGGCTATTTCCAGGGGCACTTCCATGTGAAGGGCAGGCATCATGGCTTGCAGGCTGCGCGGCCATTGCAATGACGCGGTCCATTGCAGGTGTTGTCCTGCAGGGATTTGTATGATGCGGCTGGAGTCGTCTGGCAGCAACGGTTTCATGATGATCCCACTGAAGGCGCTGCCTACTTTTGTATAATCGATGATCCCATTGGCGTTGATGAGTCCGAACGGGCTTTGCAGGGTCAGGTATTGTTGATCGCTGTATTTGGCTATCAATGAGATGCTGTCTAATGGAAACACGTTCCCATTGGTGGTTATCTGCCAGTCGGTCAGAAATGCAGCGCCATCCAGGTGTGTTGGTTCCAGGCTGTTAAAATCCGCGGTCAGGTTTCCTTTCAGCGTTAATGGCGCTGTATACCAATGGGTAGCATAAAGGTCAGCTTTGGTAAGTTCCATATTGACTTTCAGGCCCTGGATAGAGGTATCTGCCAGGTTGCCGCTGATATCAAAGGTGGTTACCAGGTTGGTATCTGCACTTTCTCCCTTTGCTTCAAATACGCCTTTATTCAGGGCTGCATTCAGGGCTACATCATGGTAAGTGTATTTATTGTAGGTGGCTTCGTTTAGCTGGATGGCTGCTTTGGCTACCATCTGCCGCAACGTATAGCCCTGACCGGTAGCACTCATTTTTCCAGCTATCCATCCGTAGGTGGTATCATACAGCATGATGCCGGGGTGAACCCGGAAATAAGAAACATTTACATCATAGCTGCTGTGTATGCTATCGGCGATGTTGACCAGTTGGGCATCGACTGTTGCAGTAGCGATGTCGCTTTTAAGCTGCAATTGGGTGAGCATGTTTTTCATGCCGCCTTTAAACATGCCGGTAATGATCATGTGTTCGGGAAGACGCGGTGTGTCCGATAGCGTACCGGCGGGTAGCCAGGAACGCAGCGGTGTATTGCCTGATTCAACGAAAATGTCGGGCAGGTTGGCATTGAGGCGGTCCATATCTGTAACATGTTCCACCTGTGCGTTTTCCGTTTTTATGAGATTGCCTTCATGATCGTTTATGTACAGCGTTTTGATATTCAGGAGTCCGAGATTGCCTTTTAATATAGCCGCCAGCGTTAGTTGCTTTTTCCACAACGGATCAAAAGATTTGTTTTTTCGTGCATCGGGAACAAAGGGTAGCCATTCTGCCAGTGCAATATGCACGGAGTCGAGGTTGGCATCCAGCCCCAGCTGATCAAGATGATCGGAAATGCCGGACCAGGATGGAACGGTAACAGCGATGTGTTTCCGGAAAATGCTTTTGTTTGTTTGCAACAGCATGTTTTGCAGTACGAGGCTGTGGGGCGTGAACAATACGTTCATATTTGCCTTACGGATGGCAAAGCCGGACCAGTCGCGTGCAGTCAGTGATTTTAATGCTACACTGATGCTGTCGGGTTTATATTTTATGTTGGAGATCCTGCTGTTAAAATTGGTCAGCAGCAGGTGATTATAATCGGGATCGGGACCGGCAGCTTTGGGTGCGGGGCTGCCGTTATCATAACGGAATGCGAGGCTGTCGAGGTTTACCTGCGTGGCAAATAGCTGCCAGGTGTTAGGAACCGTGTCTGGTGGCGCCGGGGTGGTGTCTTTACCGGGTACCATAGACAGCATTCCCCTGGTATTGCGGATGGTGAGATCGCCAACCTGTATGCGGGTGGAATCCTGGTCCAGGCTGCTGTTGCGCAATACCAGGCTTCCTACTCTCCAGGCGGTGCTGATACCGATGCCATCGTTGCTGTACAGGAACGAGCTATTAGAGAGTTGTAGTTTTTTAAGCAGCAGGTGAAAGGCGGCGCTGCTGGTATCTACCGGTGGTGGTGGCGGTGCGGCAGCCGTTGCAACAGCGGGTATATAATTTTGTTTGAAGAAACCTTTAAGGCCATCCAGTGTTATCCCCCTGAAAGCGTAAATACCATCATCTATCAGCAGATCATCGGGATCTATGTGCAGTGTTGTCCAGGTAAGTACGGCATTCATACCGCCGGGTACATCTATATAACTGACTTTCGTATGGCGGAGGGAAACGTCTTTGATCCTGAACTGCAGCGTGGTGCCAGTGGCCGGGGCTATTGTATCGGGGGTGGCATCTTTACTGCTGAATGCATCCGCAGCAAACTGGTAGTTAAAGGCGGTGTCGCCCTGGTGGCGGTAAATATTTACCAGCAGGGTATCCCATTCCAGTTTATTGATCTGTAGCTCATTGTTGAGCAGCGACAGGAGATTATAATGCACCCGGAGGCTGCCGGTATAAAATAATGCCTGGTTGGCTGTATCGGCCACATATACATTCCTGAGTTCGAGGTATTGCCATCCACGGGCGTGGAGGTAGCCGATCTGTACTTTTGTACGCAGCTTTTTCTGCAGGTATACTTCCCCCTGCTCCCGCAAATAATTCTGCACGCCGTTTAGCTGCAATAATAAAACAGCCATTACGGGCAAGAGGAGCACCGCAACAACAATCCATAAAAGCCATCGCCACCAGGGGCGGCCGTGTTTTTCTCCGGTTTCTGCTGGTTCTGTCACTATGATTTATTACTAATAGTAATTTACTGAAAATAAAACGCACAAGCGTCCTAATGGTTTACTTTTTCACATGAGATAATGCTCCCGTACGTCTGAGGTGGGGTATCACAAAATCCATACCCGCAGGTATAAGGGGATAAATAATTATTGCAAGGATACATTAATTACGGGAACGGGCATACTAAAAATTAAGAATTGCGAATGACGCATTGCGCGGCTGTGGGTGGATTTTAGCGGATGATAGCATCCGTTGCTATTACAAATGGGATTTTTATGCCGGGAGTATGATCATTGGAAAACAGGTTTATTCCGTTGATTGAACTGGTCAATATAATACTCAAGTTGATCTTTTCTGGCATTATCTCTCCTGAATTCTTCCAACAAATCTTTATCCTGCGGGAGAATATATTTTTTGAGATTATAAGCAGAAAGCTCCAGGATTTCACCGGTGATGATGTTAATCACTTTCTTCAGCCGGACGGGTGTGCTGATGCTGTTTACCGTCATGTCTGCCTGATTGTAGTAGCCGCGGGAAGGTTGTACGCCACGAAGTTCATAGATGCAGTAATAACCGGCTGGTTCTATTTTATTGAGGCCGTTGTCTTTTATGTAGATATACTGCCCGTCGCAGTAGCCCCAGTAATTTTTTATTTTATGTTCCTGTCCGGCGGCATCGCGCATGACGAGCTCGTTCCTGTTTGCCAGCAGATAGATCTGCGCTGCGGAGCTACGGTTTTTTATAACAAGGTCGCCTTCTCCGGAGGGATTGTTTGTTTGAAATTCTTCAAAAGATTTATACAATCCTTTTTTCAGGGCGTGCGCGTAGATGATCAGGTCGGCCTCATCTTTATTTTGTGCCGCCGATATCATGGAAATAAAAAAGATCGCGAAAAAACACCACACCTGTTTCATAGGAGACAAATGTATCCTGTTTAGGGAGCGGTGTACAGAGAAATAGCTGAATGATTGTTTTGTTTCTGCTGATGTGAGATTTCTGTCTCTAAATTCTTTCCCGCTGTATCAGCAGAGCCGTTGTTGTAAAAAAATATAGGCCGGGTAAAAACCCGGCCCGGCTGAAGGTTACAACAAAATCTAAACCTGCTTATGAGAAAAATTTCCAGTGTTTAGCTGATATTTTAAAGTGGCTAAAAGCCAATTATTATAATGCCATTGCCTGTAGTGAATGATCTTTACTTTCCAGTTGGGAGCTGCCCATGAGGAATTCGTCCACTTTTCTTGCGCACTCGCGGCCTTCACTTATAGCCCATACCACCAGCGATTGTCCGCGGCGCATATCGCCGGCAGCAAATACTTTTGGTATAGATGTCAGGTATTCTTTTTCTGTTGCTTTTACGTTGCCACGGTCATCTTGTTCCACTTCCAGCTGATCCAGCATGCCGGTGTGCTGCGGATGTACAAAGCCCATGGCTAATAAAGCCAGTTCGCAGGGTACATCTCTTTCAGATCCGGGCACTTCTGTAAACTTAGCGGGTCTGCCCTCGCTGGAAGTCCATTGCAGGTCTACCAGGCGTAGCGCCTTCAGGTGGCCGTTATCGTCACCGATAAATGCTTTGGTTGCAATAGCCCATTGACGATCAGCACCTTCTTCATGAGAAGACGATGTTTTTAATATCATGGGATAAGTAGGCCAGGGCATGAATTCGTTACGTTCTCCCGGAGGTTTTGGCAACAGTTCCAGTTGCATGATGCTGGTAGCGCCATGACGGTTGCTGGTACCAACGCAATCGGAGCCGGTATCACCTCCACCTATTACTACTACGTTTTTGCCGGTAGCAAAGATATCATTTCCTTCCACAGGAAGATTAGCAACCCTTTTATTTTGCTGTTTGAGGAAGTCCATGGCATAGTGTACACCTTTCAGCTCACGGCCGGTGATGCCCAGGTCGCGGGGAATGGTAGACCCACCCGCCAGCACGATGGCATTGTATTCCCTGAGCAGGTCGTTGGCACTAACGTCAACGCCTATGTTGGTATTACACTGAAATACGACTCCTTCTTCTTCCATCAGTTTCACCCTGCGGTCGATGGTCCATTTTTCCAGTTTGAAATCGGGGATACCATAGCGAAGAAGTCCGCCTGGTTTATCATCGCGTTCAAACACGGTTACCTGGTGACCGGCATAGTTGAGCTGTGCAGCAGCAGCCAGTCCGGCAGGACCGGAGCCAACTACGGCTACTTTTTTGCCGCTGCGCATACGGGGCGCTTTGGCTTGTACCAATCCTTTATCGAAAGCAATTTCAATAATATGTTTTTCGATTTCCTCAATCGTTACCGGCGGCTGATTGATGCCCAGCACGCATGCACTTTCACAGGGAGCCGGACAAATACGTCCGGTGAACTCAGGAAAGTTATTGGTAGAAGTAAGGATTTCGTATGCATTTTTCCAATCCTGGCGGTATACGGCGTCATTAAATTCTGGTATCACGTTACCGAGCGGGCATCCGCTGTGGCAAAAGGGTACGCCGCAATTCATGCAGCGGGCTGCCTGTTGATTCAGTTTGTTATCAGGGAAGCGGTCTATAAACTCGTTATAGTGGCTTACCCTTTCCCGTGGATCCGCTTTCCCGGGCTGCTCGCGTGTAAATTCCAGGAATCCTGTAGGTTTACCCATAAATTTCCTCCACAGTCCCTTACCTGCAAGGGATATTTTGATGATGAATGTTAATTGTTTGCTGCCTTAACGGCCGATCTTTTCTTCCAGCACTCTTCCTGACTTCAACACTGCCTTGTATTCTTTCGGGAATACTTTCACAAAGTGACGTAATTGATTTTCCCAGTCTTTCAGAATAAACTTCGCCACCGTACTATTCGTATAGGCGTGATGTTTAGTGATCAGATCCTGCAGGATGGTTACGTCTCCCTGGTCCATAGGGTCCAGATCAATCATATCCCGGTTGCAGTTACTGGCGAAAGTACCTTTTACATCATATACATAAGCAATACCACCGCTCATTCCGGCGCCGAAGTTACGGCCGGTTTCACCGATGATAACTGCTTTACCACCTGTCATATATTCACATCCGTGATCGCCTACTCCTTCCGCTACAACAGTAGCGCCGGAATTACGTACGCAGAAGCGTTCGCCTGCTTTACCACGGATATATGCCTCACCTGAAGTGGCGCCATAGAAACATACGTTGCCTGCTATGATATTTTCCTCTGCCTTAAATCCTGCTTCTCCGTGTGGATACAGGATCAGTTTGGAACCAGACAATCCTTTACCGAAGTAGTCATTCGCTTCTCCTTCCAATTCCAGTGTAAGACCTTTGGTAGAAAAAGCACCAAAGCTCTGACCGGCGGAACCGGTAAATTTGAAGTGCAGGGTATCTTCCGGTAATCCTTCGCTCTTGTAGCGTTTGGATATTTCATTGGAAAGGATAGTGCCAACGGTACGGTCGGTATTCTTTATCGGGAACTGCTGGTATACCCTTGCTTTCTTTTCGAGCGCCGGCTGTGCTGCTTTTAACAGCTGCCAGTCGATCACTTCGCTGATGCCATGATCCTGTTCTTCCTGTTTGTACAGGCCGGTTTCAGGGGCAGCAGGTTCTTTAAATAATATAGGTGACAGGTCGAGTTTCTGCGTTTTCCAGTGAGTGATATTTTCACGCATCTGGAGGCATTCTACTTGTCCCACCATTTCATTGATTGTACGGAAACCCAGGTCAGCCATGATTTCGCGGAGTTCTTCCACGAGGTAGGTGAACAGGTTTACAACGTGTTGCGGATCGCCGGTGAAGCGTTTGCGCAGTTCGGGGTCCTGTGTGGCTACACCTACGGGGCAGGTATTTACATGACACTTACGCATCATGATACAACCTTCCACAATCAGTGCAGCAGTAGCTACACCCCATTCCTCTGCACCCAGCAAAGTGGCAATGGCAATGTCACGACCAGTTTTCAGCTGACCATCTGTTTGCACTACTACCCTGCTACGGAGTTTGTTTTTTACCAGTGTCTGATGTGTTTCAGCCAGACCCAGTTCCCAGGGCAATCCTGCGTGTTTGATAGAACTTTCGGGAGAAGCGCCGGTACCGCCATCGTGGCCTGAAACCAGGATCACATCGGCTTTTGCTTTGGCAACACCCGCGGCGATAGTGCCTACCCCTGCTTTGGATACCAGTTTTACGCTGATACGTGCGGCACGGTTGGCATTTTTCAGGTCATAAATGAGCTGCGCCAGATCTTCAATAGAATAAATATCATGGTGCGGTGGTGGTGAAATAAGCCCAACACCAGGAGTAGCGTGTCTTACTTTCGCGATCCAGTCGTCCACTTTATGACCGGGCAGTTGTCCGCCTTCACCGGGTTTAGCACCCTGGGCCATTTTAATCTGTAGTTCGTCTGCATTGGTCAGGTAGTAGCTGGTAACCCCGAAACGGGCGCTGGCTACCTGTTTGATGGCGGAGCGCATAGAGTCGCCGCCAGGTAATTCCTGGTAACGCAGTTCATCTTCTCCTCCCTCACCGGTATTGCTTTTGGCACCGATGCGGTTCATGGCGATTGCCAGTGTGGAGTGCGCCTCGTGTGAAATAGATCCAAAGCTCATGGCACCGGTAGCAAAACGCTTGAAGATGCTGGTAGCTGGTTCTACTTCTTCTATGGATATAGCGGCACGGTTACGCTTGAACGAAAACAGGCTACGCAGGGTAGCGGCTTTTTCGCTCTGGTCGTTGACCGCTTTTGAATACTTTTTGAAAACGCTGTAATCTCCTGTTCTGGTAGAAAGTTGCAACAGATGGATAGTATTGGGATTAAAGAGATGGAATTCCCCTTTACGTTTCCACTGATACACACCGCCTTCTGTCAGACGTTGTACAGGTGTTTCTTTACGACCGTAGCCCATCCAGTGTTTTGCCAGTGTTTCGCGGGCAATATCATCTGTTGTGAGTCCCTGTATACGGGAAACGGCACCGGTGAAATATTTGTCAACCACCTGCTGACTGATACCCAGTATTTCAAAGATCTGCGCACCCTGATAGGATTGCAGGGTAGAGATACCCATCTTGGAGAATACTTTCAGCAGTCCGTCGCAGATTGCCTTGATATAATTTTTCTTCAGTTTGTCTACATCGAGTGCAGTATCCAGCTTGCCGTTCAGCTTCATATCACGGATGGTGCTGAGCGCCAGGTATGGGTTGATGGCGGTTACGCCAAAGCCCAGCAGGCAGGCAAAGTGATGTACTTCCCATACATCGCCGGCTTCTACTATCAGTCCTACAGAACCACGATGGCCCTTGCGGATCAGGTGGTGGTGTACTGCTGAAGCAGCCAGGATAGAAGGGATAGCGGCGTGCTCGGAGTCGATGGCGCGGTCGGAAAGGATAATCACTTCAAAACCATCTTCCACCGCATCTACCGCATAGCGGCAAAGACGGGCAAGCCCTTTTTCGAGGGAGCCGGGTTTTCCGTCTGCCTTGAAATAGGTATGTAATGTTTTAGCCTGGAATAAACCGGTATCAATACTACGTACTTTTTCCAGTTCATGATTGCTCAGGATTGGATGACGCAGGGCCAGACCATGGCAGTGCAGCGGATCTTCATCCAGCAGGTTGCCATTGTTGCCCACAAAGGTGGCCAGCGACATCACCAGTCTTTCCCTGATAGGATCGATAGGCGGGTTGGTTACCTGTGCAAACAGCTGTTTGAAATAGTTGCAGAGGTGTTGCGGCTGGTTGCTTAATGCTGCCAGTGGCGTATCGGTACCCATGGAGCCGATCGGTTCTTTACCATCAATAGCCATCGGGGCGATGATGTGATCCAGGTCTTCCGTACTGTAGCCAAATGCGCGCTGGTATTTAAAGATCTGTTCGTGTTCTAGGTGAGTAAAGGTTACTCTTGGTTCAGACAGTTCTTCCAGGCGGATCTTGTATTTATTCAGCCATTCGCCGTAAGGTTTCTGGGAGCAGATCTGTTGTTTCAGCTCTTCATCACCAATGATGCGACCCTGGTCCATGTCTACAATAAACATTTTACCGGGTTGCAGGCGGCCTTTTTCTTTGATATTTTTAGGATCGATCGGTAATACACCGGCTTCAGAAGCCATGATAACGCGATCATCTTTTGTTACGACAAAGCGGCTGGGACGCAGACCATTACGGTCGAGCGTGGCGCCGATGATCTTTCCGTCTGTGAAAGAGATAGAAGCAGGTCCATCCCATGGTTCCATGAGGGAAGCATGATATTCGTAGAATGCTTTCTTTTCTTCACCCATGTGTTCATTACCATCCCATGCTTCCGGTACCAGCATCATCATTACGTGCGGCAGGGAGCGGCCTGTCATGGTAAGCAGTTCGATCACATTATCCAGGCTGGCGGAGTCGGATTGTCCTTCTTCCACAATGGGAAGCAGCATTTCCATTTCTTCCTGGCTGAAATATTTAGACACAAAGTCTCTTTCGCTGGCGCGGAGCCAGTTGAGGTTACCTTTGAGCGTATTGATTTCGCCGTTGTGCGCAATGTAACGGTACGGATGCGCTAGTCTCCAGCTGGGGAAAGTATTGGTTGCAAAACGGGAGTGGATGAGGGCGAAGGCAGATACCATCTTCTCATCACTCAGGTCAGTATAATAATGACGTACCTGGTAGGTTGTCAGCTGACCTTTATATACAATCGTTTTATATGACAGGGAGGCAATGTAAAACAGTGACTTTTCTTTAGGCACTGTATTGCGGACTGTTTTAGAAACGTAATTGCGGAGCACAAACAATTTGCGCTCAAAAACTTCCGGATCACTGATATGATAAGGACAGGCAATAAATACCTGTTCAATTTCCGGTTCTACTGATAAGGCGGTTTCGCCAATACCATCCGGACGCACCGGTACTTTACGATAGCCCAGAATTTCCAGGCCCAGTTTCTCTGCACTTCTTTGCAGAATTTCACGGCATTCTTCGCGCCAGCGAGGTTCTTTCGGAAAGAAGATCATACCTACACCGTATTTTCCGAATTCAGGCAGACGGATACCTATTTTCAGGCATTCGTCATAAAAGAATTCGTGCGGCGTTTGAAACAGGATCCCTGCCCCATCACCCGTATTCTGCTCACAACCGCAAGCTCCGCGGTGTTCCATGTTTTCCAACATGGTTAATGCATCACGTATAATATGGTGGGATTTACGACCCTTAATATGGGCTGTAAAACCTGTTCCGCAGGCGTCATGTTCAAATTCCGGACGGTATAAACCTTGCATTTTCACTTCATCCATTGGTTTAGATTTTTTGCTTTGGCACACACGCTCTTCCGACTTGTGCCGATAGTGGTGTACGATATTATTCGGGAACGGTTTAAAGATACTAAAGGAACGCGGTATTTTTTATATAAACATTTGTAAAGGGTGTAAAATTTAGAAAAATTGAAAAAATACGTTTCTTTCGTTAGAAAAATTGAAAAAATGAATGGCCCAAAACGACCTCCCGGATCAAAAAATCAGGGAGAGGGTGGCTGTAAGCTATACCAGGTCAGGCCAGCACAGTTAGACAAGAAAAAAAGGCAGCGGTCGCTTTTTGTGAGATGAGAAGGGGAGATTTTTGTCCCCGGAATACCCGGTATTTTGCCCTGGTATTCCGGGGTGACAGGCCGCTTTTATGGTTCAAAAATAAAGAACGGCTTCCCTCCTCTTAACTCCATGCGTAAGGGCTCGCCAACATGACTTTCATTTTGCATCCGGTCCAGCGCCGTAACCACGTAAGTATAGGTTTTACCCCTCACATAAGTGGCGTCTTTAAATTCAGGATCGGAAGCCTGTGGCAGGATACCGATTATCTTTCTCGGGTCGTTTATGTTCACCGGCTCGTTTTGCTCGAAACGATACAGCACATATTGCATGGTGTGACCACTGGTATCATCATCAGCCCAGTGAATTTCCAACCCGCCGGGTCTTTCAAAAGCATCAATAAAATAGGGTGGTTCCGGTGCCATATTGGGCAACCAGGCCATGGTGGGGCGTAACGCCGGGAATTTAAAGAGGTGATTGCGCAGGGTGTCTTCTATCCCCAGCGGATTTCCACTGAATGATTTAGCACTATAAAAAACACTTCCCTGTATGGTATTCAGGGTGCGTGCTTCTTCTATCTGTGTAGGCAGTTCACGGGGGTTTTTCCAGGCGGCATTACTGCCAAGGCGGTATACGCCATGGCCTATGTATATATGCCGGCCATAGCCGTGCTGGCTCCACCAGTTCAGCAGTACTTCGTAATCCGCCAGCCGGTGACCGCGCTCCCAGTATAATTGCGGTGCTACATAGTCTATCCAGCCATTTTTTAACCATTTCAATACATCGGCAAAAAGATCGTCGTAGTTGGTCATGCCACCCCTGGTATAGGAGCCTTCGGGGTCTTTGGCCCTGTCGCGCCACACACCAAACGGGCTGATGCCAAATTTTACCCAGGGCTTTTCTGCTTTGATCGCCACACTGAGCATCTGTATAATGGCGTCTACATTGGACCGGCGCCAGTCATCTTTCATCACCCCGTTGCCATAAAGCCGGTAGGAGCTGTTGTCAGGAAACTCTTTACCGGGAAGGCGGTAAGGGTAGAAATAATCATCGAAATGCACGGCATCTATGTCGTACCGTTTAACCACGTCGCGGATTACCGTGGTTACATAATTGCGTACTTCCGGGATACCCGGATCGAAATATTTTTTGTTGTCGTAAGTAACGAACCACTGTGGTTTCAGGCGGGTAATATGATTGGCTACCACATTATTGCGGCTGGCATTCATGGCGGCACGATAAGGATTGAACCAGGCGTGAAACTCCATACCACGTTTATGCGTTTCGGTTATCATGAACTCAAGCGGATCATAGTAAGGATTGGGGGCTTGTCCCTGTACACCGGTCAGGTATTCCGACCACGGCTCATACGGCGATGCATAAAAGGCATCGGTTGCCGGGCGAACCTGTACTATCATGGCATTCATGCCATTACGTTGCTGCTGGTTGAGGATTGCAATGAATTCCTGTTTTTGTTGCTCCGTACTCAGCCCGCGTCCCGATGGCCAGTCAATGTTGCCCACAGTGGCTATCCACACCGCCCGAAGTTCGCGTTTGGGCGGCATCTGTGCCCATGCCTGTTGCGTCATAATTATCCATAGGACCACGCCTGCTAAAAATTGCTTCAACATCTGCCTTACTTTAAACCGTAAGATGCGAAAATAGCAAAAGCAGGTCTGTTTCTACACAATTATGTGATTCTTATGGTGATAGGATGATTATTCCTTTTCCACTTTTACCCGGAAAGGAGGTGCATTATAATCTCCCGGCAGATGATCCGGTGGAATGGTAGTAGCGCCACCATCGCGGTGGGCATAGTAGTGGGGCGACATAATTTCTATTCCGGCGGCATTGAAATGGTCCTGGATCTGCTGGTGCAGGGAGGAATAAATTTGTGGCATCAACAGCGACTGATCTGTATAGGCATTGATTTCGTAAGCCACGGCGAAGTCATCAAGACTGGTTTGAAGTACAAACGGTTTCCTGTCTTTAAGCACACCTTCCGCTGCGAGGGCCGCGCTGATCAGTAATTCGTGTACCTGTTTCCAGGGTACATCATAACCAATGGTTACCGTGGTATGCAGTACCAGTCCAAGGTCTTTACTGGAGGAGGTAAAATTGATGGTGTGACCGTTGAGAATACTTGCATTGGGTACGGTGATCTCTTCATTTTTGAGGGTACGCAACCGGGTTACGAGCAATGTTTTTTCGATCACTTCTCCGGTAATCTCTCCTATCCTGACCATGTCACCGATTTTAAAAGGGCGCATATATGTAATGACGAAACCAGCCACCACATTGGAAATGGCCGAAGATGAACCCAATGAAAACAGGATACCTACAAAAACAGACACCCCCTGGAATATTTTGGTATCTGATCCGGGGAGATAAGGATAGATCACTACAAACATGAATGCATATAACAGGAACTTGATCCCGCTGGCTGTGGGCTTTGCCCAGTCGGGATAAAAGCCATTGAGTGTCAGGTTACCGACGGCTACTTCCGCAGCCAGGTAGTTAACCAGTTTTACCAGGTATCTGGTAATGATATAAATAACGAGTATGGTCAATAATTTAGGGAGATAATGCAGCAATCCCAACAGCATGGATTTGATGGGTGACAGCGTCCAGTTAATGAGTTTATCAGCAATGCCTTTTGTCCAGGGAAAGATGCTGAATATAAAAGGGAGTGTAATGTAAAAGATAAACAGGATCAGTACGATGCGGGCAACCCGGAGAATGCTGTAAGCAATACCCAGTTGCTTTTGCTGGTTGAGCAACGGATATTCTTTCACCTTTACGCCTTTGAAGTAGCGGTCTTTATGCTTGACGAGCCTGATGCGCAGGCGTTTGAAAAGGCGGTTGATGAAGTATACGATGATGCCGAATATCACCAGGATCAATGCCAGCCAGGCTATGCGGATCAGGATATATTGCAGGCTGTTTTGTTCTTTTTGTTGCAGGATCGTTTTTCTGATAATGGTTGCATAATTGGCGGCTACCTGGTTTTTATCCAGTTCCAGCCACAGTGCATCATCGTCGGTTACAGTTAGCAAGATGAGGTCGTTGTAGATAACGTCCACATTGTTTTCATTGGGTACTACCAGTAATGAGTCGGGAGAAAAGAAAGGGTCTTTTTCCAGTTGTTGTATTTTCCGGATGGTATTTTCTGCCCGCTCGCTGGGTTGCAGGGGCCCCAGTTTGTTGTAAACACTGAAAAGGGTGTCGCCAAAAGGTGTTACAGGAATGCCGATGGTAACGGCTTTCAGCTCATTGATGCGCTGGCGGCGGGTGATGTTTTTGAGCGAATCTGTTTGTTCAAATCCGGCCAGTTTTTGCAGTAAGGCTTGCTTGTGCTGATCGTTGTTGTTTTTCAGCTGCAGGAGCTGTTCCTGCAGGGCGGCTTTTTCAGCGGCATCGGCCTTCAGAAGAGAGTCGCTTTCCCGTAACAGCCGGGTTGTATTTACCAGTTGTGTATTGGTAATAGCGTCGCGGGTAGCTTTGCTGCTGTCTGTTGTCTGGGCAACAGCGGATAAACCCGCGATGACAATGGCGGCGGTTGATAAAAGGGTGAAAACAAATCTCATTCCCGAAGCTTTTATTTAAAGTACGGAAAATTCCTGAGGCGTATGCAGCTGACCGGTTACCGGCTATAATTTCCTTTGTGTGTATTGGGAATAATCCGGCAAGATCACTTCATAGTCCTGGTGCATGAGCGGAGAGGTAAGCAGAAAGTCTGCGGATGCACGGTTGCAGGCAATCGGAATGTTCCATACTACACCCAGCCGCAGCAGTGCTTTGATGTCGGGGTCATGCGGCAATGCTTCCATGGGGTCCCAGAAGAAAATGATGACATCCAGGGCGCCTTCTGCTATGAGGGCACCGATTTGCTGATCGCCGCCCAGGGGGCCGCTCAACAGCTTTCTTACGGATACGTCCAGCGCCTCTTCTATAAGCTTGCCGGTCGTTCCGGTAGCATACAGTTCGTGGCGGCTCAGCACAGTTTTGTTATAAATGGCCCACTCAATGAGTTCAGCCTTTTTATGGTCATGTGCAATGAGAGCGATCCTTTTGCGGGCTTTAAGCGTTTTTATTGTCTGCATATGTAATGCAAAAGTAACCAGTAGCGAGCAAATAAGAAATGCTGATTTGTAATAATGTGTTAATGTTTATCGGTTGTGTTCAGGGTGGCGAGATCCCGGTCAAAAATATAAAGGCCGCCTTTATCTTCCCCTATCAGTTTCAGTTTATCGAGAATATGCCGTGCCATGCGTTCTTCCTCAATCTGTTCTGTTACATACCATTGTAAAAAGTTATGGGTGGCGTAATCTTTTTCGCTCAGGCACATGTCTACCAGGTTATTGATTTCTTTTGAAACCAGTAATTCATGACTAAACACCTGTTCAAAAATGGCTTGTATGTTTTTAAACTTGACAGTAGGCTGTTTCAGGGCAGGAACCAGTCCGTGCCCGCCCCGCTCGTTGATAAATTTCAGCAGTTTCAGCATGTGCGCCCTTTCTTCGTCCGAATGGCGGTAAAGGAACTGGGCGATACCGTTGTATCCCTGTACTTCAGACCAGGAGGCCATTGCAAGGTAGTATTGGGAAGAGGCGGCTTCCATTTCTACCTGCTGGTTCAGCGCCGTTTCAATTTTAGGGGATAATTCTTTCAGTAACATAGTCTAAAAGTTTAATTGGAGGAGAGACGATGCGTAGCAGCAGGGGTATTATTTCTACCTATAACGATATTGTCAAATTCGATGGGATTAGCTAAAGGCGTCCTGAAATTATGCCCGAAAAATGCTACCTTTGTAAAGTAAATTAGGATAAAATGATTAAAACAGGAAATCCGATCATCAGCATATATACAGAAATGACGCCTAACCCGGAAACAATGAAGTTTGTGGCAAACAAACTCCTGTATCCTGGTAAAAGCATTGATTTTCCGGACGAAGCCAGCGCAAAACCGTCTCCTTTAGCTATGGAGCTGTTTAGCTTCCCTTTCATCAGGGGAGTATTTATTATGGCTAACTTTATTACGCTTACTAAAACCAATGAAACAGACTGGAATGATATAATTCCTACAGTAAAAGCCTTTTTAAAGGAATACCTGGAGGATAGCCGCCCTGTGATCAATGAAGACGAAGTGGTAGTAACGAAAGATACTGCCAGCAACACAGTGAGTGCAGATGACAGTGATGTGGTTGTAAGAATTAAGGAATTACTGGAAAATTATGTGAAACCTGCTGTAGAAATGGATGGCGGCGCCATTCAGTTCAAAGATTACAGTGACGGTACGGTGACACTGATGTTACAGGGTTCCTGCTCAGGATGCCCCTCTTCCATGATTACGTTGAAAGCCGGTATTGAAGGCATGATGAAGCGTATGATCCCGGAAGTGAAGGAAGTAGTGGCAGAAGCAGAATAAGCCATAGTTGAGTGAATGATAGTGTTAAATGAAAGCACAGTCTTAGTGGCTGTGCTTTTTTATTGTTTAATAAAAGAGAGATGAAAGGATTTTTTGTTTGGACGACGGGCCTGATAATGGCCACCATGCCAGTACTGGCGCAGAAAAAGAAACAGATAGATAGTGCCGCCGCCATTATCACCTATGGTTACCTCAGCAACGGAAAGGAAGTTTCCGGCAACGGACTGCAACTCATTATTGACCACAACCGCGCACATATTGTTGCGGGAGGAACAAAACAAAAAGAACAACAATACCTGCATTTGGGAGAAGCCGCCACTTACCAGGTACTTGGCACTCCTAACGGGGACATATATACGCTCAGGAAGCCCTTTGCGGAATATACTTCGGCCGAACTGCTGCCGGATACGGCTACCATCCTGGGGTATGTATGTAAAAAAGCAAAACTGTTCATACGCTCCAACACCATCGAAGTATGGTATACCAACGCGCTGCAACTGAAAGGAACACCCAATATCACCATCGCTCCGGGGCTTGGCCTTGTACTCAGGATTGTACGCAATGGTAACAGCGAAACCATCGCCAGGAAGATAACGTATCGCAAAATAACCGACAAGGAGCTGGCATGGCCCACCAATCTTGGACAACAAGTGGATGATGCCGCCTACATGCGGCAGGTGATAGACAGCCGTTACAGTACTGTGCCTGTCTTTAACCAGGAACAGATCAGCTGGGGCAATCCCATCACGAATCCTGCGGGCGAACAGCTCAATCAAACCTATCATTACGCCGGCGGTACCGTGATCCTTAAAAAGGTGAAACTCCCTGAAACGGGAAAAGACACCACCATGTTTGCAGAGCTGATACAATATTCCAACGGGGATGCTTACGACAGAACGGGCTCAGTGTTTATGATCCCGGCAGATAAGGCCACCTCTTTCCTCGATGGGTTGCAGAAGGGCGTAGGTGCGTTGCCGTTATTTACCGCTAAAAACGGTAAAAGCTACCAGGGAATGGTAGCCACAGAAAACTATCTGCCTGCGCTGGAGATCCTGCGGTTTTTTACACCTTTTGGCGTGCGCCATTTTAATGAGCAGGTAAAGATCCAGGGATATAAATGGGCGGATTCCGTTATCTATAAACAAGATATTACCGAACTGCAAAGCCGCCTCCAGGGCGAAGTGTGGCTGGGCGTATACATCGGCAACTATGATAAGGGCGGACATAAAGTAAGTCTTAGCTTCAAATATTATCCGGGAGACAGGGAAGATGAGAACCACTCCGCACCCGACTGGGTTTATCCCGTATTCAACACCACTAACCTGATGGAAATGGCCGGACAGGAATACCCTACCCTCTTCGATCGGGATTCATTATCCGTTACGGTCAACATTCCGGAAGGAATTAAGAACATACAGTTGCGCTATATCACCACCGGTCATGGAGGCTGGGGCGGCGGTGATGAATTTAACCCGAAACAGAACGAAATTTTTGTAGATGGGAAACGGGCGTATCACTTCATACCCTGGCGTACCGATTGCGCCACGTATCGCCTGTCAAATCCGGCTTCGGGCAACTTTGGCAATGGCCTGTCCTCATCGGACCTGAGCCGCTCCAATTGGTGCCCTGGCACGCTTACTTCTCCGGTTATCATCTCACTACCTGATATTACACCCGGTATACACACCATTAAAGTGGCTATTCCGCAAGGTAAACCTGCTGGTACAAGTCAGAACTTCTGGGATGTTTCGGGTGCATTAATTGGAGAAAAAATTCATTAATCCTGGTATATTGCTGATCTGCCAGATTCATCCAAAAAATCCAACATCCTTTAATCCTGGTTCATGAACGAGATATCCGAAGGGCTTTTGCAGGGGCTGCACGAAATGACAGGGCTGGAAGCAGTGGCGGTATTGTTTGCAGTCTTGTCTGTTATCTTTCAGAAAAAAAATAATATCCTGGTATACCCTACTGGTATTATCAGTACGGGTATTTATACGTATCTCTTGTCCAGAGAACATTTCAAGTTGTATGCAGATGCTACGCTCAACGCCTACTACCTGGTAATGAGCGTGTATGGCTGGTTGTACTGGGCAAAGAAGGGACCGCAAAAGACCCCCATAAAAATTACGCGCAGTACAAAAACGGAATTATTAACAGCGGTTATTATTGCCGTTGCTGGCTGGGGTATTTTTTATCTGTTGCTGGTCAATTTTTCTGATTCCAATGTACCGGTAATGGATGCCTTTATTTCTGCGGTGGCCTGTAGTGGCATGTGGTTGCTGGCAAAACGCAAGCTGGAAAACTGGATACTACTCAACATTTCCAACTTTGTAGCCGTGCCGCTGCTTTTTTACAAGCACTTATATCTTACCGCCTTTCTTACCATCTTTTTATTTATCATTGCCATATTCGGATTTATCAGTTGGAGGAAAACAGTGCAGCAGGAAGAAATTTCCCATTCATGAAAAAAGTAGTCGTTATCGGCCCTGAATCAACGGGCAAAAGCACCCTGAGTGAAAAGCTGTCCACACATTTCAATACGGTGTGGACGCCGGAATATGCGCGGGCATATATTGACCGGTTACCACGGCCCTATGAACAGCACGACCTGCTGGAAATAGCTACCGGGCAATTACAACTGGAACGGGAACAGGCCGCCAAAGCCAATAAGCTCCTGATTTGCGATACGGATCTGTATGTGATAAAAGTATGGAGTGAGCATAAGTATGGCGATTGTGATGCACGGATATTGGATCAGATTGCGCAGCAACGTTGCGACCATTACCTGCTTACTTACATCGATCTTCCCTGGGAAGAGGACCCGCAACGCGAGTATCCCGACCCCGAAATGCGTACTTATTTTTATAATGTTTACAGGGATATCGTGATGCAATCCGGTGTAACCTGGACGGATATACGCGGTGGCTATGAACAGCGCGAAACCCTTGCCATAGCGGCGGTACAGCAGCTGTTGGAAAATTAGCCGTTATTTTCTACCGGTTACCAGCTCCATAATATCCCGGTCGGGCGACAGGTTACGCATCTGGATCAGTATTCTCCGCTGACGGTAAGCGGTGATCTTTGCCGGCGGATTGACGGTATATTTTACAGGATTAGGAAGACAAGCGGCTATCATGGCGGATTCTTCCCGGTTCAGACTGGCCGCACTTTTATTATAGTAGGCTTGCGCCGCAGCTTCAATACCAAAAATGCCATCACCGGTTTGTGCAACGTTCAGGTACATTTCCAGTATCCGTTGCTTCCCCCAGATTTTTTCGATCATAAAAGTAAAATACACTTCCAGTCCTTTACGTATCCAGCTGCGGCCCTGCCACAGGAATACGTTCTTGGCCACCTGCTGACTGATCGTGCTGGCGCCTCTTATTTTTTTACTTTTCTGATTGTGTTTCATGGCCTTTTCGATAGACTTATAATCAAATCCATCATGATCAGGGAAGAGCTGGTCTTCGCTGGCTATCACGGCCAGTTTGGCGTGCTGAGATATCTCATCGTAGCTTACCCATGTTTTATGAAATTTACTATCCGTTCCCCACAGGCTTACCCAGCTGGATATCATGGTAATTGTAATAGGTGGGTTTACCCATTTCAGCAGGATGATATAAACGAATTGTGCAACAAATAAAACCAGTAATACTCTCTTTAATCTCCTCCACGTTCTGGGAACAATGCCTTTTAAACTCATCCGCGTAGGTTTAGAAAAATCGGGCTGAAAGGTAGGAAGATATTTGTGAATTCCGAATTCCGAATTGAGAATTACCATGTTGTGAGGGGATTATTTGGTAAATTTACAGGAGAGCAGTATGTCAGGGTAGTGCTTTCATCTGCAATCCGTAATTATTTATTTATGTTGTTAAACGTACATCCCGATAACCCGAATCCGCGTCATTTGAAAACGATCGTTGAATGTTTGAAGGATGGTGGGATCATCATTTATCCAACTGACACCGTATATGGTCTTGGTTGTGATATTACGCAGCACAAAGCGATTGAGCGCATTGCGCGTATTAAACAGGTAGATCCGAGGAAGGCGCATTTTTCATTTATCTGTTATGACCTGAGCCATTTATCGGATTACGCCAAAAGCGTGGATACACCGGTTTTCAGGATGCTGAAAAAGGCGCTTCCCGGCCCTTATACATTTATTCTTCCTGCCAGCAGGCTGGTACCCAAATTGTTGAAAACGAAGAAAGATACCGTAGGGATCAGGGTGCCTGATAATAATATTTGCAGAACGATTGTACAGGAACTGGGTAACCCGTTAATGAGTACTACCCTGCCTATAGAAGACTACGTGGAAGAATATACGGACCCGGAAATTATTTATGAGAAGTTTGGCAAGCTGGTAGACATTGTTGTGGATGGTGGCCCCGGCGGCATGGCATTTTCCACGGTAGTGGATTGTACCGGTCCGGTACCGGAGCTGATCCGCGAAGGTCTTGGCAGCTTTGAGGAAATATCCTGATAAAGTATTTTTTATGAGAAAGAGATGGTTGATCATATTGTGTTGTATGGGATTAGCCCTGCCCGGACTCAGGGCGCAAAATTTTTCATTGAAGCCGGTGAAGCTGTTGCCGGCAGTTAAAACAACCACGCATATTACAGCTCCCGTTCCTGCTCCTCCCCGGCCGGATTACCCCGTTTACCTGCTTGCACCCAACACTTATTACAACCAGTGCTTCGGTTTTTTCTGTAAACAGGAATGGGGCCTGCAAAAACATACAGGCGTACCTGTTAAATTCAGGTTAGGGAACTATTCCTATGCCCAACGACAAGAGGGAAAACATTAACAGCTTTTACTGGTTTGATTTTTAAGGGAGATGCTTGCCGATATCAACTAATATTTGTTGACATAGGCAAATATATTTTATATGTGTTAAAAAAGGCAGACTGCCAGCAGTCTGCCTTTTTTAACAGCGTTATTGCGCCTTATTTGATGCCCAGTTTCTTTGCGATAGCTGCCGGTAACCCTTTTTTATTTACCATGAAGCAGGTGGTTTTGTAAGCAAAGTAAGGTTCGGAAGCATAGAAGTAGCCTTGTCCGTAATTGGGAGTACCCCAGGAGTTTTTAACCCGGAAGTATTTGTTGCCGTTCTGATCTTTCACCAGCCCTACAATGTGCATACCGTGATCGTCCTGTGTTTCGAAGTTATCGAAAGCGTGCTGACGGACTTCCGCGGTGATCGCTTTTTCTTTGCCTGGTTGCAGGAAGATGTTTTTTCTTTCTTCTGCAGACATATCTTCCCAGTCTTTATCCGGAACGATGGCCAGTCCTTCTTTGAAATTGAAGCCTTTTTCACTTACATCAGCTGCCCATGCGAGGGTATAGCCATTCATGACAGCGTTTTCAGCGATGCTGGTGAAGTCTTCCAGGGTAACGTTGTATACTTTTTCCCAGTTCCAGTTGTCCGGCACTTCCAGTACGAACTGTGAATTGTACGGGTGGTGCGTAAAGGAAGAAATGAGTACATAATCGTCGGCATTGAGGCCCAGTTCTTTTGCAAAAGACTGTGGCGTATAGGACTTTCCGTTGTATTGGAATTGTTCCGGTGCTTCGCCCATGTAGGCATTCAGTACACCGTTGAATGCTTTCTTCCAGTCGGGATTAATGGTGCCTGATGCGTTGCCGATACTTTTGGCCATGCCTTCCAGGAGTGTTTCCATTTCAGCATGGTTATACATTTTACCTTTATTGCCATCATATACACTTTGTGGTACCAGGCCGTATTCGCGCAGGCACAACAGATCATCCGGGAAGCCGCCACCTTCGCCGAAGTTGGCCTTACCATGCATCCGCACGTAGTTGTCGGCTTTCAGCGGATACATTTTGCGTACAACGAACATCTCACTGAGGTTCAGTCCTTTGGCTTTGCCATTACGGAGTACTTCAGATTCGAAAAAAGAAAGACCTGAGAAAGACCAGCATGTGCCGGTACGCCCCTGGTTTTCTACATCACCGGCATCAAGATTTTTTAAAACGGTAAACTGGTAGCTACTACCCTCCACATTGGTACTGTTTTGTGCAAACGCTGCTGTACTGCATAGCATGGCTGCACACATCATCCATTTCTTCATGAGTGTATTATAATAAGTTTTAAAAACAAGTGCCAAATGTAAGGGAAAGGAGATATTCTTCCCAAGATAAGATGGATGAACGGAGCTTGCTACAGCCGCTGGTGTTGGTTATCTTTCGTTATAATGTTCCCTGGTAATTTCCCATTCCCAGAGGTCTTCATTCTCTTTATTTTTGACGGTGCCTACAAAACGCATTCCTGCTTTTTGTAATATTTTTACCGAAGCATTGTATTCTTCTTCCGTATGTGCAATTACCTTTTGTACATAGGAATGACCGAAGGCAAACCGGATGAGTCCCAGTGCCATTTCGGAGCCAAGGCCCTTTTCGCGGTAGTCGTATGATATTTCATAACCCATTTCAACCACCCCCTGGTGATTAGGCTTTCCTTTGAAGCCACCAGCACCGATCAGGCGTTTATCTTCCCGGTGAATAACCAGGTAAAAGAACCACCCGAACAGGGAGGGGTTATTGCGCAATTTATCATAAGCAACTAGTACCATTTCCGGGTACTCTGTCCAGCCTTCCGGAACGGTAATTCCAAGCAGGTCGGCCAGTATGTCATTGCCTTGTAACAGCGATTCAAAGTGCTCCAGGGAGCAAGGCAATAAGTGTAGTCGAGGTGTTTGGATCATGTTTGAAACTAGTAAACAGTTTTGGGAAATACAAGAGAGGGAAGTGAAAAGAATTACAAATTAAGGATTACGGAGGTATGGGGAGATGTAAATGAATCTCTCCTGGTAAAAATCTCCTCACTATTCCGTAATCCTTAATTTGTAATGCTTTGCTAATGTGCTTCGAGCCAGTTATTGCCTGTTCCCATTTCCGCCTCTACCGGAACGGACAACGGGAGGGCATTACGCATACAGTCTATTATAAGGGGTTTAATTATTTCCAATTCTGAGCGATGTGCATCAAAAACCAACTCATCATGCACCTGCAGGAGCATGCGGGAGCGGAGATTGCGCTGTTTAAATTCCTTGTGAACCGCAATCATGGCCAGTTTGATCATATCGGCAGCTGTACCCTGGATCGGCATATTGATGGCGTTCCTTTCTGCGTATCCGCGCACAACGGCATTGGAGGAGTTGATATCTTTTAACCAGCGTTTTCTGCCCAATATCGTTTGTACGTAGCCGTTAACCTGTGCAAATTTAATCTGGTTCTCCATGTATTGTTTAATGGATGGATACTGCGCGAAGTAATTGTCTATCAGCATTTTGGCTTCGCTGCGGGGAATGCTGAGGTTTTCGGACAAACCAAATGCACTCACGCCGTAGATGATACCGAAGTTCACACTTTTGGAATTGCGGCGCATTTCCGGGGTAACTGCGTCCAGTTCTACATTATACACTTTGGCAGCCGTAGCAGCATGGATATCTATGCCCTGTTGAAAGGCTTCCATCATGTGCTTGTCTTCGCTGATGGCGGCAATGATCCGCAACTCAATCTGTGAGTAATCTGCCGATAGCAGCACAAATTCCTCGTTGCGCGGAACGAAGGCTTTGCGCACTTCCCGGCCCCTGTCCGTACGGATAGGAATGTTCTGTAAATTAGGATTGTTGGAGCTTAAACGACCCGTTACCGCCACCGCCTGATTGTAGGATGTGTGTATGCGGCCGGTGCGTTTATTCTGCATTAACGGCAACGCATCTACGTAGGTGGATTTGAGCTTACTCAGCTCGCGGAAAATGAGGATGTCTTCTACGATCTGATGCTTGTGCGCCAGCTTCTGTAGCACATCTTCACCGGTAGCATATTGGCCGGTACGTGTTTTTTTTGCTTTCGGGTCCAGTTGTAATTTTTCAAACAATACTTCGCCCAGTTGTTTGGGGGAGGCCAGTTTGAATCTTACACCAGCTTGTTCATATACACTTTCTTCGGCGCGTTTTATTTCTGTTTCCAGTTCGCGGGAATAGTCTGCCAGTGCAAGGGTATCGATAGCGATACCTTCAAACTCCATATCTGTGAGTACGCTTACAAGCGGATTTTCTATTTCGTAGAATACTTTGTCCACTTTCTTTTCGGGAAGCATGGGGGCAAAGGTTTCTTTCAGTTGCAGGGTGATGTCTGCATCTTCCGCCGCATATTCTTTGATCTTTTCAATTTCCACATCCCGCATAGTGCCCTGGCCTTTCCCTTTTTTCCCGATGAGCGATTCAATGGATACGGGTTCGTATCCAAGGAACTGGGCGCTCAGTGCGTCCATGCTGCGGCGGCCTTCCGGCTCCAACAGGTAATGGGCCAGCATCGTATCAAATACGGTGGTGGTAACATCAATGCCATACCACTTGAGAACCAGCATATCATATTTGATATTCTGTCCGATGAGGGTGATGGTTTCACTTTCAAAAAGTGGTTTGAATTCGTGCATGATAGCGCGGGCGGCTTCATGTGCTGCCGGCAAAGGAATGTAGTAGGCTTCTCCTTTTATAAAGGAAAAGCTCATGCCTACTATATCTGCTTCGTTGGCATCGGTTCCCGTGGTTTCTGTGTCGAAAGAAACTTCTTGCTGTTGCAATAGTTGCGACAGCAGGTCCGCTCTTTTTTCGGGGGTATCAATCAGTATATAGTTATGCGGGGTATTGCCGATATTTTTTTCCGGTGCCATGAAGGTGGCCACCTCCACTGTTTCTGCTATTACAATCACTTCTTCGGTGGTATTACCGAAGAGGTCTGTTTGTACTACTTTTGTTTGGGGCGCGGCAGTGTTTCCGGAAGTAAATCCATCGCCCAGGATTCTTTTACCCAGGGTTTTAAATTCCAGTTCAGTGAAGATCTCTGTCAGCTTTTCCTTATGAATTTCAGTGAGGCAGAAATTTTCCTCATGAAAGGTTACCGGTACATCTGTGATGATGGTAGCCAGTTCTTTAGAAAGGATGGCGTTGTCGTGACCCGCTTTGATCTTCTCCCCCATTTTACCGCCTATCGCATCCGCATTGGCCAGTACATTTTCGAGGGTGCCGTATTGCGCCAGGAGCTTCATGGCTGTTTTTTCTCCAACACCGGCGATACCGGGGATATTATCCACCGCATCTCCCATCAATCCTAAAATATCAATTACCTGGTGTACATCTTTGATCTGCCATTTTTCACATACTTCTTTGGGCCCCATGATCTCTTCCTTGCTGCCCATGTATGGCGGCTTGTAAATGAAGATATTATCCCTTACCAGTTGTCCGTAATCTTTATCGGGGGTAACCATATACACGGTGTAACCTGCGTCAGCAGCCTGCCAGGCCAGGGTGCCGATTACATCATCCGCTTCATAACCATCCAGTTCCACTACCGGAATATTAAACCCGTCGATGATGCGTTTTATATCAGGAAGGGCGTCCAGCAGATCTTCCGGCGCATCCTGGCGGTTGGCTTTATAATCGGTGAAAGTAGTATGGCGTTCAGTAGGCGCATGCGTATCAAATGCTACGGCTAAGTGAGTGGGTTTTTCTTTATTGATGAGATCCAGTAAAGTAGTGGTAAAGCCAAATTGCGCATTGGTATTGCGCCCTGTGCTGGTAACACGGGGATTCCTGATCAGGGCGTAATAAGCCCTGTAAATCAGGGCCATAGCGTCCAGTAAAAATAATTTCTTTTGCATTTGCTAAACCTACAAGAATTAATTTAAATGCACAAAATTAAGATAGTACTACCATATACCATCACGCTGTAACTTTGAAACTGAAAAACAAGCATATGAATAAGATATATCATTTGTCTACCTGTAGCACCTGTAAGAAAATCCTGGAAGAAATAAAGGCGAAAGACCGGGGATTTATTTTGCAGGACATCAAGAAAGAAAAGATCACACCGGCACAACTGGAGGAGATGCATGCACTGGCAGGCAGCTATGAAGCCTTGTTTAGCCGGAGGTCGCAACAATACCGCCCCATGGGATTACATGAAAAGCAACTGACAGAAAGTGATTACCGCGACCTGATATTACAGGAATATTCTTTTCTTAAACGGCCTGTAGGTATTGCCGGCAACAGGATCTATGTGGGAAGCGAAACGAAGAATATTTAGTATTTATTGCCCCCTCCCAGCCTCCCCCGAAGGGGGAGGAGAATAGGAGACGAGGGTTTATTTTGATCTTCGATTTACAAGCATTTTACGGATAATACGGGAGTACGTTATGTGACCATCTGATATAATATTATCTACTTGCAATTGCCACCTCAAAGACGAAAATAAGCCATCGTCTTCTTTCTCCTCCCCCTTCGGGGGAGGCTGGGAGGGGGCAGAAATATGCGCTGGTTTAATAGCACAACGCGTTTTCTCTACATAATTAAATGTCCAAATGCTTTATGAATTGCTGCACCACCGCCTTATACTGATCCATATCCTCATGGTGGAAAGAGCGGAAGGGGAAGGCGGCAGCAGCGTCCAGGGCTGGTTGCAGCGCAAAGTCTTCCTGAGCAATGGAATAAAAATATCCTTTTTCCATCAGGTATTCACCGAGATAAACCTGTTCCGACTGACCGGGTGTAGGAATGAGGATTGCTTTCTTATTTAGTTTTGCGAGGTCCATGAGTGTGGTATAACCGGAGCGGCTCAATACCATGTCAGAAGCCAGCATGGCGTCGTTTAACTCTTTGGCATTGAGGTGGTTTACTTGTGTTATGCCGGGTGTAATCTGTTCATGTTGCGGTAAGCCAGGTTTGCCACTTACGATCAGTGCCGTAATGGGCAGGGTGCGAATCTGGTCAAGGATCAGCGTTTCCAGGTTGGAGCGTTGCGGTTCCGGACCGGAGATCAGCACCAGCAGATCATACTTTTTTGTGACGGATGGTTGCGGCTCAAAGCGACTGAGACAGCCGATATAGGTGGTATTTGGCGGCAACTCCGCAGGATGTGCCAGTTCACCGGAGAGGTTGTTGTCACCTGCGAAATCAGGAATCCAGCAGGAGCCGTATTTACGGATAAAGCGATAATTTATTTTTTGCAGGGCGCGTTCCATCCAGCCACCAAAGGGTGTTTTGATAAGTAGCTGGTGTGTAATGAAAACGGTTGGAATATCTTTATGATAGAGGCCAAAGCGATTATCAGAGATGACTGCATTGATTTTGTGTGTATCGACCACTTTTTTCAGCCAACGTTGCTCGTTTTTTACAGACAGATAGATTTTCGGAATTTGTTGGACGATCTTCAGTCCGAAAAATTTCCCTTTCTGTGCATACTGGATGCGGTATCCGGGCAGTGGTAATATGGTGATCCGGGGAAATTCCTGTTGTAGCAGTGCGGCGTGTTTACCTTCTGCTGCAATAAATACTTCGCAACCTGCGTTTAGCATTTCATGGATCAGGGGAATATCGCGGGTGGCGTGTCCGAGGCCCCAATCCAGGGGCGCTATTAAAATTTTTGCGGGTGTCAGGATTGTGGACAAATAATTTGATTTTTTTTGCGAATTTAGCTTAAATTACAAATGGGCACTGTTAAGAAAAGGTAAACTCTCAGAACGGATATAATATACATTATGAAAGTAATGAAATGGATAGTGATTTTTTTTCTTTGCGGAAGTTTGGTGACAGGATGTAAAGTGTTTAAGAAAAATGATTGCGGATGTCCCACCATGAATAAAAAACGAATGCACTAACAAATTTCTGTAATACAGCGACAACTGACAACTAAAGAGACTAACAAACAACTAACAATTAACCTTATCCTTTTATTTGGATTATCCCATGAATACCTGACCAAACAATATTTTCGGGGAACAGTCAAATTTTTTATTCATGAAACCTGTAGATAGAGATTTACTAATCCTGCTACATGAAGATCGGTACACAGAGCAGCAAATCCAGTCCGCCGTCAGGCAGATCAGCGATATGTTATCGTTGATTGAAACGATGGATTACCTCTGCGCTGTGATGGAAGTAGTAGATTGCAACAGAAGCAGGATCACCAGCAAACGATCGGTGCTGGAGAAGGCCATTTCACGTAAAACGCACAAACCGTTTGAGTTTATTGTTCACAGGAACTAACAGTCGTGCATTCACAATTCCCGTTATAGGAGCTTTAGCCCGCTGCTTATCTGTCTCGCTGTGCTTTTTTTATTAAATTCTTGTTGTACGTTTGCCATCAAAATAAACCCAAATAAGTGATGGCCGATTTTTCGCACTTGCAGGATTTTTTACAACCTGTTTCCAAGGCATTTCTTAATGACGACCAGGAGTATGATGCTTACCAGGTTGGAGGCACCATTGATGTTTATGAAGATCATCATCAACCGGATCTGGATGCGGCTGATATTGTATTACTCGGCGTTGGAGAAGAAAGAGGTAGTGCTTCCGGTAAAACGGATACCGGTGGCCCTGATGCCATCCGCCGTGAATTTTTCAGACTCTACAACTGGCACCGGGATATTAAACTCGCAGACGTTGGTAATCTGCGCTCCGGCGCTTTCCTGGCAGATGCCTATGCTGCCATGAAAACAGTGATCGCAGAATTGTTGCAAGCCAACAAAACCGTCATTATCCTGGGAGGATCACACGACCTCACCTATGCGCAATACAAGGCTTATGCGTCGCAGCAACTGATTATTGAAGCTACCGTAGCTGATGCCCTGATAGATTTGCAGGAAGAGTCTCCCTTGCGCAGTGAACGCTTTTTAATGGATATGCTTACAGAGCAGCCCAACTATCTACGTCACTACAATCATCTTGGTTTTCAAAGTTATTTTGTTCATCCACGCATGCTGGAAACACTGGATAAATTACGCTTTGATTGTTTCCGCCTTGGCCGCATCCGCGAAAATATGGAAGAGGCAGAACCCGTGTTGCGCCATTCAGATATGTTTAGCCTGGATATCAATATTGTCCGGCATACGGATGCACCGGCCAACCACCTTTCGCCGAATGGATTCAGTGGCGAAGAAACCTGCTCCCTGGCCCGTTATGCAGGCATGAGCAGCCGGCTTACTTCTTTCGGCATCTACGGATACCGCCCGGAAAAAGATAAAGAACAACTTACCGCCAGACAGATCTCACAAATGCTGTGGTATTTTATGGACGGTCGGGCTGTGAAAAATAAAGAAGCCCTGCTGGATGACCGTGATGCTTTCTGGGAGTTTCATATAGCCTTCTCCGATATAGAAACCGTATTTCTGAAAAGCAAAAAAACAGGCCGCTGGTGGATGCAATTACCAGACAGGGAATTTGTTCCATGCGCTTATAACGACTACCTCCTGGCCAGTAACAACGAAATGCCCGAGAGATGGTTGCGGCACCAGGAAAGACTCTAATCATTTCGGGATTTTTTGATTTGTGAATTTTTTGATTTTGTTTGATAGAAAGATTTTGCGCTGAAGAAAAATCGCAAAATCCGTAAATCAAAAAATCTCTAAATGAAGTAGTATTGCTACCCTGTCTTTCAGGTATGTGGCTTTATTGTCGGTGGAGATCATGGCATCGTCCAGACCCTGCATGGTGCGTTTGTGCATTTTTTCTACGCGTTCATCTATCTTCTTAAAATATTCATACTTTTTTTCTTCCCATGTCCCCTGCTCTATCCGCAATTGTTGCAGCCGGGAAGGGTCTATATGGCTGTATAGATGTTGGAGCGTGATATACAGGAGGCTGTCGAGCTGCTTGTAATAGTCAAGTGCACAGCCATACATGGTATGGCTTTCGCTAAGACATTGCTGGTAGCGGGTTTCGAGTGAGTCCAGTGTCGCAGGGGATGACTGCGCATAAGTGTTCGTACACAAAAAAACCGCCAGCAGTATAGGGATAAGGATTCGCATAGGCGCCGGGTGAAGCGCAAATATACTAATATTAATATATTTAAATATATTAATTTATGTCGACTATTGCTTCACATTAATCGACCCGGTACATACGTCACCCTGCGGGGTATCATTGATCCAAACTTTTATGGCATCGAGGCGCTGGTTGGTAAGCTCCGCGAGGTAATTGGCCTTACACATCGGGAAAACACTTCCATAACTTTTGGCAGATTCGGGATACATGGCTTTCAGTTGGGCATCTCTCAACTGCACCCACAACCGTTGTGCATCCTTGAAGTTGTTGATAAATGTTTTGTTGGCGGCATAGTCTTTCAGGATCAGCTGGTAAACAGTATTCATCTTTTTATCAACGTCCTTGTATTCCTGTGCGGCCTGTTTGTTCATCTCCGCCTGTGACTGCGCAAATCCGGTAAAGCTGCCGGCCATCAGTAAAAGCGCCATGAAAAGTGATTTCATATCAATCGGGTTTAAAGAATTTAAATGCATATACCATCGGCAGTTTTTCTTCCATTCCTTTGATGTAAAAGCGGCTGTTTTTTTCTACCATGTTACTGAAACAGTTGTAGGGAGAATAATTATATTCACGAAACACCTGTATCTGTAACCCTTTACCAGTAAGCGATCCGGTGATTTCAGACAGAGAGTGGTTCCAGGAATAGGAAACACTTTTGAGATCTGATCCGCCATCTGTATACGTGCCGGCTACTTCTTCCACAATCGTTGTTGTATTGAAATAGTTATAACGGATGGAAGTAAAGCTATCATCAAACATCCACATCACCGGATGAAAATCGGCCATGATAAATTGTCCGCCGGGTTTTAGGAAATGATTCACCACACCGGCCCACTTGTCGAGATCAGGCAGCCATCCGATGGTGCCGTAAGAAGTGAATACGATATCAAAAGTACCTTGCAGGTGCGCGGGTAAACTGTAGAGGTCACAGCAAATGAAGCGGGCTTTATCCTGTAGTTGCAATTGTGCGGCGAGGGTATTGGCTTCGGCGATAGCGGCGTCTGAAAGGTCTATCCCTGTTGTGTTTGCACCCATCCTGGCCAGTGAAAGCGTATCCTGTCCGAAGTGGCATTGCAGGTGAAGTATCTTTTTACCTTGTACATCCCCCAGTAATTCCAGCTCTATACTATTGAGCGAATTATTGCCATTCACAAATCCTGCTACGTTGTAAAAAGCGGAGGTAACGTGAACGGGGGTACATTTATTCCAAAGTGTTTTATTGGCCGCCAGATAGATTGATTCATTTTCCATGTTAGTGATCGTTTTAAGTATAGCGCACTAACCAAAACCGGTGATAGTAAAAGTTCCCGGTATCGGAAGTCTTTTCTATCCCCGGTTTTCATCTTCTTAAATAACTACCAGCTCATAAAAATCGCCTGGCGAATAATATTGCTTCGCCAGCTGTTGTAATTCTTCTGCGGTAATCGTTTTAATAGTGCGGATATTATTGTAGAAATAATGTTCGTCCAGATCATTGAGGATCAGGTTTTTCCAACGCTGGATCAACTGAAATGCGCCATCCAGGTCACCTAAAACAGAGCCGATCATATAGTTGCGTACCAGGTCCAGTTCTTCTTTCGGCACCGGTTCATTTTGCAGCTTCAATAACTCTTTATACACTTCTTCAATAGTGGCTTCACAAACATCCCTGCCGGCTTCGGTCTGGATGTTGATGGCGCTGGTTTGCCTGAAGTTATAGAGTTGCGAATAGATCCCGTAGGTGTAGCCTTTGTCTTCCCTGATATTACTCATCAATCTCGATCCGAAATAGCCGCCCATTATGGTATTCAGTACAAGCATTTTTGGGAAGTCGGGATGGTAACGGTTGGGGAAAGGCCGCGCCAGCCGTACAGCACCCTGTACGCCATTTTCATCATTGAAGATGCGGAACTTTCTCTCTTCAGCCGGCTGGATCAGCAGATCCAGTTTGGTGAGCCGGGAATCTCCGTTCCAGGGCGTACTACCGAAATATTTATTCAGCAGTTCAACCATGTTGTCCGGCATGTGTCCTGCTACAAAAATGCGACAGTTATTGTAAGTGTAATGCTTTTTGTAAAAGCCACGCAGGGTTTCTGTTTGCAGTGCATCGTAAGCCATCATGCTGCTTACGCGGCCGTATGGATGAAATTCGCCAAACAGGTATTTATCAATAAAGCGATTAGCAACAAAGTCACATTTCTGAAGATTAACAGCCAGTTTTTGTTTCTGATTCTGTTTGTAGAGATTTAGTTCTTCTTCCGGAAATATGGGGTCCAGGATTACTTCCTGTAATACCGGCAACAGTACTTCTGTATGTTTGCTAAGACAGTGCAGTGTATACGTTGCATTTTCATGATAGGCATTACGGTTCAGGTAAGCGCCGTGGTAGTCGATGCTTTCATTTATTTCCTGGGCTGTGTGTTTGCTGGTGCCACTCTTCATCAGGAAGTTGGTAGCAGTAGCTTCCAGGCTTTCACTTTCATACCAGCTGCCGGCAGGAAATACCAGCTCCAGTTGAAGTGTCTCCTGTTCATCCGACTTTATCACATAAACGGGGATACCGTTGTCCAGTGTAAATTTTTCGTACGGTTTCAGCGTTATATTAAACTCCACAGCATCTTTAATGGAAGGAGGAATGGTTCTGTTCATTAGGTTTTATTTAAACCGATATAGCTGCAAAGCAGCCATAGATTTAGTTTTCGGCGTAATAGTAAATAGTGTTGGAATTTTTCTCATCAAAAAGCAGCTTTGCTTCCTGGTGTATTTCTGCTGCGGTAACTACTTCGTAGTTATCAAATTCCTTGTTCATTAATGCGGCATCGCCGAGCAGTTCATAAAATGCGAGGTTGTTGGCACGATTGAGTAAGCTCATGTCTTCAAAAGCGAGCATACTTTCAACGCGGTTCTTTACTTTCTGCAATTCTCTGTCGGTGATGATTTCACTTTGCAGTTTTTCCAGTTCTATCTGAATAGCTTTTTCGGCATCTTTCATTTTTACGCCTTTCACCAGTTTGCCTTCGATGGTGAGTAAACCGGCATCCAGGCTGCCGAAATGATAACAGTCGATATTGCTGAACATTTTTTTCTCTTTTACCAGTACCTGGTGTAAGCGGGAAGAACTGCCACCACCGAGGATATCGGAGATAAGATCAGCAGCATAATAGCGTTTGTCCTCACGGGCATACATGTGGTAGCATTTATACAATGCGTCCAGGGGTACTTTAGCTTTTATTTCCAGTTTATGCGGCGCTGGTTGCGGCGGTTCTGCCGGCAGGTTACGGAGATATTTATCACCGGAAGGAATGTCGCCAAACCACTTCTCTGCCAGTACTTTCACCTGTTCGGTGGTGATGTTGCCTCCTACTGAAATGATCGCGTTGGCTGGTCTGTAAAATTTAAAGAAAAAGGCTTTTACATCTTCCAGGGTAGCGTTTTCAATATGTGATAGTTCTTTCCCTATGGTCATCCAGCGATAAGGATGTGTGGAGTAGGCCAGCTCGCGCATTTTATGCCATACATCACCATATGGTTTGTTGATGTAGTGTTCCTTAAACTCTTCAGAAACGACCTTACGTTGTACATCCAGGCTTTTTTCGCCAAATGCGAGCGACAACATCCGGTCACTTTCCAGCCAGAAGGCGGTTTCAATATTTTCTGCCGGGAGCTGAATATAGTAGTTGGTAAGATCACTGGTGGTGTAGGCGTTGTTTTCTCCGCCCGCCATCTGCAAGGGTTCATCATATTCCGGGATATTAATGGACCCTCCAAACATCAGGTGTTCAAATAAGTGAGCAAAGCCTGTCTGTTCCGGATTTTCATCTCTCGCTCCTACGTCGTACAGTACGTTTAGTACAGCCATGGGAGTGGTATGGTCCTCGTGAACGATTACCCGCAGCCCATTAGCTAACGTAAATTTATTATAGTGAATCATAATATGATTGTTGTGTAAAGGTAAAAATAGGGGAAAAATTTACGAATCGGGCCCGTTGCGCGTATTTATTCCAGATAGAGTTCTTTTTTGTTGTAGTTGATTGTGAGGGTAAACTGTTTCCAGATATCGTAGCCAATAGCGCCGGCCACTTCTGTAAATACGCCTACATCGTCTACATCTTTGCAATAACTGACGGGAACATTTTTGATATCATGTCCGCCCAGCTGGAGTAAGGGAATGCTGCTGTTGATATAGTAGAGGATCTTTATCATATCCTGCACCTTGTCTGTATCGATGGTGGGTAAGGCGGTGTTGAGTTTGTTTTTATCTACATAAGCCCAGTTAAACAGGATGCCATAATCTCCGCCGGTGGTGACGTGATAGTGCCCGGGTAAGGAGCGGCCATCAGGCAATTGGATAGCGGCATCAATGACCGGTGTGCTGAAATTGAGCTGAAAGTGAAGCAGCCGGCCGGTATTGCCAATAGGCGTTTTACCGTTACGGAACAGGGTTATTTGCTGTTGCCGGTAGTCTATTTTTACGATGTAGGATTTGAGCAAAGCTACGCCTATCACGCCGTCTATAGGTCCCAGTGCATCCAGGTTTTCGAGATAGGCGCTGACGTAAGGGAGCCGTATTTCTTTCAGGTAAAGGGCGTTTAAAGTAGTTACCGGCACTTTAATCATGCCGTTGTTGCTACCGCTCATAAAGGCTTCCCGCCCACTTTTTAGCTGTAATTTTTCGGCGATACGTGTATGCAGGATGGTGACTTCCGCGCCGGAATCAAAAATAAAATGAAGGGTATCAATGCTCCCGGAAAGGAGTACCGGGATGACAACATGTTTATCTATCAGTTTGAAAGGGATCACCGCTACGGGTTTCTTATTGTCCACTTCCGCAGACGTATTTTTACGCTGTGCACCGGCAGGTACTACAGCATGGCAGAAAAACACAATTACAATCCCTAAGAAACGCCACATGCCACAAATAACGCTAAAGAATACTTTTTATTGGCAATTTTTTAATGAGCAGGTCATTATCCCGGCTAATGAGGATCACTGCGCGGGTACCGATATTTTTCAGCAGCTCGCGGAATAGCTGCAGATTAGCCCCCAGGTTATTGTTGACCGCCATGATTATATCTCCTTTTTTGAAGCCGGCTTTTTCTGCCGGAGAACCTTTGATGATATCGGTTACTTCTACCCTGCCATCGATCAGGTAAATGATCAGTCCTGTGTAGGAGTAATCAAACATATCCCTGTAATGCGTATTGGGCATGAGAAATATTTCCTTTTTGCCGTAATTGAGGGTGATATTGAACCGCCGCAGCAAATCATTGCCGATCATACCTCCAAGAAAAGGATAGGCAGTAACATTGGTAACATCATCAAAAATATAAGTAGGCACATTCCGGAAAGCATAGTTGCCGATACGGAACTCCTGGATAGTGGTAAGCGACATCTGCATCTTGCCGCCAAGTCCCTGGGCTTCTGTCTGGATAATTTTCTTACTGCGCCTTGAGTTGCTGAATACACTGCTGTCTTTCACAAACTGGGTAGACAACAGGAGGCACATACCTGCACCGGTATCGAAATAGTAACGGTTGTTGATGGTCTTTTTGTTGTTCCTCAAAGGGGCAGATACCAGGGGAATCTGGGTGAGAGAAGGTTTGAGCAGTTGTCCTCCCCTGGGATAGTTAAATTTTCCCTTACTGTAGACGATAATTTCTTCCGTATCATAATCTACCGTAACGATGTACCGGGAGAGAAAGCTGTAGCCGATGATCCCATCTATCTGTATACCGTATACCTGGCTGATAAGTTCATAGTCGTTGATATGAAAATCGAGACTGTCGATCCGGAGGCCAGGCAGTTTCAGGGAATGGTGCATGGCAAACGATACGGGTTTGGAACCGCCGAGGCCCTTGACTATTTTATCAGTAGGGGTTAGTTTGATTCCCAGTCGCACGCATGTGCTTGTATCCAGGGAGATGCCGGCGCTTCCGGTGTCCAGGATAAACTGGAGGGTATCCGGTATATTACTGAGCAACGCCTGTATGATCACTACCCCTCCATAGTATTGTTTAAAATGGAAGCGGGTGATAAGCACGGATTCCCTGGTACTATCGTTTTCTAACGTGGCATTTCCGGCTATTGCATTCTGAAAGGTACCGGCGGAGGCTACAAGCAGCAGCAGTAATGAACAAAACAGATTTGGTTTAAGCATACACGGGATGCAGGGAGTATCGTATTTATATAAATTTAACATTTAAAAACCGTCGTATAAAATATTTTTATTACAGGCTGTTAATCGGCGAAATACTACCTTTGCCTGGTTATTCAGGGATGAAAAAAAGCATATGGAACTTCAGGATTTATACCAAAAGGCACAGCATTTCGAATTTCTGACAGCAGAAGAAGGTGTATACTTATTTGAAAATGCACCGCTGGCTGAACTGATGCATATTGCCAACGAATTACGGAAACAACAGGTACCACATGGAAAGGTAACCTGGCAGATAGACAGGAATGTGAACACCACCAATGTGTGCACAGCCAACTGTAAGTTTTGCAATTTTTATCGTATTCCCGGGCATGCGGAAGCATATATTACTGGCATAGACGAATACAAACGCAAGATAGAAGAAACGCTCAAGTTTGGCGGTGACCAGCTGCTGCTGCAAGGCGGCCATCATCCTGAACTGGGACTCAGTTTTTATACCACTCTTTTCAGGGAGTTAAAGCAGCTGTATCCTACATTAAAGCTGCACACACTTGGGCCCCCGGAAGTAGCGCATATCACCAAACTGGAAAAGAGCACGCATATTGAAGTATTGCGTGCGCTGAAGGAAGCGGGTATGGACAGTTTACCCGGCGCCGGTGCTGAAATTCTCAATGATCGTGTACGCAGGCTCATCTCCAAAGGAAAATGCGGCGCACAGGAATGGCTGGACGTGATGCGTGCAGCGCATAAGCTGAACATCGCTTCATCCGCTACCATGATGTTCGGACACGTAGAAACTGTGCTGGAACGCTTTGAACACCTCGCAGCTATCCGGCAGGTGCAAAGTGAGAAACCGGAAGGTCATTATGGCTTTACCGCCTTTATTCCATGGACTTTCCAGGATGTGGATACCCTGCTGGCAAAAATCCGTGGCGTGCATAACATGACCACCTCCGAAGAATATATCCGGATGATTGCCATGAGCCGTATCATGTTGCCGAATATTAAAAATATCCAGGCTTCCTGGCTAACAGTAGGTAAACAGGTAGCGCAACTTTGCCTGCATGCAGGCGCCAACGATTTCGGTTCTATTATGATCGAAGAAAACGTGGTAAGTGCCGCCGGCGCCCCTCACCGCTTTACCTACCTTTCTATGCAGGAGGCTATTAAAGAAGCTGGTTTTGAGCCGCAGTTACGTACACAGTTATATGAGTTCAGAGAGGTTCCTGCAGTTATTGAAGAACAAGTGATCAACTACTGACCAGGATTGAACGGATTTTGAGGATTATCAGGATGGGACAGGTTTTTTAGAGATTAGACAGATTATTATATATATTTAAATAATTAGCGAAGATGAAAGCATAATACGCTTTTATCTTCGCTAATTTTTTTATCTCACAAAAAAATAATACCCGCTTTAAATCCTTTAAATCCGTTCATCTGTTAAATCTTGGTCCATCTTGGTGAATAAATTGTTAAAACCCGCTTTCAGGTGTTACAAATCCTTTCTCTGTACGTCTAACAGGTACTAACTAATCAAAATAAGGAGGGACCATGAAAAAGCTGGGTTTAATAATGGCAGGACTGGCAATAATGGCCACGTCAGCCTGTACGAGTACCAAAGTAACATCATCGTGGCGTAGAAATGATGCACAGCAATTGCAGAAGGATCAGAAAATAATGGTGATGGCGCTGGTTCCTGCGAAAGACCGTGCCTTAAGGAGTCAGATGGAAACCTATACTGTTTCCGAGTTAAGGAAGAAAGGCTACAATGCGGTATCTGCATTAAAGGAATACGGACCACAACAGTTTGGTAAAATGGGTGAAAAGCAGGTGGTCAGCAAGTTACAGGGCAGCGATGTAAACCAGGTAATGACGATTGTCATGCTGGATAAGGGCAGGGAAAAGAATTATGTTCCAGGCTATATGTATCAGCCTTATGGTTATTATGGCTTCTGGCCTTACTATTCCAGCTGGTATTCAAGAATGTATGCTCCGGGTGGATATATTACTTATAGTACCAAATATCAATGGGAAGGCAATTTGTATGATCTGCAAAGCGGTAAGCTATTGTATTCCGTGCAATCACGATCTTTTGACCCGCCCACTACAGAAAGAATGGCGGTATTATATGCACAGGAAGTAGTGAAGGATATGGGTAAGCGGCAGTTGTTAACAAATAACTAGACCGCTGATTTATGTGGTTAGCCTGATTAGTGAAGATCAGGGCGGGTAAAAGTATGATCCGTTCTATCTTCGCTAATCAGGCTAATTGTATAAATCCATGGCCTGATTCGCAATTTTTTTGTACGTTTAATGCCGTTTTTAAACCCAGCTATGTTCGAAGTACCTGTTAATGACAGCATCTATTTACGGCAACTGCAATTGCAGGATGCACCACTTGTATATAAACAGCTGGATTCCTCCCGTAAAAGTCTGCGCAAATTTTTACCCTGGGTAGATTATAATACCAATGAAGAACATAGTCTGCGTTTTATACAACTGATGCTGCGCAAAGCAGAAGAACAGGAAGCCGTTGCGCTGGGAATATGGTATCAGCAAGAGTTTTGTGGTGTATTGGATTTACATGGATGGGATCATCAACTACAGAAAGCAGAGGTAGGATATTGGATCGGAGAGCCTTTTCAGGGCAAAGGAATCGTTACTGCCGCTTGTAAAGCACTCATCACTTTTGCATTTAAGAAACTCCGTTTGAATAAAATAGAGATCCGCTTCGTATTACAGAATGAACGCAGCGGCCAGATTCCCATTAAGCTGGGATTTGCCAGGGAAGGGATCTTACGCCATAGCGCCAAACTCCACGGACAATATGTGGATATGGTGGTGATGGGAGTGCTGCGCCAGGACTGGAAACACTGACCAGGATTAGCAGGATAAAAAAAGATTAACAGGATGGGTGTTATGTTGAGTAATAATTCGGGAGAATTAAAACATAACACCCATCCTGTTAATCTTTTTTTATCCTGCTAATCCTGGTTTAGATGTCGCAAATTTGTACACCCTGTTTCAGCGAAGCAATTTTATCTGCATGGGCAGGGATAAACTCCTGTGCCACGTGGCCTTTGAAGCCGGTGTCATAAATCGCTTTCATGATGGCCGGATAGTAAAGTTCCTGTGTTTCGTCTATTTCATTGCGGCCCGGTACTCCACCGGTATGGTAATGAGCAAAGTACTGGTGGCTTTCGCGGATGTTGCGGATTACATCGCCTTCCATGATCTGCATATGATAAATATCGTAAAGGAGCTTGAAGTTCGGAGAGCCCACTGATTTGCATAGTTCTACACCCCACGCGGTATGGTCGCATTGGTAGTCGTGGTGATCCACTTTACTGTTGAGTAGTTCCATAACGAGGACCACTTTTTTCTTTTCAGCATACCCCATAATGCGTTGGAGGCCCTTGGTGCAGTTTTCAATGCCCAGTTGCGGGTCCATGCCATTGCGGTTACCGGAAAAGCAGATCAGGTTGGTGAAGCCGGCTTTGGCGGTTTCGTCTATATGGTATTTGAAATGTTCTTCCAGCTTTTCGTGATGGGCTACCATATTGAAACCACGGGTGATGCCCCAATCGGGACTGTTGGAGGCCACCATGGCGGAAATCATGTCATGTTTCTTCAGAATGGGAAATTCTGCCGGGGCCACCAGGTCAATGGAGGGGATGCCGATTTCTTTGGCAGCCTTACAGAGTTCGTCCAATGGCATTTTATAACACCAGGCGCATACGGAGTGGTTGATTTTCCCTTTCAGGTGCTCTCCTACGGCATTGTCGTGTGCAGATACCCGGTTGGAGAGAGATGATAAAGCAGTGGATGCCAGGGCCATAGTAGCTACTTTTTTGATCATATCGCGGCGTGAGTTTTCCTCGTGCATAAAGTGAGTGCTTTTTAAATTGAGATCAATTTAGCTGAAATAACGCGGAGTTGCAAGCCCAGGGGTTGCAAATTATCCCGGATTTACGTGGATATACGGAATTTATGTTTTGCATAGATCTGGCTGCGCTCCCACCGCGGAAATAAAGTAATTTGCAGGTAGATTTTATACTTTGGTAAGTAATTTGTTTATAGGTATTGAAAAAGCGGAGGTGGATATGGAAAAGAAATATACTCCCAGTTTGTGGATCTGTATCTTAATGGATCTTATAGGATGCGCCAGTTACGCATTTCCTGTTTTAGGCGACGTGAGTGATCTTGTATGGGCGCCCATTTCGGCCATTATTTTCTATCGCATGTTTGGCGGTTCACTCGGTACTTTCGGAAGTGTTTTCAATTTTCTGGAGGAACTGTTCCCCGGAACAGATATCATTCCTTCCTTTACGCTCGCTTGGGCATTGAAAAGGATATGGGCTGGAAGAAGAACCATGTCCATTTAGGGATTTTTTGATTTACGGATTTAGTTATTTTGTTTCAGTGGTATATCTTATTTTGAAACAAAATAACTAAATCCGTAAATCAAAAAATTCCTAAATGTTTTAGAATCTTCCCGGTCTTCCCATTCCACCACCTCTGGGCATACCCATCCGCATGCCCCTGTTCTCTCCTCCTTTTGTATTTCCACCGAATTTATTCAGGAAGTAAGTGAAGCTTACCATAAAATATTGTTGCAGTACATTGGTCTGTACATCTTCAATATAGTTATCGTTTACATTCCGGGAAACACTCACATATTGTCTCAACAGGTCGAAGCCCTGGATCTTGAACATCCCTTGTTTTTTAGGAAATACATACTTTGATATATTGGCATTCCACATAGTGGAGGTCAGGTTGTATCCTGCTGCACGACCCCTGTTCAGCGTAGTGGTAACATCACTGCCCAGCATAAAACCATAGGGCAGATTAATGTTGAAATCCAGGTTGGCGCTATAGTCCAGGTAGTTGGTATTATTGGTTTGCTTTAACGTATACCTCGTAGAGTTATAGCTCACACTTCCTCCTACCGATACATCCAGCAATTCTTTGTACATATAGTTTACGCTGGCAGATTGCGACAGCTGTAATTTATTAACGTAGTTAAGCAAGCCGTTGGTAATGTTTACATCGCGGCCGTAGCTGACGGAGGTTCCTGTATTCAGGTTCTGACCAGGTGTTTGCGACAGCGGGATGGAATTATGCACCATACCCCGCACATTGTAATAACCATTTACGTTTACCGGTTTACTGATTTGTCTACCGAGACTATCGAGAACTGTAGAGTTGATAATTTTATTACTCCCGAATGAGCCGGTAAGGGAGGTAAATAAACCCCGGTAAGTGATGTTGTTAAACTGGTTATATCGTATGTTCAGGCTGTTGTTGTACGCCGGTTTCAGGTCGGGGTTACCCAACTGAATGTACAGCGGATTACTGTTGTCCGGTACTGGTTGCAATTGCTGTACAGTAGGCTGCTGCGTAGCACCGTTGTAGTTAATACGTAAGCGTTTGTTTTTAGCGAATGTATAGTTGAAAGATGCATTCGGTGAAAAGTTAACGGTACGCTGTTGTATGAGGCTGTCCTGTTGTGTTCTGAAGGAGTGTGTTATATTATCCAGGTTGTTAAAAAGAATATTTACACCCAGTGAGTAGTCATATTTCAGTTTAATGGTGCGTAGGGCAAGACCTGTCCGTTGGTTCAGTGTACTATTGGTGAAAGCGTTGCTCAGTGAGTCGTTCAGCTTGTCGTAGGTATCTTTGCCATCATTAAAATCATACGTATATTTTGTACTGTTGCTGTTATATTTTGTAAGACCATAATTCACTTCCAGGTAGCGGTCTTTAAACAGCGGCTCTGTGTAAGTCAGGTTTATACCGGCGTTGCGGCTGGTAGTGTTGATGTCGTTGCGTTGATTGAAGACGGTTGTATTTTGTGAGCCGTCTGCATTAAAGAAAGTGGTGTTTGATTTATTATAATTCTCCTGATCGCTGATGTTGTTGTTATAGCTGAAGTTGGCACTGAGTGAGCGCCCTGGCTTTTTGAACCGCTTTCTGAACAAGAGGTTACCACCGAGGTTCTGCATGTTGCCATGACCGTCGTTAAAGGAAGTGCCTTTGTTTACTGTATCCTTGTTGTTATTTAAAGACTGATAGTCGCTCATGGAATAGCTGTTCCCGTTGGTAAAAGAATACGTGGGGGAAAAGATCAGCGAGTGCATGGAATCTATCTTATACTCTACCCTTGCAGCTATACGGTTATTGCTGTTATCTGTCTGTGATGCCGAGGTATTGTTATAGTACGAGCTGGAGTCTGCCAGGAAATTCTGACGGGCACTTTTTTGCGCGACATCCGTTTTAGTATCATTGTAAAAATAGCTGCCGTTGACGGTCAGTTTTGGGCTAAAGTCCTGGTTGAAGTTAAGACCGGCGTTCCAGTTGCGGGTGATACCACTGCCACTACTGCCGCCCAGGTTTTGTTGTATGGAGTTACCGCCTCCGCCGCCACGGCCACCACCACCTCCTCGTCCACCGCCACCACCGCCGCCACTGAAGCTTATCTGATCCTGTGCGGTGTAGCCCATATTGTTGACGTTGTTGCCACCAGCGAGCAGTGATATCTTCTGGCTGGCGTTGAAGCGGTTAAGGCTGAGTGATCCGCCGAAACGGTCATCTGTTCCATAGCCCGCGGTAGCGCGGCCAAAGACGCCTTTATTTTTATCTTTTTTGATAACAATATTGATGGCTTTTTCTGTTTGCCCGTCATCAATTTGGGTGAACTCTGCCTGATCAGATTTTTTATCGATCAGCTGTACTTTATCGATGATGTTGGCGGGCAGGTTTTTGGTGGCGAGCTTGGGATCATTTCCAAAAAATGGTTTGCCATCTACCAGTACCCGGGTAACGGTTTCGCCCTGGGCGGTAATAACGCCGTCTTTATCTACGGTTACGCCGGGGAGTTTTTTGAGCAGGTCTTCTACTACTGCATTTTCGCGGGTTTTGAAGGCATCTGCATTAAATTCAAGGGTATCTTTTTTAACTACAATGGGTGGTTTTTCGTCCAGTATTTCTACGGTGTTGAGGTCAACGCCTTTGAGTTCCATCGTGATATTACCGAGGGATACCTGTTTATTGTCAGCATTGATCTGTATGGGTTTATTGATGGCTTTGTAGCCGAGGAAGCTGATGTAGAGCCGGTATGCGCCGTCAGCTACGCCGTCGATTTCAAAATCTCCTTTGTCATTTGTCAATGCGGTATTGGCAACCGTAGAATCTTTTGCATGCAGCAATACGATGGTAGCAGCAGGCATAGCTTCTTTGGTCTTCTGGTCTGTCAGTTGGCCTTTGATCTTTCCTTGTGGCGTTTGGGCCTGGGCATGTAAGATGCCCAAACCCAGTACCAGCAATAGTTTTATAATTTTCTTCATAATAAGATTAACAGAAAAAGGTAAGATAGAAGAATTATTTACTGTTGTGGTTGACGTTTACGAAATTTCTCCATCTCCTGTTTTCTGATCTCTCTCATTTGTTCCTGGCTTACTTTTTCTGCGCCGGCAGGTATATTAAGATCTGCATCTGTGACTGCTTTCAGGCTCACATTTTTTGCAACAAAAGAGCGTTTGCTGCCTTCGGCAGATAATACTACAGCTTTGCTTTCCGGTAATAAACCATTTATCGGCGAAAAGCTGAACGGGAGATCGGTGGTATACCATACGGTGTAAGTGTCGTCTTTCAACTGTATGGTTGCTTTTTTGCAGGCATATCCTGCTATTTTCTTTGTTTTATCTCCGGGTTTGCTATTGGTGCCTATGAGAAAATCTTCTTCTGTGTAATATGTTTTCTTATCATCACCGAAGGTGGAAAAAACCTGTTGATATTTTTTATTTGCCAGGTCGATGTATTGCGCATTGTTTCCACGGCCGCCCATTCCCATCCGGCGCGGGCCTTGTGCGGAGCTGTCGCGCCGTTGTCTTTGTGGTCTTCTGTCGCCAAAATCAGGACGCTCAGTAGCCAGTTTGCCGACGTTGTTGTTAAACGTAAAGGTTTGTTTAAAAGTGATCACATCAGGTCTTTCTGATGCATCGTCGCCATCGCGCTGGAAGCCGCGCATGCGGTTGGGGTCTGTTTTAGCAGTTACTTCGTATTCAATTACACCCGACTGCTGTGCAAACAGCGGCTGAGTAAAAGGCAGCAGTGCTGCCGCGGTAAATATAAAGCTGGATAGATGTTTCATAATATTCTTTTTTTATACAAAAGTCCCTCTTCCGTGCCGGTTTTTAGGTTAAAAAGCTTTATTTACTGTTATTTACTGTTAATACTTACTTTCTACCGTTAATCTTCCTTATTTACTGTTAATTACTGTTAAGTATTTATTCCCTTTCCGGGTGGAATGGATAGTTTTGTAAGGATATAAAGAATATTAATGCGACAACGAATCATCAACATCCTTATCCTCATGTCGAGCTGTATCCTGGGAATATTTCTTTTCCAGGGGTACTGGTTATATAATTCCTATCGTATACGTGAGGAGCAGTTTAATAAAGAGATCAATGAGGCGTTGCGTTCGGCGGTATTCAGCCGGCAGTTTGCAGACGTGCACCGGCAGTTTTCGGATGTGCGCGGATATGCGCGTTACTACAGCAGGGAGAAGGATTCTGCCAGGGCGAAATTACTGGTAAAAGGCAAGCATCAGCTAAGGATGCGTGGCGGCAACACACCGCTACCTGATAGTCTGCGGGAGGATTCCGTTAATTTACCGGGAGATATTCCGGCGCGCATTTATGCAGATACCCTTGCACGGCAGATCTCTGAATTTCTGATCACCAACACCCATAATGATAGCATCAATTTAAAAAAACTGGACTCTATTTTTCGTGGTGAACTCAACAACCGGCAGATTGCCACTTCTTATCGCCTGGATACTTTTCACATGAATTACAGGGGATTTGAAAGAGAGAGCTTCCGCGACAGCATCCGGCGGAGAGTGCCCCGGCAAACATCGAAGGTACCTTTTAACCCGGCCAGCAACCTGTTTGTACAAGCCAGCTTTGATTCACCGTTACAGTTCATTTTACAGAAAATGATCTGGACATTACTCACCTCGGTGGTGTTGCTGGTGCTTACTACGCTTTGCTTCGTTTATATGTTGCGTACCATCCTGAAGCAAAAGAAATTGTCGGAAGTTAAGAACGACTTTATCAATAACATGACGCATGAGCTTAAAACGCCGATTGCTACCGTTTCTGCAGCAGTAGAAGCTATGCAGAACTTTAATGCACTCAGCGATCAGCGTAAAACACAGGCTTACCTGGATATCTCCAAAAATGAACTGCAACGTTTATCTGACCTGGTGGAAAAAGTATTGCATATTGCAGCGGAAGAGAAAGAGGATATTGAACTGTTCAAAGAAGAGACTGATCTGAATGAAGTGATTGATTATATCCTCTCCAGTCATCAGTTGAAAGCAACAAAACCATTGCAGTTACGGTTTGACAATAATTTATCCGGAGAAACCGTATTCGTGGATAAAACGCATTTGTCCAACGCGATCAATAACCTGGTGGATAATGCCATCAAATATTCGCGGGACCAGGTACAGCTGTATATCCAGTGCAAGGTGGAAAACGGGGAGTTAAAGATCAGGGTAAAGGATAGTGGTATCGGCATCCCCAGGATTTACCAGGAGAATATTTTTGATAAATTTTTCAGGGTACCTACCGGAGATCTGCACAATGTAAAAGGCTTCGGACTGGGTTTAAGTTATGTAAAGAAAATCGTTGAAATGCATGGGGGAACTATCCGGGTGCATAGCGAACAGGATAAGGGCACAGAATTTATCATTTCTATTCCAACAGCATAAGTGAGGTTTTAAAAATTAGGTTATGGCAAAAGTATTACTGATAGAAGATGAGTTGCAGCTGGGTCAGATCGTAAAAGACAGCCTGGAAATGAGGGGTTTTGAGATGCTGTATGCATCAGACGGGAAAGAGGGCCTGCGTCTTTATCAGCAGGAGCATCCCGATGTGGTGGTACTTGATATTATGATGCCCAACATGGACGGGTTTACCGTAACCGCCGAGATCCGCAAGCTGGATAAATTTACGCCGATCATCTATCTCACCGCAAAATCGCAGACAGCAGATGTGGTAAAAGGCTTCGAGCTCGGGGGCAATGACTACCTGAAAAAGCCTTTCAGTATGGATGAACTGATTGTACGTATCAAGGCGTTGCTGAAACGTTTCAGTGACCATCCGGCCGTGCGGGAAATGGAAGAAGGCTCTGTGGTGATAGGACAATACATCTTTAACTACGCCAAGCAAACGCTTACCCGCAATAATACCACCGAGTTTCTCTCCCACCGGGAGGCGGAAATACTGCGCCGGCTGTACGATAATAAAAACGATGTGATGGAACGGAAAAAAGTGCTACTGGACCTTTGGGGAGATGATAATTTTTTCAATGCCCGGAGCATGGATGTTTTTATTACGAAGCTGCGCCGTTATCTGAAAGAAGACACCCGTGTACAGATCGTGAATATCAGGGGTGTTGGATATAAGCTGATTTTTTAGCCGTTACGGCAGCTGTAATTCCCTGAAGGCGACTTCCATAATTAATTTATGGCTTATCTTTGTTCTTTATGGAACAGTTAGTACAGCAAATAGCAACTTATAAACAGGAAATAGCGGCTTTTACGCCCGCAAACGCGGCCGATCTGGAACAATACCGCATAAAATTTCTGGGTACAAAAGGTATCGTGAAAGCCCTGTTTGGGGAAATGAAGCAGGTACCTAACGACCGTAAGAAAGAATTCGGACAGATCCTGAATGAATTCAAGCAACTGGCAGAATCGCGCTACGATCAGTTTGGTGAGCTGAAAGAAGCTACCGGCGCGGATACTTCAGCTGTTGATTATACATTGCCGGAAGCACCGCACAGGCTGGGCACCCGCCATCCTATCAGCCTGGTACGGAACAAAATTATCCGCATTTTTGAACGCCTCGGCTTTACCATTGCAGACGGACCGGAAATTGAAGATGACTGGCACAACTTTACTGCATTGAACCTGCCGGAAAACCATCCTGCGCGTGATATGCAGGATACCTTCTTTATCAGCAAGAATCCTGACTGGCTGTTACGTACACAAACATCTTCCGCCCAGGTAAGGGTGATGGAACAAGGCAAACTGCCTATCCGTATCATCAGCCCGGGAAGAGTATACCGCAACGAAACCATTTCTGCCCGTGCACACTGCTTCTTCCACCAGGTAGAAGGATTGTATATAGATGAAAATGTATCGTTTGCAGACCTGAAACAAACGCTTTACCATTTTGTGAAAGAGATGTTTGGCGAAAATACAGGGATCCGCTTCCGTCCTTCCTACTTTCCTTTTACAGAGCCCAGCGCAGAAATGGATATATCCTGTTTTATTTGCGGCGGTACCGGATGTTCCGTATGTAAACAAACCGGCTGGGTGGAAATATTAGGTTGTGGTATGGTGCACCCCAAAGTATTGGCCAACTGCGGCATAGATCCGGAGAAATATACTGGTTTTGCCTTTGGTATGGGGATAGAACGTATTACCATGCTGAAGTACCAGATCAAGGACTTACGCCTGTTCTCCGAGAACGACACCCGTTTCCTGGAGCAATTCCAGGGAGCAGTGTAAATATTTTGGAATTTTTTGATTTGCGATTTGGTTCCGGGATACATCCAACGCTGGAGTTTAAATCAAAAAATTCCAAAATCAGCAAATCCCAAAATCCTCCATGATGATGATGCATTCTATTGCAGTATGTGGCGCCGGCACAATGGGTGCGGGGATAGCACAGGTGGCGGCTTCCAGCGGTTTTAATACCGTGTTGTTTGATATACAGCAAACAGGGCTCGACAAGGCAAAGGCACAAATTGAAAGAAGCCTGGGGATCGCTGTTGAAAAAGGCCGGCTCACCACCGCCGGAAGAGAGGATATCCTGCAACGCCTCTCTTTTACTACTGTGATGGAAGACTGTGTGGCAGATGTGATTATAGAGGCTATTGTAGAGCGGATAACTGCCAAAACAGCCCTGTTTAATCAACTGGCGGCCATCAATACACCCGACACTATTTTTGCTACCAATACTTCTTCTTTATCGGTTTCTGACCTGTCGGCAGCTATAGCTGTTAACCCTACCCGTGTGGTGGGAATGCACTTTTTTAATCCTGCGCATATCATGAAGCTGGTAGAGGTGATCTCCGGTGTACAAACAGCGCCCGAAGCAGCATCGTTCATTTATGAGCTGGCTTTACAACTGGGGAAGATCCCGGTGCGTGTAAAAGATGCCCCCGGATTTATTGTAAACCGGGTAGCCAGGCATTATTACCTGGAAGCGATGCACCTGGCAGAACAGGGGCTGGCCGACTTCAGCACCATTGACCAGTTGCTGGAAAGCGCCGGTTTTAAGATGGGCCCTTTTGCTTTGATGGACCTGATCGGCAATGATGTGAACCTTGCAGTAACGCAGTCGTTGTATAATGCATTCGCACAGGCGCCGCGTTTTAAACCCAATATCCTGCAGGAGCAAAGGGTAAAAGACGGTAAGCTGGGACGTAAAACAGGATTGGGATTTTACAGGTATGAACAATAATACCTTTTACAGATAGAAGTAAGGGGGAATACTTATTTTTGGGTCTTCATACGTAAAACGAATTTAGTCTTCATGATTTTAGTAACCGGCGGTACAGGTTTTTTAGGGAGTCATTTAATACGGTCGCTGGTCGATGCAGGTAAGCCTGTAAGAGCCTTGTGCCGCAAACAACCTTCGCCGCGGTTGCAGGACCTTGCTGATAAAATAGAATGGGTGCCGGGAGATATCCTGGATGTGCCTTCACTGGAAGATGCCATGGTGGGTATTACGCAGGTATATCACTGTGCGGCCATCGTTTCTTTTCAACCCGGTGACCGTAACAACCTGCTAAAGGTGAATGCAGAAGGCACCGCCAATGTGGTGAACATGGCATTGGATGCCGGCGTACAAAAACTCCTGTATGTAAGCTCCGTAGCGTCCATCGGCAGGGCGAAAGAGAATGCCCCTGTAGATGAAGATTGCGAATGGGAAGACAGTCGCAATAACTCTCAGTACAGTATCAGCAAATTCCAGGGAGAGATGGAAGTATGGAGAGGCATTGCCGAAGGGCTCGATGCCGTGATCGTTAATCCTTCCATTATTTTAGGTGCAGGCTTCTGGGAAGATGGCTCCGGCGCCTTGTTGAAAAGCGCCTGGAAAGAATTTCCTTTCTATACACTGGGAGTGAATGGTTTTGTAGATGTAAAAGATGTGGCAAACGTGATGATCCAACTGATGGACAGCAGTATCAGCGGAGAGCGGTTTATCCTCTCGGCAGACAACTGGAACTATCAGCAGCTATTCACGGAAATGGCGCACGCACTGGGTAAAAAGCCGCCGCATATTGCCGTAAAACCATGGATAGCCGAAGTAGTATGGCGTCTGGAAAAAGTGAAAGGAATGATTACCGGTAAACCTCCGCTGGTAACGAAAGAAACTGCCCGCACCGCACAACTCAAAGTGTATTATGATCACAGTAAGGTCCTCTCCTTCCTGCCTGGTTTCAGCTTCCGGCCATTGAAGCAAACGATCGCAGAGATCTCTGCTGCTTTTATCAAAGAAAAGGCGGTACAGCAATAATAAACCTCCTGAACATTACTTCAGCAATAACGCAGCAATGGCAGCGGCCAGTGTTTTTGCGGTAGCTGCATCGGTATCCTTACTTACCCATACGCGTGGATTTTCGCCCGGCATTACTGCCGCTACGGGTTGTCCACGGTACTGGAACTCATAACAGATCTTTTCGTAGGAATTAACCTTACCAAAACGGTTGTGCGCAGTGATGCGGATATCTGTGGTGGGTGAGCGTAATATGCCTGCCGGTTTGTTGTCATTCAGCTCCATGTAGGAAGACGTTCTCAATACCATTTCCCAGCGTTTTAGCGGGTCATTTCCGCTGCCGTTTATCAAGGTGTAATAGATGGGCGTGTCCTGACTGATGCCGTTAAAAAGGGTTGGTAAAGGGCGGCTGGAGAAGGCGACCAGGTTGGTGTTCATGGTTTGTACCAGGATACGTTCGTCATTACCGGTAGTATAAAAACTGAACGGATTCTTCGGGTCTTTTATGAAGCTGACCGCCATTGCATCCGTAACCCCGTTTTTGCGGGAGGAAGTAGTGTAAGGACCAAATGCAATTGTTTTAGCAGAAAGCCAGCCATCACGGATCTTCACTTTCCACTCCTGTTCATTACTGTATAAAGCATCCCGGGAGGAGACATGTTTAGTAGTGGTACAGGCGCATAACAGCGATAATAATAATACAGAGAGACGCTTCATTTTCGGGAGCTGTTTTTTTAAAAATAACGGATTACAATTTTGTAATCCGTTATTTCAATATGATAGGTACTACAGGTTTTTTACTTTTTCCCAGATCTCGGGAATACGTCTTACCCAGTTGAATTCTTTCTTTTTAACACCAGCCTCTTCTATCGGAGAGCCGAGATAGATCTTACCGCCTTCCACATCTCCGGGTACGCCGCTTTGTCCGAGTATGATGGCACCTTTTCCGATAGTCAGGTCTTTGTTGATCCCTACCTGTCCCCACAGGATTACATTATCTTCCAGGGTTACTTTACCGGCAATACCTACCTGGGCAGCGATCAGGCAGTTCCTGCCGATTACGGTACCATGACCAACATGGATCATGTTATCCAGTTTGGTACCACGACCGATGATCGTATCACCACTTACACCTTTGTCGATGGTGCAACCGGCACCCAGTTCCACATCATCTTCAATGATTACCCGGCCACAGCTTACCATTTTGTCGTACATCACTTCGCGGTTGGCTCTTTTCTTGAAGTAAAAAGCATCCGCTCCCAACACCGTACCTGCATGAATAATGACGTTATCACCAATAATGCAGTGGTCGTAAATAGTGACGTTAGGATGGATCAAACAGTTGCTGCCAATACGCACATGATTGCCAATGAATACGTTAGGTTGGATTACCGTACCTGCTCCTATCACGGCGGAGTCGCTGATCACTTTGGTTGCCGCTTCAAAAGGACGGAAACGGTTTACCAGTTTTACGTAGGCACTAAACGGATCATCGAGTACAAGTAATGCCTTTCCTTCCGGGCAATCTACTTTTTTGTTAATGATGATAATCGTTGCTGCAGAATGGAGACTGGCGTTATAATATTTCTCAAAGTCAACAAAGGAGATATCTCCTGTGGTTACCTTATGTATTTCATTGAGGCCGGTAGCCATCAGTTGGCTGTTGCCAACCAGCTCTGCGCCTATGAATGCCGCTATATCTGTTACTGCAACAGGTGCTTCGAACTTCATGATATGAATGATTGAATAATGTTAAAGTGCGACAAAGGTAGTAAATCAGAGAAAGCAATAATCAAAATATGGTCGGACGATGATGATAAGGGGAAACTTTCAGACTGCTGTTATCCACAATTATTTTAGTGGTGTGAATAAATTTTTTTGTAAAATTTTTCTTTTGTCATGAAATTCTTTTTAATATTGTGTAGGGAATCTTGTTTCCCTGTACTTACTAACCCATTCACATAACAAGAAAGTCTGATTGTTCCAACGGTCAGACTTTTTTTATTGCCTCTGAAACCCGCTGGTACAAAGCATTACAGCCGACCGATATTTTATCTCTCTAAAAAACACACTTTAAACACGACTGCTTTTTCATCTTTTTTATCGACATGCCCCAAAATTGGAACGGCGCTGTTTTTTTGATTTTTGACCAGGAATGAGACAAAAAGGAGAAATTTTCTTACTAAAATCGAATGCGAATTAAAATTTTTTTGAGTTGCGGGAAGATCAAATGGCTGTTCATCGTTTTTAATCTCCCCTGCAACTCCGTTAAACATAATTTATAGCGTTCCATATCGCTTACTCAGATGACTTTGCTAAACAATTCCGATTGCGGCAACTGCCGCCACAGGCGCGCATCAAAGGCCATACAGATGTTGCGGATAAAAGGTCTTCCTTTACTGGTAACCGCTACTTTATCAGGGATCACATCCACCAGGCCATCTCTTTCCAGTTCCTGTAATCTTTGCAACCCATCTATAACGGCATCGCATTGGGTATCTGCTTTACACCACGATGTTTCAAAGGTGCACATCAGGTCATGAATATGACCGCGCAACAACAGGTCTTCTTTACTCAGCACATGACCACGAACGACAGGGAACAATCCTTTGTTGACCATCTCCTGGTAAGCCGTTACCTGCTTCTCATTCTGCGCATATGCATAGCGGCTATCACCGATAGAAGATGAGCCCAGGCCCACTAACAGCGAGGTATGCGAAACCGTATATCCCATAAAGTTACGATGCAGCTGCCCCTTTTTACAGGCGGTAAACAGCTCATCACCCGGCAATGCAAAATGATCCATCCCTATCTCTGCGTATCCGTTCCTGGCAAACAATAGTTTACCCAGTTCATACAGGCGTCTTTTTTCTTCATCTTTGGGAAGATCTGCTGTTGAATAACGACGTTGCCCCACTCCTTTTATCCAGGGAACATGTGCATAGCTGTAAAAAGAGATCCGGTCGGGCCGTAGTTGCATCACTTTGTCGATGGTGTCCTGCATGCCGCATGCTGTTTGCAAAGGCAGTCCGTAAATTAGGTCAAAGTTGATCGCCGTGAAACCTGTTTTACGGGCGTTGGCTACTACAGTTGCAACGGTATCAAAGGGTTGTATCCGGTTGATGATCTCCTGTACGCGTGGATCAAAATCCTGGATGCCTAAACTGATACGACGGAAGCCGAGGTTAAAAAGTGTTTGCAGGTGTTCCGGTGTGGTGTTGCCGGGATGTCCTTCAAAGCCGAGGGAAGCATCCGGTAATAGTTCAACAGTGCTATAGATCCCTTCCAGTAACAGGGTCAGGTTTTCCGGGCTGAAGAAAGTAGGCGTACCTCCACCGAGGTGTATTTCGCGGATGCGGGGGCGCCCGCCGAAGGTAGCTGTATAGAGTTGCCACTCTTTGAGCAATGCCTGTATGTAGGGTACTTCCACCGCATGATTAACCGTTATGTATTTATTGCAGCCGCAGTAAGTACACAGCTTTTCGCAGAACGGAAGATGGATATACAGGCTGATACCATCCTTATCGTTGGATTCCCGGAAAGATTTTTTCAGCAGGGCTTTCCATTCCTGTATGTCGAAACTGTTTTCATCCCAGTAGGGTACCGTTGGATAACTGGTGTACCGGGGAGCAGCTACATTGTATTTGCGGATGAGGTTCATGATAATTTATGTTTTATGACAACAACTTTCTACAACTTTTTCAGTGTCCGGCGACAGGACCGGACTGATATAAGGAATGCCCAGGTTTAACCCGCGCATAATGAGCAACACGCCCATGATCACAACAATAATTGGTATCAGGCGACGCATGGTGTTACGGAAACCGATACTGATCAGGTGCCCGAACCAGGTAACTGCCATCATAGCCGGCAATGTACCTGCGCCGAAGGCCGCCATAAACAACATTCCTTTTGCTATCTCACCGGTAGCTACCGCACCGGCAATACCCAGGTATACCAGTCCGCAGGGCAACAGGCCGTTGAGGAAGCCGATAGCATACAGTGTCCGGAATTGCTGCCGGCGCAACAGCGTTGCCAGGGACGATTTTATTTTTGTAACAAATATATTAGGGAGATGCCTGCGTTTGATCCAACGGTAACCGGTATACTTCAGCAATACGATCAGTAATAACAGGCTACCGGTAGCAATAGACAACCATTGCTGCAAACCACCCAGGTAAAATTGTTTTCCTAACCATCCAAATATCATCCCCAGCAATGCATAAGCACTAACCCGACCAATATTGTACAGCAGGATACCCGCCAGTTTTCTTTTACCGTCAAGATGCTGTACCGGTAATGTGAGCGCAATAGGCCCACACATACCAATGCAGTGAAAACTGCCGATGAAGCCAAGAATGAAAGCGGTAAGGATCATTTTGGAATTTTCAAATTTTGTGATTTATTGATTTTGAGATTTTGTATTCCGGGAAAAGGTTCAACAAAATCCGTAAATCAATAAATCCGTAAATCAATTAATATTTAAAAACTGTTCCTGGTAAAACGGTTTCCCGTCTTTTTCCCATTGCAACTTTACCTGGTATTGTCCTTTGCTGAGGAGGTGACGCTCAATGACTTGTTGTCCACTGTCGTTGAGGCTTAAGGGTAGTTCCACATCTTTATCCGAATCGGAAGGACGATAGAATTTTATCTTGCCGGTAATAGCCGCATGATGCAGTTCGGGAGGAAAGGTGATGGTAATGTTTTCATCCGGCCGGGAAATGGCCGGCGGTGCAGACAGCAGGTGTACATTTTGTTTGCCGTCTATTACCTGTTGATACTTTAGTTCTTCGCCGTAGTAATCCGGTGTAACCATATCTATCCTGGTACGCATGCTTTTGGTGACCAGTGTTAAAAGCCCTGCGGCAAATACTACAAACACGATGATGATCTTATGTCCCCAGTTCATGATAATGTGTTTAGGTGATTGATAGCTGTCCGTTTATTGTACAGGTCCGAGGAACGTGGTACGCATGCGGGCAATTTTTTTATGATCCTGATAGATGCCGATGTACAGGGATGATTTGCGGTTTTGTATGGCCGTTAGCGGCAATACAATAAAAAAGGTGCCTTCCCCCTGTCCTTCTGCCCTGACCCGGATCAAGGCATTTCCTATCACTTCTATTTGTCCGGGTTTATTTTCCAGTTGCAGTGTCAGTGGTATGTCCTGCGTTGTTTTGTTAATCAGTTTAATGCGGTAAAGATTAGTGATGCTATCCTTGCCCCGTTCCTGGTACAGCATACCGGCGGTACGCATGATGGTACCACTTACCGGTTTGCGGCTGGACAGCATAAAGGTGATGGCGCCGAGCAGCAGGGTGAGGATAGCGGTGTATGTTTTCAGGCGGGGTGTAAAACGGATCTTTTCCTTTTTGGCGATACCGTTTTCGGAAGTGTAGCGGATCAACCCTTTCGGCCGGCCGGTTTTCTCCATCATATGATCGCAGGCATCTATGCAGGCGGTGCAGTTGACACATTCCAGCTGGGTGCCATTACGTATATCTATGCCCGTAGGGCATACTTTCACGCACTGGGCACAGTCGATACAATCGCCGGCAGCCCTGGAATCGTCTTTACGGAACTTTCCGCGGGGTTCTCCCCTTTCGTAGTCGTAGGCTACCAGTATAGAGTTTTTATCCAGCAAAACGCCCTGTAACCGGCCGTAGGGGCATACAATGGTGCATACCTGCTCGCGGAGGAAGGCAAATACGCCATAGAAAACCCCGGAGAAGGCAATAATGGCGATAAACCCGCCGGTATGCTGAGACAAGGGTTCGGCAATGATCTTTCCCAACGCTTTGGCGCCGATGATGTAAGCGAGGAAGATATTAGCGATCAGGAAGGACAGGGCAAAAAAAGCCAGCTGTTTGCCTGTTTTACGGATGATTTTGTTGGTATTCCAGGGCTGTTGCTGTAATAACCGCTGTGCAGCGGCATCGCCTTCTATCCAGTATTCGATGCGGCGGAACAGCATTTCCATGAAGATGGTCTGTGGGCACATCCAGCCACAAAAAAGGCGGCCAAAGGCCATGGTAAATAATACAATAAAGAGAATAAATGCCAGCATCGCCAAACCGAAAATGAAGAAGTCCTGCGGCCAGAAAATAGCACCGAATAAAATGAATTTTCCCTCTACCACATTGAGCAGGAATAAGGGTCTGCCATTTATGGAAATAAACGGCAGACTAAAAAAAACACTAAAATAAAAGATGCTGAGAATGCTGCGGAGATTGTACCAGCGACCTTTTGGCCGCTGTGCAAAAATCCAGTTACGCTTCCCCTGCTTATCAACGGTGGCTATACTGTCTCTGAATGTATTACTGTCTTCCATTACTTATTCTTTTGCGCCTTGTGGCTCTTTTGGATTGGGAGGATTACTACCCTGGATAGACTTGATAAAACTTGTTAACTGTGCCAGCTGTTTAGGTGAAAAATCTTCCTGCCATGCTTTCATCCCTTTATCCGGCACTCCATATTTAATGGTTTTGAAGATTTCGTTTAGTTTACCGCCATGCAGCCAGTAGTCGTCGCTCAGGTTGGGACCTACAACGCCTTGTCCCTGCGGGCCATGACAAGGCGCGCAGCTGGCGATGAACATCTTCTGTCCGGCAGCCAGGTCATTGGCATCTTCCAATAGTTTCACATTATTTTCATCGATGTTGTTGGCTGCATTTTTCAGGTATGCTTCTTTGGCAATAGCTGCTTTTTCTTCCGCCATCGCCAGCTCCTGTAGTTGGCCGGGCGCTGAGTGAGAAATTTCTGTACGCCAGAAGTAAACAATACCGAAGCAGATACAGAAAATGAAACTCCATTTCCACCAGGGTGGCGTAGGATTATTCAGTTCACGGATGCCATCAAAATCGTGGCCCATGTCCTGTTCTGTTTCGGACGCCGCGTCGATGGTCCGTGTTTTGTTCAGCTTTTCCAGCCAGGAAACGCGGGGCTTACCCGGTACAACTGCTTTAGCCGGTTTGCGTTTACGTTTGATGCCAACGAGAAACCGCAGCACGAACAACAAAGAAATAATGACGCCGAGTTCCAGTATAATGATGGAAATAAGCAGGTAAAAACTGGAGGATGATAACCGGGTGAAATAAGGACTGGCAGTAGCAGCAGCATCCTGCGCAAACGCGCTGCTGCTGCATACCAGGAGGAGTGCCAGTGTCGCAGTTGTCACCGGCGCCTTACCGGATTCTTTCTTCATCTTCTCCCGGAAAATATCCATCGCTCCTATCACGGCATTGCCAAGAATGCCTATCGCCAGCAATAGTCCTCCTATTACAACCAGCAATACCATTGCAACAGGATCTGATAATTCTGATGGCGGTTGCGGACCGTTGGCAAGAGCAGGTACACTGCATAATAAGCAGGCACTGAGTATATTGAAAAGCTTCCTGTTCATACTATTCTTTTATAGGCTATGTATATCGTCATTATCTAACGGGATGCGGCTGATGTGATCCACCATTTTTTTATCTGCCTTGAAAGCCCACAACGAGGCAATAGCGAAAAAGATGGAGAAGATCAGTAAGGATGCCAGCGGGTAAATGCTGATGCCTGCAATTGATTCCAGGTAATTAATGAACTTCATGATCCGTGTTTTTATGAGAACTAAAAATCATTTTTGTCAGTAACTGCTTCTTCTTTGGGGGCGGACTTAATATCTTTTCCCATCCTTTGCAGATAAGCGATCAGGGCTACAATTTCCCGGTCGGGTTTAATCGGCAGCTTATCTTTTTCCAGCGAAGCCGCGATGTGTTCCGCCTGTTTTTCCATGTCTGCAATAGCTTGTTTTTCATAGCCTTCTGCATATGGCACACCCAACTTGCGCATTACATTTATCATGGCCGGTGTTTTACCTTTATCGATACGGTCTTCAAACAACCAGGGATAAGTAGGCATGATAGATCCGGGCGACATAGAAGTCGGGTCCAGCATGTGGTTGTAGTGCCAGCTGTCGGGATACTTTCCACCTATGCGGGCCAGGTCAGGACCGGTACGTTTGGAACCCCACTGGAACGGATGATCGTAGATAAATTCACCTGCTTTGGAATATTCACCGTAGCGGGCCACCTCATCGCGGAATGGCCGGATCATCTGTGAGTGACAGGTATAACAACCTTCCCGCAAATAAATATCGCGGCCATGCAATTCAAGCGGGGTATAAGGTTTCACGCTGCTGATGGTAGGAATGTTACTGTGGATCAGGAAGGTGGGTACCATCTCCAGGATGCCGCCAATAGCTACTATTACAAGACTGAATACCACCAGCTGTATGGGGCGGCGTTCTATCCAGTTGTGCCAGTGTGCTTTACCATGTGTAACGATTTCTTTAGGCAAAGGCGCTGCTTCCGCTGCTTCGTTGGCTACAAAAGAACCGCGGCGGACGGTTTTGTAAAGGTTTACAATCATCAGTACCAGGCCACCAATGTAAAGCAACCCGCCAAAAGCGCGCAGTGCATACATCGGCACAATGGTGGTTACTGTTTCCATAAACTGGTATTTCAGTTGTCCTTCTTCTGTAAACTGTTTCCACATCATACTTTGTGTGAAAGCGGCCCAATACAGTGGGATTACATAGAAAATGATACCCAGCGTACCAATCCAGAAGTGAGTGTTCGCCCATTTTTTAGAGAACAGCTGTGTAGAAAACATGCGTGGGATCATCCAGTAGAGGATACCAAAAGTGAGGAATCCGTTCCATCCCAATGCACCCACATGCACGTGTGCGATAGTCCAGTCGGTATAGTGACTGATCGCATTTACGTTTTTGAGGGATAACATCGGTCCTTCAAAAGTGGCCATACCATAGCAGGTTAATGCCACTACAAAAAACTTGAGGATCGCATCTTCCCGTACCCTGTCCCAGGCGCCGCGGAGGGTGAGTAATCCGTTGAGCATACCTCCCCAGGAAGGCGCGATGAGCATGATGCTGAATACTGTTCCGAGTGACTGCGCCCATTCGGGTAATGCCGTATAAAGCAGGTGGTGCGGGCCTGCCCAGATGTAGATAAAGATCAGCGACCAGAAATGGATGATAGACCAACGGTAAGAATATACGGGTCTGTTAGCGGCTTTAGGTACAAAATAATACATCAGGCCGAGGTAGGGCGTAGTGAGGAAGAAGGCCACCGCATTGTGACCATACCACCACTGTACCAGTGCATCCTGTACACCTGCATACCAGCTGTAACTTTTAAACAGTGTCAGCGGATATTCAAAGGAGTTGATGATATGCAACATGGCAATGGCTACCCATGTACCGATATAGAACCAGATGGCCACATACAGGTGTGCTTCCCGGCGGCGTAAGATGGTGCCCAGCATATTGGCGCCAAATACAACCCATATCAGAGTAATCGCAATATCAAAAGGCCATTCCAGTTCGGCATATTCTTTTCCGGTGGTATAACCCATCAGTAAAGTAATGGCGCCTCCTGCAATGATGGCCTGCCAGCCCCAGAAATGGATTTTGCTCAGCACATCACTGAACATGCGGGCTTTGCAAAGCCTTTGCAGGGAATAGTAGACACCCATGAAAATGCCATTGCCTACGAAGGCGAAAACCACGGCGTTGGTGTGTACGGGTCTGAGCCGTCCGAAAGTGGTAGGTGCATAGCCCAGGTTGAACTCCGGCATAACCAGTGTCAGTGCGGCCCACAAGCCCGCGAGCATGCCTATCAGTCCCCAGAACATACAAGCGTAGGCAAACCATTTAACCGTACGGTTGTCGTAATAAAATTTTTCGAGTGACATAGTGCTGTTTATTGGTTCTTTTATGAATGGTGGAATTACGTTTAGTCCTGATCGTTATCTTTCTTGTCTTCAAACAGGATGCGGTGAGCCGGAGAGAAATCATCTTCAAACTGTCCGTTTTTTACAGACCATATGAAGGCGGCCAGGAATCCTGCTGCTACGGTAAGACTGGCGCCGAGTAAAAGAATAATTACGCTCATGGTGTGTTTATTTAACCAGTAAAAACCTGGCTGTTTCCAATACCTGTAATGCATGTATTTCATTGGCCTTAAAAGTGAATATGTCGCCGGTTTCCAACACGGTTACTTCCTCATTCAGCATAAAGGCGATCTTCCCCTGCAGTACCAGTAACATGGCATCTGAAGGTGAAGTGTGCGGGGGGATCTGTTGCCCCTGTTGCAGGATCATCAGGTTGGCATCAAAACGTTTTGTTTTGAACGCCACGTAGCTTTTGATTTTATCGTTTCCTGCTACCTGCATTACATTCATAGCTTTCATTTGCGCTGGGTTTATGATGTGATACCCCTGAAAGCTACAGGCATACCTCCCCCGTTGTGTACAGACAGTCTTTTTGAGACTGCCCGTACACCCATTTCAACCGGGTCTGATACTGTGCTTTTAAGATATTACATGGTGTGTGTCATGTTCATAACAAAGGTAGTTGCACGTAAGGACGGCAGCTATGATATTGCTCAATCAGGAATATGACTTTTATCATTCATTTGCCGTAATGACCGGAGGACAAGCTTTTTGCCGCACCATTCACTGAACAGAAAAGTAACCACTACGATGCTGATAGAGCTGGCTGGCATCAGGATGGCCGCCACCAGTGGTGATAACAAGCCCTGTACCGCAAAATATAAACCGGTAATGTTATAAATCAGTGACAGTGCAAAGCTGGCGAGGATAATACGTTTGTTGGCTTTGCAAAGCTGGATAAAATGCAGCAGCAAAGGCAGTTGTTTCGCTTCCAGGATGCCATCACTGGCAGGTGTAAAGTTATTGCTGTCTTCTGTGAGCGAGATGCCGATGTCACTTTGTTTAAGTGCGCCTGCATCATTTAATCCATCACCGATCATCATCACTTTTTTTCCTTGTTTTTGAAGGGAGATGATATAAGCGAGTTTGTCTGCCGGTTGTTGTTCGAAAAGCAGGGTGGCATTGGGTCCCATGAGTTTTTGCAGACTGACGGCTTCGCGGTTGTTATCTCCTGAAAGTACAGAGAGCGGGTAGTGTTGCTGCAGCTGTTTTAATAAAGTGCGGATGCCGGTACGGTAGCTGTTGCGGATCGTAAATAATCCTGTAAGTTTTTCGTTGATGGAAACATATACCACGCTCCCATCAACTTCTTCTGTTCTGTGTGCGCCGGCAAATTCAGCATTACCCAAACGGATAAACGTTTCGTTTATCCATCCGCATACCCCTTTGCCTGCAAAGTTTTGGAAGTCATGCACTGGTTGTATGGCGGCGTGCCCGCAATACAATAGAACCGCTTTACTTAAAGGGTGTGACGATTGCGCTGCGAGACTGGCTATCATGGTTTCTTCCTGCGGGGTAAGCGTCGTGCCGAAGTAGATGGCCCGGGTGCCTGTTTTGCCGGTAAGCGTTCCTGTTTTATCAAATACGAGGTGTGTGGTATTGGCCATATTTTCGATGGCCTGCGCATTACGCAGGTAAAGCTGATGCCTGCTGAGAATGCGTAAAATATGTCCGTTGGTAAAAGAAGATGCCAGTAATAATGCACAGGGGCAGGCAATGATCAGGATGGCAGTAACAGCGGGCCAGATGCGGGCTGGTTCATAGGCAGCCCAGTAAGCTGCGCTGATGACGGCAATGGTGATTACTACCCAGGTAAAGTAGCGCCCCAGCAGGTGCACAAATGAAAGATGTTTTTCGTTTGTCTGTTTTAATTCATCCCTGTTCCATAGGCTGGTGAGATAACTTTGTGCCACCTCTTTGATGGTCAGGATCTCAATATTACCTTCCAGTTGTCTGCCGCCGGCGTATATGATCTCTCCTACGGACTTATTTACCGGCGTGGCTTCGCCGGTTACGAAGCTGTAATCTATGAGGGCTTTTCCTCTTACGATGATGCCATCGGCCGGTATGAGTTCATTGTTGTGAATGAGGAGGGTGTCGCCTGTTTTTATATCGGGCAAAGCGGTAGGAATTTCCTTTCCCTCTTTTATAACGTTGACGGCTATAGGGAAATAAGCAGTGTAGTCACGGTCGAAAGAAAGCCCCTGGTAAGTTTTATCCTGCAAAATTCTTCCTATCAACATAAAAAATACGATGCCCGACATGGAATCAAAGTATCCGGCGTTACCGTTGTAAACCTCCACCACACTGCGTACAAAGGTAACTACTATTGCCAGTACGATCGGTACATCGATATTCAGAAAGCCATGTTTTAGTCCACTCCAGGCGGATTTAAAAAACACCTGCGCGCTGTAAAAAAATACAGGTAGTGACAGTACTAGGTTCATATTTCTGAACAGGCGGTTCATGCCTTCGTCGGCGTGACTGCTGCCGGTAAAATATTCGGGAAAACTAAGCAGCATAATGTTGCCAAAACAAAAACCGGCTACACCTAATTGATAGATCAGGCTACGTTTTACGCCGGGCTTTTTATGTTGCAGGTCCTGTAAACTGATATAGGGTTCATATCCAATAGCAGCAAGTATTTCCGCTACATGTCGTAAAGAAGTTTTTTGTTGGGAGAAGATGATCGCCGCTTCTTTTTTACTAAAGTTAACGGTTACACGTTGCACGCCTTTATCGAGCCGGTGCAGGTTTTCCAGCAGCCATAAACAGGAACTGCAATGGATATGCGGAATATAGAAGGTAACGTGTGTTTGTGTATCATCGCGGAACTGCACCAGTTGCTGACTTATTTTTTCATCATCCAGGAAGGCAAACTTATCCTTTCTTACCATCATGCGCTGGTTGAGACCGGGTTGGTCATTCAGGTCATAATATTCGCAGAGGTCGTACTGGTGCAATATTTCGTACACCATTTTACAGCCGCTACAGCAAAATATTTTTTCACCCAGGGTGATCTCATTGTCTGTGCAGTCTTCTCCGCAGTGGTAGCAGGAAATTTGTATGTTGGTATTGGGTGAAGTAGCCATTAGTCAATACTTATATTGTTAGTAAGATCATCCTGCTTTACAACGATGGTATTGGCATGCATGACAGCCGGATAAAGAATGTTCTGTTCTACGTATATCCATTGTTGTAAGGTCTGTTCCATGGTATACATATCGCTGAGACATATTTTATAGGCGCTGCTCCAATGGCCCTGGATCAAGTAATTATCTGTTACCTGCCTGAGCTTTTGCAGCAGCAGCAGTATTTTTTGAAATGACTGCTGAATGCTTTCATAAGCAGCAGGCTGAATACATTTTTTACCGGTATTATGGATAGAAGTATTACGGATAACAGGAAAGAGGATGGTGCTTTCTTTGCGGATAAGCTGTATGCATTCCGCCTGCATTTTTGCAAACAATAGTTGCTGTAGATCGGCAGCTGTTGGGGTTGTAGGGTCTTCCTGTCTTTCCAGGAGGAAGTACGCCATAACCTGTTCTGCCGTTTGTTCTACCGGCAGATGGAATTTATTCACGATGATATCGCAGAGGGCTGCGGGTGACAGTTCATGAAAATTGATGAGCGCATAAGCATGCATGCAGTTAGTATTTTTGATAACACAAAAGTACCGTTAGCATGGGAGGGGGAGAATGATATGTGTCAAGGGAGAATATGATATTTATCAGTCCTGGAGGTTGGCTGTCCGCACAATTTCCTTTATATCCAGGAGGCGGATCTTTTTACCATCCAGTTCTATCATACCATCTTTTTTGAATTCGGACAGGAGGCGGATAGCGGATTCTGTGGCGGTACCAACGAGGTTCGCAATTTCATCGCGGGAGAGGCGTACACTGAGGGTGTGTCCATCTTCTTCCACGCCGTATGTTTCTTTAATAAAGAGCAGGGTTTCTGCGAGGCGTTCCCGTACCGGCTTTTGCGCCAGGTGCGTGATTTTCAGCTCGGCTTTACGCAGCTCACTGGATAAGATGCGCATCATTTCAAAAGAAAGGGACGCGTCTTTTTGCAGGATGCTGAGGAAAAGATCTTTCGGAATAAAGCAGATAGAAGAATCTTCCAGGGCGGTAGCGGTGGCGGTATATCTTTCGTTACTCAGCAAGGCTTTGTAACCCATGATATCACCGTCTTTTACCAGGCGGATGATCTGTTCACGGCCATCATCGCCGCTATGAGAGAGCTTTATTTTTCCATCATTAATACAATACACACCAAATGGGTACGCCCCTTCATGAAAGATCACCTGACCTTTCTTGTAGATGGAACATACCTTTGCTGCATCAATCAGTTCCAGATTGTCGAGTTCTGTTTTACAGAAGATAGACGAGAAACGATCCTTACAGTCTTGGCAGGACGGATTTTGACATAAAGTACCCATAATCAATTCAGCAAAAGTACTAATTTACGGGCCCTTAACCAAAGCAATTGTAGTTGTGCCGCTTAATTATTATGTAATTTATAAACCATATGAAGTGCTGACAAGGTTTACACCCGAGGGTAATAAATCCTGCCTGGCAGATTACTTCAAAGTACCGCAGGATGTATATCCGGTAGGTCGTCTCGACTACGATAGTGAGGGGTTGCTCCTGCTTACCAATGACAAGTCGTTGAATAGCAGGCTGCTGTTGCCACAACATGCGCATGAAAGAGAGTACTGGGTACAGGTAGACGGGGCCATTACGAACGCAGCTATCAAACAATTAAAAGAGGGGGTACAGATTTCTGTGGATGGAAAAATACATCGTACGAAACCTTGTTTTGCAGAAATATTTGCAGCAGAACCCTTCCTGCCGCCCCGCAACCCACCTATCCGTTTTCGTAAAAGCATTCCGGCGCCCTGGATCCGTATGATTTTACAGGAAGGAAAGAACAGGCAGGTGAGAAAAATGACGGCAGCTGTAGGCTTTCCTACGTTGAGGCTTGTCCGTTATCGTATTGAGCACATTACCGTGGAAGGAATGCAGCCCGGAGACATGGTTCAGTTGAGCCGGGAAGAGATCCACCGGAAACTGCAGCTCACCTCCTTTTGAGATTTACGGAGATAGCTATACTATCGCGCGGGAATCAACAAATGCAGGATTCCAAAATCAGGCAACCTCAAAATCAAGAAATCCACAAATTTTAACTAGGTTTGTCACCTATAAAATTCTATTATGCTGAAATCAATGACCGGCTTCGGAAGGGCAGAAAGCGCAAGAGGCGAAACGAGTATAGTGGTGGAAATCAAATCGCTGAATGGTAAGCAGTTTGAAGTGAACCTGAAATTTTCTCCTTTGCTAAAGCCTTATGAGTTCGACATCCGTTCGCTTATGCAACAAACTTTGCAACGCGGTACACTCGATGCAACGATCAACATTCGTCAGAATGGCGCTACCCGTCCGGTTGTAATCAATACTGACCTTGCCAAGTATTACTATCAATCCATCACTACATTAGCCAACGAGCTGGATCTGCCACAGGGAGATATGCTTAATGTGCTGATGAAACTGCCGGAAGTAGTAAGCCCTGCTTCAGAGCAGATGGCGGAAGAAGAATGGAAAGATGTGGAGAACACCCTGAAAGCAGCCCTCTCCGACCTGGACGTTCATCGTCAGGACGAAGGACTGATGCTGCAGGCTGATCTGCAACAACGCATAGAAAACATTGATGCCTATACGCTGAAGGTGAAAGAACTGGACCCTTTGCGTAAAGACCGTATCCGCCAGCGTTTGGAAGGATTGCTGGCTGAACATGTAGGGAAAGAAAATGTGGATGCCAACAGGCTTGAACAGGAACTGATCTTTTATCTGGAAAAACTGGATATTTCTGAAGAACTGTCGCGCCTGGAAAATCATCTCCGTTACTTTAAAGAAATCCTGAAAGATGCAGATGCTGCAAAAGGCAAGAAGCTGGGTTTTGTATTACAGGAAATAGGGCGTGAAATAAATACAACCGGTTCTAAAGCCAATGATGCCGGCATCCAGCAATGGGTGGTGTTGATGAAAGATGAACTGGAGAAGGCCAAAGAACAAGTTTTAAATGTTTTATAGCAAGGCGTATACCGTATGAAGAGATTACTCCTGGTAACAGCAGGCTTATTTTTACTGGCTGCTGCCTGCAAGCCGCCTAAAATGGATGCGTTCGAGAAGAACCTGGAAATACCGGGTCATGACTGGGCATACGATTTTAAACCGTCTTTTGAAGTAGCTATACAACCGGAAGATACTGCCGATCTGTACAATATTTACGTGAACGTGCGGCATACCGATGCCTATCCATATAGCAATGTATGGATCCTGGTAGGCACACAATATCCGGGAGACAGCACTGCCCGCGAGCAAAGGGTAGAACTGCCGTTATCTGATATAAACGGGAAATGGCTGGGAAGCGGGTTGGATGATATCTACGAACACCGTATCCCCATTCAGCAAAAAGCCATTTTCGACAAGCCGGGCACCTATAAATTTACATTTGAGCAAAACATGCGGCAAAATCCGCTTCCGCATGTGATGAATGTTGGCTTGCGGATTGAGAAAGCCGGCAAACGGCCATGATGAGAAAGATTTTCAATAAAATGCAGGAAGGAAAATCTGTTTCCTTCGTTTATTTGCTGGTATTGGGATATACCATTGCGGCCCTGATCTGGTGGGGCGTATTACTGTTCAGACAAAGCGAACAAATTACCCGCTTTGAACGGCAAAACCTCTCTTTGCGTATAGATAGTCTTACACAACCCGTAGAGCACGTGCTGGAGATGCAGCGGATCGACAAGGAGGAACACATGCGTTCTTTTAAATATTTTGGAGAAGGCGTTATCTTCCTGGTGATCATCTTACTCGGCGCGCTCTTTGTGTACAGGGCTGTGTGGAAATATATGAAACTCAGCCGGCAGCAACAGAATTTTATGATGGCAGTTACGCATGAACTGAAATCACCTATTGCAGCGGCTAAACTGAACCTTGAAACCATCCGGCGTCACCGGCTGGACGAAGAGAAACAGGCTAAACTGATAGATAATACCATTCGAGAAACCAACCGGCTGGATCAGCTTTGCAATAACATCCTGTTGGCCGCACAACTGGAAACACATAAATACCAGCTGTATAAAGAGCCGCTGGATTTTTCTGCACTACTGGAAGCCGGGATCAGAGATCTGGGCGGACGTATAGGCACACATGCTATTAATGCCAGTATTTTACCGCACGTGTGGATGGAAGGAGATAAACTGATGTTGCAGATCATCCTGAGCAATCTGGTAGAAAACGCCGTGAAATATGCACCGCGTAATACGGCTGTCAATGTAAAACTGTTTGAAGAAGACGAAGAACTGAAATTGCAGGTAACGGACGAAGGTCCGGGAATACCATTGGAAGAACGGAAACGGATCTTCCTGAAATTTTACCGCGTTGGCAATGAAAACACCCGTAAAGCAAAAGGCTCCGGACTGGGTTTATTCCTCACCGCTAAAATAGTAGAACAGCATGGCGGCTATATTGAAGTAAAGGGAAATGTTCCAACAGGTGCCTGCTTTGAAATAACGTGGCCTGAATATTCCGTGCAAACAGCGTAAATTAGATTCCGGATACGGATATAACCTATCGGTCCGCGATTTGTAGTAAAATCAAACATTAACACATGAAGGAAGCTACCAAGGCATCAATACTACTGGTGGAGGACGAGGAAAACCTCCAGGAGGCGCTGAAGCTGAACCTGGAGCTGGAAGGATATGAAGTGACAGCGGTAGACAACGGCACAGCTGCACTCAAAGCTGTCAAAAACGAATACTTCGATCTCATCATACTGGACATCATGTTACCTGAAATGGACGGCATCGCCGTATGCGAAAACATCCGCATTCAGAACAATGAAGTTCCCATTCTTTTCCTGAGCGCCAAAAACAGCAGTGCAGACCGCGTACTCGGCCTCAAAAAAGGAGGAGATGACTACATGACCAAACCCTTTAACCTGGAAGAACTGCTGCTCCGTGTTGAGAAGCTGATCGTGAAAAACAAGAAGATCCAGGATAAAGACAGCGTTCCCAATGTTTACCGCTTCGGTGAAAATATGATCGACTTTGCCGCACAGGAATGTGTAGGGAAAGATGGTAAGCATTATGAACTGAGCAAAAAGGAAGCGATGTTACTGAAACTCCTGATAGAAAATAAAGGAGAGGTTGTTACACGCGAAAAAATTCTACAGGTAGTTTGGGGGTATAACGTATACCCTACTACGCGTACGATCGATAACTTTATTCTCAACTTCCGTAAATATTTTGAAGAAGACAGCCGTAACTCAAAATACTTCCACTCTGTAAGAGGTGTGGGGTATAAATTCACGGAAGTATAATACTGCATCAAAAAACACGTAGAAAGCGCCCCAACAAAGCTTTGAAGCATTACATGCAATAAAACAAAAACGATGTTGGGGCGCCTTTGTATAAGCCCCTTTGCCACTTTTCCGCGTTTTCTCCCCACTTTCCTGTAAAAACCTGCCTCCGGCTAAATCCCCCTTTCTATTCGTAATGAATTAACCGATATTTAATGTACTTATCAGCAGAGCTTTTCAATCTCCTGTAAACCTTATGTGTGACACATTATTACAATGAAATTGTTTTTGCTGCGGGATGGCCGTACTGGCTGTTTTTTTTGTTAAGTCTCATTACCCTCGTCGTATTTTTTATCCTGCGGGAAAGAAGAATCAGGAGAGCCTCAGCGAAAGAAATAACCATACAACATACGTTGACTAACCTGGAGTTGCATGCATTCCAGGCGCATATGGACCCGCATTTTATTTTTAATAGCCTCAATGCTATTCACCATTACATTCTTACTACCAGTACGGATATGGCATCTTTATACCTGACCCGCTTTTCGCGGCTCATGCGTTTGATGATCGGTAATTTTAATAAGGAATGGGTGTCGCTGTATGACGACCTGGAGGCGCTGGAACTATACATCCAGCTGGAGCAGTTGCGTTTTGATCACCAGTTTAGTTACCAGGTAGAGATCCTGCCGGAAGTGAATCAGCAGTTTTCCCTGGTGCCGCCGTTGATCATTCAACCATATGTGCAGTATGCTATCTGGCACCGTTTGTTGCTGCGTCCGCAAAAGAGCGGAGGCCACTTGCTGATTATCATCGGCAGAGAAAATGATCGGCTCTTTATCCAGGTGGAAGATAACGGAGTGCTGACAACGGAATTACTCGATGATACCGGTGAGCGACAGGCTTCCGGTATTGATATTGCCGCCGAAAGATTATATATGATGAGTGAAAAATATCATATGCTGGCGGGTATCCAGGCACAGCAGCTGTTGGATGAGCAGCAGGAACCCTGTGGTAACCGGCTTACTATCAGCATGCAGCATATGGCTTCCCGGCAATCTATGGCAGGATAAAAGCGCCTGTTATAACCGCTTGATATAAGTACAGCTGATCCAACCACTCTTTCCATCTGCCAGTGCTATTTTGCAAAAATCTTTGGTGGCATCTGCTACATGTACTTTCATTCCTTCCTGCACTTCAAATGCATCTTTACTATTTTCGTCGGGCGCCAGTTTTACTTTGAGGTTATTATGCATGATAATACCATCGTTGTGGTCATTAGCCACCAGGTAGGTATCTACAGACATGACGAGGTATAATACAAACAAGGTTCCTATCGCATAGTTACCCCAGCGCAGGAATTTGTTTTTCCAACCCGGTAAAAAAGTATTCAGCATAACGCCGGCTATCAGCAGCCAGAAAAAGAAGAGGGTGCCGATGGCCCATGCATTGGGCGCATGGAGCTGTTGTAATTGCCGCCACCACTGCTGAAAGAATACTAACGGTAACTCCTCTACGTAACCGCTTACCTTCTGATTGGCCAGCGACAGGTTATGTTTTACGTCGGCATCATCAGGCGAAAGTTGCAATGCCTTTTCGTAGTTGTATATGGCGTTGCCGGTTTGCCCTGCTTTGTAGCAGGCGTTGCCGGCATTGAAATATAAGGCTTTCTGCTTGTTGCCTTCATTCAGCAGTTGCTGATAAGCGGCTGCAGCTTCTGTAAACTTACTTTGCTGATAGAGACTATTGGCTTCATCAAAACGTTGCTGCTGGCCTTTTTGCTGTGCCTGTGTACTGATACCTGATAGCATCAGGCTAAACAGGCCCAGGGCAAAAAAAAGTGAGGTAATATTTCTGTGATTCAACATTCTGCCGTCGTTAAATAATTAATTCTTCAGCGCATCTTCCAGGTTACTGATAATATTGACCGCCTGCGTATAAGTGCCCTGCATTTTATGATTATTATGTGCCGGTGCATATAACGCCATTTCGCAATTATCAATCAGTTCAAAGAGGTTGCTGGTATTGCTGCCGTTGATCTGGCGCGCTGCCAACTTGTCTTGTATTAATTGTTTGTTAAGGTCTGCGAATGGTATTTTCAGCTTATGGCTCAGGTATCCCCATACTGCGCGGGATGTTTCTTCATAGAAAGATTTATCCTTTCCTTCTTTCAGATAACGTGCCGCCAGCTCCAGTCTTTTCAGGGCTACTTTATTGGCGTAGCGATGTTTGAGCAGTGCTGCATTGGTGGTATTATAATCTTTTCTGCGTTTGTACAGGATGATACCTGCTGCTATGAGCAAGGGCAATAACAACAACAGATAGAACCAGGGGCTGACAATAAACCAGCTGTGCTTCTTTGTCCAGTTGAGTATACTGGTATCATTCTTCACCATATCATTTTTGCCTACGCTGAAATCGTGTTTGTTCTCCCGTACCTGTTTGCCTTGTGTAATATCGACAACGAAAGGTCCGGAGCTCAGTGTTTTATAGCTGTTGGCAGCAGGATCGAAATAAGAAAATTCCACTGCCGGAATAGTATGTTCACCTGCTTCTTTCGGCATCAGCACATATTCATACTGACGACTGCCGGAGAGCGGGTTGCTGTTTTTTTCAATATTGTCCGTCACTTTAGGATCATACTTCTCAAATCCGCTGGGGGTCTCTACTTTAGGCGAGTTGAGGAGGTTTACATTTCCCTGTCCGCTGATGGTCACTTTGAGCGTGAGGGCATCGTCAGTACTCAGTTTATTTTTATCTATTACAGCAGTCATGTTGAAACGACCAACGGCGCCATTGAAGCTCACCGGTCTGCCTTCTACCGGCAGCGGTTTCACCGTTACCTTAATGGGGCTGCTCTGTATTTTGTAAGGGACATCCTGGTATTCCACTTCCGGCCTGTTAAAGAAATCGTCGAAGAACGGATCTTTAAAAGCGGGATCATTGAAGAAATCGTCGAAGGGATCTTTAGCATGCGCGCGTTTGTTGTTCACCAATTTTACGAGGCGCACCTGGTTATCCACTTCCACCGGGTCCAGTTCCAGTGTGCCCGATTGCAGGGGGAATAAGAGGGTTTTGCGGATGGTAAACACTTTAAAAGGAATGCCATTCACCCGTTCTTCTGTGGCCTGCGGCGGATTGGGAAGCTCTATATCTTTTGCAGAAAAGCCTTTAAAAGCGGGTACTTTGGTAACGCTTGAATTTGTAGGGAGACGTGTATACAGTTTATACGTTGCCGTTAGTTGGTCGCCTTCATACAGATCCGTTTTATCAACGTCTACTTTCAGGAAAATATTTTTGCGCAGTTTCTCTGTTACGTCCTCTCCTTTTTTGAGTACGCCTTCGGGAAGATCCTCGCCATTGCCTGGCTGGCTGCGGCGTGGCGGTGCAACGGGTTGTTGTTGTTGCTGTTGCGGCTGTTGTTGTTGTGCCTGCGCATTACCTCTTTTCACCTCAATGAGTACTGGATTGGATTTCACCACATTCCCGTTTACCCGTGCCTGTGCGCCGGCAATAGTAAAGTTACCTACATGTTTGGGTTGCAGGATATAATTCAGGGCAATATATTCAGAGCGTTTGCCATTGAAAATCGATTGGCCCTGCATCTGGGAGGGGCCTTGTAAAATCTCAAAGTCTTTGAAGCTTGGAGGGATAAAGCTGCTCACATTGACGCCATTCTCCAGCATGAACTGGATCTGGAATGGTTCATCCTGCGACACAGTATTGCTGCTCACACTGGTAGTGAAGCGAAACTCCTGCGCGCTGGCACAAGCCACCAGTCCCAAACAGAACAAAACGGAGAAAATACACTTCCTTATACTAAATCTGTCCTTCATAATTGATGTCAACAAATTTAACCAAAGCCGCTAGGGAAGCGGCGTTACGACCCGTTAAAACTTAGTTAAAAGATTATATATAAATGGAAAATTTACCACTAGATGTCGCCCAGCATAGGCCGCAGGAGGATTTCCTCTACAACGGTTTGTTTGGCCAGGGAGAAGGCCGCCCAGATAATGTTGGCAATATCTTCAGGGGGCATCATTCTGTCGGGAGGGGCTTCAAAGCCTTCCCAGGAGGCGGTAAGCGTAGGGCCAGGGCTTACTGACGTAACCCGGATATTATAGGGTACCAGCTCTTTCCGCAGGTTTTTACTGAATCCCAGCAGGGCGTGTTTGGTAATGCCATAGGAGCCGCCATTGGGATAGGCGCTGTGGCTGGCAGTGGAACACATGTTGAAAATATGACCATTGCGTTGTTGTATCATCAGCGGCATCAGTTCCCGTGTCAGGTGATAGGCACTGTATACATTTACCGCCATTAACTTTTCAAGCAGGCCGTCTGCTTCCTGGTGGATGCTGCCAGGGATGAAGATACCGGCATTATTTACCAGGATATCGATAGAAGAAAAAGTAGATTTTATTTTTTTAGCAAAAGCCAGTACCTGCGCCTTATCTCCCATATCAACAGGCTCTGCCATGACAGTTACTGCCGGGTTTTGCTGTTGTATAGCGGCTTTTGCTGCGGCCAGCGCATCTGCGCTACGTGCACAAATAACCACGTTAAACCCTTCCTGTGCCAGTTTCTCTGCAATAGCCTTTCCGATGCCTTTGCTGGCACCTGTAATAACTGCATTCATAAATATCCTTGATTGAAGCGGTAAAATAGTGAATTTAGTTGAATGCAGGGGTAGCATCCCGGTCCATCTGTTTTGTATTTTGTACCTTTGCGCAGTCATGAAATACAAACATCTTTTCTTTGACCTGGACCATACACTCTGGGACTTTGAAACAAATGAACAGGAAACATTGCTGGAGCTGTATAACAGCCATAATTTATCAGGTAGAGGGGTTCCCTCGTTTGAGGAGTTTTCCATCTCCTATGTAGGCCATAATGAGCGTTTGTGGGACCGTTTCCGTAAAGGATTTATTACACGCAATGATTTACGCGATAAACGCTTCCGCCTTGCACTGCTGGACTTTAAAATAGGGGATGAAAAATTAACGCAAGCGATGTGTAAGGAGTTTTTGGAAATCCTCCCTTACAAAACGGCGTTATTCCCGGAAACCGTTGAAACGCTGGACTACCTGGCTGCCAAAAATTACCCGATGCACATGATCACCAATGGCTTTGAGGAAACGCAGTTGCTGAAAATGAAGAATGCCGGTATTGATCAATACTTTACGCATATCGTTACTTCTGAAGTAGCGGGCAGCCTGAAACCATATAAGGAGATTTTTGAATATGCCATTGCCAAAGCCGGTACCACTGCCACTGAAAGCATAATGGTCGGAGATGCCATGGAGCTTGACATAAAAGGAGCACATGGTGTAGGAATGGACCAGGTATATTTTAACCCGGCCAAACCCCCGGTAGACTTCACACCTACCTTTACCATCGGGCATTTGAGAGAGCTGAAGGAGATCTTATAAATATTTTTTGATTTATGAATGTAGGAATTTGGAATGCAGCGGAACTGACAATTATTTGTTATCTCCGCTGCATTCCAAATTCCTACATTCATAAATCAAAAAATTCGAAAATATTATTATTGTGCTGTTTTTGGTTTCTTGGCAGCGGCGGCCATTCTCAGGCTGGCTGTTTTAGAAGGTTGCTGACAGCAGCTTTTACCTTTTGCGGTGGTTTTACAGTTTGCCACAGCATCGCTTTTCTTTTCTGACTTCGCTGTTTTATCTGTGGTAGCTTTGCTTTTGGTATTATCCTGTGCAAATGCTACGCTTCCCATGAATAAGAGCGCCGCAACGCCGGTAAAAACTTTTTTCATGCTATCTGATTAAGTGACTAAGATACTAGATTTTAGCAATAACCGTTTGTCCGCCTTTCACGATTTCTTCTAATTTCACGGTTACTTCTGTTCCTATTGGGAGGTAGAGATCTACACGGGAGCCAAACTTGATAAAGCCCATTTCTTCGTTTTGAGCTACCTGCATGCCTGGTTTCAGGTAGTTTACGATCCTGCGTGCCAGTGCACCGGCAATCTGTCTTACCAGGATATCCGTTTTACCATTACCGATAACGATAGAATGTCTTTCATTTTCGGTAGATGATTTGGGATGCCAGGCTACCAGGTATTTACCGGCATGGTATTGCGACAGCTTTACCTGGCCACTGATGGGGTTCCTGTTTACATGCACGTTGGCCGGACTCATAAAAATAGATACCTGGAGGCGTTTATCTTTAAAATATTCCGGTTCATATACTTCTTCAATCACAACTACTTTACCATCACAGGGAGAAGTAACGAGTGATGCTCCTGCGGTATATTGTCTGGTGGGTATACGGAAGAAGGATACGATGAAAAGGAAAATAAGGATGGATACAATCAGCACGCTGTAAGATAGGGCCGGCGACTGGCCAAACCAGTAAGATACAGCGCCGTTGATGAGCGCCAGTACAAGGAATACAAGGGAAATGGTAGCAAATCCTTCACGATGGATCTTCATTGTTTGTTTATTTGTTAAGTTGTTTATATATGTCCCGGCTACGCCGGGATGGTTAAAGCTGTTGCGAAGTTACTTTAATTCAATTTTCTCCCGGAAACGAATTTCTAGCCCATCATAAAGAAGTGAACATAGATCCAGGCAAAGGGAGCTGCCAGCAGCAGGGAGTCGAAACGGTCCAGGAAGCCACCGTGGCCGGGCATGATGTGACCAGAGTCTTTTACGCCAGCCATCCGTTTCAGCTTGGATTCCAGCAAATCGCCGATTGTACCGAAGATGGCAGCGATGCCGGCGAGTGCCAGCCAATGTTGTAAAGACAGGTATTCCTGCCCCCAATAGAAACCATAAACCCCGGCTGCAGCTACCGCCAGGATCATGCCGCCTACGGTGCCTTCTATTGTTTTTTTAGGGGAGATGGACGGGAAAAAGGGCGTACGGCCTATGAGTGAGCCTACAATGTAGGCCATAGTATCGTTAATCCAGATGAAAGCGAGGAGTAGTAAAGGAATCAGCCATCCGGGATCAATTGCATTCAGCCTGATATTCACCAGTAAACTGAACGGAATAATGATATATAGTATACCCAGGGCGGAATAGCCTATGTTTTTCAGGGAAAAATCCCTGCTCAGTAATATTTCTCCCAGAGGCAGTACCAGTAAGAATATAACAGCTACCCACCAGCCTATGAAGCCGGTAGCTATCTCCCCTATCTTAAAATTCTCTCCTGTGAAAGCAAGCATGATAGCACATCCTGCTACCATTACCCCCCATTTATGCCAGGAGGGCACTGTTGCATAATCGGTATCTATGAGCCGGAGCAGTTTAAAATACTCCTGTAACGCAAAGAAGCTGATCAGGAAGAACAGCAGGAAAAAAGTAAATGGACTCCATAAGATGCCGCCCAGCATTACTGCCACAAACACCAGTGCAGAGGCAGTGCGGGTAAAGAATGTCTTCATTATGCGTAATTCTGTTAATTAATTCTGAGACGCAAAAGTGTACAAAATTACCCGATGGAGCAAATTAGCCCTGTTGCGGATCCACTGAATCAGGATCTCCCGTGGGCAGATTGTTGTGATTATGTACGAGATCTTTAGCCACTTTCTCCTCGGTTTCATGCACATATAATTCTACCTGGTCCGGGAGTACAATATTGTAGGAAGATGACTGCTTGTTGATTAAAACCGCTATGATGCCGTTCTCTGATAGCATACCTTTTACAATCTCCGCCTCAAAAGGCCGGTCGCTCGAAAAGATTTTCACCCAGTCTTTTTCCATATTTATAGCTTTTAGATCACTGTTAAATTACAAATTTTCATCGACTCCGATGTGGTCAACATCTTTGTTTTCAACTTTCTCCGGCTTATCCGTCATGTCCATGGGTGTAGACTTTTTACTTAATGCCCACATTAAACCGATTGTCACCACAAAACTGAGCAGACCGATGTACCACGCTACCGGCGTGTCTTTGGTGGGATCGGTTTTCATCATGCCATGCTGAAACATATAGATCATGATCACCTGCAACCCGTTATTGAGAATGTGTGCGAAGATGCTTAACCATAAATTTCCACTGATAACATATATCGCTCCCAGCACAAAGCCCAGTACTACGCGGGCCATAAAACCCAGCATTTCCAGGTGTACGGCGCTGAATAGTATGGCGGTGATAAATACGCTCAGCCATACTTTACCGGTAGATTTGATCATCAGCCGTTGTAATACGCCCCTGAAAAAAAGTTCTTCTGCGATGGCCGGTACTGCGGCTATCAACAGGAGATTAATCAGCAGGTCTTTGGGTTGCGGCATGTGCAGCATGATCTTCACCAGCTGCTCTGTCTGGGCCTGCATATCGCGTGCCGCCTGGGGTACATTCCAGGTCTGGTTCCATTGATTTACCAGTCCGGCAAACCATAAAACACTGTACATAACCATGAGCGCCAGCAGTACCTGCCAGCCTTTGGGCGCGGGTTTGAGGCCCAGGTACCGCATGGGGGAAGGTTGCCACAGGTAAGCAAAAACAGCGGCAGGAATAAAGTAAGAGATGATAGTATAAAGAAACTGTGTTATTTTCAGATAGCCGATCAGGTTAGCATCTTTCAGATCAACATTTTGCAGGGCAGCAAGTGAATGCCCGGTCAGCATCGGAAAAAGGGTACCGACTCCTACGAGATAAAGGGAGGTAAATCCGAAGAAAAACCCGATGAAGGTGACAAACTGTAAGGGAAGAGGCGATTGCTTCAGATAACCGGTCATAAAGTATTACTGTATTAAATTGCGTAAATTTACATCGCGAAATTCAGTTTGCAGTGACATAGCAGATTTACATAATGAACATATCATGATGCGATGCTGCTGACAATAAGGGAGCGTAACTGCAAATGTCTCATTGCGAAAAGAAACAATATATAAAATATTAAAATAATAACTACGGTCAAAACCAGCTGTGGTATATAATTTATGGTGAAGATAGGAAATATTGATCTGGGGGAATTCCCTTTATTACTCGCTCCCATGGAAGATGTGAGCGATCCGCCTTTCCGTGCAGTATGCAAGGATAACGGGGCTGACCTGATGTATACCGAGTTCATATCTTCGGAGGGGCTTATCCGTGATGCTATCAAAAGCCGGAAAAAGCTGGATATTTTCGATTATGAGCGCCCGGTAGGTATTCAGATTTTTGGGGGAGATGAAGAACCGCTGGCCATGGCCGCCCAGATTGTGGAAGCAACCAATCCTGATTTACTGGACATCAACTTTGGCTGCCCGGTAAAAAAAGTGGTTTGTAAAGGCGCCGGTGCCGGTATTCTGAAAGATATTCCCAAGATGATAAAACTCACGGAAGCAGTGGTAAGAGCTACCCGGCTGCCGGTTACCGTGAAAACGCGCCTCGGTTGGGACGACGATTCCAGGAACATTGAAGAAGTTGCGGAGCGGTTGCAGGATGTAGGTATCAAAGCACTCACTATTCACGGACGTACCCGCACACAATTGTACAAAGGTAGTGCTGACTGGACTTTGATCGGAAAAGTAAAAAATAATCCACGCATACAAATTCCTATCTTTGGTAACGGTGACATATGTACGCCGGAGCAAGCCGTTGCAGCGAGACAAAAATATGGCGTGGATGGTGTAATGATAGGCCGCGCTGCTATTGGTTATCCATGGATTTTCAGAGAGATCAAGCATTTTATGAAGACGGGCGAACATTTACCGCCTCCAACTGTTTTGGAAAGAGTAGAAGTCTGTAGAAAGCATCTGCACCAGTCCGTATCATGGAAAGGTGATGTGGTTGGAATACTTGAAATGCGTCGCCATTATACAAATTACCTCAAAGGATTACCGCATATCAAGGAATTCAGACAACAATTAGTAACTTACAAGACGTTAGCAGAGATAGAAGAAGTGTTAGACGCGGTGATATTGCAATACAAGGATCATATATTCGAAAGGACTGCTCCCCAGTTAATTGAACATAATTTTCTGCCGGCTGATAATGAAATGGCTGGTTGTAACGTTTACGGATAAACGGATGACCCCACGAAAAACAAAAAAATATAAATTACTTTCACATGACCACAATTAAAAATCTGAAAAATGAAGTCTGGAAGGACTTACAGATTAAAAACAAGTCTGCCCTGCGTAAAAAATACGCTGTTTCTAACATGGGGAGAGTGATCAGTTATCATGAAAGTACGGAAGATGGTAAGCTGCTCACGGGTTCTACCGTGGAAGGCTATACGGTTTTAAATGTGAAACCGGCCGACAGCTACCAGTCACTCTACCTGCACCGCGAAGTGGCCAAACTGTTCAGCAAGAAAGCAGGTCGTTCGCACAAGTATGTGATCCACCTGGATTACGATAAAAAGAATAATAAAGCTACCAACCTTCGCTGGGCCACCAAGGAGGAAATGGAAGATCATCAGCAAAACAGTCCGGCCAAGCTGGCTTATAAAGAAAAACAGCGCAACCGTTTAAAAGGACTGAAGCTGAATGTTAGCAAAGTGAAAAATATCAAGCGCCTGCTGACAAAACCTGGTAAAAAAACGATGAAGCAAATTGCCGAACAGTTTGATATCAGTGAAATGCAGCTATACCGTATCAAAAGCGGCGAAAACTGGTCGCATGTAACATTGGATTAATGCCTGGCTTGCCCGGGACTGATCATATATGATGTTGTCTGACTACGGCCACACAGCAAGTGTGGCCGTAGTTATTTTTGAAACCCCCTTACAAATTTCCCCTGGCCATTTCTTCCAGCACTTTCCGGTAATGAGGACTCTCCATCAGTACCGGCTCATACCCCATCAGAATCACCTGTTTTCGTGCACGCGATAACGTTACCAACAGCTTGCGATCTACTTCGATATCCTGTTCTTCCCATTTAAATTGTCCGAGACATTGTAATGTATGCACCTGCGCGGCATGATACACCGCCAGCGAAACAATAATAATATCGTTTTCAGAACCCTGGAAACGCTCTACCGTGTCAATGTTGATCTGATGCAAGTCTTTATCATTGTCTATCAGCTCCCTGATCAGGCTTATCTGGGTGCGCCACGGCGTTACCACACCTACGGTATCTTTACTAAAATCTGCGCCATAACAGCCTTTCAGATGATGTAATAAGGATACCACCCGTGTGGCTTCCGTACTATTCATTTTTGAAGTAGCCTCGTAAGGACTGGGTATAAATACTTTCCTGCCTAATGACAACACCCGCTCCCACCCTACATTTTCACTGCTACCGTTGATTTCAAAAACGGCTTTCTGCATTTCTTTTCCGGACGACAACTGCCCCGCATAATAATGATTTACGAGGTCGGCGATGTTGTCGTGCATACGGAAATGGGTATTCAGCATGCCCCAGGCATGGTGCCAGTGGCTGGTCTTACAACGTTGCATCAACCGCTCAAAAATGGAAGCGCGCAGGTCATGAATGCCCAGTTCCAGCAGCTGCGGCTCTCTTACCCGGCAGAAATATGCTTCCTGGGTTACTACCGGCGGCAGCTGATTCTGATCACCGATGAGGATAAATTTCCGGAAAGGCATCAGGAGGCCCAGTAGTTGTGGCTCCGTGAGCTGAGAGGCTTCATCCACGATGAGCGTATCGGCAGGAATGCCCATCATCACCAGCAGATCCAGGCGGGTAGCCATGGTGGCTACCGTGGCTACAAATACTTTATGACCGGTGATATAACTGCGCGCTTCATCCAGCGTACCATCGAGGCAATATTGCCGTAGCTTGACGGCTGCTGCGGTATTCCTGCCACCGAGGCGGAGATGGCGTATATCTTTTGCCTCCAGCTTATGACAGATTTCCTCCACTGCTTTGTTGGTAAAGGCTACAATGACCACGCAGCGATCTTCTTTGATCATCTCCCCTACAATGGTTGTGAGCAGGGAAGATGTTTTTCCGGTGCCGGGAGGGCCCTGCAACAGGTAGTAGTCCTGCGCTTCCAGTGCCTGTTGTACGATCTGCTCCTGGTTGCTGTTGAACATGATTGGTACGGTACCTGGTAACGGCTGCCGGCGTGGGGTATCAAGTCCCAGTAATACGTTGGTGCGTTGCCGGTATTGCGGGGATATAACATGGAAAAGCGCGGCCGCTGCTGTCCAATAGTTGGATTCGTAGATATCATGTTCTATGATCCATTCGTCATACTGGCGGAAGAAGTCCAGCGTCATTTGCCGGTTATTGAGCGAAAAGGTAAGCTGGTCTTTTCCCAGGTCATCGATACGGCCTTTGAGCAGCTGTTGTTGCAGGGGCTGCAATGTAGTGCCGGTACGCGGGTAAATAATGGCCGTATCTCCGGTACGGAAATTATGACTAACGGGGACGACTATATCAAACAGTACGGCGCTGTTGACCGTATCAAATTCACGGAAACGAAGCCCGGATATAATATTGAAGCGGGCGGCCTTTTCATTTTCCTGTTGCAGCCACAGCGCGGAGAAACCGTCTGCATCATCTTCCCTGTTCACTTCCGAAAACATACCGCATTTGGCTTGCAGATATTCCCGCAATACAAACGCCAGGAACTGCTTGTAATATGTTTTTGCAGCATCGGGGGCATCATACCATGCTTTTTCAAAAGAAATGAAATGTGCAGCACTGAAGGCGGGCAGGCCCGCGGCGGCGGCTCCCGAAATCGCTGACAATACCTCAAACTCGCCACCCGCAAGGCGCAGTAGCATCGCTACTACTTCATTGCGGAGCAGGAGCAGGTCATTTTCAGTACGGTGGGTGCTGGTCACGTTTCGCAGCGGATTGGCCGTTGCGGCGGAATAGAGGATCGCAGAGCTGCCTTTGCGTTGCTGCCCAAAGGCAGAGCGGAGCAGGAGGTTATAGCCTACAACCTGCATCTCATGATTTTTCCAGGTGTTGAAGTCGGGTGCTTTTCCACTCTTCAGCTCAAATATTTCCTTGCGGTACGGATCTGTATCGTCTTCGGCCATCAGATCCAGGCGGCCTTGCAGACCGTATTGGGCAGAGAAAAAAGTAGGCTCAATACGTACCGGCTTATCCTGGAGGTCTTTTACCGTGCTGTGAAGGTTGCCCCAGTGCTGGTGGCGGATATCGCGAAACATTTCATTCAGCTTTTCACGTCCGTAGGCAGCGGCCTGGAGTACGTTTTCTGCAACGGCTTCTACAAAAGAGGTTTTGAAATCTATCGTCTGATTGCGGAGCATCTCGTCCAGCAGGGCGTTTACAAGGTTTCCCTTGAAGGCTGCGGGTGCGGGCTGTTGCGGTGTTAATTTTTTAACAAGATAAAGTAAGCGGTTAGCGCCTTTGTGGGTGAAGCATTCGGCCAGATCACTGATATCTATCAGCAGATCCGGTTCCAGTATCACCTGGCTTTCTGCGGTAGTAGTATAGGCTTGCTCCGTTGCTCCCTGCCGGCAATGGTGCACGTGAATGGTATCGTAGGGGCGCAATAGTCCATGCAGCGCCATGACCGTAACGGGTTCAAGGTGCTCCAGGTGTAAGTGAAAATCTCCCTGTTCATCATTCTTTACTTCCAGCAAAAAAGTATATTTCCCTTTGGCATCGGTGCCCAGCTCTCCTACTGCTGTGATCATACATTTCAGCAGGGCAAGATCGGATGGCCGGTGCTGGTAGGACAGCGACAGGCTACTGCTGCCGGAAGGGGCATACAATTCGCTGAGGGCCGCCGGTACGGGCGTATTATAAAACCAGGCCACCGCGGTGGCGAGTGCTTTAATGCATAGCAGCTGTTCCGCATCCTGGAGGGAAAATAATCCGCGTGTAGCCTTGTTCGTTAGAATGCGTAAAGCCGTCAGTTGTTTGTGAATATCGGGCGGCACTACCTGTTTATCGAAGTAGAATTGCATGCGTGCAAACAGGTTCCCGAACGACCGGGTTTCTTCGCGGGTGAGTTCCCGGAAAAGACCTTCGAGGATTAGTTTATAGTGACGGATTTTATCTTCCGGGGTTGATATGCTATACGTTTCTTTAATCCGGGCATAAAACGCCGCTGCCCTGTCTGTTGCCTGCATGGCTGCAAGTTAAGGAATACAGCCGGTTTGCATCAATGGGGCAATTGTTATACCTTCCGTACGATTTATAGTGAAAATTTATTTTTTATGTCAGCCAAAAAAATAGCTATTATAGGTGGTGGAAATCTGGGATCGGCCATCGCTCAGGGATTGTTGAAAAGCGGCTTTTCAAAGGCAGAAGATCTCACGGTTACCAAGCGTAATACGGGGACACTCACTGCGCTACAGGAAGCGGGTGTAAAAGTGATTTCGGACAACGCCGCTGCTATCAGTCAGGCAGAGGTGATCGTAGTAGCGTTAAAGCCTTATAACGTCCGCGAAATATTGCAGGAGTTCAAAAGTTCTTTTGATCCCCAAAAACAGATCCTCATCAGCGTTGTTACCGGTGTGAGTATAGCGGACCTGGAGCATATTATTCCCGGTATGGCGGTGGTACGCGCTATGCCCAATACGGCCATTGCTATCCAGGAATCCGTTACCTGTATCTGTTATAAACATACAACGGAGGAACAGGTACGTTTTGTGAAGACCATGTTTGATCAGCTGGGCGCTACGGTGAGCATTGACGAGCAGCTGATGGATGCGGCCACGGTACTGGGCGCCTGCGGTATTGCCTATGCGCTGCGTTTTATCCGCGCCAATATCCAGGGTGGTATTGAAATCGGGTTTGATGTACGTACTGCCAGTCTTATTGCAGCACAAACAGTAAAGGGTGCGGCAGAATTGCTGATTCGTGAAAACCGTCATCCGGAAGAAGAAATTGATAAGGTAACAACCCCCAAAGGTTGTACTATAGCGGGATTGAATGAAATGGAACACCAGGGTTTCAGTTCTTCGCTGATCAAAGGGATTACAGCTTCTTACAATAAAATTACCAAGGGTTAATTATTGCGCGGATAGTCAAAGAAGAGGAATTTCTTTTTTGCGAGATCAAAATCTTTCCAGCAATCGGTATCTGCCTGGATGGCAAAGATGCCGGTGGTGGGTACATTGTCGATCCTGATCTCTTCGGTGAGGTAGTTAGCAAAGTCAGTGATCCCCGGATTGTGTGCGAAGATGGCTACTGCGCTGAAATCATCATCAATTTTAGTGATCACTTTCAGGAAAGTGGAGGCATAGCATAAATAAAGTTCCTCTTCCAGCAGGATCGCTTGTTTGGGATACTTCCATTCGTCCGCCATTATTTTGGCGGTGGAGCGCGTTCGCTTGGCCGGGCTGGCAATGATCAGTTCCGGTACCATTCCCCGTGTAATGAGGCGGCTAGCCATTTCCGGGGCGTTTTGCTTCCCCCGTTTGTTGAGCGGTCGATCAAAATCATCCATGTCCGGATTGGTCCAGCTGGATTTTGCATGACGGATGAGTAGTAGTGTTTTCATGGCTGAAAACGTATTGTTAGCAGAAACGAAAATAAGGTTTTAAAGGACGTTAATGTGTTAAGGTTATATTATATTTAGTTATTTAATTATTTAGAGATGTAGTTATTTAGTTTCAGGAAGAAATTTTCCTTTGAACCAAATAGCTACATCTCTAAATAATTTAATAACCAGATATTAATAGCCTCTTTCGTTTTTGCCTTCCATGAAGTTCATGAAGGCTTTATTTACAACACGGTTGCCGCCCGGAGTGGGATAATTACCGGTAAAGTACCAGTCACCCAGGTTGTTAGGGCAGGCTTCGTGGAGGCTTTCTATAGATTGATAGATCACTTCTATTTTTGCTTTCAGGCCAACAGGCGTCAGGATCTCGGCGATCTTGGCAGAGATTTCTTCCGGTGTAAATGGCTTGTAGATATTTTTCACGACGTTCTGGGCATGCAGCGTGTTGGTGCGTTGCAGCTCCTTACACAGGCCGTAAGCCTCTTGGAGGATGTGTTCCTTGTCATGGTCTTTCAGCAGGGCAATCGCCGCCTGGAAGGCTACAAAATCGCCCATTTTGCTCATATCAATACCGTAGCAGTCCGGATAACGGATCTGCGGAGCAGAAGAAACAACAATAATACGTTTGGGTCCTAAACGATCCAGCATTTTAACGATGCTTTCTTTCAGGGTGGTACCGCGTACAATAGAGTCATCGATCACAACCAGGGAATCAATGCCCGGTCTTACCGTACCGTAGGTGATATCGTACACGTGCTGTACCATTTCATTACGGCTGGAATCTTCTGTAATGAAGGTTCTCATCTTCACATCCTTGATGGCTATTTTATCAATACGGATGCGGCGGTTCACCATTTCGCTCAGCTTTTCCTCGTCGAAATCCTTATCCCAGGAGAGGATACGTTCTACCTTGATTTTATTAAGATAATCTTCCAATCCTTTCAGCAAGCCATAGAAGGCCACTTCAGCGGTATTTGGAATAAAGGAAAAGATGGTATTGCGCAGGTCATTATCAATGGCTTTCAACACCGTGCCGGATAAATTGCGACCTAAAGCAGTACGTTCCTTATATATTTTTTCGTCGTTACCGCGGGAGAAGTAGATCCTTTCAAAGCTGCAGGCTTTGCGCTCTTTGGGTTCGAGGATCTGTTCTATGGAGTAATCGCCATTGTTTTTAACGATCAGTGCATGACCGGGCATCAGTTCCAGTACTTCATTTTCGCCTACATTGAAGGACGTACGGATGGCAGCTCTTTCGGAAGCAGCTACGATCACATCATCATTAACGTAGTAGTAGGAAGGACGGATACCGTGCGGATCACGGATCACGAAAGCGTCGCCGGAGCCGATAAGACCGCAGGCGTGGTAGCCACCATCGAACATGGAGAATGATTGCTGGAGGATCTTTTTCACATCCAGGCCATTGCGGCGTTCTTCATCTTCCAGTGAAAGGAAGTGGTGAACGGTTTCCAGCATGGCAGCCAGGTCACTGTTTTTATGTACTTCACCGGGTTCTGCTTTTACAAACTTGAAAAGTTCATCTGCGTTTACCAGGTTAAAGTTACCGGCCATGGCCAGGTTACGGGCGGGAATAGTATTATAGCGTACAAACGGGTGGCAGAGTTCTACATTATTTTTTCCCTGGGTAGCATAGCGGAGGTGACCCATCAGGAGTTCTCCCAGGAATCTTACATGTCCTTTGAGGAGGCCGGGATATTTGATGATTTCCGGCTGATATTTTTCTATTTCGTGTATTTCTTCGCGGATTTTGCTGAACACATCCCCAATGGCTTGCGGGGCTGCGCTGCGGATACGTTGCATAAATGGAACGCCCGGCTCTGTATCCAGTTTCACGGTGGCAACACCGGCGCCATCCTGGCCCCTGTTGTGTTGTTTTTCCATGAGAAGATACAGTTTGTTCAGCCCATAAAAAACAGTCCCATATTTTTGTTGGTAGTAGGAGAACGGCTTCCTTAATCTTATAAATGCCAGACCGCATTCATGTTTGATCGCATCACTCATCGCAAGAAAATTGAAGTCGCAAAGGTACGCCAAATAATTACGAATTACGAATCGCGAATTACAGCATTGTGGGAAAAGATGAGTGGAAAAATTATGGTTACGTATTAATAATTACGGAGTTGTGAAGAGATACCTGCGAAAATCATTCGCTATATATCTTCTCACAACTCCGTCGTTTATGATGCTTATTTTATTGCTTCGCGAGGCTCGCCATCCACTGGCTAATATGCTGGCAATCTTTATATTCATTATCTACGTGTACGTAGAAAGTTGGTATTTTTTCTATCAGCCATTTATTGATTGCTTCGGCACGTTTGATGTCCAATGTGCGTTGCTGAATACGGGAATAGTCATCCGTGAGGTTTTCCCGGTGTGGCTGGGTGCGGGTTTTCAGGTAAACGATACGCGTAGAAGTGCGGCCGTTTTCATCTGTAAACTGTGCTGGTGCAGAGATATTGCCTGGTTTCAGGGTATCCAGCATCAAAACGATATCTCTTTCAGAAGGATCATCCAGTTGATCGATGGTGATAAGCGTGCTTCCGTCGCCGGTTTTGGACTGGAGCATACCGCCATCAAACTTTGCCGTCTGGGCATCGCTGTATTTGGTTACTGCTTCCGCGAAAGTATATCTATTGTTGAGGATCGCTGTGCGAATGGTATCCAGCTTACCCATACAGGCGGCGAGATCGGATTTTGTTACGGCCGATCTTACGAGGATGTGTTGTACGGTTACATTATCCCCCTGGCGTTTCAGCATCTGGATGAGGTGGTAGCCATGTTGTGATTTTACGGGAGATGAAATTTCACCTTCTTTCAAACGGAAAGCAGCGGCGAGGAAGTCAGGGTCCCAGGTATTTTTATCGTTGCGGTTTAGTACATACACGCCTTTGTTGTCTTTAACACCGGGATCTTCAGAGTAGAGGATAGCCAGTGAGCCAAAGTCGGATTCTTTATTCTGTACGCGTTTTTTGAAGTCCAGGAGGCGGTCTACGGCGTATTGGTCCATTTCGCGGGTAGCTTTGGGCTGTATTACGATCTGACCGATTTCCAGTTCTGACTCATAGAATTTGAGGCTATCTTTTGGAATAGCATCGAAGAAGCGTTTTACTTCAGAGGGAGTTACTTTTACCGGTTCAACGATTTTATTCCGCATCGCCTGTGCCAGCAAGCCTTCTTTGATGGGTTGGCGGAAGCGTTCACGAAGTTGGTATACGGTGTAGCCGGTTATTTCTTTCATTTTTTCCTTGGAGCCGTAGAGCTGTTCGAAGTAGCGGATACGGTTTTCCATTTGCGCTTCCACATCTCCGTCGTTCAGCGGTAAGCTGTCGCGTTCAGCCTGGAGCACCATCACCTTTTGGGAAATCAGCATTTCCATGGTCAGACAGGCTGCGTCCGGAGCCAGGTTGCCGTCTACCGAGTTGCGCTGCTGATCGCTGAGCGCCCCGTCCATATCGGATTTGAGGATGATCTTATCACCCACAACGCCGATAATTTTGTCTGCCACCAGTCTTTGCTGGGCCATAGTGGCCTGCCCAAACAACAATGCACCTACAGATAATGCCAAAAGTTTCTTCATACAAAAGCGGTAAAACTCAAAAATAACCATTTAAAAATCAGGACTGTATTTAATATCGACGGATTTAACAAAAGTTTAGATAAGCGGATGGCTTACCATGATCGGCCGGTATAAAAGCAGAAAGCTATCAAAATGGAGATAATATACTTATATCTCCTTTTTTGATAGCTTTCCATATGCTAAAGGCTGATTGATAGCCTTATAAAGTTCTCTTCACTTCTACTTCTTCGAAACCTTCGATGATATCATCCGGTCTCAGATCGCTGTAGCCACGTACACTCAAACCGCACTCCATATTGGAAGCTACTTCTTTCACGTCATCTTTATAACGTTTCAGAGATCCGAGTTCGCCGGTGTGTACCACAATACCGTCGCGCACCACGTTGATGCGGGTATTCCTGGCTAGCTTGCCATCGAGTACGAAGCAACCTGCAACGGTAACCTTGTCGAATTTGTAAGTTTCGCGCACCTGAACGTTGCACACCACTTTCTTTTCGATTTTTGGTTCCAGCATCCCTTCCATGGCGCTCTTGATTTCATCGATCGCGTCATAGATGATGGAGTAGTTACGGATTTCGATATTTTCTTTTTCCGCGAGCTTGGCAGCCTGGGAAGAAGGACGTACCTGGAATCCGAGGATGATGGCATCAGAAGCGGTAGCGAGCAATACGTCGGATTCTGTGATCTGACCTACTGCCTTGTGAACGATACTGATCACGATTTCTTCGGTAGACAGTTTCTGGAGGGAATCACTCAATGCTTCTACGGAACCATCAAAGTCGGCTTTGATGATGAGGTTAAGCTGTTTAAAGTTACCCAGAGCCAGTCGGCGACCGATTTCATCGAGGGTGATATGTTTCTTGGTACGGATACCTTGTTCGCGAACAATCTGTGCCCTGCGGTTAGCCACATCTTTGGCTTCAGATTCCTCGAGATACATTTTGAACTTCTCACCAGCCTGTGGTGCACCATTCAGACCGAGTACCTGTACCGGCATGGATGGTCCGGCTTCTTCCATTTTCTGACCACGTTCATTGAACATCGCCTTGATTTTACCGTAGAAGGACCCTGATACGATGGTATCGCCCTGACGGAGGGTACCATTTTGTACCAGCAGGGAGGCTACATAACCGCGGCCTTTATCCAGTGATGCTTCCACGATGCTACCGGATGCTTCGCGGTCGGGATTGGCTTTCAATTCCAGGAGTTCCGCTTCCAGCAATATTTTTTCCAGGAGAATGTCGATGTTCAGCCCGTTTTTAGCAGATATTTCCTGGCTTTGGTATTTACCACCCCAGTCTTCTACCAGGAGGTTCAGTTGTGCCAGTTGTTCTTTAATTTTCTCAGGGTTGGCGCCTTCTTTATCCACCTTATTGATAGCGAATACCATTGGCAGGCCAGCAGCCTGGGAGTGGGAGATCGCTTCTTTTGTTTGTGGCATGATGGCGTCATCCGCAGCTACCACGATAACAGCGATATCTGCTGCTTTGGCACCACGGGCACGCATAGCGGTAAACGCTTCGTGACCAGGTGTATCGAGGAAGGTGATCTTTTTACCGTTACCCATCGTTACCTGGTAGGCACCGATATGCTGGGTAATACCTCCGGCTTCACCGGCTACTACGTTTGCACTACGGATGTAATCGAGCAATGATGTTTTACCGTGATCTACGTGACCCATGATGGTAACGATCGGTGCGCGTGACACCTGATCTTCCGGCGCATCTATTTCTTCATCTTCATCTGTTTCTTCTGCAGCGTCGAGGCCGATAAATTCTACTTCATAGCCAAATTCGCCGGCTACGAGTTCTATTACTTCCGCATCCAGACGTTGGTTAATGGATACCATGATACCGAGGCCCATACATTTGGAGATAACTTCTGCGAAGCTCACATCCATCAGGTTGGCCAGCTCGCTCACGGAAACGAATTCCGTTACCTGGAGCTTGTTATCATCAGAACCCTCTTTGGATTTCTGGTGGGCTCTTTCCTCACGTTTTTCCCGGCGATGTTTAGCTTTCACGTTCTTACCGCGTCCGCCACCACCGAGTTTGGCCATGGTTTCCTTGATCTTATTCTGGATCTCGTTCTTATCGATTTCTTTTTCTTCAACAGTGCGTTTATCATCACGGCCGCCGGCACCTGGTCTGTTATAACCACCACCCTGGCCCGGACGGTTGTAACCGCCGCCGCCTGGTCTGTTGCCGCCTGCACCGGTAGTAGGACGGCTGAATCCGCCACCCTGACCGGGAGGTCTGCTGCCACCGCCTTGTCCGGCTGGCCTGTTAAAGCCACCACCCTGACCGGCTGGTCTGTTGTATCCGCCGCCGCCGGCACCTGTATGGGCGCCGCCACCGGGACGATTACGGTTATCACCCTGGGGACGGTTTCCACCACCCTGATGACCACCGCGATCATGATGCGGGCGATTGCCGCCTTGTCCGCCATGTGTATTCGGGCGATGTTCGCCAGGTGCGCCACCTTCCTTACGATCTCCTTCTTTGAAGTCTTTAGGTTGGATGGGTTCTGGTTTTTTCTCCACGATAATACGCTTGCGTTTGCGTTTTTCGTCCCTGCTAAAGTTATTTTTATTGTTATCGCGTCTGTCAGACTGAACTGGCAGTTCTATTTTACCGATTACTTTGGGGCCGGTTAGCTTTTCGGCCTGGATGTTTGTAATAACAGCGGGGCCCTGGTCTTCCTGTGATGCAGGAGGAGGAGGTGTTTGTTGGCTGTTAGTATCCGCAGCAGTGGTATTGCGCTGTTCTTCCTTTACGGCATTTTTAACAGGAATTCTGGCCGGTTCTTTAATTGCAGCCGGTTTTGCCGCTTGTAATACTTCTTCCACTTTTTTAACTACAGGTTTATCTTGAACCGGTGCGGCTTTCTCCGTTTTTGCTGTCGTATCGGTTTTTTCTGTTTTAGCTACTTGCTCTGCTTGTGGAGTGGATTGGGCTTTTTCAGCTTTTTCCACTTTTTCGGCTTTCTCCGTTTTTGCTGCTTTTTCAGCAGGAGCTGCTTCCTGTACCGGAGGAGCGGCTACCGGTTTCGGTTCCGGTTGTTTTTCGGCAACGGGAGGAGTAGCCACGGGTTGTGGTTTTTCCTCTTTCGCCGGTGGTACTACTGCTTCTGCGGGTTTCGGCGCCGGTGTTTCCGGATCAGCTTTATCCTTTTTAGAGGCAGGTTTTTTATTGCGGTTAAGGGCGTCCAGGTCAATAGTGGTAATGACTTTGGGGCCGTTAATTTTTGGCGCTTCTGTTTTTACTACTTCCGGATCAGCGGGAGTAGTAGCCGGTGCAGCAGGGACTTCCGCAACAGGGGGAGCTGTAACAACGGGCGTTTCCTGTTTTGGTTTGGGTTCCTCTTTTTCTTTAGCCGGAGGAGGAGGTGGTGGAGCTGGAGCAACCGCCTGTGGTTCCTGTTTAGGTATTTCCTTAACGGGTTCCGGTTTTGGTTCAGGCGCAGGTGTTGCTTTAGGCGCTTCCGCAACGGGAGCCGCTTCTTCTTTTTCTTTAGACGTATCTTTTTTCTTAGCCGCGGCCTCTGCTTCCTCTTTTTCCTTCTTCTTCATTGTCTCTAACACGCTTCCTTTAGGCAGGGCTATCTGGTCGCTTTTGCGCTTGTTAGCCTTGTCCTGCTGGAATTCCGACTGCAATGCTGAGTACATAACAGCCGTAAGGCGGGCATTTGGAGATCCAAAGCCACCCATGTCAAAGCCTTTATTGCCAAGGAAATCTATGAGGGTTTCCTTACCAATATTAAACTCCTTGGCTGCAGCCAGCAATCGTGGTGTGTTGTTTGTTGTTTCAGGCATATCGTATTTCGGGCCTCCCCTGTTTCCCGTTTCTTCAAAACGGGATGTTTTTTTACGTTTAAACAATAACTCGAAAAAATCAATTCCCCTTCTTATAAGCCCTTTACCTGGGAAGGGTTCTGGTTGGGCTTTATTCTTTGTCAAACTCTTCCTGTAATATTCTTCTTACATCCTGCACTGTCTCTTCTTCAAGATCCGAACGGCGAACCAGCTCTTCAGTGGTTAACTCTAATACGCTGCGGGCAGTGTCACAACCTATTCTTTTCAGTTCGTCTATGATCCATTCTTCGATTTCATCTGAGAATTCTTCCAGATCGATATCAAATTCGGATTGTTCCTGGGCTTCGTCGCGGAATACATCTATTTCGAAACCGGTCAGTTCACAAGCCAGCTTTATGTTTACCCCTTTTTTACCGATGGCCAGGGAAACCTGGTCAGGGTTCAGGTAAACAGAAGCATATTTATTTTCGTTATCCACTTCCATCCGGCTGATCCTGGCGGGTGTTAATGAACGCTGGATCAACAGTTGAATGTTGGTGGTAAAGTTGATAATATCGATATTTTCATTTCTGAGTTCGCGAACGATACCGTGTATACGGCTACCTTTCATACCCACACAGGCTCCTACCGGGTCAATACGGTCATCGTAGGATTCTACGGCAACTTTCGCTCTTTCACCGGGTTCGCGAACGATTTTCTTAATTACAATTAGTCCGTCAAAGATCTCAGGCACCTCAATTTCCAGCAATTTAGCAAGGAAGGATGGATGAGTGCGGGAAAGAATGATGAGTGGAGCGTTATTCTTCATCTCCACTTTTTTCACTACCGCTCTTACGTTTTCCCCTTTTTTGAAATAATCTGTGGGTATTTGTTCAGATTTAGGCAAAATTAACTCATTCCCCTCATCATCAAGCAATAAAACTTCTTTTTTCCAAACCTGGTAAACTTCTCCATTTACAATTTCACCTGCTTTATCAGCATATTTCTTTACGAGGATGTTCTTTTTGAGATCACCGATACGGGCAGATAAGGTTTGCTTAGCCGCCAGGATAGCCCTGCGGCCGAAATCCAGTATCTCTACTTCTTCGTACAGATCTTCTCCTACCTGGTAATCCGGTTCTACTTTTATAGCCTCAGAATAAGCGATTTGTGCATTGTCATCTTCCACCTCTCCATCTGCAACGATTGTACGACGGCGTAATATTTCAAGGTCGCCTTTCTCCGTATTTACAATCACGTCAAAGTTCTCATCAGAGCCATACTTTTTCCGCAGCAGTGTTTTGAACACATCTTCCAATACCTTCATCAACGTAGGACGGTCAATGTTTTCCGCCTCCTTGAACTCGGTGAATGACTCAATCAGGTTAATACTAGCCATGTTTAGTTGTTATATTTTAAAACACGATGCACACCTTTGTGTGCTTTATTTCATTAAGTTTTAAATCGGTGGATATCTTTTCTTTCTTTTTGCCAATAACTTCTTCGATGTTGATCATCTCCTCCGTTACTACCAGCAATGTCCCTTCCTTAACAGTGCCATCCAGGAGGGTCACTTCCACTTTGCGTCCAATATTTTTAAGGTATTGTCTGTGCAATTTCAAGGGCTCATCCAGTCCGGGTGAAGATACCTCCAGGGAGAAATCGTTGTCAGGGAACAGTTCAGCTGCTTCCAGTAAAGGATATAACTTACGGTTAAAAGATACCAGCTTTTCAACCGGCACCCCCTTATCCCCATCTAAAAAGAGCTTTATATTGTTAGTGGGCTTTATTCTGATGTCTACCAAAAAGTTGTCGGGATCGTCTATCAGCAGTCCTTCTGCCATATCCCGGATAGTTTTTATCACGTGTTCGTTTGCCATACCAAAAAGCGGAAGGGGACAATATCTCGTCCCCTTCATTTGAATCATTTTTCCTACGCAAAACTAGGATTTTATTTTGATTGAAAAACAATTTCTTTAACTTGTATATAAATAAATACCGCAGACGCACGACTATCTCTCATATATGGTTTAAAAATATTTAATGCGAACTGCTATTTACAGCAAAATCAATGTGGAATTGATCGTATGGCCGGTAGGAATGCTATTATTATACCTGATGACGCCATCCGAAAACAGTCACACATTATGCCTGTTTAAAAATGCAGGTCTCCCCTTTTGCCCCGGCTGCGGATTAGGACATGGTATTCATTATTTTTTGCATGGACAATGGAAGGAATCACTTCATCATCATTGGCTGTCTCCCGTAGTAGTAGCGGTTTTGCTACATCGTACCATACAGCTGGCCCGTTTCCAGTACGCTGAATTTAAATAACAAATAACTGCCATGACTGATTATTCATTTGCGATGTTACCAGGTATCGAAGCGGAAGAAGTGCTGTGGTTGCAGGAATTGAGCAAAAATTTCAGCCAGGAAAACAAACAGCGTTTTCTGGCCGTATATCAATCCCGGCGTAAAGATCCGCAGATCATCCTGCTTTGCAGCCTGATTGGCTTCTTTGGCGCTGCCGGCATCCAGCGTTTCCTCATCAACCAGGTAGGCATGGGGATTATTTACCTGGTCACCCTGGGCTTTTGCTTTGTAGGAACCATCATTGATGCGGTGAACTATCGCAAGCTGGCATGGGAATTCAACAAAAAAGAAGCCCTTACTTCCGCCGCACTTTTAGGGCTGTAAGTACCCGTGAAAGTTAAAGAAACCTTAAAATGAGGTGGTTTTCAAGTCCACGGAAAGGATATTCCGCTAACTTCGCGACACTATGTTGAGATGGATACTTATTGTATTTTTTGGATGGCTCCTATATAAGCTGGTATTCAATATAATTGTTCCAGGTTACCGGCTCACCCAAAAAGTAAAACGACAAATGAGCGACATGCAGGAAGGCATGCGCCAGCAATATGAGGCGCAACAAGCTCCCCAGCAGGCACCTCCTGCCCAGCGGCCGGCAGAAAAGCCGCGTAAAGATGACTACCTGGACTTCGAAGAAATCAAATAAGATAAATAGTTGAAGGCCGGTTCTTACAACCGGCCTTTTTTATTATCCGGCGTTCTGTGGTCTAAAAATATCCAGGATGGTTTTAGGCGACTGCAAGTGAATCGTTTGCAATCCTACCGCCTGTGCACCTTCAATATTAGGCAGGGTATCATCAATAAACAACGTTTCTTCCGCTTTCAGGTTATTCTCTTCCAGCACCAGCTGATAAGAAGCCTTGTCGGGCTTCCGGTACCCCATCAGGTGCGAATAGTATGCTTTCTCAAAAAATGTGGTCAGTGACGGAATTCCCCTGCTCTCCTGCAGGATCTTATTAAACGCCTCCAGGTGAATCGCATTGGTATTACTCAGCAGATACAGGTTATAATGCTGCCGCAACTGCTGCAATAATTGCAGGCGTTGCAGCGGGAAGTCCAGCAGCATGGCATTCCATGCGGTCGTTAAAGCTTCATCCGTTACACTCTCTGGAACATGCCGGTGCATTTCTTCCAGGAATTCAGCCGTACTGATATGGCCCGTTTCGAGGTTGTTGAACAGGTCCGCCCCCTGAAACTGCGTATACAATTCATGGAAGTTTGTAACGCCCAACGCTACAAATGCATCATTGGTCAGCTTATAATTGATATTGAGGAGGACACCCCCCAGGTCAAAAATGATATTTTTAATGCCTTTCATATGGTCAGAAATTGGGTACAAAGAAAGCGGGTTTTTGCTAAAGTGTAGGCGTTAACGTTTTACGGAGAAAAAAAATTTAGGATAATTCAGGAAAATAATTAATTTTGCCGTCCCTTGAAAAAGGGAAATGTAGTTCTTCGGAACGGGTCCTATAGCTCAGTTGGTTAGAGCACCTGACTCATAATCAGGGGGTCCCTGGATCATGCCCAGGTGGGACCACGCGGTAGGAAAGGCTTTCAGCGGTTAGACGCAGGAAGCCTTTTTTATTTGATACATGTTTTTGGAAGTTGGGTGGGGAGGTAGTTTTACAGGAGTTGACACCACACTCGCACTTACCACCAATTCGCGATTTATTCTTATAAAGAACCACACAATTCAACATTTAGGTCTAAATGAAAGGATTTGGAAGTTATATTTTTGATGAATTTGGCAATTCACATATATATTTTTCTTTTTAGTTAGTTCTAGAAAGGGGTATTATCATTTTGAATGCTCAATCGCTTAATTACTGCCACAAGTCTTCATGCTCCCATTCAGGAATGAATCCCATGCGGTTTAATTCTACCCCTGGAGATTTTATTATCAATTGTCTTAACTCGTCGTTGAAATGATTATCAGGACAACAAGTATGTAATAAATACCTTACTGCACACAATTGATAATAAAGATGTTGACTAAGTGGGCCGCCGGTGGGGGGAGCATTCTTAATCCAAGGCAATTGTGGGCGCCGCATGTCCTTTGGAGGAAAACTAAATATACGGTAACATACTCTTGAATGATGCGCACAATAATTCCTCAATACAGATATTACTTGCATCCAGCTATGCATCCATGCTTCACTAGGAAGGCCGTAAATTTTTGCGATTTTCTTTTTTTCTGGTACGTTTTTATGAATGTTGCCATATATTTTTGAAAGCACGCCAAAGGAAAGTACTTGCATTGTTTTCCAGGCAGGAGGGTATTTGTCCGTTCCATACTTGCGATCATGATGAGCTACAAAATCTTCATTTGAACGGCTTAATTCTTTGTCAATGGTTTTAAGAATTTTATCTAATACTTCTTCACTAAATGCATATTCAACACGAGTAAACCAAGCAGGATGATACGCTGAACACATTTCATTGACCAAGACAGAACGAAAGGATACTTCTATACGCTCTATTGCATTAAGTAACAAAATTCTTAATTCACGATCAAAGTTATATAACTCGGCTATTTGTTCAAAAGTAGATCCTGGAATAAAAGTATGTGTCACAGCATCATTCTGGAAGATTTGCCAATAGCCAGCTAATCTATAGTATCCAATGTGCTTTAAATAGTGTTCTGCCTCAAGAGGATCATCAATAGTTAATCCCCTTCGCTGTAAAAGGGCTATCTGATGGGAGGTTGATGTAGATGGTTTTGTGTAGGGGGTAGTCATATAAAAAAAAAGCCCCGCCTGGGTGCGCTGATCTGTGGGAAGCGTGGCGAGTACTGTTGAAGTGAAGGTAATACGATTTTAGGTAGGTTACAAATATATTTAGACGTAATATCGCCTCAAAGCGTAACCGCCTTCTTCACCTTCTCTACTTCCACCGATTTGTCTTTTACCCTTAACGACAGGTAATAATGCCACAATATCATTGTGGCAACAGTCCGGTGGGGTTGCCATGCGGCTGACAGACTAAGTAATTTTTCCACTGAAGTATCCTTTGGCAGTTTTTTAACCTGTTTCAGTGCATTTACTGCTGCCAGGTCGCCGATTGGAAAAATATCCGCCCGGCGGAGCACAAACATCAGATAAACATCTACCGTCCAGTTGCCAATTCCTTTTAAGGCAACCAGTTTTTTACGGACTTCTTCATCAGGCAATTTCTCCATTGCTTTTGGGTTGAACTGCCTGCTTTGAATGGCCTCCGCCAGAGATCTGACATAAGACATTTTCTGACGGCTAAAATAACAGGCTTTTAATTCTTCATCTGTTAGTTCCAGTAGTTTGTCAGGAGTTATTTTTGGGAGTCTTTCACGCAGTTTATTTAGTGCTGCCAGGGCGGAAGCCAGCGATACCTGTTGTTCCAGTATAATATGCACCAGGCTTTCGAACGTATTTGGTCTTGTCCACATTGGAGGATAACCAAATGTTTTTATGATGAATGCCAACTCCGGATCTTTCGAGGAAAGTTGTTCGCAAATGGCGTGAAAATTTTCCGTTGAAAACGTATGCAACACTTAAATTGAGTTTTTGGAAAGATAATATAAACTCCTAACCTCAACAAGTATTCATACCAAAGCCCGAGCATGATGCGCATGCCCGGGTGCTTCATTAAAAAAGAGTGGGGTTCACCTTGCTTTCTAATTGAAGTAAGCAGTGCTTGTTATCCAGGCCACCTGCAAATCCAACTAATTTCCCGGAGGCGCCTATTACCCGGTGACAAGGCGTAATGATAGAAACAGGATTTTTGCCCGCAGCGGCTCCAACAGCACGTACTGCTTTCGGATCACCAATTTGTTTTGCGATCTGCCCATAAGTTCTCGTTTCTCCAAAAGGGATAGTTAGCAGTGCTGCCCATATTTTTTTTTGAAATTCAGTTCCTACAAAATCCAGTTCAATAGAAAATGTATTTCTTTTTTTGGCAAAATATTCGTTGAGTTGCCCTTCTGCCTTACAGAGGATGGGATGGTTTTTATCCTCTACATCAGCACTTACCTGTATGCGATTCGGGTTGTCATTTTCCCAAAGAACGGCAGCAAGCCCTTTATCACTGGCTATCAGTTTTAGCTTTCCTACAGGAGATGCCATTGTTTTATAATAATATGCTGTCGTATTCCCTTTGATGTGGGCTGGTGTTATAGCAGAGATGTGTTTCGTTTCCATGATTTTTTATTTTTAGAATACAAATTTACGATCTGCTGACGCGCAAAAGAACCCGTTTCTTGCTATCTGTTTTTTGCAAATAGTTTGCTATTTAAATTGATATTTGAGCGATATAGCCTGCTCTGAATGTATTGACAATAGACCTGGGTGTTAAAACTGGTAATTTGCCGGCCTGGGGTAAGTGCATTCTTTTTGAATAGCCAAAGGGGGACCATAAATACATATATCCTTTCACTATTAAATATGGCTCATCCCCGAATATGACGAAAGTTCCGTCAGGTAATTCATCGGGTCTTTCTTCATAAGTTATTTTTGTATTACTGCTACTAATCCGTTCTTTATGCAGAACATTATCTATTTCTTTGATCAAAGTTTTTGTGTCGAATTCATAACCAGGATTACCTTTCAGCCAAAGAGCTTTAAATTTAACAGCCGCTTCTTTGCGACATTCAAAGCAGGGCCGGTGACCTGCGGAAAAAGAGGTGGCTTCATCCATAAAGAAAAGTTCTGTATATCTGTTATGGGCCATTACTTCTCTCTTCCTGTTTTTAAATTCAAGTACACAGGTGATCCATGTTTTGATTTTAAATGGACGAAGGATTTCCTTATTCTCATTGTGTAAAACTCCCCGGTTTCCCATAAAGATTCCCCTTGCCGCTGTTTTGATAATATTGCCCATTGGGTCAACTCTATTCTGTAGCATGGTTATTTTCTTTATTTAAAATTACAGTTTCCGGCGCTAAAAATTGATATGGCTATATGCTACCCGGTAGTTGACCCATCAGCTGCCCGGGCAGGACAAGCAATAGAAAAGGCTTCCCGCATATAAAGAAGGCCCCCCGGCAAACCAGGGGGGCCGTTCTTTTCTTATAAACCCACGTTAATAAGCTCGTTACTATTACCGAAAGTAGCCTGTTGAATAAGACAACTATCTGCCGGAATAAATGTACCCTGCGGATCAAACCGGGAAATAGGCGACAGGAAAGCATGTGTACCTGCCTGTAAAGACAGCTGACTACCGTTAATGGTTATACTTTTTTGTGATGAAAACCCATGCAACAGTAATTTGACGTAATGAAATTTTGACTGATAACTGCCGGCAGTTTTTTCCAGCACGATTTTTTTATCGGCAGGGTTATAAGTAATGGCGCGTTGATAGAAGACACCTTTCTCATTGTCGAAGCTTTCACCATCATCTTCATAATAAACAAATGTATTTGTCTTATCGCCTTTATAGATGTGCAGGAAAAGCGTGTCTACAGGCTTTTCTATGGTAGACTGAATCAATGATTGCATGGGAATGATACTGCTTTCTTTTACATACACCGGTAAGATTTTAATGCTGAGGTCTGTTGTAACTTCCTGCTGGCCATCGATAACGGCATCCGTATAAAAGTTGTACCACTTCCCTTCGGGGAAATATATTTTACCAAATTCTTTGGTACTCTCGAAAGGCGCGATCATGAACGCATTGCCAAAACCATATTGATTCTGAAAACGGGTGTCATATACTTTTGCATCGAACGTATTGTTAAGTGCCAGTGTACGCATAACGGGCATGCCCGTACGCGTAGATTCGAACAGGGTACTGTAGAGATATGGCAGGAGATGATAGCGCAGGTTGATATAATTACGGGAGATCTCCAGCACTTCTTCTCCGAAAGTCCAGGGCTCGGCGGACTTGGTATTGATACCGGTATGACTCCTGAAATAAGGAATAAAAGCGCCTATCTGCATCCAGCGGGCATACAGACTTACGGTAGGATTACCGGTAAAGCCACCTACATCCATACCAGTGAAGGCCATACCGCTTACACCTAAACTATTCAACAGCCTTACGCCTAACAGCATATGATCTTCTTCGGCGCGGTTATCACCGGTCCACAGGGCGCTGTAACGCTGACTACCGGCATATGCTGCACGTGTTAACAGGAAGGGTCTTTTTTTCAGTTCTTCCCTTGTGCCTTCATAACTGGCGCGCACCATTTGAAGACCGTAGATGTTATGTCCTTGCTGATGTGTAACCGGATGACCTTCGTAGTTGAAGATGACATTGTCGGGCATTTTCTGTCCCCAGGTAGCAATTTCGTTCATGTCATTCCAGATACCGCTCACACCGTCACGGATATACGATTTTATCTGCCCTTTCCACCAGTCGCGGCCCTTCATACTGGTGAAGTCCGGAAAGTGGCACCAGCCGGGCCATACCTGGCCGGTATAGTTTTCACCATCGCTGTATTTGAGGAAGATATTTTCTTTTTTTCCGTTTTCATAGGCCGCATAGCCTTCTTCTACTTTGATACCCGGATCTACGATCACCGTTATCTTAAAGCCCATGTCTTTCAGTTGACTGGTGAGTTGCCTGGGATTTGGGAAGCGATCTTTATTCCAGGTAAACAGCTTATAGGCATCCATATAATGAATGTCCAGTGTGATACCGTCGGCGGGGATTTTCTTTTCCCGCAATGTTTGTGCGATACGCATTACTTCCGTGTCAGGATAGTAGCTGTAGCGGTTTTGCTGGTATCCCAGGCTCCACAAGGGCGGCATGGGCATGCGGCCGGTAAGACTGGTATACGAAGTAATAATGTCTGCCATTTGCGGGTGGTAGATGAAATAATAATTCATCTCTCCTCCCCTGGCGCCGAAAGAAGAAAACCGGTTGTTGCTGGCGCCGAAATTGAAATCGCTTTGAAAGGTGTTGTCGAAGAAAATGCCGTAGTTGAGATGGTGATGGATGCCTACATAAAAAGGAATGGTAGCATAGATAGGGTCCTTGTTGGTAGCGTATCCGAATACATCGGAGTTCCAGTTCGTATAGCCTTCACCTTTACGATCAAGGTTACCTGTTTTTTCGCCCAGGCCTATAAATCTTTCGCCCTCCTGCATCTTCTTGTAGGTTGTTACATCATTACCGATCCAGGAAGTGGTTAATCCTGGTTCATCCTCGTTGATCACTTCTCCCGAAGGGGTAAAAAAACTAATGGAGAAAGGCCTTTTTGTAATGCGCATGCGCAGGGAATCGGTGGTTATACTGATCTCACTGTCTGTTTGCGCTATCTGTGTTTTTGTTGTAACCGGCTTTGCAATGACGGCGTAAGAGAAGTCGGCGGTGAGGGGTTGCTTATCCATACGTACCCTGATCACGGACGGACTATACACGGTGATTTCTGCGAAAGCATTTTCTGCGTTGATCTTTATTTGCTGTCCGGAGATATTGACCGTATTTATTTTTCCGATCTTCATCACCTGGTTTTGGGCGGTGGCAGCACAGCAGGTTAGTAGCAAGAGCAGACCTGAAAGCCCCGGCAGAATGTTTTTATACATGAGTCGTGTAGGTTTTTTTTAACAAAACATCTCCCTACCGCATTATTTGCATAATGCGAAATAGTTATAAGAATAGCTGTAGTGGAGGATTTGCCAGGAGGCAAGGCCATTTCTAAAAACGACCTTGCCTTCAGCAAAAAGTGTATTTATCAGTAGCCCGGATTCTGTTCCAGGTTTTTATTAACGGCCAGATCACTGGTTGGAATAGGATACAACAGGTACTTCGGATCGTCTGTTGGTTTCAACTGCCATGGTTGCAGGAATTTTCCGAAGCGGATAAGATCCTGTCTTCTCCAGCCTTCCCAGTATAATTCGCGGCCTCTTTCATCGAGTAGATTATCGAGGGTCAGTGCGCCGAAAGTGGAGGCGCCACGTTTGCTGCGGATCTGGTTGATGATGGGAAGTGCTTCACCGCCTTTGCCGGTTCTCAAAAGGGCTTCTGCTTTCATCAGCATTACATCTGCATAACGGAAGAAAACAAAATCATTGCTCGCTTCATTGTTACTCAATGATTTTTCGCTGGTAAGCAGATCTGGCGGATATTTAATCACCCTGATGCCTGCCATTTCTACCTGGTCGCCGGTAGCTCTCAGTTCCACTTCCCGTGTAAATACCAGTGGCCGTCCTTTTCTGTCCAGTATTTTGTTGCCATGCTGATCGTATTGCTGTCCTACCAGGAAGCCTACTTTCAGGCCGGTTTTTTCTGTCAGGTTAGGATATGCGCCACCTAACCTTTTATCAGCAGCTTCATATTTATCATAGAAGTCTGAGAGGGTGGTGAATCCGTTCCAGCCACTTGGTGTCTGGCTGTAGTGGAGGGTACACATCCATCTGCAAAATACAGCATCACCATTGCGGACGGTACTGAATCCCGGTCCGTTTTGCTGTGTGAAAATATTCTCTGTTGATTTCACATCATTATCGCGGGCGAAGTTGTCGTAATAGTTATCTGCAAGCCGATAAGTAGCTGTGGCATTGATTTCATCTGCCAGTGTGATCACCTTTTGCATATCCGCTGCATCGAAGGTGGGTGTTTGCCGGTTAGTGAATGTACCTTTGTTGAGATACATTTTCATCAGCAGGAAACGTGCGGCATCTTTATTGGCAACATATGCCTGCGCAGCGGGCCTGTCGGCCAGGTTGGGCAGAATTTCATTTAATTCGGCAATGATAAAATCGATGGCTTCCGGTGCTTTAAACACTTTAGGTGCTGTCAGCAGGGTATCTGTAGGATTACGGAAAGGAACCTGACCATACAGATCCAGTACGGAAAACATGGATAATGCGCGGAGAAAGCGGGCTTCTGCTTCCTGTTCGGGTGTGGGGTGAAAGTTCAGTACGTTGGTGGCGCTGAATTGTTCCAGCAGCAAGGCACTGAATGTATTCTGAATATGTGCGTGATCGGGTGTCCATTTGTGTTCATGAAGGGCACGCCAAACGCCATTGTCATCCCAGTCGCCTCCACGTGTGGGCCCAAGGGCTTCGTCTGTACTCATTTCAGACATACCCCATGTCTGGGAAAAGGCCTGATAGGCATTCTGCAGATTATTATAAGCGTTTTGCAGCAGCTGCGGCGCTTTAATAATGGAATCCGCCTGGTCTTTGGTGAGGGTGGAGCCTAGTTTTTCATCCAGGCTACAGGCGGTATATCCTACGCAGCAGGCTATTACGATAACTGATCGGATTATATTCAAAGTCATTATTAGTAGTTTTAGATGAATGGAAAATTATAAGGAAAACAGTAACCCAAACATTACACTTCTGGCAGTTGGATAAGGTGAATACTCAATGCCAAAAGAGCTAACGCCATTCACGTTTTTGTCTGTATTTACTTCAGGATCGAACCCGCTGTATTTGGTGATTACGAAAAGATTTTGTCCGGTAACATATACTGCTGCATTTTTCAATACTTTTCCTACGTTACCAATGTTGTAGGTAAGGGTAACGTTATCCAGTTTCAGGAAATTACCCTTTTCCAGGTAGCGGGAAGAAGCGGCCGGTGAATTCGTTTGTGCTTCTCCGTTACCCAACAGTGTTTTCGCAATATTGGTAGATCCGAGGTTACCAATTGGAAGAACGGTGTTGGCCGTATTATTATAGACTTCGAAGCCAAAAGCACCATGGGAGCTGGCATTCAGGATCCATTTCCTGTACGACAATTCAGTATTGATACCCAGCAACACTTTAGGGTTGGGGTTTGACAGGTAAAATAACGCTCCGTTATCTGCATACACACTTTGACCTTTATCATCAAAGCCTTCAAATTTCTGCAGGTAGAAAGTATTTAAAGGATAACCGTTTGCCAGTCTTTGTGCCGTAGCGCCGGATACACCCTGACCGCTGATAGAGCCTGTAAGTACGGTTGGTCCTACATAATCTCTCATTTCGTTTTTCAGGAAGGTGCCGTTTACGCCGAGTTTCCAGTTCCAGTCTTTATTCTGAATGATGTCTCCTTTCAGGGATACTTCCACACCGGTATTCAGTACTTTGCCAGGCAGGTTAATCCAGTAGTTGGAAGCCGGGGCAGGTTGAATAGCCGGGAAGCTGAAAAGCAGGTTAGTGGTATTCTTTAAAAAGTAATCCACCGTACCGGATAACCTGTTTTTCAGGATGATGAAGTCAAGACCTGTGTTCAGTTGTTTGGATGTTTCCCATTTCAGATCGGGGTTGGCAACATTGATCAGACTGGCGCTACCACCGGAGCCAAGACCGTATTGTGCCTGCGCTGCGCCGGCAGGAAATTCCTGGTTACCGGTAATCCCGTAACCAACTCTGAGGGCCAGGTTATTGAAGAAGGTATTGTCTATCATGAAGTCTTCCCCGCTGATATTCCATTTACCGGCAAAGGAAGGGAAGTAGCCGTACCGGTTATTGGCGCCGAATTTACTGGAGCCATCTGCTCTCATGGTGGCTGTCAGGAGATATTTATCCTTTGCATTAAGGGTTACCCTGCCAAAGTATGATTGCAGTTCGGAACTTGGATTACGGAAAGAACCGATCCCGGTATTTGCCTGGGAAGGCGCCTGGAGAATGTCTGTATAATCAACAGCATACGTGGGAAAACCAGTGGCAGATACCGCTACGCCGGAATAGGCAAATTTCTGGTATTCATATCCTACCATGGCACTCAGGTTGAATGCGGAAGAAATTTGCTTGTTATAACTGAGCGTATTGTTGAACAACTGTGTGGTTAGTTCAGCGGTATTGTAAAGTGCAGCACCATTGTCAAAGATGTCCTTGATGTTGATAAAGGAGGCTACCTGTGAGCGGCGCTGACCTGTCTGGTGATTTATGCTGTATGTCATGCGGTATTCCCAGTCATCATTGAATTTGAAGTAGGGAGAAACGCTGGCCAGGATATAGCTGATGCTGGCTTTGTCGTCATACGCCTTGGACATCGCTGCCGGATTCACGGCCTTACCTACATCGAGGATATTAAAGGAGCCATCGGGGTTGTTGATATTCAGGGTAGGATTCCATTGCAATGCCTGTCCTATGAGGCTGCCGGTAAATCCTGCATCGTTGGTGATAGGTGCGAGCTGTTCAATAGTATGTGCTGCCATGATATTATAATCGATGCCCAGCTGTTTGCTGTCCAGGAATTTATTCTGACCGTTGAGGGTAGCTGTATATTTTTTAAGACCGGTTTTTTTAACGATACCTTCCTGGTTTTGTAAACCGAAAGAGGCCCTGTAGCGGCTGGTTTCGTTGCCACCGCTCATGGCTACGCCTACATTCTGGGTGATACCGGTTCTTAAAATAGATTCCATACCATCTGAATTACCGCCGCCGTCGCCGCCGGTGAGGTTATACTCTTTCAGTGCTGCCCGGTATTCGTCGGGATTCAGTACGTCCAGTTTTTTCATGATGTTGCTCATGCCTACAGAATAGTTTACATCCAGCCTGGTAGGACCGGGTGTACCTTTTTTTGTGGAGATGATGATTACGCCGTTAGCGCCGCGGGAACCGTAGATGGCTGTTGCAGAAGCATCTTTTAATACGTCCATGGAGGCAATGTCGGCGGAGTTGATAAAGTTCAGCGGGTTGGCATCGGGTGTCTGACCGAGGCCATTTACGTTGATATCAGGGCGCGCAACGCGGCCATCCAGTGGAACCCCGTCTACCACATACAGGGGCTGGTTGCCGGAACGAACGGAGGATACCCCTCTGATACGTACCGTAGCAGAAGCGCCGGGAGCGCCGCTGTTATTGAGGATCATCAGGCCGGATACCTTACCCTGGATCAGCTGATCCGGTGCGGTGGTGATACCGCGGTTAAATTCGGCGGCTTTTACCTGGGCAATAGCACCGGTAATATCTTTTTTACGGGTAGTACCATAACCTACTACCACTACATCGGTGAGGGTGGTGTTTTCCTGCACCAGTTTCACGTCTACGTGTGTTTTGTTGACGATATCTACCTCCTGGGCTGTTTGACCAATAAAGGAAACAATCAGGGTAGTGGCGCCGGGAGCTACAGATACCTGAAAGTTGCCCTCAGCATCTGCGCTGGTGCCGCTTTTGGTGCCTTTGATCTGTATGGTGGCGCCTGGGATGGCAACGCCATTGTTATCTGTTACCTTGCCTGTAATGGTCTTGTTCTGGGCCATTACGAGGCCCTGTACCAATAACAGGAAGGAGCACAGAAATAGAGTTTTGAAAAGTCGCGATTTGGTCATAAAGTGGATTTTTTGAGCAGTGAATGGACTGTTCTGTTACCGTGGATTTAAAGATTTAGTGAATAACTCATTGAACAGGTAGTTGCGTTGCATGCGGAGGCTTGCTCAACATTTTTAACAACGTGGATTTAATTACCGGTTCATACGTGGGTGGCGTTAGCCTGGTTTACTGATTTTGGCTTATAGATTCTCAGATAGTGATTTTGGTTTTTTTATACTTTTTTACTTTTAACCAAAGTAAAATAGGTATGCGCAGGTGAACAACTTATACAAGATAAATATAGAAAATAAACGCAAATATTAGGATAGAATCAATATTATCATACTGATATCTAATGAGTTACGAACAAATATAAATTTTACATATATTGATGGGTTACTACTAATTCAAGGTGTTTTCAGAGTGCTTTAATGCCCATAACATGGTTTTCGAACTCTTCACTGGGCACTAATGACCGCTTTTTGATTTTGGTTTTATAGGCATAAATCGTATTTACAGAATATTCCAGGATGCGGGCAATTTTTTCATTATCGGAGATACCGATCCGGATCAGGGCAAAAATACGGATATCTGTATTGAGCAGCTCATTTTCTTTTAGCGCCACCTGGTTGTTTTTATCAAACAAGGCGTTGAATTCTTCCACGAAATGCGGGAATATTTTAAGGAATACCCGGTCGAAATTCGTGAAAAGATCCTCTCTTTCCTGCCTGATATTGATGTTATTTACAAGGAATTTTACTTCATTGGGCTTGTTTTCTGTTAATTTCTGCTCAAGCGTTTGTTTGATCTTTTCAATTTTGCCGATATAGGTAGCGTTGATATTGAAGCAATAACCTACATATTCCTCTTTGATCTTATTGGCTTCCAGCAACTGGTTATTGATTTCCTGTTGTTTAAGATGGGCCGCAGTAATAATATGCTGGGCTGTTTTCAGTTTCTGTACCTGTCTGAAAACAGTAATCGCCAATACCACAAGGGCAATCAGTAAAAGCGTAACGATGGCGGCATAGATGAGTAGCGAGCGTGTCTTTTCTTCAGCAGTATAGATCCGCTCCTGCTCAATGATGGGTAAAATACTGCTAACCTGTACTTTACGTTGCCGGGCGCCATAAAATACTGCTTCTGCAATCGCCTTTTCAATATAATGGGAGGCATCTTTAACATCTCCCTTACCAAATAATAAAGTGGCCAGCATATACATGGCCATGGTTTCTTTGGTAGACGATTTAACATCCGCAATGGCAGACCGGATCAGCAAGGTGATGGCGGTATCCGGCTGATTACTTTGTAAGTAGATGTTGCCCAGTGTGCAGGCGGCTACGGCTAGTTGCCGGTAGTTCAGTCCCGGCTGGTTCAGGTCAGGATAGCAGGCAATAGCAGCAGGCAGGTTGCCTTTCATGAAATATTGCAAACCTTTATTGTACTTATATTCAAAGGAAGCCTCCGGTAACAGGTGAAGCGCGGAGTCCATATATATACCTCCCTGGTGGGTATATTCAGGGGTGTAGTATTTATCCTGGTTATAGGCGGCGAGGTCGTAATAGAACCGGCTTTTCATCAGGTAAAACTGTACCCGGATGCTATCGGGCATGCCGGTTACATTGATATTGTCCAGGAAAGCGGCTGTTTCTGTAAACATGCCTGATGATAGCAGAATGAAGCCCAGTTTTACTTTTGCACACATAATGCGCACAGGGTCATTCATTTCTGTAGCGATCTGCTCCAGATGCCGGGCATAAATGAAGGCGGAATCGAAGTTAAATACTTTGTAGGCCTCGTACAGTTGCTGGTTGATATTAAAGCGGAGGGTGAGATCGCTGCCGGCGCCTGCCAGCGTATGTTTGATACTATCGATACCCTTTACTTTTAATGCATCGTAGGCACCTGATCTTTCTATGTTGCTATTTAACTCTTTCAGTAATGCTTGCTGAGGAGTGTTTCCATACACAGTAAAATGCAGGGTGAGCAATAAAATCAAACAGCCTATAATACGATTCATAGAAATAACAAATGTAAAAGATTCACAGGTCAGCAATAAATTTAAGCGACTTTTTTGAAATAACGGTTAGTACCGCTTTATAAAACGGGGATCTCCTGTGTGGCTGCTATATAGAAATATTATTACCGGCTTGTGAGGCTGTAGTTTAAATTGCCTTCTATGGGGTGCTTGTCTCTGTCAAGTAATTTTAATTCCCGCTCTCCTACCCGTTGAAAAAAACGCTGAAGATTTCTGTCTTTATCAGGATTGAGCTGGATCACCACCGTATCTCCATTGCCCGGCAACAGGCGATAGGAACCCTCACTATTGAAAATGGCGTCTTTCCCCGCACTTACACCCTGGTAGGTTTCTTTGAGTTTAAACTGGAAGTCAGGATCCTGTAATTGCTCATGGAGGGTTAATTCCGTTATGATCCCAATGCAATCGGCGCATGGCAGGGTACCTGTGTAAGTGATCCAGCTATCTTTTTTACCGGCGGTATCCGAGGCGCCGGCCGTGCTCCCGGAATGTTGGCAGCCCGCCAATACTATGACTAGCAATAAAGAAAGGTATCTCATAAAGAAGGTTTCTTCCTTTATAACAAATGGCCCCTGCTTTTAGTTAAAATGCAGGTTTTTATCTCCCTAAATTTTAAAAAAAATATTTTTCGGGTTAAAATGTAGCAGATGGCATTAGCTCGAACAGGAAAAACTGGCTTTCTTCAACAGCGGAAAAATTATTGTCTGCTACAAACACCAGGCTCTGGTGACCGTTGGGAAGTATGGGACCAAATGTTACTCCTTCTATGTTATCAATATAAGTATTCAGGCTTGCGAAATCAAACAACAACAATTTAGTAGCAGGTTTAAAAAGTGTGTCCGACTGAAGTGAATTAACAGAGCTTATATCAGTGGCGTTGCGTACATCCGTCATAAATACCTTGATGGTACAATCTTTTATACCGGAAGAAAAAGAGCGTTCAATGGTGAGCATTCTGTGATCCGACAATACGAGGATATCCGCAATACCATTTACTTTGAAGGCATTTTCAGGAATGGCGGCATGGGCTACCGGATCCAGTTTATAAGCATATTGGGCAACAGACTGACGGGTATCATTATCGTATTTGATGATACGGGTAAAAGCCGAGGTATCGTGTACACCCGCGCGTGGTCCATCTTCATACCTGGGTTCTTCCTGGCTCACATACATAAAACGGTTGCCGGGCGTAAAGCCGAGTCCTTCAAATACGCCGTTGCGCCGTGGACCATTATCGGTAGCCTGCATGCGGAATTGTGCCGGCAAAATAAATGAATCAATATAATGGCCATCGGTACCGATTTCAAATACACCGGGATTGGTGAGAATCGTATCCTGTTCCTGCACGATCCGTTCTCCTTCGCTGCTCCATACCAGGCATTTTTTTGTTGCGTTATAACGCATGGCTTCGGGGTCGGGTGTAAGGGCGGCATTTTCTTTAATACCGGGAAATGTACTACCATCCGGTTGCCGCAAAAATGTTACGCCCGTAAATTTTATGCTGTCAAATGATTTTTCGGAGAAGTAAAGCCGGGCGGTATAGAAGCGGGCAGGGTTGCGTTCCGAACGATCATCAGAGATCATGTAATACTGCTGCGTGCCGGGGTCGTAGTCTATTCCTGACAAACCGCCTACCACAGTGCCATTGAAAGGCATGTTGTGTGGGATGATCTGTTGCCCTATGTAATACAAACTAACCGTGTTTGTAGTGGATTGTATTTTGTTGCGGGTACTGCTGCAGCTGATGATACACAGCATACACAAGGCCGCCGGAAAAGACCGGTATTTTCTCATGGCAGCAATTTAGGGAATATCGGGCAAACGTACGTCAGTAAGGCCGACCCGGAAGGGCCAGCCTTTTCTTCATCTGACCAACTATTAAGCGTACTAAGGTTTTATAAATAAACTGGCGATAGCTACTGCCTGTTCGCCTGTTAATGGCTCATCAAATGATTCAGATGCGCTGGCATCTCCCATGTTGTTGATAGCGGAAATATTTACACCTGCCTGTACTGTTAATTCTTCGCCTGCATATACCGGATCAACAGCGGAAGTGGCGATACCACTTTGTTTCAGCGTGATCCAGGGTTTAAGGTTATCGTCAGCGCCCAGTGCCTTTCTTGTTCTGCGCATGGCGCGGATATGTGCTGCATGACGTGCTTCCACGGAGTGAATACTCAGTGCTGCAGTTAATACAGCCCCTTGTCCGGCGAGCTTAGGTGCCTGACCTTTGTAGGCGCGTACACCGGTATCTTCAAAAGCCTGTGATACGGCGAGGAAGTAGTCGTAATTACTAAACACGGTGGGGAAAGTACCACCGGCGGTAAAGTCGAAAGTGGGGCTTGGATCGTAGCCACCCATTCCGCTTAGTGCGCCCTGTAAGAATTTTACGTGGGCTGTTTCATGTTTGCTGATGGTTGTAATAGCACCCATGCCTTCAGCAGGAATTAAATTGGGTGTGGCCAGTCCTTTGGCATAGTAAGCAGCTTCCAGGTATTCGAGTGTGAGCGCAAGTGCCAGTACGCCTTTCACGTCAGTAGATGATGCCTGCCGGGCGTATGCTTTGTTAAACATACTGCCCAGTGCAAACGGGATGGCAGCCAGTGCAATTTTACCGCTGATGTTGGTAAACTGTTTCATGGCGTTACGACGGGTATCCAGTTTATCGTATACTTCGGGATCGATTTTTTCGATTTCCTTAAAAATATTAAGCATGTCCATATGATCAGATTTAACAGTGAAATAATGAAGAGAAGTGCGGCTTATTTAGGCAGCGTGTTGGTGTCGATCTTCGTTTTTACATACGTGCCGGCTATTGCGAAAACATCCGCCGGTGTTCTTGATTTATCCAGTCCATCTGCATTTACCACATCATCACCTGCAAACGTTCCGTTGCTGATCAGGTCGCGGATATAGGCCGCGTGGCGGGCTTCTACAGAAACTATTTTTCCTGCGAGGCCGAGGTAGGTTTGACCGGCAGCCGTGTTGGAGAAATATTGTCCTGCGCCATTGTAAGCAGATACACCGAGGTCTTCAAATGCTTTGGCGGTACCCAGTACACTATCTCTTTTGGAAAAATCTATGGAGCTGAAATCTACTTCCAGGCCAACGATGGCGTTGGTAGATAATGCTGCTTTTAAAAATTCGCGGTGACCTATTTCATGATTCCTGATATCTGTAAAGTATTGTACTTCCATGGGTGAGATGCCGGCATATTGAGACGATACCACCTGTGTATAGAAAGCGGCTTCCAGCTGCTCCAGTGCATAGGCGTAATTCAATACTGCAATGTCGCCACTACCCAGACTTACGCCTTCACCAGGCATGTTGTTGTTGTCATCATTTTTTTTGCAGCTGGCTACGAGCGTGGTTGCAGTAATGAATGCGGAGCCGAGGCCCATATATTTAAGGAAGTTGCGGCGTTGTATATTGGGCATAACTTCCTTGCTCTCATCCTGAGAGCGGGTCTTCAAAATGTACATAAGCTTAAATTTATGAGATGGAATAATATATGATCACACAGCTCTGTTGGTTAACAGTAGCGGGTTTCATAAGTGCCGGCAGGTACGCTCGCGCAGACACCTGATGATCATATACGGGGCTTTGTCGGCATTGGTTTTAAAAAGCAGAAAATTTTTTCAGCACATTATTTAATCAACATAAAAAAAATAAAAAACATAAACACGATGGGCCTGGCAGATATAAAAGAAGCGCAAAATTTTCTTCTCTTATATCTGCCAGGCCCATCATGGAAAACGTTATTAATTTTTTATCCTGGTCAGACCCTATAAAGCTCTTCCCCTGATGATATTCACCAGGATTGCTATGATAGCTAGTACGAGCAGGGCGTGTATAAGACTACCTGCGGAGTATACAAAGAAACCAAGTATCCATCCAATGATCAGAATTACGGCGATTAAATACAAAAGATTGCTCATGTTTTCAGGATTTGATTCATAGTATATACTTTAAAATTTATGCCAATCCAATAAAAGCCTGTTATAGGGGTATAACAGGGGTGCCAGCCCGGAAGAGTCCGGAACAGTGTGGAACCTATTCCACCATCCGAGAAAAAAAAGGACGAAAAAGTTGTTATACATCTCCCCAAATGCTTTGTGATAAAGGCTTTGCAAACTGGTCGTATTTTTGAAAATGGATAATGAGCGGCAACCTTATTTTAAACTATAAAACTATTGATCATGAAACAGCCAGCAATGCTCACAGAAGTGTTAAGCGATCTTGTCAAAATAAATCATGACAGAGTACAGGGGTATGAGAAAGCGATTGAGGCAACGAATGATGCTGATATGCAGGCGTTATTCCAGGGCATGATCGATGAGAGCAAGCATTATGCAGCCCAGTTAAATGAACAGCTTGTAGCGATGGGAGAACGGACCGTTTCAGCTATCACCGCACCGGGTAAATTATTCAAAACATGGATGGATATGAAATGCAATTTCATGGGTTATGATCGTCATGCTATTCTTTCCTGTTGTGAGTATGGTGAAGATGCGGCACAGGCCGTTTATTCCATGGTGTTGAAAAGTGACACCCCTATGCCCTATTACCTGCGTGAACTGATTGGCGGACAGCAGGCTGCGTTAAAGGATTCGCACGATACCATTAAAACATATAGAGATGTAGAGAACGTTAGTCATTGATTTACTAATGTTTTTTTTGTGCAGATGATCTTGTGCTGTTCTTTTTGTTCAAACAACCCATATAATGGGTTGTTCAGGAATACCGCTCTACTTTTGAATAACGGTATTCCAATCATACTTATCTTAATAAGTAATATGGCAACTACGGGATTTTTCGGTACAGGGCTGCTTCTTCATCGTTTGAGGCAGCCCTTTTATAATAAATCTGCAGCATGATACCGGCCACGAATGACTGTGAAAAACGATGAAATACCACGGTTTCTGTTCAGTTTACGCTTTACTGTTCATTTTGTTCAAATGCTTTGAGCGTGTTTTTCAAATCAATACCCTTCTTACCTTTAAGGTGATTGAGAGATAGCTACTATTCCTGCCATACAATTTTAGTTTTTAACCAGTTGATGGTTGGATGATTAAAGTTGATATGTAAGGATCAATTTATGCGAAGGTGGCTGAAAAGCCACCTTCGCTGTTTCAGGAAAAAACTTTATCCCAGTCCTTCCATACCGGCTCGTATCCCTGCCCGCGTAACATGGCGGCAATAGCCGCTGCACTGCGCTCATCAGATATTTCAAACTGTTCCAGCGATTGCTGATCTACGGCATAGCCACCGGGATTTGTTTTAGAGCCTGCACTCATGGCAGTAATACCCAGCCTGATAATATGATCCCTGAAAACGGCAACTTCCCTGGTAGAAATACTGAGTTCTATTTCCTGGTTCAGCAGGCGGTAAGCACAGATGAGCTGTACCAGTTCCCGGTCGTTCATCGCAACTTTGGGGGTGAGCCCTCCCGAAAACGGACGCAGGCGCGGAAAGGAAATACTGTATTTTGTTTGCCAGTATTTTTTCTCCAGGTATTGCAGGTGCAGCGCCGTGTAGAAACTGTCCGTACGCCAGTCTTCCAGTCCTATCAATACTCCCAGCCCCATTTTGTGAATTCCTGCACGGCCCAGTCTGTCGGGCGTATCCAGCCGGTAGTCAAAGCTCGATTTGCGCCCTTTGGGATGATGCTTTTTGTAATCTTCCTGGTGATAAGTTTCCTGGTATACCAGTACTGCATGTAATCCGAATGGAATGAGTGCGGCATAATCCGCTTCATCCATGGGTTGTACTTCCATGGAGATATTGGCAAAATGCGGGCGGAGCAGTTGCAGCGCCTGTTTAAAATACTCGAGGCCAACGAGCTGATTGGCTTCGCCGGTTACCAGCAACACATGATCATACCCCATTTGCTTGATGGTGGCCGTTTCCTGCAGGATTTCCGCGTGACTGAGGGTTTTGCGTCGTATTTTATTATCAAGACTAAATCCGCAATAGGTGCAGATATTCTGGCATTCATTGGATAAATACAGGGGGATATACAGCTGTATGGTTTTACCAAAACGCTGTAAGGTAAGTGCATGGCTCATGCGGGCCATCGGTTCCAGGTAAGCCGCTGCCGCCGGTGATATCAGTGCGGCAAAATCGTCCAGCGAGCGGCTTTTGTTATGCAGCGCCTGTTCTACATCCTGTGCTGTTTTAGCATAGATGCCCGCTTTTACTTCCTCCCATTGATATTGATCGAAAACGCTTTTAAACATGGGTTTTAATTTTTTTATTTTCAGCGTTCATCCAGGAACGCAATCAATGGACTGGACGCAATGGCCTGTGTACTGATAGCCGGCAGTCCTGCTTCATAGGCCATACGGCCAGCTGCTACGCCGGTTTTAAAAGCAGCAGCCATCCGTACGGGATCACGGGCAATGGCAATAGCCGTGTTTACCAATACAGCGGCGGCGCCCATTTCCATGGCCTGTGCTGCCTGCGAAGGACTGCCAATGCCCGCATCCACAATGACCGGGATGTTGCTTTGTGCAATAATGATTTCGAGAAAATCAGCTGTTCTTAATCCTTTGTTGCTGCCTATTGGTGCGCCTAATGGCATCACTGCGGCGGTACCGGCTTCTTCCAGCCGCTTGCATAACACCGGGTCGGCATGTACATAAGGCAGTACCACAAACCCCAGTTTAACCAGCTCCGTGGCCGCCTGTAGTGTTTCTACAGGATCGGGCATGAGGTAGCGGGGATCGGGATGTATTTCCAGTTTGATCCAGTTTGTTTCCAGTGCTTCACGGGCTAACTGTGCCGCATATACGGCTTCTTTTGCTGTGCGCACCCCGGAGGTATTCGGCAGCAGCTGGATATGAGCATGGGCCAGGTGGCGGAGCATATCGTCTGCGTTGTTGTGCAGATCCACCCGTTTGAGTGCTACAGTCACCAGTTCGCTGCCGGAGGCCAGCAGGGCCTGTTCCATTACCTGCGCTGAAGAAAACTTGCCGGTGCCGGTAAATAACCGCGATGAAAAATGTTTGCCTGCTATGATTAATGGTTCCATAATGCCTGCTTGTTTGTTTGTTCGAAAATGTGCTGTACAAGTACAGCCTTGTCTGATGCCTGTGTGATCAGGCCGCTGACGGCTATCCCGTGGATGCCTGTTTGCATCAGCGCGGGAATATCCTGGAGAAGGATACCACCGATGGCTATAACGGGAATGGTTATACTTTTTTGTTGCAGCTTCTGCATAATAGCCTGGTAGCCACTGAGGCCCAGGATGGGACTTAGCTGCTGCTTGGTGGTGGTAAACCGGAAAGGCCCAAGTCCAACATAGCTGGCGCCGTGCGCAGCATGTTGTATAATATCGGCAGCAGTGTTTGCGGTACCGCCTACGATCATTTCAGGACCGGTGATGGCCCTGGCGGCGGCTACCGTCATATCTCCCAGGCCCACATGTGTACCGGCGGCCTCAACGGCCACGGCTATATGAGGATAATCATTGATGATCAGGGCCGCCTTGTAACGGTCGCAAATTATTTTTGCGGCGGCTGCCACGGGTAAAATATTTTCCGGCGTTTCGTTTTTGATGCGCAGCTGAATCCATTTGCAGCCGGCATCGCAGGCTGCCATGATCTGATCTGTATGAGCGGCCGCAGGTGTTTGTCGTGATATATAATGTAAGGTGCTGATCATATGTAATGGTATCCTGTTAGTGATGAATGACTGGATAATAAATTTTCCGTATATGCTTTTCCGTTATAACACGCCTCATGTAATGACTGTCCGAGCGCGAGGCAGGCCGTAATGGAGGCAGACAGCACGCATCCTGATCCATGCTTCGGGAATACGCGGTTGCCTCCCGGCAAAAATTCATGCACTGCATGGCCGGTGTAAAGGGTATCCACACCGGGCTTGCCGGTATGGTGGCCTCCTTTCAGCAGCACGGCGCAGTAAGCAGCTAGTTGCTGCGCAGCCGCATCGCCGTTGGTATGACCGGAGAGCAACAGTGCCTCGTCGTAGTTGGGCGTGAGCAGGTAGAGTGCTGATAAGAGTTCCTGCCATGACTGTCGATGAATGCTGCCATGAAAGGTGAAGCCCGCAGAGGCTTTCAGCACCGGGTCAAGGATGATGCGGATGCCCGGCGCCAGTTGTTTTACTTTGCGTACCAGTTCCAGCAGGGCATGCACATCTGCCATGATCCCGATCTTGCAATACCGGATGGTAGTAGTAGTCAGCAGTGGCTTCGCCTGTGCAAGGATTTGCGTGACGGGCAACCATTCCACCGAAATAAAATCTGCTGCCGTTTGCACGGTGATAGCTGTACACACACCCAATCCGGAAACGCGGTGCTGCTCAAATGTTTTAATGTCTGCCAGCAAACCTGCGCCCCCGCTGGGGTCCAGACCTGCAAAGCTCATCACGAAAGGTCGTTCCTGTTCCATAATTCCTGAATACGGTAATAATTGTCTACTGCTTTAGCCGGTTGTTTCCAGATGGCGCCCAGTAATGCGGCGCCATCAAAATGCCATTGTTTCAGGTGGGTGATATTGGTATGATCTACGCCACCCAATGCCAGTATGGTATGTCCTGCTTTATTATCCAGCGCCTGTGCAAATCTTCCCCCGTAGCCGGGTTTTGAGATGCTGTTAAAAACAGGGCTGAGTAATAATGCACTGAATTGTTTATCCATAGTTGCTATCTCCGAAGGGTGATGAATACCTGTACTGCGCAGTGGATACTGCCGGAGACATAACTGCCATTCGCTGCCGGTGATGCTGTTCCGCATTTTGCCGCTCAGGTGAATGCCGCCCAGCGCATAAGTATGGCACACCTGAAAATTATCATGGATGATAATTTTGCTATAGAAGGCAGGATCTATGGCAGCTATCAAATCATGATACGCTTCCGGTGTCCACTGCGGTTTGCGCAGGAGTATCCTGGATACCCCGGCCTTGAGCAGGGCTGTCAGTATTTTCCCTTCTTCGTTTAGCCGTTCTGGTGATGTGATGATCCAGATCATTTATAGATTTCCCCTCCCTGTTCTGCAAATGATTTTGCTTTCTCTTCCATTCCGGCGGCGAGTGCTGCGCTGGCTTCAAGTCCCTGTTGTTCGGCAAACTCCCTAACTTCCTGCGTGATTTTCATGGAGCAGAAATTAGGTCCGCACATGGAGCAGAAATGCGCCACTTTAGCGCCTTCGGCGGGGAGTGTTTCATCGTGGTAAGAACGAGCCGTTTCCGGATCGAGGGAGAGGTTGAATTGGTCTTCCCACCGGAATTCGAAGCGGGCTTTGCTCAGTGCATTATCGCGGTGTTGTGCGCCGGGATGGCCTTTTGCCAGGTCGGCAGCGTGTGCGGCTATTTTGTAAGTGATCACACCCTGGCGTACATCTTCTTTATCCGGCAGGCCCAGGTGTTCTTTAGGCGTTACATAGCACAGCATCGCGGTGCCAAACCAGCCGATCATGGCTGCGCCTATGCCGGAAGTGATGTGGTCGTATCCGGGAGCTATATCAGTAGTTAAGGGTCCCAGGGTATAGAACGGCGCTTCGTGGCAGTGTTCCAGCTGCTTGTCCATATTTTCTTTGATCAGGTGCATAGGTACATGGCCGGGCCCTTCTATCATTACCTGTATATGGTGTTTCCAGGCTATTTTGGTGAGTTCTCCCAGTGTTTCCAGTTCGGCAAACTGTGCAGCATCATTGGCATCAGCGATACAACCGGGACGCAGACCATCGCCGAGCGAGAAGGAAACATCATAGGTTTTCATGATTTCACAGATTTCTTCAAAATGCGTGTACAGGAAATTTTCTTTATGATGTGCAAGACACCATTTGGCCAGGATGGAACCGCCGCGGGAAACGATACCCGTTACACGTTTAGCCGTTAACGGTATATACCTGAGCAGTACGCCGGCGTGAATGGTGAAATAGTCCACGCCTTGTTCTGCCTGTTCTATCAGGGTGTCGCGGAATATTTCCCAGGTGAGGGCTTCTGCTTTACCATTTACTTTTTCCAGTGCCTGGTAAATGGGTACGGTGCCAATGGGTACGGGTGAATTACGGATAATCCATTCTCTTGTTTCGTGGATGTTGTTGCCGGTGCTGAGATCCATGATGGTATCGGCGCCCCAGCGGCAGGACCACACCGCTTTTTCCACTTCTTCTTCAATGCTGGATGTAACAGCCGAGTTGCCGATGTTGGCATTAATCTTCACCAGGAAATTGCGGCCGATGATCATCGGTTCACTTTCGGGGTGATTGATATTGGCGGGTATGATGGCTCTGCCGGCGGCAATTTCCTGCCGAACAAATTCGGGTGTAATAAATTTCACCGGGGTATTGGCGCCAAAGCTATTGCCTTTGTGCTGGTGCCACAATGCATTGTTCTCTTGAAAAAGGGTATCTGCATGCTGGTTTTCACGGATGGCGATGTACTCCATTTCGGGGGTAATGATCCCCTGTTGTGCGTAGTACAGTTGCGTTACATTTTGTCCGGCTTTTGCGCGCAATGGTTTGTTTGTAATGCTCATGAGGGGCATTTTGCCGCCCTGTTGCAGGAGTTGCCGGATATATGCACTGGAGTATCGGGGCAGTTGTTCTACATCTCCCCTGCCGGTGATCCATTCCTGGCGGAGCCTGGGAATACCTTTCGTGACATCGATGTCGATAGCGGGATCTGTGTAAGGGCCGCTCGTATCATAAATGATGACGGGATCGTTGGGAGTGGCTATACCATTTCTTCCGTGCATGCGTGTATCCGTTAGCGTTATTTTACGCATGGCTACTTTAACAGGATGGATGCTGCCATCTACATAAATTTTTTCTGACGCGGGGAATGGTGTGCGGCTGATGGCCGCCTGCTGCTGCTGCATGTTGACTGAGTTTTAGAGACAGGAAGATTGGTTCCGTAAAAATTAATTACGGAAACGTGTATACGAAAATAAACGGACAGGCATTTTACCCGCCTTGTGTGGCGCGTATAATGGTAATACTGTCGGCCGCGGATAGCGGTCGGTGGTCCCAGGATGTTTTTGGTATTACCTGGTTGTTGACGGCCACTGCAATGCCTTTCTGAGCAGGGAGCTGAATAAACTGTAAGAGTGCAGCAATGGTTATTCCGTGCTGCACCGCATAAAGTTTATTGTTTACAAGCACTTCCATGAGTGTTGGAATTTAAGTGAAACAATAAACTTTAAGGATGTGTGGAAAGATGAAGAAAGTTCAGTTACTTTTTCCTACGGCAGTATGAACTGCTTCAGGTACTGAGGGTATCATCTCAGTTTATCCTTTTGTAAAAGGATAAACACCCCTAAAGTGAAGCGTAAAAGTAATGGAAATGATTTGTAATTCGTAATTTTAATCTATGATCAGGAAAAGAAACCTCTTTCCGTTATTACTATTATTTGTTTTCGGGTGTAATCCGAAAAGTGGGGAACCGCAGGAAGATATTGTACACGACAGCAGTCTGGTGGGTATTACAGACAGCAGCAATGCCGGCATTACTGATAGCATCGCTGCTGTTACTGATACGCTGTATATTGATACAGCTAAGCTCATAGGGAAATGGATACAGCCTGTAGAAGGCCTGGATAAGGAAATGCAAGGTTTTCAATTGCGGAAGACCGGCGTGGCCCGGTCCATTAATATGTATACGCTTGTATATGAAAAATGGCAGCTGACACACGATACTTTATTGTTGTGGAGTCATTCAGAAGGTACAAAAGACTCTTCCGGTATTGTAGACACCACGATTATAAAAGCGTTGTCAGATACTTCGCTAATACTTTTTCCTGTAAAAGCCGCAGAGGGCTATACAGATAAATACAGGCGAAGCTTTTAATTGTAAATCTGCCAGAGTCCTACCAGGCAGGATACAACGGCCATAAAAACGCCAGCTGCAGCCAGTTGCATGTCATCGATATTTTTTCTACCCATGTATAATGAAACAAGGCCGATTACGGTTGCTACCGCGCCGGCGGTTACAGCATAGCTGGGTGTTTTGGTACTGAATGCGAATGCCGCAGCAAGTACACCAATGATGAGTGCCGATATACAGGCAGTTTTTGTTAAGGTTGTTGAGTGTTGCATATAATTCGAATTTTTAGAAACAGGTTAAGGAATAATTGTACTGCTATAGGTTGTGTTGACCACTTAATTTTTCTTTTGTGTTGTAGGTTTGTTCCCAGGGCACTTTCAGCAACGGTCCTACCTCCTGGTAACGGGGCGCCTGGTATTCATCCAGGCCATAACGGATAGCGGTGGTATCACGCACCGTTGTAAAGGTGCCAAACAACCGGTCCCATATAGAAAATATATTCGCATAGTTGGAATCCGTTTCAGGCTGATGATGACTGTGATGCACCTTATGCATATCCGGTGATACAATGATCCAGCTCAGCGTGGTATCCAGCCATTTGGGCAGCCTGATATTAGCATGATTAAACTGCGACATAAAAGCGGATACAGACTGATACAGCATTACTACCCAGAAGGGCACGCCCATGGTGATAATGGCAACAAACAGCGCCACTACCCTGAATATACTTTCCACCGGGTGATGCCGTAACGCGGTAGAAGCATCTACTGCGGTATCGATATGATGTATTTTATGATAATGCCACATCCATGCTGTTTTGTGTTGTACCAGGTGAATAAGATATGCACCGATCAGGTCCAGCATCAGGATAGCCAGTACTGCATGTAACCATAATGGAAGATGCAACTGGTATAACAGCCCGAAATGAGTTTCGCTGGTCCATTGTGCCGCCTTTACAATCAGAAACGCGCAACCGGTGTTTACAAGCACGGTGGAGAGTGTAAAGAACAGATTGGTGCCTGCGTGCCGGTAACGGTTGTTGCGGAAGCGGAATTGCGGCACTACGCCTTCAATGATCCACAAGAGCAACAGTCCGCCAACCAGGATGGCAGTACGATAGTATGACGGGATATTTTCAAAAAATGTTACCATATGCTGGTAAAATATATATCTATGGAAACTGTATCTTCTTCGCCTATGTAAATGGTTCTTCTGACCAGGCCAACAAATTCTTTACGGGTGGATATGGGGGAGTGATGAATGACTGATGATCTGTTTACTGTTTTTACTTGCCTGACTCCGGCCAAAAATTACAACAATTTGGGGAATAAATAGCTCTCTTTTCGGCCATAGGCAAAGAAAAAAGCAACCTCTTTGGGAGAGATTGCTTTACATATGAGTTTTTAGCTTTAAGCATTTAATCTTTTGACAAAATGCATTTTAATATAGCCGTTGACTTTAGTCTTTGAAGTTGAAATACGGTTGTTAATACTAGTTGTTCAGCATTAACGGCATTACCAGCATCAGCAGGTCTTCATTCTCTTCTTTTTCGGAAGGTTTGAGGATACCCGCTTTGGTGGCGGTTGCCAGCTCGATGGAGATTTCATCTCCTTCTGCAGCGTTCAGCATTTCGATGAGAAATTTAGCATTGAAAGCGATCTGCATATCATCGCCGGTGTACTGGCAATTCATGCGTTCATTACCTTCAAAAGAGAAATCCACATCCTGTGCAGAGAGTTGCAGTTCACTGCCGGTGATATTGAGTGCTACCTGGTTAGTGCTTTTATTAGCGAATACACCCACACGTTTTAATGCGTTCTGGAAGTCGCTTTTAACCACTGTAAGGCGGTAAGGATTATCTTTTGGTATTACTACCTTATAGTCAGGGAAACGGGCGTCAATGAGGCGACAAATCATTTGTGCGCCTTCGTGCTGCACAAAGAAATGGTTTTGACTATACGCAATCCTGATTTCAGAATCGTTATCGGGCAGGGCTGATTTCAACAGGTTCAACGGTTTTTTAGGAACGATGAAGCTGTCGGCCTGTGGGCATTTCACATCTGTTCTCACGTATTTCACGAGGCGGTGCGCATCTGTGGCTACAAAAGTGAGACTGTCAGTACCGATTTCGAAGAATACACCTGTCATAGCCGGGCGCAGATCATCGTTGCTGACAGCAAACAGTGTTTTGTTGATGGCAGTAACCAGGCCGGTAGCAGACATGGTGAAAGAGGTGGTGTCATCAGCAGCGGGTTCTTTCGGAAAGTTTTCCGGATTTTCGCCCATTACCTTGTACTTACCGTTGTCAGAAGTGATTTCTACTGCGTAAGAATTCAGGTCAATGTGGAAAGTGAGGGGTTGATCCGGCAGATTTTTGAGAGAGTCCATCAGAATTTTTGCCGGGATACAGATCCTTCCGTTTTCCTTGGCTTCCACCTCCAGCTTCACCCGCATTACGGTTTCAAGATCAGTTGCAACTACGGTCAGCTCGTTTTTATCAATCGAGAAGAGGAAATCTTCCAGTATCGGCAATACTGTATTTGAATTGATAACACCACTGATCTGTTGTAATTGTTTTAATAAAGAAGAGGAAGAAACAATAAATTTCATGTTTATATAAATTTGCTTATCATTCTAAGGTGATAGGTATTCCCGCACCACTTGCCTGCCTGCCACATGATACCTGTAAAAGGTGTAAATGTACTGTAAACAAAGATAGAAAGTTTTGTCATTCCCCCTAATTTCATCACATCTTATACACTAAATATAAGTGGTTTTACACAGGGTTTGACCGGATTTAGATATATGAAAAATATTATTAATGCTGAATAGAAATGATGAAACGACTTGTTTGATTAGATATCTTTTAACAATAAAGGGATAAGTTTGATGGTTATAAAAAGAATAAGCCTGTTTCCTTAAATTATCTTCAAATCAGTTACTTTTGCCGCGCTGAAAAAATATTGTAAACCACAAAATTAGCAGGTTATGAAACTGTCTCATTTAGCCGAAACACTGATAGGGTCCGAAATTATTAAGTTGGCAGCTGAAATAAAGGAGAAGCAGGCCAGGGGAGAAAAGATCTATAACTTCACGATCGGCGATTTTGATCCGAAAGTATTCCCTATCCCGGTTGAATTTGAACAGGAAATCATTACTGCTTATAAAGAACACCTGACGAACTACCCCCCTGCCGATGGTATTGCAGAGCTGAGAGCAGCAGTAAGTGATTTCATTGCCACACGTGAGGGCCTGCACTACGACCCAGCTAAGGAAATTGTAATTTCCTGCGGTGGCCGTCCCATCATTTACGCCACTTTCAGAACCATTGCAGACCGTGGTGAGAAAATTGTTTACGCAACACCATCATGGAATAACAATCACTACACACACTTCCTGGAAGCAGAACATGTGGTGCTGGAAACAACGCCTGAAAATGATTTCATGCCTACAGCAGCAGAACTGAAACCATTGCTGAAAGGCGCTACGCTGTTGGCACTGTGTTCTCCACAAAACCCTACCGGCACGGCTTTCCACAAGCAACAGCTGGAAGAGATCTGTGACCTGGTAATTGCTGAAAACAAAAGCAGGGATGCTAACGAGAAACCACTATACCTGCTGTTTGATCAGATGTACTGGGTACTGACCTTTGGTAAAACGGAGCACTACAACCCGGTTACCTTGCGTCCTGAACTGAAAGAATATACCATTTTCATTGATGGCATGAGTAAAGCGTTTGCTGCTACCGGCGTAAGAGTTGGTTGGGCACTGGGACCTGCACATGTAATCGCTAAAATGAAAGCAATCCTTTCCCACGTAGGCGCCTGGAGCCCGATGGCCGAACAGAAAGCCGCTGCCCGCTACCTGGTACAGAAAGAAAATGTGGACAGGTACCTGCAGCACTTTAAAAGCGAGATTGAAGAAAGACTGGTGAAAATATACCAGGGCTTTGACAGCCTGAAAAAAGCTGGTCATGCTGTAGATGCAATCGCACCGCAGGCGGCCATCTATCTCACCGTAAAGCTTGACCTCACAGGTAAAAAGACTGCTGATGGCACGGTGCTACAGGATCAGGCGGCGGTTACCTCCTATATCCTGAACGAAGCAAAACTGGCATTGGTACCTTTCTATGCATTTGGGGCAGCTAAAAACGCTCCCTGGTACCGCCTCAGCGTAGGTACCTGCGTAAAAGAAGAAATTCCTGCTATGTTTGAAAAGTTGCAGGCGGCACTGGAGCAACTGAAATAAAGATGCTGATATTTTTATAAGATAGCCCCGGAAGATGTTCTTCCGGGGCTATTGTGTTTATATAGTGTTGTGGTAGCCCCCGCTGTATGTATCGCATAAAATCTTCTCATCTTTTTAATCAAATAACCCTGCTTAACTGTTAAATACCTGTTAAATGGTCAACTTTGATTACTAATTCAAAAAATGTTCCTAATTTTGACCTTGAAACTAAAAAAGTCAAAAAGTTAATGCAAACAGAGAATAAAGACGAGATGAGGGAGAAGATCCTGGAGGCGGCTCTGAAGCGTTTTACTCACTATGGCGCTGCAAAAACCACCATGAATGAGATTGCCGATGACCTGCATTGTTCAAAGGCTTCTTTATATTATTACTTCCCGGATAAGAATGCCATGCACCTGGCTGCACTGGAAAAGATCGGGGAAGCGTATTTCCAGGAGATGGAGAAAGAAAGCCGGCATGTAAAATCGGCTTCAAAAGCTCTGCAAAGGATCATTGAGATCAGGGAAGTGTTTGTGAAAAAATTCTGCCGCCTGGAAATATTTAAGCTGATGCGGAATGGTTCCGATCTTTTGCAGGAAGAGATGATCAAAGCGAAAAAGAGAGAAGTGGCGCTTCATGCAGCCATCATCAAAGCCGGTGTGGCCGCGGGAGAGTTTAAGGTAAAACATATTGATCAAACGGCAGAATTGCTTGTACAATGTATGATGGGCCTGCGCTTTTCGGTGCCGGATCACGTACGGCAGGATATGGAACTGGATGATGAATTGTTTGCCAAAGTGATTGAAAAACAGAAACAGCTGCTGGAAATATTTATTAAAGGAATTAAGGCGTAAATAAAACATGGTACCGAGAGATAGAATATTGGAAACGGCGTTGCGTATGTTCAGAATATACGGTGTGAAAGGGGTGACCATGTTTGATATAGCCCGTGATTGCGGGGTTTCTAAAAAAACGGTGTACGAGCATTTTGCGGATAAACAATCGCTGATTGATGAAGGGATGCAGCAATTGCTGAACAATCATATTGCTTTTTTCCAGGAATGCCACCAACACGCTGAAAATGCCATAGATGAACTGGTGCGTAATATGAAGTATGTGACCCGTCTTGCTAAAAAGTTGAACCCAGTGATGCTTTTTGAAATCCAGAAATATCATCCGGATACCTGGCTGAATATCGAAAAATTTAAAGGAGACTGTATTCTGTATGGCATCAAAGAAAATTTAAAGCGGGGAATGACGGAAGGCCTATACCGTCAGAACCTGAATATAAATATTGTAGCACGCATGCGACAGTTGCAACTGGAAGCTGCTTTTGACCCGATCCAGTACCCGGCAGATCATTTTGAAATGCACGAAGTAATGGAACAGGTAACCGCACATTTTATACTGGGTATTGCCACTATTAAAGGACACAAGCTGGTAAACCAGTATTTGCAAATCAAAGAAGAAGAATAATCAGAAACGTATGAAGCGATTAAAGTTAACGCTTATTCTCCTGATGGGGATAGGGGTATATAACGGCTATGCACAAACGCAACTGACGTTGCAGGAAGCCCTGAAGTTCGCATTGGGTAATAACCAGCAACTCGCCAGAACAAGAATGGAAGAGGAAATGGGTAAGTTCAAAACCCAGGAAGTCCGCTCCCAGGCATTACCGCAGATCAATGGTAGTGCCAACTATACCGATAACCTCATGCTCCAGAAATCATTGATACCTGGTGAAATGCTGGGAAAATCTGCTGATAGTTCTGTACTGGTAGCCTTTGGTGTTCAATACAGCACGTCTGTAGGCGCTGAATTAAGTCAACAGGTTTTTAACAAGGCCGTTTTTACCGGGCTGAAAGCTGCTAAATCAGGCGAAGAATATTATTCCCTGCAATCACAGCAATCCGCTGAAAATGTGATCTACAATGTATCCCAGCTATATTATCAACTGCTGGTAACACAGGAAAAAATAATCACCATCAACAGCAATATCGAAAAGCTGACGCAACTGGTAGCCGCTACCAAATCACAATATGATAACGGGTTGGCTAAGAAAATAGACCTGGACCGTATCCGGGTAAATCTTACCAATTACGTTACCCAGCGTACCCAGTTGCAGAATCAGTCTCATATGCAGACGAACAACCTGAAACGCGTCATGGGTATGCCTTTGGAAGCAAACTTTTCTTTGCCTCCCGCTTCATTAACGGAGATAGAAAAGAAAGCCGCAGGCGTTTTGCAGTATGATGATATGAACCTGGGCGAGAGAACAGAATTCAAATTGCTGAAGAAGCAGGAAGAGCTGCAATTACTGCAAAAGCAGGCTTACCAGGCGGAGTATTACCCGACGATTTCCCTGTTTGGCCGGTATAACTATAATGGAATGAGTCAGCATTTTGCTTTTGCAAAAGACCCTTCCAATGCTACCAACTGGTTTGGGGCCGCTGCAGTAGGGCTCTCCATGAAGATCCCCATTTTTGATGGCTTTGGCCGCCGTGCTAAAATGAGTCAGGCAAATGTATCCCTGCGCCAGCTCAACAAGCAACTGGAAGAAACAACACTCACACTTAATACCGAATACGAAAATGCCAAGTTACAGGTGAGAAGTAATCTCTCCACTATTACCACACAGAAAGAAAACGTAGATCTGGCCAACGAAGTGTATTATTCTACACAGAATAACTACAAACTCGGCCTGGCCAGCTTAACGGATCTGCTGAATTCCGAAACTTCCCTCGCAGACGCACAGAATAGCTACAACGAAGCATTGTTGCAGTATAAACTGGCAGAACTGGAAATTATAAAAAGCAAAGGCAGTTTGAAAGAACTGCTAAACTAAACGTATAAACGAAATATAACGACCGCCTGCGGTTTACGCAGACAAAAACAAACAAACTATTTGCAGATGAAAAAGTTTATAATCTGGGGCGTGGTAACAATAGGTGCAGTGGTACTGATCATGTGGAAGCTTAACGCAAATAAAAAAGCTAACGAAGCTAAAACAGCATTTGTAAAAGAAAGTAATACAGGTGCTATACCGGTACTGATACAGAAAGTATCCCGGAATGATTTTTCACAGGGATTTCTGGCCAATGGCAACTTTGCTCCTATCCGCGAACTGTCCTATATGGCGGAAGCTGCCGGCCGTATTACCAGGCTACTGGTAGATGAAGGCAGCGTAGTAACGCAGGGACAGGCAATCGCCTACATAGATGGCCAGATCGTAAATACAGACCTGGAATCTGCAAAAGCTAACCTGGCACAGTTGAAAGTAGACAAGGAAAGATATGAAAGTGCTTTCCAGACAGGAGGCGTTACACAGAAGCAAATGGATGATGCCAGGCTTCAGTATGATATTGCTAAAACCCGTTATGAGGCTGCTGGTCGCCGTGTAAGCGACACTTATGTGAAAGCGCCTATTTCCGGTGTTATCAATAAAAAATATATAGAACAGGGTGCTTATCTCTCTATAGGCAATAAAATGTTTGACATCGTGGATGTATCCAGGCTGAAACTGGCAGTAGCGGTACCGGAAGGCCAGGTGGTAGAACTGAAGAAAGGACAACGCGTAAAAGTTACTTCCACTGTATTTCCTGAAACAAGCTATGATGGTACGATCACTTTCATCGCTGCAAAAGGCGACAACTCATTGAACTATCCCGTAGAAATGGAAGTAAGCAATGTGGCGGGCAAACCGCTGAAAGCCGGTATGTACGGCACCGCACATTTTGAATCACCTGAAAGTGCACAAACCATCTTCGTTGCGCGCACCGCCTTTGTAGGTGGTGTAAACAGCAATGAGGTGTATGTGATGGAAGGTAACGTGGCAAAGATACGGAAGGTAGTAGCCGGCCGTATTATAGGCGACCAGGTGGAAATACGGGAAGGGCTGAACGAAGGTGATACCGTAATCACAAGCGGACAGATTAACCTGTCGGAAGGGGCTACCGTAGTGGTGCAGAGCGCCAAAAAATAAGTGTGGAATTGTATCTGGTGTCTGAACAAATTTTTGCAACATGAAGATTACTGAAATATCAATAAAGCGGCCTACCATAGTGGTGGTGGTGTTTACCATCCTCACCCTGCTGGGGGTTATGAGCTATAAATCACTGAACTACGAGCTACTGCCGAAGTTCAGCTCACCCATCGTAACGATTGCTACGGTATACCCGGGTGCTTCGCCGAATGAGGTGGAAAGTACGATCACAAAAAAGATCGAAGATGCGGTAGCATCCATGGAAAAGATCAAGAAGATTATTTCGAAGTCTTCTGAAAGCCTTTCCGTTATTACGGTAGAGTTGAATAACGATGCCGATGTGGATATTGCCCTGCAGGATGCACAACGTAAGGTAAACGCTATCCTGGCCGATTTGCCGGGAGATGCCAAACCGCCTTCTCTCAATAAATTCTCTATTGATGATTTACCGATCATGACATTGTCTGCCACCGCTGATATGGATGACAAACAGTTTTATGACCTGGTAGATAAAAAGTTGCAGCCACTTTTATCACGTCTGCCGGGCGTTGCCCAGGTATCGCTGATTGGTGGACAGGAACGTGAGATCCAGGTAAACGTGGACCCTAAAAGGTTACAGGCGTTTGGATTATCCATTCTGCAACTGCGGCAGATGATTACGAATGCGAATCTCGACTTCCCTACCGGTAAGGTGAAAACTGCTGATGAGCAGATCCTGATCCGTTTGGCGGGTAAGTATAAAGATGTGGATCAGCTGCGTAACCTGGTGTTAAAAACCACAGCAGACGGCACCCAGGTGCGTTTGCAGGATGTAGCTGATGTGCAGGATGCACAGAAAGATGCAGAGCGTATTGCCCGTGTAGATGGCGTAAATGCCATTGCATTACAGGTGCAGAAACAAACCGATGCCAATGCGGTAACGGTGAGTGAAGGCATGAAGAAGGCAATTGCCAGCATAGAAAAAGATTATGCCCCCAATAACTTAAAAATATTAGTGGCAAATGACTCCTCGGATTTTACCCTGGAATCGGCTGACTCAGTAATACATGACCTTATCCTGGCGGTAGCCCTGGTGGCCATTGTAATGCTGTTGTTCCTGCACAGTATCCGTAGTGCATTGTTTGTAATGATCGCTATTCCGGCCTCCCTGATAGCAACTTTCATTGGCATGAAACTGATGGGCTTTTCGCTCAACCTCATGTCACTGTTAGGTTTATCGCTGGTGGTAGGTATCCTGGTGGATGATGCCATCGTGGTGCTGGAAAATATTTACCGGCACATGGAAATGGGTAAAAACCGTGTCCGTGCAGCGTTTGACGGTGTAAAGGAAGTAGGGTTTACCGTTACCTCCATTACCCTGGTAATTGTGGTGGTGTTCTTACCTATCTCTTTAACAAACGAACTGGTATCAAAGATCCTCCGTGAGTTCTGCGTGGTAGTAATGATTTCCACGATGCTCAGTTTATTATCTTCCTTTATGATCGTACCGCTGTTATCATCCCGCTTTGGTAAGCTGGAACATATAACAGGTAAGAACGTATTTGAAAAGTTTATCCTTTGGTTTGAAAAGCAATTACAGCACTTTACCCACTGGATGACAGGTGTCCTGAAATGGGCGCTGGCACATAAAGCTGTTACGCTGATCGCGGCCGTGGGCTTGTTGTTTCTCTCTTTTATGCTGGTAGGCAAAGGGTACATTGGTGGGGAGTTTATTCCCAAAGGCGACCGCGGACAGTTTATCATCATGCTGGAAATGCCGAAAGATGCGTCCGTACAACAAACGAACCAGGCTACCCGTACAGCAGAACAATATCTTAGCAAGAAGGCGGAGATTACACGTTTGATCACTACTGTAGGACAAACCAGTGAAGATGGTTTTGGTAATGCACAGTCTACCGCTTATAAATCAGAGATCACCGTAATGTTGGTGAGTCCTGAACAGCGGCTGGATGGTTCCGATATATATGGCGCAAAGATTAAGAAAGAACTGAAGAGCATACTGCCGGGTGTGAAAGTGAAAACCACTAATGTGAGTATCCTGGGTACTGCGGAGAGAGCGCCGGTAGAATTGATCGTGATGGGTACTGAACTGGACAGTGTGATGGCTTATGCAAAGAAGGCGATGGACACCCTGAAAACGATCAGTGGCGCCAGTGAGGTAAAATTATCGGTGGAAGATGGTAACCCCGAAATCAATGTGCAGGTGGATCGTGATAAGATGTCTGCTTTAGGACTTACCCTGGATGCGGTGGGCGGTACCATGCAAACTGCTTTCAGCGGTACGGCAGACGACTCCAAAGTGAAGTTCCGCCAGGGAGATTATGAGTATGATATCAACATCCGTTTTGATGAATTCAATAGAAAGAATTTACAGGATGTATCCAATATCCAGTTTGTTAATGACAAGGGACAGCTGATTAAGTTATCCCAGTTTGCCAATATATCGGAAGGTTCAGGGCCGAGCCACCTGGAGAGAAGGGATAAAAATACTTCTGTATCTGTGCAGGCGCAGGTAATAGGACGCCCATCCGGTACGGTAACACAGGAATTTGCTGCAAAGCTGACGCAGATGGAAAAACCTGCCGGGATCAACTACCTGTTTGGCGGGGACGCGGAGAACCAGGGTGATTCCTTTGGTACATTGGGCACGGCGTTGCTGATCTCTATTGTACTGGTGTACCTGATCATGGTAGCGTTGTACGACAACTATATCCATCCTTTTGTGGTATTGTTCTCTATTCCGCTGGCAATTATCGGTGCCTTGCTGGCCCTGGCGCTGACTAATAATACACTGAACATCTTTACCATCCTGGGTATGATCATGTTGATCGGGCTTGTGGCGAAGAATGCGATCATCCTGGTGGATTTTACCAACCAGATGAAGGAAGAGGGGCAAACAACTTATCAGGCGCTGATACATGCCAATAATGCGCGTTTGCGGCCTATCCTCATGACTACGATTGCGATGGTGATCGGTATGTTGCCCATTGCACTGGCTACGGGTGGCGTTGCTTCCACTAAAAACGGGCTGGCCTGGGTTATTATCGGTGGGTTGATGAGCTCTATGTTCCTGACCCTGATTGTAGTGCCGGTAGTGTATATGGTGGTAGATAAGGGGATGGCGAAATTCGGTATAGGTAAACTATCCTCCAAACGCTATATCAGACAGCGTATGAAGGCGCCTTACAAAGCAATTCCTTTACATGAGATACATAATAATTAAGTTATTATAAAGAGTTGTTACGAACAATGTAACAGTTGTAGGTTAGGTAATGGCCGGAATATTCATATTCCGGCCTTTTTATTTTCAGTGATACTAACGGTGTACTATATACGTTTTTCCTCTCCTCCCCTTTGCAGTTGACTTACAAGGCAGCTGTTTTACGCACTTCTTCAAAGGTGTAACTTTTTGTTACCCTGCCATTTTCGAATACGGTGTGGAGTACATCTTCGAGATGAGGCGCTTCTGTTTGAGTGAATGTTTTGAAGATACCGTTATCATTTACCAGCTTTAGTTTGCCGGCTTTTGATTTTTTGAAAGATGTCCGCAGTTGTCCGTTCGCATCCATTTCTACGGGCATTTTTTGTACGTTGATACCTTTGCCATTTACTTCTGCGTAAGCGCATTTCAAGGCAAATTCCTGTGTGTCGCGGTTTACCCGTTGCAGCAAGGCGCCGCCCATGCCGAGAACCAGGTTTTCGGCACTGATACCAGCTTCCTGTAAAGCGGCAAAGATGCCGGGAATGGAAGAGTAGCTGATACCATCGCCTTGTATTACGCGTACCTGTGGCGGTAGTACTTTGAATCCTTTTTCATTGACAGTATAGCCGAACTTATTCATTAGTATATCGAATATTGTCAGCAGTGTTTTTACCGGATCGCCGCTGTCGGGGCGGATCACGAGGGTGCCGTCTCTGCTGAGGATCTGTTCTTTCAGTTCAGTGCCCCAGTATTGTTCGCAGGCGCGGAAAATATTGTAGGAGTCAGATACACAGGCGATGGTGCCGGTAGGGTAAGTATCGAGGATGTGTTTGAATATTTCCAGTTCCCCTTCTTCGCCCAGAAGAGTACAGACAGAGTGTTCTGTGGCGGGGATGGAGAGGCCCGGCGCCGTAGGGGCGTGGTAATAGCGTTTGGCAAAAACAGAACCGGGGATGGTATCGCTGCCGGAGAAGTTGACCAGGTGGGCGCTTCCACCTATGCCGGCACTTTCTACGGAGCTGGCGCCGCGGAAGCCGAAGTCATTGAGTACAAAATCTATTCCTGCAAAAGCGGCTTCACTGGCTGTTGCTTTATAGTAATGCTTTATGATCTTTTTAATTTCGCGGGAGAGCGAAGCAACAGTGCAGGGGTACCATACCTGCATCAGTAATGTTTCCAGGAAGTTGGTCAGCCAGAAACATTCGGGATCGGTGTTTTCAATGGTCATCAGCACATTTCGTACAGGCACTACCGTGCCCTCTGCCACTGCTTTGATGCGGATGGGTAATTTACCACCGTGTTTGTTAATGATATATTCAAAGCGGCTGCGTTCAAATATATCTTTGCGGCCGAAAACCTCCAGCAGCGTGGTTTCCGCTTCGTCCAGCTTTTCGTTGGTGAAGACGACCCCTTCGAGGTATTCTTTCAGAAAATACTGGAGGCCATAGAAAACGGTTTCATCAAATTTACCGCCGCGGCTTTCCAGGTAGGAGTAAATAAGTTGTGTACCGGGAATATATAATTTGTGGTGAGAATATTTGTAAGCATCTGCCAGGAGTATGAGATTTTCCTTTATCATATCAGCTGGATTATTTTAGTTGGATGTAGTGGTCTATCTGGCTGGTGCCTTTGTGCAAATTTACAAACAAAGGATTTTTCTGCGGATCGAAAACGATGACAACGTTGGCTTCCCAGGCATCCTGTGGTTGCGGCAACTCAATCATTACTTCCTGGGTATTGGCACGTTGAAACAGCAGGCTGTCTTTACCTGCCATATGCGCTTTAAACCCTTGCTGGTCCAGGTAATCCGTGATCTGTTTCCGTAGTTGCAGTACAGAATCCACGAGTGGACCGGGAGCCGGTTTAAATTCACGGTAAACGTAACATTTTTCAGAGATCACCTCATAGGCAGATTTATCTATCTGGTGATCATTACGGGAAGGGTTACACGCAAACAGGAAAGAGCCGACGAGTAACAGCGATAATATTTTCTTCATAATTTCAATGTTTTAATGTTCATAGCAAGCGTAATTACGTGGCAAATTCAACGGGATTTGCTGAGAAATTTTCCAGCAATTGAAAATACCAGTATACGGGTGCCAGCTTTTCGTCCATTTAAAGGGATAAGTTATAATAATTACACATTACGTATCGCGGATGATTACATGATACGCATTGCCATCTGCGAATGTATAAAATTCGTTTAAATCTTGTCAAATCCACTATTTGAATCCGGAGATTATGTAATTATTTCTTAGCGGTAGCCTGGGGGGTACTGCTAAACACCAGCTTTTCCATGCTGTTTGTTTTACCTATAATATCGTACACGAGTTTTACCACGCTGAGGGCGCCATTGTAATTGATGTTGCCGGTATTACCGCTGTGGTGGCCTGTGAAGAAACTGAGGACCGGAATATTTTTATTATAGAAGGAAGTATGATCAGAGGAGCCTATTCCGCTGGAATCATATACCAGCTTTGTTTCCCTGGCGGCTGCACCACTAATGATGGCGGGCCATCCGGGAGAAGAGCCGGTACCACTTATTTGCAGCCCTTTTGCAGGGTCCAGTTGACCGATCATGTCCATATTGATCATATAGTTGATCTGACTCAGTTCAACATTGCTGTGGGTAGTAAAATATTTTGATCCTGACAATCCCTGTTCATTTCCGGAGAAGGCAATGATGAGATAGTTATGGTGTTGGAACCTGGATGTTTTCAGAAGCCGGGCTATTTCCAGGAGTGCCGCGGTGCCACTGGCGTTATCGTAGTCCCCGTGATCGTAATGTGCTCCTATTACCACCGTTTTGGGCGCCTTATTATCGATATAACCGATTACGTTGGTGCCGGTATGTTTTACTTTTTCTAAAGAAACCTGTAATTCAATCTGAAATGCGCTGGCGTCATCGGCGTTTATCTTTTTGCTGATATCAGCATTGACCCATACCGCCGGGATAGTAGACAGTGGTGGGTTTTGGGCCAGCCATCCGTTTACTTCTTCAGGAGTTTCTTTTCCATTATAAAAAACAACAGCGGTAGCGCCTGATTGGGCAGCTATTTGTGTTTGCTGCTGATACAGTGCCAGTCTGCTTTTAAAGTGGCCGGTATCCAGCTCGCTCACGTTGATCAGCCAGATGTTATCCGGCTCATTTACGTTGGGGAGGGCTTCCCCTTTGGCGCTTTTGCCGGCGCTGAAGGGCAGCGGGATGAACTGGGTTCCTACATGTAGCGGGTCTTTGTTAACAGACATAGCGCAGGTTCCCGTGGGTTCCCGGCGTTCGCTGATGGTGAATGTCTGCAAAAAGCCATCGGCGCCTTTCGGCGTAATATCCATCTGCCGTAGCTGTGAAGAGATGTAAGCAGCAGCCAGTTGTTCGCCGGGTGTACCCGTTCTGCAGCCTTCCAGCTTATCGTTGTTCAGATAGTTGATGTGCTGTTGCAGGTTTGTCAGGGTTTTCCGGTCATTTTTTTTCTGTGCATTCGCGAACATGGTAGTCAGTACCAATGGCAACAGCCAGGTTATCTTTTTCACGCAATCAGTTTTTTTGGGTCCTGCTGCAAAATTACGAATTACAACAGGTGAATGGTGTATTTTGGGAAGATCTTTTGCTGATATCATTGCATATCAGGTATGTATAATATGATAACTTGGTCTGAAAAGCGTCATTCGCCGACTGCGAAGCATGATTCATAATCCCCAATTCGCTATTTTTGCCCGGTTTTAAAAATGAAGTATGAAAAACACACCTTTTACAGAAAAACACATTGCACTGGGAGCAAAGATGGCTCCTTTTGCGGGTTACAACATGCCGATTTCCTATACTGGTATTAACGATGAGCACCAGGCGGTGCGTACCAATGCCGGCGTGTTTGATGTGAGCCACATGGGTGAGTTTATGCTGAAGGGTGAAAATGCCCTGGACCTGATCCAGCGCGTTACCACCAATGATGCTTCCAAACTTACAGCCGGTAAAGCACAATACAGTGCGTTGCCCAACAACGAAGGCGGTCTGGTGGATGACCTCCTGGTATATTGCATAGAAGAAAACAAGGTATATATGCTGGTTGTAAATGCCAGCAATATTGAAAAAGACTGGAACTGGATCAGCCAGTTCAACACCAAAGGGGTGGAAATGCATAACATTTCCGACAAAACCTGTTTGCTGGCTATTCAGGGGCCTAACGCGGCCAGCCTGCTGCAGCCATTGACAGAAGTGAACCTGGTGAATATGAAGTACTACACGTTCACAAAAGGCACATTTGCGGGTGTATCCAATGTACTGATCAGTGCTACCGGCTATACCGGTTCAGGGGGTATTGAGATTTATTTTGAAGATGCCAATGGTGCCGCAGACAAGATCTGGGATGCTATTTTCGCTGCCGGTGGCCCTAAAGGACTAAAGCCTATTGGCTTGGGCGCACGCGATACCCTCCGTCTTGAAATGGGCTTCTGCCTGTACGGCAATGATATTGACGACCATACTTCCCCGATGGAAGCGGGTTTAGGCTGGATCACCAAATTCACGAAGGACTTCCCTTCCCGCGAAATTTTTGAAAAACAGAAAGCAGCCGGCGTAACACAGAAGCTGGTTGGTTTTGAAATGATAGACAAAGGTATTGCGCGCCACGACTACGAAATCAAGGATGCAGCCGGCAATGCAATAGGCCGCGTTACCTCTGGTACACAGTCTCCTACGATGCAAAAGGCTATCGGTCTGGGCTATGTGAAAATGCCGTTTGCTGCGCAGGATTCCGAAATATTCATCGCTATAAGAGACCGGTTGCTGAAAGCAAAAGTGGTGAAAGTACCATTCCTGAGCTAGGAAAAATGTATAAATAGCCGGTGAAAGTTGTTAATTTCGTTAACATTTCTCGTCTTCCCGTAAAGAAGTAAAGCGTTACGTCCCCGCTTCTTTACGGGAAACATTAACGGGATCGTTATATTTATTACCATATCTATCTATGCCTATTATTCATTTAACCACCGTTATCCATGCTCCGCTGGCCAGGGTTTTTGACCTCAGCAGGAGTATTACCCTGCACAAGCGCAGTATGGCGCATTTGCAGGAAGATGCGATCAGGGGCCGTACCAACGGGCTCATATCATATAATGAAACCGTCACCTGGCGTGCAAAGCACCTGGGGAAAATGCGGGAGCTGACAACAAAAATTACGGCTATGCAGGTAGCTGCATTTTTCAGTGATGAGATGACCGAAGGCGATTTTTCTTACATGAAGCATGAACACCATTTTAAAGAGATCGGGAACGGCACGGTAATGATAGACATGATGGATTTTGGTACACCATATGGCTGGGTAGGAAGATTATTAGAGCGGGTATACCTGCGTAAATATATGATCAGACTGCTACAGCTCCGCAATGAAACCATTAAGGATTATGCAGAAAGTGAAAAGTGGCGGGTAATCCTTGATTAATGCATAAAAATAACTGAATGACAGAAAGCAATAAACCCAGCCTGGAAGTGTGTTTATCCCCGGCGTTATTACATTTATTTGATGTAAAGAATAGTATCGTTGTTATAATCGACGTATTGCGCGCTACTTCTACTATCTGTACTGCCCTGTATAATGGTGCTGCCAAAGTAATTCCGGTGGCCACTGTAGAAGAATGCGTGAATATTGGCCGCGCTGTTGGCGGTATTACGGCCGGTGAGCGGGATGGCAAAGTGGCGGAAGGCCTGGTACATGGCAATTCACCTTTTGAATATCCGCGTTCGTTTATAGAAGATAAAACATTGGTATTAACCACCACCAATGGTACCAAATTGCTGCATATGGCAAAGGATGCGGTACAGATCATTACAGGTTCCTTTCCCAACATCAGTGCAGTATGCGATTACCTGGTAGCACAAAACCTGCCCGTAGTCCTGGGCTGCGCCGCCTGGAAAGACCGTATAAATATGGAAGATACCCTCTTCGCCGGCGCCGTGGTGAGCCGGATCAAACAACATTTTGATGTAAACTGCGACTCGGCTGTTGTTGCCGAAACACTTTACCAATCTGCCAAAGGAGATGTGCTCACTTTCATGAAGCAGGCTTCCCACTACCAGCGCCTCGCGAATTACGGCCTGGAAAAGGATATTGAATACTGTTTGACACCGGATATTGCCAATGTGTTGCCGCTGTTTAAAAACGGGGAACTGATCAGTATTTAGGGATTTAATGATTTGATTATTTCGATATTTCGTACGCTTACGCCTATACGTATCAGTTGAGCGGACGATTTCCTGGTTTTACAATTGATGCAATTGTAAAATATTGATAAACAACCGTAAAATTGACCTGCGTTTTAAGTATTATAAAAATATTTCAAGGTTACATCTCCATATTGGCTTAGGTGCTGGCTGGCTGAAGGTAACAGGTTATCTGCCATCACAAGGGTTTCCTGATTCCCCACCAGTTTAATGCTTTTTATTAGAGATTTTCTGCGTACTTTTGTGGATTGCCTTTTTATCAGCGGCTAAAGATTTTCGATATATTTATTTACCCCGTAGCACTGATAATAAAAGCAGGCAAGAATGTAAGTATGTCGCTACCCCACTTGCTTAAATATGTTTACAACAACGGCACTGATGAAGTGATCCGCAGGGGGAAGCGTATTTTTTCTACCGGGGGGGTTGAACTCATAGAGGCTGACCCGGTACTTAAATCGGCTACTTTCCGCGTAAAGAGCGACACGCATGCCAATTACTACCGTGTTTCTATCAGCAAATACGGAGAAACAAGCGGTATGTCTATCCGCTGTCAGTGTCCCTATAACCTGGGTGATATCTGCCGGCATGAAGCTGCTGCGCTATTCCAGCTACAGGAAATGCTGGATAAAAACCATTTTGAGAGCTACGAAACACATTTTGATCAGCAGCACACGCTGATTAAAATGAAGTCTATTGATATTAAGTCTATCAAGCTACTCACCTCGGGTATTATTTTATCTGATGCAGAAACCATTGCCAAACAACATCCGGCCAAAATAAAGCTGGCAAAGGATGAAAAAGTGGAAGCCCTGCTGAAGCTCGATGGCAAAGAATATCCGCTGATCATACAGCGTAATGAGGAGCGTTTTTTTGATACACATTGCACCTGTGATGAAACAGAACACGCGCTCTGTGTACATAAAACAGCCCTGTTCCTGCAATTACTGCAAAAGAACGGCCCGTTTTATTTTGATACCCTCCGCAACTGGGACAAAGAAAAGAACAAGCTGCTGTCGTTGTACGGCTACTCCCTCACAGATGACCTGAGCGGGAAGTTTGCTTTTTCCTATATGGACGGGAAGCCCTTCCTGCGGGTGCTGGACCCCAGCATCAAACGGGTAGATGGCATAACCGCCGGTCGTCAGCCGGTAGTAGCGCCCCCGCCGCCGGAAGAAACGATTACCATCACACAACGGCTGGCTGCTATCTTTAATGCCAACGAACCTTTATATCCATACTTCAGAATAGATATGGTTAGCGGTGAAGTGAATGAAGAGCAAACCGCTTTTGTATCACTGGCCAGCAAACTGGATCTTACCAAATACGTGGACTTTTACCAATACAAGGAAAAAGACAGGGAACTGATAGCGCCTATACGAAAATTACAGGGCCACGAAGTCAGCAAATTCCTCAGCAAAAACTCACCGTTTGCAGGTATCTGGGAAAACATTACGCACGAAAATGCGGAAGATCTCCCCACCGAAACGAAAGAGCTGATGCTGGAATACCTGCATCCCAAACTGGCAAAGCTGTTCCCCCAGCTGGCGGAACACGGCCTGGTATTTTATCTGCCTAACAGGCAGCAGTTTAAAACAAAGAATTTACAGGCTTTACAAATAGGTGCAGAACGGTTGAAACTCGTGATCAAAACCACTACCGGCAGCAGCCACGTAGAAGTCAACTGTTTTGTTTCCATTGAAGGAGAACTCATTAATGTATCAGAAAACGCCTGGGAAAGCCCCATCCTTTTCCTGTACCAGGATGTGATCTATTTGTTTGAAAGTCCGCAGGACGCCCTGCACGTAGAGCTTTTCAAACAAAACGGCAAGCTGCTTATTGCCAATAAAGAATGGCCGGTATACCTGAAAGACTACCTGTTGCCATTAAGCAGGCAGTATGATATCGCTTTCGATAAAGGACTACTGGCAGAAGTGGCCGACGTGGTACCGGAATGCAGGGTGTACCTGAAAGAACTGGGTGAAACATTTATTATCCAACCCGGATTTGCTTACCGCGGCCAGGAAGTAGAATGGAATGATGAGAGCAAGATCACCGTGCAGGAAGGTAATAAAGTGCTGGTCATCCACCGGAATAAAGCAGCAGAAGATGATTTTGTAAATAAACTGCGCACCTTACACACCAATTTCGCGCAGCTCGATAACCACAATTATTTCTACCTGCGTGCCAAGGAAGCATTGAAGAACAACTGGTTCTTCCTGTTCTTTGATGCGCTGAAAGAAATGAATGTGCGTGTATTCGGGTTTGATAATCTGCGCAATTTCAAATTCAGTTCCCATAAGCCGGTTACCAATCTTCAGATCAGTTCCGGTATCGATTGGTTTGATGCCCAGATAGAAGTGTTGTATGGGGATCAGAAAGTAAGTATCAAGGATATCAAGCATGCGCTGGCCAATAAACAAAACTATGTACAACTGGCGGATGGCTCTCTGGGCCTCCTGCCGGAAGAATGGCTGCGCAAATATTCCCTGTTATTTAAAGTAGGGGAAGAAAAAGATAAAGGACTAAAACTCAGCAAATACAATTTCAGCGTTATTGATGAATTGTACGAGTTTATAGATGATGAAGCGGTGGTGATAGAGCTGGAACAGAAGCGTAGAAAGCTGTTGCAGTTTGATGAGATCCGCAATATTGAGCTACCTCCTAACCTGCATGCAACGCTGCGTCCTTACCAGGAAAGCGGCTTCCAGTGGCTCAACTACCTGGATGAAATCAAGTGGGGCGGTATCCTTGCGGATGATATGGGTTTGGGTAAAACCATTCAGGCGCTTACTTTCCTGCAGTATTATAAAAACAAGAGCGGCAAGTGCATGGCGTTGGTGGTTTGTCCTACTACGCTGATCTATAACTGGGAAAATGAGATCCGGAAATTTACACCGGACATCAGGCATCATATTCATCACGGGCCTGCCCGTCTTAAAAGTCCGGAGGAGCTGGGCAAGTTTGATGTTATCATCACTACCTACGGTACTCTGCGCAGCGATATTCAAACCCTCATAAAGCTGGAGTTTGACTATGTGGTCCTTGATGAATCGCAGGCTATCAAGAACCCGCAATCAAAGGTGACCAAAGCGGCGCAGTTGCTTCATACAAAAAACAGGCTGGCATTGAGCGGTACGCCAATGCAGAATAATACATTCGATATTTATGCGCAGATGAACTTCCTCAACCCCGGCATGCTGGGTAGTGTGGACTTTTTCCGTAATGAGTTTGCTACTCCTATCGACAAGTTCCAGGATGAGGAAAGAAAAGAACATCTGCGTAAACTGATCTATCCGTTTATTCTTCGCCGTACCAAAGAACAGGTAGCGAAGGACCTGCCGGAAAAAATAGAAACTGTGATCTTCTGCGAAATGGATGCAGAACAGCGGCATATTTATGATGCTTACCGCAATACTTATCGTTCAAAAATCCTGGGCGTAATAGAAGACCAGGGCATGGAACGTTCGCAGCTAACCATTTTGCAGGGTCTCATGAAACTGCGGCAGATCTGTGATTCGCCTGCCATCCTGAATGATACCGAGCAATATCCGAATCACTCAGTAAAGTTGCATGAGCTTACCCGCGAAATAGCAGAGAACATCGGCAACCATAAGGTGCTGGTATTCTCCCAGTTCCTGGGTATGTTGGGACTGATCCGCGAGCGGTTGCAACATATGAAGATCTCCTACGAATATTTTGATGGCAGTACTTCCACGATGGATCGTGAAAAAGCTATTCAGAATTTCCAGAATAACGACGAATGCCGCGTATTCCTGATTTCACTGAAAGCCGGTGGTGTAGGTCTTAACCTCACCGCAGCCGACTACGTATACATAGTAGACCCCTGGTGGAATCCGGCTGTGGAACAACAAGCCATTGACCGTACTCACCGTATCGGGCAAACGAAAAATATTTTTGCTTACCGCATGATCTGTAAAGACACTGTGGAAGAAAAAATATTGCAGTTGCAGGAACGTAAGAAGTCACTGGTGAAAGAAATCATTTCCGATGATAGCGGTTTTGTAAAGAAACTGACGAAGGAAGACGTGTTGTATCTGTTTAGTTAGTGAATTGGAGGGGTAAGGAATAAGGCTTAAATTTGGTTTATGCAGCTCTCCCAAAAAGATATCGGAATAATTCAGCAGTACTTTGCAGATCAACCTGTGAAGAAAGCCTTTCTGTTTGGATCTCAGGTAAGAGATGAGGCGGATGAAAACAGTGATATTGATATACTGGTAGAGTTGGACTATACTAAATATATCGGTTTAGGGTTTATTAAAATGCAACAGGATCTTGAAGAGCAATTGCAAAAAAAAGTAGACCTTATTTCAGAAAGAGCACTTTCAAAGTTTATTCTTCCTTTTGTAGATTCTGAAAAACAATTGATCTATGAGAGGTAGAATGGGTGATAAGCAAAGGTTACAGCATATTGCGGAAGCAATAAAGGAAATCGAAAGCTATACTACTGGCAAATCTCTTTCAGACTTCATTGAAAACTCCATGATGCGCTTTGCTTCAGTAAAGCAGATCGAGATCATTGGAGAGGCGGCTAACCTGCTTACCAAAGAATTGCGTGAAAATTATCCTGATGTTGCATGGCGTCAGATCATTGGGCTTAGGCATATTTTGGTACATGATTACTTTGGAATAGATGCGGAAGTTATCTGGCAGATTGTTGAAACTGATCTACCTGTATTAAAAGAAAGGATAGATTTTATCCTCGATAATATATAATATTTTTTTTAGTGAGATATTTATTTGCCCTCCGGCGAGAATATCTCACTTTTTTTATGCGGCTATAGCATCACCTTTCACTTTTTGCATCCACCCTTCAGTTTCTGCATGGCAAACAGCAATGGCATACCCCTCTCCTTTTTGCTGATTTAAATTTATAGCGTTGATAAACAGGTGGTTATGCCTATTTAGCAACGCTTTTTTTATTGCTGGCACTCCGCTGGTATCGCTGGTACTGTATCAAAACATTTGATCCATATGTTACCAGATTCAAAAATCTCCCATTTAATTGGTTTGCAGATTCCCGGATTATCATTTCCTATGCAGCAGCTCCCGACAACAGAACGGATCTGTAAAGTGATTCATACGTTTGCTGACTATACGGGCAAGATGATCCGGGAAGAGCAACTCCAGGAAGTAAAGCGTTGTTTTACCATTGCAGGTGTATTATACCGAAACGGCAGCAGCCTGTTACGCAATGCTATTGAGAGCGTATTTATGTATGCCCTGTCTCCTTTGCTCGGTATGCAGCATAAAGCACTACTTCCGATATCTCTCCGGACAGTCAGGATTCAACATTTACAAACCATCGCTATTTAAAAAAATCTTTTATGATCATGACAATGCTATTGGTAGTAGCGGGATTAGCCTGCTTTGCCTTATTCTTTAAATCAGTAGATTTTTTTGAAAAGATCTAATTAAACACTGGAACGATGACCGCATTATTTGTGCTATCAATACTGGTTTTCGGCTACATGATCTACGTGTTGCTGAAGCCCGAAAAATTCTAAGTGAGCCGCATTACTCCTACGGCTACACGCAAAAGCTCTTTAACTAACTATAGAAATGACAACAGAAATATTAGGCGTTATTGCCACCTATGGGCTAACACTGTTACTGGCCTGGCCATTGGCGAGGTACATTGTAAAAATATTCAAAGGGGAAAAGACCTGGTCTGATTTCATGGCGCCGATGGAACGCCTGTTCTTCAAAATAGCAGGTATCAATCCGAAAGAAGAGATGACCTGGAAAGAGCACCTGAAGGCGCTTCTCACCATCAACGCTGTGTGGTTTGTGTATGCCTTTTTTATGTTGATGTTCCAGGATAAATTACCACTCAATCCTGATGGAAACCCGGGCCAGTCTGCTGATCTGGCGTTTAATACCGCCATCAGCTTTCTGGTCAACTGTAACCTGCAACACTATTCCGGTGAAACAGGTGTTACCTATTTCACGCAGTTGTTTGTACTGGCATTCCTGCAATTTGTAAGTGCTGCTACGGGTATTGCTGCACTGATTGTAGTGTTCAAGGCAATGAAAGAAAAAACGGCTACGAAGCTGGGTAACTTCTGGGAGTTTTTTCTGAAAACGATTACGCGAATACTGTTGCCTATCAGTATTGTGCTGGCGCTCATTCTTCTCTTCAATGGAACGCCTGCCAGCTATGCGGGTAAAGACACGGTTGTCACCATGCAGGGCGATACCGTTCAGGTTTCACGCGGACCGGCAGCAGGATTTGTTGCCATTAAGCACCTGGGAACCAATGGTGGTGGCTGGTTCGGCGCCAACTCCGCACATCCGCTGGAGAACCCCAACTATGTCACCTGGATGACAGAAATGTTTGCGCAGGTAGTCATTCCTATTGCGATGGTGTTTGCGCTGGGCATGTTTGTTAACAGGCGCAAATTCTCGTACGTCATTTTTGGTATCATGACCATTGGGATGGTCTGTTTACTGATCCCCTCCATGCAGGCAGAGATGAACGGAAATCCTGCTATTGCGCACATGGGTATACAACAGGCCACGGGGGCTATGGAAGGAAAGGAAGTGCGGTTCGGGCCTGCGGCCACCGGTTATTGGAGTACCGTAACAACTATTATCTCCACCGGCTCCGTATGCGGCTGGCACGACAGCATGATGCCTATGACCGGTATGATGGAACTGTTAGGGATGTTGCTGAACTGCTTCTATGGTGGTTGTGGCGTTGGTATCCTTAACTATTACATCTTCATCATCATTGCTGTATTTATTTCAGGGCTGATGGTAGGCCGTACGCCAGAATTAATGGGGCATAAGCTGGAAGCGCGCGAGATAAAGATCGCCGCTATCATCACGCTGTTATCTCCCTTCCTTATCCTTGCCGGAACGGCTTTATCATCCTGGGTACTGGCGCATCATCCGGATGCGGACTGGGTGGTGAAACCATCATCCTGGCTGAATAACCCCGGCTATCACGGGTTCTCGGAAATGTTCTATGAGTATACTTCTGCTAATGCCAACAACGGCTCCGGTTTTGAAGGACTGGGAGATGGTAATGTATTCTGGAATATCTCTACCGGCTTTGTGCTGATCCTGGGCAGGTTCCTGCCTATCATTGGCCCGGTGGCTATTGCAGGGTTGCTGGCATCCAAGAAATATATTCCTGCCGCTGCGGGTACGCTGAAAACAGATTCGCTCACTTTCGGCGCCATGACATTTGCCGTCATTATTATACTGACAGCACTGTCGTACTTCCCTGCGCTGGCATTGGGCCCTTTAGCAGAATACTTTTCCCTGTACAGATGATAAACCAATAATGACTAACTACCATGAAGAAAGATAATAAATTGTTTCCGCGGGAACTGTTGATGGAAAGCCTGCAACAATCCTTCGTGAAACTACATCCGAAACGGATGATAAAAAACCCGGTGATGTTTACCGTGGAAATAGGCACCATCGTTATGCTGATAGTGACGCTGTACTCGCTGATCACCGGGAATACGGATCAGGGCAGTGCCAGTTATAACCTGCTTATTTTTATCGTGCTGTTCCTCACAGTACTCTTCGCCAATTTTGCGGAAGCCATTGCGGAAGCGCGTGGAAAGGCACAAGCCGAGAGCCTGCGTAAAACGAGAGAAGAAACACCGGCTAAAAAAGTAGAACTGATTGGTGAGATCTTTACCAACGAGATAAAAATAGTATCCTCCTCCCTGCTGCGTAAGGGCGACATATTTGTATGCGAGCCGGGAGATATTATTCCTGCCGATGGCGAGATTGTGCAGGGACTTGCCAGTATTGACGAATCGGCCATCACGGGTGAAAGTGCGCCGGTGATCCGCGAAGCGGGTGGCGACAAATCCAGTGTGGTAGGCGGCACCAAAGTATTGTCTGATCACATTAAAGTGCGGGTAAGTACGGAGCCGGGTGAGTCTTTCCTGGATAAAATGATTGCGTTGGTGGAAGGCGCCAGCCGCCAGAAAACGCCGAATGAAATTGCGTTAACCATCTTGCTGGCCAGCTTTACACTGGTATTTATTATTGTGTGTGTAACGCTGAAACCCTTCGCGGATTATGCGCAAACACCGATCACGATTGCGGCCTTCATCTCCCTGTTTGTTTGCCTGATCCCTACCACTATCGGCGGCTTGTTATCAGCCATTGGTATTGCAGGTATGGATCGTGCGTTGCGTGCCAACGTGATCACCAAATCGGGGAAGGCCGTGGAAACCGCCGGCGATATCGATGTATTGTTACTGGATAAAACCGGCACCATTACAATCGGTAACCGCAAGGCCACCAACTTCTACGCCGCCAATGGTGTGGATGCAGCAGCATTTGTTGAGCTCTGCGCACTCAGCTCCCTATCTGATGAAACGCCGGAAGGGAAATCTATTGTGGAACTGGCCGGTAAAGATGTAATCAGTAAATTATCAGTAGTGGGTGCTACCCTCGTGAAATTTACGGCGGAAACCCGCAGCAGTGGCATCGACTTGCCGGATGGTAACCATATCAGAAAAGGCGCTTATGACGCCATCAAAAGACTGACAGAAAAACAAGGGTTTCAATTTCCGGAGGAAACACTAACAAAAGTAGAGACGATTTCAAAGGATGGCGGTACCCCCCTGGTGGTCGCACTCAACGGCAAAGTACAAGGCGTTATTGAATTGCAGGATATTATTAAACCCGGGATCAGCGAGCGTTTTGAGCGTTTGCGGAAGATGGGCGTGAAAACGGTGATGGTAACCGGCGATAACCCGCTTACAGCAAAATATATTGCTACCAAAGCCGGTGTGGATGATTTCATTGCAGAAGCAAGGCCGGAAGATAAAATGATCTACATCCGTAAAGAGCAACAGGAAGGCCGCCTTGTAGCGATGATGGGCGATGGTACCAATGATGCGCCGGCACTGGCGCAGGCCGATGTAGGCGTGGCTATGAACAGTGGTACACAGGCGGCAAAAGAAGCAGGTAATATGGTGGACCTGGACAATGATCCTACCAAGCTGATTGAAATTGTGGAGATAGGAAAACAGTTGCTGATGACACGCGGTACGCTTACCACCTTTTCTATTGCCAACGACGTAGCTAAATATTTCGCTATTGTACCGGCACTTTTTGTAGCGGCTATCCCCGCTTTGCAGGCGATCAATATTATGAAGCTGCACAGCCCTGAATCGGCGATCCTGAGTGCGGTGATCTTTAATGCTATCATTATACCTATGCTTATTCCGCTGGCATTGCGCGGCGTGGCTTACCGGCCTATCGGCGCCAGCGCACTGCTTCGCCGGAACCTGCTGATCTATGGTGTGGGCGGCCTGATTGCCCCTTTCATTGGTATTAAGCTGATCGATATGCTGATCGCGCTTCTTATGTAACAGATAAATTGATAAAAGTATAATTATGAAAAAGTATCTCTGGCCCTCTATAAAACTGACAGCCCTTCTGATCGTATTACTGGCGGGCTTATATCCCCTGTTCCTTGCTGCGGTAGCCAAGATGGCGCCCGGTAAAGGAGATGGTGTAACGGTAACGCATAATGGAAGAATAGTAGGGTATGAAAATATAGCACAGAAATTTACGGAAGATAAATATTGCTGGCCACGGCCAAGTACAGTAAACTATAATGCTGCCGGTTCCGGTGGTTCCAATAAGGCACCCGGTAATCCTGACTACCTGAAAACAGTAGCGGAAAGGATCGATTCTTTTATGGTACATAATCCTACCGTAAAGAAAGAAAATATTCCTGCTGAAATGGTCACCGCATCTGCGAGCGGCCTTGATCCGCACATCTCTCCGGCAGCGGCTTACGTACAGATAGCCCGTATTGCCAAAGCAAGAGGCATTCCGGAAGATAAGGTAAAACAATTAGTGGATGCCAACACGAAAGCACCTGTACTGGGGCTTTTCGGACCCGCTGTTGTAAATGTATTGAAACTGAATATTGCATTAGACGAAACAAAATGATGTTGGAATTTTTTGATTTACGGATTTATCTGCGAAGCTGTTTACATCGTTCGCACTTATCTCCTTTACCAAATCTCAAAATCAAAAAATTCCAACATCGTAAATCTTCCCATGAATAAAAGAAACCCAAGATGAGAAAACTATTGTTCCTTGCAGGCGCTTTGTCCGCATCGGTGACCGCTTTTGCCCAGGAAGTAACGGACAAAGAAAAAGAGAAAGGTAAAGTAACCTTTTCAGGATATGCAGAAGTATACTACAGCTATGATATGAATAAACCGGCAGACCATCTGAAGCCCGGTTTCCTGTATAACTTTAACCGGCACAACGAAATGAATCTGAACCTGGGGCTGATCAAAGCCAGCTATAGTGCTGATCGTGTAAGAGCTAATGTGGGCCTGATGGCGGGTACTTATGCACAGTATAACCTGGCTGCCGAGCCGGAACTGATGCGGCATGTATATGAAGCCAATGTTGGTATACGTGTAGGCCGCAACGTGTGGATAGATGCCGGGATCATGCCTGCACATATAGGCTTTGAAAGCGCCATCGGTAAAGATTGCTACACCCTTACCCGCAGCATCCTGGCGGAAAATTCACCCTACTATGAAACCGGCGCCAAAGTAACATGGACACTGGATGACAAGTGGCTGTTTTCAGTCATGTACCTCAACGGGTGGCAACGCATTAAACGGGTAGATGGCAATCAGACACCCAACTTCGGCACACAGATTACCTTCAAACCCACCGGTAAAATATTGCTTAACTGGAGTACGTATATTGGTAATGACTTCCCGGATAGCACCCGCCGTATGCGCTACTTTAACAACGTTTATGGTACCTTTAATATCACAGATAAGTTCAGTTTTATTGCCGGATTCGATTACGGACTACAACAAAAGGAAAAAGGGAAAAGTGGGCTGGATAGCTGGTATAGCCCTGTTGTAATTGCGCGTTACATCTTCACCGATAAATTTGCGATAGCAGGACGTGTAGAACATTATAACGATAAAAATGGGGTGGTTATCAATACCGGTACACAGCAAGGTTTTCAGACTACCGGCTACTCGCTGAACCTGGATTTTACGCCTGTTAATAATGTAATGTTCAGAATAGAAGGAAGGATGTTTGATGGCAAAGACCAGACCTTTATGAAAGGAACAGAGCTGAAAAATACAAATACTGCGGTAACGGCTTCGCTGGCAGTATGGTTTTAAGTAAAACGTATAGCCATTGGCAATACCATCATGACAGAAAAAGAACATACCGTACAACATTATCTCAACCTGGCAGGGCGCGCAGGAAGAGGTAAATTCAAAATCTATATCGGCATGAGCGCCGGTGTGGGAAAGACTTACCGCATGTTGCAGGAAGCACATGCCATGTTGAGAAACGGTATCAATATCCAGATAGGTTATATAGAAACACATGGGCGTGCGGAAACGCATGCCCTGCTGGATGGCTTACCGGCTATACCACGCAAACAGGTATTCTACAAAGGCAAGATGCTGGAAGAAATGGATGTCAATACCATCCTGTTGCTATCGCCACAATGGGTGGTGGTGGACGAACTGGCGCATACCAATATCCCCGGCTCCAAAAATGAAAAACGCTGGCAGGATGTTATGGAGCTGTTGAACAACGGCATCAATGTATTATCTGCTGTTAATATCCAGCACATTGAAAGTATAAATCAGCAGGTGAAGTCCATCACCGGCGTGGAAGTGACGGAACGGGTTCCAGACAGCATGCTGCAAATGGCCGACGAGGTGGTAAATATCGACCTGACTGCCGACGAGCTGATCACACGTTTGAAAGAAGGTAAGATCTACGATCAGTCGAAAGTAGAGATGGCGTTGCGCAACTTCTTCCAGGCGGAGAAGATCCTGCAACTGCGTGAGCTGGCGCTGAAAGAAGTAACCACACAGGTAGAGCGGAAAGTAGAAACGGAAATTCCCCGTAGTCAGCAGATGCGGCATGAAAGCTTTCTTGCCTGTATTTCTACTAATGATGAAGTGGCGCGGAAAGTGATCCGCAAAACGGCGCGGCTGGCAGCTTACTATCATGCGGACTGGTTCGTGTTGTATGTACAAACACCCGGTGAAAGTGCGGATAAGATTGCACTGGCGGCGCAGCGGCATCTTATTAATAACCTGAAACTGGCCACAGAACTGGGCGCAGAGGTAATACGGGAGCAACATGCCAGCATATCGGAGGCTATCATTAATATTGCAGTGGATAAGCGGATTACAACGGTATGCATCGGAAAGCCACACATCAGTCTTTTTCGTATTATTGTGCGGACTAGCCTGTTTAACCAGTTGTTGAAAACACTTTCCTCCAACGATATAGATCTTATCATATTATCATGAGCACACTCAGGTTAAAAACGAAGATCACACTGGGGGTATTATTCCTCTATCTTATGTTGCTGTTAGTTAGCGCACTGGGATTTTACTATCTCCATGGGCTAAACGAAAAGGCAAAGATTATCCTGAAAGATAACTATGAATCACTTGAATACGCCAAGAATATGCTGGTGGCGCTGGAACAACTATCTGTCAACCGGAATGCTGCCCTTGAAACCATCTCAAAAAATCTGCAACAACAACAGCATAATGAAACAGAACCGGGAGAAACAGCTGCTACAAATGAGTTGACAAAACTGTTGCAACGGATAAAAACGGATTCACTCCACAACAGCGATGCGGATGTTGCTGCCATGAAGAAAAGCATTTTTGTGATCATGGATCTCAATATGGCAGCAATAGTAGGTAAGCATGAACGGGTGAAACATACAGCAGATAATGCGTTGGTGTATATTGCCATTATCAGTGGTATCTGTTTTTTGCTGGGCTTCACCTTTGTATATAATTTCCCCGGCTATATAGCCAATCCTATCCATGAGCTGACAGAAGGTATCAAAGGCATTGCAGACAAGCAATACAGCAAGCGGTTGTATTTTAATAAAGGTGATGAATTCGGGGAGCTCGCCACGGCCTTCAATACAATGGCGCAGCGGCTGGATGACTATGAGCATAGTAACCTGGCACGCATCACTTTTGAAAAGCAACGTGCGGAAGCGGTGATCAGCAGTTTGAAAGATGCCACCATCGGCTTTGATGTGAAAAATACGATCCTGTTTGCCAATACGCAGGCTTTGCAGCTGCTCAATACACCGGAGAAAGAACTGGTGGGACACGCCGCGGAAGAAGTGGGAAAACACAACGACCTGCTGAATTTCCTGGTAAACACACAGGAGAATGTACCCTTAAAAATAGTTGTTGATGGCAAAGAGTGTTTCTTTACCCGCGAAGTAGCCGACATCCGGCATGAAGAAAAACGTTTAGGCTATGTCGTTATATTGAAGAACATCACTTCTTTTAAGGAGCATGATCTCGCTAAAACGCATTTCATCGCAACAATCTCGCATGAATTAAAAACGCCGCTCGCCTCTTCTGATTTCAGCATTAAAATCCTGGAAGATGAGCGCACCGGACATCTCACCAAAGAACAACGGGAACTGATTGAGAGCATGAAACAGGATAACCGGCGTATGATTAAAATAGTGAGTGAGCTGCTGGACCTGTCGCAGGTGGAGAGTGGTAATATCCAGCTACAACCGCAGCCGGTAGCGGCGCTGAATATCGTACAATATGCTATGGATACCGTGCAGCAGCAAGCGGCGCAGCGGGAAATTACTATCCGGCAGCAGGTACCGGATACGCTGCCGCAGGTAATTGCGGATGTGGAAAAAACAGCCTGGGTGCTGGTGAATCTGCTGACGAATGCCATCCGTTATTCTACGGCCAGAACATCCATTGATCTAACGGTAACGGTTACTGCTACAAATATGTTGTCTTTTGCGGTGCAGGATTTTGGCAAAGGAATTCCGCTTGCTTTCCGTGACAGAATATTTGAGCGGTTTTTCCAGGTGCCGGGTATGAAGGGACATAAAGGAAGCGGTTTGGGGCTGGCTATTTCAAAAGAATTTATTGAAGCGCAAGGTGGTGTTATTGGTGTAAAAAGTGAAGAAGGTAAAGGCAGCCTGTTCTGGTTTACGTTGCCCATTGCTTAGGAGGATGCAGTGAGTTTCCTCACCTGTTCTTCAATGAGTGGTCTGTAGCGATTGAAGAGTGCAGCCATTTCATTTATCTTCCGGGGTATTTCCTGGAGGTTGTTTTGTAACCGGGCGTCTCTTTCTACGCTGCGGGCAAGTTGTACGGCTTCGTGCATGCGCACAATATCAAAGTTGGACTTTAGTTGATGTGCCAGCATAAAAGCGTCTTCCCATTTTTCTTCCTGAACGAGTACGTTTAATTCGGCGAGTTTTTCGGGGACAACTTTTATCAGCTCTTCCAGGAGTAGTTTCACATTTTCTCTATCATTGGAAACCATTTCAAAAACAAACTTGAAATCAATCGGCAATAGTGGCATAGCAGCGGTTTTTTGTTTTTCTATCGGGTGGGGTACGGCTTCGCCGATACCCATCAGGATCTTTTGGAACAGTTCTTCGGGTTCAAAGGGTTTTGAAACATAATCATTCATGCCGGCTTCCAGGCAGCGTTCTTTTTCTCCTTCCAGTGCGGAAGCCGTAACGGCTATTACGCAGGTTTGTATGCCAGTGTTGCGGATGATGCGGGTGGCTTCGTAGCCGTCCATTCCGGGCATTTGCAGATCCATAATGATGCAGTCATATGGCTTGCTGTTTAGCAATTCCAGGGCTGCGTTGCCGGTGCCTGCAATGTCGGCATTGGCGCCACCATATTGCAGGGTATACAAGGCTACCTGTTGGCTTATTGTATTGTCTTCTACTACGAGGATTGTTTTTCCGAGCAGTGGTTTCCCGGCTATGCTGCGTGGGCTTCTTTCCTGTTTGGATGGTGGTGGAAAAGGGTTCCTGGTAAAAGGTAGTTCGAAGTAAAACAGGGACCCTTCGCCGACCTCACTCTGCACGCCGAGGACGCCATGTTGCAATGCTATCAGTTCCTTACAGATGGCCAGTCCCAGCCCGGTGCCGCCAAATTCGCGGTTGTTGCTGCTATGGCTTTGGGAAAAGCTCTCAAAGATGATACTTTGTTTATCTGCAGGGATGCCTATGCCGGTATCTTTTATTTCAAAACGCAATTGTATCCGGGAGTTATCCTTGTCTGTGCCTGCAAGCGATATTTTTACACTGACAGACCCGGTATTGGTGAATTTAATGGCATTTTCGACCAGGTTGATCAGTACCTGGCTGAGTCGTCCCGCATCGCCCAGGAGGTGAGCGGGAATGTCTTTATCTATCTCTGTAAAAAAATAAATTTTCTTTTTTTCTGCCTGTAATTTCAGCGGAAATAAAGTGTTATCTGTTACTTCATAGATGTTGAAGGGTTCACTGTTGACTTGCAGTTTGCCGGCTATAATTTTGGAGAAATCAAGAATTTCGTTGATGATCACCAGCAGGTTGGAGGCCGATTTCCTGATAGCGCCTACATATCCTGCCTGTTGTGCGCTGAGGGAGCCATCCTGCAATAGCAGGTGGGTCATACCCACGATGCCATGCATGGGCGTACGGATTTCATGGCTCATGTTGGCGAGAAATACTTCCTGTGCTTTTTTTGCATTTTCGGCCAGCTGTCTTGCCTCCTGTTCCTGGCGGATGTAATTCATCTTTTCCGTAAAATCTGTTCCTATGCTGCATATTCCGATCATCTCATTATTTGCATTGCGCAAAGGGAATTTGGTGATCATGAAATGATATGTTTTACCATTTGCGGTAATAGTTTCTTCCAGTTTTTCCCTTCCGCTTCCTGCCAATATTTTCCGGTCTGATTCTGCATAGCGGGCTATCCAGGGGTAGTCGAGATCGGCATCTGTCTTACCGATAATATCATTTTTGTCTACCTGCATTATCTCCGCGAAGCGGTTATTTACGAGCAGGTATTTACCGGGCATATCTTTCACGAACATCATGGAGGGCATATAGTCGAGAATGGCTTCCAGCCGCTTTTGCAGGTATGCGAGGTGTTCATCATTCCTGCGTTCATTATCTATATCTTTTACAATACATTGAAATTCCTTTACGGTGCCATCGTCGTGGCGTATAACGGTGGCGAGTTGTTCCACCCATTTCTTTGCGCCTGTTTTGGTAATGATTTCAAACTCTTTGGAGGAGTAATCTTCCCCGCTTTCTTTTTGTAGTTGGTAGAATGCCTGGAGGTCTTCATACACCTCATCTTCCAGGAAAATGGAGTAATGTTTTCCTATGAGGGCGTGACCGGGATAGCCGGTAATGTCTGCCGCGCGTTGGCTTACATAGGTGAAGTGGCCGTTGCTGCTGGCTTTGAAGATAATTTGTTCTGCTTCTTCCGCAAGCCGTTTAAATGATTGTTCACTTTTTAACAGGTTGTTGCCCCAGGTTTTTATTTTTTTAAAGAGATTAAATATATATCTGGCTTCGCCAGATAAAATAATGAGCGTGAAGATGCTGATGAGCAATGTAAACCAGAAGGAGTAGTTGGTGTAGCGGGAATCTTTGTCTACCCTTTGGATGAGCAGTTGTTGTTCTGTTTGCAGGAAGTTGTTGAGTAGGTTTTGTATGCTGGTGTTGCGTGTTGTTGTTTGGGGAGCACTGATGAGTTGTCTTGCTTTTTCCGGTTGCAGCGTGGCGGTTTGCAGTACCATCCTGGTGTAGGTCACTTTTTCCTGTAGCAGTTGCTGGATTGTAACCAGTTTTTTTTCCTGTGCAGTATTATTTTGCTCCAGCGTCATCAGCCGTTGGAGGAGCTGTTGTATGCTGTCTGGTATGGTGCGTTCCAGGGGAGGGAGGGTATTGTCGCTGCTGAGGAGGTACCCTCTTGTGTTGTAGGTGTAGCTATTGTCGAGGGAGGCAATGGCGCGGGCCTGATCGGTGATGATCTGGCTGTTTTTTATCCATGTGGCGGCGTCTTTTGTTCTTTTCTGCACCATCCAGGCATAAAAGACAAAGCCGCTGAGCGCCATGAGCACAGCCACTACCAGGAACAGGACGGTGTATACAATTTTTCTCATTTTGATTGCGTTTCACAGACTCAATACAAGAATTGGCAGGGGTTATGTGCTTGGTAAAGGATTCTTATTTGAAATTAAGGATATTTTACACCAATATTGTTGTTCATCTTGTTCAGTAACATGGAAAGATTATGATGTCAATATTACTTTTTGTGTAACTTCCGCCGTCGGAAGGTTTAATACGGAACATGTTTTTGCAATATTTTAACCAATGCTTTTACAATCATTCCATTAAATTTGCCTAATATTCTTTTTCCTAAGTATTAATATTTTATGAAAAAAATAATTTTTACCCTTGGTCTGATAGCTGTTTCTATAGGTGTGTTTGCACAGGATGGCGGTTCTCCGATGAACAAGGCGGTGAATAGAGCCACCCATTCCAGGGACTTTTTAATGATCCAGTTATCTTATGATGGCTGGGCAGGAGCGCCGGACAGCGTGAAGACGGGTCTCAACAGGGGCTTCAATGTTGCGCTGATGTACGACTTCCCGTTCAAGAAATCTCCGCTGAGTGTGGCAGCAGGTTTGGGTGTTAGTACCAGTGGCGTATACCTGAAGGATCACACCTTTGATATTTCAGGAAAAAGCAATCCTAGTGCAGCTACCTTCCCTGTAAGCACTGCTTCCAAGAAGGTTAAAGTAGCGACTACCTATCTGGAAATTCCGATAGAATTACGTTACCGCAAGGTGCCTGATAATGCCAACAAAGGCTTCAAGGCAGCACTGGGCGTGAAAGTAGGTGCGCTGGTAGATGCGCATACCAAGGCTAAAACAACGGGTGCCAACGGCAGTAAAAATATTGATAAAGATGCTAACAAGGGCTTCTTCAACCCATGGCGTTTCTCGGCTACCGGCCGCGTAGGTTATGGCAATTTTGCCCTGTTTGGCGCTTATTCTCTGAATCCGATGTTGAAAGATAATAGCAACCTGGATATCAGACCGTACCAGATCGGGATCTGTTTGAGCGGACTGTAAGCTACCCCGGAAGTAATTTTATATGACCTTCTTAATAACTAAACCCCTTTAAACAGGGGTTTACGTTTTTCCAGGAAAGCGTTGGTCCCTTCCTGGTGATCGGCTGAGTTGCCGGCAATTTCCTGGCAATAGGCTTCATAGTCCAGTGTTGTATCCAGGTTTTCCGTCATGCCTTTGGTGAGCATCTTTTTCATGAGTGCAATGGCTTTCGTAGGTGCGGCAGCGTAGTATGCTGCTTCCGCTTTTACAGCCTCACTGAGATCGGCAGCAGCTACTACTTTATTGACCAGCCCCATTTGCAGTGCTTCCGCGGCGGTGATCTTGGAGGCTTTTGTAGCCAGTTCAAATGCCCGGTGGTAGCCAACTGTACGGGGGAGAAAATAGGAAGAGCCGGAATCCAGCACCAGCGCAATGTTGACAAAGATCTCAATCATGGTGGCCGTTTCACTGGCAATGATCACATCACAGGCCAGGGCAAGGGAACACCCCGCTCCTGCTGCCACCCCGTTCAGCTGACAGATAACCGGCTTTGGCATATTACGGATCGCACGTATAACAGGATTATAACGTTTGCGCAGCGACTCGCCCAGGTTACGTTTGCCCTCTTCCATGGATGCTTTCAGGTCCTGCCCGCTGCAAAAGGCTTTGCCTGCACCAGTCAGTACCACCACCCTCACAGAGTCATCTTTTTCTACCTGTTTCAGCGCCTCCTGCAATTCATAGCTGAGTGCATCATTAAAAGCATTGTATACTTCCGGCCTGTTTAAGGTGATTGTAGCAATGCTACCTTCGATATCCAGTAATAAAGCAACCATGATATTTTGGGATTTAGTTATTTGGTTATTTAGGTATTTGAAAAATGCAGCGGTGACCTAAACAGCATTTTTAAATACCTAAACAACCAAATTCAAAATTCATAAATGTTTTATAGTGTTTCTTTGAGCCAGCTAAAGAATTCTCTTTGCCATGCGAGGGCGTTTTGTGGTTTCAGTACCCAGTGATTTTCTTCCGGGAAGTAGAGCAGTTTGCTTTTGATGCCTTTCAGCTGTGCCAGCTGGAAAGCCTGGAGGCCCTGTTCTACAGGTACCCTGTAGTCGATACCACCCTGAATGATCAGGATAGGCGTGTTCCATTTATTGGCGTATTCACTTGGGTTGAAATGTTTGTAAGCATTGGCATTGGCGGAATCCCAGTAAGCGCCGATATCCCAGTTTGCGAACCAGAGTTCTTCCGTGGTGCCGTACCAGCTTTTCAGGTCGAACAGGCCGTCATGCGCGATGAAAGTTTTAAAACGGTTTTCGTGTACCCCGGCCATCATGTATACAGAATATCCGCCATAGCTGGCGCCTACGGCACCAAGCCGGCTTTTATCTACATAACTTTCTTTGCTTACATCATCAATGGCGCTCAGGTAATCGCGAATGGGTTGTCCGCCCCAATCCTTACTGATAGCGGCATTCCATTCAACGCCGTGGCCTGGCATGCCCCTTCTGTTGGGCGCTACTACAATATATCCCTGTGAAGCCATTAACTGGAAATTCCAGCGATAGGAATAAAACTGGGATAATGCAGCCTGTGGCCCACCCTGGCAATACAGCAGCGTAGGATATTTTTTGGCAGGGTCGAAATCGGGAGGGAAGATAACCCAGGTAAGCATCTCCTTACCATCGGTTGTTTTTACCCAACGCTTTTCCACTTTACACATGCCTATTTTATCGTAGGTGGCTTTGTTGACCTGGGTGAGAGCCTGCAGTGCGCCTGTCCGCAGATCTACTGTAAACAGCTCGGTGGCATGGTTCATATCCGTGCGGGATACCACCAGGGTATTGCCTGTTTGCGCTACGAAGCCGGTAATATCGAAGTCGCCGGTAGTAAGTTGGCGTATATGCTTCTCCGTTGTTTTCGCTACTTCTTTTTGCAGGGCTATTTCCAGCAGTTGTTCTGTTCCTTTTATAATGGCCAGGAAATGGATCTTTTTACCGTCGTTGCTGAAGCGTACCGCAGATACAGTACCATCCCAACCTTTGGTGACATTGGTTTTTACGCCGGTGGCGCGGTTGAGGATGATAATATCATTTTTATCTGCCTCATAACCATCGCGGGCCATACTTAACCAGGTGAGGTATTTACCATCCTTGCTGAAGGCGGGTGCTACATCGTATCCCATCATGCCTTCGGAGAGGTTGCGGGTACTTTTGGTAGCGAGGTCGTATTCGTAAATATCGGTGTTGGTACTGAGGGCGTATTCTTTGCCGAATTTCTTCTTGCATACATACAGGATGCTTTTACCATCCTGGCTCCAGATCATATCTTCGGCGCCACCGGAGGGCATTTGCGGGCAGTCGTGCGGTTCATCTGCCATAATATCTATCGGCGTACCTACTTCTCCGTTATTATAAGTGGCATAGAAAACGTGCTGGAACTTACCATCTTCCCAGGCATCCCAGTGACGATAGTTCAGGTTGTCATAGATCAGTACATTGGATTTGGGAAGATCAGGGTACACATCCACACCGGTGATCTTTTTTATTTTCACATCCCTGGAAAACAGGATGTGGGCGCCATCGGGAGAGATGCGGATATTCTGCATATCGCCGGTTACATTGGTTTTCTGTACCGGGTTGGAGCCATCGGTATTCATCTCCCACCACTGGCCTTTCAGAGAAAAGCCAACTTTGTTGCCTGGTAACACGGCTACATCGCCTTCAGCTTCCGGTGTTTGCGTGAGCTGTTGTGGAGTGCCGCCTGCAAGGGGAATGGAATAGAGGTTTTTCTCGCTTTTATTATCTGCAATATTAACCTGGGATACGCTGTAGATAACGGTCTTGCCATCTGTACTCACTGCTTCTCCGCTCACCCGGCCCAATTGCCATAGCATTTCGGGTGTCATCTTGTTCTGGGCTGTAGCCATAGTAGAAATTAATAATCCTGTCAGTAAAAAAGGTTTATACATGAGCTGAAAGGTTGTTTTGGATCGTATAAATGTAGGAAGAAATTGACCAGGATGGCCAGGATCACCAGGATTTTCCGGATGGGTGTTATGTTGTTTGGTTTTTGCGGGTAATTATTGCTGTTATTTATATGGTATTGATTAAATACTATAGCATGACACCCATCCGGAAAATCCTGGTGATCCTGGCCATCTTGGTCAATCTTGGTCAATCCGGTAAATTGTAAGTATTTTTGCACCAAATTTCGAAATACTTTGATTGAGAAAAAACAAGCGATTCAAAAAGAGGAAAGGGCTGTCATCGTAGGTGTTATTACGAAGGATCAAACGGAGCGCCAGGTACAGGAGTTCCTGGACGAGCTGATGTTCCTGGCAGAAACTGCCGGTGCAATTGCTGTCAAACGCTTTACCCAAAAGCTGGCGCATCCCGACAGGGCTACCTTTGTGGGTAAGGGAAAGCTGGAAGAAATCTTTCAGTTTATAGCAGGCAGAGATATATCACTGGTTATATTTGACGATGAACTGACGGGTTCGCAGATCGCTAATATAGAAAAAGTATTGAAGGTAAAAGTGATTGACCGTAGTGACCTGATCCTGGATATTTTTGCCCGTCGTGCCCGCACGGCGCAGGCGAAGGTGCAGGTAGAGCTGGCGCAGTACCAATACATTTTACCGCGGTTGCGTGGTATGTGGAGCCACCTGGAACGCCAGGGAGGCGGTATTGGTAGCAGGGGCCCGGGTGAAGCGGAGATAGAAACGGATCGTCGTATCGTAAAAGATAAGATCTCCCTGTTGCGTAAACGCCTGGAGGAAATAGACAAGCAAGCCCTTACCCAGCGTAAGGAACGCGGTGAGTTTATCCGCGTGGCGCTGGTAGGTTATACCAACGTAGGCAAGAGTACTATCATGAATATGCTCAGCAAGAGTGAGGTTTTTGCTGAAAATAAATTGTTTGCCACCCTGGATACCACCACCCGTAAAGTGGTATTTGAACAAACACCTTTCCTGTTAAGTGATACCGTAGGATTTATCCGCAAGTTGCCCCATCACCTGGTAGAGAGCTTCAAATCCACGCTGGATGAGGTACGCGAGAGTGATATCCTGCTGCACGTGGTAGATATTTCCCACCCGCAATATGAAGAACAGATAGAGGTCGTAAACCGTACACTACAGGACCTGAAAGCATTTGAGAAGCCTACCATTATGATCTTTAACAAGATGGATCTGTATGAAGCGAACACATTTGACCAGTGGCTGGAAGAAGGTGTAAAGCAGGATATGCTTGTTTCCCTGAAACAGAGCTGGGATCTGAAGACCCAGGGGAATACGGTATTTATAGCGGCGATTGAAAAAAGAAATCTTGAGGAGCTGCGGAAAAACATCATGGATAAGGTTACACAGCTTTATAAGGAACGGTTTCCTTATAAAACAGCATTTTTCTACTAATGGCTAAAACGTATTCCTGGTATAAACTGGATGAAGGCAGTTTACCGCTGGCCGAGCGTGAGATCAGTGTGCTGGAGGTAAATGGAAAAAAGATCTGCTGTGCCCGGCAGGGCGGCGCATTGTTTGCTTTTGCCTATAAATGTCCGCATGCCGGCGGCATGATGGCTGATGGTATCATAGATGCATCCGGTAATATTGTATGTCCCGTACACCGGTATAAGTTCAGTATGAAAAATGGCTATAATTGCAGCGGGGAAGGATATTATCTCAAAACGTATCCGATAGAACAGCGGGAAGATGGCGCCTACCTGGGTATGGAGAAAACAGGCTGGTTGTGGTGAGGATTTTATCTTTTTGTTAAATAGTGGTTGCCGGTTTTCACTAACCAACGGATGCAAGTAACTTTTGCATATGCTACCCAAACCTACAGCTGTTACGTTACCTGTTGTTTTTACGGAAAAGCAGCTTTGTTTTTTCATGATCTTTTTGCTGGTACTGCTACAGTTCAGTGCCCTGCAAGTCCCTATCCTGGAGCCGGACGGCGCCCTCTACGCCGGTATTGCCAAAACAATGGTGCAAAAACATGATTATCTGAATCTGTTTGCCGACGGCCACGACTGGCTGGATAAGCCACATTTTCCTTTCTGGATGGCCGCGTTGAGCTTCCGTTTTTTTGGTTTTCATACCTGGTCTTACAAGTTGCCTGCTATCCTCTTCCTTTTATTGGGAGCGTGGTATACTTATAAATTTGCCTGGTCGCTTTATGGTGAGCGTACTGCGCGCTGGGCGGTATGTATTATGCTGACGGCCGAGCACCTGGTTATTTCCAATAACGATGTGCGTGCAGAGCCCTATCTCACAGGTTTGATCATTGCGGGCGTTTATCATTTTTATAGGGGTATAGGTTTCCGTTGGTCCTATCATTTGTTCCTGGGCGCGCTTTTTACGGCCGCTGCTGTGATGACGAAGGGAATGTTTGCCCTCGTGCCAGTTGGGGCGGCAATCGGCGGGCATTTGCTGTTTACACGCAACTGGCAGGAGATACTACAATGGAAATGGTTGATAGCGGCATTACTGACCTGTATATTCATTACACCGGAACTATATGCGCTTTACTGGCAATTTGATCTGCATCCTGAAAAGGTGGTATTCGGCACCACGGGCGTATCGGGCCTGCAATTCTTTTTCTGGGACAGCCAGTTCGGGCGCTTTATGAACACGGGTCCTATCAAAGGCGCCGGCGATCCCTTCTTCTTCTTTCATACGCTCCTGTGGGCATTTCTGCCCTGGTCGGTGATGTTATACGCGGCGGTCATCATCTTCATAAAAAAATGGAAACAGCAACGGGAATATTTTTGTATCAGTGCTGCACTAGCCACATTTATACTGTTTTCCTTATCAAAATTCCAGTTGCCGCACTACCTGAATATCATTTTCCCCTTCTTTGCTATCCTTACCGCACAATATATACTGACACTGCACACCGATAAAGAGCTGCGTTTTTTCCGCGTAACACAGTATACAATCATTCTCCTGCTGGCTGCTGCCGGCGTGGTAATAGACCTGCTGTACAAACCCGCCATGGGCTACATCTGGCTGCTGCCGGTAGCAGCACTGATCCTTTTATACATTCTGTTGCATTACTGGCTGGATAAAACCACCAAAGCAGCTGTTTTTTATCGTACCGTAGCTATCAGTATTTTGCTGAATCTTTATCTGAACACGATCCTCTACCCGGATATGATGCAGTACCAGAGCGGCAGCGAGGCTGCCCTTTTTGCAAATACCGCACTCCCCGGAACCACTATCGGTATGTACAAAATGAATTCGTATGCTTTTGAATTTTATATGAAAGCGCCCGTCACGCGAACAGATACGGTCAGCAACGGGGTTTTCTTCACCACCGCTGATGGTCTTTCCGAACTACAACAGCGGAGCTCCTGTACTATCATAAAATCATTTCCCAATTTTTATGTGAGTAAACTTGATTTACCTTTCATGAGAAAAGCCACCCGGGCAGGTACTCTGGGGGAAAATGTACTAATAACAGTAAAAAAGTAATATGCTGAAACCTGCTATGGTAGCGGGTTATGTTTTCTGTTGAAATAAATTCTTAAAAAAAATGAAATAAGATTTTGCAAAAATGAAAATTTGCCTATTTTTGCAATCCCAAATCACGCAAGCGATAAGGGAAACACTCCTCCTTAGCTCAGTTGGTTAGAGCATCTGACTGTTAATCAGAGGGTCGCTGGTTCAAGTCCAGCAGGGGGAGCACACTAGACGGGTCCGCAGCAATGCGGACCTTTTTGTTTTTAGTCACTTCGAAAGCCTGGTTATTTCTAGTGATAAGCGTGAACACTTCATTGCGCATCTACCCATCTACCTGTTATTCAATTCCCGATGTTTTTGTTGCGTATACTATTAATACTCATTATCGATTTCTATGTTTATTTTTAATTAGTTTCGATTTCAGACTTTCTATCCAGATGTAATTATGTTTGATATAAATAAATTTTTAAATATTAATCCAAACGTTGATGACTTATTAAATAAGGGTATTAGCCATATAACGGAAGCTTACCACGATTCAATTAAAGCGGGTAAAAACTCGTATGCTTATGATGCACATACATACCATACCAAGGTGCCTCCTCAGGGTATCGAAATATTAATTAAATACTATACAAAAGAGAATGATGTAGTGCTGGACCCTTTTTGTGGTTCAGGAATGACGGGGCTAGCCGCTATAAGACAAAATCGCCATGTTATTCTTTCAGATCTTTCGCCGGCAGCGGTTTTTATTGCGAAGAATTTTACAGCTACCTATTCTGTTGAAGCATATAAAAAAGCAATTGATGATATTCTGAAACAATTGGCTTCTTTAGAAAAAGAACTTTATACAACACAATGTGCAAAATGTGCTCAACCAACAATTCAAAATTATACAGTTTGGAGCTATGGTTTAATTTGTAATGAATGCAATGAGGAATTTATTTTGTGGGATGTTGCCAGAGACGAAAAGCCTTCCTATAAAGAAAGTAAAATTCTCTCTCAGTTTCAATGCCCTAATTGCCATAAAGTAATAAAGAAGGGTAAGCTTAAAAGAACGAAATTAAATCCGGTGTCAATTGGCTATAAGTGCTGTGAGAAAGGGTTGAAAGATACTGTACACGTTCCTACAGCGCAGGATTTTAAAGCACTACAGGAAATAAATACCATTAAGATTAATAAATGGTATCCGAAAAATAAATTCCCTTCAGGTGTAAATACCGGTCAATTGATTAATCATGGATTAGATTCAATTGACAAAATATATACGCATAGAGCTTTGATCGCATTAGCTGAGATTTGGGATAGTTGTATAAACTATAAGGTAGCAGCACTCAGACCATTATTAATGTGGACATTTACGTCATTGTATCAACGGGTATCTGTTCTATCTGAATTTAGATTTTGGGGAGGAAGTAGTAATACAGCAAATTATAATGTTCCTCAAATAATGAATGAACAGAATGTATTTAAAACATTCAAAAGAAAGGCGAATACTATTGTTCTCCACCTGGATGAAATAAAACAGCATCTTTCAAAAAAACATATTAGCGTTGGAAGCGCAACGGATCTAAGTCATATACCAGATAACTCAATAGACTATATTTTTACGGACCCTCCTTTTGGCTCTAATATTAACTATTCAGAAATGAACTTTCTTTGGGAAAGTTGGCTACAGGTATTTACGGATAATACGAAGGAGGCTATTGTAAATAAAGTACAAGGTAAAGGGGTACAAGACTATAAAGCATTAATGACTACTAGTTTTAGTGAGATGCACCGGGTTTTGAAGAACGATTCCTGGTTGACCGTTGTATTTCATAACTCTTCAGGAAAAGTTTGGGACGCCATTAGAAATTCTTTGTATGACGCAGGGTTCTTTATAAGTGATGCCCATATTTTTGATAAAGAACATGGAACATTTAAAATGTTTGTTTCAGATAATGCTGTTGGGTATGATTTGATTTTACACTGTCAGAAGAATGACTTATTGGTAGGACATGCGGTAGTAGAAAAGTCTATTGAAGATTTTGTCAGGGAAATGATGAAGAAATCTGATTATGTTTTTAGCTTTATACATGTTGAACGCAATCCTGAAACAAACTTTAGAAAGTTATATTCAGAATGGATCGCTCATCAAATTGTGAGTAATAATATTAATATTTCATTCGATAATTTTAGAAATATTGTATCAAAAATAATTGAACATGCCAAGACCGAGAACGCTAGCTGCCTTTAATGAAGATGAGAAAGCATTAATTCAAAAGTATTTAGGAATCAAGGTTGCTCATATGATGGGACGGAAGTTGGAAGAAGGCGACTGGTCGTATGTCTATTGCAAAGCAAAGGGCATTGCGGAAAGAGGCTGGAGTAATTTGGATATTGATATCATTTACAATAATATAGGGCTTGAACATAAAATGTTGTGCTATCGTTCAGGTTTAGATTTGGCAAATGCATACGGGACTACAGCAATGCACCCCTCATTAACCCGTTCAATAAGGATACCTGATACCAAAGACCCTAACGAAGCAATGGCTAATTTATTAACGCAATATGCCGAGTTGGTTAGAAATAGAAGGGATAAGGTAGCCATGCAGAATAAATCGGACCTTGCTGTTGATATGCGAACAGGTTGGTTATTGTGGCAGGAATCATTAAGACAGTTTCTCTATTTCGAGGAAGAAATGTTGGAGCCGGATCCGTCAGAGTATGTTGCAGAATGGAAAGAAACAATTGGAGGGGGAAGCCGGAAGAAAAGTGTGAACTTATGGATTTATGAGAAAGAAACAGGAAAGAAAAGATATTCAATAACAACAAGTGCCGGCGCTAAAATACAACCCTATTTTGACGTTCCTCCACCGACAGATCCCAATGTTTATCTATTTACCGTTATAGGAGAAAATATAAGAGCCGGCTACACGCGCATCTGGCTAACTGATAATACTTTCAACGAACTAACCAGGGTTTTAGCTACTACTGACGCTGATATTATCAGTGATAGACTCGTTGAAGTTTGTTCGTCTATTGAAGCAAAGGAAGAGACGGACCCTTTAACACACATCGAAGACGGCGTTAGTCTTGAAATAAGAGAGGATGCCTATAAATTGCTCATTGAAAGCGTAAAGGGCGTCAGTGATGAGCATAGTATGAAGCTTGTTTTGGCGCAAATTAAATAGTTTTCTGTTTGTAACTAATTTTAAATCAATTACTTAGTGATAATCTTGTAGCCTTTATAAATGGAGCTCAGTATATGGTTAGTTGAAGTTCAAATTGGAGTGAAAATGAACTACAAAATACCTCTTGGCGAGCTATATTTTAAATATAGCTCAAAAAAATGCCTAATGTAGCTCATATATGAATTTGCAGTAAACACGTATTTCTAGCTTCCGGGTAGTACACCGACCCGCTCCTGCTACAATCCTTCCAGTTGCCTGAATACAGGAATCAGGGCTTTCCCTCTTTCAGATAGTATATATTCAATATGCAATGGTTTCTGCTTAATGATGTTCTTTTCCAAAAGGCCCTCGTTCTCCAATTCTTTTAATGCTACCGACACAGATTGCTTATTGGAGCCTTCCATTTGCCGGAGTAAGCTGCTGAAGCGTAAAGGCCCTTCCACGGCCAAACGGAATATCTGCGGCTTCCATTTGCCGGATAGCAGCTTTAAGAGTCCTTCTGCGGGACAGCTTTCAGGATTTGTATGTTCCTCGTTGGTAGTCATCTTTTTCTGACTTATTGTTTAGGTGGGTAAGTCAATGCAACTTTGTAATAAATAAATTAATAAACTATCCGGTAAGCTTTACCGGTAAAAAATAAATAATGATGAAAGATACAAACAAAATTAATCCTTTATTGTGTGACCCGGTAACGGGTGTTTGCGAAATACCGGGTATAGCCGGTAATCCGGAAAAACAAATGATCAGCACCAGCACCAAAGCTATTAAGATTATATATTTCACGGACCCTATCTGTTCTACCTGTTGGGGAATAGAGCCGCAACTGAGAAAACTGAAACTGGAATATGGCGACCTGATAGAAATCGACTACCGCATGGGTGGTTTATTACCATCATGGGACATCTATAACAGCGGCGGCATTGGTAAGCCTTCGGATGTAGCACACCACTGGGATGAAGTGAGTGCTTATTATGATGCACCTATTGATGGAGATGTGTGGCTCGAAGATCCATTGAGTTCTTCCTTCCCTCCTTCTATCGCTTTTAAAGCTGCACAAATGCAGGATACAGAGAAAGCCGTTTCATTTCTGCGCATAAGCCGTGAAATGCTGTTCCTGGAAAAAAAGAATATCACCAGGTGGGAACATATCGAACGGGCTGCATTGGAAGCCGGTCTGGATCCGCTGCAACTAAAAACAGACTATGAAGGAAAGGCAGCACAGCTTTTTAAAGAAGACCTGGAACTTGCCCGTCAGATGGGTGTAAGAGGATTTCCATCCCTGTTTTTTTCCGACGCATCCAATAAGCAGGTTTTTGTGTACGGTTACAAGCCTTACGCAGTATATGAGAAGGCTATCCTGGAATTGTTGCCGGAAGCAGAGAAGCAACAGGCAGACACTACATGGGAAGGACTGTTTAAACACTATAGCAGCCTGTTTACGAAAGAGTTTTCTGTGCTTTCAAACAAAACAACAGCAGTAGCGGAAGAGGAACTGAACAACCTGTACAGCCAACAAAAACTCGAGAAGAAAGTAACAAAGAATGGAATACTATGGACATTAAGAAGTGCCGGCCAATAATAAAGTGACAGCATATTTATTTATCTCCCGGTATTATTCTACAAGGAAAAATAACAAACATATAAAATCGGAGATCTTTTGAAACTCCGATTTTATATGTTTACACAGTTTTTGAGATAGTGCCCTCCGAGGGCCACTGACGTGTTAAATGGCCCGGTCAAGATGAACATACCCCCCATCTACGTGAATTAATTGCCCGGTTGTATGAGACGATTTATCCGATAAAAGGAACGCAACGGTATTGGCAATTTCTTCTTTTGTAGTAAAGCGGTTCTCTAAAGGGATTTTTGACATGATACTTCTTAATTTTTCTTCCGGATTATCAAATGTTTTGATCCAGCTTTCGTACAATGGTGTATAGCAATTGGCTACAACAACTGCATTCACCCGTATCCCGTACTTTAATAACTCAACCGCCCATTCCCTGGTTAGTGCATTCCGGGCTCCGTTGGCCGCCGCATAAGCAGAGGTGCCCCCCTGTCCTGCTTCCGCTGTCATGGAACTTATATTTAAGATACTTCCTTTAGATTTTTTTAGTTCCGGCAAAGCATAATGTGCCATCATGTAATAATGTATAATATTGTTATGCATGCTCTCCATAAATTCTCCATAGCCTCCACTCTCCAATCCTACGCCATCGTTTATTCCAGCGTTATTCACCAATCCATCAATCCGTTTAAATTCTTCAATAACTTTTTTAACGGCAATTTTACTGTGTTCAGGGTTATTCAATTCAATCGTTATTTTGAATGCCTTACCTCCACTTTGTAAAATATCCGATACCGTTCTTACATTATCTTCCTCATCCCTTCCAACGATCACAGGTATTGCGCCTTCACCAGCCAATGTTTTACTGATCCCCTCTCCTATACCTCTTGCACCACCAGTAACAATAATAACCTTATCCTTTAAATTCAAATTCATACATCAATATTTATTACTTTAAAATTCTTTTCTTTTAAATGTGTATCGAACAAATGACTTTATATTTACCAGCCACTCGCCAACACATCTGCTATATGCATTGTTTTAATAGCATATCCTTGTTGCTGGATATAACCGTCCAGATGCATGAGACAGGATAAGTCGGTAGAAATAAGATAATCGGCTTTTGTTGCAATAGCATTCAGTACTTTTTGCTCTCCCATGCCAATAGAGACTGGCTCAAATTTTACGGCGAAGGTGCCGCCAAACCCGCAACAGACTTCGCAATCGGGCGCTTCCTGCAACTCCAGACCCTTTACATGGGACAACAGTTCGCGCGGCGCAGCCTTTATCCCACATTCCCGCAAAGCGCCACAAGCATCGTGATAGGTACCTGTGCCATGAAGGGTGGCACCTACATCACTTACATGTAATACCTGCGTTAAAAACTCCGTGAATTCGTATAGCCGTTCGTTTAATTGCAGTAATTGTGTATGTGCCGCATTGTTATCAAAAAGTTTTTTGTAATGGTTGCGCACAAAACCTATGCATGATCCGCTTGGCGCAACAATGTAATCTGCGGTATCAAAATCTTCCATAAACTTTCTGGCTACTTCCTGGCATTCATTCCAATATCCGGCATTGAAAGCGGGTTGTCCGCAGCAGGTTTGCTTGGTATTGTAGCTAACCTGGCATCCCAGGTGTTTCAAAATTTTTACCATGTTAAAGGCAGTTGCAGGAAAAAACTGATCTACAAAACAGGGTATAAAGAGTTGTACTTTTATCATTTTATTTTTTATTGTTCCTCCCATTGCTGGTTAAAAGATTTTTTCGCAAACACCGGCAGGCGCCTGTGTGTGCCCCATGCTTTGGTAAACAACTTGCTGAAGACAAAGTTTTTGATGCCGCCTCCGGCGAGATTCATCATTCCGCGGCTAAGGCAAGCCCGTTTCCACACATACCAGGCTAACTTTTCGGCGCGGGAAGTATAATTCTCCTTCACCGCCTTTTGGCGATTATACAGCAAAAGTTCATGCAGGTTAATATGTACAGGACAAGCTGCTGTGCAGCTGCCACATAAGGTAGAAGCGTTACTTAAATGTTTGTATTCATCGATACCCCGGAGGTGAGGGGTTATCACAGCCCCGATAGGGCCACTGTAAGTGGTGTCGTAAGTGTGTCCACCAATATTCTGAAAAACCGGGCATACATTAAGACAAGCACCACAGCGGATGCAATAGAGGCTTTCCCTTGCAGTAGTATCAGACAATATATTGGTGCGCCCGTTATCCAGCAGGATTACATACATTTCTTCCGGCCCGTCTGTTTCATTTTGTTGTTTGGGGCCTGTAAAAATGGTATTGTATACCGTAAGTGTCTGGCCGGAGCCAAATGTTGCCAGTAATGGCCAGAACAAATCCAGGTCATAAACAGATGGCAGTACTTTTTCTATCCCGGCAATAGCAATATGCGTTTTAGGGAAGCTGGTTGTTAACCTGGCATTTCCTTCATTTTCTGTAACGGCTACTCCTCCGATATCTGCAAGTAAATAATTTACGCCTGTAATACCGATTTCTGCATCAACATACCGTTGTCTTAGCTGTTCTCTCGCTACCTGCGTGAGTTGTTCCGGAGGAAGGTTAGGAGCTACCTGCAGCTTCTCATGAAACAATGCTGCCACATCTTCCTTGCTCTTATGCATGGAAGGCGCCACAATATGGTACGGCGGCTCTCCGGCTAACTGCTGTATATACTCTCCGAGATCTGTTTCTATAACATCAATAGCATGATCCTCTAAAAATTTATTCAGGTGGATTTCTTCTGTAACCATCGACTTGCTTTTCACAATACTCTTTGCTTTCTTAGCCTTACAGATTTCCAGGATTTTATCCAGTGCCTGCTGTGCATTCTCCGCCCAGATCACTTTTCCGCCATTTTTTGTAAACGCAGTTTCAAATTCTTTTAAATAGGTATGCAGGTGTTCTATTGCTTCCCATTTTATATTCTTTGCTTTTTGTCTGATTGCCTCCAGATCTACGAATTGATCCTTTCCTTTTTTAAAGGCTATATCTGATTGATGCAGACTAAAATTAATTTTCCTCCTGTGCTCCAGGTCGGTGACCTTTTTTTCACTCTCCGCTAAAAAGGTTTTATGCCGGTGACTCATATCTGCTTATTGTTTTTGATATACAGTTGGATATTTTATAAACCAAAGAAACTGCCCGCTTACCTGAAAATGTAATACAGTGATACTATCATGATGATCAGCAGGAGAGAAAGACGTTTGTAATTAGCCAATCCTTTCCAGCCGGGGCTTTGCAAAGGTTCCCGGATAGATTTCCAGTATAGCTCCCGGCTGTGGGAAGTATGCTGAACGGGATACACGTAAGAGAAAACGACCTGTATAAAAACACAAACACAAAACAAGTAAAATGCCATCATCATAAAAGGAATTTCAGCCATCAGGGTATGTGGGAATATTTTATTTACGGTATATATCAGTGCTCCGAGTAATGAACCGATCCATAAAGTGAGCTGGGCAGCCTTGGCGGAAGCCCCTTTCCAAAAGATCCCCAACAGGAAAACACAGGTAATAGGTGGAGCAATATGTGCAATAATATCATTGAGCCCATTAAAAAGACTTTCGTAGCTGTTAAGCAAAGGCAGTAAGGCAATAGACAACAACAACGAAACACCTACAGATAACCGCCCTATACTTACCAGCTGTCTGTCAGTAAGATCGGGTCTGAATTTTTTGAACAGATCATAACTTACCAGGGTAGAGATGGAATTTAATGCGCCGGATACCTGGCTCATTAGCCCCGATAACAAAGCCGCTACCAGTATGCCAATAGCACCTGTTGGTAATAACTGCGTGATCATAAGGGTATATATACCTTTGCTATTGACTACGTGTTCACCGGAAGCGGTGATGTGGGTAATTGAATCCAGGTTAAGCAATCCTTTCTGCGCCAGGGCATAAGCGAATAATCCCGGCATTACAAAAATGAAGACCGGTAAGATTTTGATAAAACCGCAGAACAGGGAACCTATACGGGCATTATTTTCGTCTTTGGCTCCCAGTACACGCTGTACTATCGTCTGATCTGCACACCAATACCAGATACCTAAAATGGGATAGCCCAGGAATACGGCATACCAGGGCATGCCACTGGGGTCACCTTTGGGACGTAGCATGGATATTTTTTCCATACTTCCGCTACTGTGCAGTACATCTACAAGAGAAGACCAGCCACCCAGTTTTATCCAGGAAGCGGCCGTGATGATCAGCGCACCGGCTACCAGCACTACTGTTTGTATCGACTCCGTTACTACTACCGCCTTTAACCCCCCGATAACCGTATAAAGGGTCACCAGTAAAGAGATAATAATAACGCTCACGTACATATTAATTCCGAAAAGCGTTTCCAGTACAATACCTCCGGCCAATAAAGAGAATGCTATGTGAATGATGATAGCAGAAAATATGGAGATAAAGGTCAGCCAGTCTGCGCAGGCCCTGTTATATCTTTTCTCCAGGAAAACGGGCAAAGTAGGTACCCCTGATTTAATATAAAACGGTACAAAAAATAAGGCCAGCATAATCAGTACAAAGGCGGCCATCCACTCAAAGTTGCCATTCAGTAAGCCGGTGTCGTAGCCGGACTGGGCGAGGCTTACGAGGTGAAGACATGAAATATTTGTTGCAAATAAAGCCAGTCCGATCATTGGCCAGCGCAAGGTTTTTCCCGCCAGGAAATATTCCCGGGCATTGGCTGACCGTTTTTTCTTTAGCCCTATCCATAATCCTACACTTACAATGCCGAGGATATATACAATGCTAATGGCGAGATCTGTTTTTCCAATCATAAAAACGCTGATTCAATTTATTCAATTACAGATGCGGGATATGGATAAAGTATTGCTATCGATGCATCCCTTTATATTCGTATGGTCTTTTACGTTATAACGTTTTTATTAGCCGCATATGACAAGCCTCATCTGCCAGGCGTCCACATGCGGGATCAGGAATTTCCGGTAAGGTCCATCAGCTCCTGATGCGTGTATAACAGTTTCCTTACATGCCATGTCGTACACCTTAATCTTTTCATTCTCTGTCCGCAACATTAGTTCAACGTCTTTGGCCGCATCGAAAGAAGCATTGCTAAAGGCGATCGCTATTTTACCATTTTCGGATTCACGTATCCACAGGTTTATCTTTTGGAAAGAAGCTATATAACCAGGCAACTTGTCTTTGGAGAGCCAGCGGAAAACGGATTTCATCTGAGAGCTTTTGGAGAGGTTTTCCATGAAAATCCAGGGATAATAGCCCGCCACACAAATGCGGCCACCAAGTGGATTTTCAAAAACGCCCATCGTACAATCCGCCACTTCCTTATCCGCATAGTCAATGAGCCCGGAAATAGGCTGTGCTGTTTTAGCGGTGGCTTTAAGTGCGCTGGCTGTCGACTTCCAGAATGATTGGCGGTTATCCCGCTCTCTTCCTGCAAAATTTCCATTTAATGGATGGTTGTTAAGCTTTTCTATACGATCAACAGTGGCGGTGTTGATGACTTCAAACCCGGTCAGATGCCCGAAATTCATCTCATTTAATTGCTGCAGCGTTTCTGTATCCATATATACACCTCCGGAAAGGATAGCTTCAATTTCTTTCCTGGAAAGGGCGTAAATACTATTCATTCCCAGGATGACAACGGAGGCAGATTTCCCTGAATAGGCAGCAGGCAGCCCTATATCATAAATTTCGTGCCTCGGAATTGGAGTACTGCCACTGAACCAGTTGCCACTATTGGGATTACATGCAATAAAGCTATCCTTATTCCAGAAAGTCTGAATACCGCTTATTCCCGCACGCCCAAGTGATCGGGTCATCAGATCAAAGAATGGTCTGGCCTGTTGCAACCGGGCAATGAGGGGTTCATATTCATCCAGTGGTTCATCGTAAAAGGAAAGAACATTGAATGCAGCACCGGTACAACCGGCGGCAATATGGGAGCAGGTTTCCAGCACCACCATCTCCGCAGCTTTTTTCAGGCGTTGATAGGGGAAATTCTCAATTTCGGAAGGAATAGCAAGTATTTGAGCCGGCAGTACGGAAACCTGTCTGCCGATATCGTGTGATTTTCCCACCAGTTCTGCTGTTGCATTATCCTGATAGTACCCGCCACCAGGGCGCCACATTACGGGGGAGTGACCGGGCCCGGCCAGTGTGGTGGCCCAGTTTTCAAAATCATATCCTTCATAAAAACGATCACCGGTCATAAACCCAAGCGGCATACCGGGATGGATGTCATGTACCGTTGTTTCAATAAGTTTAAATAGCCGGGTAATCGTATTCCGGTTATGTTGCAGCCATGTTTTCCGGAATTTTAGTTTCGTATTTATATCGCCTTCATTCATTGTTTTTTTCAACTGCTCCCGGGTATATTTTACACCCGTTTCCGTTTCGAAAACCGCTAAACAATTATGACAGAAACAAGTTTGAACAACCGGCATGTGACCCGCCAAACGAACATCATCATCTATCCAGATATAATCAGGATTCGCGCGTGCTGTCATTGTGTAGATAGCCCGGATATATTCCTGGAAACGCGTATCATTCGGGCAAAACGCCCCCCTGGAGACCTGTCCGTCAATATCTGTCAGATGGGTATAATTACCCTGTAGTGAATTGTCCAGGTTTTCTTCATGATGACCGATGGTAGTGAGGATATTGATACCTGATTTATATCCATTTTTACGTGCCTGTTCCATCCTGTCTTTAAAAATATCCATCCGCTGTTTGAATGTAGACAGGGGAAGCGGTGCATGTGTTGTAGAAGTAAAGAAAGTAATTTCGTCTGTTACGCCCTTGTATGTATTAAATAGGTCCAGTAACGCTGCATACCTTTTTTCAGGAAGCGATTGTTTAATGCCGATTCTGAAAGAAATGAATGACCTGTCAACCTGTGTATTCCATAATAGTGGTGTATGGCGCTGCCCGTATTCTAAACCGGTGGTTGCTGAAAAGAGGTCTAGCGGAAAGGCCGCACCGGCTAATGCAAGTCCTGAAAGCTTTAAAAAATCTTTTCTGGATGTACCCATAGTGAAACGTCTTTGTGCTATAAAAAATAATATTTAAAATATTCTCGGAAGACCTAATTGCGATTTTCCTGATGCATGATATTTGACAACTTCGTTGGCAGATGGATTTTCGCTGGTATGAGACCAGTCTGCCGTGTTTACACCTTCCGGAACAATTACAATGACTTCCCCTGGCTTGGTTTTTAGTGCTGCTATGTCTCCACTAACGGGGTAGTTAAGATTATTCAAACTGGATTTTGCAGTTGCTTTTGCCCATGGTAGCTTTATCCGGCAGGTTTCTCCCGATTTACTTTTAATACAGATCCATTGAACCTCTCCTGATTTAATTTCGGAAGAAACGATGAAGCCGCCCTGTGCATGCAACGTAAACCGTCCGGATTTATTAGCAGCAAAAGCAGGCGCTATCCTTACCACATCATCATGACTTTGGAGTAGTGATTCGTTCATTGCAGTAGCGAGTACCGACATGGATTCCATAGAGGTATGACGGAACGGCCACATTGGAAAAGGGAATCTTTCTTTTTCCGGTGCAGCTACATCCTTTACCATGTTTTTTCTGAAAAACAACTCGTTATCTTTTCTAATCTCACCTTCCATACCCCAATGGCCCCAGCCATTGCAGTAGATCTGCCACCGTTCCGGGAAATTGCTGAGATCAATCGCCAGATCATCTGCAAGGCCCAACCTGGCCATTACTATCGGAACAGGGTCCCATCCTGTGCATTCAGGGCCATATAAAAGGGTGGTAGTTACCATCGTTTTAAACAGGCTGTTATCTTTTTGAGATAACCCTATCAGGCCGGATGGGAAAACAGGTGAAGATGGAACGCTTGGGAATATGCCGTCCAGCAGCTTTAGTCCGTTTCTTTTACTAAGGGATGAATATGCCGGGTCATCTTCCGGAAAATAACCATATGCAGGATCGCCGATTTTAAAATAAGTATTGAGCCATTTTTTTTCTTTAATACCCCAACCGGCTGCGGTGATCCCGTCTGCAGGAACCGGACGCCCTTTATAAAGACCCCAGTTAATTTTATACCCCGCCCCTTCCGCGATGATTAGCCCTTCGGAAGCCTTTACAACAGGGAGTGGCGCCATATTCTTTAACATCTCTTCCCACTTCTTTGCCTCCGCGGTATGCTTGCCTGCTGCTTTCAGAGCTTGCAGTGCCGTTGAGAAAATGGCCATCCCATACGCCAGTTCAGTAAGACCATCTTTCAATTTTATCCAGCCTTCATAACCGGTACCTTCTTTAGCATGGTATAATCCATCACTTTCTTTTACAAAAAGTGATTCAAAAAATCTAGCCGCTTCAAGAATAAAGGGCAGGGCTTTTTCTTTAAGGAATATTGCGTCGTTTGTGTATTTATATTGCCGCCAAAAGTCTAATGCTATTTCAGCTACAGGGGTATGATTTTCTGATGTGTTAGGGGAATTATATCCGTTTCTGTTTGTAACATCCGCAATAAAGGCACCGGGAGCATGATATATATCCCGTGCATCCTTTTTTGCGTACGGCAGTGAATTAAACCTGTAATCCAGGTAAGGCTTTACAAGCTCGTGATAACCTGCGGCATTCAGCGGCCAGTAAAGCTGTTGTTGATTCCAGTGAAAATAATAGTTCCAGTTTTGTACATCCCGGTCCCATCCCCATAACCCGTTAATGAATCTACCGGGGTATTTACCGCCCTGTGAAGCGTTGGCATAGTACATGGTCAGGTGCCACAGATTATTTAAATAATCGTCCCCATAATCCATGAAGGAACAGTTCCAGATTGCTTTCCATGCGGCCAGGTGGTTACTGTGGAGGGAGCCGGCGTCTGTTTTCCGTACCTGTGATAACATCGCTTTGAATGTGGCTGTGGGTCCGTCTTCCGGAGATGTTACTGCAAACGCGAGCTGCGCCTCTTTTTTAGCATTGCCGCTCAGCGAAATAGTAGCATTCCTGGAATGCTCCCTTTGGTAATCTACTTTTAAGCCATTTGTTTTAATGACAGTTCCACCAACTGCGAATGTGCCACCTGACAACTTTTGCGTGATATAAACACTGTCATCATCTGCAAATGCTTCGGAGCCCGGCAGCCCGACAGCTGCATCCCGGTTGATCTGACTATACCAACCAGAGAAAGTTCTCGAACCAAAGCGTTCTACTGACACCTGCAACGGTACATTTTCATTTAAACTGCTTCCCAGTTCGCAGGAAAGTACGCCGGAGCTATGGTCTATGAAAGCTTTCAGATGCACCGTTCCGAATGGGCTGCTGCCATCAAGGCTCAGCGAAGCGCCGGCAAGATCCAGCCGACCTTTAAACCCGGAAAGATATAAGGTATTAAAAACCGGTAATTTGAAATCGATAATAATGCGGCAGGCATGTCTTAATGTAGTATAGTGATCCTCTTTTTCGTTCTTCCAGTTATTGGATGCATCAGGTTTTGCATCGTCCCACAGGTCACATTTGTTGACTGCAATAATTATTTTTGAATCTTCGCACCAGCACAGCGCACCCACATCCCCATTACCTAACGGGATGCCCTGCATAGGATCAACCGGAGGACTCAGGTATACCAGGTCGTACTGGGATATCCTCCCGGGCCATTGAATATCCCAGGTGCCTGTTTTCGGGTCAAAGGCTGATTTCAACCGCTGGGCTGCCAGGCGGTTTCCGGTAGAAAAAACGTGTAGTGGCAAGGCGGCTCCTGCTATGCTGAGACCTGCCAGTTTCAGAAATTCTTTTCGGGTAGTGATCATCATAAATTATTTTCTGTTAGAGCACTAAAAAAGTGTTACTGTTTTGCAGAAGCTTGCACGAATGAGGTGCCCTCCGGAAAATAGCTTTCATAAAATTCCTTCATCGGGCCATCGTACATGGCTACACGAATAGTACTCCAGGTGGCCTGATCACCGGTGGCGTAATAAAGGTATGTTTTGCCTGCTGTCTCAATCAGATCCACATCAGAGTTATTCTTTCCTTCTCCGGCACTGGCTTCCAATACAGGATTAAAGGGGCTAAGCTCCCAGTTGGACAGGTCTTTTGATCTTGCCATAAAAGATGTCCATTCCTGATGTTCGCCCTTGCCGGCATGCAGGTAGATCACATAATAATATGGCTTCAGATAACGGATCACCGGACATGCCGAGTATTCCCTTTTTTCGCCTGTAAATACAATGCCTGGTATCTTCTCCCATTTTGCTAGGTCTTTGGAGCGGGCAAATTTGAAACAAAATGCTACCGGCTTATCAGATTCATAAGCCATCAGGTAGCCTTCTTCATCCTTACACACGGAGGTATTAAATAAGTGCTCATCCCCTTCCGGCAGTATCACTTTTTCCTGTGTCCATGTTTTCAGGTCCGTTGTCACAAAACGGTCGATACCATTGGAGTTAATCACTTTACCGAAATCACTGAAATCCAAAGCGAAAACGTTTAATTCCGGACCGTTCACAATGGCGCTTACAAAAGAGTGGCCAGTACCAAAGCGGCTTACCTCTTCTCCTGTTTTCAGGTTTTCAATGTAGAGGTAAGCATCTTTACCTTTTGCATCGGCGCCTCCCGGTCTGTAATTGCCAACCAGCAGCAGGCTGGAATCAAAAAGTACCGGCGTATTTTCCATAGGCGTCCGGCCCGTTTGTGAAAACGCGAATGGCAACTTTGTGAGTTTTGGCTGCACTTGCACTGCCTCCGTATGATTATTTTGAGCGCAGGATGATAATGCGCAGATAACAAGCAAACAATAGTAAAAACGTGTGCAGTATTTCATCATGTCAGATCGGTTTAATGTGAATAGGGTGATGCATACAGTTATGCGCTGATATTGCTTCCCGGTGCTCAATAGCCGGGATTCTGTTCCAGTTTATCGTTATTATCCAGTTCGGATTGTGGGAACGGCCAGAGATACTGTCTTTGATCAAATACCAGGAAATTACCGCCTGCATCTTTGATCGTAGGTAGCAGTGTATGTGCAATGTGCCAGCGTTTCAGATCGAAATACCGTATACCTTCTATCGGAAATTCTATTTCTCTTTCGTGACGGATATAATCCCTTACCAGTTCTTTTGTTTTATATTTTGATTGATCGATGGAAGGCATATTTACACCAGGGCGGGATCTAACCTCGTTAATGGCACTATAAATGCTGGCATCCGGACCACTTGCTTCGTTCTGTGCTTCTGCATACATCAAAACAACGTCGGCATAACGGAGGAGTACAAAATCCCAATCATTACGATAAGCATTTGCATAGTTACCTTCAATGGAAGTATCAATATATTTCCGGTTTTGTACCCCGGTTGGATTAAAGGTAGCATACGTGTAGAACCCCGGCCAATCCTGACCCGGGAGCCTGATCGTGTAATAAAACCTGGGATCGCGCTTTGAAAAAGGATCAGCTGCATTGTATAACGGTGATTCCTTGATAGACTTTCCATCTATACATTCAAAGGCATCCATAAAATTCTGACGGTAGAATACGTGGGCGGTATATTCAATATTCATCCCGTAAGTACTATGTGCATCGGGACTAAGGTATTTGCAGGAAAACATTATTTCCGGGTTGTTTTTCTGTCCGGCTTTCAGGAACAGGTCCCGGTAATCATTACTGATACTGAATTTACCGGAAGTCATGATTTGTTTTGCCAGTGTAGCAGCTGCTTCCCATTTTTCCTGGTATAACAATACCCTGGTCTTTAGTGCCATAGCACTGCCTTTTACGGCATGCCCATCTGTATAGGCCTCATCCTGCAAATTGGAAATGGCAAAGTCCAGATCTTCTTCTATAAATTTGAAAACATCTGCGGCACTACTTTTGGCTACTTTAGCGGCATCTGCACTTTCCGGCGCTGTTTTATACAGTGGTACACCCCCAAAGCAATTTACCAGGTCAAAATACCATAACGCCCGCAGGAACTTTATTTCTCCTTTATACTGGTTCATTTTAGCTGCGCTGACAGAGGTCGCCTTGTCTACATTATCCAGGAAGAAATTACAGGAAGCAATGCCTTTATAACAGCTGTTATAAACAATGCTTACGGCTTCACTGCTGGTACTGATATTGCCAATGCTCATATCGGAGATACTGAGTAAGCCCCAATATACGTAGCCAACGTCACTTAGTCCGTCCAAATATCCCCTTTGATAATTTAAAGAACTTCCACCAAAGCCGCCACCTCTCAGCCGGTCGTAGCAGCCCGCTACAGCCATTTGCACATCAACATCGCTTTTCCAGAAGGTTTCGCTGGAAACCTTATCAAGTGGATTTTTATTTAAAAGGTCTTTGCTGCATGCGGAACAGATCAAGAGGAAAATGATGGCTCCGGCAGCTTTAAGCATATTTATCTTTTTCATAGTTATTTTCTTTAGAACTTGAAGTCAACACCTGCATTTAAAATACGTACCTGTGGATAGTAGAACGCACGGCCACCACCTGGTCCATCCATTCTTCTTTCAGGGTCCATTGCCGGATATTTTGTAAATGTGAACAGGTTATCTCCTGAAAAATATACCCTGATACCTTGCGACCAGATTTTCTCCGCTACACGTTTTGGCAATGTATAGGAGATATTGATGTTCTTTATCCGCAGGTAGGAGGCATTTTGCAACTGGTAAGTGCTTTCATACGCATTAACACCGCCATAGCCGCCGATAGCACTGCCGGCGCCTATATACACTGCCGGAATGGTATTGCTGGGATTTGTGGGGGTCCATGCATCCCTGAACCTGGCCTGTGGTGGATCTCCCTGTACAAAGGGATCCCATCCCCAACCATAAATTCTTGATTGCAATCCCTGAACACCCTGGAAGAATATGGAGAAGGTAAATGCTTTCCAGGCAGCGTTTAAGTTAAGGGAGTAGCTGAATTTTGGATAAGGAGAATAGGATACCCGGTCTTTTGCATCAACAACACCGTCTCCGTTCTGATCTTTTATTTTTATATCTCCTGGCTTTGGCGCAAACAATATCTGCTTGGGAGATTTATCAACTTCTTCCTGCGATTGAAAAATGCCGATCATTTCATACAGATAAAATGAATTATAGGGAAGCCCTGCTTCGTTGATCCCTTTTGTTGGCGTCACAATAGAAATGAGCTTGTTTTTATATGTTGACAACAGCATGTTGACGCCATAGGTAAACTCGCCTATCGTATTATTATGACGTAGTTCCATTTCCCATCCGGTATTCTGCAATTCCCCGTTATTGGTGACAGGGCCTGTTAAGCCGAGACTGGCCGGTACGGGTTGTGTAGCCAGTACGCCGGTCGTATTTTTCTTAAACCAATCTACGGTTACCCCAAACAATCCTTTGAAGATATCTATGTCTGCACCGAAGTCAATTACTTTAGTGGATTCCCATTTCAGGTTTTTATCTGTCAATCTTGTTAGTACTACCCCTGGCGCTTCTGCCGTACCAAACGGATATTGCACAAAACTGAGAATGTCCTGGTAAGGGTAATTACCTATCTCCTGGTTTCCCAGTACACCCCATGAGCCCCTGAATTTCAGGTTATCCATCCAGGTTAACTTTTTCATGAAATTTTCTTCCGATATCCTCCATCCGGCAGATACGGATGGAAAAAGACCCCACCTGTTTTTATCTGATACACGGGAAGTTCCATCATAGCGGGCATTGGCCTGCAATAAATATTTGCCTTTATAATCATAATTCAAACGCGCGAAATATGACCGCAGGCCCCATTCATAGGCAGTACCACCAACGGTTTGCCCATCGCTGCCACCTGCATCCAATTCAACCAGGGTTGGGTCAGGGAATACTACTTTCCTCCCTGAAATACCCTGATACCTGAAAGATTGTTGTTCGTATCCCGCTAAAACTTTCAAATTGTGATCACGCGCAATCTGGGTTTCATATGTTAAAACGGAGTTCAGTGTTGGCAATATGGATTTATTATAGTTATCCGTTACCCCGGTAGCACCAGGAGCGGTAACAGCAGGATCTATAGAATAATCCGACTGACCTGGCAACTTTTGATAATAGTAATGATCCAGCGTTTTATATACCCAGTCCTTTTGTGTATTATCTGAATATTGAACAGCGGCTCTCGTAGTCCATTGCAATCCTTTAAATAAATTAACATCTGCATACACCTGCCCGTTAAACCCATAGTTTTTGGTAAACCGGGCGCCGTTGGAAAAGGCAACAGGGGATGTGGCATTATGAGGCTCAAAAGGATATGCCATTGAAACTTTTCTGCCGCTGCCATCCGGCAGAAATGGGCGATAAAGTGGTCCGTTTTGTATGACGGACAAAACACTTGACTCCGTCCAACCGGGAGGTTCATGATTATCTTTAAACACCGTACCGATAATGGTTCCCACCTTGATCGCCTTGCTCACCTGGTTCGTAAAATTCAGTTGCGCGTTGTATCTTTTATAATTGATGTTAGGCAAAATACCATCCTGGTTTAAATAGTTCATGGAGAACTTGTACGTACTTTTTTCAGTGGAATTGGACAAGCCCAGGTAGTGGTTAACGGATGTAGCGGGATTGAAATAGTAATCCATCCAGTTAAAATTGGGATAAAGATTTTTGTCAGTCGCATTTGCATATGCGTCAATCTGCTCCTGTGAGTATATGGGAGACATCCCCGATCTTGTGAGGGCTGAATTATACATCTGCATGTATTCAGCTGAATTATAAATGAGGTCAGGTAGCTTCGTAGCTGCTTGTGATCCTACATCCAGTTTGTATTCAATGGATCTTCCTTTTGATGCTCTTTTGGTGGTGATGAGAATAACGCCGTTTGCAGCCCTTGAGCCGTAAATAGAAGCGGAAGCGGCATCTTTCAGTACCGTAACATTTTCGATATCGTTTGGTGCAAGGTTCGTGATGGAGCCAACAACACCATCTACTAAAATTAAAGGAGCTGAAGAGGCGCCAAAAGAACCTAATCCACGTACCTGGAAAATGCCATCATCCTTTCCGGGTTGTCCGCTTGGTTGCGTTACCTGCAAGCCGGGAAGACGGCCTTCCAGGAGATTGGAAGCATTTGTAACGGGCCGCTGTAGTAATGTGTTTGAAGAAACAGTTGAAACAGCACCGGTAAGATCTGCCCTCTTTTGTGAACCATAACCTACTACAATTACCTCATTCAATGAGCTTTCTTCTTCGGTCAAAACAACATTGATCGTTGTTTTCCCTTTTACAGGAATGATTTGAGATGTTGATCCGATCATTTTAAACAGCAGCGCATCATTAGAACCTACATTGATTACATAATTTCCATTGGCATCTGTGACAGTGCCCTGGGTGCCGGTTTGCGCAACTATCGTTACGCCTGGTAAAGGTGATTGGTCGCGCCCCGCGGTAACTGTACCGCTTACTTTTATTGTTTGTGCGGATACAAAATGCGCAAGCAACAATAAAAATAGGCAACAAGTGGTAAATTTAATTTTCATGCGTGTCATAAATTTAATTTTAGATTACGATGAATCACAGTTCATACATACCCTTTGAATTGTAATCAAGGATTTGTATAAAGAATAAGATGAAAATGGGGAAGGTGTCTGCAGACTTTGTTCGGGATACTACATGAATTTATAAAGCCATAAACGATAGGTTTTGGTTAATACACTAAATCCTTTTAACTGTTGAATGCCTGGTTGTGCAGGGTTTCTTCCTGCTGAAATATTGCTAATTTATTGCTGCCCTGCTTTTACGCACTAACGGGCCTGTTACTATGAAAGTGGAATTGCGATTCACCTGACAATGCCATAAAATTAATGTGATAAAGACAGGAGGCCAATAGAGGATATGGCTATTATACTGGATTATCCTATTATTTTTCAGAAATGTACGGAAATGCAGCTTCGGGAGTGTTCAGATTATTCATTTACCAGGAACACATATACTTCCCTGGGCCCATGAACACCCATGACCAGGGTTCTTTCAATATCACCCGTACGGCTTGGCCCGGCAACAAAAAAAATAGCTGACGGTAGTTTTCCAGTATACTTTTCTTGTACTTCCTGCAAGGCATTTTTAATATTATATACGAGCTGGTGCCTGAAGGCTACCACTATCTGAATGGGGGCATATACCGGCAATGCTCTCCCGGATGACTGCGCGGCGCTTAAAACGATAGCGCCCGTGCGGGCCACAAGACAAATACAATCTGTAATGGAAACATCCGCCTCCTGCATACTTCCGGTACTTATGAAAGGCAAACCATACAAAAATAAATCCTGCTGAACTTCCGGCGTTTTGCAAAACATATGCTTCCATGCCTTTTGTTCTGCCAGCGTTTTCATTTTTTTGAATAAATCTTCCTTGCCTGAACACAAAACCAGCTGACCCTGTAAACTGGTAAATGCTGTGGTAAACATTGCAGTAAGGTCTTCGTCATCAGCGATAACAAAAGAGTGGTCTTGCTGAGCAGCAGGAAAGGGAAGCGGTACAGGCCTGCTCAATGCATCTTCTATTCTTTGCAGGATATTTTCGCGGGAAGCATCAGTTTTCATAGAACGAAATTAGTTGTTCCCCTAAAGGTGGTCAATAGAGTATCCCTTTATATTACTGGATAATGCTATTATTTTCTATGGAACAATGTGGAATCACTGCCTCCGGCTACTTAACCTTTTTTGGTAAGCCTGTATTCTGTAGGTGATGTACCGATGAACTTGCGGAAAATACGTGTAAAATAATAAGGATCCTGAAAGCCTACACTAATGGCTACATCTTTTATTTTAGCATCGGTGAAATCCAGCAACTGACAGGCTTTCTGCATCTTCATCTGGATGAAATAGTCTATTGGTGAAATACCCGTTTGCTTATGAAACAGGTTGGAAAAATGAGAGTCGGAATAGTTGAACTTATTGGCTAAATAGTTTACACTTAATTGCTCATGCAAATTATCACGCATATACTTAATCGCCTGCGTAATGATATTATCATTCTTTACCGGAAATTTAGAGAACCCGTTATTGGGAAAAATAAAAGAAGCTACAAAATGATACAGACAGAAGTTAGCATAACTTAAATTACTGATGCTATACCCCATTTCCAGCGTGTTATACATCTCTTCCCATAACTGTATCCTTTTTTCATCCGGAGATAAAAGAGTAGGTGTTAAAAACTGATTGAGGGAATACACATTGTTAAAATGTGAAAGCTGGTTACCACAGAAATGAACCCAGCATAATGTCCATGGATCTTTTGCATCTGCTCCATAACGTAAATATTTATTGGTGGCAGGCAGTATAACAAACTCGTTTGCCTTTATCTCCCGATAGCCGTCTTTATTTTCATACCAACCTTTCCCATCAAGACAATAGAAAAGTATATTATCCTCACACCCCCATCTTCTTTCCCTGTAATGAAAAGTTGCCTTGGGGAAATAACCAATCAGTGTGATATATAAATTATTCAGGAAAGGATCATTGACAATCGTTTTTTTCAACAGCTTTAGTGGAAGGATGATTTGCTTTTCACCCATAAAACCATCTCTCTTCCTGGTTAATAACCCTCTGTAAGACTTCCCTTTTTTCATTGCATAAGTGGTATGTTTACGAGGAATTTAAGTGTTTTATCCAGAATTTTAAAACATTTCCTGATCATTTTAAACAGTACGCGGGATTGAGCTCCGGATATTTTAATATTTTTTATATCTTTAAACCTCTTACCAGCGGAAGTAGCTCACCTGGTAGAGCGACAGCTTCCCAAGCTGTAGGTAGCGGGTTCGAGTCCCGTCTTCCGCTCTTCTTCATATATGTGTGCGTGTATTATGCTTGCAGCAATTATCAGGAGATCAATAGTTTCCCGCGCAATGAGTTATTTAATTTGTTTTATACCGGCGTGAAAAGGGAGATAAGTAGATATGGCGGTCTTGCTGCTATCATGTACAATGATGCCGCTGCAAACACTATCGGCCGTTATTTCAAAAGTAATTCCCTGACCGGTGGTGTATATAAAATAATTTTTTCCGTCTTCTTTGTAAGTGGCTGCTTTTTTGGGCGCGAAATGTTTCCTGATATCATTTAATGTGCTTTCGGTATGAATGCTGTCGGCAGTACTGAACCACGATGAGGTGATACGGATCTGTTGTACACGGCTGGTATCGTCCACACCCATTTGCCGTTCGGTATAAATAGTGGTCTGGTTTCCTTTGGGATCATGGTCCGCGTACCAGGTAGCCATGGCCTTGCCCATGGCTGCATCTCCCTTATCGGGGGCTCCGAGTTTGTTGATCACATTTTGCACATCTTCCCCGATACTGGTAAGGCCAATAGCTTTACCAGGCACAATCAGCCTGGCGGCGGAAGTAGCTGTTCCCGGAGGAATATTAACGGTAGTATCTTCTTTTTTTTCTTCCGGTGTTGTTTGTTGGGAGGGCTGCACTTTTTGTTTGCAGCCGGCAATAAGCCCTGTGAGCAAAAGCCCGTAAAGTAGATTTTTCATATCAGGATGGTCAATGGTTAACACTTGTTTGCTCCTTTAAGATACGGCTATTTCAGGAATTGGGGTTTGTTCCGCGGATCAGTAACGCCTCCATGAAAGCTATCTTTTCCCTGGTTGGCTTTGCGGTAAAAATGCCGTAGTTGCCGTTGTTCCGCACTCCCCGCACAAAGTAGTAGATAACGCCGCCAAACTGGGTTTCATAATCAAATCCGGAGATCCTGCTTTCCAGGTATTTTTTAACAGCCACCGTATAGATAAGATACTGGAGATGATAATTATTATCATTCATCGCGGCGGCCAGGGCTGCCGGTGCGTAGTCCTCTACCCTGCTGCCGAGGTAATTGGATTTCCAGTCGAGAATATAATAACGGTTATCATGTTCAAAGAAAAGATCGATCTTACCATTCATGATCCCTTCCAGTTCCTGGGTGCTGTATTCAGAAAAACGTTTTATGCTAACGGTGAGCTGATCATCGGAGAGGCTGTTCAGCTGGGCCGACTGAAATACCGGCACCGGAAAATCAAATTCAAATTCTGCCATACGTTTATTACGTCCTACTGCTGCCAGTTGGAAGCGGTTACCGTCGATGTGAATGCCAGCATGAAAAACATGTTCCAGCAATTGTAGCAGCTTGGGAAGATATAGCTCACCCTGACCGGGAACGAAGCGGCGGATGGCATCTTCCAGTACCTGTTCCCATTTGCTGTTATCGGAGAAGTTGATGTTTTCAAAGATAAAGTGCAGCAGGTTACCTGTTTTGGCGCCGCGGCGAAGGGTGTTGAAAATAAAATTATCATAGGCATCTTCCTGCTGGAAAGTGCGGATGCGTGGGCGCTGTTCGGGCTTTGCGGCCAGCATGGTGTAACTCATTTTTCGCCAGTTTTCTTCCTGTAAGCTAAAGGATACTGGGGCCAGGTTTACTTTTCCGGCCGGCAACAGACTTTTTCTATAACGTTTTTCCGGCTTCTCGGGTAAAGTATCCTGCTGTTGGATCAGGGCCGGATCAGGTGTCGCGGCGTTGATGGCGTTCAGAAACACCGTGAGTGAGGTTGTTTTATAGTAAGTATTTCTGAAGAGATAACATTTGTATACGGCCCTGGTGATGGCCACATAGATCAGTCTGCGGTTTTCCTGTTCCTGTTGTTGTTTGTATGCGGCCAGTTGCTGTTCCGTCAGCCGTGTTTTTTCTGCACCGGCATAATCGCCGGTATCCGGATCGCGGAAGCTGACGAATTCGATTTTTGGATTTTCAACGAAGTCGAGGAACGGCGCCAGTACGATCTTGTATTCCAGTCCCTTGCTTTTGTGTATGGTGACAATATTCACGGCTTCTTCATCGCTTTCCACGCGTTGGGCGTATTCGTCGCCATCTGTGGCCATGCCGTCTATGCCGCGTTTGAGCCACGAGATAAGATCTCTCATAGAGAGATTTTTACGGCTTTGCACCTGGTGTACCAGTTCTGTGAGCTGGAACAGGTTGGTGATAATACGTTCGCCGTTTTCTGTGCTGTCTTCCAGCAATACGTTGCGTACGCCAAAGTCGGCGATGAAAGCCATCAACGCGGTATAGGCGCCATCCTGCTGCCATAGCTCCCGGTATCTGCCAAAGCGCGTGAGGGTGGCCTCGTCATCCAGCAGCAAAATATCCTGTATGCTGAAACCTGTAAAAGGAGAAAGCAAGGCGCGGTTAATAGCCGACCGCTCCGGGGTTTCCATGGCTTCCAGCAGGTACAGTACTTCCTGTGCTTCTGCAGTATCCAGTACTTTGGTATCATCAATGGTAACAGCGGGGATGCCCAGCTGCGCCAGTTTATGTTTGATGTCTTTCCCTTCTTTACCGGTTCTAACGAGAACGCCTATATCGGATGGCGTAATGGATCGGGCGCCGCCTTCCTTTGTAATGTTATAGGCCGGGTCCAGCAACAATTGCGCTATCTGAGCAGCTACACTTGTACAGATGTCCTCTTTGTTTTTGCAGGTGAATATGGTAAGCGGAATTTCTTTATCTCCCGCTTTATACAAAAAACCTTTGCTGTTGTTATCCGGACTTTCCACATTAATATAGGCAATGCTGTCTTTTTCACCGGAGAAGTCGAAGGTGTCGAAATCGGCGGTGGGTTTAAAGAACAGGTTCATGGCATCAATCATATTTTCCGACGAGCGGTAGTTATGATTCATGTCATACAGGTGTTGTACGCTGTTGCGGGCATTAAAATAAGTGGCGATATCCGCTTTGCGCCAGGCGTAAATACTTTGTTTGGGATCGCCGATATAAAACAGGATCGTATGCTGACCAAATGCTTTATCAAAGATTTCATATTGCTGCCGGTCCGTATCCTGGAACTCATCTACAAAAACGGCTTTGTATTTATGCTGTAGTTTGCTAATGAGTTCGGGGTTATCTCTTTTTACGAGTGCGTTGTGCAGGTTGCCGATCAGGTCATCATAACCCAGCATGTTGCTGTGTTCTTTGTAGGCGCGTACACCTGCGCCTACTTCTTTAATGGCCAGGCAGTAGAGTTGGCGGCGGATGGATTGAATGACCCTCTCTGTTGTTTCAGAGATGGCATCAATCGTATTTACCTGTTCAAGAATATCGGCAAATAATTGCTGTATATAAGCCGATTCTTTCTTTTTTCTTATCTCTGCTATAAAATCAGCCGGTGTAGCCACCAGTTCCAGCAATGCTTTTTTGGCGTGGGTATTAGTGTTGCATGTATTTTTAAGATCGGCTGCATTGGCAGCAATGTAGCTGTGTAGTGCTTCTTCTGCCTGCAATTGCTGTGCAGACAATTGATCCAGTTCTTTAGTCCATGCTGCTTCCTGTGCGGGTGTTATTTCGTAAGCAGTATTTTCATCAAAGTCCAGGTATTTTTTTCCGCTGAGATGTTCCTGCAATACTTTTTGAATATCGGGCCGCATATTTTCATACCACAGTTTTTGTAGTAAGGTGGTACCCAGTGTGGTAACGTGTTTGCGCCAGTATTTATTTAATTCATTTTCTATGATAGCAGTAGTATCCGGTACCATTTCCGCTCCAAAGAGCTGATCGGTTTCGAAGGCAAATTCGTTGAGTGTTTGTTGACAGAAACTATGGATGGTAAGTACAGATGTTTCATCCAGCAGCAGGATGGCGTCGCGGAGTTGTTGCTGTACCTGCATAGGGTCCGCTTTATCAATAGCGGCCAATACCAGCGTGATGATGTTGTCATCTGCTATTGGATTACCAAAGCTAACTTTATACGCGCTGCGTATGAACAGGCGGATACGTTCTTCCAGTTCGGCTACCGCAGCTTTGGTAAAAGTAACCATCAGGATTTCCTTGATAGATAACTTTTGTTCCAGCACCAGCCGCAGCACCAGGATGGCGATGGAATAGGTTTTACCAGTGCCTGCACTGGCTTCGATCAGGTTACTGCCTTCCAGCGCAACTTCATCTGCTTTAAAATGTATATAGTTATTATCAGTCATTATTTAAGCGTAATAGTCAGGAAAAATTTCTGCCAGCGGCATGATCAGCAGTTGAGATATTTTTTTGTAAGATGCCAGCGCAGCTTCCGCTTCAAAATATCCTTTTTCATATTCCTGCATGATATATGGATCAGTGGAGGACGATGTATAGCTATTCAATTTCGCATCCACCAGTTTCGTAAATTTTTCAGCATCCAGTGTTTCCAGTTCTTTAGGTTCCGTTTTAAAATCAGGATAGAAAGGCAGAATCTTATCAAACCCTGTTTTGTATATTTTGATCAACTCACCTAAACGATCATACGCAGTTTCTTTTGACAATCGTAATGCCGGAAAGGTCGCTTCTTTTTTGGTGCCGGAAATAAAGTACATACCGCTAATCACGCCGGCTGCAATGCCTGCGAGGTAGCGGATATAGGCTTCTACCAGGTATTTGGTTTCGTTTCGCGACCATGAAACCTGCAAGAATTGATCGTTAAAAACGCTATTGATATTTCCTTTCAGCAGGGTATCGCCGAAGCTCAATTCGAGCGACACACGTTTTTCTGTAGCCCCATTTGTACATGCTTCGTAAAGCGCACGTACCGGCAGTACGGCCTCTTCTATCTGTTGAATGGCCACATAGGCCATGTTGCTCAACGGGAGCTGCCCTTTCTTTACGAGGCTTGCTTGCAGAGAGATCGTATCAGCCGCATTCACCGGTAGCAGCTGGTTTTTTATATGCCATTGCTGTAAGTTATCGAGACTAAAAAGTTCTGTTTCGCTCAACAGGATATGTTCATCATTGTAATAGATGCCCAGCACTTTATTGTAATAGGCTTTGAAAGGATTTTTAAAGAAACTCACCAGTTCATCGAGATGGATCTCTTCAAAATTCAAAGGATCTGTGATCTTCTGCTTATTGATTACTGATTTTCCGGAAGATGAATTTGTATGAAGATAACTGAACAGGCGCTCGTCTCCCAGGCTGTATTTTCGGCTGAAACCCTGTAGGGGTTGCTGTGTGATCAGTTGGTTACGCACGGTTTCCGCATATGCCTTTACACCGGATTCAATATAATCTATCAATTCATCTACCAGTGCAGAAGGAGGCAGTATGGTATTGTCTTTTGCATTCCTGCCTACATAGCTGATGTATAAATACTGCTGCGCAGATAATACAGTTTCCAGGAAAAGATGTTTATCATTTTCTTTTATGTTACGATCGCCCCGCTGCCACTTTTGCTCCATGAGGTTGAAGCTGGATTTATTTTCGCGGCGGGGAAATTTGTCGTAGTTAAGTCCCATCAACGCTACTACTTTAAAAGGGATACTACGCATGGGGATCAGTGAGCAGAAGGTAATGCCACCGTTGACAAACAGCCCTGCCCGGGTAGTGCCGGTAAGGGTTTGGAGGAAACTGTGATTGAAAATATTAAACGGCACTTTATCGTGCATGTATTTATTCAGCACGTTATAATCCGTCAGTTGCTTCATGAGTGAGGTATAGTCTTCACCTATATCTTCCTGTTGCTCAAATACGAGATTATGTATAACCTGTTCTGCATATTTTACCCAGTCGGCAATGCTTCTTACATGGTTACGTTCCTGGACGGATGCCATGAGCACTTCCACAAAATGACAGAACCGGATGACTTCATGTGCATCGCTACCCTCCAGCATATCCAGCGGGAAGAAGCTGTCTGCTCCTTGTCCGTATTCTTCTCCACCACTCATGCAGATACCGAACATGATACGTTGTATCCCGTAACGCCAGCTTACAAAACGGGTTTCATCTTCCATATTCCCCTCTAGCCCGAAACGGATATTCGCAGCCTGTACTACGCTCCGGATACGTACGGGATCGTGCAGGGAAAAACGGTTGCGGATATATGAAAAGTCCAGCAGTTGCATGACGGTTTCTGCGGTGAAGTTTTCTTCATTCATCGTCAGAACGGCATGCAGGGCATTGAAAAGGTTATCGTTGTCAGTATAACTTTCATCTGCAATGGTGTACCTGAACTTATAGGGCGCATGATTGAAAACCGCTTTGATATAGGGTGCATAGGCGTCTATATCACTCACCATCACTACAATATCGCGGGGCGACAGCGCCTCCTGTCTTTGGTCTACGAGATGTACGAGGTAGTTATAGAGTACCTCCACTTCACGGGCTACCGTGTAGCTGGCGTTGATAGTAAGAGAGCCATCGCGCACATCATCGATGGAAAGCGGATGACGATCATCGGTGGCGGCGGAGAAAATATCGTGTTGGATTTTGTGTAACAGGTTGTCCGGTATGGGTTCTTCTATACCAATTTCTTCATAGGCATTAAAGAAGGCATCATATTGAAAGAAGAGCCCGAAGCTATTCTGAATTACTTTTCCCCAGCCTGTGAGCAAAGCATTGCCGGCGGTAGTTTCGTCCGTCTCTTTTAATTCTTTGAGGCGGCCCCGCGCCAGTTGTTTTTCGTTGCGGTCTTCAAACCAGAACACCACCGGCGCCGGGTTGATGATATGAAAATGTACATCAATAAAGGCAGACAGTTCGTGCAGGATCTTTACGTGATACGCGGTGATGATAGACAACCCGAACAGGTGAATGGCGGGCATCCTGGCCGGTAGTCCGGCATCTTTTCCTTTTTGGGCCAGGGTATCCAGGATGTAGTTACCAACCAGAGTTTTATCCGGTAAGGCATCGCCGGAGAGAGCTTTTACTTTTGCCCACAACCATGGCTGCCACTCGGCAACCTTCAGGGCTGCTGCATCCGCATTACTCCACTCCCCGATCATTTCCGGGCGGTATACCTGGTACTGGTCAAAAAGATCGGCTACTTTTTCCGCGAGGCCCATGCGTTTGAGGTCACTCTCCGGTCCGTGATCCGTGTAATACTCGGCTACATCAGGGTATTTGGTAATAAACGCTGGTTCTCCCAGCAGTTTGAATAACAGCCAGCTGAGGTTCTGTGGTGACAGTACTTCCGTGAAAGGTCCGCCCAGCAGCATGTACAGGTGAAAGAGCAGATCATTCGGTTTCATGAAACGGCAGTTGGCCGCAATGCCTAGCCGGTAGGCCAGTTGCAGCTTCAGCCAGTTGTTCATTCCTTCTGTCTGGGTGATGATATAGTGCGGTTGGAATACACTGTTGCCGGCAGCGTGCAGATCTGCTGATAATCCCGCTGCCAGGCTATTGAGTGAATTGGAAACCTTTAAGTATAATGCCATGTTACTATCCTGTTTTGAACGCAGCTATGCGTTAATTTGCCGCAGTTTCAACTGCCAAAAATCTGGCGGCTATGCCCGATGCCCTTTCAACAAAACGTGCTGCTGCCATGCGTATTACTTCCGCAGTGCCCTGCACAAATACGCGGCGCCTGGCGCGGCTCACAGCCGTGTAAAGCAGCTCCCTGGTGAGAATGGGTACATCGGTTGTATCCGGCAACACCACTAAAACTTCCCCGAACTCAGAGCCCTGACTTTTGTGGATAGTCATCGCAAAGGCAGTTTCCGCTAATGTGAGATAGCCGGGGAGTACGCCTTTCAGTCCGCCGGTACTATCTTCAAACCAGGCCATGAGCACGCCGTTGTGGTCTGCCCGGATAATGCCGGTATCGCCATTGAACAGTCCGTGTTCGTAATAGTTGCGGGTGAGGATCACGGGACGGTTTTCATAAAATTCCGTATTAATGGTGATCAGTTTTTTATCGTGTAAATATTTTTCGATGTTCCTGTTGATAGCATATAATCCCTGCGCACCTTCACGAATGGCTACCAGTACCCGTTGTGCATTCAGTTTTTTCAGTGCTGTCAGCGTATCTTTTTCAGTGATGAAAGAAGCGTATCCGGAGATGAATTGTTCAAACAATGCTGTAGTATACGACTGATCAATGATCACCTGTTCATCTGCACCTGCCTGGAAAAATTCTTCGATAACAGCCTGGTTGTTATGAATCACTGCCTTACTGAATTTGCCGATACCGGTATGTCCTGTGAAACGATGGCTGTGCCTGAGTTCCACGAGGTGTTGAAACAGCGGGTGCCGGGAGTCGTTGCGCTCATGAGATGCGGGAATCTTTCTCTCTGGATCTTCAATAAACCGGTTTATGCGTTGTATGGTTTCACTGGAAAATTCGTTGAGCGTTTCCTGTGCCTGGCAAAGGTCACCGAATAAACTGCCCGCCTCTACGGAAGCCAGCTGGTCTTTATCTCCCAACAAAATCAAACGTGTATGGGGACTAATAGCATCCATTAGCTTGGCAAACAGGGCTACATCTATCATGGAGCACTCATCTACGATGACTACATCATAATTGAGCGGGTTGTTTTTATTATGCCGGAAGTAGGGGCTATTCTTCACCGGCTTCAGCAGGCGGTGAATAGTGGAAGGGCTCAGGTCCTGGAACTTTTTGGCGATAGCCGGATCTACCGGGATCGTGGTATTCCGCAGACTCTCCGCCATCCTGGCGGCGGCTTTGCCGGTAGGCGCTGCCAGCGCCACTTTCAGACCAGGATCTGTTGCAAAAAGTATGGCGAGGATTTTAGCGACGGTTGTAGTTTTGCCCGTACCCGGGCCTCCGGTGATGATAGTGAAATTATGCAACACGCCTGTGATAGCGGCTGCCAGTTGCCAGTCGGCAGGGTCATCACCTTCATTGATGGCAGCGTGTTGTGCAAACAGGTTGCTGATAAGGGATTGCTGCTCCTGTAGCAAAGCTACTCTTTCCGGTAGCACCGCTTTCTCCGCTGCCAGAAATGCTTTTATATGTTGCAGGAAATTTGTTTCGTACCGGTAATACCGTTGGAGGTACAGTCTGTTCTGATACAACACAAAGGGTTGGGAGTCGTTGCCATCCTTTCCCACAAGTGGTACCGGCGCTAATGCTGCGATGCTGTTTTCCGGTATTGTATAGTGTGGTGGCAGATTTTCCTGTTCTTCTTCCACTTTATCCAGGTGTAGACAAATATGTCCTTCACTCAGCTTTTTAGACAGCAGGTAAGCATACGGCTTTAGTGCCGGTACTTCAAAGTACTCAGCAAATTGCTGGTGAACGTCGTTCAGGGTGGATATATTTCGCATTTTAAGTTGTACACTTGAAGACTTCAAAGTACGACATTTTCTGCGTGTGATATAGGGAGGAGCTACATGTTTTTAACCATTTTTCAGGCGACTAACTTTTTTTGTGCGAAGCGAAATATATTTCTATATTCGACATAACAAAAGATGACCTGTATGATAAGCAGGGTTTCATTTTGACACTGATTCGCACTTCTTCTCCTATCCGGCTTTCTTTATTCTTTTTTAATTAATCATTATCCAATTCCGGTTATTAGCGTCAGTTAGTACAGATGGGAGGAAATACATGGAGTGGAAATAATTGAGATTGTTGACTATTATTAATTAAAAATATTATGACAAGACATAATGAATATTTTCCGCAATCAGTTCCGCATCCGGGAATAGATCTTGCGGAGAAGCTGGAAGAATGGGGATGGGGCCCCAAAGCGTTTGCAGTCAGAACAGGAAAGCCTGAAAAAACAATTGCTGCTATTTTAAATGGCAATAGCGGTATTACAGCGGATATAGCTGTTTTGTTTGAAAATGTATTGGGTATACCAGCTCATTTTTGGTTGAACAGACAATCAGCCTATGATGAGTACGTTGCCAGATTAGCAGCGGGTATGTAGAAAAGAATTATAAAGTGATCTACGGGACCAAATATTTAATAAGTGTTGACCTATGCTGATCCGGCATATTAATTTAATCTTCTTCTGTAACATTTATTTCAGCCACCCGACCTACCTGTCCATCTTCCAGCCTCACCTTTATGCCACGTGAATGATAAGGCGCTGAAGTGAGCAGATCCTGTACTATGCCATATGTGAGCTTACCGGATCGTTGATCCTTTTTCAGGATGATGGCTACTTCCAGGCCAGGGTATATATCGCTTCTGTTACGTCCGTGCATATCGGTTAAATTAGAAAAGAGTCCGTTGCAAAGCTAATTCATTTCTGAAAATATATGTCCTTTACGGTGATATTATCAGGTTAAGGAAGAAGATAAAATTATTTTTTTAGTGAGATAAGGAATTTTCCATTCAAAATAAAAATGACAATTATCTGGTCGTCCTGAATAATATTTTTTCCTACATTTATTATCTGTTTTTAACCCAAAAATCAGCATATGAATATTTACAGAACCTTACATCATCCGGACGGTTGGAGTGGTCTGGCTGAGTACGAAATCCGTGACAGCAAAATGTTTAATACCGTACATCACTCCAGTGGTACCAATGCACAGGCATGGTTTGAAATAAGAGAGAATAAGGTCTATCCAACAATGTATCATCCTGCAGGCAGGAGCACATTCCCCTGGTTTGACCTCAACGGAAACAATATTACACCATCTATTCATCATCCCGGAGGCAGTGATGGCCTGCCATGGTACCAGGTAGTATAATCTTTATCATTATTAAAGAAGCGTCTGGTATTCTGTTGCCAGGCGCTTTACTTATACAATGAAAAAGCTACCAGGATAATAATAATACTAAATACAATCAGGTGCGTAAGCCGATATATGCGGGTATCTATCCGGTCGCTGTTGGTAGGCCACCCTACCCCGATCATAAAAGCGATGAACTGCGTTGGCAGTATAACTATAAAAGGCAACAACCAGATGATGAGAGACGAGAGTGCCTTTGCAATATAGCCATTGTGTAACACGATGTATAGGAGTAAAACCGCGAGATAAATGATATAAATGACGAGTAGTTCCAACAGACGCTTTTTCATGGGATGCGGGCGTGATTTTTTACTTGTGTTGAATGCTAATATAGTCCCAAAAAAATGAAGAATGAACATGTACAGAAGGCGTGACGTCACTTCTCCCCTTTCGATAGTTTTTAGTGGTAAAGTTGTGGAAAGATATATAAGGATAGAAAAGTGAGCGTTGAGGTTAGCAATATAATTATTAAATTGTCGCTAACTGTCACTGATTAAGTAGTTTGTTCAACGCATTTTCCAACTGTTTCTTATCTGGTAGGTATAACTGATATTTAGCTAATAACACTTTGTTCGTTATACTGCTGGTTGCATATTCAACCAGGATATGGTTTTTGTATGCACCTAATAATATTCCTACAGGTTCGTTATCTCCTTCAGATGCCTCTTCTTTTTTAAAATAGTTGAGATATAGATTCATTTGACCAATATCAGTATGATCAATTTCCCCTCTCTTTAAATCAATTAAAACAAAGCACTTCAAAATTCTGTGATAAAACAATAGATCAAGTCTGAAATGTTTACCGCCAATACTCATGCGGTATTGCCTGCCTATAAACGCAAATCCTTTCCCCAGTTCCAAGAGGAAATGCTGAAGATTATTAATCAGTTTTTCTTCTAATTCGCTTTCAAGATATAGGTGTTGTTCAGGAATATTCAAGAATTCTAACACAAATGGATCTTTCAGTAAATCTTCTGCTTGCTGTACTTCGTGTCCTTCATTGGCCAGTTTTAAAATCCCTTCTTTGTCAGTACTTAAAGCCAGTCTATGAAAAAGCATACTTTTCATTTGCCGTTTTAATTCCCTTACACTCCATTTTTCTTTTTCAGATTGTTTGGCGTAAAAGCCAATTTCCAGATCTGAATCTGATTTGAGGATTTCAAAGTAATGGCTCCATGTCAATTTGTGAGACAGTGTCTCACGTATTGGGAAATTATTATATAATTTTCTCATGTATAGCAGGTTGGATCTGCTAAATCCTTTGCCGTAAGACGCAGTGAGGTCTTTGGATAGCTTGTCAAATAACTGGCTTCCATATTCAGCTTTCTCGCTCCCTTTTTGTTCATATTCTACAATATATCGTCCAATTTCCCAATAGGTATACACCAAAATGGTATTTATCTGTTGAGCTGCGTTTTTCCTTCCGGTGGCTAACAATTGTCCTATTCCGGAAACGAGCTGTTTGTATTTTTGCTCCAATAATTCCATATGAAAAAGTTGCAAAGCAAATATACTTTAAGCCATGCTAATACAGTGTCTCAATCTGATATAAATGAACTCTGTTTTGTTATTATGGTGAGGTTTGAAAATGATGTGCCGATTGAAACGATCAGTCAGATATAAGGGCATAAGTATATCACTTTGGGCATCAATAATTCCAACCGTTGGCTCCTCATCCTGCCCGGCTCTTTTTCTTATTTTATCTACGAATGTATTTCTTCCCACAAGCCTAGTTATTCTCAATTAGCATCATCCTACCTTCACGGCAATAGCCTTTTTATTCACTTTTCCACAATATGATGTTTCTAAATATCATTTTTAAATAGCTTCTCAGCGGTCAGTGCTTCCACCTTCGAACTCCCCCTTTGATACTAAAACATGAAAGTTTTGATCCTTTAACCCGGAGTTTTGACCTCCGACCTCAAAATCAGAGGTTCCTGACACTAAAACGGCCTGTCTAACAGTCAAATTTTGACCTCTGAGGTCAACGCTTCCATGTTTGAGGTCAAAGTTTTGTGTGCTGAGGTCAAAGTTTGCGGTTAAAAGGTCCTGATTTTGACCTGCAAGGTCAAAATCAGGAGGCTGCTACCCCGATAATTAGCGTATAATTATCCGGGAGGAGTTTTTCATGGGGTACCGGGCGTGGTTTTTAATTGAGTGAAATACTGATCTGATACCCCACTTATCTGCATAAAAAAGAATGATTTTTATCCGTAAATTGATGAGATATATGTTTTGAATCTGGTTTTATGAATGATAAAGTATTCAACAGGGTAAAAGGAGTGTTAACTGATAGAGGAAGATCTTATAAGTTGTCGATGAAAGTTTTATTTAATTATTATAAAGCACTGTTGACGTTTAATATTTTATTTTCCGGACTGATTGGGCTTTTAGGAGGTGTTAGTGGAGAGAATAAAATAATAGGTTTTTTAAATGTTTTCATGTTTTCTTTCTGTACCGGTGGTTATTTTCTCGCCCTCTTTTTTTATGAACTCAGGTATAAATCGCAGTATTATTTTTATTACAATAAAGGATATTCCAAAACTGCATTAATCATTTTATCCTATCTTTTTAATCTTCTTATCCTTATTTTATTTTTCTTATTAAAATCAATGGCTGCGGGATGAAAAACGAATTGGAAGTTTGCGGGATCATTAAAGATTTTGGCGGTCATCAGCTATTAACGGATTGTTACCTGAAATGTGAAACAGGGGATATTATTGGAATCCTGGGGAGAAACGGGACAGGTAAATCGACATTGTTAAAGATAATTTTCGGAATACTTCCTGCATATAATAAAAGTATCAGTATCAATAAAAAGATATATCAACAGCCATACCGGCATAAAAATTTAATAGCGTATTTGCCGCAGCATCCTTTTCTTCCAAAGAACATTTCTATAGAAAATATTGTCAGGATATTTATTGATAATAAAAAGAGTAGAAATAAAATCATTGAAAATGAGCGGATTGAAAAACATATTCATAAACGGGTAACAGCATTATCAGGAGGCGAATTACGGTATCTGGAGATGCTATTACTCGTTAATCTGGAGGCAGATTTTATTCTTTTGGATGAACCCTTTTCGCACATTGAGCCGCTATACAGAGAAATTATCATAGAACTGCTTAAAGAATACCAACCAACAAAAGGGTTTATTATTACTGACCACGACTATGAAAGTATCATTAAAGCCAGTGATAGCCTTATGCTATTGACCAATGGCGTCTGTAAAAAAGTGACTTCTTTAAGCGAATTGGAGCATTGGGGTTATCTACCGGCAGGAACAATCTCCGTATAAGAAAGGACAGTATTATCAGGTATTTACCCCTTTCTCTTCCGCATCAGTATTGGCAGGGATTTAGTTGTGTCTTACCTGAACCAATCATCCAGTCATATGAAATCGATGCTCATATTAACGGATTTTTCGGATGCCGCTTTCCGCGCTGCTGAATATGGTTGTCAGCTGGCTGATTCTTTGGGAATAAAGCGGATCGTTTTATATCATGCCTATCAGACTATGGTTACAGGAACGGATTTGCCCGTAACTACGTCAAAAAACAACCACGATATTTACCTGGAAAATATGGAGGCCCTGGGGCTGCTTCACGATCAGCTTAAATCTATGTCAGGACATGCGGTTGCAATTGATCTGCTTGCAGATAACACACCTTTACATAGCATTATCAATCAACGATGTAGGGAAGAAGAAATTGACATCATTGTGATGGGGGTATCCGGTAAGTCCGACCTTGAGAAATTGTTAATTGGCAGTACAACTACCCAGATACTGGAAACCAGCGAAGTGCCGGTATTGGTAGTGCCTAAAGGAACCTTCATCGGGAAAGGAATAAAAACCATCGTTTTTACGACGGACCTGAAAGATCCCGCTACGGTGCCTGTTGAACAGCTGTATAAATTCCTGGATGCGTTCCCGGCAGACTTGTGCGTGGTAAATGTGGCGCCCGCCGGAGAAGAAAAATATTTATCTGAAACAAAAGAAGCGATAGCCAGCTTACATAATCTCCTGGAAAAATATCAACCAACCTTTCATTATATCAATGAAGATGATACGGTGAAGGGCATCCTTGCTTTCTCCGAACAACAGCATGCCTCTCTGATTATGGCTGTTCCCAAGAGGCATAGCACTTTCGCCTCCTTGTTTCGTAGAAGTATTTCTAAAAAGTTGGCATATGATTCCAGTATCCCGTTATTATCCCTGCCCGCTACGAAGTAGCAGTGTTGATATTTCACCACTGTTATGGCACTATTTTCTACAGCAGCCATTGATGAAACCGGGATGACGGAGCGTTATTTATCTATTCTGAAGGACACCTTACAGATCAAACCATAGGTGGTTATCTTTCCATCTTTTACATGGGCCTTAATATCCTTTACGAATATCGAGTCCACATTGTGGATGGTTTTTGAGACTTCGGTAACAGCACTTTGGAGCGCATCTTCAATGCTTTTTTCAGAGGAGGCAATTACTTCAATTACTTTTACGATAGCCATATGATATGTTTTTGTAAGTGAGAGAATATTCGTCTTTTATAATTGATTAGAAAACAAAGTCGTCGAAATCTCCTTCTTCACAATATCAGGAACGTACTTACTCTGCAAACTCTTCGCTCTTCGAATATAATCGAATTAACAATGCCTCCTGTATTTTTATTCCTCTATCCTTCAATAGCGAACTCCTTTGGGAGAAGAAGAGCTATAATAATTTCTTTTTGGTATCCGCATTTCCATAATGAATTGCTTTATGGCAATTAGGACATAATACGATAATGTTTTAGGGAACATCAATACTGTAGTCGAAACTACCTTGAAACTATAATGGAATTAAATGACGAGCTTCTACATAGTTATAGCCGGATTTAGCAGCAATAAATGTTTGGTGAGATTGATTATATGTACAATTGTAAGCTGCTTCCTTTAAAGCATTTGCTCCCCTTTGAACCCTATCGTGAGGACACATCTTTAGCCATTGTGCAACCCGAAATAGAGGCCCGGTGGCTTTAGCCCCGGGCCTCTATTTCCAGGATGCAATGGCTGGAGATGTGTCGTCACGGTAGCCTTTGAACCTGGCCCCATCAGGTATAAGGTTCATAACTACTTATACCCTGCTGCCTGCAATTCAAACAACTCCGCATACTTACCTCCGCGCTTCAGCAGTTCTTCGTGACTGCCTATTTCTGCCAGCTGTCCTTTTTCCAGTACGAGGATACGGTTAGCCATACGTACAGTAGAAAAACGATGCGATATTAATACTGCCGTTTTGTTGCGGGTGAGATCAGCGAAGCGCAGGAATACATTGTATTCTGCGCGTGCATCCAGTGCGGAGGTGGGCTCGTCGAGAATGAGTAGCTGGGCGTCTTTCATGTAGGCGCGTGCCAGGGCTATCTTCTGCCATTCGCCTCCGGAGAGTTCTATGCCCTGGTTAAAGCGGCGGCCTAACATCTGATCGTAGCCATGTGGCATTTTTTCGATAAGCGGTTCCGCAAGACTTTGCCGCGCAGCATCTTCAATGAGGGGGCGGTTGTTGGTCTGGTCGATATTGCCTACAGCGATGTTCTGTGCTACTGTCATCTGGTAGCGTTGATAATCCTGGAATATAACGCCTACCTGCGTACGTAGTTCCTGCAGATCATATTCCCGGAGGTCTATACCATCGAGAAGTATCCGACCTTCTGCGGGGTCGTATAACCGGGAGAGTAATTTTACCAGCGTGGTTTTACCGGCGCCGTTCTCTCCTACCAGTGCGAGCTTCTCGCCGGCATGCAGGGTGAAGTTGAGGTGACGGATCGCCCATTTTTCAGCGTTGAGATATTTAAAGCCAACATCTTCAAAAGTAAATCCCTGTTGTATAGGAGCAGGAAAGTGACGTGGAGTTGCGGGTGTTGCCATCCTGGATTTTATCTCAAAGAAATCAAACATATCCCTTAGGTACATCGCTCCTTGTGTAACACTGGAAAACCGGATCAGAATGCCCTGGAATGTTCCCCTCAGCTGCCGGAAGGAACCCGCCAGGAAGGCGAGATCACCGATTGTTAAGTGCCCGCTGATCGTTTGCAGGATGATGAGGATATAGGCGGCATAATAGCCGGCGCTTCCCAACATGGCAAACACGGTACCCCACACGGAATGGCGGACTTCCAGGTGTTTTTTATCTCCATAAAACTTATCTGATATAATACGGAAACGATGAATGAGGAAGTTGGAGAGATCAAATACTTTTACCTCTTTGGCTGTTTCATCGCTGGCGCCCAGGTAGCGGATATAATCCAGCTCCCGGCGATCAGATGTCTGTCCCCAGGTGAGCTTATATGACAGGTCATTGAAGTGCGTTTCATTTAAAAAGGCCGGGAGCACTGCCAGCAATAGCAGCAGGATCAACCAGGGATTGAACAGCATCAACCCCGCTGCCAGGAAGCCCATCGTGATCAGGTCCTGCACCTGGCTCAATACCTGCGACAACAGCACCGTTCTGCCGGATGTTTGTTGACGGGCACGCTCCAGTTTATCATAAAATTCTGCGTCTTCAAACTGGTCGAGATCCAGGGCGGCGGCATGTTGCATGATCTTCACCGAGGTGTGGTTGGCAAACAGGTCGCCCAGCAAACTATCCAGCAGGGAAATGGCCCTGCTCAATGCATCGGAAATAATGGCCAGCCCGAATTCCAGGGCCACCAGCTGCCATAAATATTGCGGGGAATGCTGGGAATTGTCTTTACTCAACAGCACCACCTGGTCTATGATCAACTTGCCTACATACAATAACGACAGCGGCATCGCCGACTGGGCAATGCGTAATAACGTATTCGCAATGGTTAGCCCGGGGCTGGTTTGCCACACCATCCTGAAAAAGGCAGGGAGGTTGCGCAATGCTGCCAGCCGCTCCCGGAAGGTTAACTTCTCATCCTTCTCCGACCGCTTTTTCCGCGGGTTGCTAAATGTACTCATAACAGTAATTTACATATTTGTGCGGTGTTGCCCCAAACATTTCAGCGTAAGATTTGTATCTTATACGGAGAATGCAAAAACTGTCATCTAATGGGAATACTTATTGTTCTGGTCATCGCCGGTAGTATAGGGGTTATCGCAGGCTGTATTGCAGCTATCAATATGAAATCAAAACAGTGGTCCTCTTTTGACGAGTAAACGCTGCTACCTCCCTCTATCTTCCTGGTCCGGATGCAGCATCCCGGCCTGTTCCCGTCCCCGGGGCAGACAACCACTTATAAAAAATACGCTTGGAAAGTTATCATGACCCCGTATCTTGCCTGCTTAAAGGTTTTTGATTATGAAATCGGGATTCAGGATTGGCAGCGCATTTGCGCTATCTGCCGTGATGTTGGTTGGCATACAGGCAGACGCCCAGGTAAAACGGCCGGCAACAACAGGCTTTGTGGAAAGTAAATCAGTAGCTTCAGTAGATCCATATATCGGCTCCGGTGGCCACGGGCACGTATTTGTGGGTGCCAGCGTTCCTTATGGCGCCGTGCAGGCCGGACCTACCAATATTGTGAAAGGTTGGGACTGGTGCTCAGGATATCACTATTCAGACAGTGTCGTGATAGGCTTCTCTCAAACACATCTCAGCGGCACCGGTATCGGCGACCTTGGCGATGTACTCATTATGCCATACACGGGTAAAATAAAGACTAACCGCGGTACACAGGAAGATCCAACTTCAGGTTATGGCTCCCACTATTCACATGCACGCGAGAAAGCCCGCCCCGGCTATTACGCCGTTCACCTGGATGATTATAATGTACAGGTAGAATTAACCGCCTCCGAAAGAGTCGCTTTCCATAAATATACTTTTCCTGAAAATCAGCCTTCCAACATCATCATTGACCTGAAAGAAGGCATTGGATGGGATGCGCCCGTAGAAACATATATCCGCCAGGTAGATGAATATACCCTGGAAGGATACCGTTTCTCCAAAGGTTGGGCAGAAGATCAACGCCTTTGGTTCGCCATAAAATCTTCTGTGCCGGTAACGAAGTTTGTTGTTTTTGAGGGAGACGAACAGCAAGCCGGTACTTCCGTTAAAGCGAAAGCGGTGAAAGGAGTAATCTCCTTTGATAAATCACCCGGACAGGTCATGTTGAAAGTAGGGATTTCACCTGTCAGCAGTGAAAATGCACTGGCGAATATCAAGGCAGAAATACCCGGCTGGGATTTCACGAAAGTGGTAAACAACGCCAACGCCAAATGGGATAAAGAACTCTCCAAAGTAAACATCGAAACAAAAGATGCTGCCGCACGCCGCGTGTTCTACACCGCGCTGTATCATACCATGATCGATCCTGCATTATTCAACGATCATGACCGCAGTTATCGCGGCACCGATAAAAAAGTATATCCTGATCCGGGTTTCGACAACTACTCTGTTTTCTCCCTGTGGGATATTTATCGCTCCTGCGCACCATTGAGTACAATCCTGCATCCGGAAAAAGTAAACAGCTTTGTGAACTCCATGCTCACCATCTTTAAGCAACAAGGCAAATTGCCTATCTGGCCGTTGATGGGTAGTGAAACCAATTGTATGGTAGGCTATCACGCGGTACCTCCTATCGTGGATGCTTACCTGAAAGGCTTTACCGGCTTCAATGCAGAAGATGCATTTGCGGCCATGAAAGCATCTTCTACCCGCGATGACCTGGGCGTGAAATACGTAAAAGAAAGAGGATATATTCCGGCAGATAAAGAATACGAATCCGTTTCCAAAGCACTGGAATATGCAATCGATGATTGGTGCATAGCGGCGATGGCAAAAAAAATGGGTAAGCAGGAAGATTATGAATACTATAAAAAGCGCGCCGGCTACTATAAAAATTATTTTGATAGCACCATTAAATTTGTACGTCCGCGTATGAGCGATGGCAGCTTCAAAACACCGTACGATCCTTTCAATTCCGTTCACGAAAAAGGCGACTTTACAGAAGGCAACGGCTGGCAATATACCTGGCTGGTACCACAGGATGTAGATGGCCTGATCAACCTGATGGGAGGCGACGAAGCCTTTACCCGCAAGCTCGACAGCCTCTTCACCGCTAAAGGGGATATGGGTGCGGAAGCATCTAATGATATCTCCGGATTGATCGGTATGTATGCACACGGCAATGAGCCGAGTCATCACGTTACTTACATGTATGCCTTTGCCGGTAATCAATGGAAAACCGCTGAGAAGGTAAGACAGGTCATGAAAGATTTTTATTTTGATCAGCCTGAAGGACTTGCCGGTAACGAAGATTGCGGTGCTATGTCATCCTGGTATATTTTCTCTGCCCTGGGCTTCTATCCTGTAAACCCTGCTAATGGGGTGTATGTATTGGGTAGCCCGCTGTTTGATAAAGCTACTGTGAAACTGCCTGGTGGCAAAACATTCACGGTGCAAACCATGCAGAACAGCGGTGAAAATATCTATATCCAAAGTATCACACTCAATGGTAAGCCTTACAACAAAAGCTTTATCCTGCACCAGGATCTGGTGAAAGGTGGTACCATGGTAGTGAAAATGGGTAATAAACCTAATTATGATTTTGGTAAGAACGTGGCAGACAGGCCGGGAACAGTATCTGAATTATAATTATTAAGAAGATAAAACAAGCGCCCATGTAGGAATCGTACTGCATGGGCGCTTTGCTTTTATATCTTTTCTTATCATCACAATGCGAGTACCCGCAATACTTCCGGCGTTACTTCTCCAAAAATAGAAACGCCTGCGGCGCCATTTTGTATTGATAGCCTGATGGCTTCCTGCAAGTCGTTATAGTTACCGTGGAAGTCCGGCAGATAAAGCCCGGCATACAAGGGGAATGCACCGTGTAATGCTTTAACGCCTTCTGCTACGGCATCGCCAATCCAGTTTATATTTTCTCTGTAGAAACCGTGATAGATCATGGGACATACGGCATTCAGCTGCCAGTTGGTCCAGTCCTGCCGTACAATACGTTTGGCTATTTCCGGTGTGGGGAATACTGCGGCGGAAATAGGTTTTTTATGTTGTTGCGCTACCTGTGCGAGGTTGTTAACCACATTGGTAATGCAGTCGTACCGGAACTTGCGCCACGACGGGCTTTGATCGGGATGTTCTATCTTCAGCGGATCTACATCGTTTTTAGCTTTGTAGGCATTGCGACAATCTTCACAATAACAGAAATCATATTCCGGCAATTCCCGCGATTGATCGATACCATAGTTACTCCATAAATTCACCGGTAAAATTACATCGCAGAACCGTACATAATCGAGGTGAATGCCATCTACATAATCTTTGGAGAGGATCTTTTCTACCTGATCTTTGAGATAGTTTACCACTTCCGGTTTACTGGGACAAAGCCACCTGTAGTAATTTACATACGGCGGATGATCCGCGCAGGACTCACCCTTACGGTTTTTAGCATACCATTCCGGGTGACTGGCCAGCAGTTCTTTCTCTCCCCGGTTCATCGTCCACATCCAGCGGTGAGCATTGATGCCGTTGGCTTTGGCTGTTTTGAAATGCAGCTCACTGTCGGCTTCAAAAAAGATATCAGCGATGCCGGCGTTTTTGTAGGCGGCATAGCGTTTTTGCAGTATGGCTGCGGTATCCTTATGATCCGGATTGATCCACACCCGGTGTTGTGCGGTGAGCTTTTCCATGCGCCGTGGCGCCGTTTTGACCGCCGCACTGGCGGGTATCGACGGTTTTGCCAATGCTAGTCCACCAATACCCAGTGCTTTAATAAAATGACGTTTATCCATCTTTGTTATTTTCTGACCAGGATTATATAGATTTTGAGGATTAACCGGATGGGTGTTTTGTGGTTATGTAGAGGATGAAGAGGAAATATTTTCGTTAAATTTACCATTGTATAAGCGTTTAAACTCCAGGCTAATGCTGCCAAAGTTAATGAGCAGTCCTATTTCCTTGTTGTAGATCTCCAGATAATTTAATGCTTGTGTTAAATGAACAGCTTCTAGTTTTATTATTGCTTTTAGTTCTATAGGTAATCTTTCTTCAACGAGGAAATCCACCCTCCTGGTTCCTATAGATACTCCCTGATATAAAATTAGCATTGCTTTTTCTCTTTCAAAAGTAACACCTTCTTTCTGCATTTCAATTTCCAACGCACGTTGATAGATAAATTCCTGGAAACCATTGCCCAATATACGATGTGTTTTCATCGCACACCCTATTATTTTACCCGTAATTTCATGAAATTTTGGTTGGTAATTATTCATAGCCGGTTGGTTAATCAAACAATAACAAAACAACAAATAAATAAGGTAAGGATAACAAACAATACATCTAATTTAATAAAAGTTCACTAATTAAAAACCCAAAATAACAAAGCGGAGAAATGTTTCCGTATCATCCGCTTTGTTCTTTTATCCTACACCCATCCTATAAATCCTGATAGTCCTTTAATCCTGGTCAGTTACCAGATTCTCACCCGCGTGCTATCTGCTCTCCACATACCATCTCCCTGTTTCACGCCATACACTTCATAGAAGGCGTCTACATCGCTGAAAGGCCCGTTTACCCTGAATTTAGCAGGAGAATGTACATCAATGAGTACCCGTCTGGCGAGTTCTTCTTTTTTAGTATGACTCAGCCATCCTAAGGTATAACCCATGAAGTACCGCTGCGATGGCGTATATCCGGCAATCTTTTCTCCTTTCTTAAATTGGTCGGTTTGTTGAAACGCATCCCATCCCAGGAGGATGCCGCCGAGGTCGGCGATATTTTCGCCGAGGGTGGCTTTTCCATTTATGTGGAGACTGTCTACCACTACATAATCATCAAATTGTTTGACCATCACGGCAGCACGTGCATTGAATTTGGCGGCATCGTCCTTGGTCCACCAGCTTTTTAAGTTGCCGGCAGCATCGAATTGGCGGCCTTCATCATCAAAGCCATGTGTTATTTCATGACCTATCGTAGAAGCGCCGGCGTAGCCGTATACGAGGGCATCATCGAGTTCTTCATCGCGCTTGCCGGGAACGGTGAAGATACCGGCAGGCAATACGATTTCGTTGTTGCTGGGGTTGTAGTAGGCGTTGTAGGTTTGTGGTGTCATGTCCCATTCGTTGCGGTCTACAGGTTTGCCCAGTTTATTGATTTCATATTGATGCCACCATTTATGAGCGGCAGTGATATTCTGTAAGTATGATTGCTCCTTGATTTCCATGGCAGAGAAGTCTTTCCATTTATCAGGGTAGCCTACTTTTTTGGTGATCCTGGATAATTTGTAAAGTGCTTTTTCTTTGGTGCTGTCGCTCATCCAGGTGAGGTTTTGGATGCGTATTTTTAATGCGCCGCGAATATCTTCCACGAGTGCTTCATATCTTTTTTTGGCGGTGGCGTTGAAAAATTCTTTTACGAATAGTTGTCCGAGGGCTTCGCCCATGGCGCGTTCTTCAGTATCCAGTACACGTTTCCAGCGGGGCTTTTGTTTTTCCTGGCCTCTGAGCAGGGTGCCGTAGAAAGCAAAGTCTGTTAAGGCGATGGTATCGCTGAGGGCAGGTGCGGCGCTACTGATGAGATGCCATTTCAGGTAGTTCTTCCAGGTTTCCAGTGGTTGCGATTTGACGGCATTACTGAGCGCCGTGTAAAATTCCGGCTGACCAACAATAATGGTATCTGCAAAGCTGTTGACACCTTGTTGTTTGATGAAGGAGATCCAGTCGATGTTGCCGGCAATTTTGTTTAATGCCGTTACCGGCATTTTGTGGTAGTTGGCTTCCGGGTCGCGCAGGGCTTCCAGTTTGCGGCTGGATTTTGCCAGGATGGTTTCCAGTTGCAGGATGTTGTTGGCTGCGGTGTTGGCGGCGCTGCTGTCAAGACCGGTAAACTGTAGCATCCGTGCAATATGCGCCGGGTAGGCTTGTCTTACTTTGGTGGTTCGGTCGTCTGTATTGAAATAGTAATCGCGGTTGGGCAGGCCCAGGCCGCCCTGGTAGAATTGCAGCGCCATTACATCACTGTTTTTGGCATCCTGTGCAATGTACGTCTGGCACATGGCGCCGGTGAAGATGTTTTGCGTGGCGGCCAGTTGGAGCAATTGCTGCGGGGTAGTGACGGCGTCAATGGCTTTCAACTGATCTTCAATCGGTTTGATGCCGGCAGCATTGATGCCTACGGAGTCCATCCCGCTTTTCCAGAAAGCAGCTATTTTGCGGGAGATGTCGTCAGCAGGGTTCTCTGCCGCATGTTCATTGATAATGCGTAATCTTTTGTACAGTTCTTCCTGTACGAGGTTACCGATTCCCCAGGAGCTGTATTCGGGGGGAATGGGATTGCGTTTGATCCAGCCGCCGTTGGCGTAATCAAAAAAATCCTGTGCAGGGTTGACGGTACTGTCAACATTGGCTGCGAGGGCATCAGGGGTGGACTGCGTGGCATCAGGAGTACGCTTCCCCTGGTTGCAGGCCATGAAAGTAGCCATGCCGGCTATTCCCATAGTGGTGAGCAGATATTTCTTCATAAGCTTTTAAGGTTGTTGTTAACAGCGGAAAGGTAAATATTTTTCATAATCCCTATCCTTAAAATGGGCTGAATGGATCATGATTACAGGATGGAATACAATTATTAAATTGTATTTTGTTAGCATATCAATCCGCAAATATCCTGTTATGATCAACAGACTTACTACTGGCCGCATTTTATCTATTGACGCCTTCCGGGGCATCACGATACTGATCATGATTTTTGTGAACAGTGTGGCCGGTGTGAGTGGCATCCCTTCCTGGATGCAGCATGCACATGCGGATGAAGACGCCATGACCTTTGTGGACGTGGTGTTTCCTGCCTTTTTGTTTATCGTGGGAATGTCCATTCCTTTCGCAATCAACAGCCGGCTGGCGAAGGGCGATAGCTTCCTGCAATTACAGCAACATATTTTATGGCGTACGCTGGGGCTGCTGGTGCTCGGCGTATTCATGGTAAATACCGGCAACATCAATGGTGAAGCCACGGGGATGCGTCCGGCATTATGGACCCTCCTGTTTTATGCATGCGCCATCCTGGTATGGAATGTATACACTTTTAAACAGCAGTGGATCAGCTGGTGCTTTAAAGGCGCAGGCATCGCAGGGCTGATTATCCTGGCGTTGATGTACCGCGGCGGCGAAGCGGGTACGGGGCGCTTAACGCCGCAGTGGTGGGGAATACTGGGACTGATAGGATGGGCTTACCTGTATGCCTGTATTATCTACCAGCTTTTCAAAGGTGTTGCGGGAGGTATTTTTCTGATGATAGCGGTATGTACCGGTTATTATATTTTATGTCAACAGCCGTTTATGCACCAGGGCGGATGGCGTTGGTTGGCATCGCAAAGCGGCAACGCTGCGCATACGTCGGTGGTTTTATGCGGGATGTTGTTGTCATTATTTTATTTTGATGAAGACATTGACCTGAGAGGGAGTAAACTGGTTTCCCGGGTAACCGGCTATTTCGCCCTGTTGCTGATTGCGGCGGCCCTGTTACGTCCTTCTTTTAAAGTATCAAAAGTATTGGCTACGCCCAGCTGGTGTTTGTATAGCGCCGCCATATGTGTAGCCATATTTTCTTTTTTATATTTTTTGATAGATGTAAAAAAGATCAGCAAATGGACTTCTTTCTTCCGGCCGGCCGGCTCCAACCCGTTGCTGACCTATATCCTGCCTGATATTGTTTATTTCCTGATGATCCTGCTGGGCATCAGCCTCCCGGCTGTGTTGGGTGAGGGTTTGCCAGGTGTAATATGGTGCGCTTTTTATGCAGTAGCCATGTTGTTTATTGTAAAAGGCTTAAACAAACTCCATATTCGTTTGCAGCTGTAACTATCTTACACATCCCCGCGTTATAATAAACGTAATGTAGAGAAATATCTACGTGCAAAACATCTTAAACGGTGTGTACTACGTAGATATTCCATGGCATCTGGTTTGTGTGTATTGTCTGTTATCAGGAATTTTTTTATCCCAAAATTCACCCCCATGAAAAAAATAGCAATTGTATTGGCTTTAACAGGAGTGATTTTAGCTACCTTAGCACAGTATGCCTTTTTGAACGATTGGATGTGGTTCAAAGTGTTCCATACCCTTGGCTTTATAGGCTACATATTTATCATTAGTGGTCTTGCTTATTTTTCGCTGTGGTTTATTCATCAGCTTTCCCGCGATGAAAAGGATAGGATCAAACGCTACTATCACGAGCATCACAATGAACCGGAATAAGGGATCACACAACGATTGTGTCATATGTCCGCAGATATTTTTACCCTGAAATTTGAATATAAAGGTCACCCCCATATCCTGGAAGTACATACTGGCTTCCAGCAATATAAAACCGTGTACAAAGTAAATATTGCAGAACACGAAATTACTTACGAACCCGATGAAGAAGGTTTTGTACGCGCAGTTTCAAGTAAACCCATGCACGACCATACACCCAATGTAGACGTTGAACTATTACATCATGTGGCGGAGTTGATTATACAGCATATTCAGTGATCAGGCTTCGCTTTCCGGCTCTCCCCTCACTTCATCACGTATAGATTCCGGGTCCCATCCGTGGCCTTCGTCCAACCATGTTTTTACACGATCTGAAGAGATGAGCTTTTCCATTTCATCAATGCGTTCCTTCATACTGTTGATGTATTGTTTTTTGTCGTCGCGTAGGGCCGATAAGCCTTTCAGCGTGCTTTCATCCTGTTTTAAAAAGGTACGTGCAGCGCGGTGACTGTGATAAGCCCTTTCGCCCAGCATGTTCAGCGCATCGGCGCCCATGCGGAGGGAAGTGTCTACCGTTTCCCGGTAAATATGTAATACACCCAGATCCATCAGTTCAAAAGTGTCTTCTATCTGTTGCGCTCTTACCAGCAGCTGAAGGTGGGGGAAGTAACGCTGGGCGATGGTTACAATTTCCTGTGTTTGTTCCCGGTGGTCAGTAGCGATGATCAGTAGTTTGGCATCTGCGGCTCCGGCTGCCGCCAGTAAATCATACCGCGATGCATCGCCATAATATACTTTGATGCCCAGGTTATGCAGTGCGTCTACCCGGTCCGAGTCCAGGTCGAGGATGGTGCACTTCACGCCGTTGGCACGCAGGAAACGCCCTGTCATGCTGCCGAAGCGGCCGAAGCCCGCTATGATCACCGGATTTTTTTCATTGATTTCATCGCTGCGTCTTTCCTCCCGGTCTTTGTCGCGGGTGTAACGGGGTTGAATCACTTTTTCATACAACAGCATAATCAAAGGTGTAAGCGCCATACTGGTGGCTACAATGGCGGTTAACATGGCAGTGAGGTGCGCATCGAGGATCTTCGTTTGCGTCGTAAATGCCAGCAATACAAAAGCAAATTCACCGATGTCTGCCAGCGCAAAAGCAAAGAGCAGGTTCTGATCGGTACTGAGTTTAAAGATCTTTCCCAGCACCAGCAACACCACTGCTTTCACCGCCATCAAACCCAATACCAGCCCGATTATGAGCAAAGGCTCCTGCATGATCAGTTTAAAATCTATAGAGGCGCCCACTGCAATAAAAAACAATCCCAACAGCAATCCTTTGAAAGGCTCAATATCGCTTTCCAGCTCATGACGATATTCACTGTTGGCCAGCACTACGCCGCCCAGAAAAGCACCCAGCGCGGAGCTGAGACCTACCAGGTTCATGAGTACGGCAATGGCTACCACCATCAGCAAGGCCGTGGCGGTGAAGAGCTCACGTACCCGCGTACGGGCAATTACCCGCATCAGCGGACGGACCAGGTACCTGCCACCAATAATAATAGTGACTACCGCACCCAGTACTACCAGCGTTTGTCCCCATCCGGGTAAGCCGTCTCTCAGGGAATGTCCTTGTATGTCTCCAGCGGTTATGGCGGCAGTAGCCAGTAAAGGGAACAGGGCGAGCATGGGGATCACTGCAATATCCTGGAAGAGCAGCACCGAAAAGGCGCTTTGCCCCGCGGCCGTACCCATCCACCCTTTCTCATTCAAGGTTTGTAATACAATGGCCGTAGAGGATAAAGAGAGGATCATGCCCAGCGCCAGCGATGCATTCAGTGGCTGTCCTATCCAGTAGGCAATGGCGGCAATAGCGGCCGCACTGAGGATTACCTGCAATCCGCCCAACCCCAGAATGGATGCCCGCAAACGCCATAACAGCGCAGGCTCCAGTTCAATACCTATCAAAAATAACATCATCACCACGCCAAATTCGGCGAAGTGCATAATATCTTCTCCCTCTTTACCTATAAAACCCAATAAAGAAGGACCTATAATAATACCCGCAATCAGGTATCCCAGCACAGCGCCCAATCCCATTTTTTTTGCAATGGGCACAAACACAATAGCAGCAGCCAGGTATACCATCGACTGAAATAGCAAAGAGTGTTGATCCATATCTATTGTGTTTGAGAAGGAAGTTGAAGAATCTGGTTCATATACGTCAGTTGCGGCAATGCCGACAGGTCAATATGCCCGTCCCGCAAGTGTTCCAATACCTGTCTGAATTGTTGCGCCTCTTTTTTTATGTCTATGTTATCCATCCGGTGCACACCATAAATAACATAAGGCGCTGCATATGGCATATTGCACAACGCAGCGGTTTGTATGAAAGGAGCCAAAAACTGGTGGATCGTAAAACGGTGATGCCCTGCTGCGTTATAGCCGCTCTCGGGACCTCCTGCGGAAATAACATTGCTCAGGTACTTACCCTTTAAGGCTTTGCCGGTATGACCATAAGCCCAGCCATGTTCCAGTACCAGGTCCATCCACTGCTTTATTATAGCAGGTGCACTGTACCAGTAAAAAGGATGCTGCAGCAATATAACATCATGCTGTTCCAGTAGCTTCTGTTCCCTGTTTACATCAATATCCAGATCCGGATATTGTTCATACAGATCATTGAGCGTAATACCCTGCATACCTTTGATCATCGCCAGCAATTGCTTGTGCATCCTTGATTTTTCCAGTGCAGGGTGAGCGAAGTTGATCAGGATTTTAGCCATAGACCAGGACCAGGATTAAACGGATATAAAGATTTACCATGATTTATTTTTTGTTGTTAGTTAAAAAATCAGGGAAGATGTAAGTGTAAATTACGTTTACATCTTAAAAAATCTTATAAACAACAAAAAATAAATCATGGTAAATCTTTATATCCGTTTAATCCTGGTCTACCCTTCTGAATATTCCTGCAACAGCAACCTGTATTTATTCAGAATACTTGATTTTGAGATGAAGCCCACGAGCTTTTTATCCTGTACTACCGGCAGGGCCCACACATTTGCTTCCTCAAATTTATTGATCACATAGTTGATGTTATCTTTCAGGGTAACCACAGCCGGCGGGGCCTTCATGATTTTTTTAACAGTCATGGTATCGTATAGTTCCGGGTTGAACATGATGGGGCGGAGATCATCCAGGGTAATAATGCCTTCCAGTACCTGCTGCTGATTCACGACCCCGATAATATTCCGGGTGCCTTCTTTTACCACGTCTATCAACTGGCGGAGGGTGGCGTTAATATCTATCTTCAATATATCCCTGTCTACCAGGTCCTCCATTTTCAGGAGCAGGAGGATGTTCTTGTCATGTTCGCGTGTAAATACTTTTCCTTCTTTTGCCAGTTCATTAATATCCGGTGAGATGGGAGAAAACCATTTTGCCATCAGAAATGAGATGGTAGATACGATCATCAGCGGGATAAACAGGTCATAACCCGAACTGGATTCAGCGATCAGGAAGATGGCGGTGAGCGGTGCATACATTACACCGGCCATCACGCCGGCCATACCGACGATAACAAGGTTGGTAACGGGAACATCGGTGAACCCGAGCTGTACACATAGCATAGCAAAGAAAAATCCTAAGAACCCGCCTGCAAAAAGGGACGGCGCAAAATTCCCGCCGTTGCCACCACTCTGGATGGTGAGGGAAGTGGCGAACGCTTTCAACAGGCAGATACAGCCGGTGAATACCAGGATCATCCAGCTTTGCAACGGAAGATACCGGAAGAAACTGTTCTGAAGGATTTCTTCGCCGCCGCCGCTGGCGAGCGATTTCACACTGGTATAACCTTCTCCGAACAAAGGTGGCAGGATCACGCACAGTGCAGATACCAGCACCCCGCCCAGCATGGCTTTGCGCAGGGCGCTCCATTTCAGGTGTTTGAAAAAATGTTCTACTTTTTGTGATAACACCACAAAGTACCGTGCATAGAAACCGCATAGCAGGCCCAGGGCAATATAGAAAGGAAGATTGTGATAGTTGAAAGGTACGCGGGATTCAAAGTGAAATAATACTTCTTCCTGCAAAATGATTTTTGATAACAGGCTTCCGCAAACAGCGGCCACTACCAACGGCATAAAATCTGAAAACACAACACCCGTCAGCAAAATCTCAAAGGCGAACATCATACCGGCAATGGGCGCGTTGAAAGCCGCTGCGATACCGGCAGTAGCGCCGGCAGCCAGCAACAAGGTACGCTCTTTATATCCCAGGTGATAGGTGCGGGCATAGTTAGAGCCAAGTGCTGCACCCGTTACCGCAATCGGACTTTCCAAACCGGCGGAGCCTCCCAAACCTACTGTTATCGCACTTTGCAGGATCTGTGAGTACATTTTTACCGGCGGGATCAGGCTGGAGTTCAACGCTATTTCATGGAGTATAGCAGGGATGCCCTTTCTCGACTGTCCCTTAAAAAACCAGATCACGATCAGTGTAGTGAGTACAATTCCGAGAAATGGAAATACAATATAAAAGATAACCTGTGTACTGAAATGTACTTTGTAGGTGATAACATAATGGATATAATGTACCAGGAGTTTAAGCACCACACCGGCCAAACCCGCAGCGCAACCTACCAGTATACCGGATAACAGCAGGAACTGGCTCCTGTTCATTTTACTGTGCAGCCAGTGGATGACTAGCTCGTAGCTTCTGGCCTTCTTCATGCTGAACTGTTCGAAGTCCTTTCTGAACCTGATGAAGCTATGATATTTCCGGATGTGGTTAAACTGGCTCATGGCGCAAATTTAGGGATCACAGCTCAATCAATGCATAAACTTTATCATTCATGTAAGGGCCGCCGGGATGCCGGGCGGTGTAATCAAGATTGATCCAGTACTCTCCTTTCAGTTCGTGGTAATAGATTTCCCGCACCACCGGCTTGGGGAAAAGCGTGATGATGGCCTGTTTCATGATCTCAAAATCGTCTTTGTCACCGCAATAGAGTTCAGGATACGCATGTCCTTTGATCAGTACAATGCGGCAACGCGCGCCTATGGATTGCAGGCAGGAGGTCATTAAAAGAGAGTGGTCATCACAGTCGCCACCCAATCCGTTCTGAATAGTTTCCTGCGGCGTTGCAAAGTATTCATCGCGGCGGGAGTCCAGTACATATTTGAAATGGGTGTTGATATAACGGAAGAGGGAAAGGAACCGCGTGATCTTACCAAATTTATAGAAGTATTCATCGTAATATTCGAGTGAATGTTTGACGGAGAAATTACGGACCACCGAATCCTGGATGTTGATTTTTTCGCGTATACCCCGTACGGTTTTATCTCGGTAGCTTTCCACGCGCCGGGGATATAAGCTGAGGATATCCAGCTGTTTGCTGTCTTTTGCGCCCCAGTTGCCCTGTACCATACCTTTATAGTCATTGAGTACGTTGGTAAAAGTATAGCGGTCGGTATATTTATTAAATAACAGCAGGCTGCATAAGAGGATAAAAGCGGGAATGATCAGTGGTCTGAAGATCCAGCGGAGCAGGTACACCAGCAGGAAGCTGATGGCAACAGCAATAACGAGGTCAATATGCCAGCCACCTGCAACAATGGGGGGCATGAACCGGTTTATGTATGGCGCCAGCGGTAATAACGTCAGCAGGCTCAATAAGTTGAGCAGTATTTTTTGAGTGGCGGTGTATTTGCTTTCATCAATGGCCATTATGCTATGCAAGAAAACAAAATTATGCCATAATCATCGCGCAAAATTAGGAACTGCCTGTTTAAAGGAAGTACTTTTCCGGATCAGCTCAATTTGCTGCATGGTATCACATTGCTGTTTGTCCATATTTAACTCCTTATATATCTTTTTAAGCAAGCCAAAGTTCATCAGCGCAAGTACTTTAAAATCCAGTTTCTGTGCGTTTTCTACGGCAGTTTCAGCTGTACGGATGGCTTTATGAAATTCGTGCTCACTAAAATATACGGTGGCATGCAGTAGTTTATAAAATGCTTCCAGGTATTTGCCACTGAAATAATCGGAGGAATATTTTTTCATCACCTTGTCGATATGCGCACACAGGCGTTCTGCTGACTTAATATTGCCGAGTCCCAGGTAAGCGTGGGCTTGCCAGCACAATATCATCAGGCGGAAGGAGTCTGTTTTGCGGTGCTGTAGCGACGGATAGGTATCAAATAACCGGATGGTAAAATCCAGGAGGCGGTCATAATCTCCCATCAATAAAAATGCGATCCCCATATTACGGAATACAATCTCTTGTGATACAGAGATTGGTTTTGGAGAGATCTTGCCCCAGTATTCGGGATAGTTATAGAGCTTGTCGCGTACTTCTTTGTTAACGATGCCAAATTTGAGGTGCTCATAAATGAAGAGTAAGATCTCGTAGGGCGTTACCCACAGATCTTCTTCTATTTCGCTTGAACTGCATATTTTTTTAATGACATTCAGTTCCATTTCGCATTGCTCTGCGTCCAGTTGCAATACGCCTATGGTAAAGAGCATGTTCCTGATCTTCAGCTTGTCATCCCGGGTTTCTGCCAGTCCCAGCAAAGCATTCAGCACTTTCCGTTTTCTGAAATGTATAAATTCGTCATTAATAATATTGCTGATGGGATTCTTTTTGAAGAATCCTGTGGGGAAAATAGACTTGAGTTCTACCTGGTTATTGCCATCGTGTTGATAGTGGAGTACCAGGTATTCCAGCAGGTGTGATTTTTCGATATTGGCCAGCGGCAGATGCAGCATTTTTATGATGCCGTCTGTTTGCTTATGCGTGATGGCATAACGTAAAAGCCAGCGGAATACACCTATCCGGTAGGGTGATTGCGGGAGGTGCATCAATATATTCAGGAGCAGGCATTCATTGATTTCCTGGTTGCTCTGTTGCAGGTAATGCATGGCCACAAAGTATTCCAGCAGGAAAGTATGAGCGAAGCGCACTTTCACATGAAACATGATTTCCTGGCTCAGATTTTCTTCTACCAGGATATTATCTGCCAGTAATTCTTTATAAGCGGGGAAAAGTTCAGCATTCTGATTCAGGAGCAGATTTTTATTGGTATAAATACCGTTTTTCCCCATATCCAGCAGCGTTAGCAGCTTTTCAATGATTTTTATTTTAAAGGAATTGCTGGGTGAATTGAACACCCTGTTCTGAATGAACCGGGATACAATTTCAAAAAGGCTCAGGTGTTCGTCTACAAAGGTTTGTTCCGGGCCTGCATTTAACTGGCAAAAGAGCTGCAGGTAGTAAGGGTGTTGCAGTTTTTGCAGGAAGCTTTCGGAAAATGTTTTTACGGTAGCGGGATCGAACTGATGATTATAAAGGATTGATTTTACTTCCTGTTCCGCCAGTTGGGGGAGATTGATGTTTGTTTCCTCGTCCATTTCCTGTCCCAGGTACCAGTAGCGGCGGAATGCCGGGTATTGCTGGGAGTGCTGGAATATTTCAGACCAGGTACTGCTGCGGATGGAGAGGATCACCTTTACCCAGGGGTACAGGTCATTGGAGTATACGAAGTCCTCCAGTTTGGTGTAGAGTACTTTTAGTTTTTCTCCTGACACGGCGATTTCGTCAAAGCCGTCTATTATTAATATGAGTCGTCCGCCTTTTTTATCGAAGTGGCTGGCGAAATATTCCCGGAAATTTTCGCCGTTGCCCATGTTCATCTGGTTATCTAGCCAGGCGGCGAGGGAGAATCCTTTGAGGAGGAGACTACCGGCGGCGTGGGCATGAATGAACCAGCACACATCCTGTTGATACCGCGCTTCCCGTGCAAACCAGAAGTGTTCGGCGAGGTGAACGAGGGCCACAGATTTACCCCATCCGGAAGGGGCTATCAATGCAGTGGCGGTATAGTCGCTTTCCAGGAACCGGTCAATATGTGCATTGCAGAACTGCCGGGGTACTGTGTTGGGAAAGGCAATGCCGGAGCGGTTTTTCAGCGTGAGGATGGTGTAATGGGATACTGCATCGGCTTTGATTTTCAGGTCATCCCATTTTTTGGTGTCCTGTGGAGCCGAATCAGAAGACGCCATCATTTTCTTGTAATGATACTGCTGAAAGTCTTCCCAGTCTTTATACTGACAATACTGGGAGAGGGTGTTGAGCGTATAACGGGAAAAGCTGTGTTGTGCCACGGCAAATCCGAAAACCCTTTTGAGGGTGGTTTCACTCATCAACTTAGTAGTGCTGTCCAGTATGGACTGGGATAGCTGTTTGCATTCTGCTGGTAAAATGACTTCAACACCAAATACCCGCAAAACCTCTTTTTGCAGTGTTATGATGAAGTCATAGGATAGATCAATCATAGGGGACGCTAATGGATTTTGGAATTTTCGATACCGTTTTAAGTACGTATGCTTCAGCGATTTAGATTTCAACATCCTGGAATGAACAAAATGAACAGAATATATTAATTCTGTTCATATAGATAAATATTTACAATGAATGGGCTTTCCCCAATAATATAAGAATGAATATCATATATAAATATGAGATAAGCAAGTTTATAATGGAAAATAACGCTTGCAAATTTTCCATATATATATATTAAAAAAATATTAAAAAGACAATATTTCCTTTCCTGGCCACACAAAATAATTTTAAAATGAGGCTTTCAGAAGCCTTTTCCTTTGTTCAGCCCGCTACCAAAATGAATAAAATGAACAGAGATTTTGCAAAATGAACAGAAAGATTTCTGACAGCAAAATGAACAGAAATGACCTGCACAATAACGGCATGTTCATTATACTTTCGTACCACTTATATAACAAAGCTTTAACATTTTAAAGGGAAGAGGTACTTATTAAAACCCTGTATGCTTTCCATTAGAGCTTGTTCATAACCTATCCGCCGCCTAAGAGTTTTTATCGTAACTGATTGAAACTGAAAATTCCTTTATTCAAATATTTGATGCTATGCATTCAAACGCTACTCCTAATTGCCCTTTTATTGCTATCCCGTGTACCTCAGCACCTTCGGGAGAAACTACCTTGAAACCCAATGTGCCGGTTGCCCGTAAATGGAGGTCCCGTCTTACCTGGAAAAGCCTGCTCCTGTTGCTCCTACTATTCGGATGGAATATGATGGACGGCCAGGCACAAACCCAAACAAAACGTGTTTACGCCGATCACCAGGTAAATGATGTTGTCACAACCGGTCTGGGTGTGTGCGTGTTGTGTAATGTAGCTAAACCAGACAGCGCGATAGACGTTACCGGTACTACATTCTTGAATACTGCCGCTGTGCTGAATGCTGGTGTGGTAGTTGGCCTGGGTAATGTGGTCGTTTATGAAGATCTTATTTTCCCTGCGGGCCAAACCCCAACCGGAGCAATGCCCGGCGCTGTGAAAGTTGGTGTGGGTTCTGCCCTCTCAGCTGCCCTTTTCGGCGGCATTACTATTCAGGCTTATAATGGAGCGTCTCCGGTCGGAAGTCCAGTACCCGCTTCCGAGGCTATCCTGAATTTATTGGCCAGCGGAAACCAGGCTGAAATATTTTTACCGGCTCCCGGAGCTGCATATGATAGAATCAGGGTGTCTATCAACGGCGGACTGCTGTCGGCTGCTGTAAGTATCCTTGTTTATGCTGGCTACTACGATGCACCGGCCACCGGAGCGATAGCTTGTGATGCCCCGATTGATGTGCTTTATGGAAGAGTTGGAGCACTGGCTACCCTTGGATCAATTTCGGGTGTGGCAAATGCAGTGGACGGAAATCCGACAACTTTCGCCCAGTTGAATACAACAGCAGGAACAACATTATTAAACAGCTATGCACAACTTACAGCTATCTACCCGGGATTATCCAAATCAGGGGATTCTGTTCGTATCATACTTTCCAATTCAGGCGTTTTATTAAGTGCAGATGTATTGGATGCCATCACTATTGTTACCTACAACAGGAATACAGTGGTGGATTCCATTCGTGGCAATAGTAGTTTGTTGAAAATTAACCTGCTGTCTGGCAGCTCTGGCCCACAAACAATGACCTTTGCTTCCGCCGGCCAATTTGATCATATTCAGGTGAGGTTTGGTTCAGTGGTAAGCGCATTGGCTACCTTAAATGTGAATGAAATCCAACGTATGGGCCCCGCTCCCGCTACCGGAGGCGTATCGAAAACAACCTGCCTGAATACGACCCCTTTTACCCTGGATGTGCTTAGTCCGGATAATACCAATCTTAATTACACCTGGTACGACTCTACTAATACACAGGTAGGTACCGGCAGTTCTTTCTCTCCAGCAACAAATACAGCGGGATCTTTCCGCTATTATGTATCGGCTACGAGAAAAACCTGTACCACCGAATCCGCCAAGGCACTGGTTACATTGGTGGTAACCGCCGCCGCCACTGCCGCAGATATTACACTGGCTGATACTACAATCGCCTGTGTAAGCAATACGGCAGTGCTCAATCCTACATCCACCACGGTAACCACACCTGTTTTTAAATGGTATAAAAATGCAGACAGAACAGGTCCTGTTACCAACGGACTTACAGAAGGTGCAGTTACCTATGCTGTAGATGCTGCCGGTAAACTCACTATCACCGGTCTTACTGCCGGCAATCATACTTACTATGCAAGTGTAAGCGGTACTAACTATTGTGAAAATGAAGCGAATGCATTGAAAGCGGCTGTTGTAAAAGTGGTTACAGCACCGGCCTCTCCTGTAGTTACTGGAGATGTAGTCGTAGCAACCGGTCAGCCGGCTACACTGACTGCCGCCGCCGTACCCGGGGCTACTATTACCTGGTATGCGGATGGCATCACCCCCACGCCTGCGGGAACCGGAACCAGCTTTGTAGTAGGTCCGTTTACCAACCCGGGCACTTATACTTACTACGCATCTGTGAACATAGCCGGCGCCTGCGCGTCAGCACGTGTAGCCGTAAACGTAGTAGTAACAGGACCGGTTATCCCATCTCCTGATTGTAATGTTCCTACCAGCCAGGCATCCGGAACTACACTGGGTTGTGTCCTTTGTAGTGTAACAGATCCAACGGCTGATATAGATAATATCACCACTAACTTTACCCACCTGAATATACCGGTAGGCTTACTGGGAGGTTCCGTTTATCAGCAACTGATATTCCCTGCTTCCGGTGCTGCCGGCGACAGTGTAATGGTTAACCTTGCAGCGCCCGGCGGACTGGCAGATGTGAGTCTCTTCGGTGGTGTGGTTATTACCTTATATAATAACAGTACAGTGGTGAAAACAGAAACGCTGTCACAGCTACTCACACTCCGCGTGCTGAGTGGTGACCAGTTTGCTGCTACCGTAGCAGCTACTGCTCCATTCAACCGCGTGGAAGTGAAACTGACAGGAGTGGCTACGTTGCTGACTTCAATTGATATTTATGGTGCACGCATCTTTTATGCTAATCCCACTATAAATGCTCCCAATACCAGTGTGTGCATCAATAACAAAACAACCTTGTCTGTAACACCGGCTGCGGGTACAACCGTACGCTGGTATGCAACTGCTACAGGCGGTACTGTATTAAGTTCACTAAATACTTACACAACAGACAGCCTGAAAACAGCTGGTACTGTAACCTATTATGTGGAAGTAGTGGGCGCCAATAGTTGTGCGAATCCTACACGGGTGCCGGTTAATGTAACGGTAACACCAGCCGGTACTGCCGCAGATATCACACTGGCTGATACTACAATCGCCTGTGTAAGCAATACCGCGGTGCTCAATCCTACATCCACCACGGTAACCACACCTGTTTTCAAATGGTATAAAAATGCAGACAGAACAGGTCCGATAACCAACGGGCTTACAGAAGGTGCAGTTACCTACGCAGTAGATGCTGCCGGTAAACTAACTATCACCGGTCTTGCTGCCGGCAATCATACTTACTATGCAAGTGTAAGCGGTACTAACTATTGTGAAAATGAAGCGGGTGCATTGAAAGCGGCTGTTGTAAAAGTGGTCACAGCACCGGCCACTCCTGTAGTTACCGGAGATGTAGTCGTAGCAACCGGTCAGCCGGCTACACTGACTGCCGCCGCCGTACCTGGGGCAACTATTACCTGGTATGCGGATGGCATTACCCCCACGCCTGCGGGAACCGGAACCAGTTTTGTAGTAGGTCCGTTTACTAACCCGGGCACTTATACTTACTACGCATCTGTGAACATAGCCGGCGCCTGCGCGTCAGCACGTGTAGCCGTAAACGTAGTAGTAACAGGACCGGTTATCCCATCTCCTGATTGTAACGTTCCTACCAGCCAGGCATCCGGAACTACACTGGGTTGTATCCTTTGTAGTGTAACGGATCCAACGGCTGATATAGATAATGTCACCACTAACTTCACCCATCTCAGTATGCCGGTAGGTTTACTGGGAGGTTCCGTTTACCAGCGACTGATATTCCCAACTCCGGGAAGTGCCGGCGATAGCGTACGGGTTGTTTTTGCAGCACCTGGCGGACTGGCGGATGTAAGTCTCTTCGGTGGTGTGGTTGTTACCTTATATAATAATGGTACACTGGTGAAAGCAGAAACGCTGTCACAGTTGCTCACACTCCGCGTGCTGAGTGGTAATCAGTTTGCTGCTACCGTAGCAGCAACTGCTCCTTACGACCGCGTGGAAGTGAGGTTAACAGGAGTGGCAAATCTGCTGAATGCTATTGATATTTATGGTGCACGCATCCTGTATGCTAACCCCATTATAAATACAACTACAGACACGGTGTGTATCAATAACAAGGCAACCTTGTCTGTAATACCTGCTGCGGGTACAACTGTACGCTGGTATGCAACTGCTACAGGCGGCACTGTATTAAGTTCACTAAATACTTATACGACAGACACGCTGAAAACGGCGGGTACTGTCACCTATTATGTGGAAGTAGTTGGCGCCAATGGTTGTGCCAATCCAACACGTGTACCGGTAAGTGTAACGGTGTCTCCTGCGCCGGTAGTACCTGGTCCTGATGCAACGATCAACCTGTGTCCTGGCTCAGACGCCTCATTGACAATACCTACACCGGATCGTACCATGACTTACAGGTGGTACAATGTAGCCACCGGCGGCACCAAGCTGAATACTGACAGCGGTTATGTTTTCAAGGCGCTGGCAATTAACCGGGATACTACTTTCTTTGTGGAAGCAGTAAGCAGTTGCGGTGCAGTATCTCCAAGACAGGCCGTTCACCTGGTGATGTCATCTTCATTGAGTGCGCCTGCTGTTGCACCGAATCCTGATTCGGTAAATATTGGTACCCAGGCAGTACTCACTGCATTTACGCCTGCATCCAACGCCATCTATACGTGGTATGGCAGCCAGGCCGGCAATGATAGCCTCTTTACAGGACCTACCTATTCTCCGCCTACGCGGGCTACAGCAGGAACTGTTATCTATTGGGTACAGGCTTCTATAAGTGGCGGTGGTAGCTGCCAATCAATTCGTGTGCCCGTTACCGTTGTTTATGGCGCATTCAATAATCCAACACCGGTACCTTGCGAAGGCGCCACTTCCCAAACAATCGGAGGAAGCGGATTGCTGATACTGGGTAACGTATATAACCCGGCGCTCGCCGTAGATAATGACGCCAGCACAGGTGCTTCTCTCGTTATAAATCTTGGTGCACTCAATGCACAGGTTTGGGAAAGAGTGAAGTTCAATGGTGTATCTGTTCCGGGTGACACCGTAAGGGTATTACTGTCAAGCCCAAGCCAGGTACTTGCTGCCAGCTTATTGGGCGGTGTGCAACTGACTACTTATAATGGCACCACCCCGGGCGATTCTGTAATGGCGAATAATCCATTAATCAAACTCGTGCTGCTGAGTAGCAGCAGACAAGCGATACTTGAATTTGTTCCCACACATCCGTTTGATGCGATAGAAGTGAAACTGAAATCCGGTATAGTGGGTGCATTAACAACAATAGATTTCAACTACGCACAGCGTGCCCTGGTACAACCTAAAGTACAGGCTGCCGAGGTAACTGTATGTGCAGGTAATACCACCACACTCGGAGTACAGAATCCGGTGACTGGCATCACCTACCGCTGGTATACTGCCAACGGAAATTACCTGGCAGGTAAAGACGGTGCTACCTTCACTACCGGTGTACTTACTGCAGACAGCAGCTTTTTTGTGGAAGCATTCCGTAATGGTTGCGCCAGCAAAGGCAGGGCAAAGGTAGCGGTGAAAGTAGCAGCAGCACCTGCGGCGCCTGTTGTACAGGCAACCGATGTAAAGGTGTGTGCGGGTTCTGATGCAGTACTGGCCGTTGCCACACCTGCAAAAGGATACAGCTACAACTGGTATAATGTAGCTAACGGCGGTACCAAATTAAATACAGATAGCGGTTTTACTTATAAAGTGGTAAATGTGACAGCACAGGCCATCTACTATGTGGAAGCAGTGAACGACAGTTGTAATACAGTTTCTGCAACAAGAACAGCAGTTACAGTAGGTACCGCTTCTTCCCTGGCTTCACCTGTGGTAACCCCTGCGGCTGATACCGTAATAGTAAATCAACAGCCGGTATTTACAGCTACTGCATCATCTGCAAACGCTGAATTCTACTGGTTTGCCAGTCAGGCCAGTACAGATACGTTGTTCAAAGGCGCCATTTTCGCGGCACCTGCATCTGCGACCCTTGGTACCATTACTTATTGGGTGGAAGCAGCTTTACCTGGTGCAGCCAGTTGTAAGTCTGCAAGGATACCGGTGAATGCAGTAACGGTAACGGATATACAAAATCCTGTTCCTTGCGAAGGTGCTACCAGTCAGACGATTGGCGGCTCCGGACTCCTGGTGCTGGGGAATGTATACAACCCGCAACTGGCGGTAGATAACAGTGCCAATACGGCTTCTTCGCTGGTTATTAACCTCGGCGTACTGAATGCAACCGTATGGCAGAGGGCATTCTTCAACGGCTTATCCACTCCGGGTGATACCGTTAAAGTAATGCTGTCCAACCCCGGTCAGATCCTTTCTGCTGCGGTACTCGCAAGCGTTCAACTCACTACTTATAGCGGTAATGTACCGGGCGATTCCGTACTGGTATCCAACCCGCTCGTTCATCTCAATCTGCTCAGCGGCGGCAAACGTGCACTGTTGTATTTCGTTCCTACCAAACCATTTGATGGTGTGGAAGTGAAACTGAAATCAGGCATAGTAGGTGCGCTGACAGAAATTGGCTTCAACTATGCACAGCGTGCCATTGTACAACCAACTGTACAGGTAACAAATGCAGCGATATGTAAGGGTACACAGGCTACCCTCAGCGTAGTGAACCCTGTGTCCGGCGTTGTATATAGCTGGTTTGATGGTCAGGGCCACCACCTGCTCGACAGCATCGCTTACATGACACCTGCAACACTCGATTCCGGTACCTATACTTACACCGTAAGGGCCACCAGGAATGGTTGTCAGGGTGCAGCATCTGCTCCGGCACAAATTACCGTACAGGGAACACCTGCGGCGCCGGTTATTGCGGCTTCCGCTATCAGTATCTGTGTGGGAGATAGTGCTACACTTACTATTCAGAATGCCATCAATACAGTTACCTATCGCTGGTACACTGCGGCAACCGGAGGAGCACTCCTGTTTACCGGTCCTGTTTACGTAGTAAAAGGACTCACGGCATCAGCAGATTTCTACGCGGAAGCATCTTCCGGTAATTGCAGCGGTGGTGCCAGAACCAAAGTATCCATCGGTGTGGGAACAGCTCCTGTACCTATCCTGGATGCAAATCAGGTAACCGTTTGTGAGGGCGGTACTGCCATACTGAAAGTAACATCCTCTGTTAATAATGTCACTTACAACTGGTACACTACCGCTACCGGCGGCACCAGCATCTTTACAGGACCTATCTTCACAACACCTGTTGTAAATGCTACAACAAAATACTATGTAGAAGCAGTAGGTGATATCAACAAATGTGGCAAGCCTTCTACCCGTGCTGTGGCTACTGTGAATACAGTACCTGTGCCAGCGGCACCGGCAGTAATAAGTGCCAATGTAAATACCTGTGTAGGTCAGGCGACCACTCTTGCTGTGAAGAATCCGCAGGCAGGTGTAACCTATCAGTGGTTTGATGCTGCTACCGGCGGTACCCTGGTATTCACCGGACCGGTATTCAACGTAACAGCAGACAGCAGCCGTACTTACTATGTGCAGGCTCTTGTTGGTAACGGTTGTCCAAGCGCCACCAGAACAGCTGCTGCTATCACTGCCAGCAGTGTACCAACAGCCCCTGTTATAGCAGCATCTTCTTTGTTTGTTTGCCAGGGTGGATCAGTAACGCTTGCTGTACAAAAACCGGCATCAGGAGTTACCTATCGTTGGTTTGATGCGGCTACCGGTGGTAATCTCCTCTTTACCGGAGCAAACTATATCACTGGTGCGTTAAATGCCAGCACTGATTTTTATGCAGAAGCAAGCAACGGTAATTGCAGCAATGCGATCAGAACAAAAGTATCCATAGGTGCAGGGCAAGCACCAACACCTGTACTCGAATCCAATAGCTTAACGGTTTGTCAGGGTGGAACAGCTACCCTCCGTGTAGTATCCGCCACCAATGGTATTACCTACAAATGGTATACTGTGGCAACGGGTGGTACCGCGGTATTCACCGGACCGGATTATACAACCGGTACATTGACTAACAGCATCGATTTTTATGTAGAAGCAACGGGAGATATTGCCCAGTGCGGTAATCCTTCTGCAAGGGTAAAAGCATCCGTAACTGTGGTGTCAGCTCCTGCTGCACCGGATGTAATGGCTGCAAGTCTCAAAACATGCGCAGGTACCGGTATTACTGTGGCAGTGAAAACACAACAGCCAGGTCTTACCTATCAGTGGTTTGATGCAGCTACAGGTGGTTCATTGCTCTTTACAGGCCCTGTTTATAATGTGCCGGTGGTCAATAACAACACCACTTACTTTGTGCAGGCAGTGGTTGGTACAGGTTGTACCAGTGCTACCAGAACACCGGTAAGTGTAACGGTTGATCCGGCTCCATCAATTCCTTCCATAGCTACCGGTGATGTAGTCACCTGTATTGGCGGAACAGCCACCTTCAGCGTGCAGAATCCGGATGCGGCACTTACCTATCGCTGGTATGATGCACCGTCTAATGGTATGCTGCTGGCAACAGGTACTGCCTATACAACTGCGCCATTAGGACTTACTACTGCTTTCTATCTGGAAGCCACGAATAACGCTGGTTGCAGTAGTGCCCGTAAAGGAGTAAAAGCAACAGTCGTAACAACCATAGATGCGCCACTGGCTGATCCGATCACGATCTGTAGCGGTCAGACAGGCATATTGAGTGTGAAAAACAAAGTAAATGGTGTCATCTATAACTGGTACACTTTAGCCCGTGGTGGAGCATCGGTATTCACTGGTGCAGACTTCACCATCACACCAACAGTGGGTGCTACCTACTACCTGGAGGCAGCTACCAGCGGCGGTTGTGTAAGCGCCAGCAGAACAGTGGTAATCGTAACCGTGAATCCTTCCCCTGCGGTACCGGCAGTAGCCAATGCTACTATAGAAGCCTGCCAGGGTCAGACAGCTACACTGAACGCACTGAATCCGGATGCAACACTTACTTACAAATGGTATACTACCCCAACCGGTGGTACACCAGCAGGAACCGGCGCATCCTTTATCACACCAGTCATCACCGCTAACCAGATGTACTACCTGGAAGCTACCAATAACAATGGTTGTCCGAGCGCAAGCCGTACAGCTGTCAGTGTAAACGTAACACCTTCCCCTGCCAGTCCGATGGTAACGGGTAATGAAGCAGGTGTTTGTCCTGGTAGCACTGCAACGCTCACGGCAACATCCAATGCTGCCGGTGCAGACTTCCGCTGGTACAATAGTTCAACAGGTGGTACGCCGTTATTCACCGGTGCAGTATTCACTACACCTGCGATCACTGCAAATACCACTTACTATGTGGAAGTATTCACTACAGGTGGTTGTGCCAGCACGGCGAGAACAGCGGCAGCAGTAGTTGTCCTGCAACCACTGGCTACACCGGTTGTGACAGTAGATATTACCACTGCCACCTCTATCACTTTCCGCTGGAACGCGATTACCGGTGCACAACGCTATGAAGTAACACTGGATAACGGTGTCACCTTCATCCCACCGTCATCAGGTGCTAATGGTACCACACATACTGTAACGGGGCTGCAACCTAACCAGAACGTTACGCTCCAGGTAAGGGCCATAGGCGCCTCTACATGTCAGAACAGTGCTTTGTCAGCCGGCGTAACAGGTACAACAGCCAATCCGCAGGGCAACAACATCTTTGTACCAAACCTCTTCAGTCCGAACGGCGATGGTGTCAATGATGTTCACCTTGTATATGGTACCGCAATAGCCCAGCTCGAATTCAGGATCTATAACCAGTGGGGTCAGCTTGTATTCACCTCCAAAGATCAACGCCAGGGATGGGATGGTACCATGGGCGGACAGAAACAACCAGTGGGTGTATACGTATACATTGTTAAGGCTACAATGCAGGATGGATCAGTGATTACGAAGAAAGGAAACGTAACACTCATGCGATAGTATCCAGTTTTGACACCGTAGTTTGAATCGTAAAATCATTAATAATAGCCGGGATGCAAATGCTGCATTGGTTTGCATCCCGGTTAATCTTGAACAAGTAAAAAATGTTCCTATGAAAAGGATTTTTATTGTTGCAATACTTTTATGGAGCAGTTTGTTGCCCGGAGTATCTGTTGCTCAGGTGGATCCTCACTTTTCGCAGTATTATGCTTATCCGTTGTGGTTAAATCCCGCATTGACCGGTGTTATAGATGGTGACTACAGGATCAGTGGTGACTATCGTAACCAGTGGGCCAACTATGGTAAACCATTTTCTACAGCCGGTATTTCGGTAGATGCTGCCACCGATAAAAATATAGGTGTAGGTCTCAATGTAGTGAACATGTCTGCCGGTGATGCCGGGTATAATTATTTTAATGGCATGGCCAGCGTATCCTATAGCGGGGTAAAATTTGGAAAAACACAAACAAGCCGCCTCGTTTTTGGTCTTCAGGCCGGCGTGATCAACAGAAGGGTTGATCCGGCTAAATTCCAGACCGGTAGCCAGTATCAGCCTGTAATAGGTTATGATCCGAGTATTGCCAATGGTGAAAATGTAACCACCACTTCTTCTTCAGCATTTGATGCTGGTGCAGGTGCGGTGTTTTTTGATGGCAATCCTAATCATATGTTTAACCCGTTTGCAGGATTTGCTGCTGCGCATCTTACACAACCTAAAGATCCGTTTGGATCTGCGGGATCAGACAAAAGATTGCCTGTCCGCTACCTCTTTCATGGTGGTACAAAAATAAAATTGAATGAGCAGTTCAGTCTTACGCCAACAGGGCTTTACATGCGTCAGGGGAATGCAGAAGAGATCGTAGCCGGCATGTATGCACAGCTGGCGGTAAACCCGGAATTTGACTTCCTGCTAGGTGGTAATTACCGCTTTAATGATGCGGTGATTCCTTTTGCCGGTTTCCATTTCAGAAACTTTGTACTGGGACTCAGCTATGATGCCAATGCATCTAATATGCGCCGCCTGGTGAATGGCAGTCAGAGCTTTGAAGTATCTCTTTCCTTCATCAGCCGTAAAAGAAGAGTGCTCAATGAAGAATATTTTATTTGTCCCAGGTTATAATTCGCACCTTGAAATCCTATTAGAATGGAGGAAAATATTTATACAGAAACAAGAAATGGTACCCTCATGAAAAAAATTATACTCTGCTGGCTGGTAATTTTTGCAGGAATAATTAACTCCATACAGGCGCAGTATGTTTATGATTATAAGCATACTGCTGATATCTATTACAACGCAAGAGATTATTATTCTGCTGCACAGTATTACAATAAAGCCCTTGGCAGCTTTAAGATAAAACCAGAACAGGTACTGCCCTATACCATTGCCGGTGTTGTTCCCCCTAAAGGCAAGCTGAAAGACTACCAGCAGGTAGTAGCAAGGTTAGCAGAATCTCACCGCCTGTACAACGATTTTGGCAATGCTGAAAAATGGTATGCACAACTGGTCGGTTTCAATAATCCACAATATCCCCAGGCGACTTATTGGTATGGTATCTGCCTCAGGGCTAATGGAAAATATGAGCTGGCGCTGGAAGAATTTAATAAATTCAAAAAGAGCTATACAGCGGCAGACGAGCTATCTGCCCGTGTTCCGCTTGAAATTGCCTGCTGCGAATTTGCCATAGCGGAAGCAGGCCGGCAGCCGCGGTTTACCATCGCCAAAACTTCCGGTAATGTAAATGAAGGCGGCGCTAACTACGCCCCCGTAGTGATAGATCAGGGTACAATCATGTTTACCTCTTCCCGTGCCGATAATCCTCCTTTGCCCAACGGCACCAAAACCAGTACAAAGCAAAAGGCAAAAGATAAAAAGGGTACGCCTTATGTAAATGATCTCTACACCGCTATAGGTGGTAATAATAATTTTGAACACAGTCGCCGGGAGAAGATTCCTGCTACCAAAGGATATGATCAGGGCGCTGCTGCCTTGTCGCCGGATGGGTACTCATTGTACGTAACCCGGTGGACGGTAAAGAACGGGGTAAAACAATCTGCTATCTACCTGAGTACAAAACATGGAGACAGCTGGCAGGAACCTAAAATATTGGGAAGTAATATCAATGTGGAAGGCTATAACTCCATGCAGCCCTTTATTACAGCGGATGGCAAATACCTGCTGTTTGCCTCCAACAGGCCCGGGGGCATGGGTAAAAATGATCTCTGGTATTGTATTATGAACGGAACTGTACCGGGTGGTGCACGTAATATGGGTACGGCTATTAATACCAAAGATGAGGAACAGGCCCCTTTTTATGATGCAGAAAAAAATGTGCTGGTATTTAGTACGGATGGCCGTGTAGGTCTTGGCGGTATGGATTTTTTCCAGAGTGAAGGCGACTTTGGTACCTGGTCAGCACCGGTAAACATGGGTAAGCCGCTGAATTCCCCTAAAGATGATATCTACTATACGGCATTGAATAGTAAACATCCTTTTGCCGCAGGGTTTATCAGTTCAGACAGGGAGTCGATCTGCTGCCTGGAAGTTTTTGGTATTAGCAGGATCCGCAAAGTGGCCAGTGGCCTGATCCTGGATTGTGATACACACCAGCCGCTGGAAGGCGCAACCGTTACCCTGCTGGATACTATCCGCCGGAAAACGATTCAGACAATTACCCTGGATGAAACCGGCCGTTACAGTTTTGAAGTAGATGTACAACGCTATTATAAAGTGGTGGCCGAAAAGGAAAATTATTTTACCAAAGCCATCTACTTTAATTCGGAGTCACTCACAAGTGTAGACTCTATGGATAACCCAACCCTTTGCCTCAAACATTATGAAGTAGAGAAACCCATTGTACTGGATAATATCTACTATGATTTCGGTAAAGCTACCTTGCGTCCTGAATCCCAAATGGTATTGGATACAGTGGTGGATATGCTGAATGATAATCCAAAAATTACCATTGAAATGAGTGCACACACAGATAGTGTCGGCTCCGTTAAATTCAATGATCAATTATCACAGGAACGTGCACAGTCATGCGTGGATTACCTGATCAGTAAAGGCATTTCATCAGAAAGACTTATCGCAAAAGGATATGGCAAATCACATCCGATTGCACCTAACTCGCTGCCTAATCATAAAGATAATCCGGAAGGCCGTCAGATGAACAGGCGGACAGAATTTAAAGTGTTGAGCAAACAGGTGTCTGTAAGTACAGACAACAGCAGTCAGTAAACCAGTACCATATTAAGCTGCCGGGCTATGTTCCCGGAGCTCCCATATCCTATAATTATCGACGAAGTAGCCGGCCGTAAGTGCCGGCTATTTTTTTATCTCTCAAAAAAAATATACCGGATGCAGAAAAATAAAAGCATACTCCTTTATAAAAAAAGAGTATGCTCCGAACAGTTTTAATTTTACGAAATACTAATTGCTTTCGCCAAAGTTGCCGATAGCAAGCGTGTCTGTTGAAGTCTTGCTGTGCATCACTTTCAGGTAGGCGGCATAGTGTACTGCGTTATCAAATTTAAATGCAGTATCCTTTGTAGCGCCCGAAGCCTGTTTGAGTGTAATTTTTTTCACGTTTTTAAACAACTCTATATTCATCGCAGCACCCGTACCTTTCACGTCTTCGTTGGCGTATAAAGTATCTGTTAGAGGTGTGGTGGTGGTGCCACCAATAAAATATACCTGGTGCGACGTGTCTTTCACATTTTTAGTAAGTGAAAGTATTACATTGATAGAGCTGTCTGTGTTTTCCGTAACAGTGATGGCGCCTACATCTTTAGTAGCGTCGGCACCGGTGCCTTTCAGTGTAAATGATTTGGAACGTGGTGTTGGCACTGGGTCCGGGTTGTCGTCATTTGAGCAGGAAGTAAAAGTTATACCCAATACAGTAGCCATCACGACTCCCGTTTTGAGAGCATGTTTGTTAAACATAAGCATAATTTCCGTTTTACGAAGGTGTTAAGGTTGCAATTTTTGTTCAGGTTTCCGGCGCCTACCTGTTATTAAACGACATACAAAATAAAAAGTTACAGATACAGGTAAGTGTTTTTTAAAATGCAATTTTTGTGCCCGCTACAATCCTTTACTGCACTGTGTTTCCGGAGCGATTATTTTTTTTGAGAAGACGATTATTGATATTTTTATCGGGAAAAATTTTGATCAATCAAAAATTCCTTTACTTTTGTTTGGCATCTGAAGATGTGAAAATAATCGCATTATGAAAAATTAATCAGACAGCGGTTTTCCCGTTTGTCGCCCCTTCCCGCTTCACACAATTTAATAGCAGCATGGCTGCTGTTGGTTTCCATTTTTATTATTTTAATGATTCGTTATGTCTACAGAGACGCCAAAGCTGTCGCGTGTTGGCAGTTTTTTCAAATTATTTAAGATAGCTGTTGCCGGTACTGAAAAGGAGTTTACGACCGGTAGCATTGATCGTGCTATATTTTTGCTTTCCATTCCTATGGTCCTGGAAATGGCCATGGAGTCATTGTTTGCCGTGGTCGATATTTTTTTTGTGAGCCACCTGGGAATCAATGCTATTACCACAGTGGGCCTCACAGAATCTGTACTGACGCTGGTATATACAGGTGCTATGGGATTGAGTGTGGCGGCTACTGCTATGGTGGCGCGCCGGATAGGGGAAAAAGATCCGGATGCGGCAGCGCATGCTGCTATGCAGTCGTTATACCTTGGGTTTTTAATATCGCTGCTTATCACCGTTGTGGGTATTTTTTATGCCAAAGAGATCCTGTTGCTGATGGGTGCATCACAGGAAGTGGCTGACTACGGTTACGTGTATACGAAGATATTACTGAGCGGTAATCTGGTGATTGTATTGCTGTTCCTGATCAACGGTATTTTCCGCGGAGCAGGTGATGCGGCGCTTGCTATGCGTGCATTATGGATCTCCAATGGATTGAACATTTTGCTTTGCCCCCTGCTTATTTCGGGTTGGGGGCCTGTGCCTGCGCTTGGCCTGAAAGGTGCGGCGCTGGCTACTTTCATTGGCCGTAGCGCCGGCGTTTGTTACCAGTTGTATCACCTGATAAGAGGAAAAGATCTGATCCGCATTGCACGTAAACACCTGGCGCCTGCGCTGCCCGTTATTGTGTCTATCCTGAAAATAGCTGCCGGCAGCACTGCACAAATGTTGATCGCATCTGCCAGCTGGATCTTCATGGTACGCATTATTTCTTATTTCGGGAAAGATGCAGTAGCAGGATATACCATTGCTATCAGGGTGGTTATTTTTACCATGTTGCCGGCCTGGGGAATGGCGAATGCGGCTGCTGCCCTGGTAGGACAAAACCTGGGAGCAAAGCAACCGGAACGTGCGGAGAAATCGGCCTGGCGTGCTGCTTTCTTCAATATGATCTTCCTGGGGATTGTATCCATCATTTTTATGGTGGGCGCGCCTGTTATCATAAAGCTGTTTACACATGAGCCGGTGGTAGTGAATTACGGGATACAATGTTTGCGACTGATCAGCCTCGGTTACATCGCCTATGCTTATAGTATGGTACTCACACAATCGTTTAATGGCGCCGGCGACACGCGTACGCCTACACTCATTAACCTTTTTGCATTGTGGATGTGGCAGATGCCTTTGGCCTGGCTGTTGGCCGTATGGCTGGATTTTGGCCCCCAGGGCGTGTTCTGGGCTATCGCCATTTCTGAATCTACGATGGCGGTAGTAGCTATATTGCTCTTCCGCCGGGGAACCTGGAAACAGGTGAAGATTTAGCTTCCTGCTTTCTGCAGAAGTAATTACCTTTGCCTGGTTTTGCATGAAACTTTAACTCAATAAACACATAACAAACAGCATGTCACTCACTGTCGTTGGTACTATGGCATTCGATGAAATCGAAACGCCTTTCGGAAAATCAGGAAAGATCATTGGTGGTTCAGCCACTTATATAGCTTGGGCTGCGTCCAACTTTGTAAAGCCTATTAACCAGGTATCCGTGGTGGGTGAAGACTTTCCGCAGTCGGAACTGGATGCGTTGTCTGCCAAAGGCGTGGCATTGGATGGTGTACAGATCAAGAAAGGGGAGAAATCCTTTTACTGGTCAGGTAAGTATCATATGGATATGAACACCCGTGATTCACTGGCTACAGACCTCAATGTACTGGCCGATTTTCAGCCGGTAATTCCTGAAAGCTACCAGGGTAGCGAGTTTCTGATCCTGGGCAACCTGACGCCACAGGTGCAGATAAGTGTACTGGATCAACTGAAGGTAAAGCCTAAACTGATCGTGATGGACACCATGAACTTCTGGATGGAAGTAGCATTGGATGACCTGTTGAAAGTGTTGAAGAGAGTAGATGTACTGATGGTAAATGATGGAGAAGCGCGTCAGTTGAGCGGTGAGTATTCACTGGTAAAAGCTGCCCGCAAGATCCTGACCATGGGGCCACGTTATCTCATCATTAAGAAAGGAGAGCACGGTGCACTGTTGTTCTACGAAAACCACGTATTCTTTGCACCTGCCATGCCGCTGGACGATGTATACGATCCAACCGGCGCCGGTGATACCTTCGCAGGTGGCTTTATCGGTCATCTTGCCAAAACAAAGGATATCTCTTTCGAGAATATGAAAACAGCCATCATCGTAGGTTCCGCCATGGCTTCCTTCTGTGTGGAAAAATTTGGGACTTCCCGCCTCAGAGAAATTACCCATGAAGATATTTCCGCCCGCCTCGAACAATTCGTTCAGCTGGTAAATTTCGATATCGACCTTGTTTAGAAATTTGAGATTTACGAATTTTGGTATTTAGGAATTTAGCGGAGAACTAAGCGTATTAATAGTCGCTCAGATCTCCGCTAAAATTAAATTCCTAAATACCAAAATTCGTAAATCTCAAAATTATTTAAAGATTCCATTCAATACCGCTGCGAGCCTTAATCCTCCTTTCAGGAGTTGTTGATTCAAATCTTTTACAAATACATAATTATAGCGGTAGCTGAGTTTTGCATCCGGTTGGGTGTATTCATATACTTTATCTGACAGCAGATGTGAATCATAGAGCCAATCGGCGATGGTGCCGCTTTGCAGGCTCTTTACTTCTGCGGTGGTGGCGATGTCAATGGCTTTAGTGTATTCTGTGTAGCTGAGCTGCTGAAAATCAATCAGGTGTTCATCCCATACCCGGTGCAGGTTGGTGGGTCTGTCAAACCAGGTTACACGGATTTTGTTACCGCCCATATCTTCATCTCTTCCTACGTGGAGGGGCATGTGCATGTCGCCGATCATGTGTACGAGGAAGGTGAGTGCAAATACTTTTTTGTCTTTGGAGAGCGAGCGGTTTTTCAGGTCGCTGATCATGGCCAGGGTTTCGGTATACAAATTTTCGCCGGTAGCGGCTTTTAGTAAGCTGTCAAATTCCGGACGGTTCACATTTGCGGGGAAGTCCAGGTAATGCCAGGTGTTGGTATGATCATACTGGTGTGTGGTGTCGGATTTAATAAAGTCGGGCCAGTTAGCGATCATGGCCAGGCTCTGCCGGCCAAGGATGCTACCAATGGCTTTCCGTGCTTGTGGTGTAAGGTGTTGATACGCTATCTCTGCTACTATCCGGTGACCGTTGGGACCCCATGCAAAGCTGGCTAAAGGCAGTAAAAAGGCCAGCAACAGGCCCATTAAGATCTTTTTTCTCATAAGTACGTCCTTGATTAAGGGGCTAAATTAAAGCTTCTTTTTTAACACTTTAACATCCCGGTTCTTTAGTATTTTTACAATACTGCTCAAAAAGATCATTCAATATGCCTTTTAAGTTACAAGCTCCATATGCTCCTGCTGGTGATCAGCCGGAAGCGATTAAACAATTGACACAAGGATTAGAGGAAGGAGAACCGTTCCAGACCCTGCTCGGCGTGACGGGTTCGGGTAAAACGTTTACAGTGGCCAATGTAATTCAGGAAGTACAGCGCCCTACCCTCGTACTCACACACAATAAAACCCTGGTAGCCCAGCTTTATGGGGAATTACGGCAGTTTTTTCCGGATAATGCCGTGGAATACTTCGTGTCCTATTATGACTACTACCAGCCGGAAGCGTATATGCCGGTGAGCGATACCTATATAGAAAAAGATCTCGCTATTAACGAGGAGCTGGATAAGCTCCGGCTGAAAGCCACTTCCAACCTGCTTTCCGGCCGGAGAGACATTATTGTGGTGGCCAGCGTGTCCTGTATTTATGGTATGGGTAACCCTACGGATTATGAAAACGGGATCATCCGGATAGAACAGGGACAGAAATTAAGTCGCAATACCCTCCTGCATGGATTGGTGAACTCTTTGTACAGCCGTACTACCGGTGATTTCAACCGGGGTAATTTCCGGGTAAAGGGAGATACGGTAGATATTAACCTGCCCTATGTGGATTACGGGTATAGAATTACTTTTTTTGGAGATGAGATAGAAGAGATAGAAAGTTTTGACGTGCAAAATGGCAAGCGTATCGGCACCATGGAAAATGCCGCCATCTTCCCGGCAAACCTCTACCTCGCGCCGAAAGACATTATGCAACAGGTGATCTTTGAAATACAGGATGAACTGCTTGCCCAGGTGGAGTATTTTAAAGCGAATGGTAAGCTGATAGAGGCGCAGCGCCTGTCTGAACGTGTAAATTACGACCTGGAAATGATCCGGGAGCTGGGCTATTGCAGCGGTATTGAAAACTATTCCAGGTTCCTGGACCGTCGTAAGCCAGGCACGCGGCCATTCTGTTTGCTGGACTACTTCCCCAAGGATTTCCTGCTGGTAGTGGATGAAAGTCACGTAACCATCCCGCAGATTGGCGGTATGTATGGCGGCGACAGGTCCCGTAAGCTGAACCTCGTGGAATTTGGATTCCGGCTGCCTTCCGCGCTGGATAACCGGCCACTCAACTTCTACGAATTTGAGAATATGCTGAACCAGACCATTTTCGTGAGTGCAACACCTGGAGAATATGAGCTGCGGAAAACAGAAGGTGTGGTGGTGGAGCAGGTAGTACGTCCTACCGGCTTGCTGGAGCCGCCTATTGAAGTACGCCCCAGTGTGAACCAGGTGGATGATCTCCTGGAGGAAATAGACAAGCGGGTGCAGAAGGGCGACCGTGTGCTGGTGACCACACTCACCAAACGTATGGCGGAGGAAATGGACAAGTACCTGGGACGTATTAATATTAAGTCAAGATATATCCACTCCGAAGTGGACACGCTGGAACGTATTGAAATATTGAGGGATCTCCGTTTGGGTAATATAGACGTACTGGTGGGTGTGAACCTGTTGAGGGAAGGGCTCGATCTGCCGGAAGTATCATTGGTAGCTATACTGGATGCGGATAAAGAAGGCTTTTTGAGAGATGAACGTTCCCTGACGCAGACGGCGGGCCGTGCTGCGCGTAATGTGGACGGGCTGGTGATCTTTTATGCAGATAAGATGACAGACAGTATGCAGCGTACCATTGATGAAACGGATCGCCGCCGTGAAAAGCAGGTAGCTTATAATATTACACATAATATTACCCCCCGCACTATCCGGAAAAGCAAGGAGCAGATCATGGGGCAAACTTCCGTATTACAGATCAAGCATTATGATGAGTCTTCTCCTTATGCAGTGCATGATGAGCTGTCGCTGGTAGCGGAAGATGCGATGGAATACGCGAAAGTGTCTGCGGCTGCGGTAAAAACCATTCCGCAGATGGAAAAAGCTATTTCCAGGGTGAAGAAGGATATGGAAAAGGCTGCCCGTGATCTTGATTTTATGGAGGCTGCCCGTTTACGCGATCAGATGTTTGCAATGGAACGCGAATTACAGGAAATGAAGCAATGATGAACCGGCTGATTTAATAAACGCATATAGAATTATATGTAATATGTTTTAGCTGGTTTGAGAATGTAATTTATTTTACATAATCTATAATTTATTGATTTACAATATGATAATGCCCATGTTGCTACCTTGTAGTAACGCGGGCATTTGGCTTTTTTGAAAAATGTTAATCTATTCATAATTTATTCTTCAAATATCTGATTATCAATTATTTAATCTGATTATTTCTGCCTTAAAAAACTTTGATATGACGAAAAATAATAATTAACATTACAATTATTATTAATATAATTGACTTAATCCCAAATATCACCCCTAAAATTTAAATATTTCTATTTTTATCGACTTCTATTTGATGTTTTAAATTTCACACCTACTTTTATTTAAGAAATTTAAAAATCAAGTGCTATGAAGAAAAACACATTTCAAGACTATCTACCATTCATTTTCCTTGCGATCGTGGCAATAATTGGAATTTTTATTCCCACACTGCCCAGTTTTGCCAATGTGAGCGAATATAATAATGCGGATATCGCCTGGATTTTGGTAGCCTCTTCTCTCGTATTTCTGATGACTCCGGGTTTATCCTTCTTTTACGGAGGGATGGTCAACAGAAAAAATGTTATTTCAACTATGGTGCAAAGCTTTATCGCTACCGGTTTGATCAGCATTGTTTGGGTAGTAGTAGGATTTAGTCTGGCATTTGGTAAATCAGTTCACGGTTTTATCGGTGATCCCACCACTTTCTTTATGTTCAAAAATGTAGGGTCAGGAGCCCCGTGGAGCCTGGCCCCCACTATTCCGCTGTTGTTGTTCGCCCTCTTCCAGATGAAGTTTGCGATCATTACGCCCGCCCTGGTGGTTGGTGCAGTAGCGGAAAGGATTCGTTTTACTTCCTATGTACTGTTTATGATATTATTCAGTTTGCTGGTGTACGCACCAATTGCACACTGGACCTGGCACCCCGATGGCATCCTGTTTAAAATGGGTGTACTGGATTTTGCCGGTGGTACGGTGGTACATATTTCTGCCGGTTGCGCTGCATTGGCTGGTGCGCTGGTACTGAAACGCAGGAAGGATCACGTAGAAAAGAAAGAGTTGCAGCCTGCAAATATTCCCTTTGTATTATTAGGTACCGGTTTACTGTGGTTCGGCTGGTTCGGTTTTAACGCAGGTTCTGCATTGGGCGCCAATGCCCTGGCTGCCAGCGCATTCGCTACTACCAATACAGCTACAGCTGCTGCAGGTTTATCATGGGTATTTTTTGATGTGATCCGCGGCAGAAAACCATCCGCACTCGGTTTCTGTATCGGTGCAGTAGTTGGCCTCGTAGCTATCACGCCCGCAGCCGGATTTGTTGCTATCCCGCAAAGTATATTCATCGGATTTATTGCTGCCATCATTTCTAACATGGCGGTACATTGGAAATCAAAAACCAGCATCGATGATACGCTCGATGTATTCCCCTGCCATGGTTTAGGTGGTATCGTGGGTATGTTGCTGACTGGTATTTTTGCCACCAAAGCCATCAACCCCGGTGGCAACGACGGCTGGTTCTATGGCAACTTCGACCTGTTCAAAAACCAGGTATTGGGTATGCTGATCGTAGTAGGATACAGCTTCGTGATGTCTATCGCCATCTTCAAACTGATCGACTTTATTCACCCGCTCCGTGTTACGGAAGATGAAGAAGCACTCGGCCTGGATGTTACACAACACAACGAACATTATCATCCTGCATTATTAAGCGTGAGTGATAACGGTTTTCTCAAAGAAGAAGATGAACTCATTCACTCCTGAAAAATATTGCGTATGATCATAGCAAATGAAAGAAAGCTCTTTGATACAGATCTCTATCAACTATATTAAAACGTATATGCGATAACGTTAGAAAAAACTGGAATGGATAATTAATAGCTGGTCTGCTGTAAGAAGTGGAAACTGCAACGGATTTTAAGTTATTAATTATTCATTCCTTCTATGAGGAACAAACATGCACCCCCCAAGACAACGCGCAAGAAAAGGCCGCATCGTTACTTACCATTTTATCAACCAAACTATAAGTACATGAAACGAATGTTAACGACCTTATTCGCTGTGGGTAGCACCTTTGTTGCCTTCGCCCAGTCTACAGACACTTTGCCGGCACCGGCGTTCAAGTTATCCGGTTCTGCTGATGTATATTATAAATACAACCTGAACGGTAACTACACTGATAATAAAACCAGCTTCACCAACTCACATAATTCTTTTGAATTAGGTATGGTGTCCCTGAAAGTGGAACACGGGTTTAAAAAAGGAAGCATTGTAGCAGATCTCGGCTTTGGAAAAAGAGCAGGAGAATTTTCCTACAATGATTTACCGGAAGCCTCCACGGGCCTGTCAATGGCTATCAAACAATTGTATGTTTCCTATGAGCTGACAGACAAAATAAAAGTAAGTCTTGGCAGCTACGCCACACATATTGGTTATGAACTGGTGGATGCCTATCTCAACAGAAATTACAGCATGAGTTACATGTTTAGTAACGGCCCTTTTTTCAGTACCGGCGTAAAAGCTGATATAGCACTTAGCTCTTCTCTGAGCGCGATGGTAGGCGTTTTTAATCCTACCGATCTTAAATCAGTCACCTTAAACAGTCATAAATATATAGGCGCACAACTGGGCTTTGCCCCGGCAGAAACGCCCATCAAATTATACCTCAACTACCTCGAAGGGAAAGATACTTTTGGTATCCAGAACCACCAGGTAGACCTGGTAGCCACCTACCAGTTCAATAAAGTATTGGGACTGGGGTATAATGGTACTTACAGTACCTATTCAGATACCAGGGATAAATCTGCACCGTCAGGGAGTAAAAACTGGTGGGGATCTGCGCTGTATGTTAACTGCGACTTCACTGACAATTTCGGGCTTACGCTGAGAGGTGAATATTTCAGTGATAAAGACGGCCTCAAAGTATTCAGCGGCGTGCCGGATGGTGGGGATGTGCTGGCAGGCACCTTATCATTTAACTATAAAGCAGGGAACCTTACTATTATCCCGGAATTCAGACTGGATAAGGCTTCTGCCGATATTTTCAACAAATCGGGTGGGGCGCCTTATAATCTGACCTCTAATGTCCTGTTAGCCGCAGTATACCATTTTTAAAAACGGAATCTGGCTCATTTTGAAAGAAGAAAGATTGAAAAGCCCCAACCAACAAAAGCCATCCCGGCAGGGGTGGCTTTCTTTTTTTCTGACAGGACGATTTAATTCTTTCCGGGTATTTTAATCATAACCGGCAGATCATTATCTTGGTAAAAAAAATAAGATGTTACAACCTTCCACGTTGAAATTCCTGAAGTCACTCAAGTTGAATAATAACAAAGGCTGGTTTGATGAGCACAGAGATACTTACCTGGCTGCCAAGGAAGATTTTGAGAATATGGTGCAGCAACTGATAGACGGTATGGCCAGACAGGATGCCACATTAGCCGGTTTGCAGCTGAAAGACTGTGTTTTTCGTATATATAAGGACGTTAGATTTTCAAAAGACAAAACGCCTTACAAAATAAATATGGCTGCCTCCTTTCAGGCAGGTGGAAAGAAGTCACCGTTAGCCGGCTATTACTTTCACCTGGAGCCCGGAGGCAATAGTTTTGCCGGTGGTGGTTTGTGGATGCCGCCTGCACCTGCGCTGAAAAAACTGCGCCAGGAAATAGATTATAACTTCGAAGAATTTGAACACATCATTTCCAACAAAGAATTTATCAAACATTTTGGAAAAGTAGAGGGAGATGCCCTTAAAACAGCACCACAGGGATACCAACCGGATAACCCGGCTATTGCCTATCTTAAATTGAAAAGTCTTATTGTTACACACCCTGTTACGGATGAAGCATGTATACAGCCGGCGATGGTAAGAGAGATCCTGAAAACATTTGCACTCATGCAACCCTTCCTGCAATTTATTAACCGTTCAATGGATTGAGAAAAGTAAGGTTTATTAGTTTATGGATAGTTTTTTATTAAGGGGTATCTGCCAGCCTATAAACTAATAAACCTGATCTTCCCTGGAATGCCCAGGATTAATTTTTGTGAATAAGAAATTCGAACGGACGTGCTTTGCGGTTCTTCAACAGATTTTCTTTGTCCGTACGCGCGTGGGCAAAACGCTGATTGTACACATTTGCCACTTCGATAATGGGAATTATTCCGTCCAGTGTGTCCTGTTGATCAACGATGTTCATGATACGGGATACCTGTGAGGAAAAGTTGGTACTCCACTCTTCGGTAAACTTATGCATTAACAAAAGCTCACGATTGGTGTTGGTTTTCATAGGATTAAAGGGTGTTTTCTGATTAGAAAATAACGAAAATATCCGGCATCTCTCTAAAATTGGACTACTCTTTTAGTAAAAGTATAGTTGGCATAGGATTATACTATCAAAATTGGTTTTTATATGTCACAAATCAATACTACTTCCGTGTAATTTTTATGTTTTGAATGTTATTCTTTTATGAAAAGGAGAAAAAAAAGCAAGCGATAAAACGCTTGCTTTTAAGTACTTACAGATATCTTTTCGTATAGTCATATATGGGAGCTGCGCTTAAGGCCCTTTAAGGGCACTAATTACATAGCACAACAGTATGATTACCATGATTACAACCAGTTCTTCTGTTGGAGGTATTCTGCAATCTGAACAGCATTGGTAGCCGCTCCTTTACGCAGGTTGTCTGCTACTATCCACATATTCACTGTTTTAACCTGTGTTTCATCCCGGCGGATACGACCCACAAACACTTCGTCTCTATCATGCGCATCTTTTGGCATCGGGTACAGTGATTTAGACGGATCGTCTACAACTATTACACCTGGTGTATTTGCAAGCAAAGCACGCAGCTCGTTCACTTCGTATTCAGATTCAAACTCGATGTTTACCGCTTCGCTATGGCCGCCCATCACCGGAATACGTACAGTCGTAGCCGTTACCTGGATCAGGTCATCACGTAAAATTTTCTTCGTTTCATTCACCATCTTCATCTCTTCTTTCGTATAGCCGTTATCGAGAAATACATCTATCTGTGGAATCACGTTCAGATCTATCTGATAAGGATACGCCATTTCACCGGTAACCCCCTGTCTTTCATTCATCATTTGCGTTACCGCTTTAACACCGGTACCGGTTACTGACTGATAGGTAGAAACAACTACTCTCTTGATTTTATATTTTTCGTGCAAAGGTTTTAACACCAGCACCATCTGTATGGTAGAACAGTTAGGATTTGCGATGATTTTATCTGCCTGTGTAAGGGCATCGCCATTTACTTCCGGTACTACCAGCTTTTTTTCCGGGTCCATTCTCCAGGCACTGGAATTATCGATGACGGTAATGCCTGCTGCTGCAAATTTTGGCGCCCACTCAAGAGAGGTGCTGCCACCGGCAGAAAAAATAGCCACATTGGGCTTCATGCCTATTGCAGTTGCAGCATTTACCACCTTCCAGGTTTTTCCCTTAAATGTTACTTCCTTACCAACGGACTTCTCAGAAGCCACGGGAATCAATTCAGTCACCGGGAAATTTCTTTCCGTTAACACCTGTAACATTTTTGAGCCTACCAGTCCGGTTGCTCCTACTACTGCAACTTTCATTTTGTTTTACATTTTTAATTTTGGAAGCATAAAATTAGTGTATAACGGCCTCTTTTCATAGTAATGTGTCTTATTTATTCCTGTTAAGATGTAATTAACAAACTGCCGGATTTTTGTAAGTAGGTTTGAGTAACCCCAAAATTGAAAAGTATGTATACCCCCATTGTTTGCGCAAGCCTGCTACTACAGGCATTTGCAGCCCCCGCGATGTGGAAGGATTCTTCCGCACCCGCCATTTATGATATTGTTATTCATGAAATTATGCCTAAACCAGCTCCTGTAGCAGGATTGCCACCATACGAATACGTGGAGTTACGAAACAGGAGCAGTAAGCCTGTACAATTACAAAACTGGCGCTTGGGTGTAAACAAGCGGGAAGCCGTGCTGCCGGCTTATTTGCTGCAGCCGGGCGGTTTACTCCTTTTATGTGCACCCGCCGCTGTGAGTAGTTACCCTATTACCAATATAGTGGGTGTAGACCGTTTTCCCGCGCTGGCAGATGATAGTGGACTGGTAACGTTGTATAATGAAAACAAAAATGTTATACACGCGGTGGCATATAATAAATCCTGGTATGCCAATACCAGCAAGGATAAGGGAGGATTCAGCCTGGAAATGATCGATGCTGCCTGTCCCTGCTGTGGTAAAATAAACTGGTGCGCTTCCCTTTCCGCTACCGGTGGTACACCCGGTACTTACAATGCTGCCGCAGCTATCACCACTGATTTTTCCCGCCCGGACCTGTACTACGTAGCGGTGGCGGACAGCCAGCACATTATCCTGCACTTCAGTAAAACGGTAGACAGCCTGGTGGCCGCGGATCCTGCGCATTACCAGCTGAGTGACGGATCTGTAACAGCCGTCACGGTAACGCCGCCATTATTTAATACAGTCACCCTGCAATTATCCGCTGCCTTGCAGCCGGATCGGGTATATAATGTAACTGTAACCGGCGTAACCAGTTGTGGTGGCCCTGAGAGCGGTTTAAAAAATACGGCTGCATTTGGGCTTCCACAATTACCGGAAGCATCGGACCTGGTTATAAATGAAGTGTTGTTTAATCCGCCACCCGGTATTCCAAAGTTCATTGAATTATATAACCGTAGCAATAAAGTGATAGACCTGCAACAGGTGCGCATATGCGCCAGAAAGGCGGCCGGCAACCTGGACATCATTAAAAATATAGCACCGGAAGGCCATATTCTGTTACCGGGACAACTGCTGGCCTTAACTACATATGCCGACCTGTTATGCGCGTATTACACCTGTAAATCCCTGGAAAGCATAGCGGAGGTAAGTAGTCTGCCTACGATGCCGGTAGAAGAAGGTACCGTGGTACTCCTGCGTGCCGACAGCCTGGTACTGGATGAAGTGCCTTATACGATAAGTCTGCATTTTCGGTTGGCCAGCCAGTTAAAAGGTGTGTCGCTGGAACGGCTGGATTATAACAGGCCGGCAACGGATACGGACAACTGGCAATCTGCTGCTGCCACTGCGGGTTATGCTACGCCCGGTTATCCTAATTCGCAGCAGTGGGCAGCACCGGAAACAGGGGTGAATATTTCACTGGCTCCGGCCATTTTTTCGCCGGACAACGACGGCGTTGATGACCAGGCGGTGCTGTCGTACCTGTTGCCGGAACCTGGCTGGATCGGCAATGTGACTGTTTATAACGCCAGCGGCAGGCCGGTACGTTATCTTGCCCGGAATATTTTACTGGGAAATAAAGGCGTTGTAAACTGGGATGGATTTGGAGAAAATACAGTAGTTTTACCAGCAGGGATTTATATATTTTTTATAGAGATATTTAACCTCAAAGGTCAGGTGAAACGCTGGAAACACGCCCTGGTCATGGCACGAAAGTTGAATTAATGGGGCCCCCTGCTAACGGCTTTTTTCTAGTGAAAATTTGTCAGCGGGCAATCTATTATAATTATTTATATTTGCGCTTCCTAAAAATTTGAACATGCAGTACAGAGAAATTGTTGCAGTAACCGGATTGGGCGGTTTGTTTCAGTTAATTGCCAGCAAACAAGATGGCGCTATCGTTAGGTCACTGGAAGATAAAAGTACAAGGTTTGTATCTTCCCGCGTGCATAATTTTACTCCACTGGAAAGTATAGAAGTATTCACCACCGGCGAAAACGTAAACCTGGCTGAAGTATTCAAAGCCATGGACGAAAAAGCGGCTGCTTTTCCTTTGGCTGATGGTAAAGCAGATAATAAGGCTATTAAAACTTATTTCCAGAGCGTATTCCCTGAATTCGATGAAGAAAGGGTATACGTGAGTGATATGAAGAAAATGGTGAAATGGTTTGGTATCCTTAAAGCAAATGATTTGCTGAAATTTGAGGAAATCCTGGCTGACGGTGAAGAGGAAGTGGAAGAAGAAAATGCTGCTCCGGCTGCTGCCAAAAAGGCAAAAGCTGAACCGGCTGTAACCACCGATGCAGATGCCGGCGATGAAAAGGCTAAAAAGCCCCGCGCTAAAAAAGCTACCAAAGAAGAAGGCGAAGAAGGTGCAGAAGAAAAAGCACCCAAAAAAGCAAAAGCTAAAAAAGAAGGTGAACCTACTGCTGAAGGCGAAGAACCTAAGAAAGTAGCGAAACCCCGCAAGAAAAAAACAGAAGAATAATTTACGATTTTTGATTTTGAGATTTATCGTGCAGCGAATACCAACATTTATTATTCAATGTTAATCTTCGCTACACAGTAAATAAAAAAATCTCAAAATAAAAAAATCCCAAAATATTTCAGGCTTCTATGTTACCGGTATTTCCTGTAGCATAGAAGCCTGAATCATTTAGGAATTTATTGATTGTTACCCGGGAAAGAGCAATTTCTGCGGAGAAAGCTGCTGTTAAAAGCACAAAAATCACTAAATTCCGAAATCCGAAAATTCGAAAATAAATTGACTATGAATGCAGATATAAAGAAACTTCCGCGCCACTTTTTGCCGGAGACGTTCAAAGTAACAACCTGGGAAACCCTGCTACCCTACTTCGAAGCATTGCAGGAACGGAGTATCAGTAATGTAGCTGACCTGGAGCAATGGTTGAAAGATATGAGTGAGCTGGAAGCCGTGATCAGCGAAGATGCTTGCTGGCGCCAGATCCGCATGACATGCGATACCACCAGCAAAGAACTGGAAGAAGCTTTCACTTACTTCTGTATGGAGATACAGCCCAAACTGCAACCCTATGCCGATGCGCTCAATAAAAAATTGCTGGAAACACCGTTTGTAAAAGGACTGGATCAGGATCTCTATAAAACATATCTCCGCAATGTAGAAAAACAGGTGAAACTGTTCCGGGAAGAGAATATTCCTATTCAGGCTGAGTTGAGTGTAATGGCACAGCAATACGGTGTGATAGCTGGCAAGATGACGATCACTGTTAACGGACAGGAATATACGTTGCAGCAGGCTGCCAAGTTCCTGGAAAACAGTGACCGTGCGCTGAGAGAAGAAGTGTTTACCAAAACAGCTGCCCGCAGATTACAGGACAGGGCTGCATTGGATCAGCTATATACCGGCCTCGTTCAGAAACGCGACCAGGTAGCAAAGAATGCCGGATTCGCCAATTACCGCGACTATAAATTCGTGGAACTGGGCCGCTTTGATTATACCAAAGAAGACAGCTTCCAGTTTCACGACGCCATCAAAGCGCATATCGTACCACTGGTACAACAGATCCTGGAAAAACAAAAAGAAAAACTACAGCTGGATACATTAAAGCCCTGGGATACAGAAGCAGAACCTGTAGGTGTGAAGCCACTCGAGCCATTCCAGACAGGTGAGGAACTGGTTACAAAAGCCATCGCCACTTTTGATGAACTGGGCCCCTTCTTTGGCAACTGTTTACGGGTAATGAAACAAATGGGCCGGCTGGACCTGGAAAGCCGTATTGGCAAGGCGCCGGGCGGTTATAACTGTCCGCTGTCTGAAACCGGTGTGCCGTTTATCTTTATGAATGCTGCCGGGCAAATGAAAGACCTCACCACCATGGTACATGAAGGTGGCCATGCGGTACACTCTTTCCTGAGCCACAACCTGCCGCTAAGTGCCTTCAAGGAATACCCGATGGAAATCGCCGAAGTAGCCAGCATGAGCATGGAACTATTTACCATGGATCACTGGAGCATCTTCTTCGATGATGCAGCACAACTACGCCGTGCACGTTTACAACAACTGGAACGCGCCATTACTATATTCCCATGGATTGCTACCATTGATAAATTCCAGCATTGGATCTATGAACATCCGCAACATACAACGGAAGAACGTACCGCCAAATGGCTGGAGATCTTACAGGAGTTCTCCCCTGCTGTGGTAGACTGGACAGGGCATGAAGATTATCGTGCTATTACTTGGCAAAAACAACTGCACTTGTTTGAAGTACCTTTCTATTACATTGAATACGGTATTGCGCAATTAGGTGCCATCGCCATGTGGAAACAATACAAGGAAAATAAAACACAGGCGCTCAATAACTACGTACAGGCGTTAAGTTTAGGTAATACCAAAACACTACCCGAACTATATAAAGCTGCTGGTATCAGGTTTGATTTTTCTCCGGCTTATGTAAAGGAACTGGCTGATTTTGTGAAGAGCGAGATAGAGAAAATATAATGATTTACGGATTTACGATTTTTTGATTTTGAGATTTGAAATGCAGCGGAGATCGATATTTAAATAATCTTCGCTGCATTTCAAATCTCAAAATCAAAAAATCGTAAATCCGTAAATTATTTACATGCTTTACACACCCCGCTTACAATCACTTCCACATTGTGAACGGCATAGCCTTTAGGTAATTGGATTTGTGGGATATCTGTTTCATCCAGGCAAAGGGTATTGCCACATGCTTCGCATTTAAAGTGAACATGATGATCATGATGGTCGTGTTCAGAACATTCCGATTTGCACACGGCATATCTTACGGAAGTATCTGAAGTAGGTATTTTATGGATAATACCTTTATCGAGGAATGTTTGTAAGGTGCGATATACGGTAACGCGGTCAAATGATTTACCGGCCAGCTTTTCAAAGTCACTGTGTTCCAGTGCGCCATTGCTTTTCATGAACAGTTCCAGTATTTTGGTCCTGGTATCTGTAACACTCAGTTTACTATCCCTTAATAAAACGCCTATTCTTTCTGTTATTTGTTGTTTGGTGCCCATGATGAAAAAAACTTTATTCTTCCATTAAACGGTCTATATCTACGATCAGCTTATTTACATCCTGTTGTTTGGTGCCTTCGTAGAGACCGCGTACCTGTCCTGTTTTATCTACCAGTGCAAACCATTGAGTGTGCACAAAATCATCTTCTCCGGTGTAGGTACCGTCATCTACCAGGTAACCCTGGCGTGCCAGTGCATACAGCTGCTTTTTATCGCCGGTCAGGAACCACCAGTTTTTGGCGTCCGCGCCATGTTTGGCTGCATAGGCTTTTAATACCGGAACACTGTCGTGCTCAGGATCTACGGTATGTGAGAGGATGAGGAAATCAGGTTTGTTCTTATATTTTGCGTATATCTTTTCCATGTTGGCATTCATCTTCGGACAAATACCCGTGCAGGTAGTGAAGAAGTATTCGGCCACATAGATTTTATCTTTTACATCTTCTTTTGTCCGGGTATTACCTTCCTGGTCAGTAAAGGAAAACCCTTGAACAACGTGACCGGGAGCGCCCAGGATCGGCAATTTTTCCTTACCCAGAAAAGTTCCCCTGTCTGCTTTAATCAAAAAACCGGCATATCCGAGGAAACCCACACTCAATACCGCAAAAAATACAATCAATGTTATCGCTTTCTTTGACATAGGTAAAATCCCTTTTTTCGTTCAATATACAAAGGTAGGATATAGTTCACAGATGCACATCAATGAAGCGGAACACTGCTTTTTTGGGATAGATTAACAAGTGCTTATATATGCTGCAATTGGTAATTTATCTCATTAAAAACTTTTTTTACTGTACTGCACATCCTGGTTCCTGCCGTTAAAAAATAGTTCACATGCTAAAATTAGGAAGATTTATTTGCAACATTGTTGCAAATTGTTTTAGATTTGTTTCCGGAAAGAAAAACGGAGGTATGGGAGAGAATATATTACGGCGGATGAACCTGGATGCTGTAGGGATTGGTGCTTCTTTGATTTGTGCTGTTCATTGTGCGCTGTTGCCATTATTATTTGCAGCACTTCCCCTGTTGGGAGTGGAATTACTGGAAAATGAACAACTGGAGTATGGATTATTGGCAGGCTCCTTTCTCATTGGATGTATAGCCTTGGGAAGAGGGTATTACCGGTACCACCGCCGGTTGCAGCCACTGTTGCTGTTTGCGTCGGGATTTATATTGCTGCTCGCTGGGCATTTCTGGCCGGTAGCAACTGCCTGGGCGGCCTTTATCATCAGTGTAGGCGCTGCTGCTATCATCGCGGCGCATTTGCTGAATCACCGTCAATGTAAGCAGTGTAGAATACACGAACCACATTAACAATCAGATATGGAAAAAGTTCTTCTTTTTCAGTTATTTAGGCTGGACTAAATAATATTTGAGGCAAGTATAAAATAAGAGTATAGTTTCGTTGAAAATAATATAAGGTAACCGGATAAGCATGCATTTGCTACTACCCCTGAATGCTGCCGGTTACTTCATCTATATTCTTATTGCGTATGAAACATTTATTTACACTACTGTTTGCTCTTATTCCAGCTTTATTATCACAGGCGCAGGGAGGTATGCTGAAAGGCCGCATCACTGCTGCCGGCAAGCCTGTACAATTTGCCAGCATCTCGGTGCCTGCGCTACGTACAGGTGCCACAGCCGATCTGTATGGTTTTTTTATCATGACGAATATTAAACCCGGTACCTACGAAATAAAAATATCTATGCTGGGATACCAGCCACTGCTACTTAAAAGAAGTATCAGCGCGGGCGAAACCACTGTGCTGAACATCTCACTGGAAGAAGATCTTTCAAAATTAAATGAAGTAGTGGTAACCGGTGTTTCCCGCGCCACAGCTGTTCGTAAAAATCCTATACCCATTGCCGTTATAGGTAAAAGAGAAATGAACATGAACGTGAACAGCAACCTGATTGATGCTATTGTAAAAGGTATTCCAGGTGTAAGTGCTGTCACTACCGGCCCCAATATTTCCAAGCCTTTTATTCGCGGCCTGGGATATAACAGGGTACTTACACTCTATGATGGTATACGACAGGAAGGACAACAATGGGGAGATGAGCATGGTATCGAAATAGATCAATACGGTATTTCCAGGGTGGAAGTAGTGAAAGGTCCTGCCAGTCTTACTTATGGCTCTGATGCACTGGCGGGCGTGATCAATATGATCCCGGATATTCCGGTAGTGGAAGAAGAAAAACTGGCAGGCAGCTTCCTGGCAGACTATCATAGCAACAATGGCATGGCCGGCTCTTCGCTGGGATTGGCATATCAACAGCATGACTGGAAATTTGTATTGCGGGGTACTGCCAAAGCAGCACATAACTATCGGAATAAAATTGACGGATTTGTTTACGGTACCGCGTTCAAAGAATATAATCTTTCTGCTTTGGCGAGGGTGGATAAGTCGTGGGGGTACTCACAATGGGGCGCCACCCTGTACGATAATATGCAGGAAATCCCTGATGGTAGCCGGGATTCGCTGACAAGAAAGTTTACAAGGCAGGTAAACGAAACCGATGATATCACAAACCGCCCTGTTGTGCCGGAAAATGAATTGCGTACTTACACACTCAATCCATTGCACCAGCGCATCCAGCATTACCGGGTATATAATCATACAAAATGGATAGTTGGTAGTGGAGATATAAATACAACTATTGGTTTGCAGCGCAGTATCCGCCGGGAATATAATCACCCGGAAGTGCCTGTCCAGCCTGGACTCTACGTGGTGCTCAATACACTAAACTATGATGTGCGGTATAATCTTCCTGCTTTGGAAGGAATAGAAGCTACGGTAGGTGTAAACGGTATGTACCAGTCAAACCGGAGTAAAGACGGCACTAATTTTCCGATCCCTGATTATAACCTGTTTGATATCGGTGGTTTTTTCTTTGCTAAAAAATCAATCGGAAAGCTGGATGTTTCCGGCGGGATCCGTTATGACAGCAGGCATATACGATGGAATGATTTTTATGTGGGCATCAATAAGGAAAATGGTTTTGAGCAACATGCGCAGCTGCCGGATACTGCTGATGCAGTATTGCAGTTTCCTTCCTTCCGGCACAATTACACCGGTATATCCGGCAGTCTTGGATTTACCTATAACCTGAGCCAGCGTGTACTGTTCAAAGCCAATATTGCACGCGGATACCGCGCGCCAAACATTACTGAAATCGGCTCCAATGGCCTGGATCCGGGCGCACATATTGTATACCTGGGCAACCGCGGTTTTAAACCGGAGTTTAGTTTACAGGAAGATATTGGCTTCCTGGCTTATCTGCCCGATCTGGATATCAGCGTGGAGATATTTAATAATAATATTGATAACTACATCTATCAGTCACGGCTATACGACGATAATGGTGATCCGGTAGTAATAGTACCAGGAAATACAACGTATAGCTATCAGCAATCCAGGGCGCGGTTGTATGGTGCAGAGGTAAGTGTTAACCTTCATCCGCGTACTATCGCCTGGTTAACCATGAATAACAGTATCGCCTATACGGAGGGATTGAACCGGAATGAGGAGTTGATTCGTTCACATGGTACATTGGTGCGCTATCTGCCCTTTATACCGCCGATGCATATACGATCAGAACTGCGGGCTACAGCACAACGTACTGTTGGGGTATTTTCCAAAATATACGGCCGTGTGGAAGCAGATCGTTTTGCAGCACAATCTCATTTTTACGGGGTAGATGATACCGAAACATTTACAGCAGGATATACGCTGTTTAATGTGGGTGCGGGTACGGGCATTACCAACAAAAAGGGCAAGACGGTGTGTGAGTTGTTCCTGCAGCTGGATAATGTGTTCAACACTGCTTATCAGGCCAACATGAACCGCCTGAAATATTTTGAATATTACAGTGCTTCTCCCGGAGGACACCTGGGTATTTATAATATGGGAAGAAATTTCAGTGCTAAAGTGATGGTGCCTTTTTAGCTTATTTACGCAGGTTCAATCCGAACTTGATACCTAGTTGCAGGCTGGGGAGTACGCTCACCAGCTTGCCATCGTTGCGGTGTACGCCGGTATCCGTATTGTCGTAATTTTTATAATTGTAGATCTTGCTGCGTACACCAATACCGATGTAGGGGTCCAGCACCAGTTTATCTTTTGTAAACTGGCGGCCCAGTAAAAGCTGTAATCCGAATACATCTTTGGAGCCGGAGTTGGTGTAGGTAGTATTATTAAAATCGATGTCTTCGTTTGAGTAGAATACTTTTTTATAGAAAAGAACGGGTTGAAAGTAAGTGCCCGCTGCGCGTGAAGGCATTGTTTCCCTTGAAATGAGGTACCAGCGTATACCGGCTCTGAATCCAAGGCCGCGGCCGTCTACAAATTGTTCGGTGCTGATATCGGGTTTCTTCTGCCCGATATCTATTTTTTTGGAGAGTACATAATCGGGATAGTCTGTATAAATACCGCTGATGCCTAATTCCACACTTATTTTATCGGATATTTCCTGTTCAATGGAGATATCCAGTTCATTGATCAACGTAGTAGGATTTACCTTGAGATAGGTATTCCTGTGAAATGGCTTTGCTGCGTCCTGTGCATAGGAGGAAAGAATAAGTAAGCTGAACAGGCCAGTAAGTAGCAATGTCTTTTTCATACAGTTGTAGATGGCTTTTGGCGATCAGATTTGAATCTGTAGCTGTTAGTTATTAGTATAAAGATAACAGCTACAGCCTAAAGTTAACTGCAAAAATCTGGCCGCTAAATCGACAATAATCGTTCCACAGTTACCGGAAACCATTGATGTTCCAGTGCTTGCACCTTGCGGGCTACCGTTTCCGGTGTATCTTCTTTGGTGATGATGCAACGTTCCTGGAGGATTGTTTCCCCATCATCATATTTTTCATTTACGAAATGAATCGTGATACCGCTTTCTGTTTCGCCGGCAGCGATGACCGCCTCGTGTACAAAATGCCCATACATGCCTTTGCCTCCAAATTTCGGCAACAGCGCAGGATGTATGTTGATGATACGGTTGGGAAAAGCCTGTACGAGGTTGACAGGTATTTTCCATAAAAAGCCAGCCAGTACAACCAGGTCTGTCTGGTATTCCTTTAATATTTGTATATAAGTATCCGTATGAAGGAACTTGTCTTTTTCTATTAATATACTGGGAATGCCTTCACGTTCGGCAATTGCTAAAACACCCGCCCCGGGTCTATTGCAAACAATCAGCGAAACCCTGCCTTTATCTGAATTTCTGAAATGGTCTATGATCTTTTGCGCGTTACTTCCGGCGCCTGACGCGAATAGGACGATATTTTTCAAGTCTCCTGATTTATTTTATTGGCGCAAAAGTAATTCTTTATTTTATGTATTGTCCGCAGCCGTGGTACACTTTGTCCTTGATTTGTATATCCACGGTGTTAGGTTGCATGAGGCCGCTCATGTCGTCCATACACATGGTATTGCGGATCTGGATGGTGATCTGCGGGGTGGTATATACTTTCAGGGTATCAGTATTGGGACGGGCCGCCGGGAGAGCTACCTGTACACTATCTCCGTTCATAGTATAGAAAAGGAGTTTTTTGCGTTCCAGGTTCAGGGCCCAACCGGGTTCGTTGCCGTGGGCGGAGAAGAGGATGCCTGCTTTTGCTTTTTCTGCCAGTTGGGCGCGGCGGTCGCCGCCTTCCACTGGTTTCAGGACATAGTTAGTGGCCAGCGCCCCTTCAATACGTTTGCCCTCGCGGTCGAGCAGGAGCAGTTTGCCGTCTGCGGCCAGGAATGAGCTGCTGTCTGTTTTCTTTTCTATCAGAACGGTAGAATCACTGAGTTGCTTCCAGGTACCGGTTTCTACCTGTGCAATGCCTAGTCCCCTGCCCTGGTAGGCAACAAGTTCACTAAAGGTGTGGTCGTCAAACAGGGTTACCTGGTAATCCATACCGGGGCAGTCTGCACAGGGAAGTGTACCCTGGTAGGTGCCGGTAACAGGTTTAATGACGGTTTTGACGGGAGTAGCTGCAGCGGTGCTGTCGCCCTGGGTGCCTGGGGTGGTATTGTTATTACAGGCGGCCAAAACGGCTATAAAAACGGATAAGTAGATAAGTTTGTACATGGGAATGTTTTTTATGGGCAGATTGAACATTCTGGTCCGGTAACAGGTTATATTGGTAAAAATAGCATTCTCGCAGAGAATTACAGGCGGAGGTACATAATATATTATATATAAGCAAGGATATAGGGGACCACTATTTAATTCTGATCTGCATCTATATATATTATATCCCCGGGAAAGCTTACACCACATTACGTGTAAGCGTATTACGCCAGAAAGAAAATCAACCTCATAGAAAATATTAACTCAGGAGCGGATTTACTTACCGGCGTGACGTAGTTGGCTACCATAAAGGCTTTCAACATAATTTGCGCGCCGGGGCCAGGCAAAATCGAAGATCATTTAAGGCAATTAATTTTATAATTGTTGATAAATTGTCAACATTGTGTCTTATTTTTGCTCGCACTTTTAAGAAACTTTAGGTCAAATCTAAACTATATAGGCTGTGTATCGTCGTGTTTCCATTCTTTTGCGCAAGCATTTTGTGAGTGTGCTTATTCTATGCGCTAGTATAGTAATTCCGTTTTCTTCAGTTAAGGCTGCGGATCCAGCGAAGGGTAAAGCAATATTTCAGCAAAATTGCGCTTCATGCCATAATGTCCACAAGAAGCTGACAGGTCCCGCTCTGAAAGGGGTTGAGGATAGGTGGCCAGATAAGAAATTATTGCACCAGTGGATTCATAACTCCGCTTCTGTCCTCGCTTCCGGCGACAAGTACGCCAATGATCTCTTCGCTGAGTATAACAAAAATGCGATGCCGGCTTTCCCTGCGTTTAGTAACGAGGAGATAGACGACATCCTGGCGTATATTAAAGTAGAGGAGGTTAAAATACCAGGTGGTGCTGCCCCTGCGGCCGGCGCTACTGCTGCAGATGCTAAAGACAAAGGCAGTGACAATAGTCTCCTCTTTGGTATTATTACACTGGTGTTGGCTGTTGTAGCACTTATCCTGATGCAGATCAATAGTAACCTGAACAAGCTTGCTAATGATAAAGAAGGTACTGCTACCCCTGAATCGATCCCCTTTTATAAAAATAAAGCTTACATCGCACTGTTTATTCTGGTGTTGTTCATGGTAGGTGGTTACTTCACTATTAACGGAGCTATCGGGCTGGGTCGTCAGAAAGACTATATGCCTGAGCAGCCGATCTTCTACAGCCATAAGGTGCATGCGGGTATCAACCAGATCAACTGTTTGTACTGTCACGCCGGCGCAGAGAAGAGCAAGCATGCTATGATCCCTTCCGAAAATATCTGTATGAACTGTCACAAGGCGATCAAAGAATACGCTGGTCCTGAGCTGTTTACCGCTGAAGGAAAAAAAGTGGATGGTACAGCAGAAATCCACAAATTATATGATTATGTAGGATGGGATCCTGAAGCAGGTAAATATACCAAACCAGGCAGACCGATTGAATGGACCAAGATCCATAACCTGCCCGATCACGTTTACTTCAACCACTCCCAACATACAGTGGCCGGTCAGCAACAGTGCCAGACCTGTCATGGTGCCATCACCGAAATGGATGAAGTACATCAGTTCGCCGACCTGTCTATGGGCTGGTGTATCAACTGTCACCGTACTACCAAAGTGCAGTTTGCAGATAATAACTATTACAGCATTTTCGAGAAACTTCATCAGGACATAAAGGATAAGAAGATCGATAGCGTAACTGTTGAGATGGTGGGTGGTACTGAATGTCAAAAATGTCACTACTAGGAAGGAATTAGCAATTTTTCATTTTTTCAGGTTGAGATTTAAATGCAAAAATTTCGGGATCAGAAAATTTGAAAATGTTTCAGAAGATATCAAATTTATAAACGTAACTCGTTAATATAACATGGAGCAAAAAAAGTATTGGAAAGGCTTGGAGGAGTTGCACAATACCGATGCGCATCAGGAAATTGTGAAGAACGAATTCAGTGAAGAATTGCCATTTGAGAGTGAAGGCCTGTTGAATGCTACTACCCCCCGCAGGGATTTTCTGAAGTACCTGGGTTTCACCACGGCTGCTGCTACTATTGCTGCCAGCTGTGAAACACCTATACAGAAAGCTATTCCTTACGTAAACAAACCGGAAGAAATAACACCCGGCGTAGCCAATTATTATGCTTCCTCTTATTCTATTGATGGTGAATATGTGCCGTTAGTGGTGAAAACCCGCGAAGGCCGCCCCATCAAGATAGAAGGTAATACGCTGTCTACCATCACACATGGTGCTACCTCAGCAAAAGTACAAGGCGCTGTATTGAGCCTGTACGACGTAGCCCGCCTGCGTTTCCCATCGATCGGCGGTACGGAAACGACCTGGGCAGAACTGGATAAACAAATAGGTGCAGCACTAGCCGGATTAGGCGGTGCTCCTGTTGTTTTATTGAGCTCTTCTATTCTCAGCCCGTCTACTAAAAAAGTGATCGGCGAATTCCTGGGTAAATACCCTAATTCCCGCCACGTTGTATACGATGCAGTGTCCTATTCCGGCATGCTGCAGGCCAACGAAGCTTCCTACGGTAAAAGAACCATCCCTTCCTATCACTTTGACAATGCCAAAGCGATCGTAAGTCTGGGTGCCGATTTCCTGGGAACCTGGCTCAACCCGGTTGAATACTCCCGTCAATTTGCACAAACACGTAAAATCAATGCTAAAAAACCGGAAATGTCCAAACACTTCCAGTTCGAAAGCACGATGAGCCTGACCGGTGCAAACGCGGACGAAAGATATACACACAAACCTTCAGAAACCGGTGCCATCGCACTGGCGCTGCTGGCTGCTGTAGGTGGTAGCGTTACAGCACCCGCTATTGCAGATGCACGCGTAAAAGAAGGGATCGCCAAAGCAGCGAAGGAACTGAAAGCTAACACCGGTAAAGCACTGGTAGTAAGCGGTTCCAACGATGTAAACGTACAGTTGATCGTTAACGCCATCAACAATATCGTAGGCGCTAATGGTACTACTATCGACTGGGCATCTCCGGCTAACTACCGTCAGGGTATCGACAGCGATATGACGCAACTGGTAAGCGACATGAATGCAGGCAGCATTGGTGCTGTGCTGGTTTACGGCGCTAACCCCGTTTACGATTATTTCGAGTCACAGAAGTTTGCAGAAGGACTGAAAAAAGTGAAACTGGCTGTATCCTTCAACGACAGACAAGACGAAACTACTGAGCTGTGTAAATATATTGCGCCTGATCATCACTTCCTCGAAAGCTGGAATGATGCAGAAGCAAGAGCAGGTTACACCAGCTTTGCACAGCCTACTATCATGCCGCTGTTCAAAACACGTGCGGTACAGGATACCTTACTCACCTGGGCTGGTAACACTACCATCTGGGCCGATTACCTGAAAAATGAATGGATCAGCAAACTGGGCAGCCAGGAAGCATGGGACAAAGCATTGCAGGACGGTATTGTTGAACCAGCTACTGCTCCGGCTTTAGGTGGTGCTTCTTTCGCCGGTGATATAGCCGGTGCTGCTGCTAAAATCAACAGCGGTAAGAAAGGTGGTCAATACGAACTGGTACTGTATGAAAAAGTAGCGATCGGTAACGGTAAACTGGCTAACAACCCATGGTTGCAGGAAATGCCTGATCCAATCACCCGCGCTACCTGGGACAACTACGCCTGTGTTTCCAACACACTCGCTAAGAAGTTCTCCATGCAACTGGGAGACGATTACGAAATCAATGCTGATAAAAAAGTACTGAAAATAAAAGCCAACGGTAAGGAAATCGAGCTGCCGCTGCTGATTGTTCCGGGCATACATCCTGATGTAGTTGCCATTGCAGTTGGTTACGGTCACAGCACCAATACAGGCAGAGCTGCCGGCTTAATCGGTAAAAATGCTTATCCACTGGTTGCCTCCAACGGTCAGACACGCGATTACTTCTCTATCGATGCTACTGTTGAAGCTACCGGCGAAAAATATCCAATTGGTTTAACACAAACCCATAATAGCTACGAAGGCCGTCCTATCGTTAAAGAAACTACCCTCGAAGAATTCATCAAGAATCCGGTGGAAGTAAACGCAGACAGGTTAGAGCTGAAGAAGTTCGGTAAAGATTTCCGTAAGGATGCTACCCTTTATCCTAACTACAGCTACCCAGGTATCAAATGGGGCATGTCCATCGATCTGAACACCTGTTTTGGTTGTGGTGCATGTACAATTGCCTGTCAGGCTGAAAACAACGTTTCTGTTGTAGGTAAAGAAGAAGTGATCAAAGCGCATGAAATGCACTGGATCCGTATCGATCGTTACTTCAGTGGTGATGAAAACAATCCGGAAGTAGTGTTCCAACCAATGCTGTGTCAGCATTGTGATAACGCGCCTTGCGAAAACGTTTGCCCGGTAGGTGCTACCAACCACAGTTCTGAAGGTCTTAACCAGATGGCTTATAACCGTTGTATCGGTACCCGTTACTGCGCGAATAACTGCCCTTATAAAGTGCGTCGCCTGAACTGGAGAGACTGGAATGGTGCTGATAGCTTTGAAAATAACCTGTATGATGTAGCTGATATGAACGATAACCTCACCCGTATGGTACTGAACCCTGATGTAGTGGTTCGTAGCCGTGGTGTGATGGAAAAATGTTCATTCTGTGTGCAGCGTTTGCAGGAAGCTAAACTGGATGCGAAGAAAGCAGGTCACCCAATGAAAGATGGTGCTGCTAAAACTGCCTGCCAGCAAGCTTGCGGTGCTGATGCGATCGTTTTTGGTAACATCAACGATAAGAATAGCGAAATCTACAAGATCCGTAACGAGGAGCAAACAGAAAGAATGTACTATGTGTTGGAAGAAACACACGTACTGCCTTCTATCAGCTACCTGGCTAAGATCAGAAATAAAGATGCCGCTCCTAAAGCAGAATCTGCACATAAGGAAGAAGCGCATCACGCTTAATATCTTTTAACAGGTCATCGTTAAGAGAAAAGACAGAGTAAGAAGTCACAGAATCTGAGATCATAACAAAAGACAAGGGCTAGTAGCTAGAAGCTAGCAGCTAAAGCTTATAGAATATGAATTTAAAATACGAATCCACACTGAGAGAACCTTTGGTAGACGGGGTTAAGGATTATCACCAGGTAACGGAAGATATCATCAGTCCCATTGAAGGGAAGCCTGGGAAATTGTGGTATGTAGGCTTTTTTATTTCACTGACACTGTTGGGCTTTGGTGCATTCTCAGTGTTTTGGCAGATCTATTTCGGTGTTGGTGTGTGGAACCTGAATAAAACTGTGGGTTGGGGTTGGGATATTACCAACTTCGTATGGTGGGTAGGTATTGGTCACGCCGGTACACTGATCTCCGCTATCCTCCTCTTGTTCCGCCAGGGTTGGCGTACAGGGGTGAACCGTGCGGCAGAAGCCATGACCATCTTTGCGGTAATGTGCGCAGGCCAGTTCCCGATTATTCACATGGGTCGTGTATGGATGGCGTTCTTTATCCTGCCTTATCCTAATACCCGTGGTTCAGTATGGGTAAACTTTAACTCCCCGCTCCTTTGGGACGTATTTGCGATCTCTACTTACTTTACCGTTTCCCTGTTGTTCTGGTACTCTGGTCTGTTACCGGATTTCGCTACCGTTCGTGACAGGGCTAAAACTAAATTACGCAAGTTATTATACGGTGTGGCCTCTTTTGGCTGGACAGGTTCTACCAAACACTGGCAACGTCATGAGTCGCTGTCATTAGTACTGGCAGGTCTGGCTACACCACTGGTACTGTCTGTACACACGATTGTATCTTTTGACTTTGCCACTTCCGTAATTCCCGGTTGGCATACCACCATCTTCCCTCCTTACTTTGTGGCGGGTGCGATCTTCTCGGGATTTGCGATGGTACAAACACTGCTGATCATCACACGTAAAATATTACACCTGGAAGAATATATTACCCTGGGCCATATGGAGGCCATGAACAAGGTAATTGTACTGACGGGTTCTATTGTAGGTTGTGCTTACCTGACTGAGTTATTCATGGCATGGTATGGCGCTAACCCTTACGAATTTGATTCCTTCTTTAAATATCGTGCTGCCGGTCCGTTGGGTTGGTCTTACTATATCATGATGACGTGTAACGTTGTTACACCGCAGGTATTCTGGTTCCGCAAAATGAGAAGAAGCGTAACCGTGACTTTCATCATGTCTATTATTGTGAACATCGGTATGTGGTTTGAACGTTTTGTAATCATCTGTACTTCCCTGTACCGCGATTACCTGCCATCCAGCTGGGCATACTATCGTCCGTCCTGGCCTGAAGTAGGTTTCTACATGGGTACATTCGGTTTGTTCTTCACCTGCTATTTCCTGTTTGCCAAATACTTCCCGGTAATTGCGCTGGCAGAAATCAAGGCAATCCTGAAAACTTCCGGAGAAAACTTTAAAGAGAAAATGGAAGTATACGAAGAAGAGACACCGGAGAAGTTTGCTCATGATGCAGCACATGCACACTAAAAGATGAATAGACAGAATTAATTACTTGGAATTTGAATTTTTAAATATATGGCTGTTAAAAATTTTGTTGTAGGCTTGTTTGACGATGAGGCAGTGTTGTTTCCAGCGGTAAAAAAAGTACGTACCGCCGGCTACAAGTTGCACGATGTATACACTCCTTTTCCTGTTCACGGCCTTGATCATGCAATGGGTTTAAGAGAAACCAGCCTTCATACAGCAGGTTTCATATACGGCATCACAGGTACCACTACGGCATTAGGTTTCATGAGTTGGGTATTTAATGTAGACTGGCCGCTGAATATTGGTGGTAAACCACATTTCCCGTTACCGGCATTTATTCCGATCACCTTTGAGCTGACGGTATTATTTTCAGCAGTGGGTATGGTATATACTTTCTGCTGGCTTTGCCAGATCATGCCAGGCGTGAAAAAACACATTTTTCACCCCAGACAGACAGATGACAAGTTTGTAATGGTTATTGAACTGACAGAAAAAACCAATGCCGAGGAAGTGAAGAGTTTCCTTGCTGCTGCAGGTGCACATGAGATCAATGAGCAGCGGGCTGAAGCAGGATGGTGGTTCGGAAGGTTTGATAAGGATGATGAGCCTTATCTCCGTCAGGTCCAGACCACAAACGCTTAATTACAATAACAGCTAAAATATACAGTTGCGACATTAGGATTTGAGCAAGCAAGAACTAATGAAAGCTAGATAAATAATTTCTGATGAAAAGGACTTCCAACATATTGATTGTAGCCGCATTGGCAACTGGAGCTTTCCTGGCAGCCTGTAATAAGGGGGAGCACAACAGAAAGCCCGGCAGGATTTATATGCCCGACATGTATCAATCCCGTGCGTATGAATTTTACAGTGCTCGTTTGTCAGGCCTTAAGCCAGTGGAAGGAACAGTAAAAAGAGGTGAACTATTGCCATACCATCTGAAAGAATCAGATACGGCGCTGGCGAATCTGGTGAAGAATCCGTTGGCTATTACACCGGCAGATCTGAAAGAAGGAGAGCGTATTTTCAATATTTACTGCGGCATTTGCCACGGTACTGCGCTGGATGGCAACGGACCTCTTTATAAAGGTGGCGACGGCCCTTACCCCGCAGCCCCTGCCAACCTGGTTGCCGGTGCAAAATCCGGTTACACAGAAGGCCGCCTGTTTCACGTAATGACTTATGGCTATAACATGATGGGTAGCTACGCCAGTCAGCTCGACAGAGCACAACGCTGGCAGATTGCTGCTTATATAAAGAGCAAACAGCCTGGTGCAGTAGCCCAGCCTTCTGCTGAAACGGCTCCTGCTAAAGATAGCGCGGCAGCTAAATAAGAGAGTTAAAACTGAATTTCAATCAAGTATTTTAATATACAGTAATGAAAGACCAATTTGTAGTACCGGCAAGATTAAAAAGGACCAGCTTCGTGTTAATGGGCGTGGGCTTGCTGACTTTATTGATCGGATTAATTGCGTTTCGAGGTGAGAACGCGGCACGGTTCTGGGCCGGTCTGTTGCAAAACAGCAGCTACTTTTTGCTGATTACATTGGCCAGTACCTTCTTTATAGCAGCTACTACCCTGGCGCATGGTGGTTGGCAAATTGCCTTCCGTCGTATTCCTGAAGCTATTTCAATGGCAGTACCTGCATTGTCTGCCATCTTGTTTGTAATTGTAATGATCCTGGTGTTTGGCGGGAAAGATGAAGTTTACCACTGGGTAAATGCACACCACGTTGCGGAAGATAAGATCCTTTCCTGGAAAGCTCCTTTCCTGAGTAAAAGCTTCTTCACAACTGCTACCGTTATCACCCTGGCATTGTGGATCTGGTTTACGCTGAAACTGCGTAAAATGTCCATCGAAGAAGATGGATGGGATCTGCGTCCTGAAACCGGCCGCAAACTGCTCTGGAGAAATACCGTTATTTGTGGCGGCTTCCTGGTAATATATACTCTGAGCGTAGGCTCTACCACTCCATGGATGTGGTTGATGAGCCTCGATGCACACTGGTTCTCTACCATGTACAGCTGGTATACTTTCGCAAGCACCTGGGTTGCCGGTCTGGCACTGATATCACTGTTCGTTGTTTACCTGAAAAAACAAGGGTACCTTTCTTTTGTAAATGAAGAACACCTGCACGATCTGGGTAAATTCATGTTTGCTTTCAGCATCTTCTGGACTTACCTGTGGTTCTCCCAGTACATGCTGATCTGGTATGCCAACATGCCGGAAGAAACAGAATATTTCCAGCCACGTGTATGGGGCGAATGGAGACCGATTTTCTTCCTGAACCTGCTGATCAACTTTGTTGCTCCGTTGTTGTTCCTGATGAAAAGAGATACTAAACGTAATTATACTGCCATTGTATTCATCGCTATTGTGATCATTTTCGGTCACTGGCTGGATTTCTGGCAGATGGTTTATCCGGCTACCGTAAAATCCCTGGTATTCCCTTGGTATGAATTCGGTCTCGGACTGGGTTTCGTAGGACTGATCATTTTCCTGGTTGCCAACCAGCTTACTAAAGCTTCTCTGGTTCCGAAAAATCATCCATATCTGAAAGAAAGTATCGTTCACCACACCTAAGCGTGTGACGGAGATTAGGCAATAGAAAAGCATTAGATAACTTAATTATTTCATATAGCAATGTCAGGATTATTAGCAGTCTTAGTTGTTGTTCTCATATTCATAGTCATCTTCCAGATTTCGAAGGCGAGCGAATATGTGTCCATATTGAAGGGAGAAAAGAAAGCGCGCCAGCAAAGTAACCGTATAAATGGTTATCTGCTGATAGCATTCCTGGTGCTGGGGCTTATTGGCGTTTACTACTGTAATGATTTGCTGAAAGGCAAAATCCTGGGTGAGTCTGCATCCGTGCAGGGGGAAGGGGTAGATACCCTTATCTACGTAACACTGGCTATCACCGGTATCGTATTCGTAGTTACACAGATCCTTTTATTCTGGTTCGCATTTAAATACCAGGAAAAAGAAGGGCAGCAAGCATTTTACTTCCCGCATAATAATAAACTGGAAGTGATCTGGACCGTTATCCCGGCCATCGCGCTCACCGTATTGGTGGCCTTTGGTTTGAAACACTGGTTCCAGTTAACTTCTGATGCTCCCAAAGATGCAGCAATAGTGGAAATTACCGGTAAACAATTTAACTGGCTTATCCGCTACCCCGGTAAAGATGGTCAGCTGGGCCGCCGCGATTTCAAGAAAATCGACGAAGCAGCCAGCAACCCACTGGGTATGGACTGGGACGATCAACTGGGTAAAGACGACTTCATGGCAACAGAAGTCCACCTGGTAGTAAACAAACCGGTAAAATTTGTAATTGGTTCACGCGATGTTATCCATGACGTAGGTTTACCTCACTTCCGTATGAAAATGGATGCGGTTCCGGGTATCCCAACTACCCTGTGGTTTACACCTAAGTATACGACCAAGGAAATGAGGGAAAAAACCGGCAACCCTGATTTTACCTATGAAATTGCCTGCGATCAGATGTGTGGTGTTGGTCACTACTCCATGAGAGGAGTGATTGTGGTGGAAACTCAGGAGGAATATGACGCCTGGGTGATAAAACAGCCATTACAGTATGCACTGGCTCATCCCGCTGCTGCACCGGCTTCGCCTGATGCACCTAAAGCAGATAGCACGCAAAAAACTGTGGCTGCCAATACCAAGTAAGCCGTAATTTTGTGTAGAAGATTTTTTTGACGCAGTAATTAAAAAACTAAAATAAAAACTGACAAACGATAATACTTCCCGGGAGTTAGTTTATTAATAAATCGAACAGATTATGAGTAACGAAGCAACATTGCACAGTCAACAGGAGGTAATGCACGGCGCGCATGAGCATCATGATCATGAGCACCATCATGAAGACAGTTTCATTTCGAAGTATGTGTTCAGCATGGACCACAAAATGATCGCCAAACAATTCCTGATCACGGGTATTATCTGGGCTATCATTGGTGCCTTCTTTTCTGTATTGTTCCGTTTGCAACTGGGCTTTCCCGATGCTACTTTCCCCTGGCTGGAAAGCATACTGGGTCACTGGGCCAAAGGTGGCCGTATAACTCCCGAAGCCTACTATGCATTAGTAACAATGCACGGCACAATTCTCGTATTCTTTGTATTAACAGCCGGATTAAGCGGCACCTTCTCGAATCTCCTGATTCCTTTGCAGGTAGGTGCACGTGATATGGCTTCTCCTTTCATGAACTGTCTGAGCTACTGGTTCTTCTTCACGGCCAGCCTGGTAATGATGGCTTCCCTGTTTGTACAAACGGGTCCTGCTTCCGGAGGGTGGACAATGTATCCGCCACTGAGTGCATTGGGAGATGCTGCTATCGGTTCTAAAATAGGGGTGGATTTGTGGTTAACCAGTATGGCGCTGTTTGTTGTTTCTCAGCTGCTGGGTGGTTTGAACTACATCTCTACACTGCTGAATATGCGTACCAAAGGGATGAGCATGACCAAAATGCCATTAACAATCTGGTCATTCTTCTTTACTGCCGTATTAGGCGTATTGTCTTTCCCTGTTCTGCTGTCAGGTTTCATCCTGCTGCTGATGGATCGTCACGCTGGCACCAGCTTCTACCTGTCTGATATCTTTATCGCTGGTAAAGCACTGGCAAACGAAGGCGGTAGTGCTATCCTCTATCAACATTTATTCTGGTTCCTGGGTCACCCTGAGGTATATATTATCATTCTCCCTGCCATGGGTATGGTGTCTGAAGTACTGGCGGTTAGCGCACGCAAACCAATCTTCGGTTACCTCGCCATGATCGGTTCCCTGTTCGCCATTTGTATCCTGGCCTTCCTGGTTTGGGCGCACCATATGTTCGTAACAGGACTGAATCCGTTCCTCGGTGCATTCTTCGTACTCTTAACATTATTGATCGCAGTACCGTCCGCCATCAAGGTATTTAACTGGATCACCACCATATGGAAAGGAAATATCCGCTTTACACCGGCTTCCCTGTTCTCTATCGGTTTTGTGAGCACTTTTATCTCCGGTGGTTTAACAGGTATCTGGTTAGGTAACTCTTCTATCGATATTCACCTGCATGATACCATGTTTGTGATCGCCCACTTCCACATTGTAATGGGTGTATCTGCTTTCTTTGGTATGTTTGCCGGTATCTACCACTGGTTCCCTAAACTGTATGGCCGTTTCATGAATAACACCATCGGGTATATCCACTTCTGGATTACCATGATTGGTTCTTACCTGATCTTCTGGCCTATGCACTACGAAGGCATGGCGGGTATGCCAAGAAGGTATTATGATGTATCCGGATGGTCATCATTCAACCAATTCCATGGATTGAACGAATTTATCAGTATCGTGGTAATCCTGGTATTTGCTGTACAGCTGTTGTTCGTTTTCAACTTCTTCTACAGTATCTTCAAAGGAAGAAAAATGACGGAACTGAACCCATGGAAAGCTACTTCACTGGAATGGACTACACCTATTCACGCCGGTCACGGTAATTGGCCTGGCGAAATTCCGGAAGTATACCGTTGGGCTTATGATTACAGTAAGGATGGAAGGGATTTCATTCCACAAACTGAGCCTATAGGACCGAATGAATCAGAACACTAAAATATATTCAGGATGCCGGAAGAGCGGTTTAACATAACCTTTCTTCCGGAATCCGGTTCACTGTGAGTTTGTAAATTTGTTCCGGATTAAAACCCGGAATGTGGATAGAAAAAACATGTTGCAAGAAAACTCCATAAAGTTGTCGTCATCGTATGCAGTAGCGAGTAAGGTGAAAGATTACTCTCAGTTAATGAAGTTTAATCTCACCTTCATGGTGGTGTTTTCATCTGTGGTAGGATATCTGCTGGTGCCTGGTGTGGAGTTTAATCTCGTTAAAGTTCTTTTATTATTTGCCGGTGGGTTGCTGGTTTCCGGATCAGCGAATACCATCAACCAGATATGGGAAAAAAATACGGACAAGTTAATGGCACGCACAGCTCCGCGTCCTTTACCTTCCGGTCGGATGACTGAAGGAGAAGCGATCGGAATAGCGGTGATAACCGGTTTGGCAGGTACATTTATCATGGCCTATTGCTTTAACTGGCTGAGTGCTGTACTAAGTCTGGCTTCTTTGATCATATATGGTTTTGTATATACACCATGGAAGAAATGGAATTCACTGGCTGTGTTAGTGGGTGCTATTCCGGGTGCTTTACCGCCGTTAATCGGTTGGGCGGCAGGCTCCAATAGCATTAGTGAAGATGGCTGGTCTTTATTTGCTATCCAGTTTCTGTGGCAGTTCCCGCATTTCTGGGCTATTGCCTGGATTGCGCATAAAGATTATACCAGAGCGGGTTTCAAGCTATTACCTGCAAACGGTGAACCCAACAGGTTTACTGCTTTACAGGCTGCCACGTATGCATTATTGCTGATACCGGCAGGCGTAGCACCTTACCTGTTAAAGATCACAGGTGGTATTTCTGCCATCGTGGCTATCCTTGCAGGGCTGTTTTTTCTGTACCGGGCTATTAACCTGTACAGAAAGAATGATGTTCCTGCGGCGCGTAAACTGATGTTCGGTTCTTATATTTATCTGACCGTTATTCAGCTGGCACAGCTGCTTGACAAGGTTTAAAAAAGAAGGAGTGATGCATACAATGAGCATACAACGTAAAAAAATACATCCGCATAAATATTCCCTATGGATAGCAATGGGTAGCATTACCATGATGTTCATCGGGTTTACCAGTGCGTACGTTGTGAAGAGATCACAGGCAAACTGGCTGGCATTTGAATTGCCGCATATTTTCTGGTTATCTACTGCCGTAATTTTACTGAGTAGTTTAACCATTCACCTGGCTTTAAAGCAATTTAAAGAAAGGAATATGCAGCGTTACAAGCAGCTGATCACTATCACAGCAATACTGGGCGTAGCATTTGCCGTGTGTCAATGGATTGGTTTCATGCAGTTGAAATCTGTGGGGCTACCCCTGAACGGGCCGGTTTCGGCTTCATTTATTTATGTAATCGTAGGCGTACACATGTTGCACGTATTGGGTGGTGTAGTTGCACTACTCGTTATGTTTGGCAGGGCCTACAGAACCCGTGTACGCACCTATAGCGCAGTGCCCATTGAAGTGGCAGCCACTTACTGGCATTTCGTGGACATACTGTGGATTTACCTGTTAATTTTTTTAAGTATCGCCAGATAAACTTTGTAAAATTTTATAAAACTAACAATGGATACAGCAGTTACAGCGAAGAAAAAATGGTGGGCCGGAGGATATTCTCCCTTTAATGTGAGCTATGGCAAGTTGATGATGTGGTACTTCCTGATGTCAGATGCGTTCACTTTCGGCGCCTTGTTGATATCATATGGTACCATCCGGTTTTCCAGCACCTCCTGGCCTGATCCCAATGAAGTGTTCAAATCATTTCCCGGCATGGGCCATGCCAATATGCCGCTGGTATTTGTGAGCTTAATGACCTTCATTCTCATCATGAGTTCTGTAACCATGGTACTGGCTGTACATGCCGGTCACATGAGAGATAAGAAAACCGTCGCCAAATGGCTTATCTGGACAATCATAGGCGGTTTCGCCTTCCTGAGCTGTCAGGCATGGGAATGGACACACTTGTACCATGAAGGTGCCTGGTGGGGTCGTAACCCTTTCCCAAACATCGATGGCACAGTTGCTTCCACTAACTTTACCAACTTCTTCTTTACCATTACCGGTTTCCACGGCTTGCACGTAACTTCCGGTGTGATACTGAATATCGTTATCCTCGCCAACGTACTGAAAGGTACTTATGAAAACAGAGGCCACTACGAGATGGTGGAAAAAGTAGGTCTGTACTGGCACTTTGTAGATCTGGTATGGGTATTCGTGTTCACTTGCTTCTACCTGCTCTAAGTCGTACAGGTAAGTAAATGAATACATGGTTTGTTATTGATGATTTGAATCTGATTTTAGAATTTATTTAATTTAAATAGTAATGGAGCATACTCATACTGCAGAAGGGCATGAAAATGCACACGGTGGGTCTACCAAAGCGATCTGGAGAACATTCTGGATTCTGCTGTTTATCACGATGATAGAAGTAGGTTTGGCATTTTTGCACCTGGAAACAGGTTTCCCAAGCAGAGTACTGTTAAACGCCGTATTTGTGGGTCTTACAGTATTGAAGGCATTTTATATCGTGGCTGAATTTATGCACCTCGGCTCTGAGATAAAAAACCTGATCTATACAATAATGTTACCTTTACTGCTGTTTGTATGGTTCATCATCGCTTTTCTCTATGAAGGTAATTCATGGAAAAATATGATCAAGGACCTCAAACCAGGTACACCTATTGAAGCAACAAAGGCACCTGTTAAAGAAGCAGCACACGGACATTACTAGTTTTTACAGCTAAAATTATAAGTATCATTTCTAGCAGGGCTATTTTAGGAGTTTCGTTGGCAATATTGGTGCCCTTGATCGGTTATCTCATTGTAGATCACTACGGAAGAAATGTAATACCGATACCCGGTTATTTTATTCCCGAGAGAGTTGATACCCTTGTAAAAGATGGGAAGACTACTTATGATACCGTTTTTCATAAGATCAGCGACTTTGAAATGACCAATCAGTTAGGTCAGAAAGTAAGCCTGAGCAACCTGGAAGGAAAAGTATTACTTGTTGATTTCTTTTTTACTTCCTGTCCTTCTATCTGTCCTACTTTGACAAAAAACCTGAGAAAGGTCCAGAGCGCCTACGTAAAGAACGATACTTTACTGCAAATCCTCTCCTTTTCAGTAGACCCCGTAAGGGATTCGGTAGACAAACTACGTAAATACGGGTATGAATACCAGGTGAATCCTGATAACTGGTGGTTGCTGACCGGTGATAAGAAAAAGATCTATGATCTTGCCCGGAATGACTTTTTTGTTTCAGTAACAGAAGGTGACGGCGGCCCGGATGATTTTATTCATACGGAGAAGCTGGTACTGATTGATAAAGACAGGAACATCAGGGGATATTATAACGGACTCGATTCCAATGCCGTAAAACGTTGTGCAGCAGATATTGCTACCCTGCACCTCGAAAAAGGCAGACACCGTCCCGGATTTATGCAATTCCTGAAAAAAATATTTTCCGGAGCAGAGTGATAAAACAATATTTTGTGAAAGGTGGATAAAGAAAGGTTCTTCACCTTTCCTTGTCCACCTTTCACATTTTTTATGATATATGCAGCTAAAAGATAAAAATCTCAATACACCAATTGCCATCGTCTCGGTTGTTATTCCGGTGCTGGTGGCGGCATTGTTCTTTTTACCGAAGCCGGATATGCATCCTGGCTTTGATGTGAAGATCCTGCCCTTCTTTCATGCCATCCTCAACTCTACTACAGCGGTGTTGCTGCTGGCCAGCCTGTATTTTATAAAGAACGGCCGGGTAACGGCGCATAAAAGAACCAACCTGGTTGCGGTAAGTTTATCTGCCATCTTCCTGTTGTCGTATGTTACTTACCATTCGCTGGCGCCTGAAACCCGCTTTGGCGACGTAGATCATAACGGCGTGGTGGATGCAGCTGAAATAGCCATGCTGGGAGGAATCCGTTACCTCTATTATTTCCTGCTGCTTACACACATCGTGTTGGCCGCGGTGATAGTGCCACTGGTGCTTTTTACTTTGCTGCGCGGCTTTCAGAACGATATTCCCCGCCACCGTAAAATAGCGCGTATCACCTGGCCTATCTGGTTTTATGTATCGATTACCGGTGTGATCGTGTATATCATGATTTCTCCTTACTACCATTGATATAATTAAGGAAGATTTTTAGGGGAGATGCCCTAATTTTGTTGAATCAAAATATGTTGACATGAAGAAGTTGTGTTTGCTATTGCTTACAGGTGTATTGACGATGATGAGTACTTCGCTGATGGCACAGTGTTCTCTCTGTACCAAAACGGCGCAACAGTTGGGAGAAGGCCCTGCTAAAGGATTGAACAACGGTATCCTGATGCTGGCATTAACACCCCTTGCCATTATTGGTTTCCTCGCTTTCCGCTGGTGGAGAAGCAACAAGGAAGCCTGAATATAGCAGGATGGCTATACTGCATGCATGGTGAACCGGTAGTAAATAGCCTTTCATTTTTCTACACCCCGAGCAACTATGATTACCTACAGAAAAGCAGATATAAGGGATATCTCGCAGGTAACCCATTTGCGGTTACAGTTTCTGAAAGAAGTATACCCTAAAGCTGATCTTTCCCAGGACAGTGTGCTGATTGATCAGTTAACAGCGTATATGTCAGAACATCTTCCCAAAGGCGATTTTGTGAACTGGTTTGCCGAACACACAGGCAAGGCAGTGGCCAGCGCCGGTATTGTTTTTTATAATCAGCCGCCATTGTACCACAACATGGAGGGAAAGGTGGCTTACATCCTCAATGTATATACACTCCCCCACTACCGCCGGAAAGGGATAGCAAAGGTTTTGCTGGATAAAATTATGGAAGAAGCCCGGCAGCGCAATGTGGGCAAAGTTAGTTTGCATACAAGCGCCGACGGACGTGCATTATACGAACAGCTGGGCTTTCTGGCCAGTGATAGTGAAATGACCTTCCAGCTGCCCCGTATACAGTGAGTGATAATGTTATTCCTCTTCTTCTCTCAGTTCAAATACCGGGCAATCTACCCGTAGATCGGCCTGTTTCATAGGTAATTTGAACAGGGTGCAATAATGTCCTTTTTTCACGGTATAGTGTTGACAATTAAAGCACATGTGCTGTGTGGTGATGACCGCCTGCTGATTGAGCTGATAGATCAGCTGCATCAGCTGTTCCAATAGCGCCGCCTGTTCTTTGGCCGGCGCCATTTCCACTGTTTCCAGCAAAGGAAGGGCAAAGTGCTCCACCTTTTTGGCGACAGTGCGGCCTTCCTTTAAAAGTTGTAGGAAGTGACTGCGTGTGTCTTTGGTGCTTGGCTTTCTGACCAGGTACTGCTTCTGTTCAAGGGATTTAACGGCATCACTGATCGTAGCCTTCGTCATATTAAAATGTGACGCTAACGAGGTGACGGTCCGTTTTTCCTCCGGGTAATGAAGCAAAAAGGTAAGTACCTGGATCTGTATGGGACTCAAACCATACTGTGTAGCCTCCTGCCATAAGAGTACACGGAAGGCCTCCGAGAGGCGCTCTAGTGCTACAACTACTTTGCTCGATGTATGTTCTGCCTGCTGAGCGGGGCTGAATGTGGAAACTTTCCCCATATTTTTATGCTATCCTTAAAAGTTAGCCAGGCAAGGTACAATATAAAAGCATCGCTGTAAATAACATCTTAGTGACATACTTTGTAAAATGGCAACTTATCATGGTGGCCAAAAACGTCTTTCAGTAGCGCCTTTTCGGTGAATGGTTACCTATTAAAATTAGACAGATTGCTCCGGCGGATAAGTCCACAAAAGCAAGCTAAAGCTAACCGCTTTGTACCACGCCTGATGCATGCGTGCTGTTTCTGTAGTAGTATAACCGGCAGTATTCAGAAAATACCTGCCTGCCTCACTGATCGGAAAAATGAAAGTGGACATATACCGCAGGTAAATGGTTGAAAGTGGGGAAAGGTCGTCAATGGGAACATTCTTTGATTGCAACTGCGTGATAATCCTTTCTTCAAACTCGGACCAACGGCGGTTTTCAGGCCGCTCACACAATTGGTTGATCCATCCCCGGAAATGAGGGCGAAGCGATTGCATGTAATCAGGATCGGTTGTACCGCTGCTGATAAAGTAATGAGCCAGGTAATTATTGGCCAGCAGCTGCTCATGCCATTTATCCAGTATCTCTTCTGCATGTGGTGCCAGTACTGCGCCGGCTTTGGTAAGATACTGCTCATCTTCATAGGTGAACAGCATCATTCTTTTCAGTTTTACCAGGGTCAGTGCATCAATAGATGATCTCTTGGGATCAGGAATTACGGAAGCCCGCTGCGCCGCATTATTCATATCTGCTTATTTAGATTTTTATAGCGATCTGGTTGATATTACAAATATAATCAGGAAGCCTAACTAAAAGAAGGCCTTATAACGATTAACAAATACACGGAAACAATATCGCATATGATAGTTTAAAATAATTTGAGATTCTGATCCTAACAATTTAGCTTTGACCGCTTGTTATCCATGCGCAATAATCATCCCACATGAAAAACATTTTTTATCAGTTCAATAAAAACGGCCTGTCTGTTACCCCTGCCATTGTACCAATGCCGGAGAATTCAATAACCCTCCCTATTAGAAACGATTCTCAACGCATAATGTACCTATCCCTACTGGCATTTTTTTTTGGTGCGGGAGTTGTAATCCTGGCAAAGTCCGTGTCATGGCTGATTAACGTATTTACACAATTTTTCTTCCTGGAGGGCACCGGAGATCCGGCAGCTCATCATTTAGGGGGGTGGGTGATCCTGGTGCCATTGGCCGGCGGGTTACTGGCTATCCTCCTGACCGGGCGCAACATTCCCTTGTTCAAAACGCTGGCGATGGCCATAGGCATCGGTACGGGTGCCCCGCTTGGTGTTGAAGGAGTGGTGATGCATGGTGGTGGGGCTTTGGTGGCTACAGGCAGCAGGTTTTTGCGTATTACAGCGGCGGAAGGTCATATACTGCTGGTCGCCGCCATAGGCAGTGGGATGTCATGGTACCTGGGCGCCCCTGTGGCGGCCATTTTCCTGGCACTGGAAGTACTCCTGCTGGAATGGTCTTTCCTGGCCATTTTACCGGTAGTAATGGGGGCAGCTACGGGCGGCCTCTTTCACTATTACCTGTTGGAAGGCAAACCGTTCTTCTCTATGGGTGCGGGACCAGCCAACAATGGTATGGCCATCGTGGCATATACGGTGGCTGGTCTGTTCATTGGTTTATTATCGGTGCTGATCGTAAAACTATCCCGTAGATGGACCCGGTGGTTTGATAAGCTATCGCTGCGCAGCCGCTGGTGGCTGCTTCTGGGAGCGGCACTGGTGGGAGTGGCGGGTTATTGCGCACCGGAAACATTAGGTACGGGCGCACACTTCGGGAATGATCTGCTGCAGGCCCATGTTACGATACAGTTGTTGTTTATACTGGGCATCATAAAACTGCTTCCCTGGCTGTTTTATACGGCGGCTAATAAGAGCGGTACCGCTATTATGCCGTTGCTGATCATGGGCGGGGCTACCGGTTTGTTGCTGGCCCTCATTATCCAGTTGATCTTCCCGGCGGTGATTATCAACCCTGCCATGGCGGCGCTGATAGGTATGGGCGCCCTCTTTGCAGGCGTGTCCAGGGCTTTATTGACCGCTGTTATACTGATCGTGGAAATGACGCACGAAACAGCAGCTGTATTGCCGCTGGTTTGTACTTGCATGGTCTCTTATGGTATTTCTTTCTTCCTGATAAAAACAAAACGCAAGGCCGTTGAAGACCTTGCGCTTTGTTGAAAATATTACTCTCCGCCCGAAACAAATTTCAGTCCTACTATAGACCCTATCAGCATGATCAGGAAAAAGACCCGCCACATAGCTGCCGGTTCTTTAAAAAAGATCATACCTGCAATGGCTGTTCCTGCCGCACCAATGCCCGTCCATACAGCATAGGAGGTACCTATGGGCAAGCCGCTGTTAATGGCTTTGTTCAGAAAGAAAAAGCTGAGTGAAATACATACAAAGAAGCTCACTGAAGGCCATAACTTTGAAAAGTTCTCAGAATATTTGAGTGAAATAGTAAAGCCTATTTCAAATAATCCGCCAATAAGCAGGAGTAACCAAGCCATGATAACCAGATTTACAGATGATAAAAAAAAGAAGAAACTATTAAATGATTGAAGAGATGAGACACCCGCTCCCTGTGGATTACAGGCCGTAATTAAATACCGCGTAGGCGATTGATACGCCAAAGGATGTAGAACGCATGGGGCGAAGATAATAAAATTGTGGGAACCTGTACCGGAGCGGTGGCACATTAATTTTTGGTGGCAACATAACGGTAAAGGTTGAACGTTTCAGATTGCAGCAGTGCCTGTATTTCCAGTTGCAGTTGTTTTTTGCTGACATCTTTCATGCGCCGGTATTGCAGGAGCTGATACGCTTTTTCGGCCAACAGCAAGGTATGTCGCTGCTGATGATGCAATACGCCCTGGTGGTGCCGGGTGATGGCTGCACTGATTTCGTTGATGCCTTCCTGTTGGGTCGCCACTGATTTTATTACAGGGATCTCCCAGTCGTCATGATGCTTGCTGTGCGCCAGCAGCCGCAGGTTTTTTACAAATGCATCTGCACTATCCCTGTCTGATTTATTCACCACAAAAATGTCTGCAATCTCCATCAGTCCTGCTTTCATGGTTTGTATTTCATCACCGGCTTCGGGTACAACTACCACCACGGTGGTATCTGCAATACCGGCAATCTCTACTTCGCTTTGCCCTACGCCTACTGTTTCAATAAAAAGATAATCGAAACCAGCTGCTTTGATAAGATCACTTACTTCAATGATTTTTGGACTCAGGCCGCCCAGTGCTCCCCGGCTGGCCATAGACCGGATAAATACCAATGGATTGTTGAAATGTTGACTCATCCGGATTCTGTCGCCCAGCAACGCACCGAAATTAAAAGGGGATGAAGGATCTATAGCAATGATGGCTATACGTTTTTGCTGGTCCAGCAAATGTGTGATGAGGGCGTTGACAAGGGTGCTTTTACCTGCTCCCGGTGGACCGGTAATACCAACCACTTTGGTGTGATTGTTTACTGGCAATTGTTCCAGCAGCGTTGTATAACCGGCAGCTTCATTTTCTACCAGTGAAATACAACGGGCCAGGGCTTTTATATCACCATGAATGAGCCCATTTATATATTGCTGGTACATGCACAAACGCTTTAGTTAATCAGGTATTCCAGGATGCCTTTATCTGCTTTTATTTTCTTGCTGCTCACGGCTGCTTTTACCAGGACACTGTTTTCCTGGTGCTTGCCCCTGGAGTTTTCATGATGATATAAATGAAAAGCAACGCCTCCCATTTTGATAAATTTTTTCCGGATGCCTGCATTGAGTAGTCTCACAGCGATATCATTATCTTCCATGCCCCAGCCGGTAAAGTTTTCATCATAACCATTTACGGTAATAAGATCTTTTTTCCAGAAAGACATATTACAACCTTTTACATAGTACTTGTACTTGCCGTTTACTTTATAGCGGGTAGACAAGTATTCGCTCAGTGAGGCGGAACGTAATGCGTTGAAAATGTGACTGAATGGAGCGGAACGATAGTTCACCGCTATTTTATGCCCCTGTAAAAGTTTATCGGTGATGTGGGCAGATAATAAAGCGCGGCTGCCGGTAATGAAGTAGCCTTCTTCGGCAAGCGCCATATGATCTTCAATAAAATGTTTATCGAGGATAAGATCCCCGTCAATTTGTATGATATAATCTGAGGTGGATTGTGCGATCCCTTTATTCCGGATCTGGGCCAGTCTGAATCCTTTATCTTCCTGCCAGACATGAATAAGGGGTACCGGGAAATCTTTTTTTATAAGGTTGATTAACTCCCTGGTATCTTCCCTGGAGCCATCATCTGCAACGATCACCTCTGTGGGTAATACTGTTTGTGATCTTATACTATTAAGACATAAGGATAAGGCTGCCGGCCAATTATAAGTAGAAATCAACAATGATATTGTAGATGTGGTCGTTAGCATGTTTGTGAGTAAGTAATAATGTTATCTATAAAGGTATTTCTTTTATTTAATATATAGACGATGCCGGCTCAATAAGCATATTATCTATGCTACATCAGGCATGATTTTTTTAACTTTAGAACAAATACAATTCAGCAGGATGACGAATTTTATCTCCATATTTCCCCTTGGCGTAGTGGTATATCCGGGTGAACAATTGAATCTTCATGTGTTCGAGCCCCGGTATAAGCAACTGGCCGGAGAATGTATCGCTGAAAAGAAGCCTTTTGGTATTCCGGCTGTAATTGACAAAAAAATAATGGAATATGGTACACTTGTAGAGATAGAACAGGTAGATAAATTGTATGATAATGGGGAAATGGACATTATAACCCGTGGTACTACTGTGTTTCGTACCCTGGAGCATATTCACACAATTCCCGATAAATTATATGCCGGCGCCATTGTAAATTATCCTGAAAATAAGGAGGGCGGAAATAGCCGGTTGCTGGAGGAGGTACTGCATGGTATCCGGGAGCTGCACGCCATTTTACAGGTACATAAAACGTTTAAGAAAGATGACGACCAGCTTACTTCTTATGACATCGGACACCATGCAGGATTATCTATTCATGAAGAATATGAGTTGCTGCACCTGTTTTATGAAGTACAGCGACTGGAGTACCTGAAACGCCACCTGCACAAGGTTATTCCCATGATGGCGGAAATGGAAAAGCTCAAAGAGCGCGTAAAGCTGAATGGGCATTTCAGGAATTTATCTGCTGATAATTTATAATTTTTAGGAAGATGATGATCTGGTAAGGATTTCAAGGCTAGATTAAGGGAACTTTAACGTGCTTTTAACAGGGCGGAATTTGGTTTTTTTTGCTTCCCGCCTTAAAAAGTAGATATTTGCAGACCCATATTTTCTCTGTATAAGGGTTTAACTCAATATCTGATACGAAATGCATTGGACAAAAGTCAGTATTCTTTGCTTCCTGGTTGGATTGTTCCTGGTAGCAAATAATGCTATAGCACAGGACAACTCACCATATTCGCGTTACGGATTAGGCGATCTGAACAACAACCAGAATACGGTAAACCGTGGTATGGGCGGTGTATCTCAGGCTTACGGTGATCCGCAATCCGTCAATTTTATTAATCCGGCCAGTTATACCAACCTGATGCTCACAACATTTGATGTGGGTATAGAAGGCGGTTCCAGGTCTATTTCTGAGAATAATAACAAGTTCAATTCCGGATTTGGTACGCTCTCTTATATTCAGATAGGTATTCCCATCAGGAAAAAATGGGGACTGAACCTGGGTTTGCGCCCGGTTACCAGGGTATCTTATAATATCCAGCAATCTGAAGACCATAATTTCTTTGATACCCTGAAACTGCCCATCACCAATAAGTATGAAGGCAGTGGCGGTCTCTATCAGCTGTATGCTGGTACGGGCGTAGGGATCGGGAATTTCAGCATCGGGGTCAATGTGGGCTATCTGTTTGGCAATATCGAGAATAACACCCGGGTGATCTATCCTACAAATGATATTTTCGCTTCCAGGCATATGTCGCGCATCAGCTATAACAGCTTCTTCTACAAGGTAGGGTTGCAGTATAAAGCCAAGCTTGCCAAAGATATGGACCTGACCCTGGGCGCCAGCGGAAGCTTAAAACAAAATATGAATGCACGTAGGGAAACCCTGAGTGAAACCCTCTTATACAATTCCTCCAGTAACGATTATACAAACCAGGATACTGTTTCTTATGCAAAAGGAGCAAAAGGCAAGGTGGTATATCCGGAAGAGCTGGGCGCTGGTTTCATGATCCGTAAATTCGATAAATGGATGGTGGGCATGGATTTTAACAGCACACAATGGAGTAATTACACCAATTACGGTGCAAAGGATTCTTTACAAAATGCCTGGAAAGTATCAATAGGCGGCCAGTTCGTTCCTAATGCCACCGCACTGAGCGGCTATTGGAACAGGGTGGCTTATCGCCTGGGTGCTTACTACGGACTGGATTACCTGAAGCTCAATGGCGAGGATATGCCATTGACAGGCTTTACCATAGGCGCCGGCCTGCCGGTTCGCCGTTTGCCCTACTCTAACCAGTACAGCATGGTCAACCTGGCCTTTGATGTGGCACACCGTGGTAACAACAAAACAGCCCTGAAAGAGAATATCTACCGCGTTTCACTGGGCTTTACGCTGAGTGACAGATGGTTTATCAAGAAGAAATACGATTAATATCATCAACATAATAAAGAACAGAGAAGTGGAATGCGCATTAAAAATGCATTCCACTTTTCTGTTATAATACGCCATCGTATCTTTGGAAATCTTTTAACTTATCTCCCCCGGAGCATAATCAATGATAAGAAGAACACTTTTTTACATACTGATAGCTGCTGCCTTTGTTGGTTGTGAGAATGATATAGCGGCGGTCATGGAGTTTGACTCTAAAAAAGCCGCCGTTGAAAATGGTACGGGTATTACCACCATTTTCAGCCAGGGAGGAAAAGTAAATGCGAAGCTCACCGCCCCGGCTATGGAGCGTAGCCTCGACAAGCCTTCTTACGTGATGTTCAAGCAGGGATTGAAAGTATTCATGTATAATGATACACTGGGGCTGGAAAGTACCTTATCTGCCGATACAGGCAGGTACCTGGAAGATGAAGGTTATGTATACCTGAAGAAAAATGTGGTGGTCATCAACAAAAAAGGAGAAAAACTCAATACAGAAGAGTTGAACTGGGATCCTAAGAAGAAGATCTTCTATTCTACCAAAGAAGTGTTTATAAAAACGCCTACGGACTCCCTGCATGGCTGGGGCCTGGAAGCCAATGAAGACTTCAGCGAAAAGAAGATCATCAGCGTAAGCGGTCCTATTACCGTACAGGACAGCCTTTCTACACAGTAAGATCAATTAACAGAAACGTATATACGAAAGAACCCCACCTGTACGGTGGGGTTCTTTCGCTTTAACCTATTTTTTAACCTAAAATTTGTAATATTAAAAACAATAATTATGCCAGTTTGCCGTGTTATATGCACATTTGCAATAGTTTATTTAGCTGGACAAGCGCACAGGTCATGTTATAGCGCCGCCCTTCAAAAAGTAGCCACCGGAGTTGTATTTGTGGCGACTGATTTTTATATTTAGTAAAACAGATAGGAATATGGAAACAATTAACTGGCCGGATTTTGAAAAAGTAGAAATGAGAGCAGGCACTATTGTAGAAGTAAATGACTTTCCAAAAGCACGCAATCCCTCTTTTCAGCTGGTAATAGATTTTGGCCCCGAACTGGGCCTGAAAAAATCATCTGCGCAGATCACGCAGCTTTATGAAAAAGAGGCATTGATAGGCAGGCAGATTATTGCAGTTGTTAACTTCCCCCCGAAGCAGATTGCTAATTTTATGTCAGAGTGCCTGGTACTGGGTGTTGTAGGGGAAAATAAGGAAGTTGTATTGCTGAAACCAGACCGAATTGTGAAGGATGGACAACGTATAGCGTAATAAAATTTAATTAATAAGCATTGCATCTTCGTTATCTATTTATTATCAATCTATTATACATATTTATTCAACGTAATTCTATATAATTATAATATGATAATTTATTTAATATAATAACTTAGTTACCATAATCATGATTTCACGAACAATAATGCATCGTTCACGGAAATGAGAACAAGAACTAAAATCGGCGATATATCTTTGTTCTAGGTTTTTCATAGGATATGGTTAAAATTATTACAAGGGGGGTATTCTTACCACCCCTTTTTTTTGTCCTTTCCCGTCGGTTTTTACTTATTCCCTTTTTTCCCGGTTATTCTTTTTCTCCTTTATCCGGGTTTTGAATAACACTCCTTTTTCGTTTACTGCACATATCCGGATTTTAGACACGGTCAGTTTTCATCTTCCCCGACGGTTATTTTACTACTGGAACTGCTTAAAATGACTGTTTTTCACATATATCATTTATAATCAGCACGTTATCTTTTTTATGACACATTATCATTAATCATGAAATGTTTTTGGGCCCTATACGTTAACCTTCCTTTTCGCTACGTTCCCTGTTTAAAATACATCGTTCACTAAAATGTGACAACACTGTTTCCAAAAATAGGCCACCTTTGGTATAGGTTTTTCAATAAAGATATGGTTAAAATTTTTCGGGGCTGTAGTCTTGCAGCCCTGTTTTTTTTTCTACTACCCGAAGAACCATCTCCAGGTACAAATCCAACAAAAAGAAAAGTGAATAGCGAATAACGGAATTACATTGGAGACGTATGTCGAATATGGTGTCCCTATACCTATAATATAAAAGGAAGAATTACGAATCAGGTTAATCCTGGTTCATAATTCTTCCTTCTTCATTTCAGGGTACTTTATTTCAGAAACTCCGCCGGATATGCCTTATCCAGCAGGTTATTGTAAATGAACCGGTATGTTTCACCGGCAGAATGCGCACTTTTTAAGCCTCCCCAACCGTGGCGCTCGCCAGGATAGAGCATCAGCTCAAAGTGTTTGTTAAGATTTTCCAGTTTGTCTACCAACTGAATACAGTGCTGCATATGTACATTATCATCCATCGTACCGTGTACAATACGGATGAGGCCCTTATACTTGTCGGCATAAGTCATTACAGCGGTTGATCGGTAGCCTTCAGGGTTCTCTGCCGGCGTATCCATGTAACGTTCTGTATAGTGGCTGTCATACAGTTTCCAGTCCGTAACGGCAAAGTTGGCCATGCCATGGGTGAATACTTCTGCCCCATAGGTGAGGGCCATACAAGTCATATATCCGCCAAAGCTGCCACCGGTCATACAGATCTTGCTGCTATCGGCCCAGGGCTGTGAACGGAGCCACCTGGCGGCGTCCATATAATCTTCAATTTCATACTTCCCCATTTGCCGGTGGATGTAGTTCATCCCTGTTTTGCCCAGGTGCCCGCTGCTGCGGTTGTCGATCGCCACCTGGATCACGCCTTCCTGTGCCCACCACTGTTGTACCAGGCTTTGTTTCCAGGTATCATAAACGGTTCCGGCATTAGGACCGCCATAAATGCTGATCAGGATAGGATATTTTTTGCCGGGCTGCATATGCAGGGGCATAATGATGGTCATTGGTAATTCAAGACCATCACGGGTTTTGTAAGTTTTTAGCGCGGTTTTGGCCAGGTTGTACTGCTCAAACCTGCTGCCTTTGCTGTCGCCCAGTTCACGTACCACCTTGCCATTATGATCCAGCAAAGCCATTTTAGCGGGTGTTTGCAGGTTGGAATAGGTAGTAATGAAGTATTTGCCGCCGGGCGCCATATTGATCACATGGTTATAAGGGCCGAAAGTAAGACGGGTGATCGCCCCTGTTTTCATACTAACCTTGTACAGATCAAAGCGCGTAGACGCTTCTTTGCGCGCTGTAAAGTAAATAACCTGGTTTTTTTCATCTGTCTGCAATACTTCTTTCACGGTCCAGTTGCCGGAGGTAAGCTGCTTTTTCAGGGAGCCATCCATATGATGGAGGTAGAGGTGCGACCAGCCTGTTCGATCGCTCTGCAACAGGAAACCCCGGCCATTTTGCAGGAAAGGAACTGCATCAAACCAGTCGATCCAGGTTTTCTGGTGCTCGTCATAGATTTCTTTTTTAACGCCGCTTTGCGGGTTAATGCTATATATTTTCAGGTTATCCTGTCCGCGGTTCATCCATTGCATCCACAGTTGCTTGCTATCGCTGGTCCAGAAAGGCATACCGAAATACTGGTCATCGTTTTCATTGAAATCGGCCCACACAGTGGCGCCACCTGCAACCGGTACTACACCCACTTTTACAGCCGGGTTAGGATCGCCGGCTTTGGGATAGCGGGTATTTTCCAGATAGCCATGCTGGCCTTTTTCGCTGTAGATCGGAAATACAGGCACTTTGGTATCATCAAAATGCATGTAGGCGATCTGACGGCTGTCCGGACTCCACCAGAAAGCGCGGTAATGCGTAGGACGGCCCAGGATTTCTTCATAATACACCCAGGAAGCCCAACCGTTGTATATCACATCGGTACCGTCGGTCGTGTAGCGGATCTCTTTTTTGGAAGCGATTTCAACACTGTAGAGGTCGTTGTTTCGGGTAAAGGCTACATATTTGCCATCGGGCGACAGCGTCGGATTTTTTTCGATAGCGGTATCGTTCGTCAGGCGGATGCTGTTGCCATCGGCATCTTTATAGAATACATCTTTTTCAAGAATACTTACACTGGGCCCGTCTACCGGTGCGGTATAAATAACAGCCTTACCGGTGCGGGCATTGATTTTCCAGGCTTGCATGCGGTCGGAAACCGGATCGGGACGCATTTCCAGGTAATGATCCGCATCGGTCCATTCCTTGATCAGCGGCAACGGTTTACTGATATGGGTGGGCTGTCCACGGAAAACCTGTTCAAATGTAAGATCCTGTTTTTCTTGTGCCCATAGTTGCGGCACCGTCAGCAGCAGCGCCGCGGCCGTTACGCAGATTGGTCTTAACCATTGTACACTTCTCATAAGTTATAATCTCAGGTGTTTGTTGTTGACTGTTGGCGGGCGAAATTAAGCATAACTGAAAAAAAAGCAGGCAGAATTTCCATAAACGGAAGCGGCTACGAAACCGGTTTTAGGCGATTATCTACCAGATATGCAATAAATACCCTCGTCCTGTAAAACGCTATTATTTATAGCAGTGAAACAGGCTAACTTCATAATGGTTTTCATAGGATATGGTCAAAAAATAAGAGGGTTGTAGTCTTACAACCCTTTTGCATGCAGATATTCCCCATAATCAGTTATTTTTGCACTCCAATTGGCATTTACAACTAACTACATGACACAATTATCTGAGCAAGAGATTATACGCCGGGAAAAATTACAGGAGCTGCAAAACATGGGAATAGACCCCTATCCTGCAGCGGAGTACCCGGTTAATGATACTTCCGTTAACATAAAAACAAATTATTCGGAAGAAACAAAGGCGCAATTTCAGGAAGTATGCCTGGCTGGCCGAATCATGAGTGTACGTGATATGGGAAAGGCTGCATTTGCCGTTATACAGGACAAAGCAGGCCGTATCCAGATCTATATCCGCCGTGATGATATTTGCCCGGGAGAAGATAAATCCGGTTACGACACCGTTTTTAAGAAGCTGGTGGATATCGGCGACTTTATCGGGGTAAAAGGCTATGCCTTTATTACCAAAACAGGTGAAACCTCTATCCATGCTACAGAAATTACCATGCTGGCAAAAGCATTGCGCCCGCTGCCGGTAGTGAAGTCTGTAGAAGGACAGGTATTTGACGAAGTAACAGATCCTGAATTTAAATACCGTCAGCGTTATGTAGACCTGGTGATTAACCCGGAAGTGAGAGAGGTGTTCATCAAGCGCACCAAAATCATGCAAACCATCCGCGACTTTTATAACCACCTGGGCTACCTGGAAGTGGAAACACCTATCCTGCAACCTATTCCCGGTGGCGCAACTGCGCGGCCATTTACTACGCATCATAACGCGCTGGACATGCCGCTGTATCTTCGGGTAGCCAACGAGTTATACCTGAAACGCCTGATTGTTGGCGGTTTTGAAGGGGTATACGAATTTGCAAAAGATTTCCGTAATGAAGGGATGGACCGTACCCATAATCCGGAATTTACCGTAATGGAAATGTATGCCGCCTACAAGGATTATGAGTGGATGATGCGTACTACCGAAACATTGCTGGAAAAAATAGCCCTTACATTACACAACACCACGGAAGTACAGGTGGGTGATAAAGTGATCGACTTTAAAGCGCCTTTCCGCCGTGTGACCATGTTTGAAGCAATCCAGGAACATACCGGTGTTGATATTGCCGCTATGGATGAAGCACAGCTGCGCGAGGTGTGTAAGCAACTGGGTATTCACGTAGATCCGAAATTTGGTAAAGGCAAACTGATAGATGAAATTTTTGGCGAGAAATGTGAAGGCCATTATATCCAGCCTACTTTTATTACCGATTACCCGGTAGAAATGAGCCCGCTGACAAAGAAACACCGCAGCAAAGCTGGCCTGGTAGAACGTTTTGAGCTGATGGTGAATGGTAAGGAAATTGCCAACGCCTATAGTGAACTGAACGATCCTATTGATCAGCGTGAACGTTTTGAAGAGCAGGTGCAACTGATGGAACGTGGCGATGATGAGGCCATGTATATTGATTACGATTTCTTACGTGCCCTGGAATATGGTATGCCGCCTACCTCTGGTATTGGTATTGGGATCGACCGCTTAACAATGCTGATGACCAACCAACCGTCCATCCAGGATGTACTGTTCTTCCCGCAGATGAAGCAGGAGAAATAGATTTTATTTTATACAGATTTTTATAAATAACAAAGCAGCAAGGTGTTTTCCTTTGCTGCTTTGTTATTTACAGCCTTTCCGGCCGGTAAAACTTTGCCTGAAATAATCGCTCATTTACCGTTTCACATCGTTAACTTTAAGTAGTGCTTCATTGTATCTTAAAATTAGCCACATGAAAACGATCTTAGTCCCCACTGATTTTTCTGATACCGCATATAACGCCGCCACTTATGCATTGGCGTTAGCGCCACAGCTGGGCGTAGCCCGCATTGTACTTTACCATGCGTATGAGCTGATCGTTCCCATCCCGGATGTACCTACCGTAGTGCCGATGGTAAATCCGGATGATCTGAGAGACGCCAGCCTGGAAGGTCTGGAAAAGATGAAAAAAGAACTGACTGCGTTGCTCTCTCCCGGCCTTACTATTGTAACCCGGGCCGATAATACCCTGTTGGCCGCCACTATCGATGATGTATGCCGCCAGGAAGAAGCAGATATGATTATAATGGGTATCACCGGTGGCAGCAAGATGGAAGAAATCCTGGTTGGCTCCAACACTATTGATGTAGTAAAACATACCAGTTGCCCGGTATTCGTGGTTCCTGGTGCCGCAAAATATAAACCCATCCAGAAAATAGTATTTGCCTGCGATCTGCGCAAAGTGGCTGATACTACGCCGGTAGCACCCCTCAAAAGGTTGCTGTCTGTTTTTAAAGCCGAGCTGCATGTAATCAATATTGATCATGAAAGCCGGCACTTTACAACAGATACCCCTTTCGAAACACTGATGCTGGATACTTTACTGGAAGATTATCAACCTGAATATCATTTCATTGATAATCCTAATATTGTACAGGGGATTGTAGAATTTGCAGAAAGTATTCATGCCGATCTCATCCTTACCATTCCAAAAAAACACGGATTGTTCGAAAGTATCTTCAAACGGAGCCATACTTCAAAGCTGGCCTATCAAACCCATATACCTTTGCTCACAATACACGAATAATTTATACTTTTGATACATATTAATATTCATTTTAACGCTATGCTGAAAAGAACAATGTTGGTACTGCTGGGTGTATTTTGCTTACAGGCCAGCCAGGCGCAGTTCCTGAAAAAACTGGGTGACAAACTTGGCACTAAAACGACGACTACTTCCGGAACAACTGCTACCGGCACAAATATTACAGAATCAGAAGCTGGTTCTGCTATTAAAGAGGCATTATCAAAAGGGGTAACCGCAGGTATTGCCAAACTGAATAAAACAGACGGTTTTTTTGGTAGTGATATCTACAAATTATTATTGCCGCCGGATGCCGTGAAAATTGGTAACACGCTCCGCTCCATAGGTTTGGGTAGCCAGGTGGATAAAGCTATCCTGCAAATAAACCGTTCTGCTGAAAAGGCAATGGGTTATGCAGCACCTATCTTTGTAAATGCCATCAAACAAATGACGCTGACAGATGCATTGAACCTTGTAAAAGGGGGTAATAATTCGGCTACAGAATTTTTCAAAAGTAAAACCACAGATCAGCTGAAATCCGCTTTTTCGCCTGTGGTGAAGAAATCACTGGATAGTACCAGCGCCACCCGTTATTATACTGATATCGTAACTACCTACAATAAACTGCCAACTTCTTTTAACAAGGTAAATCCTGATTTGCAGGATTACGTAACCACCATGGCTGTAACCGCGCTGTTTGACCAGATCGGTAAAGAAGAAGCCGCCATCCGCGCCAACCCTGCCGCGAGAACAACGGACTTATTGAAGAAGGTTTTCGGTAAATAATTTAGGGATTTTTTGATTTACGAATTTAGGAATTTGAAATGCAGCGAAGATTATTGCGTAGATCTTCGCTGCATTTCAAATTCCTAAATTCGTAAATCAAAAAATCCCTAAATACTCAGTAGTACCTGCCACGCTGCATCCACCTTTCCTTCGTCCAGCAGTTTTTTTGCATGATAGTGTAGTTCCTGCTCCATTTCTGCCGGGGTAATGCTATAATACTGGATAATATTTTTGAGATGATCATCCTGGTAAGATGGATCTATAAACGGGATGCTGTTTACATTGCCCAGTTGCCCGAGGTTATTACCGCTGAGGATATGACTGTTGCGGATAGCTAACGGTAAGGCATCTACGCCGATGCCCAGGCTGGTATTAGGCTTGGGTACTTCAAATACGGCGTTGCCGGAAGCGCGGCAATAGTAGTCGCCGCCCATGCGGGCTACGAGGTCAATTTTATGCGGATCTATTTTACCGTTGCTGTCGAGGATACTTTCATCGATATGCAGCATTACTACCTCGCAAATTACCAGGTTGCCGGCGCCGCCGCCCTGTCCGGTTGCTATAATCTCCTTTACCACACATTCCAGTTGCACCGGGCTCTCTTTTACCCGGAAAGGTTTTACTTTTTCAGATGGCAGCGCAGTAAATCCTGCTTTCTCAAATTCATTCACCCCTGCCGGGTATTCGCAGCTGGCCAGCGAGATTTGCTGTACCATGCTATAGCTTACCACATTGATCACCACTTCGCGGGTAGCCGATACATTTTCCAGCGTATGCTTGGTTGTATTATCACGCACCCTGCGGGAAGGTGAAAAGATCAGCGTAGGCGGGTTGGAACCGAATACATTAAAGAAACTGAAGGGCGACAAATTAGGCCGGCCATCCCGATCCATTGTACTGGCAAAGCAAATAGGCCGCGGCGCGATGGCGCCCAGCAGATAAGCATGCAGCTCGCTGGTCTTTATTTCTGTAGGATTCACCTGCATGACTATACGTTTTTCCTGAGCGCCAGTATGGAGAAGTCGGAATCCTCTTTAATAATTGTATTGGTGAGGGTACCCAGTCCTTCTACTTCCATTTCTACCACATCGCCGGGTTGCAGCCATTGTTCAGTATAATTAGCGTCATTGCTTTTGCCGGTGCCGTTTAGTTCCAGGAAGCAGCCGGTACCTACGGTGCCACTGCCTATAATGTCGCCGGGAAGGATGTTTACGCCATATGCGCAGCGTTCTACAATTTCGGCAAAGGTCCAGTCCATATCACCCATATTGCCTTCACTTACCTGGATGCCATTGACCTTACAGGTCATTTTCAATTGAAAGGCGTTGCCGGTATGACCGGGTTTAGCCGGAATTTTAAAGGCGTCCAGTTCATCTGCTGTTACCAGCATTGGGCCGATAACCGTGCTGAAATCTTTTCCCTTGGCAGGTCCCAGGTTGAGCTTCATTTCTTCCAATTGAAGGGTACGTGCGCTCAGATCGTTCATGATCATGTAACCGCCTATGTAGTCATCAGCTTCTGCTGCGGTAATATTGCGCCCGGGTTTACAGATGACAATAGCTGTTTCCAGTTCAAAGTCCAGTTTTTCGAAATGGTCGGGCATGCAGCTAACATCGCCGGGACCTTGTATAGCATTGTGGTTGGTGAAATAAAAGATAGGGTACTGATCAAACTCGGGGATCATATCTGCTTTACGGTTGCGCCTTGCTGCAGCCACATGTTGCCGGAAAGCGTAACCATCGCGGCAGGAGGTAGGGAATGGTACAGGAGATAATATCTGCACGCTTTCTACAGGAATGCCATTGGCAGAACCAGGATGCTTGCCGGCTTTGAGGCTTTCATCTGCATGTTTGGCAATGTCAATCACATCTTCCCACATCATTAAAAACATACCCATATTGTTGGGTAATTCCGGATGCAACTCCTGTGTATTATACAACAGTCCAGCTACTAAAATCGCCAGCTGGTCTGTTTCTTCTCTTAAATAACTTACAAGTTTCATAGTTTCGTTATTGTGGCTGATGTATGAATGGCCAAATATAAGAATGGCGCGCTGAATATGCAGATTTATTGAATAAAAGCGATGTGAAAAGGTGGGAAAGACATGAATAGCCGGCTAAATATTTTATATTTAGAAAACAGAACCGCCTCCTATGCGTTATTGTTTGATACTGCTCTTTTGCTGCTGCCAGATATATGGATTGCAGGCCCAGTCGCGCACAGATACCCTTTTACGGAACCTGATCAGTCGGGAGGCTTCTCCGGCACTGAAACACATACTTCAGTATCCGGATTCTTTCAGGTATCAGTTGATCTACACACAGATCGACCGGGATGCGCACAATCAGCCGCATTTTAAGCATTATTACCTGGACGTGGATGCTGATAAGTATTTCAATCCCGCCAGCACCGTGAAGCTGCCAGTTGCGTTGCTGGCACTGGAGAAACTGAAGGAACTGAAAGCAGAGGGAATTACCGGCAATACCCCCATGCTGACAGACAGTAGCTGGAGCGGGCAGGTTACCGTGCATACAGATAGTACTGCGGAGAACGGGTTGCCATCTATCTATCACTATATTAAAAGAATATTTCTCATCAGCGATAATGATGCTTACAACCGCCTGTATGAATTTGTGGGACAACAGACGATTCATGAAAAGCTGTGGGATAAAGGTTATAAAAGGGCTCGCATCGTACGCCGTTTTATGCCGCTCTCAGAAGAAGAAAACCGGCATACCAACGCCATCCGGTTTGAAGACAACGGGAAAAGTATTTACGCACAACCGCCGGCGTATAGCACACTGGCCTTTGATTACAGCAAAAAGATAACAATGGGAACGGCGTACATGGATAAAAATGATAAGCTGGTACCGCTTCCGATGGACTTTACACGGCAAAACAACCTGCCGCTGGAAGACCTGCAACAGCTGTTGCAGTCGGTATTGTTCCCGGCTTCCGTACCTGCTTCCCGGCGTTTTAATATTACGGAAGATGACTACCGGTTTTTATACCGGTATATGTCGCAATACCCGTCAGAAACAACGTATCCAAAATATGACACAACAGAATATTTTGACAGTTATACAAAATTTTTTCTCTTCAAAGGTGCAGGGCACAACATTCCACCCTACATGCGTGTATTTAATAAAACGGGCTGGTCATACGGATTCCTGACTGATGCAGCCTATATTGTTGATTTTAAACACAATGTTGAATTTATGCTCACCGGTACGATTTATGTAAACCGCGACGGCATTTTGAATGATGATAAATATGAATATGAAGAGGATGGGTATCCGTTTTTTAAGGAAATTGGAAAAATAATTTATGGGTATGAATTACAGCGTCAAAGAGCCCATAACCCCGACCTTAGCCAGTTTAGGATAGATTATACGAAGTAGTTTTTCTGGGATAGAAATTATTTATGAGGATATAAAATAGTAAAATATTCCAATCAGAACGAACATTGTATTTTTATTGTAGGAAGTGTCAGAAATTTAAAATTGTGCATAATTTTTGATACACGCTGCCAGGATGATATAAGGAAGGTTTTATTCATTTTCCCGTAACTACACTAAATCATGGGAGTCATGAAGTTTGAAAAGATTAAGAACAAAGGACAGGCAAGATTATTTGAAAGTCAGTACCTGGAGATGCTAACCAAAACGCATCCACTGATTATCTGGGGTTTATATTTACCCATCATCGGTTATATGCTTTATTATAGCCACACTTCACTGGGCTTTTCGCTGGAAATGGTAGCCCTGGTATTTTTTGGCGCCATGTTATTCTGGTCGTTCTTTGAATACCTGATGCACCGGTTTTTATTCCACTTTGCGAGTGACCGCCCCAGGATTCAACGATTTATTTATGTGATGCATGGTAATCACCATGAATATCCGCGCGACAAACAACGTTTGTTTATGCCGCCGATACCCAGCCTTGTACTGGCATCTGCCATTTTCGGGTTGCAGTATATTTTCCTGCGGCAGTTTACATTTATGTTTTTCCCCGGATTCATGTTAGGATACCTCATTTATGGCAGCATGCACTATGCTATCCATGCCTGGAATCCGCCGTTTAAATTTATGAAACCTATCTGGCGGAATCACCACCTGCACCACTATAAGAGTGAGGACAAAGGGTTTGGTGTAAGCACCGCTGTATGGGATAAGGTATTCGGTACTTTCTTCGACCTGGAAAAGGAAAAAGAAGACAAGGAGAAAGTGAAGGAGCTAACGTTTTAAAGATTTACCATTTTTCCTCGTCATCCGGCAGGTCGTCTCTTTTCAATGCTGCACGGGAGGCTATTTTCTGCAGCTGTCTTTCAATGATCAGGGCTGCTATTGGTTTATAAGGGTCTGTACCGGATGCTGCTGCTTCCTCCAGGATCGCTTTCACTTTCTTTTCAGCAATATCTATCCGGTACAGGATAAAAATGAATTGGTGGAAGTCTTTACTGATCAGTAATTCTAATCTTTCCGCCAGCATTTCTTCCAGCAATTCATAACTAACGTTAAGGGGAACACGTACTTCAAAGGTCTGCTGTGCCCAGACAGCTGTTTCCTGTAAGTATTGTGCAGGAAATGAAGTCATTACTTCATTTGTTTTATTTTGTAAGAAGCGTTGGTAACCACTTTAATGGGGACTTTCAGGTCCTTTCTGATCTTTTTGGCCTTATCGGCTTTATAGGTATAGTTACCATTCATCTCCGTGGTTTGTACGCATATGCTGGGGAGGCCGGTGCTGCGTTCTACCAGGTAATTGGAAGAAGTGCTACCGCTGATTTCTGCGGTTGCTTTAATGCCATCTTCCAGGGTCAGCATCTGCACTTTATCAGTCTTTATTTTAGAGGTACCGCCAATTTTAGCCGTTTGTGTATCCCAGGTTTGCAGGTTCCAGTACAGGTCTATACTGCCTATCAATCCGCCGCGCATGGGCACATTTTCTTCCCATTGCGTACCGGTTTTGATACCGTGTGCAGGGTACATAATCAGCAATTGTTCCAGCCAGCTGCGGAAGGCGTCTGTTCCAAACTGGTCTTTCATCAGTTTCATATAGGCTTCCTGTTCATTTTTTTTCAATGCGCTGAAAGCAGCGGCTGCATTGTCAAGGATGTTATCTAGTCCGTCTACTTTATTAACGATACCGGTAGATTGTATTTCTACGGTAAAGGGTTTGTCCAGTATATTTTTGAGGCCGGCCTGAAATGGTTCTTTGTCGTTGGCTACTTTGGCATCAACAAAAATATTCTGGTTTTTGGCGTTGAAGTTAAATTTCAACTCCTTATAACGGAAGGTAAGAATAGTTTTACCGGGATTGACTTCTGTCGCTTCTATACTAATGATGTTATTATAATCACGGGTAGTACGTTGCACCACATCATTTACGGTCATATAGGTTTCGCTGCGGCTTTTCTGCTCCATTTCAAACTGTTGTCCCTTAGCGAAGGTATAGTTCATCGCCATATACTCCTGAGCCTTGGTAGTAACAGTGAGTGCTACCAGCATTGTAATCAGTCCCAAAAATCTTTTCATTACCATTATTTAATTGATCAAACATATTTTTCTATCACGCCAAGGCCAAACAGTGCAAAGTCATACTTTGCAGGGTCATCGGGATCCAGTTTTTTCAGCTCATGGGTCAGCGTTGTGGCTGTTTTCCAATCCGCTTTGGGATCCGTTACCAGGCCCAGTCTGGCAGCTACCCTGCTCACATGAACATCCATGGGGCAAACCAGCTGCGAGGGTGATATGTGTTGCCACAGCCCAAAATCCACGCCATTTTCATCTTTTCTTACCATCCAGCGCAAATACATATTGAGTCGCTTGCAGGCAGAGTGTTTGGCGGGTGTGGAAATATGCTTGCGTGTTCTTTCCGGATGTTCCAGTGCAAAGAATACTTTGTTGAATCCGATGAGCGCGTTTTCCACGTTCTCGTCTTCCGGTGTAATATGCGCACTGAAAGCAAATTCCAGCGATGTTACATTGGTGTAATAGTGCTGGAGGAATTCCACAAAATACAACAGGTCCAGTCCATTAAAGGTACGGTGGGTGAAAGACATGAGCTTCATGCGATCCCTGGGTTCATGATGACGGATAAAATCATAGGGCGCATTATCCATCATTTGCATCAGTTCAGTACATTTATTGATGATGCTGGTGCGGTTCCCCCACGCCATTATAGCCGCAAAAAAGCCAGCTATCTCAATATCCTGCAACCTGCTGTATTGGTGCGGTATAGAAATAGGATCATTGGCAATAAAGTCCGGGTGATTGTAGTACGCGGCCTTAGCATCCAGGAAATCCTTCAGTTGTTGGATCTTCATATATAGTTAGTCACATGTAATTCCGGCAGTCCGGCTGTACACCACAACTATCTGTTAAAATTACCAGTGGCGTTTTAGCAGATGGCTGGGGTATGGCCTGATAAAAAGACTGTGGATATGGTTTTCGTAAAATAAATATGTAAGTAAAGATAATTTTTAACACGTAACATTTAAAATCTACTTTATTCCGGCTTTTATCCAATGGCGTTATTCAGATCTTCTGTCAGGTCGCCGGCATCTTCAATACCCACGCTCAGGCGGATGAGGGAATCGGCCAATCCGTTTTTGATCCTGTCTTCACGGGGTATGGAAGCATGCGTCATGCTGGCCGGATGGCCTATCAGCGATTCTACCCCGCCCAATGATTCTGCCAGGGAAAACAGGTGTGTATTGCTCAGGACGCGGTTGGCAGCTTCCAGGTTATCATCTTTCAATGTAAAAGAGAGCATGCCACCGAAGCCGCGCATTTGCCTTTTGGCAATATCGTGGTTAGGATGATCGGTAAAGCCGGGCCAGTATACTTTGTCTACTTTGGAGTGGTTGCGCAGGAAATGGGCGATTACTTCCCCGTTTTCGCAATGGCGCTGCATGCGTACATGCAGGGTTTTGATGCCGCGCAATACCAGGAAGCAATCTTGTGGCCCCGGAACGGCGCCGCAGCTGTTTTGTATAAAATAGAGCTGTTGGGCCAGTGCTTCATTCTTAACAATGATAGCGCCATGTACCACATCACTGTGGCCGCCCAGGTATTTGGTCGCGGAATGCAGCACTATGTCAGCGCCCAGGTCCAGCGGATTTTGCAGATAAGGGGAGGCAAAGGTGTTATCCACGCACAACAGGAGCTCGCTTTTCCTGGCAATCTGAGCGCAGGCAGCGATATCTATGATGTTCAGCAATGGGTTGGTGGGTGTTTCCAGCCAAAGCATTTTTGTTTGCGGGGTGATATGGGCCTCGATGTTTTTGGCGTCCTGCATCCCTATAAAGGTGAATTTGATGCCATAACGCTCAAAAATCTTTGTGAAAATGCGGTAGGTTCCTCCGTAAAGGTCGTTTGTGGCAATTACTTCATCGCCGGGGTTCAAGAGCTTCATCACGGCGTCTGTTGCTGCCAGTCCGCTGCCAAAAGAGATGCCATGGGTGCCGTTTTCAATGGCTGCCAGGGCGTTCTGAAGGGCATCGCGGGTGGGGTTCTGCGTGCGCGCATACTCATATCCTTTATGTACGCCGGGTGCGCTCTGCACATAGGTAGATGTCTGGAAAATAGGCGTCATTATGGCCCCCGTAGATGGATCGGGAGCTACACCTGCGTGTATGAGTTTAGTACCCAGCTTCATATCTTAAATATTTATAATGAACAATTTTCTGGTAATTTTTCAAAGATACTTTAGATTTTGACACGCCGGGAGGGTTGGAAAGGATAAGATACATTTCCCGGCCTCCCACCCTCAAAATTGTCAATTTTAGCTCGGGCGTATTTATTTATCGTCTTATTTGGTACGATAACGAACGATTTTATATCGTTCACCAAATCGTAGGTAACGGATATGCATATTCGGAGTAGATTCGTTTTAGGTTTTTCATAGGATATGGTTAAAATTCTTAAGGCGGTATTCTTACCGCCTTTCTCTTTTGTCTAAATTGAAGCTTTATAAATAGCAAAGTCCGCAAAGATTTTTTTTAATCATTTTAAAAAAAATCTTTGCGGACTTTGTGTTTTTGAAGGAACTATTTTTTCTTCGCGATAGCTTCAGACCACTTAATAGGCAGGCTTACACTTACTTTATCCCAGGCTATAACCAGGTTAGCCCCGGGATCTCCCTTTTCAAATGCCATGGTAAAGGCTTCTACAGGCGTATCTACTGACACTACCGGCAGGGCGGTTCTTACCACATCTTTGCGTTGATCATATTTGAAAGCGCCCCAGATATCCGTATCACGGTTCAGAATGATGGTCCAGGTCTTTTCTGTTGGGATAGCATATATTGTATAGCGGCCTTTGGGAATATTTTTTCCGGCAATGATCACAGGTCTGAAAAACTCTATTTCAGTGGCTTCGTTCGCACCCAGGCGCCATATTTTGCCGTATTCTTCCAGGTTGCCAAAGATTTGCCGGCCTTTTGTTTGCGGACGACTGTAAATAACCCTTGCCACCAGCGAGCCTGGTTCTCCTTTTACTTTCACAACATAAGGATACATGACCGGGTAGTAGGCCATATCCATCGGACTGGCATCCAGCGGGGGCATCTTTTTATCCTGCGCTCCTGCGCTTATACTGAATGTGCCAGCCAGCAGGGCCAAAAAGATTACTTTTTTTATCATCCTGTAATACTTTATTTCTTTTTAATTGGATTGAGCGCCCAAACCTACCCAATTTTGAGGAATCAGAAAAGAGGCGGGAAGTGCTTTAACAAGCTATTAGCTGTTTTCTGTTTTTAACAACGCTTCCACATGTGCCTGGAGCGACGGAAAAAAATCGTGGTAGCATGCCTGTAGCGCATCATAGTGTTCAATAAAGGCGGCAAAGATGATCGCCGGATTCGTTTCCAGGTATTTGGCCCGGTGCGTAATTCCTTTGAAAGCACGCTCTATACCGGTAACAGTACGGTAGTTATACAGCCAGTCGTATTGCTGCATGTACTTAAACATCTCCATAAAGGCGGGTGGAAGCGCAGGCTCGCGGATGGTTATCTCTCCATAAACACTACGGGCAAAAGCATATAATGTATCATCCGTGAAGCGTTCCTGGTCTGTTGCCAGGAAGTGATCATATACCAGGTCTGTAAATACGCCACTGTAAAGGCCGCAGGAAGGGCGGAAAAAAAACTTGGCCCTGGCTGTTACCGGATGCTGGTCTGTAAAGGTATCTATAGCCCGGTGTATCCGGATGCCCTGCTGAATACCCGACTCGTATTGAAGCAGTTGCTGTCTGCCTTTTACATAATCAGCGATCAGGTTGCCGGTCATCAGCAGCGGTTGTTGAAAAGATAAATATGCATGTGCCAGATAATTCATGGAAAGCGCGAATAGTGTCGGTTGTAACAAATGTAACGATCGTTCACCATTCCTGTAGGCCACATTATTTCTCTATCCAGTTTAACACAATCTTAACACGACTCCGTGCAACATTGGCGCGTTGGCACCAACAAACTGGCTGTGGCTCTTGTGAATTGCAGGGTGTTCATCACCGGTCAGGCGGACGTTCATTAACGGATAGTCCAAGTTTCCGAGTATGTCCATTAATAAAGAATCCCTTGACCACTGGCCATTTCAGCACGTAGTTTTGTGTTGTAAAAATGATTTTTAAACATCAGCATAAATTTTTTCCGCCATGAAAAAACTTATCTTTTTAATGAGTGCAGCTCTTTTGCTGAGTGCACATACGCTTTTTGCAAAGCCATATGAAACCGCTGTTAATAACAAGATACAGCATACTTTCAGCGAGTCATTCTCAGGCGCCAAAGAGGTGAAATGGTATACAGATGATAACATCACCTTCACAGCCAAATTCACGATGGTTAATACAAGGGTAACCGCCTTCTTTAATGACGACGGTACTTTGCTGGCTACTTCCCGCTATCTCCAGGCCGATCAGTTGCCGTTGAATGTGATCAGCCGGCTGAATAAGAAATTCCCTGCTACCAGCATCTATTGTGTAGTGGAATATGCAGCAGGAGAAAACGCCCTGTATTATATTACATTGGAAGGTAAGGATACCTGGACCATAGTAAGGGCTGACAGGTTTGGTTCTTTAAAAGTCCAGAACCATTTGAAGAAAGCGTAGTTTCAGTTGTAATGTATATTGTTAGAAGTTAAGGCCCGTGGTAGTTTCCACGGGCCTTTTTATAACAGGTACCACAGGCCGTTGTTTTATTCTGTATACGCCTGCACTCCATGGAAAATTGTCTTAACTTTGCCAGCTGTTAAGGCTTTATGAGCCAGGCTGTTAATGTATAAATGATTAAATGACATGAACAAGGGACCCGTTTCTCAATTTATCCAGCACCATTACCGCCACTTTAATGCAGCTGCATTGGTGGATGCTGCCAAAGGATATGAAACACATTTGCTGGAAGGCGGCAAAATGATGGTGACATTGGCCGGCGCTATGAGTACGGCTGAATTGGGCATTTCTTTCGCAGAAATGATCCGTCAGGGTAAAGTGGATATAATTTCCTGTACCGGTGCAAACCTGGAAGAAGATATCATGAACCTGGTAGCCCATACGCACTACAAAAGGGTGCCTAACTACCGTGATCTGAGTCCGCAGGAAGAATGGGAATTACTGGAACAGGGTTTTAACCGTGTTACCGATACCTGTATTCCGGAAGAACAGGCTTTCCGCGTTATCCAGCAACATATCCATAAAATATGGAAAGACGCTGACGATAAAGGCGAACGCTATTTACCGCATGAGTACATGTATAAATTGCTGCTCAGCGGTGTGATGAAAGATCATTATGAAATTGATCCGAAAAACAGCTGGATGATCGCTGCTGCGGAAAGAAACATTCCTATCATCGTTCCGGGATGGGAAGATAGCACCATGGGCAATATCTTCGCTTCTTACTGCATCAAGGGAGAACTGAAAACTTCTACCATGAAGAGCGGTATTGAATACATGGTGTACCTGACGGAATGGTACCGCAAAAACTCCGCTGGTAAGGGTGTAGGCTTCTTCCAGATTGGTGGCGGTATTGCCGGCGATTTCCCCATCTGCGTTGTGCCGATGATGTACCAGGATCTGGAATGGACGGATGTACCTTTCTGGAGCTATTTCTGCCAGATCTCCGACTCTACTACTTCTTACGGGTCTTATTCCGGTGCTGTTCCTAACGAAAAGATCACCTGGGGTAAACTGGATATTAATACACCCAAATTTATTGTGGAATCAGATGCTACCATCGTAGCACCCTTGATTTTTGCTTATATCCTGGGCTGGTAGATTTATTTAGTCATTTAATTATTTAGAGATGTAGATATTTTGTTGCTGATCAGGATTTTGTTCTGAAACAAAATATCTACATCTCTAAATAATTAAATGACTAAATAAATAATTCCGCTGCAATCCCGTCTGCAAACAGTCTTCCGGCCTTTGTGAGCCGTAGTACTTCACCTTGTTGCTCCATCCATTCTTTTGAAATAAATTGTTTGCTTTGCTCCTGTAGCTTTTTGCATTGATCGGCGCCGAATTTTTCTGCTACCCATTCCAGGTTGCAGCCGGCTGAGGTGCGGAGAGAAGTCATGATGTATTCATTAAACATCATGGTGGTGGTGAGCGATTCTATTTCAAAAGGTATTTTACCGCTGGCTATACTTTTGATGTAAAGGGCGTTGTTGGCAATATTCCATTGTCTTGAATGCCCATTGAAGGAGTGTGCGGAAGGACCCAGTCCAAGATAGGGTTTGCCTTGCCAATAGCTGCTGTTATGGCGCGAATGCCATCCCGGCAATGCGAAATTGGAGATCTCGTAATGTTCATAGCCGGCTGCTCCCAGCCATTGCATCAATAGCTCAAAATGTCTCGCCGCTTTATCAGCGTCTGTAGGCGCCATTTTTTTCTTCTTAATAAACTGGTCGAGTGCCGTGCCGGGTTCCACTGTCAGTGCATAGCAGGATAAATGAGGGATTCCCAGGGCAATGGCTTGTTTTACATTTTGTTCCCAGCCTTCATCGGTTAGGGTGGGGCCTCCATAAATCAGGTCGATGGTAATATTTGAAAATCCGAGCTGTTGTGCGTTGGTAATACATTCCAGTGCCTGTTGGCTGTTGTGCGCCCGGTTCATCCACAGCAGATCTGCTTCATGAAAGGACTGTACACCAATGCTCAACCGGTTGATACCGGCATCGCGGAGCATTTGCAGTTGAGCGATGTCGAGATCGTCGGGATTGGCTTCCAGTGTTATTTCAGCGTTGCCGGCTACGGGAAAGGTGGCGCGGAGTTGTGCCAGTAATGCCTGTAATTCGGCAGCATTCAGCAGGCTGGGTGTGCCGCCGCCAAAATAAATGGTTTGCACCGGCGCTCCGGATAAGTAATCCTGTTGCAGGGTGATCTCCTGTAAGAGGCTTTCAACCATCGCTGCCTGCTGTGTAAGCGAGGTGGAAAAATGGAAGTTGCAGTAAAAACAGGCCTGCTTACAAAAAGGAATATGTAAATAAATTCCGGACATGAGCATTTTATAGTGGTCCACCGTTGCCGTTTACCGGCCAACTATGGACTATTTTAATATCTTTGCAAACGGCAAAATTACGTTTCAGTTTTGTTATGTGAACAGGACACCGTTAATTGCCTTTGTTTACGGCAGGTCAGGGGGCGTAGGTCATTGTTGAAAAAACCGATTATAAAGTCATTGCAAAATATTTTCCTGGTGCGAAACTGGCTATTGTTTCTATTCATCTTCAGTTATTTGCCAATATTGGCGCAAACAGCGGATACAACTGGTACCAAGGCACCTGTTGTAAAGAAGCCGGCAGCTACCCATGTTGTTTCAGATTCTTCGCGCCCGAAAGCGCGGGTGGTGCCTGTGAAAAAGGATACTGCCAATGCTGCCGTAAATAAGGCCGTGCCGGTAAAGAAAGAGATTAAAAATACGGTGGCAGCCGTGGATACAACACAGCTGGCTACAGACAGTGCAGCCGTGGCGCCCGTGGCAAAACGGGTATCTGCCTATGAGCTGTACCTGAAAAAGATTAGCGCGGAAAATGATTTCCTGAAGCCCGATAAGCCTACTTATATTGATACCAACCCCTTACGTCCCTATCGTAGTATGGACTGGCTCATCTATTTAATGGGTGGGGTGTTATTGATGCTGAGTGTGATCAGGCTGGCTTACCGGAAGTATTTTTCGGATCTTTTCCGGGCCTTTCTTAATCCTACGCTGAGTCAGCGGCAGTTAAAGGATCAGTTGTCCCAGTCTCCTTTTCCTAACCTGTTGCTCAATATATTCTTTACGATTTCGCTGGGTGTGTACCTGTACCTGGTGTTGTACCGGCAGCAGGTGTTTCCGCAGGCAGAGCCCTGGTTGCTGATTCCGGGGTTGATTGTGCTGGTGGTGGTGGTGTATGGCACTAAGTATGTGATGCTGCGTTTCTGTGGCTGGTTGTTTGGTAATACGGAGCTGGCGGATGCCTATATCTTTATTTTATACCTGATTAATAAGATCCTGGGCGTTTTACTGGTGCCTTTTTTGGTGATCATGGCTTTCTGTGAGCCTCCGATTGCGCATGCATTTCTTTATATTTCGATATTTTTTATTGCATTACTTGTTGTATACAGGTATATAAGATCTTATTCTCTGGTCAGGCAGTACCTATCTTTCAGTAAATTGCATTTTTTTCTTTACCTTTGCACCTTCGAAGTAGCACCCGTGTTAATATTAACTAAGGTGTTGCTTAATATCTGGTTAACTGGTAATCCCTGATTACCGCCTATTGTTAACACTAGAGCAAAAAATGTATGATTAAAGGCGGGCCAAAAAAAGATTTGCAAGGTAAACAAGTTCAGTCAATCCTAATTTCCCAACCTAAGCCTGAAACAGAAAAGTCTCCTTATTTTGATCTGGCAAAAAAGTTCAACATAAAGCTGGATTTTTATCCGTTCATCAGAGTGGAGGGGTTACCCGCTAAGGAGTTCCGGAAACAGAAAATTGACATACTGACCTATACAGCTGTAATTTTTACCAGCCGTAATTCGGTAGATCATTTTTTCCGGATCTGTGAGGAGATGAAGGTGAAGGTGTCGCAGGATTGCAAATACTTTTGTATTACAGAAGCTGTGGCATTGTATCTGCAGAAATTCATTCTTTATCGTAAACGGAAGGTGTTTTATGGTGCAGACGGTTCAACGAAAGGTGTACTGGAAGTCATGAACAAGCACCGGGATAACGAGAAATTCCTTTTCCCCAGCTCAGATAGCCAGAAAAAGGATATTGAAGAGTGGTTGAAAGCGAATAAGTGTGAATATGCTACGGCTACCCTTTACAAAACTGTTTCCAACGATGTAACGGCAATCCTGGCCGGCACGGTGTACGATATGATTGTGTTTTTCAGTCCTTCCGGCGTACGTTCATTATTTGAGAACGTACCGCAGTTTGAACAGAACGGTACCCGTATCGGCGCATTCGGCCCCAGCACCTCCGCAGCAGTAGAAGAAGCAGGATTAAGACTGGATGTAAAAGCACCTGCTCCACAGGCGCCTTCAATGGCAGCCGCACTGGATCAGTACCTGGCTACATTAAACAAGAAGTAAATTTTAGTACAGACATAATTTCAGAGGGATGGCGCTATGCCATCCCTTTTTTGACTATGTTTAGTCCATATATAGTGCATGTATGGTCCATGTATAGTCCGTGTTTAGGCGATGTCAAAATTTTATTCCAATAAATGCCGGAAAATAAATTTCTTTGTATAAGAATATTTTATCGATCAATTTTTTTCGCAAGCGGAATCCATGAACAAACTTACAGGGGAAACAAGTCCTTACTTATTGCAGCATGCGCATAACCCGGTAGATTGGTATCCCTGGGGAGAAGAGGCGCTGCAAAGGGCGAAAGCAGAAAATAAGCCCATACTGGTAAGCATTGGATATGCTGCTTGTCATTGGTGTCATGTAATGGAGCGGGAGAGCTTTGAAGATGCGGCTACTGCGCGCATCATGAACGAGCATTTTATAAATATTAAAATAGACCGGGAAGAAAGGCCCGACCTGGATCATATTTACATGGATGCCGTGCAGGCTATGACCGGCGCTGGTGGCTGGCCGCTGAATGTTTTTCTGACACCGGATAAAAAACCTTTTTATGGCGGCACCTACTTTCCGCCGGTGAAAGCACACAACCGTCCTTCCTGGAAAGATGTGCTGCTGTCGCTGGCGGATGCTTTTGCCACCAAGCGGGATGAAATAGAGTCGCAATCCGAAAACCTGACGCAGCATATCAGCCAGTCCAGCCAGTTTGGGGTGCAGGCGGGTGTAGACCTGGGCATACCGCGGGAGGAGCTCTTTACCAGGGAGCAGTGTGATATGATGTGTGAGAATATCCTGAAACAGGCGGATACGGTATGGGGTGGTTTCGGCCGTGCGCCTAAGTTTCCGCAAACCTTTACCATTGCATATTTGTTGAGATATCACCATGCCTATAAACATCCGGCTGCGTTGCAGCAGGCGCTGTTGTCGCTGGACAAGATGTTGCAGGGAGGCCTGTATGATCAGATAGGTGGCGGGTTTGCCCGGTATTCCACCGACGAAAAGTGGCTGGCCCCACACTTTGAGAAGATGCTTTACGACAATGCATTGCTCATAGATGTGCTGTGTGATGCCTGGCAGCTGACCCGTAACAAAGTGTATGCACAAACCATAAAAGACACCCTGGGCTTTATAACACGTGAAATGACTTCCCCCGAAGGTGGCTTCTATGCTGCATTGGATGCGGATTCGGAAGGTGTGGAAGGTAAATTTTATACCTGGAGCAAAGCGGAGATCCATCATATCCTCGGTGAGCAGGCAAAACCTTTCTGTGCGTTTTATGATGTGCGGGAAGAGGGCAACTGGGAAGAGCAGAATATTTTATGGGTGCAACAGCCGTTGGAGCAGTTTGCCGCTGAAAAGGGCTACGATGCTGCTGTGTTGGAGGCTATGCTGCAAGGTTGCCGTGAAAAGCTCCTGGCAGTAAGGGCTAACAGGATTCGTCCGGCATTGGACGATAAAATTCTGCTGGGATGGAATGCTTTGCTGGTGCATGCGTGCTGTAAGGCATTTGCGGCACTGGGAGAAGAAACGTACCGGCAGATGGCTATCCGTAACATGGATTTTTGCCTGGCAAATTTCCGGCAGCATGAAGATGGGCAGGCGTTTTACCATACCTGGAAGGGCGGGCAGGCTAAATATCCGGCTTTCCTGGACGACTATGCGTGCCTGATCCGTGCATTGATTGCTTTGCAGGAAATTACCGGTGATACGGCCTACCTGTATAAAGCGCATGATCTCACCGCCTTTGTAAATGATCATTTTGGAGACGATAGTGGCCACTTCTTTTATTATACCATTGATGGCCAGGATGATGTGATTGTAAGAAAGAAAGAAATTTATGATGGAGCTGTTCCCAGCGGAAATGCTATTATGATTCAAAACCTTTGGTATCTTTCTATTGTTTTTGATAATAAGCAATGGGCGGATAAGTGTGTGGCGGCGGTATCCAGCCTTTCACAAACAGTGGTACGGTATCCTACCTCCTTCGGCGTGTGGGCGAGCCAGTTATTACAGTTTGTAAAAGGGACACCTGAACTGGCAGTGGTGGGACAGGATTTTAAGGCGCGGATGAATGAAGCGGGTAACTGGTTTATTCCTTTCAGGGTTTTAATAGGGGCAGAAAAAAATATTTCTGACCTCCCTTTACTGAGAGAAAGAGCCCGGGAAAATGACACATTAGTTTATTTATGCAAGGATTATCATTGTATTAAGCCCGTTTTTTATATGCGAGAAATTATTAATCTATTAGAATAATTATGTAACTTGCCCTATACAAGGTAGCCAATGGGCAAATAAATGTTACGACTGGAATATAATAAAATGTTAAAAAGTGCGTTTAAATTAGTTACCGAACCGAAGTAAATGGAATTGAAAAAGTTGGATAAAAAGTAACTACGGATTAAAATTAATTATTACATTTGCTATCTTTCATATAAACAAAGCGGGTGAAAAATATGAGAAAAGTGTTCCATTGCATACAGGCAAATAACACCAGGCTGGTTAATAGAAAAACATATTCTGATGAAAGCTACCCTTATGAAGCTTAACTATTTAAGAGGTCTGTTGGCAGTTCTGCTGGTTTCCCTGCTGGCCAGCTGCGGTGGTAGTAAAACCCCCAAAAACGCTCAAGGGCAATTAATTGGCGTCAGCCCCAGACCAAAGTACTCCCCCCCTGTACCTTACGGGATGGTTTATGTACCACCTGGAACTTTTCATATGGGTCCCAGTGATGAGGATGTAAACTATTCTTACACGGCACGTAACAAGTCAATTTCCATTTCGGGCTTCTATATGGATGCCACGGAAATTACGAACAACGAATACCGTCAGTTTGTGCAATGGGTCCAGGACTCTATTGCGCATATTCTTTTGGGCCATGTAAAACAGGATGACGGTCATGATATCATTGACTGGAAACAGAAAATTAACTGGAAAGACAAAGCTACCGTTGAAAAGCTGGATGCGATGGTGTATACCGAAGCTGACAGGCTATATGGTCGTAAAGATATTGATGTAGGAAAGCTGGTCTATCACCAGGAAACGTTTAACTGGGACAAGGCAAAGCTGCGGGAAAACTTCGGCAAGCCGCGCTCCACGTTTATCGTTAAAAAGGATGTTCCTATCTATCCGGACACGCTCTGCTGGATCAGGGATTTCTCTTATGCTTATAATGAGCCGATGACACGTATGTACTTCTGGCATCCGGCGTTCGACAACTACCCGGTAGTGGGTGTAAACTGGCACCAGGCAACGGCTTTCTGCGAGTGGAGAAGTAAGTTCTGGGAAGATTACAGGAATGCCAAGAAATTATTTACGGAAGATAAATTCCAGTTGCCATCTGAAGCACAGTGGGAATATGCTGCACGTGGCGGAAGAGAACAAACGCCTTATCCATGGGGAGGTTACTACATCCGTAATAAGAAAGGATGTTTACTGGCCAACTTCAAACCCGGCCGCGGTAACTATCCGGAAGATGGCGGTTTCTACACGGTTCGCGCAGATGCTTACTGGCCCAATGATTACGGTCTGTATTGCATGGCAGGTAACGTAGCTGAATGGACGGCGGATATCTTCTACGAAAATGCGTATTCCTTTACATCTGATATGAACCCATATCTGAGAATGGATGTTCCGGATGATGCACCACGAAAAATGAAACGTAAAGCTATCAGGGGTGGTTCCTGGAAAGATGTGGGATACTTCCTGCAAACAGGTACCAGAACTTACGAATACCAGGATAGTTCCAAATCATATGTAGGATTCAGGTGTACGATCGCATTAAGCAGAAGGAGTAAACACAAATAAGTAAATAGCTGAACAACTATAGAATAGCTGGTAATTAATATAACTCGAAAAGCCTTTTATATTATGAACACTATTAGCAAATCCTTGAGTAATAACTATTCCGTACAGAGAACTTTAACACTAAACACTTTAACCAGTAAATTTTAACCTATGGCTATGAATCCTAACAAAGCTAAATGGCTGAACTTTTTCGTATGTATTGCGGCTTCAGTAGTAATTATCGGAGCATTATTTAAATTACAACACTGGCGCGGCGCTGATATTGCGCTGATCCTGGGTTTGAGCGTAGAAGCACTGATCTTTTTTGTATACGCTTTTGTACCTGATGCCAGTGCATCTCATCCGGAAGGCGCCGTAGCAGTTGCAAGTAGTCCTGCTGTTGCCGGTCTCGACAAAATGCTCCAGGAAGCAGACATTACACCTGCTAACCTGCAACGTTTAAGCGAAAACTTTCAGAAACTGGGTACTACCGTTGATAAAATGAGAGATATCAGCGATGTGGTAGCCGCAACAGGTGATTACACACAAAAAACAAGAGAAGCTGCCAGTGCTATTGGTAATGTAGCAACTGCCTACACTACTGCTGCTGCTGCTGTTTCTTCTTTCAACAGTGCGTCGGAATCCACGAAAGATTTCCATGTACAGATGCAGGGGATGACCAAAAATCTGGCTTCACTCAATGCAATCTATGAACTGGAACTCCAGGATACCAACAACCACCTGAAAGCAATGAACTCATTCTACAGCAATTTGCAGAATGCTTCTTCCGCTATGAGTGGCAGCATTGAAGATGCTAAGAAAACGCAGGAGCAAATTACGCTGCTGGCAAAAAATCTGAGCAATCTGAATTCAGTATATGGTAACATGTTGTCCGCGATGCACGGGACCAGATAAGGTATTGCTAGTAGTTTTGAGTTAACAAACATTAAATTAAATCTGAAAACAAACTATGGCACTACCTAAAGATCCTAGGCAGAAGATGATCAACATCATGTACCTGGTCTTGACGGCCATGCTCGCGTTGAACGTCTCTGCTGAAATATTGAACGCTTTTAACATTGTTAATAATTCAATCAATACTTCAAATAAATCTTTGACTGACAAAAATGACCTCATTTATCAGCAGTTTGAGAGTCAGATGAAGGAGAATGCTGCAAAAGTTGCCCCACTCAAAGCCAAGGCTGAACAGGTGAAGAAGCTTTCTGCAGAAATGTTTAACTATGTTGAATCTTTAAAAAATCTCATCATTACGGAAAGTGGTGGTAAAGATGAAACCGGCGATATTAAATCTAAAGCCGACCTCGATGCGCCTACCCGTGTGATGGAAAATATGAAAAAAGGTCCTGAAATGGAAGCTAAACTGATTGCCCTGCGTGAGCAATTGCTTTCTTTTGTAGAACCTAAGGATAAAGAAAAATTTGCAAAAACATTGCCGTTGAAAATAGAAGTTGGCCAATCAGGAAATGATCATGGTGGCGGTCCTAAAACATGGACTACCTACCACTTCAACATGGTGCCTACTATTGCCGCGGTAACCATCCTGGGTAAATTCCAGAATGATATCAAAAACTCCGAGTCTGCTATTATTGATGACCTGTTCCGCCAGATTGATGCGAGCAACTTCAAATTTGATAAAGTAAGACCATTCATCTCCCTGAATTCAAAAAACCTGATGGACGGCCAGACCTTAACTGCACAAATCGCAGTGGGCGCTTACAGCAGTACAGTTAATCCTACTATCGTGGTAAACGGACAGTCCGTTACAGCTACAGACGGTTTAGGAACATTCACGATACCTGTGTCAGGTATTGGCGAAAAAACAATTACCGGTAACATTACCTTACCTAGCCCCAATGGTGGCGATCCTATCTCCTATCCCTTTACAGAAACTTATAATGTAGGTGCTTCAACCACCTCCATCTCAGCCGACAAAATGAATGTATTATACATTGGTTTGCAGAATCCGATTTCTATCTCTGCTGCCGGTGTACCTGCTGAAGCCGTATCTGCTTCCATGAATGGCGGTAGTATTTCCAAACGCGGTTCAGGCGAATACATCGTAACTGTAAGCCAGCCAGGTAAAGCCATCATTAATGTGATCGCTAACGTGGACGGCAAAACGAAATCATTGGGCCAGAAAGAATTTCGTGTAAAACGGGTTCCTGATCCGGTGTTGAAAGTAGGTGTTAATAAAGGTGGAAACATGAAAGCTGCCGACTTTAAAGTACAGGGCGGATTACGTGCTGACCTGGAAGATTTTGAATTTGAAGGTGTGAAATATGAAGTGATAGGTTACCGTGTGGGTATCTCTGCGAAAGGCAAGGAATACCAGGAAGGTGATGCTACCTCTGCTTATTTCCCCGGTAATGTATCTGCATCTATCCGTTCCCTGCGTCCGGGAGATGAAGTATATTTTGAAAATGTGAAAGTGAAAGGCCCCGACGGCGTTGTTCGTTCGATGCCATCCACTATCTTTAAATTAAATTAACGGTCATAAATTACTGAATTATGCGAGCAGTAATGTTTAACAGAATTGGTTGGTGCACAATGTTGCTGGTACTGCTGGCAACAGCCGTTGAAGCGCAACGCCGTGGTGGTACAACCCGCCGCAGAACCGCTACAGAAGGTACAACTCCCCAGCAGGACCCTAATGCGGTGGTAAACCCCGCAACAGGTAATGCTGTGACGCCACCGCCACCTGCTCCTGCTGTATCCCAGCGTCCGGACGGTCTTACCGGCCCCGTTGTAGATACGCCACGCAAATCATTGCGTGTAGACGGAGTCGTGGAAAGAAGCCTCGCCAGAGAACGTGTTCCCATTGTCTATGACTACATCCGCGAGGATGACAGGTTCTGGGAAAAACGCGTATGGCAGGTGATCGACGTCCGGGAGAAAATAAACCTTCCCTTCCAGTATAACGTGGAAGACGAAAGTGGTACCAATCAGCTGTTCATTAGCATTCTGCTGGAGGCAATCAAAAATAAAGAGGTAGAGGCTTTCAACCCTATCGATGACCGTTTCACCACCGTAATGCCCTACGATGAAATCCTAGGTAAAATCAGCGGGGAAGAAAGAACCGTTCGTAGTATCGATCCGGTAACAGGTGAAGAAAAAATGGTGACCACCCGCGATGACTTCGATCCACGTACCATCAAACAGTACAAGATCAAAGAAGTATGGGTGTTCGACAAAGAAGCTTCTGCTCTGAAAGTCCGTATCCTCGGTATTGCGCCCATGGTATCCCGTATAAATGAAGATGGCACCATCCGTGCTTCCATCCCTTTATTCTGGGTATACTATCCTGACATGCGTCCTACACTGGCCAAATACGATGTATATAACCAGAATAACGATGCTTCTACTATCAGCTGGGAAGATCTTTTTGAAATGCGCTTCTTCGGCAGTTATGTAGTGAAGGAAAACAATACCTACAACCGCGAAATCAAGGATTACATTAAAGACGGTACCATGCGCCTCCTCGAAGGACAAGCCATCAAGGACCGTATCTTTAACAAGGAGCAGGATCTGTGGCAATATTAATATGAACTAAACGCTATACAGGAAAGGCAATCAGGTTGTACTGATTGCCTTTCTTTTTTTTATCTTACAGTATGTCCCTGACGCTGTTACAAAAAACTGTTTACCAGATCATGCCACTCCCCACGGCAGAATGGGAGGCGATGTCCGCATGCTGGCTACCGGTGCAGTATAAACGAAAAGCGATGATCACCCCTGCGGGCGAAGTAGAACGTTATCTCTACTTTGTGCTGGAGGGCGTACAACGTATTTTTTGCCTGGAAGGCGACAAGGAATCCACCATCATATTTTCCTACACCGGCTCCTTTTCGGGGATCATGGACTCTTTTCAATTGCAACGACCTTCCCCCTGGTACCTGGAAACATTAACGGCCAGTAAGCTGCTGCGGATGACCTATGCAGACTTCAACCGTCTTACCTTACAATACCCCCTGATAGAACGCTGGGCCAGGCTGGGGACTGTAGCGGCGCTTGGCGGGGTACTGGAAAGACATAAAGAACTGCTTTCCTTCAGCGCAGAACAGAAATTCAGGACGCTCCTTACCCGCAGCCCGCAGGTATTACAACTGATCCCGCAAAAATACCTGGCGGCTTACCTGGGTATAGACCCCGCTACCTTCAGTAAACTGCTGCATGCCGTAAAACTATAAAATGTTGATCTGCACCAACTTTTTCTGTTTCGGACCTCCCTAATTTTGTACTAAATATTCAATTATGCCCCCGATTAAAAGTAATGAGCTGCTGCAAAACCTGCGTAAACAGATTGTTGCCACACAATACAAGGTAGAAAACCGTTTTGGTGAAAAGAGCGCGGCTATCCTGCAACATGCACCCATGCCCGGTAAATGGAGTGCCATACAATGCCTGGAGCATTTAAATACTTATGGAAGATATTACCTGCCTGCGCTGGAAAAGGCAATCAGCACCGCTGAGTTACAAGGAAGTAAACCCACCGCTTACTTTCATAGTAGTTGGCTGGGAGCCTACTTTACACGCCTGATGCAACCAAAAGAAGATGGTGAACTGCGTTCCCGCATGAAATCCCCGAAGGGGCATCTGCCGGCCATTAAGCCGGATACAGCAGCGGTGATCGGGGAATTTATAGCCCAGCAGGAAACGATGGAAACATTATTGCTGCGCGCAGAAAAAATAGATCTGCAGGCGGTGAAAGTACCTACTTCCCTGTCGCGTTTCATCCGGTTATCCATAGGGGATACTTTCGGTTTCCTGACTGCACATATCAACAGGCATATACAGCAGGCGGAGAAGGCCATTGATACCTGTCTGCAACAAATAGGGAATTTAGTTTAGCCGGCTATGTGGGAAGTGTGGATCATAAATAACGTATATACCTATCCGTTATGAAAGTGATTCCATACCAGTTTGGCTTTGGCGGCGCCCACTTCTTTGCCAAGGTCCTCTTCCGACAGCAATTTGATCTTGGCTACAGACCGGAAAGTTTTCAGCAGTTGGGTAGCAGTATTTTCACCGATGCCCTTAATGCTTTCCAGTTCATTTTTGAAAGTGCCTTTACTGCGTTTCTGCCGGTGAAAGGTAATACCGAAACGGTGTACTTCATCGCGGACCCGGCGTATCAGTTTCAGGCTCTCGCTGTTATAGGGTAAACGGATGCTTTCAGAATCTCCGGGGAAAAATATTTCTTCTTCATTTTTGGCTAACCCCACTACGGTCATACTACCTATCAGGTTCAGCTCACGGATGCTTTCCATCGCAGAACTGAGCTGGCCTTTACCGCCATCAATGATTACCAGCTGGGGCAGCGGCTGTTGTTCTGCCAGGAGCCGGTTATAACGGCGGAATACTATTTCTTTCATGGAAGCAAAGTCATTGATGCCTTCCACGGTTTTAATGTTAAAGTGCCGGTAGTCTTTATTGGAAGCCATTCCATCTTTAAATACCACACAGGCGGCTACAGGGTAGCTTCCCTGGAAGTTGGAGTTATCAAAACATTCAATATGCTCCGGTAATGCCGGCAGTTCCAGATCGGCCTGTAGCTGGTATAGCACCTGTTTCCTTTCCATGTCGGTTTTGCCTTCCAGGTGCAGGATCTTTTTACGGTATAATTCTTCCTTAAAATAATTTACATTTTTCTCAGACAGTTCCAGCAGTTTCTTTTTATCCCCACCTTTGGGAACAGTAACCGTAATATTACTTTCGGGGTATACTAACGGCAACGGTACTACGATTTCATCGGTGATACTTTTAAATACATCCCGCAGGTAGGCGATGGCATACGCCAGCACTTCTTCTTCACTTTCTTCCAGCTGCTTTTCCAGTGTTACGGTTTTGGTATCGGCAATAGTACCGTTCAGGATACGGAGATAGTTGACATATGCATGATTGCCTTCGCTGAGAATAGAAAATACATCCACATTGCCCATGCGGTTATTCACGATGGTAGATTTAGCGGAGTAAGTTTCCAGGCTTTCAATTTTCTTACGCATGATCTCCGCCTTCTCAAATTCCATATTGATGGCATGCTGCTGCATCTGTTCCTTGAAGAGGTTTACAACGGGCGTAAGGTTGCCTTTCAGTACATTCTTTACCTGTTGCAGTCCTTCCCGGTAGTCTTCCTGTGTTTGTAATCCTTCGCAGGGGCCTTTACAGTTACCCAGGTGATACTCCAGGCATACTTTGAACTTTCCTTTCTTTATGTTTTGCTCAGAGAGATTGAGGTTACAGGTACGCAGGGGAATATTGTATTTGATCACCTCCAGTATTTCACGGACGCGCCCTACGGAGGTGAAAGGTCCCAGGTAGTCGGAACCATCCCGGATTACATTGCGGGTAAAGAATACACGGGGGAAAGATTCATGTTTGATAACGATGTACGGGTATGTTTTATCATCTTTCAGGTTGATGTTGTACTTGGGCCTGAATTGTTTGATCAGTGAATTTTCCAGCAGGAAAGCATCCTGTTCGGAGTTTACAATGGTAAACTCAATGTGATGGATATGTTCAACGAGTTTCCGTGTTTTGTAGTTATCATGATTTTTTACAAAATAGGAACTCACCCGTTTGCGGAGGCTCTTGGCTTTGCCTACGTATAACAGTACGCCCTTTTCATCGTAATATTTGTAGATGCCGGCATCTACGGGAATAGTATGTGATATTTGGTGAAATTCAGCTGCTGTCATCTTTACATCCTGTTTTTGGGCGCTATCATTACACTGATCTCCAGCTCTTTTGGCGCCAGGAAAGCTATCTTCTGCCAGGTTGTAATGCGTACCATTTTATCGCGTTGATAAAGCAGGTCCTGGCGGTATTCGTACACCATATTGCGGGTGTAGGCATGTATATTCACCTGCTGTATGGTGCCATTCTTATCAAGTTCCATGGTGATCTCTGAAGGATAAGTTTGTTTGCCTTTCGATTTATAGATCACGGATCTTCTGCCGGAAAACGGATCATACAAACTGGAAGTATCGTATTCATCCCGCAGGGAAGGCTTGTTGAGATCCATATCAGAAAAGGGTTTCAGCAGATCCTGTACGGCCGTGCTGTCTGAACCGCTTATCGTGATGCTGTCTTTCTGTCCATTCAGTACAACCGTTTTATACAAATTGAAGCCACTGGCACGGATATGTGCTTTTTCCCCGTTAAAATACGCAGGCAGCTGCTCAAATTTATCATTGGCGGGTCTGTTTGGATTTTCCTGATCCGGGTTACAGGCTATAAAACCGAGTATGGTTAATAGTACCGTTACATAGCGGTAATGTTTCATGCAGCAAAATTAGCACTTAAATGGGGTCATAAAAAATGCGCCGTGAAAACGGCGCATCGTTGCATGAGCAAATCTGTCGAGAGCACTAAAAATATATAAATCAGTTTGTATGACTGATAATTTTTGTTGGTATTCCCTGTTAAACGGGATGGGTAAAGTAAAAGTTACAGGGGACCAGGATTAAACCAAGATTAATAGGATAAAAAGGATTAGCAGGATTGAACCGGTGACCAAGATTATAAGGATTAACAGGATTAGCAGGATTGAACGGGTAGATTTATAGGAGATAACAATTATTATGTTATTCTTTTCTATTAAATCTACCCGTTCAATCCTGCTAATTCTGTTAATCCTGCTAATCTTTGTCCTATACGAGGAGGTTACCTGTCATTTCTGTAGGAATGGGAAGTCCCATGAAATGAAGGATGGTAGGGGCGATATCTCCCAGTTTACCATCTTTTACAGTGCCTTTGAAATCTTTATTGATAATAAAGAACGGTACCAGGTTGAGTGAATGTGCGGTATTGGGACTGCCGTCAGCATTGATCATAAAGTCGGCATTACCATGATCCGCAGTGAGGAAAACGGTATAGTCGCTGGCCAGTGCTGCGGTTACCACGCGTTCTACGCAATGGTCTACGGTTTCTACTGCCTTCACTACTGCTGAAAATACACCGGTATGTCCTACCATGTCGGCGTTGGCGAAGTTGAGCACAACAAAATCAGCTGATTTCTTTTCAAGTTCCGGAACAATGGTATCGGTTAGTTCGTTGGCGCTCATTTCGGGTTGCAGGTCGTAGGTCGCTACTTTAGGAGAAGCCACCATCAGTCTGCGTTCGCCATCAAATTCTTTCTCACGGCCACCGGAGAAGAAGAAGGAAACGTGTGGATATTTTTCTGTTTCGGCGATGCGGATCTGTGTACAGTTATCCTGGGCCAATACTTCACCCAGTGTCATGTTGAGGTTATCGTTCTCAAAAATCACGTGTACATTTTTATAGGTACGGTCGTAATCCGTCATGGTGGTGTAGTACACGTTGAGCGGCTGCATCCCGAAATCCGGAATGGCTTCCTGGGTCAGCACCTGTGATATCTCGCGGCAGCGGTCTGTCCGGAAGTTGAAGCACAGTACGGCGTCGTCTTCCTGGATGGTAGCTACCGGCTGGTTTTCTGCGTCCTGTACAATGATAGGTTTGATAAATTCGTCTGTTACGCCTTCTGCATAGGAGGCTTTTACAGCGGTTAGTACGTCGTGTGTTGGCGTGCCGGCGCCTTTTACCAGGGCGTCATAGGCCAGTTTTACGCGTTCCCAGCGTTTATCGCGGTCCATGGCATAATAGCGGCCGGTTACGGAGGCTATTTTCCCGGTGGTTTTGGCAAGATGGGCAGAAAGGTCTTCCAGGAAGCCCAGCCCGCTCCTTGGATCGGTATCCCGGCCATCCGTAAAGGCGTGGATGAATACTTTTTCCAGGCCATAATTTTTGGCTATCTGGGTGAGTGCTTTCAGATGTTCGATGTGGGAATGCACACCGCCATTGCTGACCAGTCCTATGAGATGAAGTGCTTTGTTATTGTTCTTGGCATGTGCCAGGGTGTCCTGCAAAACAGGGTTCTTGGCCAGTTCGCCTTCTCTGATGGCAACATTAATGCGTTGCAGCTCCTGGTATACAATTCTGCCGGCGCCGATATTGAGGTGGCCTACTTCAGAGTTGCCCATTTGCCCGTCGGGCAAGCCTACCGCTTCACCGCAGGTAACAAGGTTACTGTGGGGATATTGGTTGTACAGGCTGCTTACAAAGGGTGTTTTAGCATGTGCAATGGCATCGGCTGTAGGAATTTTACCTTCGCCCCATCCGTCCATAATTACGAGAATGGCTCTTTTCTTTTCCATATCCTATCTGGTTAAGGTTATTATTAATGTTTTCAAGTTGGGACGTGAAAGTACTTATAATGATGTTGAATACTTTCGAAATATTTTACAAAAATAAAGCTATTGGAAATAATGTGAACGGTTGAGCAGCATCGGATAGATTCCGCATATTAATTATTCAAATTAAAATACATATTATCTATCTGTTATGATTTATGACTTCATAGCTACCACGATGATGTGATTTTGTTGACTTACAGCGTGTTTGGCATAGTTTTCGCATTTAATTTGAGCTTGAAAAAAATCAAATTTTAATAAAAAAACTGACAATGAAAAAGCTATTGATTGTGCTGGGGGTGTTGTTGGGAGGAATTATTTCAGCATTTACGCTGTCGGCGAGCTCATTAAATAACACAGTGGCCGGCCCGTTTGAAGATGTAGTAAGTGCTATTAAGCAGGGAGATGTAAATGGTTTATCCCGTTACCTCGATAACAATGTTGAAATAAATATAGGTGGAAAGGCGAATTCCTATAGCAAAGCACAGGCAGAAATTATTTTAAAAGATTTCTTTTCCAAAAACCAGGTGAAATCCTTTGAACTGGTGCACCAGGGTGGAGAAGCATCAAAGTTCGGTATTGGCACGCTGACTACGTCCGGCGGCAATTACAGGCTATCCTTCTTTCTACAGAAGAAAGGCGGCTCTATGGTCCTGAATGAACTACGATTCGAGAGTAAGTAGCAACGCAAACCATAAATTAATTGAAAAAGAACGGTGCTCCGCATTTAATTGCGGGGCACTTTTTATTTTTGCAGCGGTTTCATGCTACGGCGTAAAGAAGTACAGCGGTTCAACCGTTATATTTAAGATCTTTGAAGATCTGCGCTTTGCAGGAAGCCGGAACCAACAAAACGAACTCATATATGTTAAACGAAGCAGCTTTGAATGCGTTTATCAGAAGCGCGTTGGCAGAAGATATCGGAAATGGCGATCATTCCACATTGGCCTGTATACCGCCTACAGCAAAGGGTAATGCTTTGCTCAAAATAAAGGAAAATGGGATACTGGCAGGTATGGAAGTAGCCGCCGCCATCTTCAAATGGCTGGATATGTACACCGTATTCAAGCCACTGAAGCAGGACGGGGACGTGATGAAAGCCGGAGAAGCTGCCTTTGAAATAGAAGCCGCCGTACATACCCTCCTGATGGGTGAACGGCTGGTACTCAACTGTATGCAGCGTATGAGCGGCATCGCTACCCTCACCCACCAGTACGTGGAAAAACTGAAAGGATACCATACCCGTGTGCTGGATACCCGCAAAACCACCCCTAATTTCAGAATGCTGGAAAAAGAAGCGGTTCGTATAGGCGGCGGCGTTAATCACAGGATGGGATTGTATGATATGGTGATGCTGAAAGATAATCACATTGACTTTGCAGGTGGTATCACCGCTGCGGTGAATAAAACCGTGAACTATCTGAAAGATAACAACCTGCCGCTGAAACTTGAAGTAGAAACCCGCAACCTGGAAGATGTAAAGGAAGTACTGGCTGCCGGCCGGATAGACCGTATTATGCTGGATAATTTTACACCTGATCAGATAGCGGAAGCCCTGCAACTGATCAATGGCCGCATTGAAACAGAAGCCTCCGGCGGTATCACACTCACTAATCTCGAAGACTATGCAAAAACGGGCGTAGATTTCATTTCCGTGGGTGCTATCATTCATCATGCCGTGAGCCTGGATTTGAGCCTGAAGGCGATTATACATTAAATAAGATTGTTTGAAGAAGATTCTGTTTATCATAAACCGCAAAGCGGGTACTGATCGTGAAAAGCGGCTGGAAGATGCTATCAGCCGGCATTTTCCGCCGGCCCGGTTTGATGTGAGTATTACGCACCTCGCCTATCTTGGCCATGGTGCTGACCTGGCGAGAGAAGCGGTAAAGAATGGCGTGCATACCGTAGTTGCTGTTGGCGGTGATGGCTCTATCAATGAAATTGCCCAGGGGCTTGTAGATAGCGACACCGCCCTCGCTATTTTGCCCCTCGGCAGTGGAAACGGACTGGCGCGCGCATTGAAAATTCCTTTGGATGTGAATAAGGCGCTCAACCTGATAGTGGCCAACAAGCAGCGTGCCATTGATGTGGGCTATGCCAATGAACACCTGTTCCTCAGCAACGCCGGCGTGGGCTTCGATGCACTGATTGCAGAACAGTTTCGTCATACTGCAAAACGGGGACTGTCCGGTTATGCAAAACTGGTGCTGAAAAGCTTTACCAGTTATCAGCCGGCATCCTACACCATTGATATAGATGGGGAAACACTCCGGGAGAAGGCATTTTTGCTCACAGTAGCAAACGGTAACCAGTTTGGCTATGAGTTTAAACTGGCGCCCGCAGCGAGTGTATTTGACGGGCAGCTGGATCTCTGTATCATGCCACCGGTGCGCTTTTATCACCTGCTTCCTGTAAGCATCTGTTCATTGTTAGGGAATATTGATAAAACACGCTTTATGAAACACTTTACCGGCAGGGACATTACTGTCAGCAGTGAAGGTCTTCAATACCTCCAGGTAGACGGCGATGCCGTTCCCCTTTCAGCAGGTGGTACAGTGCGTTTGCGGGTTCACCCGCAGGCAATTAAAGTAGTGGTAAATGATTAACCTTTTAATTTATCAGGAAGATGTCTAAGAAGAAAAATACCAGCGGGATCGTTTATTCCACCGATCCTAACTTTTCCTTTGAACGGGAACACCGGGAATCCGCAGTAACCCTCCCGCCTGCTGAGCAGCCGCTGAAAGTAAAGCTGGACACGAAAAAACGTGCGGGCAAAGTGGTAACACTGATAGATGGATTTATCGGGAAAGATGAAGATCTGGAAAAGCTCGGCAAAGAACTGAAAACCAAATGCGGTACCGGCGGTAGCGTAAAAGACGGACAGGTACTGATCCAGGGAGATTATAAAGATAAAATAGTGAAGTGGTTGCAGGATTGGGGCTATAAACCGGCATTAAAATAATTAAAAAGGATTTTCCCGGCCCGACAGGAAAATCCTTTTTAATCTTCAACTGTTAACGGTTTACGAGTTTCATACCACCTTCGGTGTAGCGTGCGCCAGCTACCGCATTTCCTTCCAGGATCTGCTGAATGGCGTTCAGGTCTGCCTGGCTAAAATGAACGTCTGCCGCAGCGGCATTTTCCTGCAGATATTTTCTGCGCTTGGTACCGGGGATGGGTACAATATCATCGCCCTGTGCCAGCAACCAGGCCAGCGACAACTGCGCACCGGTGATACCTTTTTCTTTGGCAAATGCTTCCAGTGCTGTTACTGTATGTAAATTCTGTTCGAAGTTACCTTCCTGGAAACGGGGTAAATTTTTACGGAAATCACCATCGCTGAGCGCGCCCGTATTGGTGATGGCGCCGGTAGCAAGTCCTCTTCCCAGTGGGCTGTAAGCCACCAGGGTAGTGCCCAGCTCACGGGTTGCTGCTAAAATACTGCCTTCCACATCTCTTGTAAAAAGAGAGTATTCACTTTGCAGCGCCGCAATAGGATGCACTGCGTGGGCTTTTTTCAAAGAGTCGGCGCTCGCTTCGGAAAGACCGAGATAGCGCACCTTTCCTTCCTTTACCAGTTCGGCCATGGCACCTACTGTTTCTTCTACCGGAACTTTATCATCTACCCGGTGTGAATAATAGAGGTCAATCACATCTACCTTTAATCTTTTCAAACTTGCTTCACAAGCCTGTTTCAGGTATTTGGCAGAACCGTCAAAATAAGTAGTGCCATCTTCTCTGTACCGGAAGCCAAATTTGGTGGCGAGGAATATTTTATCTCTTTTGGTGGCCAATATATTTGACAACAGGATTTCATTTTTACCCTGTCCGTACATATCGGCCGTGTCCAGAAAGTTAATACCTAAATCAAGTGCCAGTTCCAGTGTTGCAAGAGATTCCTGTTCATTGAAATCCGCCGCATTGCCGTAAGCAAATGACATGCCCATGCAACCCAGTCCGATAGCTGATATTGACTCACCTGTTTTTCCTAGTTTTCTGTACTGCATAATGTTAATGTTTTAGAGATACAAATGTAAGTGCAGGTACAGGGATTGCAATTGTAGTAGTCACAGTAATACTTGTTAAAATCAATGTATTACTGCGCGCGGTAAATGTGTGGTGATTGTCCGCTGTGATTTTTGAAGAAGTGTGTGAAATTACCGGGGTCTTCAAACCCAAGACACCAGCCTATTTCAGCGATGTGCCAATCGGTATGGATGAGGAGTAAGCGTGCTTCCAGCAGCATGCGCTGGCGGATGTGCTCACTGACTGTGCGTCCTGTAACCTGTTTTACGCAGGCATTCAGGTGATTGGGATGCGTGTGTAATACCTGCGCAAATTCCTTCACAGTTTTAAGCGCCAGCTGATGATGGGAAAATTCTATCGGGAACTGTTTCTCCAGTTTATCTGTGAACCGCTGCGACAAAAGTTGCGCTGCGGTTTGTATGCGGGCCGGACTATTTGTTTGTGCAGCAATCCGCCTGCCTTCCAGCAATAATAATTTCAGATAGATAAGAATGGCTTCCTGTTTAAAGGCGGCATTCTCCTTATATTCCCTTAACAGTTGGCGGAAGATAGACTGGAGATAGTCACTTTGTTCTTCCGTTAAAGAAAATACTGCCTGTGCACCCGGCTGTAGCAGCGGGTGTTGCAGCAGATCTTCCTGGAGGCTGCGCGGGGCATCAAATAACAGGTCTGTAAACAGGCAGTAGTAGCCTTCCTGCGATTCAGAACTTGCGCGCCATGTTTTTACATCGTTCGGATTGATGAACAATAGTGTAGGACCATCTATATGATATTGTGTATCGCCCATGGTAAACAGGCCACTTCCTTTTGAAAAGAAACTGATCTTGTAATAATCGCGTCTGCTTGCCGTTACTTCATCTTTGCAGGGAAGTTCAGATCGCTCATGTATCGCAAAACTGCCCCGTACAGGCGCTTTCGGCGTTATCGCATTTTGTGCGTAAAGCAGGAGTTCGTCGTTAAAATCCTCCATTGTTTTCACCTGGATGGAAGCGGGTTTATGAGTAGGCATATTCAAATTTAAGCAATTCCGGATAAGTTTTTACCGCTCATCATTATTGCCATGTTAAATTTTAATAAAAATAAATAGCCGGAAAGCCTTGTTAATACTGGGTGTTTGACAAAAATGAACAGATGTTGCAAATTCATTTTTGATAAGTTTGAAAAAATTTCACAATTTGTTAACGCCTTTATCAACCAAAATCTTGTTATCATCAAACCTTGATGATTGCTTGTGTAGAGCGGCCTGCCACATAAGGCGATAAACAAGATACTTAAATTTATAAGCGGAAATGCTGTGTTTCTTAAACACATGTTTCCGCTTTTTTTATGATGATAATTTTTTAACCCTATTCAAGTTACAAATACTTTCATATGAACCTGAATGATCGCCGGAGTTCCCTGATATTATTGTTGTTGTTTGTAGTTGTAAAGATAATATTCCAGTATTGGGTGATAAGCCCTGCTTATGATTTGCAGCGCGACGAGTACCTGCACCTGGACATGGCCAATCATATCAGCGCGGGTTATTTATCCGTACCTCCATTCACCGCCTTTAATTCGCTACTGATAAAGTGGTTGGGCAATGGCGTTTTCTGGATACATTTTTTTCCGGCATTATACGGTGCACTTACAATGGTGATCATCTGGAAGATGATCACATTTATTGATGGAGGCTGGTATGCGCAGGTGTTGGCGGCTACTTTGTTTGTCTGCTCAGCCATGTCGCGTCTGAACCTTTTATATCAGCCAAATTCCATGGATGTCCTGTCGTGGACGCTGTTGTTCTGGCTGCTGATGTTATACCTGCGCCAGCAGCAGGGCAAATGGTTGTTGTGGATGGGTGTTGTTACCGGTATTGGTTTCCTGAATAAGTATAATATTATCTTTCTTGTTATCGGTTTGATCGGAGCGTTGTTATTATCTTCTCACCGTAAAATATTTAAAGATAAAAACCTGTATATCGGTGGGTTGCTGGCTTTGCTGATCGTATCTCCCAACCTGGTATGGCAGATACAGCACGGGTTACCGGTTATCCACCATATGAAAGAGTTGTCTGAATACCAACTGGTAAATGTGAGCCGGCTGGATTTTATCAGCGACCAGTTTATCTTTTTTATAGGAGGCGCGTTTATTATTGTGGCTGCTTTTGTGGCCTTGCTTTTTCACAAACCTTACCGGCCTTATCGGGTCATCCTGCTGACATACATATTTGTGATCCTGTTGTTTACTTACCTGCGTGCTAAAAGTTATTACTCGCTTGGTTTGTATCCGGTACTGATTGCCTTTGGATGTGCTTACTGGGAGCGGGTGTTTGCACATGGCTGGACCAGGCATTTACGGATCTTATGGGTGGCTGTTATTATTGTACCGTTTGTTTTCCTGCTCAGTGCCATCTTTCCTGTAATGGCGCCGGAACAGATCCGGGAAAGGGCGGGCAAGTTCCGTATGTTGGGATTATTACGCTGGGAAGATGGGAAAGATCATCCGTTGCCGCAGGATTTTGCGGATATGCTTGGCTGGCATGAACTGGCTGGTCTGACATTGGCAGCCTATCAGCGGATTCCCGAAGCAGATAAGCCGTACACGCTGGTGATATGTGAAAATTATGGAGAAGCAGGTGCGGTTAATTATTATAACCGGGGTGAGATGCCGCTGGCGGTATCTTTCGATGCCGACTATGTGTATTGGTTTCCGAAACTTGATACCATCCGTTACATTATTAAAGTAGGCGAAACGCCCAGGGGAAAACCACTGGAATACATTGGCCGGGTACAACAAATGGGTGCGCTGAAAGATACACTGGCCCGCGAGTATGGTTCAGGGGTATACCTGTTGTCGGATCTGTCTCCACAACTACCTGTTTTATTACAAAAAATGATTACTGACAGACAGCAGGGATACCGGGGTGTGGGCAAGTGATTATTTGGGGATGATAAACTCCACTTCACCGAATCCCAGTTGCAGTATTTCTCCGTCTTTTTCCAGGCAGAGATGACCGTCCGGCAATACATCGCGGATGGTGCCCTGGAAAAGCTCCCCGTCTTTCCGGTAGAGGGCTGGTTGTTGCCAGCGGAAAAGCCGGGATTTAAATTCATCCAGCAGTTGTTCAAAATTGGCTGGGATGAGTTGGCGAATCCGTTCTTCCAGACAGGTGCACAGTTCCTTTGCGATGGAAACGGGGTCCCATGTTTTGCCGGTGATCTGTTTCAGAGAAACGGGATTTGGTAAATGGTCGGGGAAAGTAGCCTGGTTACTGTTCAATCCAATGCCTATTATGGCATAATGCCATACATTTCCCCGTAAAACGTTCTCTATGAGGATGCCTCCTGCCTTTCTGTCACGCCAGTAAATATCGTTAGGCCATTTAATATTAGTTTCGTCGCCGGCAAGGGTGGAAAGGTAATCAGTGGTTGCCAGTGTTATGGCCACACTGAGCATAAACTGCCGGGAAAGCGGTAACATAGCAGGTTGCAGGGCTACCGTAAGCGCCATAATATCTCCGGGGTTGGCTATCCATTGTTTCCCACGGGTTCCTTTTCCTGCTGTCTGGTTGCTGGTAAACCAGGCTGTGCCGGATGTGACCTGCCCTGAATTTACCTGTTCCATGGCATAGTTATTGGTGCTGTCTATTTCATCTAAGATATAAAACGGGTAACCTATCACGTGCATCTTTTTTAGTCTTATTTCGGGCCGGAAAAGTAATTTATTTTATTGTTTTCTTAACATTTGGAAGGCCCTGAGCATGATATTTCTACGTGTTATATTAGTGCTTGTTTAGTAACTTTGACAATTAAAGTTTATTTTTAACAAAAACGAGATTTATTGGCACCCTTAACCGTTCTGAGCACGAGGAAAAAAGCGCAAACGCGTCTATCCAGAGAAAGTGAAATTTTTACCACCATCATAAAGGCCATACAGGAAAAGAAGGGGGAAAATATCGTATCCCTGGATCTGCGCCAGATTCCTGAAGCCGTGGCCGATTTCTTTATATTATGTGAAGCCAATTCCAATACCCAGGTAAGGGCAATCGCTGATTATGTGGCTCATGAAGTAGAGAAACAGATCGGGGAAGAACCTTACAAACACGAAGGGTTTACTGCCCAGCAATGGATCCTCGTAGATTATGTGAATATCGTTGTCCATGTTTTCCAGCCGGAAACCAGGAGATTCTATAGTCTTGAAGAAATGTGGAGTGACGCCGACAGGATGGAACACAATGACGACTGAGTAAAACAGTCGGGAAAGTATTAATATTATCTAATTCTGATTGCAATAAACATCCGTAAAGGAGCGTAAGATTATGGAAAAAGGAGGCAATAACTTCAACAAGGGTTCAGAAAAATCGCCTAAGAAAGGACCGAAGTTCAATATATACTGGGTGTACGCCTTTATAGGTGTAGCCTTGCTCGCAATGAACTTTTTTGATTTCAGATCCCCTACCAAAGAAATCAGCTTCCAGGAGTTTCAGGTAAAATATTTGAAACCTGGTGATGTAGATAAACTGGTAGTTGTAAACAAGAAATATGTAGAAGTCTACATAAACCCTGATAGCTTAAAACTGTCAAAATTCAACGAGGTTTCCAAAAGCAAATTTGGTGGCGCAAACCTTGGTCCTCATTACCGGTTTTCTATCGGTAGTGAAGAGAGTTTCAAAAAAGATATAGACAAAGCCCAGGCTGATGTGCCTATGGAAAAACAGGTGAAGATCTCTTATGACGAACGTCAGAGCTGGTTTGAACCTATCTTCCAGTTATTATTGCCCATCATCCTGATAATTGGTTTGTGGATACTGTTGATGCGTAAGATGGGTGGCCCTGCCGGTGGTAGTGGTGGCCCGGGTGGCATTTTCAATATCGGTAAATCAAAAGCTACCCTGTTTGATAAAGGCACCCGCGTGAACATTACGTTCAATGATGTGGCTGGTCTGGATGAAGCAAAGGTAGAAGTAATGGAGATCGTGGATTTCCTGAAGAATCCTAAAAAGTATACCGCCCTGGGAGGTAAAATTCCTAAAGGCGCTTTACTGGTAGGTCCTCCGGGTACAGGCAAGACCTTGCTGGCGAAAGCCATGGCGGGTGAAGCGCAGGTTCCTTTCTTCTCTATGTCCGGTTCCGATTTCGTGGAACTGTTTGTAGGGGTGGGTGCGAGCCGTGTACGTGACCTGTTCAAACAGGCCCGTGAAAAAGCGCCTTGTATCATCTTTATCGATGAAATTGACGCCATTGGCCGTGCAAGAGGCAAGAACGTGATGATGAGTAATGATGAGCGTGAAAACACCCTCAATCAGTTGCTGGTAGAAATGGATGGTTTCGGAACAGACAGCGGTATCATTATCCTGGCTGCTACCAACCGCCCCGATGTACTGGATAGTGCGTTATTGCGCCCGGGTCGTTTTGATCGTCAGATCTCTATCGACAAGCCGGATCTGGCCGGAAGGGAAACCATTTTTGAAGTGCATTTAAAGCCTATCAAAACATCTCCTATCCTGGACGTGAAAAAACTGGCTTCCATGACGCCTGGTTTCGCTGGTGCCGATATTGCCAACGTATGTAATGAAGCGGCGCTGATAGCTGCCCGTAAAGGCAAAACACAAGTGGAAATGGATGACTTCAATGATGCGATTGATCGTGTAATTGGTGGTCTGGAAAAGAAAAACAAAATCATCTCTCCGGAAGAAAAAGAAGTCATTGCTTACCATGAAGCTGGTCACGCTATTTGCGGCTGGCACCTGGAGCATGCTAATCCCCTGGTAAAAGTAACCATCGTACCACGTGGTGTTGCTGCCCTCGGATATGCACAATATCTTCCGAAGGAACAATATCTGTACAATACCGAACAATTGCTGGACGATATATGCATGACCCTTGGCGGCCGTGCTGTAGAAGAACTGGTATTCGGTAAAATTTCTACCGGTGCACAAAACGACCTGCAGGTAATTACCCGTATGGCGTATGCAATGGTAACCGTGTATGGTATGAACGATAAAGTTGGTAACGTATCTTTCTATGATCCGAACAGCGACCAGTCATTTACCAAACCTTACTCTGAAGAAACATCCAAGATGATTGATGATGAAGTAAGAAAACTGATTGCTACCGCTTATATCAGAACGAAAGACCTGCTTACATCCAAGATGGATCAGGTGAAGATACTCGCAGAGGAATTACTGAAAAAAGAAGTTTTATACCAGGCCGACCTGGAAAGACTGATCGGTAAACGTCCTTACGATGTACACAGAGAACACCAACTGAATAAAGAAGGCATGACTACAGACGGTGTTCATCCGTCAGACATCATCAACCCTTCTCCTTCACCAGCTAATGCATAAATAGCGATATGAAGATTTCTCCTGCCAAGGAAAATATGCTGAAGAGAATACGGAATGCGTTAAGTCAGTCAGTACAGTTGCCCTTCCCGAATTCGGAGGGCAACTCTTCTGTTTTTAAGACAGAGAACGAAGGGCTGGAGTTAAAGTTCGCAGAGGAGTTCACCAGGTTACAGGGGAAATTTGTTTTCTGTACCGGTAAAGGAGAGCTTATTGAAAACCTGCGCACATTGGCAGAAAAGAAGGAATGGCAGAATGTACTTTGCCAGACCCCGCTGCTGATGAAAACGTTGCATCAAAACGAATTACCTTTTCTGAATCAGGGCGATATGCACCACGCAGATGCCGCCATTACCGATTGTGAATACCTGGTAGCACGTACGGGTACAGCAGTGCTGAGCAGCGCACAACCCAGTGGAAGAGCCTTGCCGGTATATGCCCCCGTTCATATCATCATTGCCTATACACACCAGCTGGTATTTGACCTGAAGGATGCGTTCAGCAAGTTGAAGGATAAATACGGCAACGAATTACCTTCAGCCGTATCCTTTGCAACAGGCCCCAGCCGCACGGCAGATATTGAGAAAACACTGGTGGTAGGGATTCACGGACCCAAAGAAGTATACGTATTTTTAGTAGACGAATAACATACAGCATTTATGGCTTTTAGTTATCAGCTTTCAGGTGAACAAATGTTGCCTGCTGCCAGCTGACAACTAAAAGCCTTTTATTTATTCAGCTTTTTTGCTGAAAGAATAAAAAAGGCTTCATAATTTTAAGCATGGACATTCCTTTACCAGCCAGTAAGAAAATATATTTTGCATCCGACTTCCATCTCGGTGCGCCCAATGCTGCCACCAGCAGAGAGCGGGAGAAACTCATCCTGCAATGGCTGGATCAGGTGGAAAAAGACGCGCAACACATCTTCCTGGTGGGTGATATTTTTGATTTCTGGTTTGAGTATAAACATGTTATTCCCAAAGGCTATACCCGCATCCTGGGCAGGCTTGCAGCCTTAACAGACAAGGGTATCGGGGTTTCCGTATTTATCGGTAACCATGATATGTGGATGAACGGATATTTTGAAGAAGAATTAAACATCCCGGTTTACTACGAACCGCAAACCTATACAATAGCCGGTAAGAAATTCTATATAGGTCATGGCGACGGGCTCGGCCCTGGCGATCATGGCTATAAGTTTTTGAAAAAAGTATTCAGGAATCCTTTTTGCCGCTGGCTCTTTTCCGGTATCCATCCGGTATGGGGCATTTCACTGGCTAATTATTTCAGCCGTAAAAGCCGCGCTGCAACAGGTCAGGAACTGGAGAAATACCTGGGAGAAGAAGAAGAATGGCTGGCTATTTACAGCAAAGAAATTTTACAGCAGGAACATTTCGATTACTTCATTTTTGGCCACCGGCACCTGCCGCTGGATATTAAAGTAGGCAATAACAGCCGTTACATTAACCTGGGCGACTGGCTCAACTATTGCTCCTACGCCGTTTATGACGGACAAACAACCGAATTAAAATACTTTACAGCAGCCGGTGAAAAGGCCGCCAGATCAAGCGTCCAGGATCTCATGTAAGATGGGGGGCGAATGCATCTCGGTAAAATCAGGCAAATGAAGTCTGAAAAAATCGAGGTATGCATAGAGCAACCTTCTTCTTCTTTCTTTATTCATACTGATCCCGGCGAGGTGTTGTACTTCACTGCACTGGAATAACTGATCTGTGAGAGAACTGCTTTCAGGATCGAGATGATAGGGATGATGTGGCGGAAGATAAGAGAAGGTACCTTCCTGTAAATCCAGGTAGGGCGAGTATTCAGAGAAACGGCCATTCAGCCTGAACCCCAGGTGTTCTCCCAATTTCAGCGTAAAATATAGCGGCAGGTTGGCCGTTACCGCCATGGTGGATACATCCAGCAGTTGCAGGGTGTTTTCCGTAAAGTAGTACAACTCCAGCTGCTGTTCCGGTTGCTTCAGGCACTTTTGCAGCAATTCTATGAGGTATAGAGCCACGGTGTTTTTTGCCACACTGAAATGCAGCGATGTATAAATATAGCCCAGCTTGAATTCAGAAATGCGTTGCAGATTTTTTATTTCATTGTGATAAACAACGAGGTCCAGGATGTTTCCCGGTTGTAACAGGTTGCCCCTGGCGGCTTTGGGCTTCTGTGAGCGCACGCCGTTTACGATGTAGGATTGTAGCCCGAACAATTCCGTAAAGACGCTAACGATCACGCTTGTGTCGCCATACTTCACTGTACGTATTACGATGCCGCGGGTTTTGTGGAGCATTTTTGCTGTGCGTGTTTAAGCCTGCAATTTAACCAAATGGGGGATAAGGATGGCTTTTTTAATTACCTTTACGCCATTTACCAAATTGAAAAATCCTTATGTGGCAACGTTTAGCAGGCTTTGTGCTAAAATATAGATTATCGCTTCTTCTACTATTACTCGCCGGCACTGGAGTGATGGCATACTTTGCCAGTAAGGTACAGATGTCCTACGACTACGTGGCTACCATACCACATGATAATCCTAAGTTTCTTGAATACCAGCGGTTTAAAGAGAAGTTTGGTGGTGATGGAAACATGCTCGTACTGGGTGTTCAGACAGATAGTTTTTTTCAGGCAGATTTTTTCAACGACTATGTAAAGTTGAATCAGGACCTGAAAAAAGTGACTGCAGTAGAGAATATCCTGAGTGTGCCGATGGCCATTAATCTTATAAAAAATGATAGCACACATAAGCTGGAGGCGGGTTTGCTATTTAAAGGCGGCGTTTCGGATCAGGCGGAAATAGATAGCCTGGCCAATGTTTTCAGAACGCTGTTGTTTTACAAAGGGCTCCTCTACAATCCGGATACACATGCTTACCTGATGGGCATTTATGTGAATAAGGATGTATTTAATTCCTCCCAGCGCACCGCTGTAGTAGCGGAGATTTCGAAGCTCGCAAAAGCATTTGAAGAAAAGCATCATACGGAGGTGCGAATGAGTGGCTTGCCATTAATTCGTACAGTCATGGCCGTTAAGGTGGCCGACGAACTGAAATTATTTCTCAAAATATCTTTCCTGTTAACCGGATTAATACTGTTTCTGTTCTTCCGTTCTTTCGGAGCGGTACTCATGTCAATGATAGTGGTAGCTATTGGTGTAATATGGTCAGTCGCCACCATTGTGCTGATGGGCTATAAGATCACGCTGCTAACGGGTTTGATTCCTTCACTGATTGTGGTCATCGGTATTCCGAATTGTGTGTACTTCCTGAGTAAGTATCACACAGAGTATGCAAAACATGCCAACAAAACGCGGGCACTCATACGCATGATCCAGCGGATGGGGATCGTAACATTGTTTACCAATCTCACGGCAGCCATCGGGTTTGGGGTATTCTGTTTTACCAATAGTGCCATCCTGAAAGAGTTTGGCGTAGTAGCAGGGTTGAATATTATGTTCATCTTCCTGATCTCCTTCATCTTCCTGCCTTCCGTACTCAGTTATTTACCACCGCCTCATAAGCGGCATACCAACTACCTGGAAAGTGGTTTTTTCCGTGGAATGCTGGACTTTATCACTACGCTGGTATTTAAGCACCGCAAGGGAATCTATGTGGTAAGTGCCGTACTGGTGATCCTGTCTATTGTTGGTATGGGGCGTTTGAAGTCGGTAGGCTTTATGCTGGACGATATTCCTAAAACAGATAAGCTTTTTACGGATCTGAAATTTTTTGAGAATAATTTCAAAGGGGTGATGCCCCTGGAGATTGCAGTAGATACGAAGCGAAAGAACGGGGTGATTAATCTGCAAACCCTGAACAAGCTGGATGAGCTGACGGCATTGATTTCGGCGCAACCGGATTTTGCCAGACCCTTGTCTGTAGTAGAAGGGATCAAGTTTGCGAAGCAGGCTTATTATAATGGTGATAGCTCCAATTATGCGGTGCCTAATCAGTTTGATCTGGGCTTTCTGGCGCCTTATCTGCGCATGAAAGGCAGTAATAATGCTACCGGCGCCACTTCTACGTTTTCGAAGCTAGTATCGTCTTTTATGGATAGTACGCGGCAGATAGCCCGTGTGAGTGTAAACATGAAAGATGTGGGATCACAAAAGCTGCCGGTACTGATGGATTCGCTGGAGCCCAAGGTGACCGCTATTTTTGACACGGCTCATTATAAAGTGACCTTTACCGGTACCAGTATTATATTCCAGGAGGGAACGCGGTTTATTATCAATGGGCTTGCAGAGAGTATCCTGCTGGCTTTTGTGCTGATCATGTTCTGTATGTTGTACCTGTTCCGGTCGTGGCGGATGCTGATTATATCGCTGATCCCGAATGTTATTCCGCTGGTAGTAACCGCGGGTGTGATGGGATGGGTAGGTATTGCGCTGAAGCCGTCTACTGTACTGGTATTCAGTGTGGCATTGGGTATAGCCATTGACGTTACGATCCGTTTCCTGGTGAATTTCAAGCAGGAATTGCCGCAGCATGACCTGGATATCTCCGCCACGGTTAAGCAAACGATCCATGAAACGGGGTTAAGTATTATTTATACCTCTATGATCCTGTTTGCCGGGTTTATGATCTTCAGTTTTTCCGAGTTTGGCGGTACAAAGGCGTTGGGCTGGCTTACCTCTCTGACGCTTGTGGTGGCTATGATCACCAATCTTACCATTCTGCCGGCATTGTTGTTATGGATGGAAAAGGCGTTGCTGAAAAAGGCGCGGAAGAAGGAACTGTGGAAAACGCTGGATGAGGAGGAAGATATAGCGATGTCCGAGCTGGGAGTAGACGATAAAGAATAGGGAGCGGATAGCTTGTAATTTATATTTTTTTTAAAGGGTGCTAAACGCACCCTTTTTTTTAGCTAAAAGAGACAAAAAAACACCCTGAAATAATCTAGTGGACAGCATTCAAATACCCTTATCACCGTTTGTATAAAAGGGGTGGGTATACCCATAAAAAAGTATGAGGTTTATAATGCCATTTTAACACCACTAGTTCATGAAAAACAAGTACTTAAAGGGCGCTCATTTATCCGAGCGCAAATTTAAGGAGATCCTGCGGCTGTTTGCCGATGATCTCACTGCGACGCAGATAGCGAATATCAGCGGTGTAAGCAGGGTAACGATCAATAGTTATCTGAAGAAGCTAAGACACCAGATAGCCCGCTGCTGCGAGACGCTGCATCCTGTGCCCGCGCCTGTTATAGCCTATGACAGCCGGCAGGAAAATTCCCAACCAGACCACGGAAGCGACACGCTGGTGGCTGTAAAACCGGAAGTAGAACGGCTTGTAAAGCCTGTTATTTTCGGGATTTGCAGACTACCGGACCGGTTGTACACCGAGATTTTACCTGACGTAACCCGTTCTATGATCCATGCTGCCACCAGGGGGCGTTCCGTATTGGAAACCCTGGGAGCCACGGAGCGTTTGCGTGGGTTTAACGGTGTGGTAGATCTGGGACAGTACCGGTTGTACCGGTTGGGTAGTTCCATTACCGACACGTTAAACGGAAGTCCGCTTATGGACGATGTAGATGCTTTCTGGGCGCTGACAAAGCACAGGCTGGCCAAATTCAAGGGCCTGAACCGGAATACGGCATACCTGCATCTGAAGGAGTGCGAGTACAGGTTTAACAACAGGAATGAAGACCTCTACGGGGTATTGCTGGAGTTGTTGAAAACATATCCGCTTACCCTTGCCTGATAAAAATTATTGCCCCACTTTAAGTGGGGCAACATTAATCTCGATTTAGATTTTGGTTGATGAGCGCAGGCGGCATTCTTGCCGCTTGTTTAACCACAAGGAATTACAAGTTATTTATTATTATAATTTGTTAATGAGAAGTTAAAAAAATGTTATCTAAGTGTTATCACCAACTTCCCAAGTTTAATTTTTTGTTAATAATGGCTATATTTACAGCCTGTTTGAAAATTTGCTAAGGAAACTGCTTGTGAGAAAGAAGTTCACTACTTCTCTTGTCAATTCTTTAATGGAATCGCAAGGGAGGTCGTTGATTTTTAATTTATGTTATATATACACCAACATTAAAAGTCTCCACTAAACAATTTAATCAACAGATTTAACGGGAACCAATTGAATTAAGGCTATCGCCTTGATAATGATTATTATTTTTTTTGAAGGTTAAACATTAGGAAACAAAATCATGCTTATGAGGAAAGTATTATTTCTCCTCTTGTCCGTGCTATGCCTGACGGGACAAGCTTTCGCGCAAAGTCGCACTGTAACGGGGAAAGTTACCGACGGAACCGACGGTTCTCCTATACCTGGGGTAACAATTCAGATTAAGGGTACTGGCAAAGGAGCTACCACCCAACCCGATGGCCAATTCAGCCTGGAGGCTTCCAGCAACGATGTATTTATCGTGTCTTTTATCGGCTATGAAAGCCAGGAGGTACCAGTAGGTACCGGCACCAATCTTCATATTAAACTGAAGGTTGATTCCAAAAACCTGGATGAAGTAGTGGTAACAGGTTACACCATCGAACGGAAAGTAAATTCCACCATTGCTGCTTCTACTATCAATGGTGGCAAAGTAAACAGCATTGCACTGCCGGACGTAAACCAGATGTTGCAGGGTAATGCGCCTGGTATCTCCGTAGCTACCAACTCCGGTCAGCCTGGTGCAAAAACCGAAGTGCGCGTACGTGGTATCGGTTCCATTTCGGCGAGCAACAGCCCGCTGTATGTATTGGACGGTGTGATTATGTCTTCCGGTGATTTAACACAGAACACCCAATCGCAGGACATCATATCTAACCTCAACCCTGCTGACATCGAGAATATCACTATTCTGAAAGATGCCTCTGCTACTGCATTGTATGGTTCCCGTGGGTCCAACGGTGTGGTGGTAATTACCACCAAAACCGGTAAAAAAGGTCAGAACAGGATCAACTTCAATGGTAAGTATGGTTTTCAACAACTGGCTAAAGGCATCGATATGATGAATGCTTCCGAGTTGCTGGCTTACCAGCGCGAAGGCTTGAAGAATGCGGTTGATAAAACTACCGGAGAAAGAAAATATTCTGATGCACAGATCCTGCAATATCGCCCGGATCTCCTGGCTGATATTAATACCAACTGGATGGATGAAGCGTTCCGCACTGGTAAAACCCAGGCGTTTGGCATTAATGCCAGCGGCGGTAACGAAAAAACCACGTTCTATGCATCCGGTGATTATTTTAAACAGGAAGGTATCCTGATTGGAAGTGATTTCAGTCGTTATGCCGGCCGTTTGAACGTAGATCACAAGTTCAACGATAAGTTTGATCTGAGTGTAAAAATGAGCGGATCATATACTGATCAGCTTAGTGCAGCTGGTGGTAGTAACTACTCTTCACCATTGTCAGGTGCCATCACACAGGTTCCCTGGATTCCTGCACGTGATGAAAATGGTACGCCTTACAATGGTTACAAGCCTGGTCAGCCTGGTTCTGATACCTGGGCTGGTTTTCAGGATATTCCACAGGCATGGCGCCCGACTTTACAGGGTGGTAACTTCCTGAACACAGTTGCGCAGAATTATAGCAAGAGCAATAACACACAAACCATTTTCAATGCGGCGTTAGGTTATAACATCACCGACGGATTGCGGTTTGTAGTAAAAGGAAATGCTGAGCTGACCGGTATCCGTGAAAAACAATGGTCATCTCCTGATAGCTACGACGGCCGTAACTACGGTGGTTACCTGTATAATGTAAACAGTAATGTAGCATTGTATACTACGCAGCAATTGCTGACGTATAACTTCAATGTTGGTGCAGATCACAGCTTCCGCTTACTGGCGGGTAATGAATATTCTTACCAGAGCCACATATGGTCACTGGGCGCCAAAAATGGTTTCCCCGGTGGTCAGTTACAGGTGCCTGACGTAGGCGCTAACCTGTTTGACGGCGGTGGTAATGAATCTGCTTACGCCTTCCAGGGTATCCTGGCAAAAGCTGATTACGACTATAAATCAAAATATTTCCTGAGCGGTAGTTTCAGAAGAGATGGATCATCCCGTTTCCCTAAAGACAACCGTTATGGTAACTTCTATTCTGTAGGCGCTGCGTGGCGTATTACCGAAGAAGAATTTACCAAATCCCTTTACTGGCTGAATGACCTGAAACTGCGTGCCAGCTATGGTATTATGGGTAATGCGGAAGGACTGGGTAACTATCCTTTCCAGGCATTATACAGCCTTGCAGGCGCTTACCAGGGAGAAACAGCTGCATTTGCCAATCAGCCGGGTAATCCTATGCTGAGCTGGGAAAAACAGAACCTGTTTGATGTAGGACTGGATTTCAGCGTGTTTAAAAAACGTGTATACGGTAGCGTAGGTTTCTACGACAAGCGTTCCTCTGCCTTGCTGATGGAGATGCCATTGTCTATGACCACCGGTTATGAAACCATGAATATGAACGTGGGTCAGATGTTGAACCAGGGCTTCGAAATTACCCTGGGTGCTGTACCGGTAGCCACTAAAAACTTTACGTGGACAACAGACCTGAACTTTGCCACCCTGCGGAATAAAGTACTGTCACTTGGTGAGCAGCAAACGATCCCTGCTGGCAGCAGACAACGGATTGAAGTGGGCAGACCATTTGGTTCCTGGTATATGCCGGTATGGTATGGTGTGAATCCTGAAAATGGTGCAGCACAGTGGGAAGATGCTACGGGCGCGCCAACGGAAGATATCAACCTGGCGCCCAGAAAATATGTGGGTCAGGCATTGCCAAAGATCACCGGTGGATTTACCAACAAGATAAATTATAAGGAATTTGACCTGTCTATGCTGATCACTTTCAGCGCAGGCAACAAAGCATATAACTACAACCGCATGAACCTGGAAAGCGATGGCGCTGTTACCCGCAACCAGGCTAAGGATGCATTGGATCACTGGGAGCAGAAAGGTGATATTGCTGACAGACCAAAAGTTGTGTTTGGCGGTAGCGGATCAAACGTTACTTCCAGCCGTTACCTGGAAGATATTTCCTATGCAAGAATCAGGAACCTGACGCTGGGTTATACTTTGCCAAAAAGTGTGTTAGGTAGTATGAAGATGCAGTCGCTGCGTGTATTTGCACAGGCTGAAAACCTGTTCACGCTGACTGGCTACAAAGGATGGGATCCGGATATCAATACCAATCCGCTGCCTCCTACCAGCACTACTTCTCCTACCAGTGTGAATGCGGGTCTCGATTTTTATCGTTATCCTACTTCCCGTGTGTTCACTTTTGGTGTAACTGTAGGTCTGTAAACGAAGAAGTTTATTTAACAAAAATTGTAGTTTAATTATGAAATATTCAAAACTTTCTATACTGGCTTTATCTGCGGCCACTTTCATTTCAGCTTGTAATTCCAAGCTGGATCTGAAGCCTGCGGATTCGCTGGATGATAATAGTGCAATTACAGAAGGAAATGTGCGGATCCTCGCAAATGGTATGTATGAGCGTGCGCAGGAACTGGAATACTACGGTCGTGATTTCATGGTGGTAACAGATGTGGGTGGGAATGATATGAAGATCACGCCATCCAATTCCAACAGGTTTATCTATGAGTTTCAATACATGTATTCTCCGTTGCTGAGTCCTCAGACCAAAACATGGCAGAATGCATACCGTGTAGCCAACCAGGCAAGCGTGATCATTGATAAGTTGCCTACTACAGAGAATACTGCCGGTGCTAAAGGAGAAGCATATTTTATGCGTGCCCTCGCACATTTTGATCTGACGAGAAGATATACCAGGCCCTACTCCCTGAACAAAGCGGATGCCGATAAGCCTAATACAGGCGTGGTGTTGGTGATGGCAGCTATAGATGATCCGGGTAATTACAAACCGGCACGTGCTACACTCAATGCTACTTATGATGCCATTATCAGTGATCTGAAAGCAGCACAGCAAACAGCGCCGGACACCAAACCCGGTACTGCCGGCGTGTTCAGGGGATCAAAGGATGCAGCTACTGCATTACTGACACGTGCTTATCTTTATAAAGAAGACTGGGCAAACGTAATCAAAGAAGCTACTTCCCTGTTGGGTGGTAAGTATCCTTTATGGGATGGCAGTAACTACCTGGCTAATTTTACTTCAGATAACGCTACCTCCGAAGATATTTTTGCGCTGCGGTTTCTGGCGCCTGAAAACCGGGGTTCCAACAACTTCGGAAATATCTACCTGCCTGCCGATGGAAGTGCTACCGGTGGTTACGGAGATATCAGGCTGACGGATGGTTTTATGAATCTGCTGGAAGCCGGTGATACCCGTAAGGCTATCACTCAAAACTACGCAGGGAGTAACTACCTGATTAAGTGGATTGGTAACGGACAGGGCCTGACCGGTATGGCGAATGTGAAAGTGCTGAGAATAAGTGAAGTGCTGTTGAATCGTGCAGAGGCTTATGCGGAGCAGGGTAATTTATCACTGGCAGTAATTGATGTTAATACATTGCGTGCAAAACGTGGACTTGCTGAATTTACAGATGAGGCGAATGTTAAAGCGGAGATTAAGAAAGAGAGAAGACTGGAGCTGGTAGGTGAAGGTCATGGTATGACGGATATTTTCAGAAAGAATGATAAACGCAGCATTAAAGATGCAGATGCTATCCTTCCGCAGACACCGGATATTACAACAGATAACTACCGTATTGCTTATCCGATTCCCCAGATAGAAATCGATGCGAATGCAAACATCGAGCAGAATCCGGGTTATCAGAAGAACTAATGCTATAATAATACACAGGAAGGGCGTCGTTTTTACGGCGCCCTTTTTTTGTGTTAATCCTTTTTGTGTGCGGCGCCGGTATGTTTCCCCATTTGTAAAAAAATTCTTTTATGCACTTTTCTTTGTATTTGCATAAAATAAATGTATTGGGTCTATATCAATTTATTCAACATTTCCTAATGTTTGCTTGTTATTTAGCTGTTATTTAACAAATATTTTTATCCCCTCATATAGCAAAATTTATGTAATTATCTGATATTATTTTACCCAATATCGATATTATATCTTCTTTTTATCGTAATTTAATAGTGTTAACTACTCTTTTTAGTCAATCAATCTAAACCAAATTGCTTATGAAAAAAGAGCTACTACTATTGCTGTTCGTGTGCAGCAGCGTCCTCAGCGCGGTAGCCCAGACACGAACGATCAGCGGAAAAGTTAGTGATGCAAAAGATGGCTCTGCTTTACCAGGAGTTACAGTGGTAATCAAGGGTACAACAAAGGGTGTTTTTACATCCGGAGATGGTACTTATAAAGTGACCAACATCGATGCGGGATCTACACTCATTTTTTCTTTCGTAGGTTATCTCAATAAGGAGGTAATCGTGGGGGGTAATAATATTATTGATGTATCCATGGAGGCTGATAAAAAACAGCTGGGAGAAGTGGTGGTAACCGCCGTGGGCTTAAAACGCAATGAAGCTACACTGGGGTATTCGGTCACGTCTGTCAAGCCTGATCAGATCCTTCAAAAATCAGAGCCGGATATGCTGAAAGGTTTACAAGGCAAAGTAGCCGGTGTAGACATCAGAACTTCACAGGGTACACCCGGCGCTGCTACCCGTATTAATATACGCGGTAACACTTCTTTCTTTGGAAACAACGAACCATTGATTGTAGTAGATGGGATTCCTTACAATAATGATCAGATAACTACTTCCAGCCAAACGTCTGGTGGTGGTGCCTATTCCAGCGGACTTTCTTCACTGGATCCTAATGATATTGCTGCTATGACTGTGCTGAAGGGTGCAGCAGCTGCGGCTTTATATGGATCAAGAGCGTCCAATGGTGCAGTGATCATTACTACAAAATCGGGAAGTGCTTCTATTGGCAAACGGAAACTGGAAGTAAGCTACTCTACTTCTTACTCGTTTGAAAATGTGGCAAACCTTCCTAAGTATCAGAATGACTATGGCACAGGAAGTTCATTTACTTACGCGAATGCCAATGGTTCCTGGGGCCCCAGATTCGGCACCCTGGATTCCGTGCCTGCATGGCCAGATTATCTGGCTGCTTTTCCTGAATTGTTTCCGTCATCCGGCAACATAAAATATCAACCATACCCAAACAACGTAAAAGATCTTTTCAGAACAGGGTTTATCTCTGAAAATTCAGTTGGCGTAAATGGTGGCAATGAAAAGTCAGCATTGAGCGCAACAGCATCTTATCTGAGTCAGGATGGTTATGTGCCGCATTCCAGTTTCAATAGGGGGAATATGTCTGTGGGCGGTGTTACCAGGTTGGCTAACGGCCTTACTGTAAACGCAAACTTCAGCTACAGTACCAGTAATCAGGCGGGTAGTATTTTCGGGGAAAACCAGGTATCGGGTGCCGCTTCTTCCTTTGCGCGTAACCTGTTCCTGGGAAGGACCTGGAATATAGCAGGCTTGCCTTTTGAAGATGCCAGTGGTAAACCGGTTTCCACGAATAACTCGCAGTATGATAACCCGCTCTGGGCTTTTAAACATAATACGGTTACTACTGCAACGGACCGTTATGTAGCAGGCTTGAAATTCAATTATGATATCCTGCCTTGGTTTAATGCAAGTTATCAGATAGGAACCAACTCAAATTCCTTCTTCAGAAAAGAAGTAACAGATATTGGTTCAAGAGGTGCGGAAACGGTAGGACAGATTATTGAACAGAATTACCGGCTTGCGGAAATTGAGTCTAACCTCATCGCCACCTTTACACCAAAATTATGGAACGAAGATTTTGGTTTCAAAGGGTTGCTTGGTTATAACGTCAATCAACGTACGATGAGATCACAGATCATCTCTGGAAAAAATATTATCGTACCGGGCACCTATAGCCTGAGCAATACCAAGAGTGTATTGCCTACAGAGGATGTATACGAACAGCGGCGCTTATGGGGTGCGTTTGCGGAAATAGACCTGGATTATAAAAAGTGGTTGTACCTGATCGTGACAGGTCGTAATGACTGGTCTTCCACACTACCAACAACTAACCGTAGTTACTTTTATCCCAGTGTAGCTACTTCCTTTATTTTTACCGAGGCGCTGAAGATGAACAGCAGCGTACTTACTTTTGGTAGATTGAGGGCCAGCTGGGCTAAAGTAGGTAGAGATGCGGACCCTTACCAATTGGCGAACACCTTCAACGTAAATACAGCTTTTCTTGGTCAACCCGGTGTGATGCAGTTACCCACAGGTGGTAATGCTGCATTGAAACCAGAGTTTACACAGGATTTTGAAGTAGGTACCAGCCTGGAGTTTTTTGACCGGAGAATAGCCCTGGATGTTGCCTGGTATTCCCGTTTGTCTACAAACCAGATTGCACCACTTACCCTGCCTCCTTCTTCAGGATACGGACAGGTGATCGATAACTATGGTAAACTTACCAATAAGGGTATAGAAGTAGATCTGAATGTAATACCGGTTCAGACGAAAGATTTCACGTGGAGTTTGCATTGGGTGTTTACCAAAAACAGAAGTGAGGTGAAAGAGCTGAAGGAAGGTGTAACCCGTTTGTTGCTGAATGGTGTACTGGATGAAATGAGTCCATACCTGGAAGCAGGCAAGCCTTATGGTTACCTGCGTGGTACTGCAGATGCGCGTGATAAAGACGGTGCCCTGTTAATTGATCCTTCCACCGGATTCCTTATCAGGGAGCTGGATCAGCGACAGGTGGGTGATCCGAATCCGGATTTCAAAACAGGGTTGGGTACTACATTGAGTTATAAAGGAATTTTCCTGAATGCTTTATTTGACCTTACACGCGGCGGTGATATTTATTCCGTTACCACTAGCTCTCTGCTGGGACGTGGTGTAACCAAGGATACAAAAGATCGTGAAGGTGTGTTTGTAATTCCCGGTTACTATGGAGATGTAAATTCTCCGGGTACCGCTCTGCTGGATCCGAAAGGTCAGCGGATTCCGAATCAGACACAGATCAGTTTATTCGAAACATATTTTGGGGAAACATTTGCCATCAACTCGGCAACAGAATGGAATGTGTATGATGCTACCGTATATACTTTACGGGAAGTAACGCTTGGTTATGATTTCCCAAAATCAATGTTTAATAAAACACCGATCGGAGGCCTGACCATTACCTTATCAGGTCGTAATCTCTGGTATGTCGCACCTAATTTACCGAAGTATAGCAACTTCAATCCTGAAGTGGGCAGCTTTGGTTCTACCAATACACAAGGTATTGAGTTGTCTGGCGCACCTACTACCCGTCGTTACGGTGTAAACCTGAAAGTGACCTTCTAGTATTCACGAAAAACAATTGAAGCGATGAAAAGATTAAGCTATATTTTTTTAGTCACGGGGGCATTGCTGGTCAGCTGTACTAAAAATTTCCTGGATATAAATACGGATCCTAACAATCCTACGAAGGCTTCACTCAGTCAGTTGTTGCCTGCATCGGAACAAGGGTTATCCTATGCAATGGGTTTTACCAATGATGCCCGTGGTGCAAGAGGATTAACGGAAGTATTATCTGTATACGTACACCAGGTTACCGTGCGTGAATCGCAGGATCAGTACGGTGCCACCGGCAGCCAGTTTGATATCAATAATTCATGGTCTGATTTTTACAGTGCCCAATCCGTTGCTTCCAGCGCAGATTATATTGGTACGCTGGAAAACCTGGAAGTGTTACTGGCTCAGGCGCAGTCGCAGGAAAACCACATCTACGCCGGAATAGCCAGGATATTGAAGGCATATGGTTACAGCCAGTTTGTGGATGCATTTGCAGATATTCCTTATTCAGAAGCAAACAAGTTTGCTACCGCTGGTATACGTTATCCGAAGTTTGATAAAGGGCAGGATATTTATCCGCAGTTATTTATTCAGTTGGATAGTGCTATTGCAGATCTCTCTGCTACAAGCGGCAATAGCCTGAAGCCAGGTGCAGATGATTTATTTTATGGAGGGGATCCTGATCTGTGGATAAAGCTGGCCAATTCCATTAAACTCAAATTATATAATCAGATCAGGCTTACTACAGATGTTTCTGCCAAAGTAAATGCATTGATTACAGATGGTAATCTGATTAGCAGTGCGGACGAAAGCTTTATGCTGCTATACGGATCCAGTGCATCACCTGACGACAGAAACCCCGGCTACAGCGAATATTATGCAACACAGAAATCGCATTACCAGAGTCCCTGGTTTTATGAAATATTAAAGGGATTGAATAAGAAATTGTTTACCGGTATCGAAGATCCGCGTATTCCATATTATTTCTTTAATCAGAACGACCCAACAGCAGCGGCACAGAACGGAACCGATTACCGCAATAATGGATTTATATCTATTCTGTTTGGTTCTGTAGGTCCCAACAGGGATAAATCGCAGGATAATAGTATGACGGTATTTGGCATATATCCGGTAGGTGGCCGTTATGATGATGGTAAACCCCAGGTTGTAAATGCTGCCAGTGGAACAGGGGCAGCGCCTTTACGATTGCTTACCTACGCAGATGTGCTCTATACCAAAGCTGAGTTAATGAATGCCGGTATAGTTGCCGGTGATGCAAAGGCCACCCTGGAAGAAGCATTGAACGAATCATTTGCACAGGTAGATTTTGTGGTAAGCCGTGCTAAAGGGGCGCAATCAGTACCGGCTATTGTTGGTGCGAAGAGTGATGCTTATATCAACAAGATATTGGCGTATTATGACAGCCGTCCAACCACTGCTGCAAAGCTGGAAGTAATTATGACAGAAAAATGGATACAGAGTTTCGGATTCAGTGGTGATCAGTATACAGACTATCGTCGTACAGGCTATCCCGTTATATTTAATCCGAATGATGCATCACAGGCGCCTGGTGGATTTTTCCAACCACCTATCAATGGTGATCCCAGTATATCCGGTAGCCAGGCTGCTGTTAAGGTAGTGCTGGGAAGAAAATATCCTTTGTCATTACCATGGCCTACCAATGAACTGAACGTAAATCCGAATGCGCCACCGCAGAAGGCGCCGGATACTACACCGGTATTTTGGGATAAATAAAAACAGCATCATTGCAATTAAAAAAAGAATGTATGAAGAAATTAACCAGTTTTATCATAATAGTTGCAGGGATATGCGTGTTTTATGCGTGCCGTAAAAACGATAATCCCAAGCTACCGGAGGGAATAGATCAAGGTTTGTTCCCGCAGTTGGTACAGAGCGATAGCGGAGATGTACTCATCCAGGATGTGTCTAAATTTGCATCCAGTTTTTCTGTCGATGTTTATTTCAAAGATGGCCCCAAACCCAAGAAAATGGATATACGGGTTGTGTATAATGATAATTATACCAATGTAAAAACACTACAGGCGGATGTTACTTCTTTCCCCGCAACGATCAATGTTACAGGGCCGCAACTGGCACAGCTTTTCGGCAAAACCCCGGATCAGGTAGAAGACGGTGATTTTTTCACTATCAGACCGGATGTTTATTTAAATGATGGAAAAATATTTGAAGCATTCAAGTATGGTGTTAACGGAACGGATACTTTTAAACTCGCACCTTATGGCAGCGATGCCATGAATTTTCCTGACGCTAACGTGGATATTATTTATACAAAAGTATGTCCGCTGTATATGAGCAGTTATGCTGCTAAAGGAAGGCTAACGGTAGTGGATACTGGTTTTGCAGGATCTATTAACGCTGCTTTTGCAAAGTATACCGTTAATGCAGCACTGGATCCCGCAGATAGCACTACTTTAATCCTTACCGGATGGGGAGGTGTTGCCGGCGCAGTGGTGAAAATAAAAGCAATACTACGTACACAAGGCGCCACCGTACCTGTGCAGGTATACGCACCTACTTACGGCGGATTGCCTTATCATAATTTTGCGGTGCAGGGCAAGGGGGCATTTAATGCCTGCGATACCAGTATTTCATTGCAGATTACCAATACTGTTGCGGAGGGCAGTTTTGGTGCGACAGGTGTACAAATAAGCGCCGGACAATAACGGAAGTGAATATATGTTGATGAAAAAGAGGAGCTGCCCCGATTGGGATAGCTCCTCTTTTTTTTGTGATGGCTATATAAATCAGCATGTAATATATTTATTGTAATGACATGTTAAGTGTCAAACTTATCAAGTTTGCATCATAATGAATCGGGAGCATATAAAAATACAACCTTAGTTGTAGTAACAAGTATTTTTAAATTTCCCTATCTTGCAACTGGTTTTAAATAATATTTAACAAATCCAAATCTGAGCGAGTAACAAAACCAAAGTCTAAACAACGGAATCTAATACAACAAAATTTTAATACAACAACACTGGTACAACAAATTTTAATACAACGAAACTAAACGACGAATTTAAACAACAAATCTAAACAGAGTAAATGTTTGACCCGGCTTGTTAATTGAGTTTTTGCTTACAACAATATGTTATAGTGTATTGCAGCCTATGCTGAGTGAAAAAATAGATCCTTATGCCTAATCGTATATTTTCTATTTAAACAGTATATGTTCTACCTGTTTGCAATTCTGCTCTTAAGCCAGACTACGTTTCTGTGTCCATTATTCAAGGTTAACTGAAATATCTATTCAAATCTAAATTGCTTATGAAAAGAGGATTACTCTTATGGCTTCTCATGGCCATCAGCGTCTTGCATGTATATGCGCAAACGCGAACGATTACGGGCAAGGTTACAGATGCAAAGGATGGTTCACCCCTTCCTGGCGTTACTGTTGTAGCAAAGGGTTCCGGGAAAGGAGTCCTAACTACTGCAGATGGCACCTTTCAATTCCCCAACGTAAAACAGGGCGCTACGCTGGTATTTTCCTTTGTTGGTTATGTCAGCAAAGACGTTTACGCCGAATCTACTAACATTAATGTAAGCCTGGACCAGGACAAAAAACAACTCGGGGAAATTGTGGTAACAGCTGCAGGGCTGAAACGCAACGAATCATCACTGGGTTATTCTGTGACTACCATTAAGCCGGATGTGATTGTTCAGAAATCTGAGCCCGACATGCTGAAAGGTTTGCAGGGTAAAGTTGCAGGTGTGGATATCCGCGTTTCGCAGGGTACTCCCGGCGCCGCTACCCGTATCAACATCCGCGGTAATACTTCCTTCTTTGGTAATAACGAACCACTGATCGTAGTAGATGGGACTCCTTACAATAACGACCAAGTAACTACCTCCAGTCAAACTTCCGGTGGTGGTGCTTACTCCAGTGGTTTATCCTCCCTCGATCCCAATGATATTGCTTCCATGACAGTGCTGAAAGGTGCTGCTGCTGCGGCTTTGTATGGTTCCCGTGCATCCAATGGTGCGGTGATCATCACTACTAAATCGGGTAGCCCTTCTTTATCTAAAAGAAAACTGGAAGTGACCTATAGCTCTTCCCTGGCTTTTGAAAAAGTAGCGAATCTACCTAAATACCAGAACGATTACGGAACAGGTAGCAGCTTTGCATATGCAAATGCCAATGGTTCCTGGGGTTCCAAATTCGGCTCTCAGGATTCAGTGCCGGTATGGCCTGATTACCTGGATGCCTTCCCGGATCTGTTTCCTGCATCCGGCAATATGGCTTACAAAGCAGTGCCGAATAACGTAAAAGATCTGTTCAGAACAGGTATTGTTACTGAAAATTCAGTGAGCATTAATGGTGGTTCGGAAAAATCTTCTCTCAGTGCTACTGCTTCCTATCTTAACCAGGATGGTTATGTTCCCAATTCATCTTTCAACAGAGCAAACATGGCTGTGGGCGGCATTACCCGCTTAGTCAATGGCTTAACGATGAGTGGAAACTTCAGTTATAGCAAAAGCAATCAACTGGGTAGTATTTTTGGTGAAAACCAGGTAGACGGTGCTGCCTCTTCATTTGCACGTAACCTGTTCCTGGGAAGAAACTGGGATATTGCAGGTTTACCATATGAAGATGCTAACGGAAATCCAATATCTACCAGCGTATCCCAATATGATAACCCGCTTTGGGCATTCAGACACAATACGGTTAATACACAAACTGACCGCTTTGTTGCCAACATGAAACTGAACTATGACATCAAACCATGGTTTAATGTAAGTTATCAGCTGGGTACAAATACCAATTCATTTTTAAGAAAAGAAGTTGTTGACATAGGTTCCAGGGCAGCAGAAAATATCGGTCGTGTTGTTCAGCAGAACTATAAATTCACCGAAATTGAATCTAACCTGTTAGGTACTTTTACGCCCAGGATCAATAATGATTTTGGTCTGCGTTTCACTGTAGGACATAACGTGAACCAACGTGTTACCAACTCACAGATCACTACAGGTAAAGGTATCGTGGTACCGGGCATTTATTCTATGTCTAATACGGCTACTGTTTTACCAACGGAGGATAACCTGATTCAGCGGAGACTGTGGGGCGTTTTCGGAGATCTGGCGCTTGACTACAAGAAATGGATTTACCTGGAACTGACCGGCCGTAATGACTGGTCTTCTACCCTGCCATCAAATAACCGCAGCTATTTTTATCCAAGTGTAGCTACCTCTTTCATATTTACAGAAGCATTAAATATGCACAGCAATTTCCTGAACTATGGTAAGTTGCGTGCCAGCTGGGCTAAGGTAGGTCGTGATGCATCTCCTTATTCCCTGGGTAATACATTCATTGTAAATACACCGTTCCTTGGCAAATCCGGTGCTATACAGGATCCTACAGCAGGTAATCCTAATCTGAAACCGGAGTTTACCCGTGATTATGAAATTGGTGCCACACTCGAATTTGCTGATCGTCGTGTAACCCTGGATGCTGCCTGGTATAACCGCTTGTCTACAAACCAGATTGCGCCGATTTCAATTGCTCCTTCTTCCGGTTTTACTGCCGTGTATGATAACTTCGGTTCACTCTCCAACAAAGGTGTGGAAATAGACCTGAATGTTATTCCTGTCAGAACAAAAGATCTGACCTGGAGCCTGCATGGTATTTTCACCAAAAACAGGAGTGTAGTTGAGTCGCTGTTACCAGGTGTTGACCGGTTGATGCTGGGCGGTGTACTGAATACCATCAGCCCTTACCTGGAAGCAGGCAAGCCTTACGGCTATCTGCGCGGTACCGTGAATGAAAGAGATAAGAATGGTAACCTGTTAGTTGACCCAAGTACAGGATTATTGATTGAAGCGAAGGATCAACAAATGATTGGTGATCCCAATGCAGACTTCAAAGCTGGTCTGAGTACTACTATCAACTATAAAGGTTTCTTCCTGAATGCATTGTTTGACCTGACAAGAGGTGGAGATATTTACTCCGTAACAGTTAGCTCTTTACTGGGACGTGGTGTAACAATGGACACCAGGGATCGTGAAAATATGTTCATCATTCCGGGATTCTATGGTGATGCAAATACAGGATTGCCAATACTGGATGCGAAAGGAGAACAGGTGCGCAATACTACACAGGTAAGTTTATTCGAAATGTATTTTGGTAATTCATTCGCTATTAACTCTGCTACAGAGTGGAATGTGTATGATGCAACTGTTTATACTTTCCGTGAGCTGACTATTGGGTACGATTTCCCGAAACAACTGTTTAGCAAAACGCCCATCGGCGGACTGACACTGACACTTACCGGCCGTAACCTTTGGTACCTGGCGCCTAATCTGCCTAAGTACACAAACTTTAATCCGGAAGTAGCCAGTTTTGGTAATACAAATGTGCAGGGTATTGAATTGTCCGGAGCGCCGACTACCCGTCGTTTTGGCGTGAACCTGAAAGCTACCTTTTAATAATCACGAAAACACTTGAACTGATGAAAAGATTAAAATTCAGATATATATTTTTAGGAATGCTGATCGTGGGTACGGGTTGTACAAAGGGTTTCCTTGATATTAATAAGGATCCGAACAATCCTGCGAAAGTGTCTTTGTCGCAGTTGTTACCTACTGCTGAGCAGGGGCTGTCTTCCAGCCTCGGTTTTACAAACGACAATGCCGGTGTGCGCGGTTTAACAGAAGTGTTGGCTGTATATACGCATCAGATGACTGTGCGTGAAGATCCGGACAAGTACAATGCAACAGGTACTGACTTCAGTATTGATAATAGCTGGACAAACTTCTGGAGTGGTAACCCCGCCCAGGCGCCCAGCTCCGATGTAATCGGTACTATGCAGAACCTGGAAGTGATGATTGCGCAGGCTACTGCCGGCGATAATAAAATTTATGCAGGTATCGGAAAAATACTGAAAGCATATGGTGTAAGCCAGTTTGTGGATGCATATGGTGATGTTCCTTATACAGAAGCTACCAAGTTTGGAGAAACCGGTAACAGGTATCCTGCATTTGATAAAGGAAGCGAAGTATATCCGAAATTACTGGCGCTGCTGGATGAAGCTATTGCAGATCTGCAGGATAATGGAGCTGCCAACACAGCTGTTCCTGAGGCTGATGATCTTTTCTATGGTGGTAAACCCGCTTTATGGATTAGTGCAGCAAAAACAATTAAGCTGAAACTGTACAACCAGTTAAGATTAGTGCAGGATGTTTCTGCACCTGTTAATGCACTGATTACCGGTGGTGGCCTGATAAGTTCTACCGCTAATAGCTTCATGATGAAATATACCAGTGTAAGCTCTCCGGATAGCCGTAACCCCGGTTTTGCTGATTATGTAGCTACACAGAAAAGTCACTATCAAAGCCCCTGGTTTTATGAAATCCTGAAAGGATATAACAAACAGATCTTTACAGGTATCGTAGATCCGCGTGTTCCTTATTATTTCTTCAATCAGCTGACTCCCGATGGAGCACCGCAGAACGGAACTGAATACCGTGATGGTGGTTTCGTTTCTATTTATTTTGGTTCTACCGGTCCTAACCGCGATAAATCCAATGATAAAAGTATGAGCGTAGCCGGTATCTATCCTATAGGCGGCCGTTACGATGATGGCGATGCAGTAGCCGTATCTGCTACAAATGCTACCGGAGCTGCACCGTTAAGGTTGTTAACGTATGCGGATCGTTTGTTCATCGAAGCAGAATTGATCAATGCAAAAATTATAGCCGGTGATGCCAAAGCAAAATTATCTGCAGCTATTGATGCATCTATGGCCCAGGTAGACTATGTAGTAAACCTGGCTAAAGGAGCACAAGCTGTTCCTGCATTAGGCGGAACAGACGAAGCGGTTGCTTACCGTGATGCGATATTGCAAGCATATGATCAGGCAGGTACTGATGCACGTAAACTGGAAATTATAATAACTCAAAAGTGGATCCAGAGCTTTGGCTTTAGCTGTGATCAATACACTGATTACCGTCGTACCGGTTATCCTGTATTGTTTGATCCTGCTAATCCTGTACAGGCACCAGGTGGTTTTGCCCAACCTCCGATAAACGGAGATCCGATTCATCCGGGCGCTCAGGCTAAAGTGAAGGTAATCAACGGTAAAAAATATCCTTTATCCCTTCCATGGCCGGCAAGTGAGGCGAATGTGAATCCAAATACACCACCGGCAAAATCTCCGGATGTAGCACCGGTTTTCTGGGATAAAAACTAGGTTTTAAGTTATTTAAAAAAGAAAGTTTATGAAGAGAATATTCAGTTTAATCATATTAACAGGATTGGTAGTCACGTTTTACGCTTGTCGTAAAAATGATAATCCAAAACTTCCTGAAGGTATCACCAAAGGGGTACTGCCTCAATTAGTACAGGACGATACCAGGGAAGTACTTATACAGGAAATGGCCGACTTTAACAGTGCGTTCTCTATGGATCTCTATTTTAAAGATGGAGAGAAACCAAAAAAGATGGACCTGAAAGTGGCTATGGATGGCGACTATACCAATGTAAAAACCCTGCAGGCAGATATCACCACCTTCCCTGTAAAACAGGAAGTTACGGGTGTACAACTGGCGCAGCTGTTTGGTATAGCACCGGAAGATGTAACAACCGGTCAGTATTTCGAAATAAGACCCGATATTACACTCCCTGATGGTTCCGTATTACCTGCATTCCAGCAGTTAATAATTGATGGAGTACCTACCAATACTGAACCTTATGGTAGCGATGGATTGAACTTCCCTGAATCAAATGTAACGATCACCTACAAAAAGGTTTGTCCATTGAAACTGGAAGAATATCTGGGTACAGACAATATCCTGACCGTAGATGATAAGGATTTCTATGAAGCCAGTTACCCGGTAACAGTGAAAATTGAAGGAAATACCTGGACATTTAAAGGATGGGTGGAACTGCCGAATGCTGTAGTTACCATGACATTAGATCCACGTACATACAAGGTTACCTTTAAGAAACAGATCTATGCGCCTTTGGCTCCGGAGCTTGGCCCTTATCACGACTGGACAATAGAAGGTAAAGGAGATATCAACCCCTGTGATACTTCCATCACGGTTTCTCTTAACAACTCTGTGAAAGAAGGTGGATTTGGTACTGTCAGTGTCAAGATTTTCAAGAAATCAAACTAAACATACGCGTTACTATCGCTAACGATTATACGTAAATAAGAACTGAAATGAACCGCCCCGATTTTTATTGGGGCGGTTCATTTATGCCCCTGTATGATAAAGGTATTTTTAGTTATAACACTTTTGTGGGGTGCTGCTTTAATCATTTTGCATAAAAAAATCCTCACTGGTATTTTCACCAGTGAGGATTTTTTTTATGTAGATGAATATTTGTTGTGTGTTACTTGATCACTTCTTTCAACTTCGCTTCCAGTGCGGGTCCTCTCAGGTTAGCGGCAATAATTTTGCCCTGGGGATCCAGCAGGTAATTGGTAGGGATAGCGTTGATACCATATAAAGGTACAACCGCAGAATCCCAGAATTTAAGATCACTTACATGACTCCAGGTAAGGCCATCCTGTTGGATAGCGGCCAACCACTGATCTTTTGTTTTATCCAGTGATACACCCAGGATGGTGAAATTTTTACCCTTGTATTGTTGGTAAGCATTTACCACATTAGGATTTTCCTGGCGGCAGGGACCACACCAGCTGGCCCAGAAATCAATCAATACATATTTGCCACGGAAAGATTTCAGGCTGATCATTTTGCCGGACGGATCAGGCAATGTAAAATCGGGGGCTACTTCACCTACTTTCATAGCAGAAGGTTCCTGACCACCGGCAGCATCGCTGTCCTGTGCGCCGCTGCCCTGTGCTTTTTCCAGTTCCGCAATTTTTTCGGTCATGCTTTTCACCAGCGTATTCTTTGGAAAGCGGGTAGTAAGACTGGTAATCACTTGCTTGTGTGCCATGATTTCCTCTCCGCTTCTTACCTGGCTAACGGCAAACACTGCATTGGCAGGGTTTTTTGTTTTTTCTGCCAGATCAAAAAATCCTTCTTCAAAATCTTTTTCTTTCTTTTGGAGAGCTGCCAGTTGTGGCTGGAATACGCTGTCTGGTATACCGGCGGTGTGCAGGCTATCCAGTTTACGCATCTCTTCTGTGAGTGCAATATTTTTCTGACTGATATCAAGCAGGAACTGTTGTAGTTCAGCAGTGGCTTCTGAGCCGGAAACGGTGAGTTTCTCCAGGTTGTTAGCATCGCCTTCCAGTTTCATATCACCGGCATCGAGTGCGAGCAGTATGAATTTACCATTCTCAAAACGGATGCGGTACAGCCCTTGCTCGGGTACCATACCTTTCAGTGTAAAGTTACCGGCGGCATCTTTTACATTGGTAGAGTCTACCACTTTCAAACTTTCCAGGGTCAGCTCTTCCAGTACCACCGGTCCAAGTGGAAGATTTGTAAAATGACCTTCTATTTTAAATTCTCCTTTTTCCTGTTGTCCGGCGCATCCTGCCAGAAATGCTCCCACGGATATCCACAATAAGTATTTTTTCATGCTGCTTTTTTTAATCGTTTTGCTGACCTATGATTGATCAATATAAGTTAAATATTTTCAAGGGTATCAACCTTTGAGTTTTTCTGTCAGCAGCTCGTTGGTGAGTCGTGGATCTGCTTTTCCTTTCGACAACTTCATTACTTCGCCTACAAACAAGGCCATCAGACCTTTTTTGCCGCCTCTGAAGGCCGCTACTTTGTCAGGATATTTTGCCAGTACTTCGTCGATGATCGGTGTAATATTATCTGCATTATGATCCTGCAACAGGTTGAGCCGGGTGGCGATGGCCAGCGGGTCTTCCGGTGCATTGATCATTTCCGGTAAGATCCTGGAGGATGCAATGGAAAAGCTGACTTTCCCGCTATCGGTCAAGCCGATTAAAGCGCCCAGTGCTGTGGGTGTAACCGGAAATTGTGTGATATCTTTTGCGCCTTCGTTGAGATAAGATTTCACCGGGCCCAGGATCCAGTTGGCCGCTGCCTTGTAATGGGTGGTATTGGCGGTCAGTCCTTCGAAATAATCAGCGGTGGCTTTATCATCGCAGATAACGCGGGCATCATATTCCGGCAGGCCGTATTCCTGGGTGTACTTACGGATCAGTTCTTCCGGCAGTGCAGGCAGGGTGGCTTTTATACCGGCAATAAATTCATCCGTCAGCTTGAAAGGTGCGAGGTCTGGCTCCGGGAAGTACCGGTAGTCGTTGGCCTCTTCTTTTGAGCGCAGCGAAAAAGAGCTGCCGTTGGAGGCGTCAAAGCTACGGGTTTCCTGTACCAGGGTACCACCGGCTTCAATCAGCTCTATCTGTCTTTTTACTTCATTATCTATAGCCCGCTTTACGTTGCGGATAGAGTTCATATTTTTCACTTCCACTTTGGTGCCCAGGGTGGTAACACCTTTTATGCGCACAGAAACGTTGGCATCGCAGCGCATGCTGCCTTCTTCCATATTACCATCGCATACGCCCAGGTAGCGCACAAGGCGCCTCATTTCTGTGAGATAGGCATAGGCTTCATCGCTATTGTGCATATCCGGCTCGCTCACAATTTCCACGAGGGGTACGCCGGCGCGGTTATAATCCACATAGCTGCTGTGCGGATCCTGGTCATGTAGTAGTTTACCTGCATCTTCTTCCAGGTGGATCCGGTTCAGCTGTACATCCCTGGTACCGGCATCTGTAATAATGCGTACGTAACCACCTTTGCAGATGGGCGCTGTATGCTGTGATACCTGGTAACCTTTGGGAAGATCCGGGTAGAAGTAATTCTTACGGGCGAAATAATTATCTTTTTCGATCTCACAATGACAAGCCAGACCGAGTTTGATGGCATATTCGGCTGCTTTCCGGTTCATCCGTGGTAAAGTACCCGGATGTGCCAGCGTAATGGGACTGATATGTGTATTGGGCGCACCACCAAAGGTGGCGCTGTCACCACAAAATAATTTACTCTCTGTAAGCAGCTGGGCGTGTACTTCCAGCCCTATCACTGTTTCATATTTGCTATAGATATCGCTCATATTCCATACTGATTACCGCAAATATATTCAAATAATGCCGGGATTCCGGGCTATTTCGTGCCAATAAATTCCTAAATTGTAGTACTTCATCTTTTTAAAAAATGCTCCCCTATGACCAGCAATGCCCAGGTAAGTCAGCTTTATAAGGCCCAACAGGGCTATTTTGAATCGGGGGTTACGCTTCCTTACGCTTTCAGAAAAGCGCAGCTGAAGCGGCTGAGAAAAGGTATTGAGAAGTTTGAATCCAGGATTATGGAGGCCCTGCACCAGGATCTTCATAAACACGCGATGGAAGCGTATGCGAGTGAAATCGGATTTTTATATGAAGAGATAGATTATATGTTGGCCAACCTGAAACAATGGATGGAGCCGGAAATAGTGACCTCTCCTTTTGTCACCTATCCGAGCAGCAGCCGGGTGTATCGCGAGCCATTGGGCCTGACCCTGATCATTTCCCCCTGGAATTATCCTTTTATGTTGCTGATTAGTCCGCTGGCAGGTGCTATGGCTGGCGGTAACTGCGCCATTCTGAAACCTTCGGAGCTGGCGCCGCATACGGCGGCGGTTACCGCTGCCATGATAAAAGAGACTTTTGACCCTGCCTATATCACCGTAGTGGAGGGCGATGGTAGCGAAGCTATTCCCGCACTGATGCAGTTCCGGTTTGATCATGTATTTTTTACAGGTAGTATAGCAGTAGGTAAGAAGATCATGGAGATGGCCGTACCGCATCTCACCCCTGTTACACTGGAGTTGGGTGGTAAATCGCCCTGCGTAGTAGACGAAAAGGTAAATATAACGGTAGCGGCTAAACGTATTATTTGGGGGAAGTTCTGGAATGCAGGGCAAACCTGCGTGGCGCCGGATTACCTCCTGGTACATCATAAGGTGAAAGATGCACTGGTAGCCGCCCTGAAAGAAACAATTGTTTCCTTTTTCGGGGAAGATCCCGCCGCCAGCAAGGACTACGCCCGTATGATCAATACACGCCGATTCGATACGGTGTCTGCTTACCTCGATGAAGGGCAGATCCTGCACGGCGGACAAACCGACCGTGACAACCTGTATATCGCGCCCACCCTGCTGGATGACGTGGAATGGTCTGATCCGGTAATGCAGGAAGAAATTTTTGGACCGGTTTTACCTATTCTCACCTTTACAGAGCTGCCACAGGCCATCCAGGCTATCAGGCAGCACCCATACCCATTGGCGTTATATGTCTTCACAAAAAGTAAGAAAACAGAAAAAATGCTGATAGAGCAAGTACGTTTTGGCGGTGGCTGTATCAATAATGCGCTGGTACATCTTACAAATCCCGAACTACCTTTTGGCGGCGCCGGCTACAGCGGTATGGGCCAATATCATGGCCGTTACAGCTTTGATACTTTTACCCATCAGAAAGGTATGCTGAAAACCGGTACCTGGCTGGACGTTCCCGTAAAATATCCCCCCTTCAAGAACAAGCTGAAAATGCTGAAGCTGATAATGAAATGATTAATATTTTGGGATTTGATTATTTTTTTATTTAACGCATTGTGCTATTATGCCCCCTCCCAGCCTCCCCCGAAGGGGGAGGGGAAAGGAGACTAGGGCTTATTTTAACCTTTGATTTACCACCATTTTACGGATAATACGGAGGTGCCTGATGTGATAACATAATATTCTCTACCTGCATTAGATAGCCACTTCAAAAACGAAAATAAGCCCTAGTCTCCTTTCTCCTCCCCCTTCGGGGGAGGCTGGGAGGGGGCATAAATATTACAGGTCTGCTTTATTTAATTTCTTCGGTACTGTTATTTGCAGTGTCTGTTCTTTCCCATTTCGTTTAACCGTTGCCATTATTGTTCCTTTGCTGCGGTTTTCGCGGAAGGCTTTTGCTACATCGTGGGCTGATTTGACCGGTGCGCCGGCCATTTCTGTGATAAGATCGTCTACTTTGAAACCGGCCTTTTCCGCGATGGAGGAAGGTTGCATATTAATGATCTGGGCGCCTTCTCCGTTTTCTGTATCCTGTACCTGGATACCGAGTTTTGCATCCTGATCAGCATTGTCGAACCAGCCGCGGCCAAAGCCTTGCCTGTCGCGCGGCATGGGAGAAAAGCGGAAAAAATCGTTTCTGCTGCCGGGAGCCGGAAGCATCCGCATGCCGGTACCACCTTCATTTTTCCTTTCACTCAGTGTAAGAGAAACTTTACCCTCTTTTTTATTACGTATGTACGTAACCGTTACCTTGTCTCCGGGTTTGTATTCACCGATTTTTTTATACAGTTCTTCGGGTTCATTCACGGTGCTGTCATCAATTTTGGTGATGATGTCACCAGCGAGGATACCAGCTTTATCTGCCGGGGTGCCCTTTGCCACTGTTTTTACAGTGGTGCCTTTGGCAGCAACCTTTTCTGTGATCACTCCCAGCACCGCTTTGTTGCCGGGCATGGGTATGGCGTTGTCGTCATTAAAAAGATCAAACCCGCCACGGTCGTCTCCATTTTCAAAGCTGAAGTTATTGCCGTTAACCGGCGTAATGCTGCGGCGGAAAACAGAGATGTCCGGACTACTGTACTGGTCTGGTTTTTTGCCATCTATCAGCACTTCACCATCCTTAATCTCAATGGTTACTTTGCCATCCTTATCACTTTTGTGTTTGATCACAATTTCATCGAACTCGCCCATTTTGTTCTGGGTGGCGTTTTGCGCCTGCACGGAGCCTATACCCAGGGCCAGGCAACTGAAGCCTGCCAGCGTAAAGGTTTTTAGCAAATTGGTCATAAGTCAGCAGTATTTTGTTGATTAAATTTAATGTAATACTGCAAAATTAATGAGAGGAAGGGGTAAGGAAAAGTTAAAATAGACCAGGATTAGCAGGAATAAAAAAGGATTAATAGGATTGAACTGGGAGATATAAAAGGAGAAAAACAGTTGTTGCTCTTCTCTTTATATCTCCCGGTTCAATCCTATTAATCCTCTTAAATCCTTCTAATCCTGGTTCAGGAGCGATTTTACAGCTGCAATTACCTGCTCCAGTTTATCGGTTTCCTGTCCGCCGGCTGTGGCAAAGGATTTTTGTCCGCCGCCGCCACCTTTGATCAGGGGTGCAATTTTTTCTTTAATAATCTTTGGTGCTTCCCAGCCTTTTTCTGCCACTAATTTTTCATCAATGGTAAGGGCCACACTGGCTTTTCCGCCGATGTTGGCAACGAATAAGAGTACATGGTTAGGAATTTCATTTTTCAACTGGAAGGAGAGTTGTTTCAGTCCTTCCGCATTGCCTACGGTCACTATTTTTCCGAGGAAATTAACGCCGTTGATATCCTGTGCCTGGTCGCGCAAGCTGGTAGCCAGCTGTCGTACTTTTTCAAGTTCCAGGGCTTCGAGTTGTTTTTCCAGGGATGATTTTTCCAGCACCAGTGTTTCTATTGCTTTTACCAGCTCCTTGGGATTCTTCAGCGCGGCCTTGATATCTTTCAGTTGTTGCAGTTGCTCATTTACAAATGCTTCTGCTTTGTTGCCGGTAACGGCTTCAATACGGCGCACACCTGCGGCTACGGCCCCTTCGGAGACAAATTTAAACTGCCCCAGTTCGCCGGTAGCACCAATATGCGTACCGCCACAGAGTTCCACGCTATAATTAGGATCCATGATCACTACACGTACCACATCGCCATATTTTTCGCCAAACAAGGCCATCGCGCCGAGTTGCAATGCTTCTTCTTTGGGCAGTTCCCGGATTACTACGGGAATGTTCTGCCGGATCTTTTCATTTACAATAGTTTCTACTTGTGCCATTTCTTCGTCTGTCACCTTTGCAAAGTGAGAGAAATCGAAACGCAGGTTATCTGCATTTACCAGGGAGCCTTTTTGTGCCACATGCGTGCCTAAAACCTGGCGCAGTGCTGCATGCAGCAAGTGCGTGGCGGAATGATGACGGGCAATATCGCTGCGCTTATCTTTGGCCACAGCGGCTTTCACCGGAGCAGTAGGATCGGCAGGGAGTTTATCGGCGAAGTGAATGGTAAGATTATTTTCTTTTTTGGTATCTGTTACCGTGATCACTTCCCCGCCGAAGTGCAGGGTGCCGGTATCGCCTACCTGTCCGCCGCTTTCGGCGTAGAAAGGGGTCTGACCCAGTACCAGCTGGAACTGTTCCTTGCCTTTGGCTTTTACTGTACGGTATTTCAGCAGTTTGGTAGTGCCTTCGAGTTGTTCGTAGCCAATGAATATAGAGCTGGGTGTTTCGTCCAATACGATCCAGTCGCCGGTATCCAGTTCGGTAGCGGCGCGGGAGCGGTCTTTTTGTTGCTTCATGGCGGCCTCGAAGCCTTTTTTGTCTACACTGAAGTTATTTTCAGCAGCTATCAGGCTGGTGAGGTCGTAGGGAAAACCGTAGGTGTCGTATAGTTCGAACGCTGTTTTGCCATCAATAGCCTTGGTGGGAGCGTGTTGTATAAAGTCTTCGATCCTGCGGATACCACTGTCCAGGGTGCGGAGGAAGTTGTTTTCTTCTTCAAATACTACTTTCTTCACAAAGTCCATCTGCTGCTGCAATTCTGGAAATACATGTGAAAACTGGGCGGCGAGTACCGGTACCAGGTCATGCAACAACGGTTTTTTAACTTCCAGGAAGGAGAAGTAGTAACGTACCGCTCTGCGCAGGATACGGCGGATTACATAGCCGGCGCCGGTGTTGGAAGGCAGTTGTCCGTCTGCAATCGTGAAGGAAATGGCGCGGATGTGGTCAGCGATCACGCGGAAGGCCACATCTTTCTTGTCGTCTGTACCTGCATACTTTTTACCGGTTAGGCTTTCCGTGGTATGAATGGTGCCCATGAACAGGTCGGTATCATAATTGGATGTTTTTTCCTGCAGCACCCTGACAAGGCGTTCCAGGCCCATGCCGGTATCTACGTGTTTGGCTGGTAAAGGCTCCAGTGACCTGTCTTTCAGGCGGTTGAACTGCATGAATACGTTGTTCCAGATTTCAATCACCTGCGGGTGATCGGCATTGACCAGGGTGTGGCCGGGTACCAGTTTCTTTTCTGCTTCCGGTCTACAGTCAACATGAATTTCAGAACAGGGTCCGCATGGGCCGGTATCTCCCATCTCCCAAAAATTATCTTTTTTATTTCCCAACAGAATACGGTCTTCTCCGATATGTTGTTTCCAGAAATTATAGGCTTCTTCGTCTTTTGGCAGGTTTTCACTCGCATCTCCTTCAAAAACAGTGACATACAACTTGTCTTTCGGGATTTTATAAACTGCTGTGAGCAGTTCCCAGCTCCAGGCGATGGCATCTTTTTTAAAGTAGTCGCCAAAACTCCAGTTGCCCAGCATCTCGAACATGGTGTGGTGGTAGGTATCGATACCTACTTCTTCCAGGTCGTTGTGCTTGCCGCTTACACGGAGGCACTTTTGCGTATCAACTACCCGGGTATGCGCCGGCACTTTGTTGCCCAGGAAATAATCCTTGAACTGGTTCATGCCCGCGTTGGTGAACATCAAAGTGGGGTCATTCTTAATAACAATCGGTGCAGAAGGCACGATCTGGTGCCCTTTTGACGCAAAAAAATCCAGGAATTGCTGTCTTATTTCAGATGCTGTCATAAATATTGATACGAGTTAATATGTCTTTTATGTCTTATAATTGCACTGTCGCGTGCGCTTCCTACTTGTTAATCAATGCATTACAAAGTAGTTAGAAAATGTACATTCAAAAGGTTGATGTTTTAATCTAATTACAGTAGGTTTGTACGCCTTATTTCCCGCCGTGCCACAGGGAGTGCAAAAATATCGAAACCTGTATGATTATGCAAAACAGGTTGTGTTACCTGGCAAAATAGTTCGTGTAGGGAGAAATAATGCCATATCCTGCATCCAGATGTTTGTATCTCAATGAAATAAATCGGCTGCTATAGCGTTCACTGCACTATGGCACATAAAGTATACCCAGGTGAATGAAGAAGGTTAAATATTTTTATAATACCCAAACATTAAAGTATGAGAAGCTCGTAGTGTCCCTACGGGTAAAGATCCTGAGGATTCTCGGGTTTGTGTCGGCGGCTATTGTTACCGGGGCTCTCTTCCTCTCCCTTGCTTACCGTTTACTCGATTCTCCCAAAGAAAAATCACTGCGTAGTGACCTTGAAGGTATGAAAGAAAAATACGATGCCTTGCAGGGTCGTATGAAAGAAGTGAAAGGCAAACTGGCCGAACTGGAAGACCGCGATAATGAAATTTACCGGGTAATATTTGAAGCATCCCCTATCCCGGACAGCACCCGGTTGGGTAAAATAAACCGGGAGGAAGAAGCTACCCAGCTACAATCCTTTGCCAGCAGCGAAATCATCGCCTCTACCGGCATCCTGCTGAAAGAACTGACAAACCGGGTGAAATCACAGGAAAAATCATATGACGAAATAGATAAGATGGTAAAGAATAAACAGCAGATGCTGGCTTCTATTCCCGCCATCCAACCGGTATCCAATAAAGATCTGAAGCACATCGCTTCCGGCTTTGGCTACCGGATAGATCCGATCTATAAAACGATGAAATACCACGCTGGTCTCGACTTCGCCGCCCCCAGCGGCACCCCTATCTACGCCACCGGCGATGGTACGGTGGAAGAAGCCAGTCTCAGTGACGTGGGCTATGGTAATCACGTAGTGGTAAGACACGGCTACGGTTACAGAACGCTTTACGGGCACATGCTACGCATGAAAGTGAAATCCGGACAGTCTGTAAAACGTGGAGATGTACTGGGTTGGGTAGGAAGTACCGGTAAATCTACTGGTCCGCACTGCCATTATGAAGTTATCAAGAATGGAGAAAAAGTTGATCCGGTATACTTCTTCTTTAACGATCTTACCCCCGAACAATTTGATCGTATGTTGAAAATGGCAAGATCGGGTAACCAGTCTTTTGATTAATTAAGTGTTGACCGTCAGATGCTAAAGGGTGGCTATCTAAAAAATGGTTAAATTCATCCTCGTAAAAGGATATTTGTTTCACCGTTTTTTACCAACATGCAACAGTTAGACCTCTTTTCTACATCTGGTACTCCTCATCCGGCTCCGGATGCAAAGGAACATCCAAAAAAAGAAAAGGCGGCAAAAACGGTCGTTAAGGTGCAGCAGCCAGGAAAAAAACGGGGACGTAAATCATTGAAAGAATTATCGGAGGATCCTGACCTGATTATGGAGTTGGATAAATTAGTACTAGATAAGCAATACTATTCAATCAGTGAAGTAGCAGCCATGTTCAGGGTGAATACTTCCCTGGTTCGCTATTGGGAAAACGAGTTTGATATACTGCAACCCAAAAAGAACCGCAAAGGAGATCGCCTGTTTCGCCAGGAAGATATACAGCACCTGAAACTGATCTATCATTTGCTACGTGAAAGGAAGTATACCATTGAAGGCGCCAAGCAAAAACTGAAGGAAGATCACAAACTGGCAGCCCGTAATTTCGAAATGGTACAAGCTTTGCTTAAAGTACGGGGATTCTTGACCGAACTTAAAGATCAATTATAAAAACATAAATATGCGTTTGAAAACATTACTCCTGGGAGGTAGCCTGTTATTGTCTTCCATGGCCTGGGCACAGAATGGCAATGATAAAGTGCTTAAAGGAAAAATTGAGATGAAAACCCTCATGCAGGACGAGTCTACCGCCTGGTTTTATAAAGGGGTAAACGGCTATCAGCCTAATGATAATATGCTTAACTATCTTAAAGCCAATCGCAGCAACTTTAATGTGGTAGTGGTAATGGGCACCTGGGATGAAACCAGTCGTAAAGTAGTACCTGAATTGTATAAAGTAATGATCACCGCTGGTAGTCCGGAGGAGCAGGTGCTGATGTTTGGCGCAGATCAGAAAATGCAGACAGATGCCCCGACTGACTATAAGGTGAAAAAAGTGCCTACTGTTATCGTATTCAGCGAAGGCAAAGAAATCGGCAGAATCGTTGGCCAACCTAAAGAATCTATCGAAGGTGATTTGTCCCGTATTTTGCTGAGCAGCAGCAAAAAAGAGAAAGGGAACAAAGAATAACGATTTGATATTTTTATAGATGACCGGCGAAGATAAAAACAGGTTTCCTGCTTTTATCTTCGCCGGTCTTTTTTAGTCTCCTCCCTGGACCAGGGTTACATTGGTAGAGGTGGTCGGCATTTTTACCTCGTTTTCTGCCAGCAGCTGGATCACCGCCAGGCTGATGGTTTCCCGCAACGAAGCATACTGATTCCCATCAATGATATAGGTGTTGAAAACGATCTGTATCACGTAGGTATCTTTTGTAAAATCATTCAGATTTACGGTAAAGTTTTCCAGTACGTTGGTGTTGCCTTTCAGGAGGGCCCGGATGCCCTGTAGTACCAGGAGCAGTTTATCTGCAGGGGTGTCTGAACCCAGTTCCAGCTTCATAGCCACCCGTTGCTGGGTGCGGAGAGAGAGGTTGTCCAGGATACTGTCTACCATTTTTTTATTGGGTACCGTTACAAATGTTTTTTCCAGCGTGCGGAGACGGGTGCTGCGCAAGCCGATTTTTTCCACGGTACCCTGAAAGGTATCCACCTTAACGCTGTCGCCTACACGAAAAGGCTTGTCGAAGAAGATGATGAAAGAGCCGATCAGGTTTTCGATACTCTCTTTGGCGGCCAGTGCAAGGGCTGCCGCACCGATACCAAGGCCCGCGATAATTTTTTCTACCAGCCCGGGGCCGAAAAGAATGCGTATAAAAGCGATGGCGCCCATAATAAATATGATCGCCTTAAAGAAGTCACGAAAGAAAACAATGAATTGGTTGTCGGTTTTATCCGTCATCAGGTTTGCTTTCTTTCCCAGTACCAGGGCGATGAAATCTATCAGCCGCAGCATGATCCAGATAATACTCATGCTGAAAGCCAGGCTGAGTAAGGTATTGGTGATGTCATGCAGAGTGGCGCCGTTGTACACCCGGACGTTTAGTACCTGTGGGAAGGTAAAGCGGTCGATGGTCAGCATGAAAGTAACCAGCAGCAGGAAGTATTCCAGTGGCCGCAGCAGCAGGTTGGTAAACTCTTTTTCTTCGATGTGAGGCGACCAGTGCTTTACCAGCCGGAACAGCAAGGCGGCCATTCCTTTTGATACGAATCTTTTGACAAAAGAAACAAACAGTAATACAGCGATCAGGACCAGGTAGTCTTGTACCGGGTTTTCCAGGATCACTTTGTTCAGGAAATCATTCATATGGGGAGGTCTAAATTATTCTTTTGCTTTCTTTGTTAATCAATACTACACCGGGTTTTGTTCCGGTACGGAAACTACCGTATTTGTCGTTGATGCCGAGTGCTTTGGCCCCGTTGCTGGTAGCCCACTGTAAAATTTCTTCCAGGGGGATATCCGGATAATGGGCGCGGATCGTTTTTATTTCTTCCCACACAGACAACTGATGGTTGGATGCCAGGCTATCTGTTCCCAGGGTAATATTACAATTGAATTGCCGGAAGAGTTGAATATCCGGCAAGCGGTTTTCTATATACAGGTTTGCCTGCGGGCAGAGGCACCACCAGGTTTCTACCGGTTGTTGCAGCGCAAACGCAATATCCTGTCCGGTTGTATACGTATTATGAACGAGCAGGATTTTATTTTGGGAGAAGACCGGCAGGTAAGCCTCCAGGCTATTGCTACCGGGGGCTTTGAATGCACTGATATCCATGCCGAAGTGGTGATAGAAATCAAGGAAGTCGCCCGTTTTGCTGGTGTATAGCTCATTTTCGGCCATACATTCCTGGTTATGGATGCTGACCGGCGCATTGCCAGGCGTACCTGCCAGCAGGCTGAACAGGGGTTTGCTGACAGAATAGGGCGCATGGGGTACGATGGAGGAGTTGTGCAGGGGGCCGTTTATAGCGCGGAACGCTGCTAAAATATCCATGCTGTAGGTGTAGCGGGCGTTGGCGCCGGCATCTACAAAGCCCATGCATTCAATAAAGGAATGATAGTAAAGGCCGTGTTGTTGCTTTTGGGGCAGGGTGGCGGTACTGTTGCAGATGTCACCTACTGCGGCGATGCCGCTTTCCCACATGGCCTGTGCGGCCACTGCTATGGCGGCGGATTGCCCGTCAATGTTGGTGTTGCGGGCTTGCATCACCTGGGTGAGGAAGGCGGGCAGCCCTGTTTTTTCCGGGATCACCCCTTTCATGTGGGATAATTCCAGGTGACAATGCGCGTTTATGAATCCGGGGCATAAAATACCATCCAGTTCTGACACATCGGCTCCGGCTTCCTCTTCGGCTACAATGCCCGCCACTACGCCGTTTTCGTCAATTATAAGCACCTTGCCGGGACCGAGTAACCGCTCCCCGTTGAATATATCCTTTCCTTTTAATTTGATCTGTTTCAATAACCTGATATTTAATTAAGTTAATGATTTAATTTTGCAACCCGATTGGCGGTATCATCTACCCGGTTGGGAACGATACGCAAAAGTCAAAGATAATTATGATAGACAAACTGGAAGCTATAAAAGGCCGTTTTGAACAGGTATCGCTGGCCCTTACCAACCCTGCGGTGGTAAGTGATAACAAAAAGTTTGGCCAGCTTAGCAAAGAATACCGTCAGCTGGAAAGGATCGTTAAGGCATATGATGCCTACCGCTCCCTGCTGGACAATATCGCATTTAACAAAGAAGTACTGGATAGTGGAGATGATGAAATGCGGGAACTGGCAAAAGCTGAAACCGAAGAACTCCAGGAACAGAAGGTGGCGCAGGAAGAAATGATCCGCAACCTCCTGATCCCGAAAGATCCGCAGGATGAAAAGAATGCGATCCTGGAAATACGCGCCGGTACCGGCGGTGATGAGGCCAGCCTGTTTGCCGGCGACCTGATGCGGATGTACCTGCGTTACTGCGAACTCAAAGGATGGACGACCAACCTGCTGAACGAGAATGCCGGTTCTGCCGGTGGTTTTAAGGAAGTGGTGCTGGAAGTGAACGGGGAAGATGTATATGGTACGCTGAAATTTGAATCAGGCGTACACCGCGTACAGCGTGTACCGGCTACGGAAGGTTCCGGCCGTGTGCATACCTCTGCGGCTACGGTAGCGGTATTGCCCGAAGCGGAAGAAGTGGATGTGGATGTACGGGAAGCAGATATTAAAATGGATACCTTCCGCTCCTCTGGTGCGGGTGGTCAGCACGTAAACAAAACGGAGTCGGCGGTAAGGTTAACGCATATTCCTACCGGCGTGGTGGTTGAATGCCAGGAGGGCCGCAGCCAGCACTCCAACCGGGAAATAGCCATGAAGATGTTACGTACACGGATCTACGAAGCTGCGGTGCGTAAACATGAAGATGCCATTGCTTCTAAGCGTAAAAGCCTTGTATCTACCGGTGACCGCTCTGCTAAAATACGCACCTATAACTACCCACAGGGGCGTGTTACAGATCATCGTATCGGCATGACCGTTTACAACCTCGATGCTTTTATGAACGGGGAAATTAAAGATATGGTAGATGCTCTCCAGTTTGCCGAAAACGCGGAGAAGCTGAAACAAGGCGGCTAAGTTGTCTTTAAAATTGATAAGTATGATTAGTCATCCCGCTAATCATACTTATCAATTAAGTTGCTATGATTTTTTCAGCCGCCACACTTACTTTTCGCAAATTATCCTACATTTAGTTGGCGGTCGCAGCATTTATTCATGTTGCTTCGCGATTCTTATTCTCCCCTAAAATCCATATTATCATGTTAGAGCAATTAATGGAACTCGTTCGCGAAAATGCGCAGGGCGCGGTTGTAAACAATCCTGATGTCCCGAATGAAAAAAATGAAGCGGTAATTGGCGCTGCTACTGAATCTATTGCCAGTGGCATACAGCAGCAGCTGGCCAGTGGCAATGCAAAGGAAGTGCTGGCTTTATTAGGTGGCCAGGCTGATGTATCTGCACAGGACAACCCGGTAGTGGGTAATATTTCCAATAACCTGGTAGGTACATTGCTGGAGAAATTCAACCTGGACAAAGGTACTGCCATGAAACTGGCTAGTACGCTGATACCGGGTGTACTGGGGTCGCTGGTAAGCAAAACCAATGATCCGGCTAACAGCAGCTTTAGTTTGGACGGGATCCTTAATTCTTTAACGGGCGGTTCCGCGCAGGGTATCAACCTGCAGGGTGTGCTTGGTAAATTGAAAGGTGGTCTGGATAAGGATGGTGATGGCGATGTGGATTTTAATGACCTTACAAGTTTGCTGAGCAATGGCGCGCAACAGCAACAACAGGGTAATAGTGGCGGCGGAATTGGTGGCCTCTTGAAGAACCTTTTGGGCTGATCTTTGTTTTTTTGTTGTAGTAACGGTTCCCAGCCCACGGGACGGTGTTAAAATTGTATGTGTTTTAATAATTATGTATAAATTTAATTGCTGTTTTTTTGGTTCCTGTTTACTTATAATAATCAATAAGTTGCGAAACAAAAATGAAACTGGCAAAGTATTTGTTTACCAGTTTTTCAATTACTTTTGTCATCCTTATCATAATAACCTTCATGTTTAAAATTACTACGATGAAAAAATTCAATGTTCTGGTAGCTATGGTCTTATCTGTAACCATGTTATTCAGTTGTAAAACCTGGCAGGGCATGGACAATACAAAGAAAGGTGCTGCGATAGGTGTTGGTGGTGGTGCTGCTGCCGGAGCCGTAATTGGTAAAGTGGCTGGTAACACGGCACTGGGTGCTATCATAGGTGCTGCATTAGGTGGTGCTGGTGGTGCCTTGATCGGTAAAAAGATGGATAAACAGGCGCAGGAAATCAAAACAGAAGTACCGAATGCTACAGTAGAACGTGTTGGTGAAGGTATCAATGTAACTTTTGACGCTGGCGTACTGTTTGGTTTTGATAAATCTGATCTGTCTGCTGTTGCCAAGGAGAATATTCAGCAACTGGCCGCTGTATTAAACAAATATCCTGATACATATGTACGTGTAGAAGGTCATACGGATGATAAGGGTACAGATGCTTACAACCTTGGTTTATCTGAAAGAAGAACCAACAGTGTAGTAGCTTACCTGAAAGCGCAGGGTGTTGCAGCTAATCGTATCCAGGGTTTCTGGTATGGTAAGAGTCAGCCTAAAGTGCCGAACGATTCAGAAGCTAACCGTGCTATAAACCGCCGTTGCGAGTTCTCTATCTTTGCAAACGACAAGATGAAGACAGACGCGAAGAAAGAAGCTGGTCAGCAGTAATAAAACAGTAAAAAATAATTATTTCTCATAAGCAGATCTACATTCCCCTCTGGTTTCAGGGGGGATTTTTTATTTATTCCGGAAGAATAAGCGGAGTACGATTTTAAATACGATCACACCCGCAATGGCGCCCAATGTATCTGCTAAAACGTCGTACATATCAAAACTGCGGCCTACTGCCCAGTACTTCTGAATAAATTCGATAGCCAGCCCATAGCTGGCGGCCACCAGCACAAACAGGAATAAGGTAACAGCAGCAATATGTTTCTTCTGCCAGTAAACGCCCAGGCTTAAAAACAATACGATGCCGCCAAACATGCCGAAATGCACGATCTTATCGAAATGGATCTCGTCAAAAAAAGAGTTGGAGGGAAGATCTTTACTGGGTAACGTACACAAAACAAGAATCATGATGATCCATACAGTGGCCGGAATATAGTATTTCCAGATTTTCATCATCCTATAAAAAAATTATAATAATTATAATACGGGTTTCCTGAAAAGGCACTTAATGAAAAGGACAACGGGCTGTTATTGATAACGCAGCCCATTGTCCTTTTTGTTATATAAGAATGTTGATGGCGTAATTATTCGCCTACCAGTGCCTGGTATGCAGCTGCATCCAGCAGTGCTGCTACATCAGCAGAATTGCTTAAAGTAACCTTCACCATCCAGCCTTTGCCGTATGGGTCCTGGTTTACCAGCTCGGGAGCTGCTTCCAGTGCAGGGTTAACTTCATTGATGGTGCCGGTAACCGGCATGAAGAGGTCAGATACTGTTTTAACAGCTTCTACAGTACCAAATACTTCTTCTGCGTTCACTGCTTTACCTACAGTGGTAATATCCACAAAAACGATATCACCTAACTCGCGTTGAGCAAATTCAGTAATACCAATAGTTGCAATGTTACCCTCTAATAAAACCCATTCGTGATCCTTTGTGTAACGCAGATTTGACGGAAAATTCATAACAAGTTTGATTTTGAGCCGTAAAAATACGGAAGAAATTACTAATCAGCTTAAAAAAGCCCCATTTCTTTATTTGGTTAGGCTTCGTCTGCTTCGTCCGAAAAATAGGCAATGATATGCTCTTTCAGGAAATGTTCCTGTTCGGTCATTTCCAGTTTTGGAACAGGTTGTAATTCTTTAAAATGAGGCCATCCGTCCTGGTCATAGCCATCCAGCTCATAATAGCCGCTCTGGCTCAGGAGGGTACATACCGCTACGTGCATCAGGTCCTGCTTCTGTTCTTTGGTATATTTCTTTTTAAGGTTATTGAGTTCATTGATACCTATCAGGAAAAGTATAGCTTCCATGTTGGGTTGTTTACCGAATTTTTCGGTGAGCATATCATCTACACGCTTCCAGCGTTGCGCAAAATCGTCCATTTTTTATCTGTTTAATACTTATATCCGTTTAATAATAAAAGCTAATAGTTATCAGCAAATGTACGTTATAAGGAAAAATATTATATAAATATGCGGTAGCTTTATTAATTTGGGCGTCCACGTTAGGGGTATATACATGTAAAAGAGCCATGGTAGCAAGTTTAACAGCACTTTAACGGGGCATTCACACACTGATAAGTTTTATTTGGCAAGAGAATGTTTATTTTAGCACACCTGAAAATCTATTAGCATGGAAAATACATCGTCCGACATCCGGCAACTGAACGAAAAAATTCACCAGGCAAGTGCTTTTGTGGATCTCCTGAATATGGAGTTGAGTAAAGCAATTGTGGGCCAGCGTTATATGGTGGAAAGACTCCTCATCGGCTTACTGGCGCAGGGGCACGTACTCCTGGAAGGTGTACCGGGTCTGGCAAAAACATTGTCTATCAAATCGCTGGCATCAGCGATCAATGCCAAATTCAGCCGCATCCAGTTTACACCGGACCTGCTTCCGGCGGATGTGATAGGTACTATGATCTACAATCAGCAGCGTAATGAATTTATGGTGCGCAAAGGTCCCATCTTCGCCAATTTTATCCTGGCAGATGAAATCAACCGTGCCCCCGCCAAAGTACAGAGCGCCCTGCTGGAAGCCATGCAGGAAAGACAGATCACGATCGGTGATACCACTTTCAAACTGGATGATCCTTTCCTGGTACTGGCTACACAAAACCCGATTGAACAGGAAGGTACTTATACCCTGCCTGAAGCACAGGTAGACCGTTTCATGCTGAAAGTAGTGATCGGCTATCCTACTAAAGAAGAAGAAGTACATATCATCCGTCAGAACCTGAACCCGGATGCGGCCACACCTATCCGGCCGGTGATCCAGCCTGCCGATATTATGGAAGCACGCAAACTGGTAAGGGAAGTGTATATGGATGAGAAGATTGAAAAATATATCATCGATATCGTTTTTGCTACCCGCAACCCTGAAGATTATAAGCTGCAGAAACTGAAGCCGCTTATTTCATACGGCGGTTCGCCGAGGGCCAGCATCAACCTGGCACTGGCAGCCAAAGCATATGCTTTTATGAGACGCCGGGGATATGTTATTCCTGAAGATATCCGTAGTATATGCTTCGACGTTATGCGCCACCGTGTAGGGCTGACTTATGAAGCAGAAGCAGAAAACGTAACAAGTGAAAACATCCTCAGTGAAATACTGAACACGGTAGAAGTGCCATAGCGCGGATTTTCGCCAAGACATTGCTCTTCGCGCCGGTCCGTTATTCGTAATCCGTTATCCGTAATTATCACATGTTAGATACAGCTGAAATATTAAAAAAGGTAAGACAGATAGAGATCAAGACGAAAGGGCTTACCAATCATATTTTTGCAGGCGAATACCATAGTGCTTTCAAAGGACGCGGTATGTCGTTTAGTGAAGTAAGGGATTATCATTTCGGAGATGATGTGAGATCTATCGACTGGAATGTAACGGCGCGTTTCAACCACCCTTTTGTGAAGGTTTTTGAAGAAGAAAGAGAGCTGACGGTAATGCTGCTGGTAGATATGAGTGAAAGCTCTTCCTTCGGTACCAAAAAACAGGATAAGCGCGACCTGATTACAGAGTTGTGCGCCGTACTTGCTTTTTCGGCTATCAAAAATAATGATAAAGTAGGCGTGATCTTTTTCAGTGATGGAATGGAGAAATATATTCCGCCAAAAAAAGGTAAATCACATATTCTTTTCATTATCCGTGAACTACTATCGTTTACGCCTAAACGAAAAGGAACCAACATTAAAGAAACGTTACGTTTCTTTAATAATGCTACCAAGAAGCGCAGTATCGTTTTTATGCTGAGCGATTTTTTATCCGGCAACTACCAGGAAGCACTCAACATCGCTTCCAAAAGACATGATGTGGTGGGCGTTCAGGTATACGACCAGCGGGATAAAGAATTACCAACGGTAGGATTAATACAGGCGATAGATGCTGAAACCGGCGCTACACAATGGGTAGACACCGCAGACCGCCGGGTAAGACAATATTACGAGCAGCAATTTCAGCAGCATGCACAATATTGTAAAAATGCTTTTATGAAAAGTGGTGCAGAACTTGTTACGATACGTACCGATGAAGATTATGTGAAGGTATTGCAAACATTTTTCCTGAACAGGGCATAAGTTATAAAGGAGAGCAAATTAAACATGTATAAACAGCAAGTTATAAGGCGTATATTTTTATGTTTCTTTGTTGGGTTGTTGTATCCTTTCAGCCTGCTGGCGCAGCACACGGTAGCTGTGTCTGCCCAGGCGGATACCAGCAGTATCAGGATTGGTGAGCAGATAAAAGTAGAACTGAGTGCCGCTGTTCCGGCCAAACAATTCAACAGTGCTGATTTCAGGGTCCTGTTTCCGGTATTGCCTGATTCTATGGACCATTTTGAAGTAGTAGCACGTAGCGCCCTGGATACCACCACACTACAGGATCAGAAAATTCTCCGGCAAACATTTACGGTTACCAGCTTTGACTCCGGCCATTGGGAATTTCCTCCCCTGAAATTTGAAGTATATGGCACCGCCGGCAGCAACAGTTATGATTCTTTGTTCAGCCAGCCGCTGGGAATAGATGTAAACACCGTAGCAGTAGATACCTCCAAAGCATTTAAGCCTATTAAAACGGTGAAAACAGTGCCCTGGAACATCTGGGATTACTGGATGTATATTGCTATAGGCCTGGCTGTAGTGCTGATAGCCCTGGGGCTTTGGTTGTATTTCCGCAAGCGACCTAAGAAAGTACCGGTGGCAGTACGGCCATCTGTAACGCCTTATGAACTGGCCATGCAGCAGTTGAAAACATTGAAAGAGGAGAAGTTATGGCAGCAGGGAGATATCAAACAATACTATACCAGGCTTACTGATATTTTGCGTACCTATTTTGAACACCAGTTTGGCATTGCTGCATTGGAACAAACCAGTGAAGAGCTGTTGCAGAACATCAAACCGGTGACCAAATTAAATCAGCAGCGGGATAAGCTGCGGGCACTACTGGCGATAGCGGATCTGGCCAAGTTTGCGAAGTTGCAGCCTACGGCTGATGAGCACGAGGATTGTTTGCATAAGGCAGAAGAGATCCTGGAGTGGACGAAGCCTAAAGTAGAGCCGGTAAATGAAGCAGCAAACGAAAAGCCTACCGTATAATGGTTCTTCGCAATTCATCATTTGTAATTCGTAATTGAAATAATGGATTTTTCAACGTGGAAAAATATTGAATTTGCCTACCCGGTTTTCTTCTGGCTTTTGCTGCTGATACCGGTGATGATATACTGGCGCCTGGCCCGGCGCAAGCGGCAGCAGGGCGTTATGATGATGTCATCCCTCGAAGGACTGAAAGGGCTGCCGGTTTCCTGGAAAGTACGTTTCAGGCCAGTGCTGCTGGCGTTGCGACTGCTGGCATTTACAGCATTGGTAACAGCACTTGCAAGACCACAAACTTCCAATACTTCTGAAAATATAGACAGTGAAGGCATCGATATTGTGATGGCCATAGATATCTCCGGTAGTATGCTGGCAGAGGATCTTCAGCCGAATCGCATGGAAGCCGCCAAAAAAGTAGCGATGGACTTTGTGGACAAACGTATCAGCGACCGTATCGGGCTGGTAGTGTTTTCCGGCGAAAGCTTTACACAATGTCCTATCACCACCGATCATGCGGTATTGAAAAATCAGATCATGCAGGTGAAAAGCGGCATGTTACAGGACGGTACCGCCATTGGTATGGGCCTGGCTACTTCGGTAGATCGCCTGCGCAACAGTCACGTTAAAAGTAAGGTCATCATCCTGCTTACGGATGGTGTAAACAATACAGGGCTTGTAGATCCGCTCACCGCACTGGAAATAGCCAAAGCATTTAAAATAAGGGTATACACCATCGGGGTAGGAACCATAGGAAAAGCGCCCTTCCCGATGCCTATGTCTGATGGCAGCGTACAGATGGTGATGCAGGATGTACAGATTGATGAGCCGCTGATGAAAAAGATCTCCAAAGAAACCGGCGGTAAATATTTCCGCGCTACCAGTACCGGTGATCTGAAAAATATTTATGGAGAGATTGACCAACTGGAAAAAACCAAAGTGGAGATCACTTCTTATAAACGTTTTGCAGAGCATTTCTTTCCGCTGGCCATGATTGCACTGGGCTGCATATTGCTGGAAGCGGTATTGCGCTATTCCGTATTCAAAAGCCTGCCATAATTCCCATTTCACTACCTTTGGGCTTATTATAAATAAAAAGGACTATTGCAAGCAACAGTATATAAATCAACGGGTAGCTGGTATGTGGTGAAAACAGCCACGGGTGAAACGTTCCAGGCGCGTATGAAAGGCGTTTTCAAAATGGATGAATCTATTACCTCTACCAACCCTATTGCGGTAGGCGATGTAGTGGAGATAGAACCCGATGATAGCGACGCCAATGCGAAGAATGCGATGATAACGGAGATCGGCCCCCGTAAAAACTATATTGTCCGCAGCTCCCCGCACGGGAAAAATAAAAAACATATCGTAGCAGCTAACTTGGATCAGGCGGTGCTGGTATGCACGGTAAAAGATCCGCGCACTTCACAGGGTTTCATTGACCGCTTTCTGGTTACAGCTGCAGCCTATCATATCCCCGTTATCCTGGTATTCAATAAAAAAGATATTTACAAAGCCAAAGAGATGGATAAGTACGAAGCCATCGAAGAACTGTATACAGGTATTGGTTACCGGGTGGTGCTGATTTCCGCTACCACCGGCGATCAGGTAGATGTGGTAAAAGCGATGTTGAAAGATAAAACTACGTTGATGGCCGGCCATTCCGGTGTGGGTAAATCCTCTCTGATCAACGACCTGCTGCCTGGCCTGGATCTGAAAACCACGGCTGTAAGCGGCTGGAGTGGCAAGGGTTTGCATACCACCACCTCCGCCGAAATGTACGATCTGCCTGATGGCGGTTGTTTAATAGATACCCCTGGTGTAAGAGAATTCGGCATCGTAGATATTCCCAAAACGGAGTTGTCTCATTACTTCCTGGAGATGCTGCCCTACATTCCACAGTGCCAGTTTAATAACTGTATCCATCTCAATGAACCCGGTTGCGCCGTGAAAGTGGCGGTAGAAGCCGGAGAAATAGATGTAGACAGATATGTAAGCTACGCCACTATCCTGGAAACAATGCGGGAGGAGCTGTACTGATCAGGCGTGTTTTCCCGGTTTATTGATTTCATCGAATACTTTTTCCGCCCCCCAGTTACGTTTGGGCAATGGACAACCTTTCTTTTGCGTGCGACAGGCGGGCAAAAGAATAATAGCCAGTAGCAATGCTATCAAGGCGGGTTTGCGCATGATCAGGATTTAAAACAGGCGCATTTGTTTCCCTGCTTTACGGTTCTGCTTTTGCAGGTCTTTTTTATTGTAACTGGTGGCCGGACATCCTGTTTTCTGCGAAGCGCAGCCGGGAAGCAGGATGCAACCCAAAAGGAGCAGGCAAATAAGTATTTTCATAGGGATATTTGCCTGCAATATAATGTTTTTTTATAACGTGTGTATTAAGGTTGTTCTACCTTTTCTTCCTGGTACCAGGAAGCGTACATGTTGTAGTTTTTAGAAATGCGGTTGATTTCTCCTTTGATCAGCGCCATATCTATATCCTTTACTTTTTTAGCAGGTACACCCGCATAGATAGTACCCGGTTCCACATGTGTTTCACTCAACACCACAGCGCCGGCGGCAATAATACTGTTGCTGCTGATGTGTGCATTATCCATAATAATAGCACCCATTCCGATCAGTACATCATCATCAATGGTACAACCGTGTAAAATGGCATTGTGGCCTACAGACACATTATTCCCTACAATGGTTTTAGATTTCTCATAGGTACAATGGATTACTGCACCATCCTGGATGTTTACATTTTCGCCGAGGCGGATACTGTTTACATCTCCGCGCACAACTGCGTTGAACCAGATGGTACAGCCTTTACCCATTATCACATCACCTACAATAGTGGCATTGGGGGCTATAAAACAGTCATCAGCAATTTGCGGTGTAAATCCTCTTAATGGTATAATGTTCGGCATAACAATTTGTTTTAGTGCTTGTCTTACAAATATAACAATTACTATTTAGCGGTTGTTTTCTAACTTCGCAAATAACAGCGCAGTAAGTGATATGAATAACAGGCAACTTTTTTTGCAGCATGTAGCACAAACTTCCGATGCCCCATTGGCACTGGAGATTGTAAAAGCAGCAGGCATGTATATGTGGGATACATCCGGCAAACAATACCTTGATCTGATAGCCGGTATCAGTGTGTGTAATGTGGGACACTGTCATCCTGCGGTGGTGAAAGCCATACAGGATCAGGCGCAACAATATATGCACCTGCTCGTGTATGGTGAGTTTGTACAGTCGCCACAGGTGGCCTTTGCCAGCTTGCTTACCCAGCATCTGCCTGAAAATTTAAATTGTGTATTCTTCACCAACTCCGGTGCTGAAGCGGTAGAAGGGGCCATGAAACTGGCCAAACGCTTTACAGGCAGAACAGAAATAGCGGCCTTTAACCGCAGTTACCACGGCTCTACACAAGGCGCATTGAGTATCCTGGGTGATGAATACTGGCGTAATGCCTATCGCCCGCTGTTGCCTGGCATTCAGCACCTGGAATACAACAGCTTTGCATCACTGGAACGGATCACGGAAAACACTGCCGCGGTGATTGCTGAAAGTGTGCAGGCAGAAGGCGGCGTAAACGTACCACAACGGGAATGGATACACGCACTTCGGGAACGCTGCGCTGCTACAGGCGCCTTACTGGTGCTGGATGAAATTCAGTGCGGCTTCGGGAGGAACGGCACCCTCTGGGCCTTTGAACAGCTGGGCGTTACACCCGATATACTGCTGCTAGGCAAAGCATTGGGTGGCGGTATGCCATTAGGTGCTTTCATCTCCTCCCGTGAAACGATGTGGACCCTCACCAATAACCCGGTACTGGGCCATATCACCACCTTTGGCGGACATCCGGTGAATTGCGCTGCCGGCCTTGCCGGTTTCAAAGCATTGCTGGATGCGCAGTTAATACAGGAAGTAAAGGCAAAGGAACAGGTGTTTTTACAACACCTCAGGCACCCCGCCATAAAAGCCGTTCGTTCTCTCGGCCTCATGATAGCCGTGGAAATGGAAAGCTTTGCCGCAAATAAAAAAGTGATCGACTATTGTATTGATAAAGGCGTGCTGACAGACTGGTTCCTGTTTGCGCCTGAATGTATGCGGATAGCACCACCATTGATTATTACGGAAGAAGAGATCATACATGCCTGCAAAGTGATTTGTGAAGGGCTGGATAATGCCTGACCTGTCACCTGCGGGTAGCATTTATCAGGAATTGAGGCGGCTCATTTTAAGGACAACCTGTCTGGCAAAAATTTCCAGGATATCATCTTCCTGAAATTTTATATGATAATAGTATTCACCCAGATCCGTCATTTCATGCAGGTTATTATTTTTTTCAAACCTGCCTCTGAAAAAAAGATCTAAAGTATTGCCTCCTGGCGGCTTTCCGGGGTTGAAGACGCAGTTCACAATGGTAGCCTGACTGAAAGTAACAATGATCTTATAGTCATCATTGATAAATCGCATTTCTACTTTTTTTTCAGCAGCGTTGCAGGATATTTTAATGCATTGATAGTCGTTGTGAAGGTCGTAATATTCGCCATCAATTTCCCCGTTTACCAGGGTTTCAAATAGTTCGGAATGCGTAATATCTTTCATAGTTAAAACTGAAGCTTAAAGCTGCCAAATACACCGAATCGTTTACTGGCTGCTTCATCGGGCAATGAACCCGGTGCTACGCGCCAGATGAAATCCACCCGCAGGAATTTGAAGATATTTTCAATACCGGTACCTACTTCAAGATAAGGATTTCCCTGTAGTGTTTTGAAAGGATAACCGTTATTCAGGTTGAGCTGTTTGTTGGATTCGGATAAGGAACCAATTACACCTTTGGCCGTCCAGAACTGGCGCCACTTCAGCTTCTTGATCAACGGGATGTAACCAAAAATACCATTCCCGATGGTGTGTTCCACGTTGAATCCTGCATATTGATCACTGAGGAACTCAAAGCGGTTCATCATATTGAACGCATACTTATTATAGTAATAAATTTCGTTGCCGGGATGTACTTCCAGCGAAGTATAAGGCACCGTGCCGAAAACTTTTCCACCAAAAACATTATAGTAAAGTGAACCGAATGGCGGCAGCTTAACGTAGTCGGATACACTGAGTGTCATCCGTTGATACTGCTGTCCGCTATTACCTATTCCGGGTATGCCCAATGCATATTTTATTTCTGTGATCGGGTATTTGCTGCCCAGGCTTACACGGTAGTAGTTGCCTTCCAGGAACTGTTCATGAAAAGCATAACGGAGTCTTAACTCTACTTCCGTTGTGGTGAGCGGATCACGGCCATTTGGCTCTTTGGGGAAGTAGGCTGCTGTAGGCAATGGTTCATAAGGCCGGGCCTTTTTATGGATCAGCGATACCTGGTGCGAAAAGCCACTGTAGTATTCTTTAAAAAACTCAACGCGCTTCTCTTCTATCAAAAGAAATTTTTGTGGTACACCACCTTTCCGGATAGCCAGCGTGAAAATATTATCGGTACCCACTTCATCATAATAGTGCGAGCCATTGTCGAGATCCTTTGTATAGGCGCCATAGACGTACATCCGCGGATGTCTTTTCAACAGCCATAAGGCAGACATTTTTCCTTTATACACCTGATCTTTAAAACCATAGGCAAGATAGCCATAGAGATAGAGATCCTTATTGAATTTAGGTGTGGTGCCGAGGTCGAGCCGCAAACGGAAACCTTCCAGCCTGTTTTGTGAAAACAGGTAATAGTAAGGACCCCACTCTATTGGTCCGAATGGCTTATAGCCGGTGGCCAGAAACCGGATGGTGTTGGAATATTTCTGGAACAGGGGCATACGTTGCAAGGTATCTATCATCTTATAAATACCTACTTCATTTTTATTCAGGTCTTCCGGGCGGTTATCATCCCAGAAGGCATCTTTCCGGTCGCGTGCACTATCGAGAACAACTACACTCTCCGGATATTTTTTATCATGGAAGATGTTGGTCGCGGCGGTATCATTGGTGACGACACTATCATAGCTAGTGGTTTTCCTACCAATGAATTCAAATGTTTTTCCCGGCCTCGGGCTGGGTGCCCAGAAGTCGGCAATAAATTTATCTTTATACAGGAACCAGCTGCTATCTTTCAACTGGCGGAACTCCTGTACCATACTGACTTTGTGTATAAAGTTGATATTGGCATCCTTTGGCACAGATAAAGTAGTTTTCTGCACGGCGTAGGTAGTGTCGTGTACCCACAGGTCGCCAATAAATGTATTCTCTCCTTTTCGTTTAGGCGTAAAGTTTAGTTTGATGAAACGCTGGCCGCTCACATATTGCGTATCTGCAATTTTATAATCGTAGTAAAAAGCGCCGTTGTGATGAATAGGGCTTACAAACTGTTTATCAAATACCGGGATGAAATTATCATACACATTTACGTTCTGGTACATCGCACCGAGGAACTTGGTTACGCTTTCATTGTCGATGCCGGAAGTGCGGGCTGCCTTAATAATTTCTTTTGTTTTGCGCGGATTAGCCTGGTAATAATAATCAGACAGCGATTCGGTGAGGAAGATGGGTAGAAAGGGTTTGTCTTCCGAAGTACTGTCGATATTATCAAGAATAAAAGCGAATGGTTTGGTGAAGCGGTTCTTTGATAGTTTATCCTTGTTCAGGTTTTTCATATCCAGTTCCAGCTTATTATACACCTCGTATTTATAATTATCGAGACGGTTATAATTATTTTCCGGTTTATGTTTTACGATCTGTTTCAGGAGAATAAGCGCGAAGTTTACGTTGGCTTTTATTTCATATGTTTTGAGAGAAACATCGGAGCGGGTAACTTCAAAATCGATGGTTTGTTCTTTCTGTTCCCGGCTGACCGGCATTTTAAGGATGGTATACCCCATTACCCTTACCAGTATTGAATCTGATGGGATAACATTTAATTCAAACAAGTATTTACCTTCCGCATTGCTCACCATACCTGTTTGCGTACCAACAAACTGTAGCGTGGCGAAAGGGATGATTTCCTGAGAGTGGGCGTCCCTTACAACTCCGCTAACCTTATACTGCTGCGCCATCAATCCCGAACAACAAACACTTACGCCAATAATTACTGCTAATATTCTTTTCCAACCAAGCATATCTGACAACAATATTAGATTATTTACTGCTAATCTGTATCGAAGGTATCCTATAGGTAACGCAGTTATAACAAAAAATTATATTTTAAAATGTGATATTTTTAAGTAGCTTTGTAGCGCAAAGTGCTTTTTTGTATGACAGACGATCAACAACATCTGCAAACGTTAAGTGACATCAGGAAATTGATGGAACGTAGCAGCCGCTTTATCTCTCTCAGTGGGCTGAGTGGCATCTCTGCCGGGATCAGTGCGCTGATAGGTGCTGGTCTGGCGCATACCTGGCTGGTGGACTACTATCACCGGTGGGATGCCAGTGGTGTATATAATGATGCGGACTATGCCTCGCTGAAGTTTCGCCTGGTTGTACTGGCGCTGTGTGTGCTGGTGGCAGCTTTATGTGGTGGCACCTTTTTTACCTGGCGCAGGGCAAGACGGAATAATCTTCCTATCTGGGATGTTACCGCGCGTAAAGTGTTGGTGAACGTAGCTATTCCGCTGGCGGCCGGTGGTGCTTTTATAGCAGGACTGCTATATAATCACCTGGAGTCATTGGTGGCGCCCAGTTGTCTTGTTTTTTACGGATTGGCGCTGATCAATGGCAGCAAATATACTTTACCGGATGTGCGTTACCTGGGCATACTGGAAGCGTTACTGGGAATCGTTAACCTGTTCTTTTTGCGGAAGGGCTTGTATTTCTGGGCTGTAGGGTTTGGTTTGCTGCACATTATTTATGGTGCATTGATGTGGTGGAAATATGAAAGGAAAGGGGGAGCTTTCAATCAATAACATGAATCCAATCGGTAATTTAAATAAGATTTTTGAAAGCCGTATACGCCTGGGCGTTATGAGCATATTGATGGTAAACAATGAGATCAATTTTAATGATCTCAAACAAATGTTGGAAGTAACAGATGGAAATCTGGCCTCCCACCTTAATACGCTGGAAGAAAACGGTTATATCAAAGTATACAAAGGGTTTATTGGCCGCAAAACCAATACCACCTATGCTATTACGGCTACTGGTGAGAAAGCTTTTAAAGGACATCTTATTGCATTGGAAAATATGATCAAGTTCACAAAATAATTTTTTTTGTCTTTACACTTTGAAATACAAAGCACTTTTAAATCTTACAACCATGGAACCTTCCACTACTGTTTCTCCTTCTTTCTTTGACCGACACCTCTACGCCTTGAAAGCCCTATTCATTGTATTTATGGTACTCATATTGCTGATACCCGCCAGTATGATTCAAGACCTTATCTGGGAGCGCCAGGAAAGGCAGAAAGAGGTCACCAGCGAAATTACCAGCAGATGGGGGGCAGCGCAGAACATTACCGGCCCGGTACTCGCTATTCCTTACACCGTTGCCTCAAAGGGTACTACAGCCTATGTATACCTGCTGCCCGAGCTTCTAAAGATCAATGGTGAATTGTTGCCCCAGAAACTTAAAAGAAGCATTTTCAATGTGGCGGTATATGACGCCAAAATGCAACTGAGCGGCACTTTCAGCAAAGAAGCCCTGGCGAATATCGATGTTCCGGCGGCCTCGCTCCGATGGGAGCAGGCCGCTTTGCTCATCGGTATCAGCGATTTGCGTGGTATCGACAACCAGGTACAAATGACCTGGAACGGTAAATCGTATATGTTTAACCCCGGCGTGGTCAGCACAGACCTGTTTGCCAGCGGCATTCAGACGGCGGTGCCGCTTAATCCCGCCGATACCGCCGCCATGGCTGGTAACTTCACGCTGGAATTGGGTGTAAAAGGCTCCGAGAGGATCAGCTTCTCTCCTGTAGGTAAAACCACTATGGTGAACATCAATTCCAGTTGGCCCAGCCCCAGCTTCGATGAGGCCTTTCCGCCCAAAGTACGCCAGGTGGATGACAAAGGATTCAACGCAGCCTGGCAAATACAGCACCTGAACCGCAACTATCCCCAAAGCTGGGCAGGGAACAAATTCGACATCCATTCCGCCGATTTTGGGATCAAGCTTTTTATGCCCGCGGAAAGCTATCAGCAATCCATGCGCGCAGTTAAGTACGCCATCCTGATCATCGGGTTAACCTTCTTTATCTTTTATTTTATAGAATTATCACAGCGCCGCGCCATTCATCCATTGCAGTATGCCCTTATCGGGTTAGCCCTTTGTATTTTTTATACCCTGCTGATATCCATATCAGAACAACTTAACTTTGTCCTGGCCTATGTTATTTCCAGTGGGCTCACCATCGGCCTGATCACCATATATACCGCCAGCGCCTATAAAAGCAGCCGTATAGCTGCAGGGATTGGCAGTACTTTGGTACTGTTATATGGATTTATTTATGTGATCATCAGTGCGGAAGACCAGGCGCTGCTAATGGGCAGCCTCGGACTCTTCATCATCCTGGCAGTGATCATGTATTTCAGCAGAAAGATCAGGTGGGATAATTTATCACAAACTACAACACCAGTAAACTAAGTATCGATCATGGGAAATTCTTATATCAGCAGACGGATAGCCAGTTTCGGATATGCATTCAGCGGCATTGCAGCTTTCCTGCGCAGTGAACCACATGCACGCATACACGCAGCAGCCACTTTGTTCGTAGTGGCCGCCGGCTGCTGGTATAAACTTTCCCCTCCCGAATGGATCTGGATCGTCATGACCATCTCCCTCGTTTGGATCACTGAAATGTTTAATACTGTTGTAGAGAAAATAATGGATCACCTGTCGCCACAACAACATCCAAAAGTAAAATGGATCAAGGATGTTGCGGCAGGCGCAGTACTGGTGGCAGCTATGGGAGCTGTTATAACGGGCGCGCTGATCTTTATTCCACATATTTGTTAACAAGCCTGTGCCATCCCTGTACTATTTATTAAAAAAAACAGCCGTATGCGATTGAAAAGAACCGTCCGATTATTACAGCTGCGCATCAGCCGCAACCAACAGGAATTTACTTTATATGCTTCTATTCTGTTTAGCCTGTCATTATTATTGTTTCGTATAGCCCATACCGGTAGCTACCTGCGTGCATCACTTGCGTGGAACCTTTTCCTGGCTTTTATTCCGTTTGCCATCACCCGCAGAATGGAAAAGCGCCCGCAGGAAATCAGCAACCGGTATAACTGGTACGGCTACTTTATTGTGTGGTTATTGTTCATCCCCAACTCACCATATATCCTCACAGACCTGTTCCATCTTTTTGATGGCGGCGTACCTTTATGGTTCGATCTGTTCGTTATTTTCTCTTTCGCCTGGAACGGTATGATGATGGGATATATATCTATCCGCAGTATGGAAAGGATGTGGAGTACCCGTCATACCCGCTGGCCGGCATGGCTCTTTACTTTTCCGGTAATGTTCCTGTGTGCAATGGGCGTGTATATTGGCAGGTACCTGCGGTATAACAGCTGGGATGTGGTAAAAGATCCGTTGACGTTATTGGGAGATGTGGGAGATATTCTGTTGCATCCCTGGGAAAACCGCAGCGCCTGGGCATTCACGCTGTGTATGGGTATCTTCCTGAGTTTAATGTACCCCCTTGTAAAGAAGCAACAACCTAAGATTTAGAGATTTATTGATTTACGAATGTAGGAATTTGAAATGCAGTAAAGATTTTCGCGTAAATATCCGCTGCATTTCAAATTCCTACATTCGTAAATCAATAAATTCCTAAATTTTAAAAATCTACGCCCATACCAAAATACCAGATGGGGCCACCGCGGAAGAAGCCTACCATAGGCCAGCCTGCATCAGCGCGGAGGAAGTAGCCTGCAATGGTAGTGCGGGCACCAAAACCATAACCACCTACGAAGGGTCCGAGGAAACCTTCTTTTACGCGGGTAATTACACCCGTACCATCATCATAATTGGTATAGTTGGCGTCTTTAAAGCTCAGTTTTTCATTCCAGGCCGTGCCTATATCCACGAAGCTGGTTAACTGGAAATTGCGCAGGAATGCGGAGTTGATCGGCTTATCAATAAAAGTGGCAAACACCGGTAAGCGAAGCTCCGTATTTATCAACATCACATTGTTACCATTTTTCGCATTCTGTTTGTATCCACGGAGGTTTTCCGCGAGTGTCTGGAACGCATAGTTCGCACTTGTGTTTACCGGGTTGTTCAGGTTGATCTGCGGATTTAACCAGTTGTCAACACCACCCAGGTAGTACAGCAATTTGCGGGTACCCCAGGACAGATCAGCAGAGAAGCGGGTGGCCCAGATGAAGTTGCGGTATATTTTTTCGTAGTGCCGCACATCAATACCCATATTATAGGTAAACCTGCCGTTGGCTGCCGGAGAGCCGCTGTTAAATAATTCATTCAGACCGCCATTCGTCAGCTGGGAATTGATTTCGCCATAAATTTTATAGCGGGTACCATTCCAGATGTTGATAGCCGGGTTAATGGTATTATCATACACATATTCCAGTCTGCCTAAAATGTAACTTTCTTTATAGTCTTTCGCGTACAGCGATGGCTTGTCGATTGCCTGGATCACCAGCTTATCGGTACGGTAGCCTAACTGCAAACGCACACTTCTCACCTGGTCAAACGGATAGCGTATTTCACCCTGGTAAATGTTGGTGATCATTTTTGTAGGGATGATATATAAGCCGTTTGAGTCTACCACGGGGATACCGCTGCTCTTGTCTACCTTGCGGTAGTAAGTGAGTTTGTAATCAAAACGTTTCTTCAGATAGGAAGCGTTGAAGAAGTATTCAGAGCCCTGCAGGGAAGACGGAATACGGAAACCGCCATTGAACTTAATATCTTCAAACAAATCGCTTACGCCTATACGAATTAAACCATTCACCGGATCGGTCAGGCGGATAGGCCCGCTGGGCTGGCCGGTAAAAGGCTGGTATTTATTGATGAGTACCGAGTTATCCAGTTGCAGGATCAGGTAATCGGACGCAAATTTGAATTTATAAGGGAATAGTTTCGATTTCTTCAGGGTCTGTTCCTTATCTCTCCTCCCCTCAAATAATGACGAAGATTCCGTTACAGCATGACTGGTATCAGCAGGTTCGTTGCCAAATTCATTCTGGAAGAAGTTAGGATGCGAAGAGGTATCCCTTGGTATGGTATTATACGTAGGAAGACCTAAACGCAGGCTGTCCGCATGCATCTCTGCCTTTCTGAAATTGGTAGCGCGTGCGGTGATATTCCTTTTCTTGAGTGCGTTGGTATCTACTTTCAGCTTCATCAGCCGTTTTACGTCTGCATATGCTACCACTTCAGATACTTCTCCCTGCTCGCCGGTAATCCTGGATTCCTGGATGCCGTAAGGATAGTTGGAGATCGGGAAAGAGTACGTAGAGTCGTTGGTGATAGTGATCGCTTCCACAGAATCCGGTGCGGAGGTACCGTAAGCAGCCAGGGCTGAATCCAGTTCCTCTTTTTCGGGGTTATGCAGAATTTCCGAACCTACATAGAACAGGGAGTCTATACCTGCACTTTGTGATTTGAAGAAACCGGCATAACGGTTACGGATACCGTTGGCATCAGAAACAAAGGTAAAGTGGGTGGTATTGTATTGCATGGGCAGTCTGGCGTCTCCGTATTGGAGGTTGGTCAGCTGGGTGATTTGTTTTTCAGAACTTTTGTTCCAGTTATCTACCATGAAGATGTTGAACGGCCGGCCAGGGAGAGACGTATCGGTACCTCTTCCTTTTGGTGAGGGCCTGTTGGAAGAGTAGATGATCCCGCTTTTACCCGGGAACGCCGCAAAGGACGGGTCCAGGTCGTCATACACATCGTTGGTGATCTGGTCTGTTTTGTAGTTGCTGATGCTATAAGTGAAAATATCGGTATGTCCGTTTTTGATGGCCGACAGGAGCAATGTATTTTCTTGTACCGGCATGTATTTGAAGTCCACGACGCGGTCAAACTGATGCAGATCCTGACGTATAGTCGTGTGCGATATCAGGTCATAGATCATCAGTTTTGTTTTGCCTTCGTGTTCGTACACAATGGCGAGGCGGTTGCCTTTTGTGTTCCAGGCCATGAGTGGATAGTTGGGGTCCACCTGGTTGGCCAGTTGTACAACGCCGCTGCGCAGCAACACTTTAGGCTTGTTCCAGCCCAGCTGGATCTGTACGCGGTACACGCCTTTCCTGAATTGTACGACTGCATAGGAGTTGTTTTTGGGGTTGGCATTGAAGCGATAGTAGTCGGATTTTCCGATTTCCTGTGCAACAATGGTGCGGCCTTTGGCAGAAGTTTTCCTTCTACGATTATCTTCTGCAAATCTTTTCTGATAAAATAGGAAGAAGTCCTGGGTAGCTTTTTTAGGGCTTTGATTCAGTACCTGGTCGAAACCTTTTTTAAGACCCCGGTTAATACGGGTGATATACATGAGGTAAGGCACGGCGTCCTTTCCATATTTACTTTCCACATAGTACCAGAAAGCCTGGCCTGCCAGGAGCGGGTTTTCATAGGCCAGCTGGTTGAAGTTCCTGTATTTGCCGGAGAGCAATACCGCTTTCAGTTCCTCATCCTGTTTGGCGGTCCAGTTTTCAGCTGCATAGCCGATGAAGCCGTCGGTAAACCATTTCGGGAAATCTATTAAGGCAGCATTACCGGCAAATTCGCCGATGTCTTCACCAAATAACAGGGTTTCCAGCAAAATACGGGCGATACCCTGCCGGATCTGCCGGTGCAGGTTTTCGTGGTTACCATCAAAATAAACGATCATTTTGTTACCTACCAGTTTGGTAACACCGCCGGTATTCTGCCATTCCACGCCTATACCGATGTTGGATTGCTTCATCTCCCCGAAGCTGTTATAGACCACAATATTGATACGCTGACGGGGGTTTGTTTCCATAAACTGCTCTATCGAGGGCAATTCCTTTTCGGCCACCTGGGCTGCATATTTCCCTAATTCCAGCCCATTCTGGCTAAAATAGGTGTTGAAATGGCGGCTTTGATAGTATCTCCACTTGAAATTTTTGAACTGAACGCGATTTTGTCCGAATTCGACTGTATTGGTTTGAGCTTGCGAAACTATCGTTCCAAGTAATAGGGCACTGTGGAATAATAACCTGGTAATAAATCTGTTCATACAGAAAGTATTGATAATATTGTGATCTGTTTAAAATTAGCTAAAAATCAGGTAACAATGATCGAAATACAACAATTCACTTTTGGTCCTTTGCAGGAAAACACCTACCTGCTTATTAACGGAAAAAGGGAATGTATAATTATAGACCCGGGATGTTATTTTCAGGACGAAAGAAAAGAATTATTACAATATATACAAACAGCCGGGTTAAATGTTATAAGATTATTGAATACGCACTGCCACTTTGATCACATCTTCGGCAATAAACTGGTGTCTGAAACGTATAAGGTACTCCCTGAAATACACGAGGCGGAACAGGGGATCCTGGACCGTTCCCAGCAGGCTGCTGCCACGTATAACATTCCTTTTGACCCTTCACCTATGCCTGGACGTTACCTCGTAGCGGGTGAAAAGATTCCGTTCGGCGAACATGAACTCGAGGTTTTGCTGACTCCCGGCCATTCTCCGGGCAGTGTTTCTTTCTACTGCGCCGACCAGCTATTCGTGATTGGCGGCGATGTCCTCTTTTACCAGAGTATAGGCCGTACAGACCTTCCCGGTGGTAACCACGCAACTTTGCTGCGCAGCATCCGTGACCAACTATTCGTGTTACCGGATGATGTCAGGGTATTTCCCGGCCACGGACCAGCAACCAGCATCGGCTTTGAAAAGAAAACGAATCCATTTTTAGTGTGATCCTTTCAGAAAATTTACGGATTTTGGAATTTTGAGATTTCGGGGTTTTGTTTCCAAACGATACTGCATTTGGAAACAAAACCCCGAAATCTCAAAATCCGTAAATCCGTAAATTTTATTTTATGTACTTCCCTATGTACGGCAGCCGCGCAAATTCTTTCTTCTCCATCCGGAAAATAAACCAGGCATAAGCCAGGAATAAGCCGGTAGCTACTGCGAGGGAAGACGGTTTGAGGGCATAGATGTCTTGTGGCGACAGCACCCTGACATTGAGCCAGTTGAATAAAAGATAGATCAGTACTGCCAGCCCCACATAGGTAATGAGTTTGGGAAGATGATATGGGATGGGATAATGTTTTTGTCCCCATACATAACAGATCACCATTTGTACAAAATAACATACCATGGTGGCCAGTGCAGCGCCGTAGTAACCCATTAGAGGAATCCACCAGTAATTGAGCCCGAAAGCCAGCACAGCTGTGATGATCGTGATGACGGCGCCTGTTTTGGTGCGATCCGTTAGCTTAAACCAGATGGTCAGGTTATAGTAGATGCCCAGGAACATGTTGGCCAGCAACAGTACCGGTACAATACGCATCCCCTGGTAATAGAAGGGTACGCGGAGGAATATCTTCCATATATTCAGGTACAGGCTTACAAAAAGGAACATGAAACATAGCATGATCACAAAAAGCTTCATGATCCGGGCGTACATCTTCTGCGGATTCCCGCTTTCGGCCTGTTTAAAAAAGAAAGGTTCGGCCCCTAACCGGAACGCCTGTATGAACATGGTAATCAGGATGGCCAGTTTATAGTTGGCACTATACAGTGCGATCACCTCCTTTTTGGCTTCCATATCGTTGCCGGGAAGGAACTGGGGTAAAAACCAGGCCCTGTCAAAGGTTTCATTGACCATACCGGCCATGCCCACTATAATCAGCGGCAGGGCATAGTGTACCATCTTTTTCCACAGGACGGTATCAAACTTCCATTCAATGGCCCCGATCTGCGGGAGGAACAGCACCAGGGTAAAGGCGCTGCCCAGCATATTGCTCAGGTATATGTAGCCCGTCTGGTCGCTGCCGTTCTGTAAATCGGGCAACCAGTGATGACCGGCTGCATACAGCTTGGGACAGATCACCAGGAAAAAGACGTTGAAGAATATCGTGGTCAGGATGCCCGCTACCCGGATGGCGGCATAGCGTACCGGTCGGCCTTCCAGCCTGAGCTGGGCAAAGGGGATGGCGGTCAGTGCATCAAAAGCCATCAGCAGGATCACATAAGTATAAAATGTAGGATGCCCGTTCAACCCCGCCAGTTCCCCGGCATAGGAATTAATGACCGGCTGTTTTAATAATAATAGCAGAATGGTAATAGAAATAGTGGAAAACAACAGCGAGATGGTGGAAGTACCCAGCACATGCGCCTTGTTCTCCTTCTTCGCAAACCGGAAGAAAGCAGTTTCCATACCATAGGTCAGCACAATATTGGCAAAAGGGATATAGGCATATACGTTAGACATCTCCCCAAAAGATGCCCGCGTAAGAATACCCAGATAAAAAGGCGTAAGGAAATAATTGAGCAACTTGCTCACTATATTACTTAAACCGTAGTAAACTGTTTGTCCTGCCAGTTGTTTGATGCTCAATAGCGTATATTTTAGCTGTATGCTGTGTTACTGTATATTTTAATGCAAATTAAACCAAAGACCAGGATTATAGGATGATAAGATTTAAAAGGATGGGTGTTTTGTTGTTTGATTTAAAAAACGAGCTGCGATAGCAGTTGTTGGTGATCATTACAAACAACAAAACACCCATCCTTTTAAATCCTGTTAATCCATTAATCCTGGTCTCCGGTTTTGTTTCTTCTCGGATAGCCGTTTTTTAAACTGGATCCGCTTTTCTACCATCGCTTTGGAAGGTTTGGTAGGTACCCGCTTTTTGCGGGGTATTAATGCTTTATTGATAAGATCATTTACTTTATAGATGACTTCATGTTTGTTGCCCAGCTGTGTGCGGGCTGTTTGCGATTTCACCAGCAGTATTCCTTCCGCATTGATGCGGTTGGAGAGCTTTTCCATCAGCACATTTTTTTGTTCAGGGGTTAACAGTGCAGAGGCCATGATGTTGAAATAGGCTTCCACCATTGTTTCCACCTTATTCACATTTTGTCCGCCGGCGCCGCCGCTGCGGGCTGTGCGGAATGTGAGTTCGGAGGTAACATTGATATTCATTGTATTGTTATTTTTTATAATATTAATAATGCAAATTGGACAGCAATTTATTAAAATCCGGCCAAACCCACACCGATGAACATTTTAATACGGTATAATGACTGTGGTATAAGTCCGGATATCTTTAGGGATTTCATTAATTTTCCGCTGAAAAGATATTTATATGAGAGCAGTTATACAGCGTGTTACCCAGGCATCCGTAACCGTAGACGGCGTTATTACCGGCGAAATTCAGCTGGGGCTGCTGGTATTGCTGGGCATTGAAGATGCAGATACTCCCGAAGACATCAGCTGGTTGAGCAGCAAGATCGTAAACCTGCGCATCTTCAATGACGATGCGGGCGTAATGAATGTATCACTGAAAGATATCCACGGAGAACTGTTACTGGTAAGCCAGTTTACCCTGCACGCTTCTACGAAGAAAGGAAACCGGCCTTCGTATATCCGTGCCAGTAAGCCCGATGTGGCTATTCCCCTTTATGAAAAAATGATTGTACAGCTGGAACATGATATAGGAACAACCATCCAACGGGGGATTTTTGGGGCAGATATGAAAGTGTCTTTACTCAATGATGGGCCGGTGACCATTATTATTGATTCACAAAACAGAGAATAAGGGGCTGCAATGCGCCCAATCTGTTATCTTTAGTATATAAAAATGAATCCATGACCATACAGGAAGCACAGGAAAAGATAGATAACTGGGTTAACACCACCGGGGTGCGGTATTTCAGTGAACTGACCAACATGGCTATTCTCACAGAAGAAGTAGGAGAAGTGGCCCGTGTAATGGCCCGCCGGTATGGTGATCAGTCTGCCAAAGAAAGCGATAAAAAGAGAGAACTGGCAGATGAACTGGCGGATGTAATGTGGGTGGTGCTTTGTATCGCAAATCAAACCGGCATTGATATGACGGTGGCGCTGGAGAAAAATTTTGATAAGAAGAATACCCGCGATGCCAACCGGCACGTCAATAATCCAAAACTAAAATAACCCTTGTCTCCCCAACACTGCAGTAAAAGGCCGGTGCACGCTTTTTGCTTCCTTTGTTTAAAATAACCGCTATGCAAAAAACCGGAAAAGTAAAAATTTACTGGCAGGTGCTGAAGCAGTCCGGCAGCGATTTTATGGATGATAAAGTGCTGAAGCTCAGTGCTGCATTGGCCTACTATACTATCTTTTCAGTGGCGCCTATGCTCATTATTATCATTTTTTTATGTGACCTGTTCCTCGGCAAAGAGGCCATAGAAGGCAGTATTTACGGGCAGATCCAGGGAATGGTAGGCAGTGAGGCCGCAGCGCAGATCCAGGCTATGATCCGCAATGCAACCCTTTCCAACGATATGAACTGGGCCACCATCGTGGGTTTTATAACGCTCATCATTGGCGCCACCGGGGTGTTTGCAGAAATACAGGACTCCATTAACTATATCTGGCGGCTGAAATCAAAACCCAAAAAGAATGGGCTGTTACGGATGCTGCTGAACCGCCTGCTTTCCTTTTCGCTTGTCATAAGTATGGGTTTTATCCTGTTGGTATCACTGGCTATCAACGGTCTGGTAGAGCTTTTTCAGGGACTGCTGGTGCAGCTGATCCCAACAAAAGCCACCACCACCATCATCCTGTATGTGGCAGACCTGGTAGTGCCGTTTACCGTTATCACCATCCTTTTTGCCATCATTTTTAAAGTACTGCCCGATGCGCGTATCAAGTGGAAAGATGTGATGGTGGGCGCTGTTACCACCGCCATCCTGTTTATGCTGGGTAAATTTGCCATCGGATATTATCTCGGCGCCAGCAAAGTTGGCTCCGCATACGGTGCCGCCGGTTCCATTGTCATCATCCTGCTTTGGGTATACTATTCCGCAGCCATCCTGTACTTCGGGGCAGTATTTACCCGCGTATATGTGCAGTACTTCGGAAAAGAAATTTATCCGAATGATTATGCCGTATGGATTAAGCAGATTGAAGTGCCACATGAGGAAATGGAAAAGCCGGAGGAAGGTTAGTATTTGTTAATCATCTCCCTATAAATATAAAAATAATTACAACCATATTTTCAAAATTGGCATTTATCTTTGCGCCACTATGTCTACAGATCAGAATAAATTCCAGGCGATTATATCGCATTGTAAAGAATACGGTTTTGTGTTTCAGTCCAGCGAAATATACGACGGACTTAGTGCTGTATACGACTACGGCCAATACGGCGCCGAGCTGAAGAAAAATATCAAGGACTACTGGTGGAAAAGCATGACCCAGCTGCACGAAGATATCGTGGGGATCGATGCCGCCATCTTTATGCATCCTACCACCTGGAAGGCATCCGGGCACGTGGATAATTTCAGCGATCCCATGATCGATAACAAGGATAGTAATAAACGCTATCGCGTAGATCACCTGATAGAAGGTCATGCCGAAACGCTGTCACCCGAAGCAGGAGAGGCATTGCTCGCACAAATGGACGAGCTGCTGAAAGAAAATGACTTCGCAGGATTGAAAACACTGATAGAAGAAAATAAAATAAAATGTAGTGTAAGCGGCACCGTTAACTGGACAGAAGTACGTCAGTTTAACCTGATGTTTTCTACACAGCTGGGCAGTGTGACCGATGAAGCCAGCGAAATATACCTGCGTCCGGAAACCGCACAGGGTATTTTCGTGAACTTCCTCAACGTGCAGAAAACCGGCAGGATGAAGATCCCCTTTGGTATTGCGCAGATAGGTAAAGCTTTCCGTAATGAAATTGTAGCCCGTCAGTTCATTTTCCGTATGCGTGAATTTGAGCAGATGGAGATGCAGTTTTTTATCCGCCCTGGCACACAGAAAGAGTGGTATGAGAAATGGAAAGAAGAGCGTTTGCAGTGGCACCTGAGCCTCGGTACCGACCCGGCTAAATATCATTTTAAAGATCACATAAAACTGGCGCACTACGCAGATGCTGCCGTAGATATTGAATACGAATTTCCTTTTGGTTTCAAAGAAGTGGAAGGGATCCACTCCCGCACTGATTTTGACCTGAAGCAACACCAGGAATTCAGCAAAAAGAAATTACAGTATTTCGATACCGAAATCAATCAGAACTATGTTCCTTATGTGATAGAAACCTCTATCGGTCTGGATCGTATGTTCCTGCTCACCATCTGCAATGCATATGAAGAACAGGACCTGAGCACACCGGAAAAAGCGGATAGCCGCGTAGTATTAAAATTGCCTGCTAAATTATCTCCCATTAAACTGGCGATATTCCCGCTGACGAAAAAAGATGGTTTGCCGGAACTGGCGAAAGAACTGATGAATGAATGTAAGCCGTTCTTCCACTGTTATTACGAAGAAAAAGATAGTATCGGCAAACGTTACCGCCGCCAGGATGCCATCGGTACGCCTTTCTGCATAACCATTGATCATCAGACCAAAGAAGATGGTACAGTGACCATCCGTCACCGTGATAGCATGGAACAGGAACGTATTCCGTTGTCTGAAGTGAGAAACCTGGTGCTGAATAAAATCGTGTAACTTTTACGGGCTATAGTCGTTCTAAATGCATATCATCTCTTCCTATGCATATGCAAAAATTAGTAATGGCTGTAGCCCTTTTTCTGTGTTGTTCCGCGTTATACGCACAGTTTCCGCGTCACCCTTCCCACCGGGTGAAGAAACCGGTACCCGAATCTCCTCCTGTTTATTATGAACCGAAAATATGGCCGAATGTCGTATATGGAAGCCTGTTAGGTCCTGCCTGCGGCTTTGGTGTCAACTATGATGTGCGCTTTACACAGCGCCGTGTTGGTTGGGGAGCCCGGGTGGGGATTGGATTTGCACCGGAATATGCAGAATCCTGGTCTAAAAGCAGTAGTTGGCCTTTAACGATTCCTTCCCGCAATCCCACAGATACGATCAGGCACCGGGTGTATGTCAATAACAGACCCAGTATTTTTGGCGGTATCAACTATGTTTTGGGGCAGCCGGATGGTCATTGCATGGAGGTGGGGGCCGGCCTCACCTATTTATTTGGTGATTCGCTGTGGTTTGAAGAAGGCGTGAGTGACCACACCCTGCTGGGTTGGCTGTCTATCGGGATGCGCCGTCATTTTATCGATAAACGTTTTATGTTTAAAGTGGCATTCACGCCGATGTTTTCCTCCAATAGGGTAACGCCGAACGGAGAATTGGGATTTGGATATTGCTTTAGCAGATAGTGACTTTATTATCCATAGAGCTCCAGGTGAATATCATGGCGGTCATAGCCCATGGCTACGATCCGTTGTCTGGCTTCATCAATCATGGCTTTCCAGCCACAGAGGAAAAAGTGGGCAGGCCGTTTTTCGGCCTGTAAAATTTCCTCATAGATGCTGTGTACATAACCTTTTTTACCGGTCCAGTTATCTTCCCGGCTGAGGGTAGGAATATAGTGGAAACCCGGTAACTCTGCCATCAGTTGCTGCATTTCGGCAGCATACAGCAGATCCTTTTCATAACGGCAGCCAAAGATCAGGTGTATATTGGGATGCGGAATGTTATGCAGCCGGATGTAATGCGCCATCGCGCGGAAAGGCGCAATGCCCGTACCTGTACAGATAAAGAACAGCTCCTTTTCTAACAGTGCCGGTAGTACGAATACACCCAGTGGGCCGCGTAATTGCAGCTCACTCCCTACTTTTATTTCATTAAAAAGATAGGTACTTCCCGCTCCGCCTTCTAACAGTACGATCACCAGCTCAAATTCATTGCTGCCATCGGGATGAGAGGCAATGGAATAACTGCGCCACCGCTTATTCTTTTTTTCATGGATGGGGAGATCCAGGGTTACAAATTGTCCGGGTTTAAAATCAAACCGTTCCATTTCAGGAATACGGATCCAGAAACGACGCGTGTTATGCGTTTCATCCACCAATTTGGTTACAATACCTGTATGCCATATTTCCTGCATGAAAGTTGAGTTTTGTCCTACTGAATATAATGAAATATTTAGGGATTTTGATATTTTTTGATTTAGTTATTTGAAATGCTGTGGAGATGAAGAAACGTATCCGCTGCATTTCAAATAACTAAATCTCAAAATTCTAAAATCCGTAAATGTTCGTATCTTTGCATCCTTCATGAATTTACAGGCTGTATTACAATTATTTCAACGTGATGCGCGCTTGCAGTCGCTGGTGAAGGGGATTCAATCACCCACCCCACAATACTTTCAGCTTTCTTCCCTCAGTGGGAGTGCAATAAATTTTGTGGCAGTAAGCACCTGGGCGCATGCAGATGCAAACCATCTCTTTATTTTAAACGATAAAGAGGAGGCAGCCTATTTCCATAACGATCTGGAAGAGCTTAGTCAGGCGCTTGATATTTTTTATTTCCCCGACTCATTCAAAAAAACCGGACAGTTCCATGAGCTGAACAGCAGCCACAGCATGCTGCGTACAGAGGCGCTCATGAAACTATCCGCCGATAGCGTCCGCAAAAAAATACTCGTTACCTACCCGGAAGCACTCTGGGAAAAGGTAGCCGGCAGCAAAGCATTCAGCACGAATATGGTGCAGCTGAAAGTAGGCGATATACTAAAAGTAGATCCCCTGCTGGAACAGTTGATCGGCTGGGGATTCCATGCCACTGATTTCGTGTATGAACCCGGACAGTATGCAGTAAGAGGCGGTATCCTGGATATCTACTCTTTTGGAAATGAAAAACCCTACCGGATAGAATTATTTGGGGAAGATATTGATTCCATCAGGTTGTTTGATCCGGAAACACAACTGAGCGAACGTAAGCTCACGCAGGTGACCCTGATCGCCAATATGGATACACATACGGTAGATCATAATAAAACATCGCTGACAGAATTTCTTCCGGCCAATACCATTGTGTGGATCAAAGACCCTGCTTATGTACAGGGCGTGATTGAACAAATGGAGCAACGGCTGGATGACTGGCTGCAAACCGGGCAGAAAGTAAAGGTGGATGAAGACGAAGAAATGGTGTTGCAGGAAGATGATTTTGTGAAGGCCGCACCACTGATGCAGCAACTGCTGCAAAAACATACCATCGTATTTGATGGTAAGAACTGGCTGGAAGAGAAAGGTTATCATCCGCAGACAATCCTTTTTGAAACGGAAGAGCAACCCGTATTTAACAGGCAGTTTGATCTGTTACTCAAAGATCTTGGAAAACACAACAGCAATAAATACAGTCTTTTTATTTTCGCTGATAATCCGCGGCAGCTCGAACGCCTGCGGAGTATCTTCGAAGACCTGAAAGCAGATTTTGTTTTCTTTCCCATACCCGTAGCCATCAGCCACGGTTTCATTGATCACTCCCTGAAGATCGTTTGTTATACAGACCACCAGATTTTCCAGCGTTTCCACAAGTCGAGGGTAAAGCAAGCCTATAACAAGAACAAGGCAATTACCATGAAAACCTTGCGGGAGCTGCAACCGGGCGATTTTGTGACGCATATTGATCATGGTGTAGGGATGTACAGCGGGTTACAGAAAATTGAATCCGGTGGCAAAATGCAGGAAGCGATCCGCATCATTTACAAGAACAACGACCTGTTGTATGTAAATATCAACTCCCTGCATAAGATCAGCAAGTACACCGGCAAGGAAGGTGTAGAGCCCCGTGTAAATAAACTGGGTAGTGATGCCTGGGATAAGCTGAAGGAAAAAGCAAAAACACAGGTAAAAGATATTGCCAAGGACCTGATCAAGCTGTATGCTGTACGTAAAGCGCAGCAAGGGTTTGCGCACACACCTGATACTTATCTGCAAACGGAACTGGAAGCTTCTTTTATTTATGAAGATACCCCCGATCAGAGTAAGGCTACCGCAGATGTGAAACGCGATATGGAAAGCCCTGCCCCGATGGATCGCCTCGTTTGCGGTGATGTGGGCTTCGGTAAAACAGAGGTAGCTATCCGCGCAGCTTTCAAATCTATTGTAGATGGCAAGCAGGCTGCTGTACTGGTACCTACCACCATCCTGGCTTTCCAGCACTTTAAAACATTTTCCGATCGCCTGAAAGATTTCCCCTGTACGGTGGATTATATCAACCGGTTTAAATCTTCCAAAGAAAAAAAGGAAACATTAAAACGACTGGAGGAAGGAAAGATCGATATTATCATTGGCACGCATGCCTTGCTGAGCAAGGATGTTAAGTTTAAAGACCTGGGCGTGCTGGTGGTAGATGAAGAACAGAAATTCGGTGTTTCTGCGAAAGAAAAACTGAAGCAGATCAAACATAATGTAGATACCCTAACACTAACGGCAACGCCTATACCAAGAACGCTGCAGTTTTCGTTGATGGGTGCCCGTGATCTTTCTATTATCAATACACCGCCGCCAAACCGGCAGCCTATTGAAACAGAAGTGCAGGTATTTAACCAGGACCTCATCCGGGAAGCCATCTATTATGAAGCAGAAAGAGGCGGACAGGTATACTTCATTCACAACCGCGTAAAAGGGTTGGGTGAAATGGCCGGCCTGATACAGGGGCTTTGCCCCGATTTGTCCATAGCTACGGCCCATGGCCAGCTGGAAGGACATCAGCTCGAAGAAGTAGTGATGGACTTCATTGACCGCAAATACGATGTACTGGTGTGTACCAATATCGTGGAGAGCGGCGTGGATATCCCGAATGCCAACACGATCATTATTAATAATGCGCACCATTTCGGACTGAGTGATCTTCACCAGCTCCGTGGCCGTGTAGGACGCAGCAATAAAAAAGCATTCTGTTACCTGCTGGCGCCACCTATGAGCACATTACCGGCTGATAGCCGTAAGCGCCTGCAAACCCTGGAGCAGCATAGTGAACTGGGTAGCGGCTTTCAGATTGCCATGCGCGACCTGGATATCCGTGGCGCCGGAAACCTGCTCGGTGGCGAGCAAAGCGGCTTCATGGCGGAAATAGGCTTCGATATGTACCAGAAAATCCTGGACGAAGCCATCCGTGAATTGAAACAAAATGAATTCCGTGACCTGTTTAAAGAACAGCTGGAAGAAAAGAAAGACTTTATCAGTGACTGTACTATTGATACAGACCTCGAAATACTCATCCCCGATACTTATATAGAAAGCATCCAGGAAAGATTAAACCTTTACCAGGAACTGGATAATATAACAGAAGAAGGAAAGCTGATGGCTTTTGGCGAGGAACTGGCCGATCGCTTCGGACCATTACCCGATCCGGTAAAAGACCTGCTTACTATGATCCGGTGTCGCTGGATGGCGATACAGCTTGGCTTTGAGAAGATGATGCTCAAAGAAGAAAACCTTCGTTGCTATTTCATCAACAACCCCGATTCACCCTATTTCGAATCTCCTACGTTCAATCATCTTTTGACGTATATACAAACCCGTACCAACAACGCCAAACTGAAACAGGTGGGCAAAAACTTCATGCTGGTTGTTTCCCGTATCCGCAATATGAATGATCTGCACGACTTCCTCAAAGGAATTGTAGATAGTAGAAAATAATTTTCCTGTAACATTTTAATGGTATAACCGTTTCATATCTAATATGAAACAGATAGCGATCTGTAATAAAGTGATTTAGAAAAGCTAACTTTTTTAAACACGTTTATGGAATCAGGTTATGCTATCGCATCATGTGGGTGTAATTGAAAAAGAAAACAAATTTTTTGAATAAAGTAAAACAACGACACATGAAAAAGGTAATATTATTAGCCGCAGGATTATTCTTTGCATACAGCACTTTTGCACAGCAAACAGACAAAAAACAACCCGTAAAAAAGATTGAGGTAAACGGTTCTGCGGAAATGGAAATCACGCCGGATATCATCTACATAGATATTTCCCTGAAAGAATATCTGAAGAATAAGACCAATAAAGTAAGCATCACTACTTTGGAAAAACAACTGCAAAAAGCCGTTCAGGATGCAGGTATTGCAAAAGAAGATTTCACCATCGAAAATGTGGAAGCCAACAACTACCGGATCTTAAATGCCAGGAAAAAGGATGATAAAGAATTTCTGGCCGGCAAACAGTTTCGTTTGAAATTGAGTAAGCTGGATAAAATTAATGCTATCCTGGCTGCCGTAGATGCAGATGGTATTGAACGTGTAAATGTATCTTCCTACAGTCATACAAAAATGGAAGAGTATCGCAAAGAAGTAAAAATTAAAGCTTTGCAGGCAGCAAAAGCAAAAGCAGATTATTTACTCACTGCGATAGATGAAAAAATGGGTGGCGTCATTGAAATACAGGAAATAAATACAGATCGTAATGTTGATTTCCGTGCTAACGCTTTAAGCAATGTAGCGATGTATAAAAGTGCGGATGCGGCAACAGAAGACTTTGCCAGTGCAGATTTCAAGACTATCAAAGTTCGTGCGGAAGTAAATGCTACTTTCAGTATCAAATAAATAATACCCCGTTTAATACAAACAAAAGAGGTTGTCCCGTAATGGAGACAACCTCTTTTTTGTTGTAGGTAAGATCTGATTAAAAGCTATATCTCAGGCCCAGCTGCATCTGATGACGGGATGCAAAGAAATCTTTTGAGTAAGGTGTACCCGGATTAGCGAAAGTATACGTAGGATAATTATTAACCACTTTGCCGGTAGGGTTCAAACCTACGCTCGCAGTAGAGTTGAAGGTATTCGGTGAAAAGTATTGAATACCCCATTCTTTATTCAGCAGGTTGGTCAGGTTCACAATATCATAAGTCAATGTGATAGTATGCACACGGTTACCTGATTTTACGTTGAAGTCCTGGCTGAAACGGAAGTCTGCCTGTGTATTCCAGGGAGTGCGTCCGCCATTACGTTCTGTGAAATTACCTTTGCGGCCATTCAGGTATTTATTGCTGCTCACATAGTTCATGAAATCAGCACCCTGTTGTGCAGCGGTGGCACCACCGGCAATATCTGTGAAGAAGTTGGCGGCTTCGGTGGCATCCTTTGGAATGTAAGCCAGGCTTACCTGTTGCGGTGTACCCTGTACGGTAGCATTTACAAAACCGTAGCTATATGGCAAACCGGAAGATGTATTGAAGAACAGGGAGAAACCGGATACCCATTTCCCTTTGGTACCCCAATCCTGTTTGTAGTTAACGGTAGCTACAATGCGGTTGCGTACATCGAAGTTGGAATAAGCCAGTCCCGGATTGTTCGGGTTCAGCGCCTGGTTCAACTGCCAGTTGGATTCCATTGAGTTACGAATACCGTTTGTCAGATCTTTCGCCTGTCCGTAAGTATACGCGGTCATGATGTTTAAGCCAAAAGGGAATGCCTTGCTCACCTGTGCAGTAATGCTGTAACGGTACCCCTGGTCTGTATTAGACAGGAGATAAGCATTGGTGTACAGCGGATTTATTTTCTTACCGGAGTAAATAGGTTGTAATTTATTGACGTCGTAAGCATAGTAAGTTGGATTGTCTACCAGGTTAACCTGCTGGAATTGCAGATCTTTGATCACTTTGGTATAAATACCTTCCAGGGTAAATTTCCATTGGTTACGTGTGTTGTAATCCAGTGCAAGACTGCTTCTCCATACCTGTGGCATTTTGAAGTTGTTGTCAATCATATCTACCTGTGTAGCGCCTTGTGCGTCCGTTACATTTACACCATTTTGTTGTGCAAAGTCTGCAATACCATTTGGTGTTGGTTTGGCAGCTGGATTAGGTGTATTTACAAAAGGTTTGGAAGATGATTTCTGATCATAAGCGCCGTAAGTAACACCATTGTTATAGAAGGCATAGCCTAACCATGCAAATGGAATACGACCTGTGAAAAAGCCGCTACCACCGCGTAATACCAGGCTGTTATCTCCTTTGATATCATAGTTAAAACCTAAGCGCGGAGAGATCTGTACATTATTCAGGAAATCATTTTTGATGTTGCCTGGTTTTGTATACGTATAGGTGTTACCGTAGTTTGGATCTTCCGGTGCATGAATGGTTTTATCACTCAGCGGTTGTTTATTTGGAATACCGGTATAATCTACACGGATACCGGGTGTAATTCTGAAACGGTCTGTGAGTTGGATTTCATCCTGTCCGTACACACTCAGCAGGTTTGCTTTGAACTGTGCGGGAGGATTAGCCATGATATAATCGCGTGAGTTATTGGTATAATTATAATTACCGCGTACACGGGCGGGATTGTTATTCAGGAAGTCTTCTATGCTGTTGTAATCCAGGCGTCCGTTCCAGGAGTTTACAAAACCATAGGTGATATTATAGAACTCGTTGTGTGTACCTAAAGTAATGGTATGATTGCCTTTAAACAAAGTAACGTTGTCGGTGATCTCAAACGTTTTTTGTTTCATGTTAAAGATACTCGCTTCGCGGTCTGTACCAAGGAAGATAGTAGAGCCGGGTGCTCTGCCTTTAATCTGGATCTGCGGTACCGCAGGATCAGACAATGGGTTTCTGTAATCATGCACATTGGAATAGCCAACGATCAGGCTATTTGAAAAGGTATTACTGAAATTACTTTTCAGTTCCGCTACTGTAGAGGTCTGGTTATTTACCTGTTTGAAATCGATGCCTTTGAAGCGGAAGTTCTGTTGATCACGTTCGAGGTTTGTTGCATCGGAAGTGATGGTATTATTACGAACAGATAACTGGTGTTTTGAATTGATATGCCAGTCTACCCTGTTAAAGAATTTAGTAGAGTTGGAATAGATGCTGGTATTGCCGGCTGTACCCGGATCTACACCGTAGGTTTTCATCACAGCGGTAATATCATCAGCGTCTTTTTGTGTGAGGATGCCGCCGCCATCAGCAGAACCTGCCGCGAGGATCACGGGATCTACACGACGGGTAATTTCTTCGTTGGTGAAGAAGAATAATTTATCCTTGATGATAGGGAAACCTAAACGGATACCACTCTGGTATTCGTGAAAGTCGTTGGGTAGTTTGGAACCATCGCCTGCATTGTTCTTTCCGATCATAGCGGCGTTGCGGCCATAGCCATATACGGAACCATGAAATTCGTTAGTACCACTGCGGGTTACCGCGTTTACACTACCACCTAAGAAGTTACCCACTTTTACATCAAATGGCGCCAGTAATACCTGTATGTCCTGGATGGCATCCAGTGATACAGGGTTGGTACGCGTGCTGCTGCCGGGTTGTCCGCTCGTGCTGCTTTGTCCGCCCGAAGAAGGACTGAAGCCAATAGCATCGTTATTGATAGCGCCATCCAGTGTTACGTTGTTATAACGGTAGTTGGTTCCGAGGAAGGAGTTGTTATTACTTTGTGGTGTTACTTTTGTCAAGTCCTGTAAGCTACGGCTTAGGGTGGGCAAGGATTTAATCTGTTCCTGTCCTACGCGGGTGCCACCTGCTTTACCTGCACTGCCGGTTACTACAATCTCACTCAGGGCAGTAGATTCTTCCTGTAGTTTGAAGTTGAAGTTGGTAGTACCCAAGCTCAGGTTGACATCCTCTTTTGTTTCTTTCTTGTATCCTATAAAAGATACGGTGATGCTGTAAGGTCCACCAGGATTGAGGTTTGGCAGAATGTAACGGCCATCGCCATTTGTTTGTGCACCGGATTTAGCGCCGGTGCTGGTGTTTACAATTACCACGGTAACACCGGGGATTGCCTGTCCACCTGCATCCGCTACTTTACCGGATATAATGGAGGTGGTGATTTGCGCGTGGGCAGTATTAGAAAATAGAATCACAATAAAGCCCGCAATTAGCGTAACGATAGATTTCATAAAGCCTGTAAGTATTTACTGATGCAAAGGACGGAGTCCAAAGCAACCAGAATGTTAACAGATCATTACGAAATTGTTAAGGACGACTTAAAACAGGCTTAAAATGGCATGCGGAATTATTTTTATTGTTAAAATAATATTGCAATGCCTTGAAAATAAACAACCCCTGTTGAGGCTACCGTGAGGACACGTCTCTGGTTATTGCATCCTGGAAATACAGGCCCGGTGGCTTTAGCCCGGGCCCCATGGTGGCCTTAACAGGCAGGGGCGCTTCTGAATTTTAAAAGATAATTGCTTAAAAATTGACTTTAAAAGTCCCGTCCGTTAAAGGTTTTTCCATGTCACCGCTGATTAATGTGCCGGAGAATGTTCCCTCCGCTTGTTTACTATTAATACTTTCAATTTTAACCGTGATTGTTTTTCCTATATATCCAATACCGTCCTGTTGTATTTTCATCAGCGACAGTTCCACACCGGTTGTATATTGGCCGGTATGTATGGAGTCTGGGAAAGTGATCATTAATTCCAGGTGATGACCAAAGTTATTCGTAACACCATCTATGACCATTGTTTTTCTGTGTGCTGAAATGGTGTCAGTAAAATAGGCTTGTGTGGCGTTGGATCTGAAAAGAAGGGTGTCCACTTTAAAGGAAAAGGTACTTATGGGGCTGATGTCATTCTTCTTAGGATCACAACCGGTGAGAGCTGTGGCTGCAGCGGCAATAACGGCTGTAACAAATAGTTTCAAACGCATAATTTTAATTTTGTTCTGCATGCCGATCTATAAAGGGAAACCGGCGCTGGCCTGCAATAGCTGCGGCCAGCGATTAAAGTGACATAGGGAAACCGGTTAGTTTTACTGGCATAGGGATAAAATGCTGGTGCAATATATGTATAAATATTTAAATTTAATAAATAAATAATAAGTAGAAGTCTGCCGGGATCAGGATAAGGCTAATTGCACCAGTATTATTTCATTACCATATAAATCCTGGAAAAGAAGAAGGTAGCCTTCGGGTGTTTCTATCGCTTTTAGGGGCTGTATTGCTGCCTGAAATAGCATATTTAACAATATTTTTGTATGGTAATTGCGTATTATTACGCTCTTTGAGAGTTTACATTTAAAAGCGCATTATGTCATCGGAAGTGATTAAACAATTACAGGAAGCAGTGCAGTTTTCGCCGGAAAATGTGCCTTTGCGTTTACACCTGGCGCAGGTGCTGTTGCAGGATTACGAATATGTGCAGGCAGAAGAACAGTACCGCAAGGTATTGGAACTGTCGCCTGAAAACGCTGCTGCGCAGCTGGGACTGGCCCGTACCTTTTATCATCAGCAAAAATATTCAGCCGCTATAGTGGTGTTGGAACAACTGGAACATCATGAACCCGATCATTTCGACGGCCTGTTGCTCCATTGCCGCATCCTGGTAAAGGAAAATTCCATGGAAGCTGCCAGGGATATCTATCAGCATCTGCTGCTGCTCAATCCCGGTTTCCGGGACGAAGCCCTGGATGGACATTTCCGCTTACCCCAGCAACAATATGTACCTACAGACGAAGATGATGATGAGGAGGAAGATGATAAAGTATTTACACTGGAAAAGCCGGACATCAATTTTTCCGATGTAGGAGGAATGGAAAGAGAAAAGCAGGAAATAGACCTGAAGATCATTAAACCCCTGCAATTCCCGGACCTTTACAAGGCTTATGGGAAAAAAGCCGGCGGCGGAATCCTGCTATATGGCCCTCCGGGTTGTGGTAAAACTTACCTGGCAAAAGCTACAGCAGGACAGATCCAGGCAGAATTTATCAATGTAGGTATCCATGATGTACTGGATATGTGGATCGGTAACAGTGAAAAGAACCTGCATAGTTTGTTTGAACTGGCGCGGCAGAGCAAGCCCTGTGTGCTCTTCTTCGATGAAGTAGATGCACTGGGTGCCAACCGCAATTCCATGCGTAACAGTGGCGCCAGTCACCTCATAAATCAGTTCCTTTCTGAAATGGACGGCATTGCTGCCAATAACGAAAATGTGCTCATCATAGGGGCTACCAACGCACCGTGGAGCCTGGACCCGGCATTCCGCCGCCCTGGCCGTTTTGACAGGATCATTTTTGTAGCGCCACCGGATACTGCCGGCCGCGAAGAGATCCTGAAACTGCAACTCCGCAATAAACCGGTAGATGATCCTGATTATGCGGCATTGGCGAAAGCTACCAACGGTTACTCGGGCGCCGATCTGAAAGCTATTGTGGATATAGCTATCGAAGAGAAATTGATGGAAGCACTCAAGAAAGGAGTACCTCAACCTATCTCACAAAAAGAATTAATGAAAGCCGTTAAAACACACAAGGCTACTACCAGGGAATGGTTTAATACAGCCCGCAACTATGCACTCTATGCAAATGATGCCGGCCTGTATGATGAAGTACTGAAATACCTGGATATTAAGAAATAACGTTTATGGCTGTATTAATTCAGCGCGCTCAACTGCTGCTACAGCAGGGTCGTTACCAGGATGCGCTTACCACGCTGCGGCAACACCTGAGCACAAGCGCCAATGATATTGACGGGCTTTTCCTGCTCGCTGTGTGCTACCTGGAAATGGATAATTCGGAGGAAGCAGCACAGGTTATCAGCAATGCGCTGAGCCTGGCGCCTGATGATGACCGTTTTTTATATTTACAGGCGCGCGTATCACTCAATAAAAATCAGTTAGATCCTGCTATCCGTGCCATCAGGGAGGCGGTAGCGATAAACCCGTATCAGGCTGATTACTTTGGTATGTGGAGTCAGATACTGTTGTTTAAGAAAGATTATCCCGAAGCCCTGAAAAAGGCAGAAGAAGGACTGGCTGTTGACCCTGAAAATCAGGCTTGTCTTAACCTGCGGTCGCACGCACTTTTCAGCCTGGGCCAAAAAGAAGCGGCTTTTTCTGATCTGCATGAGGCGCTGGAGCACAATCCGGAAAATGCCTATACACACGCCAATCTCGGCTGGAAATGGCTGGAGGCGGGCGATCACCGCAAATCACTGGAACACTTCCGGGAATCACTGAAAATTGATCCTAACCAGCAGTGGGCCAAAAGTGGAATGGTGCAGGCCATGAAAGCAAAGTACTGGCTGTACCGCCAGTTCCTCAACTACGCTTTCTTTATGGGGCGTCAGAAAGCCGGTACTCAATGGATCATTATCATCGCCATTTTTATATTGACGCAAATTGCCAGCCGGGTCTTTTTCCCGATATATGTATTACTGGCGTTGCTGGCTATTTCTACGTGGCTGATTGCGCCGGTGAGTAACCTCTTCCTGCGCCTGAATCCATATGGGAGATATGCGCTTACGAAAGAACAGACCCATGTGTCCAATATGGTAGGTATACTGCTGTTGATCGCGCTTTTAGCGGCGGGCATCTTCTGGATCACCAATATACCCGGTGTTCTCAGTATCTGTATTTGTGCGGGCGTATTATTGTTGCCGGTATCCAGCATCTATGCACCTGATGGCGAAAAGAGCCGCCGTATTTTCAGGATCTATACGTTGTCTTTAGCAGGAATGGGCTTGCTGGGAATTGGCTTCGCATTTATCAGCAACGATTCTTTTAATATATTCGTTACCGTTATGCTGATCGGGGTTTTCCTTTATCAGTTTTTAGCGAACTACGTTATTTCAAAAGAGAAATAAAAATATTTAGGGATTTTTTGATTTACGAATTTAGGAATTTAAAAATGCAGCGAAAACCTACACGGTAATCTTCGCTGCATTTTTAAATTCCTAAATTCGTAAATCAAAAAATCCCTAAATATTTATGCGTCTATCTTGGCGTATTTCGCGTGAGATTCAATGAATGCTCTGCGTGGCGGTACTTCGTCACCCATCAGCATACTGAATACGCGATCGGCTTCTGCGGCGCTTTCAATCGTTACCTGTTTAAGGGTACGGTGTTCAGGGTCCATGGTAGTACTCCACAATTGTTCTGCGTTCATTTCACCCAAACCTTTATACCGCTGAATAGTAACACTGTCTTCTTTACCGCCGGCAGCCAGCTGTATAGTCGCCATTTTACGTTGATCTTCTGTCCAGGCATACACTTGTTCCTTACCTTTTTTCACGAGGTATAATGGTGGTTGTGCGATATATACATATCCCTGTTCTACCATTGCCTTCATATAACGGAAGATAAAGGTCAGGATCAGGGTAGCGATATGGCTACCATCCACGTCCGCATCCGTCATGATGATCAGTTTGTGATAGCGGAGTTTGGAGAGGTTCAGTGCTTTATCATCTTCTTCTGTACCGATGGTTACACCGAGTGCCGTAAAGATGTTTTTGATTTCATTATCCTCGTAGATCTTGTGTTCCATGGCTTTTTCCACGTTCAGGATCTTACCACGCAGCGGCAGGATAGCCTGATAGTTACGGTTACGGCCTTGTTTGGCAGTACCACCCGCCGAGTCACCTTCCACCAGGTACAGTTCACATTTTTTTGGATCATTATCAGAGCAGTCAGCCAGTTTACCGGGTAAGCCGCTGCCGGTCATCACGCTTTTGCGTTGAACCATCTGGCGGGCTTTACGGGCAGCTTCGCGGGCCTGTGCGGCCAGCACTACTTTGTTGATCACTGTTTTAGCTTCCCGTGGATTTTCTTCCAGGAAAGCATCCAGTACGGCAGCTACAGAGCTGTCTACCACACCCATTACATCGGAGTTACCGAGTTTGGTTTTGGTCTGGCCTTCAAATTGCGGCTCAGGAACCTTTACGCTGATAACGGCGCTCAGTCCTTCGCGGAAGTCATCTCCGGTAACTTCTACCTTCGATTTCTCAAACATTTTATTCTTATCACCATAAGATTTGAATACACGGGTGATAGCACGGCGGAAACCAGCTACGTGTGTACCTCCTTCGATGGTGTTGATATTATTAACATAGGAGAAGATATTCTCACTGAAGGCATCATTATATACCAGCGCCACTTCTACCATTACATTAGACACCGGGTCATGTGCTTCCACATAAATCGGAGCCGGTAACAGCGGATTACGACGGCCGTTCTTGTCCAGCATCTGGATAAATTCCCGGATACCACCTTCACTATAGAAGACTTCCGTGAAAATGTTCCCTTCTTCGTCCTTTTCCCGCTCGTCAAACAAGGTGATCTTGATTTTGCGGTTCAGGTAAGACAGTTCACGTAAACGGCCAGCCAGGATTTCGCGGTTATAGGTTCTTTCCTTGAAGATGTCGCCATCCGGTCTGAAAAGAATAGTAGTACCGGTAACATCGCTTAGGCCTATTTCACGTACAGGATACTGCGGCACACCGCGCTGGAATTCCTGTTCAAATTTTTTCCCTTCCCGTTCTACGGTAACGTACAGCAGTTCACTCAATGCGTTTACGCAACTTACGCCCACACCGTGCAAACCACCTGATACTTTATAGGTGTTCTTGTCAAATTTACCTCCGGCATGCAGCACAGTCATCACTACTTCCAGTGCGGAACGTCCTTCTTTAGGTATGATGCCGGTGGGGATACCACGACCATCATCATACACCCGGATTGAATTATCCTCGCAAATGGTCACATCAATATTTTTGCAATATCCAGCCAGGGCTTCATCGATGGAGTTATCCACCACCTCATATACCAGGTGGTGAAGTCCTTTCGTGCCAATGTCGCCAATATACATGGCCGGACGCTTACGCACCGCTTCCAGACCTTCCAATACCTGAATACTCCCCGCATCATAACTGTTGCTGGGGCTAGTTGCTTGCACTAATTCTTCGCTCATATGTTGGTGTAAAATCTATTAGAAATAAAATCGGTAGACAATCATGCAAAAATACGAAAAATAAGCCTTATTTCCATAAAAGAATGGCAGTTTTTGAGCAGGGAGAAGGAGCAATTTTTTGTTTAAATATTTTTTGCCCCTGCGGTCTCCTTTACGCCGGTAAATAAGGTCTTCCAAACCAGGTTGAAAAACGACTTTTTGATGTCACGGGGGTAAACAGGGTCCGATGTACGCACCTTTTCGTCTTTCAGAGGGTTACTATCTTTGATTACCAGCAGGTTAGCCACAAAACTCACCAATCCTTTACGGGTAAAGCCCTGGTGATCCTTATCCTGCTTTAAAACGGCTATTTTCAGGTTTTTATAGAGCAGTTTCACATGACCGGCTGCTTTTCGTTCATCTCCTTTAATAACAAAGGTCAGATCCTGGATGTCACAGGAGCGGATTTCTACTTTACCCAATGGCTTTGTTACCACATTCAGGTCTTTTCCATTCATATTCTGTAATTGCCCCGAAACGGCAAACTGTCCGGGTTTACTGTTAAGCGTAAAGTCGAAACGCGCTTTGAGCTTACCGCTTTGCATAAATATAGCGTCCAGGTCGGCTACACAGTGGTTGTTTTTGGCTATCAGGGAGTCTATATTGGTGATATTCCTGAAATTGCCGTGTACATGGTTGAAATGGATGATACCTGTTTGCTGCGTTTCATTACTTAGTTCTGCATATTGGATCTCCACGTTATTCCCCGTCAGGGTATCAATCTTAATAGGCAGTTTCAGTTTTTGCAGTTGCTGGTTAGGATATTGACCTAATTTATTGCCGGGGGGCATAGGGAGGTTGCGGTTGCGGTAAATATCCAGCTTTCCGCTTCCGATGTTGATCCGCTGCGCCCACACCTGTTGCTCCTGTAGTAAAAGCCGGGGATCCAGTTCATGGATGCTGATATTGTTGAATGATAAATCGTAGCGGTCCTGCTGTACGCCCACTTTCTTTTGAAAAGCCTCCTTGTCATAACGGGGTTCTATGCTGAACTGCTCTATATTCAGGGCTCTTTCGGCTGCATCGTAGCTGATGCCCCGTACATTCATCCAGTAAAGACTGTCCCTGGTGCGGTGCATATAGTCTTTCATGCCTATTTCATAGTTACGGGCATATAAAAAGCGGGTAGGATCGTTAATGGCCACGGAATCGATCAGGAAATCGTTTACCCGTACCCGTAGGTTGTGGAACTGGTGGATCACCTTTGAAGAATCTTTTCTCGTAAAGATGTATTTAAAGTTGGTGCCATCCAGTACCAGTTTGCCTATGAAGATGGATTTCATTTTGGAAGAAATGTTTTCGTAGGCTGTTTTGGGTTTGGTGGTATCCTTTACGGTCGCATTTTGCTCCATAATAATACTGGGACCGGTAACCGTCAGTGAACCCGCATTCAGCTCTTTACCGTTGAAATATCGCCACGGTTTAAAATACCTGAGCTGCAATTTCTCTACACTAACCAGGTAAATATCGGTTGGGGCGCGGTGTTGTGCCAGCAATTTCTTGTAAATGGCCGAATCCAACGCCATGGAGGCATTCGTTACGGTAACACTACCCGAAAGCACGTCCAGCTTCAGATCGCTGAAACGCACGGTATAAAGGCTGTCGGAAAGGTCTGTCACGTATCCGGATAACTCCTTGCGTAACAGCTTGTTCCAGTGCTGATTAAGATACCACCCGGTACACAGAACGAGTATTACCAGGATGCCGAAAACGACCGATATAATTTTAACAAGCCTCCAAAAGCTGAATTTTCTTTTTTCCATCTATATTAAGATAAACGAAATTCATACCATTTGGTTGTAAATGTAGTACACAGGCTGATTAAAATATGTGGAAATTATTTCTTATGTTAGGATTGCATTGTAAGTGTATTGTCAAAATGTATTTCATTTAAAATTGAATCCCTAAATTTGTCCCGGTTTAAAACAGCAAAATAGGTGAAAGAATTCCAGGAAATATTAGCACTAGCCATCCCACAGCCAGCAATGAGCGACCAGTTACAACTGGCGGAGGAGGATAGTGTGATTGTTCCGGACTGTCTTGAATTTACATTGCAACGTTTTGTATACGATAAGCCTTTACCGGTGGAAGATGTGGCCATGGTCATTTATCAACCGGCTAAAAAAGGCCAGACGGCAGCCATCGAGCTCCGTTATTGTGTAGCAGGAAGCAAATACTGTAAGAACCCCGCCTGTACGGATCAATTGTGTTCCGAAGGGAATAAGGAAGCCTGTGTAGACAGGGTGCCTTCCGTGGATCTTGTAACAGTACGTTTCCAGCCAGCTTTTATACAATCCCTTCAGAAAGGAACCACCACTTTCTCTTTATTTGAACATCAGTCACGCAAGCCTTTTGTGAAAACCATCCAGCCCTGTACCCGGTCTAAATCCGTACTGGAAACGATGGTGCATCACGATTATGATGGCATGCTGAAAAATATTTTCCTGCAAAGCCGCGCATTGGACCTGCTTTTATACAGCTCCGATCAGTTCATGCAAAATGATACGGACGAACGCTATGGTTGCCGCTTCCTTACACATGTGGAAGACCGCGATAAAATAGAAAAAGCCCGTGGCATTTTACTGGAACAGCTGGATTCGCCGGTTACCATCCGTGATCTGGCGCGTCGTGTAGCCATGAACGAATGTTACCTGAAAAAAGGATTCAAGGCAATGTATGGCACTACCATTTATGACTACTTCCAGAAGGAAAGAATGGAAAAAGCCAAAGGATTGCTGTATGAAAAAGGCATGTCTGTTTCTGAAGTAGCCATGCTCATGGGTTATTCCTGTATTTCCCACTTCTCTACCGCTTTTAAAAAGCATACCGGCCTGAAGCCTTGTGAACTGCTGCTGAGATAATCAGTTCCAGGTAATTTCCCGCTTCGATCATTTCTTTTCCCGAATTCGTAAATGTTGTAAAAAATATAGGCGTTCCTTTGTAGAACGATGGGCAGATATCTATCTGTAGATCCTAAAGCTTCCTTAATAGATTTGACCATGGAAGAGGCTTAACTGGCAAAAAAAAGTAAGTAAAGCCATAAATTAAAACTTGCATTCTTATCAAACACCATGAAGTAAAGTGCAATTTTGCCAGATAAGTTTCAACCAGATTTTATAAAGTCGCCTTGCTTTTGCAGGGCGACTTTGTTTTGGGGCAATGACGAGCGTTTACTGGTATTGCTCAATTACTTTAGTGTATTCCATCTCAAATGCTTCGCCATAAATACTTTTATATTCAGCGATGAAAGAAGTGTAAATTTTCCTTGCCGATGCATGTTGCCGGAGCGCCACCAGCGCCTTGCATTTAAACATCACCGCTTCTTCACTTAATGAATCAAAATTCAAAATACAATCGCATATATCGATCACAAATTCCGGTTCCACATGATGGGCCTCACGGTCCAGGAAGCTGATCAGGAGCGGGATTGCTTTGGTGGAGATGTCTGCTTTGAATTTATCCAGCCATGCATATTCTGTTTCCAGCAGGAAGGCGCCTCTTTTTACAATACCGGCAATGCGGGCAATACCCGCAATATCTGTGGCACAGGTATGTTGCAACAGTTGTAAATATGTTTTCAGATCAACATGAATGCATTCATCATCAAAATGGAAAACCCATTTATCATTTTCTTTCAGCAAAGTGTAAGCGCCGGTTTTATCCAGGATGCTTTTCAACTTTACGATATTTACCGAGCGGTTATTTTTAGCATCTTTTACAGATCTTCCCGGCCACAACAATTCATTGATACGCTCTGAGGAAATACCGTTTTTGCCCATCAGCGAGTGGAGAAAAAGCAACAGGAATAGCTCCTTTAAAAGCGGGCTGAATGATTTGGTAATATCGTTTCCTGCTTTATCCAGCACGGTAAAATGACCAAACAGGAAAACCGCAGACAGCTGACTTTCCGCGACAGTGGCTGTTGGAGAAATGATAACAGGAGCTTCCGTAGCAACGGGGTTTACCGGTTCTTTTGTTTCATTGGGTACACGTTTTTTATTTTCAGGGAGATGATTATTTTTTCTTCTTCCTGATAATAAAATACCTATTGCCAGCAGGAACAATACCAATGCCACGGCGGCTGCTATCAGAATGCGCATAACGTACATGGGCGTATGCCTGCCGGCAGGCGCTTTTACTTCCAGTCCATACGGAGAAAATTGCAGCGTATAAATATGTACCTGTGTTAAATTATTTTTTAGTGAGAATAACGTAACCGCTATCAGCTTGTCATTTTGCGGACAGTAAAACAGCCGGGCAGCAGACCGGATGTCATAAAACATGTAAGGGATACTGGCTGCCAGCGTAGTGTACACAGGCTCCTTCAACGAACCTTTTATTAATTGCAGTGATGAATTCATCCGGTCATTGGCAAAGATCAATGCATAGTATTCCTGCTTTTTACTATTAATGATCATGTTATTGGCAAAGGCGAATGGTTCTTCCGGCTCTTTAAATTTATAGATGGTTTTAAAGGTTTTGTTTTTTACATCAAACAATACCATGTCATATAGGTTATGCGGGTTGAGTAGCTGGTCGCCTTCCAGGCTGCCGTAACCACCCAGGATATAGGCGGAATCGCCGGTTTCATTGGTCCCCAATGCCGACAGGTAACGGGGCGTAAGATGATCTCCGTCAACGTGTATGGTGTCCCATTGCTGTTTGTCCGGCATATAACGGTGTACCTCATTCTTATACCGGAAGTCGCCGTAACCACCCAATGTATAAATGGAGCTGTCGAAGGGCGAAAAAAATATGTTGGAATGCCAGTAGGTAGTTACCCCATTGGATGGGAGGTGCTGACTCCAGGTATTATTGACGGAATCATACAGGGCGGCTTCCAGGGAGTCAATGAAAAAAGTATAGAGTTTATTTGTTTTCCAATCAAAAGCAGCCTGGATGCCGGCAGGCGTCCCTTGTGGTCCGGCAAATGCTTTGGCCCATTTTTTTTGTTGCCCACAATTGTAGTTATACATGGAGTCTTTACCCGAAACATATACCGATTCTGTAACAGGGTCCAGCGCAACACTTGCATTGCCGTTAACAACAAAGGAGTCCGTCAGTTGCCATTGGGAAAACTTTGGCCGCAGCCATACCGGGTTTTTAATACTGGCCAGCTGTCCGGTTATCAGATCCTTGTCTGTATTGCCTTTGGTTTGATCCAGTGGCCAATGGTGCTGCAATACATTGTCCTGGTATATCTGCACATCCTTTATCCGCATGGGCGGGAGGTCAAAGGTTTTGAACGCCCTGCGGTGATGTGCGCCAAAACATACCCCGATCCGTTTACCGGAAACTACAGGGCTGCGGATACTTTTGATATGTTTCCCGTTTACGGTGACGCTCAGGATATGTGTATTGGTATTGCAATCCAGCGTGATCTTATTCCATTGATGATACAGGGAATCCACTCCTATTTTAAAAGAGATGCCTGAAAATTCGTTGCCGGTCACTACATCAAATGAGCGGGTGTGTACATTATATATAAGGTCGATGTTCTGTTTCTTTTCATCAATCATCCGCAACACATAGCCAAAGTAAGACGCATAGAACGGCATAAATGACAAATCAAATGAAACGGAATACCCGTTTGTTACCTGTAATGGTTTCTCCGGAAAAAGATTTAAAGAAGTACGTGTTTCCTGGGCAATATTCTTGCTGGCAAACTCCAGTCCATATGCTTCCTGGGCTTTGCTCTTGGTTGATATGAATAGCGCCGTTAGTAAAAAGACTATATATCTGTACATAGGATCCTTACAATTATGATGTAAGTTTTTCAAAAGACTTGGATAGGAAGGCGGGAATGACCGGCTTTCTATAACGTGGCAAATTACTGGCTAATCAAATAAATTCCTTAATAGGGAAGTTAACTTTGTTTTAAGAAACTTTCCTAGTGTTAATTTAGGTCATAAAACACGCAATTCATAATTAATGTGTGATTTTTTCTGGTTAATCCTTCCTGTTAATCGCTAATTAACCCACCCGTTAACCACCACTTCTTTAATTGCAGACAGATAATTTATTCCTGATCCACTAAACCACAGAAAATCGTCATGAAAAGATGGTTATGCATTCTACTGCTGTTAGGCTACGCGATTAGCAGCACTGCGCAATCGCATCCTGTAAAGGGAAGGGTGATTGATGAAAATGGCCAGCCTCTTTTGGGAGTATCGGTCAAGGTATTAGGTACTTCCTCGGGAACCAATACAGATGCGAAAGGTGATTTCAATCTCTCCGTTGCGGCAAATGCCCGGTTAGCGTTCAGTTTTATTGGCTATAAATCTGATACAATTACCGTTGGTACCCAAAGCAATATCGAGGTAACGCTTTTGAATAGCGTGTCATCGCTGAATGACGTGATCGTTGTTGGTTATGGTACCCAAAAGAAAGTAAACCTGACGGGATCTGTTGCGCAGGTATCCGGTAAAGTATTGGAAAACAGGCCTATTCCCAACCTGAGCCAGGGACTACAAGGGGTTATCCCCAACCTGAACCTGGTACCAGGCGATGGTAAGCCTACACAGTCGCCTACCTATAATATCAGGGGTACTACCTCTATTGGCCAGGGCGGAAGCGCGTTGGTATTAATAGATGGTGTGGAAGGTGACCCAAGCATGCTGAACCCGGCGGATGTAGCGAGTGTGACCGTACTGAAAGATGCGGCATCGGCTGCTATTTATGGCGCCAGGGGTGCTTTTGGAGTGGTACTGATCACTACTAAAACGCCCACAAAAGATAGGGTGAGCATAACCTATTCATCTAATTATTCCCTGAAAAGCCCCACTACTGTGCCTGATATGGTCACTAACGGCTACGAATATGCTAAAGGGTTCAATGAAGCCTGGACTGCCTGGAATGATTATTCCCAGGTACCACAGAACATTAATAAAACACAGCCTTTTTCACAGGCTTACCTGGAAGCATTGAAAGAACATAGTGAAAATCCGGGCTTACCCAATACTATTATCAATGGCGCCGGTAACTATGAATACTATGGTAATACCGACTGGTATGGGGAATTATATAAAAATAACACCAGTGCCATGGATCAAAACCTCTCAGTATCCGGTAGCAGCGGTAAGGCTAGTTATTTAGTAACAGGAAGATACTACGGGCAGGATGGCATCTTCAGATATAATTCTGACGATTACAAGATGTATAACCTGCGTGCAAAAGGTAATATCCAGTTATTCCCCTTCTTGCAAATATATAATAACACAGAATTTTCCAGCAGAGACTACCATAACCCCGTAAATGTGGGTGAAGGCGGTGGTATCTGGCGGAATATGGCGGATGAAGCACATCCTTCTTCTATGCTGCTCAACCCCGATGGTACACTTACCTATTCCGCCGCGTATACCGTAGGCGATATGTATTATGGTAAAAATGGCATCGATTTTAACCGGCAGTTATTCAGAAACACCACCGGTTTTGTTGCCAATATCTATAAAGATAAATTCAGACTGAAGGGAGATTTTACCGTTCAGAGTACCGCTGATAATCAGAAACGTTTACGCCTTCCCATACCTTACAGCCCGGCTCCCGGGGTAACTGCATATATAGGTAATGGTTATAACGACCTGATGATGAGCAATTACAATACGCTGTACCTGGCATCCAATATTTATGGTGAGTATGAAACAAGGTTTGGCGCTGATCATTACTTCAAGGCAATGGCGGGTTTCAACTACGAACAATCTACCTACAAAGGATTTGCTACTACCAGGAATGGGTTGGTATATAGTGATGCAGATGATATCAGTCTTGCACTCGGTACCAATATCAGTACTGCTGGTGGTTACGAACGTTGGGCTATTATGGGTGAATTTTTCAGGTTGAATTATTCCTACAAGGATCGCTACCTCCTGGAAGTAAATGGCCGCTATGATGGTTCTTCCAAGTTTCCATCCAGTCAGCGGTATGCCTTCTTCCCCTCTGTATCTGCCGGATGGCGTTTATCAAAAGAAGCCTTCTGGCATGTACCTGTAACGGCTATCTCCGATCTGAAAATACGTGGCTCCTATGGTTCGTTGGGTAATGGTAATATCGGTTCCTATGCTTTCCAGGAAAAAATGGATATTAAACAATCAGGCAGGGTGATCAACGGTACTAAACCGCAACAAACCTCGCAACCCGTTGTATTACCCGATGGGCTCACCTGGGAAACATCTACCACCCGGAATATCGGTATGGACGTAGCTGCATTAAACGACCGCCTCACTTTTAGCGGCGATGCCTACACGCGTATCACCAAAAACATGTTTACGGTAGGTGAAACACAACCCGCAGTATTTGGTACAGATGTACCCAAAGGAAACTATGCGGATCTGAAAACGGTGGGATGGGAAGTGTCCGTAGGCTGGAGAGGACAGTTTAACGTGGCATCCAAACCTTTCAACTATGGTGTGAATGTTTCCATGGCCGATTACAAAGCTACTATCACCAAATACAATAATACCAACAACAAGCTCACAGATTTTTATGTGGGTCAGAAAGTAGGTGAAATATGGGGATATGAAAATGACGGTTACTGGACCAAAGAGGATGTAGCTAACGCAGCAACTACGCAGGCGTTATTCAAAGCATCCAACAGTGGTCAATGGTTGCCGGGAGATATCAAATTCAAAAACCTCGATACCGCCAGCGCCATCAATAACGGCGCAAATACATTGAGTGATCATGGCGATATGCGGATTATCGGAGACACCTTACCACGCTATACCTATGGCATCGCCCTGAATGCGGATTGGAATAATTTCTTCTTCAGCGTTTTCTTCCAGGGGGTAGCACAACAGGACTGGTGGCCTGGTGCGGAGTCAGACGTTTTCTGGGGACAATACAACCGGCCATATAACTTCCTGCCTAAATCGCAGGTAGGTAAGATCTGGTCAGAAGATAATCCTGATGCTTACTTCCCAAGATACCGCGGTTATGTAGCACAAAATACGGCTGGTGAACTGAAACAACCGCAAACAAAATATCTGCAGAATGCTGCTTATATCAGGATGAAGAATATTCAGATTGGCTATAATCTGCCAAAGGCGCTTATTTCCAGGGCTAAGATTACTGCTGCGCGGGTTTATCTCTCTGGTGAAAATCTCTGGTCATGGTCACCTTTATACAAGATTACAAAGGATCTTGATGTAGAAAGTATTCGCAGATCCGACACCGTTACAGATACCAACAGCTCTGGTAATGGTAATAACTATCCCATTTTAAAGAGTTTCACATTCGGTCTCAGCATCACGCTTTGATCATCATCATATCTTAACAATAAAAGGAAAAAGTTATGCAACAATATATAACTGCACTTTCCCTGAAATGTAGGCCCATGAAGCTGCAATGGATAGCGGTGGTGCTGGTGGCATGGATATTTACAGGAAGTTGTTCGAAGAACCTCGACCAGGTACCCCGGTCCACAGCTACAAAAGAGGCCATCTTCGGCAGTGAAGACGGTATGAAATTATACGCCACTTCCTTCTACGATGTGTTACCAGATCTCTCTAATATCTATACAGTGGATGGCATGGCAGATTACAGCGCAGTGAACTCGGTGCCCGATCTGTTGAGGGATGGCGGCCTTAACTCAAGAACCGCTACCGGATGGGATTGGAAGCCATTGCGCAATATCAATTATTTCATTGCCAACTGCAATGATCCCAAAGTATCTGATGCCTCAAAAGCAAATTATATCGGTCTGGCCAGATTTTTCAGGGCATGGTTTTATTATGATAAAGTAAAACGTTTTGGAGATGTTCCCTGGATCGGAAAACCATTTGAAGTAGGTGATCCGGGGCTGTATGCAGGCCGCGATCCCCGCACACTGATTATGGATTCCATTGTGGCAGATCTGGATTATGCTGCTGCCAATATTACGCTTACCAAAGATCCTACCTGCAGCCAGATCACCAAAGATGTGGTGAATGGTTTTAAATCAAGGGTATGTTTGTTTGAAGGGACCTTCCGTAAATATCAAACTACCTGGAACCTGGCCGGCACTGCGGATGCCTGGCTGAAACAGGCGGCTGCCGCGGCAAAGGCAGTAATGGATGGTAAAGCATTCAGCATCAATCAGGGTAGTGGTACAGAACTTTCTTACCGGCAGTTGTTTATCAGCGCGGCACCGGTTTCATCAGAAATCATGCTGGCAAATATCGCCAACACCAGCCTGGGTGTTTTCAACGATGCCACCTGGTGGTATGCCAGTTCTACCTATGGTTCCCGGCTTAGTTTCACAAGAAAATTCATCAACACCTACCTGAATATCGATGGTACGCCTTTCACCAGTAAAGACCGGTATGATACACTGCCTTTTGTAAAAGAAACACAGGGCCGTGATAAAAGATTGCAGCAAACCATCCGCATGGGATCTTATACAAGAACCAGCAATGGAACTACTATTGCAGCGCCGCCGGTATTTTCGTATGTTTATACCGGTTATATGCCAATCAAATGGAGTCTTGACGATACTTATTATGATAATGGCAAGAATAGTATCAATGCCATCTGCCTGATGCGGTATGCAGAAATACTCCTGAACTATGCCGAAGCACAGGCGGAACTGGGTCTGCTCACGGATGATGACTGGAGCAAAACAGTAGGCGCATTGCGTGCCCGTGCCGGTATTACCGGCGGTATCAGCGCAAAACCAACAGTAGCTGATCCCTACCTGAAGAATAATTATTTCCCGGGTATAACAGATCCTGCGTTGCTGGAAATCAGAAGAGAAAGAGGCATTGAACTGGTACTGGAAGGCTTCCGCTTTAATGACCTGGTAAGATGGAAACGCGGTGACCTGCTGGTCAACTCCTGGAACGGAATGTACGTACCTGCGCTGGATGTGTTGATGGACTTGAATGGCGATGGTGTAAATGATGTATGTTTCTACAAAACATTACCTGCCACCCAGGTAAAAGGGGTTACTTATATCAATGTATCTGCTACCGTGAACGGCGTTAAAAATCCGCAGCTGTTATCAAACGACACCTATGGAGAAATACACTGGCTGGATAATGTGCCTAAAAAATGGGCAGATTATAAATATTTATACCCGGTTCCTTATACCGATCTTCAGCTCAATCCTAAGCTGGGACAAAATCAGGGCTGGGAGCAATAATGGAATTGATAACTGAATAAACTATAGTAGATGAAGAAGCGCGTAATTTTATTAATGGCATGTGTAGTAGTGTTGTCCTATGTGTCCAACGCACAACAGATTAACGTAGGCACCTATAACATGCGCAACGACAACAACAAAAGTGATGCCCTGGCTGGCAATGGCTGGAAGCAACGGCTCCCGGTAATCGCCTCCCTGATTCAATTCCATGATTTTGATATTTTCGGCACACAGGAATGTTTGCATCATCAGCTGGAAGACGTAAAAGGAAGTATGCCCGGATATGACTACATCGGTATTGGTCGCGATGATGGAAAACAGGCAGGTGAGTATTCTGCTATCTTCTATAAAACCAGTAAATTCAAATTATTGCGTAAAGGCGATTTCTGGCTTTCTCCCATTACAGACAGGCCCAATAAAGGATGGGATGCCGTATTGCCCAGAATCTGCTCCTGGGGCGAGTTCAGGGAAATTAAAACAGGGTTTACCTTTTATTTCTTCAACCTGCACATGGATCATATTGGTGTAACAGCACGTGCTGAAAGCGCCAAACTGGTACTGGCAAAAGTGAAAGAGATGACCGGAAATAAACCGACCATCCTGACAGGCGATTTTAATGTAGATCAGAACAATGATGCGTATACGCTTATCAATAACTCCGGTTTGTTGAAAGATGCTTATGAAACAACTGCTATGCGCTATGCACTGAACGGTACTTTTAATTCCTTTAAACCCGATGGTAAAACAGATAGCCGTATTGATCATATCTTTCTTACAAAACAGTTTGAAGTAAAAAGGTATGGTATCCTAACCGATACTTATCGCAGCGAACGTGTTGATGGCGGAAAAGAGGATACAGGTAATTTCCCGAAAGAAGTGTCTTTGTCAAAATATGTGGCCCGTACACCTTCTGATCACTTTCCGGTGATGGCAGTTGTAGAATACAGCAAATAAAATTATCCTCTTTATAACCAGGGCCCGCTATAGTCTGCTTTAGCGGGCCCGTTTTATTAAACTGAGCATATGCGATTTCTTTTTCGTTTATTGCCGGTAACGGGCATGCTGTTTTTATATGCCTGTGATACTGATCAGCAAATGAGTGCGGAACAATACATCGACCCTACCATAGGTAATGTTTCGACGTTGTTGCAGCCTACAAAACCTGTTATGCACCTGCCTAATCAGATGATCCGCGTATATCCGTTAAGGAAAGATTATACAGACGATCAGATCAGTGGTTTTCCACTCAATGTGGTAGGTCATTACAGTGGTCCTGTATTCGTTGTGAAACCCTCTACGCAACCACTTACCACAGCTGAATGGCAGCGCAGGCTTACGTATGATCATGATCTTGAAATTATTCACCCCTGGTATTACAGTACTACCCTGATAGAGGATAATATTAAAGTGGAATTTGCACCCGGTAGTAAAACGGGCATTTACCGGTTTACTTTTCCGGAACATGTGACGCGGCAACTATTGTTTGAAACACCGGTTAGTTTTATAGCTGCGGATGGCGTAACAGCCGCCACTTTTTTTCATGGCGATGTACCGGTATATATGTACGGAAAATTCAACACACGGGTAAAGAGTGGTACCGTATCAGATACCTTGCCTTACGTGATTTTTACTGATAAGAGCGTAGATCCCATCACATTTAAATATGCCATCTCGTATGTTAGTGCAGCTAATGCCAAGAAAAGTTTTGACAGAGAGATAGCCGGGAAAGATTTTGCCGATGTACAGCGTAACGGACAGGAAAGCTGGAAGGAAGTAGTGAGTCAGGTGCAGATAGAAGGCGGTACCACAGCGCAACGCCGGTCATTCTATACTGCTTTGTATCGTTGTTATGAGCGCATGGTGAATATTACGGAGAACTCACTCTACTACAGTGGTTACAATAAAAAAACAGACAGTACTTCCCGTCCTTTTTATGTAGATGATGCTACCTGGGATACCTACCAGGCATTACATCCGCTGCGCATGATCCTGCATCCTGAACAGGAAGAAGATATGTTGGATGCTTACGTGCGCATGTATGAGCAAAGTGGCTGGATGCCTACTTTTCCGAGGATCTTCGGTGATCATCCCTGCATGAATGGATTTCACAGCACCATCGTATTCCTGGATGCCTACCGGAAGGGACTAAAAATTCCCCGGCTGGAAAAAGCCTATGAAGGCATGAGAAAAAATGCAATGGAAGCTACCATGTTGCCATGGCGGAATGGCAGCAGTTGCTCGCTGGATACTTTCTATCGCAGCAATGGCTATTACCCCGCATTGCATCCTGATGAAAAGGAAACGGTGAGCGCCGTACATCCACTGGAAAAGCGGCAGGCAGTGGCGGTTACGTTGGGACATAGTTATGATGACTGGGCGCTGGCGCAACTGGCGAAAGCATTAAAACATGAAGATGATTATCGTTTGTTTGCAACACGTGCGGAAAACTATCGTCATTTGTGGAATGAAAGCGCCGGATTTTTTATGCCAAAGGATAGCGCCGGTAACTGGATCGATATTGACCCCGCTTTTGATGGCGGTCCCGGCGGGCGCGACTACTACGATGAAAATAATGGCTGGACCTATTTATGGCAGGTGCAGCACAATATCCCTGCGCTGATCAGGCTGATGGGTGGTGAAAGACAATTTGAGGCAAGACTGGATGAATTATTCAGAAAAGATCCGGGCATGCCGAAGTATGCATTCTGGTGTAAGTTCCCCGATGCTACCGGGCTGGTGGGGCAGTATGCTATGGGGAATGAACCTGGTTTTCATATTCCTTATCTGTACAACTATGTGGGTGCCGCCTGGAAAACACAGAAGCGTATCCGTTTTCTGCTGGATCTGTGGTTTAAAGACAATGTTTTTGGTATCCCGGGAGATGAAGATGGCGGGGGCATGAGTGCATTTGTTGTTTTTTCTTCCATGGGTTTTTATCCCGTTACGGCCGGTATTCCGATATATACAATTGGGAGTCCTGTCTTTAGTAAGGTAACGGTTGCCTTACCGGGTGGAAAACAGTTTACCGTTATAGCGCATCATTGTTCTGTGGTAAATAAATATATCCAGGGGGCAAAGATGAATGGAGAGGTATTGACGTCACCATTCTTTACGCATCAGCAGTTGATGGAGGGTGGTACGTTGGAGCTTGAAATGGGGGAGCTGCCGGATCGGCGTTGGGGGGCAAGTATTCATTCGTTGGCGGAGCGGTAATAAAAATGAAAAACCCCGCCCAAAAGAGCAGGGTCTGTCCTATTTATCCCTATACCTATGAAATACTAATTTGTGTTATTCAGTGACGGTGCCTGCATCATTCAACAGCACTGCTTTGTCTGCACCATTGTCCTGAATATTTACTTTGTAATAAGCAGCTACATCTGCTCTCTCAATTTTCCAGCCATCTTTTATGGTGGCCGCCGGATACTTCGTTTTTAATGTTCCAGCCACCGATTCCGGCAGTGTCTGTGCATCATACTCGCTTCTTGTTGCAATCCATGTGCCGGAAGCATCATATTCAGCGATTGTTTTAATATTTTCTTTGTGGAAACTTACGCTCCAGCGTCCTGCACTTGTCTTATTCCACTTAGCGTCAGTTGTGCCAGCAAAATTCTGATCAAAAGAACTCTTCACTGCTTCAGGTGCTTCCACCATTTTAGCAACTACCTTGTGTTTTTTAATTGATTTTTTCTGCTGTGCAAAAGTTATGCCGGAAGTGAATAATACCGCACAAAAAATTAACGTCAACTTTTTCATATTCAGATATGGTTTTATCCGTTTGTTGGGTTAAATTAATTACTAGGTTTTTCTATTCTTTTCTTCCCGGCAAGTGAGCTAAAACAATGCCAAAAACGTAAAACAAATACTCTTTATTGCAAATTACTAAAAAATCTGTAAAAAATATTCAAAAAGCTATGTTTTTGGCAAACTAGAGACGCTTGGTGCCAGTGTATTTTCTTAACTTCGCACAATTTTAATCAATTATTGTCTAAATAACATCAAAGGGCGGGGAATTGTTTTATGTCCAGCAAATATCAGGAATATAACCAACTGAATTTACCTCAGATAGAAAAAGATATACTGAAACAATGGGAGCTACAACAAGCTTTTGAGAAAAGTGTGGAAGTACGTGAAGGCGCTACTCCTTTTGTTTTTTACGAAGGTCCCCCCAGTGCCAATGGCCTGCCGGGTATTCACCATGTCATTTCCCGTACCCTCAAGGATCTGGTGTGTCGTTACAAAACCATGCGTGGTTTCCAGGTAAAGCGTAAAGGTGGATGGGATACCCACGGCCTGCCGGTAGAACTGGGCGTGGAAAAAACACTGGGCATTACCAAAGAAGATATCGGCAAAAAAATCTCTGTGGCAGACTACAACGAAACCTGCCGTAAAGAGGTATTGAAATATAAAGATCAATGGGATGCCCTGACCCGTCAGATGGGTTACTGGGTAGACCTGAAAGATCCCTACATCACTTTCGATAACAAATACATTGAAACCCTGTGGTGGTGTCTGCAAACCTTGTATAAGAAAGGATTGCTGTACAAGAGCGTGAGCATTCAGCCCTACTCTCCTGCTGCAGGCACCGGTTTAAGCTCGCATGAACTGAACCAGCCCGGCACTTATAAAGATGTAAAGGATACTACCGTGGTGGCTATGTTTAAAGCCCTTCCCGCGGAAAATTCAACCTTCCTGTTTGAAGCAGCCGGCGCCGGAGAAGTATTTTTCCTGGCCTGGACCACTACTCCATGGACCCTGCCTTCCAACCTCGGTTTAACCGTAGGTGCTAATATAGAATATGTGCTGGTCAATACTTTCAACCAATACACTCACCTGCCGGTGAATGTGATCATGGCCAAAGTGTTGCTGGGTAAGTATTTTAAAGCAGAAGGTGAAAATGCTGATTTTGACGCCTATAAAGAAGGAGATAAAATAATCCCCTGGAAAATACTGACCAGCTTTAAAGGCAGCCAGCTGGAAAACATCCGTTACGAACAGCTGCTCCCTTATGCACAGCCGGAAGAAGGTGATCCGTTCCGGGTTATCCTGGGCGATTTCGTGACCACAGAAGATGGTACAGGTATCGTACATACTGCTCCGGCCTTTGGTGCAGACGATAACAGGGTAGGCAAGAAAAATGGTATTGGTATCCTCACGTTGGTAGACAGAACCGGTAAATTCACGGATAATGTAGGAGAATTTTCAGGTAGATATGTAAAGAATTATAAAGATGATCCGGACTACAAAGATGTAGATGTGGACATCGCCGTGAAGCTGAAAAAAGAGAACCGCGCCTTTAAAGTAGAAAAATACGAACATACCTATCCTCACTGCTGGCGTACCGATAAGCCGATATTGTATTATCCGCTGGACGCCTGGTTTATTAAAACCACTGCGGTGAAAGACAGAATGGTAGAACTGAATAAGACGATTAACTGGAAGCCTGCCTTTACCGGAACCGGTCGTTTTGGTAACTGGCTGGAGAACATGGTAGACTGGAATCTCAGCCGTAGCCGCTATTGGGGCACACCTTTGCCTATCTGGCGTACAGAAGATGGCAGCGAGGAAAAATGTATCGGTGGCATCGAAGAGCTCAATGGAGAAATCCGCAAAGCGAACGAGGTGTTGGGCGGCGATGTCAACAAATCTTACCTGCACGAAGGCATTCTTGATTTACATAAACCTTATGTAGACGATATCATCCTGGTGAGTGAATCAGGTAAACCCATGCGTCGTGAGCCGGATCTGGTGGATGTTTGGTTTGACAGTGGCGCTATGCCTTATGCGCAATGGCACTATCCGTTTGAGAATAAAGCAATGATCGATAAAGGGGAAGCTTTCCCGGCCGATTTTATTGCGGAAGGTGTGGATCAGACCCGTGGCTGGTTTTACACCCTGCATGCACTGGGTGTGATGCTGTTTGATAAGGTGGCTTATAAAACGGTGGTTTCCAATGGCCTGGTGCTGGACAAAAACGGTCTTAAAATGAGTAAGCGCCTCGGCAACGTGGTGAACCCGTTTGATACCATTGAGCAGTTTGGTGCAGATGCCACCCGTTGGTATCTTATCACGAATGCATCTCCCTGGGATAGCCTCAAGTTTGATGTGAAAGGTATTGGAGAAGCACAGCGCAAACTGTTTGGTACCCTGTACAATACATATAACTTCTTCGCAATGTATGCGAATCTTGATAAGTTTACTTTTAAAGAAGCATATATTCCGTTGGAAGAAAGGCCGGAAATTGACCGTTGGATCATTTCTGTACTGAATTCGCTTGTACGGGATGTGACCAGCAATTTTGACGATTACGAGCCTACTCAGGCAGGCAGGGCCATTGAACGTTTTGTGGACGAACACCTGAGTAACTGGTACGTTCGCCTGTGCCGTCGCCGGTTCTGGAAAGGGGAATATGCGCAGGACAAAATCAGTGCCTACCAGACATTGTACGAATGTTTGGAAAAAATTACACAATTGATGGCCCCGGTTTCCCCATTCTTTACAGACTGGTTATTTAACAACCTGAATAAAGTAAGCGGGCGCAACCAGGCTGTTTCTATCCACCATACTGACTTTCCGGCGGTATCCCTGGCAGCAATTGATGAGGATCTGGAAGAAAGGATGCAATTGGCGCAGGATATTTCATCACTGGTATTATCATTGCGTAAGAAGGTGAACATCAAAGTTCGCCAGCCATTGCAAAAGATATTAATACCTGTTTCCGGTGTCCGTATGCAGGAGCAATTGGGAAAAGTTGCGGACCTGATAAAAAGTGAGGTGAATGTGAAAGGGATTGATTATCTTACCGAAACGGGAGGCTTTATCAAGAAAAAGATTAAGCCAAACTTCAAATCGCTCGGAAGTAAAATGGGGGCAAAGATGAAGTCTGTTGCTGCCGTTATCGGTGGTTTTACAGATGCAGATATAGCCACTATCGAGCGAGACGGCCATTTCAACCTGGTGGTGGAAGAGGAGCAGTTGCAAATACAACTCTCTGATGTAGAGATCATTTCCGAAGACATTCCTGGATGGACAGTTGCTAACAAAGGCGCCTTAACGGTGGCGCTTGATATTACCATTACACCCCAGTTACAGGATGAAGGAAATGCCAGAGAGCTGGTAAATCGTATACAGAAAATCCGCAAAGACAGCGGGTTTGAATTAACTGACAGGATTAATGTCGCTGTTGAGAGAGTAGATTCTCTCAAATCGGCGATTATTAACTATAATGACTATATTTGCACGGAAATTTTGGCAGATAGCTTGGAATTAGTGGAGCAATTACAGGGTGGTACAGAAATAGAGGTGAATGACCTTAAATTTAATGTATTAGTTAACAAAAAAAGCTAATCCCCCATGGCAACAAAAAAGAAGGTTGCTAGTAAATCGAACCCAAAGGCAGCTCAGGCTAAAAAAACTGTGGCAAAGAAAGCAACTACTGTAAAGAAAGTTGCTAAACCTGCACCGGCTAAAAAAGCCATGCCCGCTCCTGCGCCAAAAAAAGCAACCGCAAAAAAAGTGGTCGCTAAGGCAACGAAGCCGGCAGTGAAAAAAGCCGTGGTATCTAAGACTACTGTTAAAAAGACAGCACCTGTCCCGAAACACGTAGTAAAGAAGGCTCCAGCCACCCAAAGCAGTAAAACATCGTCCGTTAAAAAAGTTGCTGTACCTGCAAAATCGACCGTTAAAAAAGAGCCTGCTGTAAAGCAGCAAGTGGTTACGAAAAGTGTTGCCGCTGTTAAAGAGAAACCATTAATTTCTAAGTCAGAAGAAAAAGACCTTAAAACGATGGCAGTAAAGAAAGCAGATACTAAGGAACAAGTTGCTAAGGAGAAAGAATCCACTAAAAAAGCAGCCGAGAAGCCTGTTACAAAGGCCGAAAAATCAGTAAAGGCGGAGAAGTCCGAGAAAACCGAAAAGTCTGAGAAAAAAGGAGGAAAAGCTACGTTGGTAACATACCAGCCTGAATTCACCAAGTCGGTACTGGATCAACCAGCACCTTCTACTGGTCCTGTATACAGATATAGTGATGTTGATTTGCAGGAATTTAGAGATTTAATCCAAAAGAAGCTGGAATCAGCTAAAAAGGAACTCATCTACCTGCAAGGATTAATCACACGTAAAGATGAAGCCGGCACCGACGATACTGAAAATAAATACATGAGCATGGAAGATGGCAGTGGCTCTCAGGAAAGAGAACAACTCAATCAAATGGCCAGCCGTCAGATCCAGTTCATCGATCACCTGGAAAAAGCAATGATGCGCATCGAAAACAAAACCTATGGCATTTGCCGCGTAACCGGTAAACTCATAGATAAAGCACGTCTCAGAGCTGTTCCGCACGCAACTTTAAGCATTGAAGCCAAACTGGCGAAAAGTAAATAAGCGTATAAAATATTTTGGGATTTAGTTATGTAGAGATTTTAAATCTCCTGTAACTAAATCCCAATTTTTTTTGACTAAATCTCAAAATATTCAACAAACGGGCGCCGTTTTTTTACGCATTTGTTTCACCGCAAAATATAACAAGCCCGCACCAGCCAATCCTACCAAACTCCCTAACCCAATATTTCTCGCCTGCTTTTTACTGATGTTAGGGAGCCTGATTTTAAACTTCGCCGGACTCGCCTGCGCAATATCCAGCAAGGGCGCCAATGATAAACCACTAATGATTTTGTCGGCAACCTTTTCTACATATGCACGCTGATACTGTGGACAAAAAGCAACACCTATACCCGCTTCCGTTAGTAACTTCATATCATTTTTTCCATCTCCCACATAAATAATATTCTGTGCATTGATCTGATATTGCTGCGCTACATAAGGAAGTACATTACTCTTACAATATTCATTTTCTTTCATAAAATATTCTGCAATGCTGAGTTCACCTGTAGCCACACTATTAACAAGATGCAGCTTGTTGGCAAACACGAAATCCATTCCCAGTTTATTTTTGATGTGGCGGGCTACTGTACCGAATCCGTCTGTGATAAGACCACAGGCATAACCTCTTTTCTTCAGTTCCCGCACTACTTCGCGGATGTCTGGTACCAATGGAATTGCATCTGCTACTTCCAGGATCTCTGCTATATTACGGCCCTGAAATAATGCTGCGGTGCGTTCCATCCTGGCAATAGCATCTGTTTCTTCACTATTAATTCTTTGTAATTCATCCTCATGATCAAAAGCAATAGCAGCCCATTGCATATAGTTTTGGGTGAACACAGCATGGTCAAGATTGAAGATGACCATTTTCTGTAGTTTGTCAATGGACTCAAGAATAGAATATTCCATCTGTTCCCGTATGATGTTGATATTACCCAGTGTTTCCAGGTTTTCCTGCGGAATATTTTCTGCTTTGCGTAAAATGGTGCGGGATACTTCGCGCGACATTTTGCTGAGCTGTTCCCAGGTTTGCATGGCGTTTTCCACCTTGCCGATATTGGCTTCCACAATACGTGCGCCCTGTAAGTGCATGTCTATCAGCAGACCTATGTCTACGCCATAATCATTTTCAAACTGCACTTTTGACAGTAATGATTTGCGCCCGGCTATCATACCACTGAGGGGTTGCTGGAAATGGGCAAGGTCCGGATACAGGATACTCAGCAGCGGCTTGGCCACTAATTGCGTGACCCTGCCTGCCTGCCGTTCAAAGTAGGATTTGACGAAATCAGCTTCGTCTCGCTCGATAGGACCAGTTAGTAAGTCTATAATATTGTCAGGGTAAGTAAGAATATCACCATCTACGTAAGCTATAATATCATACTTGGCAGCCATCATGCCCTCCCGCATGGAAATTCCTTTCCCGCGCTGGCTACTGGTGATGACCCGTACTTTCTCCTTCATGGCTTCGTCAACAGTATTATCGTTCGAATTGTCGTCCACTACAATAATCTCAATTTTACGCGTTGTCTTTTTCACAGTTTTGATCACCTGGCGTATAGTGGACCCTTCGTTTAATACAGGAATTACGATAGATATCATAGGAGTTCGCTATGTTAAAAGGTTAAAGAATATAAGTGCTGCAAAGAGCTGGTTGGCATTTGTACGTGGCCTTATCACAAAAACGGTACCAAATATCAGGGAGACGCGCGCCGGTATTGAGTTTGGGACCAGGATTAGCCTGATTCCAACAGATTAACCTGATTTGACTTTTGTTGTTTATTTGTTGTTATAAGAGAAATAGTTAATCAGAAACAGATGAATACTGATTATTTAAATTCCTGCATTTCCACCAGCTTATAATAGGTGCCTTGTTGTGCCAGCAGTTGTTCGTGGGTACCGCGTTCTTTTATTTCTCCCTGGTCCATCACTATAATTTCATCTGCGTGGCGGATGGTGCTTAAGCGGTGTGCAATTACAATAGTAGTGCGGTTTTGCATGAGTTTGTCGAGTGCTCCCTGTACCAGCTTTTCTGATTCGGTGTCCAATGCGGAGGTAGCTTCATCGAGGATCAGGATAGGCGGATTTTTAAAGATGGCCCTCGCGATAGTAAGACGCTGACGCTGGCCCCCGCTGAGTTTCAGCCCACGGTCACCGATGAAAGTATCGTATCCGTTTTCCAGCTGTTCAATAAATTCATGTGCGTTGGCAATTTTTGCCGCCTGTATCACAGCGTTCCTGTCTGCTTCGGGATACCCGAATGCAATATTGCTGAAAACAGAATCATTAAATAAAATAGCCTCCTGCGACACTACGCCTATCAGGCCGCGCAGGTCATCCAGTTTCACATCGCGTATATCGGTACCGTCTATACGAATAGTGCCTTCGTTTACATCATAAAAGCGCGGTAATACGTCCGCCATGGTAGATTTGCCGGCGCCGCTGCGGCCTACCAGGGCAATCATCTGTCCTTTCTGTATGGTAAGATCAATCTGCTTCAGTACATATTGCTGTTCATATTTGAAAGACACATGGTCATATTGTATCTGACTATTGAAAGTGGTAATGGCTTTGGCATCGGGCTTTTCGGTGATGGTCACCGGGCTGTCCAGTATATTAAAGATCCGCTCGCTGGCCACCATTCCCCTTTGTATGGTAGTGATGGCAGTAGAAATATTTTTAGCCGGCTGCATAATCTGTGAATAGAATACCAGGTAGGTCATGAAGGTAGCGCCGGTAAGCAGATCGCTGCCATTCAGCACCAGTGTACCACCATAAATCACCAGCACAATTACGACAATCACGCCCATAATTTCAGACACCGGAGATGCCAGCTCTCGCTGGTTGAACATGGCTTTACTCACGGTTATAAAACGATGATTCACTTCACCGAATTTCTTTTGCATAAAGCGCCCGGCGGTAAACGACTGTATGATGCGGATGCCACCGAGGGTTTCCTCCGTTACATTGAGGATCTTGCCCAGCAGTTCCTGGCTATACCATCCTTTCTGTTTTAATTTTTTAGAGATATAGGAAATGATAACGCCGGAGAAGGGAAAGAATATAATGGTGAATAAGGTAAGTTTTGGGGAGATGTAAAACAGGGCTGCAAAGTAGCCAATGATAATGAAAGGATCGCGCAGCAGAATCTGGATGGAATTTACCACAGAACCTTCTATCTCCTGTACATCATTCGTCATGGTAGATAAAAGATCACCTTTCTGTTTTTCACTGTAGAAGCCTAGCGACTGTTCCGTGAATTTTTTATACAGCCCTGTGCGTAACCTGGAGATCATGGTCATCTTCAGCCTTACAATCACGCGGGTACTCATATAGCGTCCGAGATTGGCAATGGTAATACATACACCGATCACGGCACATACAAAATACAGGGCGCTTTGCTTGGTACCACTGGCTTTTATAAAATTATAAAAGTAATAGTTAAACAGGTCAATGAAGTAGCCGATGGTAAGTGAAAACGAAGGATGGGTCAGCGTTTTGGGGATATCCTCTACCTGGTTGAAAATGACAGTAAGCAATGGGATCAGCATGGCAAAATTGACCATACCAAAGACGATACCTATGATTGTATAGATAACATATTCCGGAATATAATGATGCAAAGGAGTGGCATACCCGAGTAATCGCTTGAAAGTCTTCATTCCTGGTGCTTTAACGCCTGATTTTTATTAGGAGGCAAAAATAGTATAATTAAGTGATGCCTTACCCGTAATTAGGTCAATCTTTCGGGGAAATGGTTAATTTCGCATTCAATAGGGCTGTTGGCGGCAGGTTCCTGTTTTGGCGCTGTGCAGTAATTATATTATTATCGTACAGCAGGCCATTTTTTACTAACGATTAAAATTGAATGAGATGCAGGAAACTAAAAGGCAAAAGCAAATAGGACAATTAGTACAGGAAGAGCTGAGCGGTGTATTTCAGCGGATGGGATTTAATGTGGTAGATGGAGGTATGATTTCCATAGCTGCTGTGAAAATGACGCCTGACCTGCTGGAGGCAAAGGTTTACCTGAGCATGTTTCAGATAAAGTCCCCTACCGGAATGCTGGAACGGATGAAAGAAAGAATGGGGGAAATAAAGAAAGCCCTGGGATTACGTGTAGGCAAGCAATTGCGCCGTATGCCCGAACTTAGTTTTTTCCTGGATGATACGCTCGACTACGTATTTAAAATGGAAGAATTGTTTAAAAAGATCAAAGAAGACGACGCGAATATTAAAGAAGGCGATAATAAATAGCATTTAAGAACGACAGAAAAATGATGGTCTGGCAGTTTGCATCCCGTTACTTCCGCGCGAAAAAATCCACCAATGCAATTAATATTATTGCATGGGTAAGTGTAGCCGCGATTGCAGTAGGGGTAGGCGCCCTCATCGTGATTCTGAGTGTATTCAATGGTTTCGAGGGACTTGTAAAATCCCTGTATTCTTCTTTTTATCCGGCTATCAGGGTGGCGCCTGCCAGCGGTAAAACTATTTTGCTGACCCCTGCCCAATTACAGCAGATTGCCAAAACTCCCGGCATTGCCCACTACTCAGAGGTGGTGGAAGAAAAGGCAGTACTCCGCTACGGTGACGAGCCTACGATCGCTATCCTGAAGGGAGTGGATAGCAATTACAACAATGTCACAGACGTTAAGAACAATATTGTCCGTGGCCGGTTTGATACCGGCGACAAAGAGGCTTACCGGGCTGTTTTGGGGCTGGAACTGGAGGGTGCGCTGGGGGTAGATGTTGTACATAGCCTGGCTCCCGTTACGGTGTATGTGCCCCGCCGCAAGGTAAATGCCTTCGTGACACCGGAGGATGCCCTGAACAATGGAATCTTGTATCCGGCAGGTACCTTTGCTATCCAGCAGGAGTTTAACAGCAAGTATGTGATCACAAACATCGATTTCCTGCGTAAGTTGCTGGAATTGAGTGATAATGAAATGTCGGCCCTGGAAATAGCCGCCAGCCCCGGAGTAGACGAAAATCAGCTGAAAATCAAGCTGCAACAGCTGCTGGGCGCCGGTTATAAAGTACAAACCCGTTATGAGCAGAACCAATCTCTCTATGCCATTATGCAAACCGAGAAATGGGCGGTATATGTGATCCTTAGCTTTATCATGATCATAGCGGCGTTTAACATGATCGGCTCTTTATATATGCTGGTTATTGAGAAACAAAAAGATATTACGATCCTGAAGGCGATGGGTGCGCGTAAATCATTGATAATGCGGATCTTTTTAGCGGAAGGGTTAATAATTGCAGGTATTGGTACACTGCTGGGATTTGTGTTAGGTACTGCCTTTTGCCTGCTACAGCAGCATTTCGGGATCATTAAACTGGAGGGTACTTCCTTCCTGGTAGATGCTTACCCGGTAAGCATGCACCCGCAGGACTTTTTACTGGTATTTGTGACCATTATCGTAATAGGGGTGGCTGCCAGTTGGTACCCAGCCAAGAGAGCCGCTGTAGCGGTTATTACACTGAAAGCCACATAAATATTTAGGGATTTGAAATGCAGCAGATATTATTGTGTAGATATCCGCTGCATTTCAAATCCCTAAATTCGTAAATAAAAAAATCCCTGAATATTATTGAAAGGCTTCTATTCTAGTAGTCACCAAGTGTTTCGGGCAGTTGAGCCAGTGCTTTGGCAAGTTGCTCGTCGTTTGGAGCGATACCATGCCATTCGTGGTGGCCTTCCATGAAGTCAACACCCTGTCCCATTACTGTTTTCATGATGATGGCAATAGGTTTACCCTGACCGGTAAGGCTTTTAGCTTTTTCCAGGGTAGCAACTACGTCATCCATATCATTACCGTTCATGTGCATAACGAGCCATCCGAAAGCTTCGAATTTAGCGCCTACGTCGCCCAGTCCGGCTACATCGTCAGTAGTACCATCGATCTGCTGACCGTTAAGGTCCACTGTGATAATCAGGTTGTCTACTTTATGATGGGGAGCAAACATCACAGATTCCCAGATCTGACCTTCTTCCAATTCGCCGTCGCCATGTAGAGAGAACACGAGGTTTTTATCGTTGTTGAGCTTTTTAGAGAGGGCAGCACCAATAGCTACGCTCATGCCTTGTCCAAGGGAACCAGAAGCAATACGGATGCCCGGGAGATGTTCGTGGGTGGTAGGATGTCCCTGAAGACGGGAGTCCAATTTGCGGAAAGTGCTCAGTTCCTGTATAGGAAAGTACCCGGAACGGGCCAGTGCGCTATAGAATACAGGGGAAATATGGCCGTTTGACAGGAAAAAGAGGTCCTGGTTACGTCCATCCATATCAAATGGTTGTGGCGTATGTTGTAAAACCTTGAAATACAATGCAGTAAGAAAGTCTGCGCAACCTAAAGAGCCTCCTGGGTGGCCGCTTTGAACGCCATGTACCATTCTTACGATGTCTCTTCTTACCTGGGTAGCAATATCTTTGAGCTGTGGCATGATACTTGATCTTTTTTGTGCCGCAAAACTAATTGAATTTGTTGAGTTTGTGGCTTTGAACGATTTTTTTGCGATCTCAAATTATTAAAAATCCTGATTTTTTTAACGATTCTTTACATATTTCATTGAAATTAATATCTTTGCAAAATAAGCCCCACTAATGGAGAATGTATTAATTGCTACCGTCCTAAGTTTTGTTGTGACCTATTTTTCCATTCCTATCCTTATTAAGGTGGCGGAATTAAAGCATTTATACGACGAACCGGACGAAAGGAAAACGCATAAACTGCGTATACCAGCACTGGGAGGAATCGGATTTTTCTCAGGGTTTATTATCGCTGCTGCAATATGTGTACCCGCATTGCAGAATTCGCCGTTTCAATACATGATGGCGGCCTTCTTCATTATTTTCATGGTGGGAATGAAGGATGACCTCGTTGGGCTGTCTCCTTTAAAGAAACTGATCGGGCAGTTGATGGCTTCTTTTGCCATCATTTACTTAGGTAACTTACAGATTACCAGCATGTACGGTTTCATGGGCATCTACGCTTTACCTCCCAATATCAGCCTGATGCTGACTTATTTCACCTTTATCGTAGTAATCAATGCTTTTAACCTGATTGACGGGGTAGACGGGCATGCCGGAAGTATTGGTTTGCTGGTAAGTGCCATCATGGGCGCTTATTTCCTGCATGTAGGAGAAATCACTTATGCCGTGCTGGGGTTTGCATTGGCAGGTGGTCTGGCCAGCTTTTTAATCTTCAATATCTCTCCTGCCCGCATTTTTATGGGTGATACGGGGTCCTTACTGATAGGATTGGTCAACGCAGTGCTCGTAATGAAATTTATTGACGTGGCCGGAAATCCAGCCGGGAAAATGCCGATAAATGCTGCACCTGCGGTGGCGGTCGCTATTCTGATTGTGCCGTTGTTTGATACATTGCGCGTATTTTCCGTGCGTATGCTACAGGGAAGATCTCCGTTCTCTGCCGACAGGAATCATATCCATCATTATCTGCTTGATTTAAAACTGAATCATACACAAACCACCCTTGTATCTGTAGGCATCAATGCGCTCTTCATTGTGGCCGCATTTTTTCTGCAAGGGCTGGGCACCACCTGGCTGATGACAGCAGTGGTGGGAGCAGCAACCATTTGTACCGGAATGCTATACATGGCACGTAAGAGGAAACTGGCTGTTAAACCGGCCGCACCTACTATTACACAGCCTGCAGTTCAGGGCGTTGCAGCACCCAAAGTTCTTCGTGTTACCACCGGCGGAGTATTACAGGATAAATAACGCAGTCAGAAAAAAAATATAGCTGTTTTACGCGGTATCCAGGCCTGAAACAGTTGTTGTTGCGGCTATTCTTGTGCCCGTTCTTTGATGATTAAAAGAAAACCTGTAGGTTTGCACGCACTTAACTATTTATGTTATGCAAGATGATCTAACGCTTATCATGGATGATGCAGCGGACTCGATGAAGAAAGCTATCGGGCACCTGGAACTGGAACTGACAAAAGTTAGGGCTGGTAAAGCCAATCCTCAGATACTGGATGGTATTAATGTAGACTACTATGGCGCACCTACGGCACTCAACCAGGTAGCCAACGTAAGTGTTGCGGATGCACGTACCCTTACCGTACAACCATGGGAAAAAAATATGCTTCAGCCTATTGAAAGGGCTATTATAGCGGCCAACATCGGCATTAACCCACAAAATGACGGGGTTATTATCCGCCTTTTCCTGCCACCACTCACAGAAGAAAGAAGAAAAGAATTTGTGAAAAGAGTGAATAATGAAGGCGAACAGGCGAAAGTAGCCATCCGGAATATCCGGAGAGATGCCATTGAAGCGATCAAGAAATTACAGAAAGATGGTTTGAGTGAAGATACCGCTAAGGATGCAGAAGCTGATATCCAACAGGTAACTGACAAGAACATCACGCTGGTAGAAAAACACTGCGAAGCAAAAGAGAAAGAAATTATGTCCATCTAGTATCGGGCAACTAAAATATATAAGAAAGGCTGATGCATATGCGTCAGCCTTCCTTATTAAAGGCCGGCCTGCTTACTTATCTTTTGCCCTGTTTACCAGGTATACGCCTAAAAGAATAATACCCATACACAACACCTGTATCCAGCTAATGGATTCTTTAGCCAGTAACCCCCATCCGATAGCTACTACCGGTAACGCATAAGCGATCATGGAGGCAAACATGGACCCCGTACTTTTGATAAGCTGGTAAAATAATACAGCGGCAACACCCGTACCCATCACACCTAACACAATACCCGCTGAAAGTGAGCGCCATGGAGCATCTGCTGTGGTAAATTGCGGGAAGAAATTACTGTACAACAAAATGGGGAAAGTAACCAGCCCACACAAAAACATAGCAATAGCCCCCAGTTGTAAGGAGCCGAAATTTTTCAGGTAATGATGCACCAGGCTGATATTGATACCATAGCTGATAGTTGCCAGGATCACCAGCAGGCTGTAAAACCAATGTCCGTTTGTATTGATGCCCTTGGAAGTAAACAATAACACTACGCCGAGCAGCCCGATGAACACACCTATAAGCTGCGCTTTCTTTATGGGACTTTTAAACAGGACTAATCCTGCCAGGAGGGCCATCAGTGGCGTTAATGAGTTCAGGATGCCTGCCAGTGAACTGTCTATTTCTGTTTCAGCCACGCAAAACAGAAATGCAGGGATACCATTACCCAAAACTCCGGAGAGAAAGATCAACGGAAGTTTCTTTACAGGTATTTGCCTGATCGCCTTCGGAAGAAAAGGAAGCAGGGCAAGGCCGGCAGCTACCAACCGGAGACTGGCAACCTGATAAGCCGTGAACGACTCCAATCCTATTTTCATTAAAATAAATGAGCTACCCCACGTGAGCGATAGCAAGAGAAAAACACCCCAATGGGCAAAGCGATGGTTCAATATGGCATTTTTTAGGACTACAAAGGTCAGGATATAACTGTATTCAAGCAAAATATAAATTGGGATCTACGCAACACTTCTGACCTGATTTTGTTAAATTTAGTTATAAGAATGTAAATACATGAGTAAGATCAGGTTGTCAACCATCAGCACTACCGCCCCAAAGAAGCTTGATAAAGAAAAGATAAAGGCGGAAACCCGGGAAATATTAATAGAACTGGACGAACTGCAAAACCTTTTATACGCACAGCATAAATACAGTGTGTTAATGGTTATTCAGGGTATGGATGCCAGTGGTAAGGACGGTGTTATTAAGAATGTAACGGGTACGCTGAATCCGCAGGGCTGTACCGTACGTTCTTTTAAAGCACCATCCACAGAAGAAGCGGAGCATGATTTTTTATGGCGTATACATATGCATGCGCCGGGAAAAGGAATGATCCAGGTTTTTAACAGGTCGCATTATGAAGACATTCTTATCCAGCGGGTACATAAGTGGATAGATGATAAGATCGCTTTCAAAAGGATGCGTGCCATCAACGATTTTGAAAAGTTATTATCCGTTCATAACGAAACCCGGATCCTTAAATTTTATTTGCATGTTTCTCCTGAAGCCCAGCAGCAGCGCCTGGTGGAGCGTACAGAAGATCCCCGTAAGATGTGGAAGTATAATGAAAATGATTTAGCCGAAGCAAAGCTGTGGGATAAATATATGGATGTATATGAAGATGCCTTCAACCATTGTAATGACATTCCATGGATCATTGTACCGGCAGATCACAACTGGTATAAAGAGTACGTGATTGCACTAACGTTAAGGGATACACTCAAATCACTGAAAATGAAATATCCAAGATTGAAGAAATAATATACTAATAATTAAACACTTCCATGTTTAAGCACTAATTTCGCTTACTTTTTTCACCAATAAAAACCTTGCATTATGTCATTCATTAAAGAATTTAAAGAGTTTGCTACCAAAGGAAATGTGATGGATCTGGCTGTGGGTGTGATCATTGGAGGTGCTTTTGGTAAAATTGTTACGTCACTGGTAGATAATATCCTGATGCCAGTGATCGGTATTTTTACAGGCGGTGTAAACTTTACAGACAAATTCATATTATTGAATGAAAGCAAGGGGACGCATTTCGACAGCCTTGCAACAGCAAAAACAGCGGGCGCACCGGTATTTGCTTATGGCGCATTTATTCAGAGCGTAATTGATTTCCTGATCATTGCCTTCTGTATCTTCCTCCTGGTGAAATTTATGAATAGCCTGACGAAGAAACAGGAAGCGGCTCCTGCTCCTGCCGAACCTACTGCTCAGGAAAAACTGCTGATGGAAATACGCGACGAATTAAAGAAACCAAGATAATTTTCTGCATACCCCCTGCATTCAGATTCTTTCTTACAGAAGGAATCTGAATGCTATGTATATACGCTAATCTTAAAAATTTTATTGATGAAAAAACTTACTTTATCCATTGCCTGTAGCTTACTGTGTTACATGAGCACACAGGCACAAAATGACTGGATGAAGACATCTCGTGAAGAGGCTTCGACGAAGATCAAAAAGGACGCAGCAGATACAATCCCCAAATTATGGAAAAAGGGATTGAATATCAATGTAAACATTAACCAGGGATCATTGACCAATTGGGCCGCGGGTGGAGATAACTTTTCTTTCTCCCTGGGTTCCAATGTATATGCATGGGCATTCTACAAAAAAGGAAAGCATTCCTGGGACAACGTAGCTGATCTGGCATATGGCTATATCAATACTACCAGTCTCGGTGGCCGTAAAAGCGATGACCGTATAGACCTGACCTCAAAATATGGTTATGAAATTGGTCATAACTGGTATGCCAGTGGGTTAGTGAATCTCCGGACCCAGTTTACGGATGGTTTTCTTTATCCGTCAGATACCACGCCACAGCTATCTTCCAGGTTCTTTGCACCGGCGTATGTTTTAGTGTCACCGGGTTTTGATTATAAGCCGGTACCGGAATTTTCTTTATTTCTGTCCCCCGTTACTTCACGGTTTGTGCTGGTAATGGATGATGCGCTTTCCCAACAGGGCGCCTATGGCGTAGATACAGGCACGCATTTTAAATATGAACTGGGCGCGTATCTATCTGCCAACTATATTAAAACCATCGGGAAAAATATAACTTATAAGGGTCGCCTGGATTTATTTTCAGACTATCGTCATAATCCACAAAACATCGATGTTTTCTTTACCAATGCGCTGGAGCTGAAAGTAAATAAATGGATTTCTGCTTTACTGTCATGTGATATGATCTATGATGATGATGTAAAAGTGTTTGAAAACAAGAAAACAGGGGTGAAAGGGGCGCGATTGCAGATCAAACAGGTCATAGGCATAGGTTTCACTGCTAAGTTCTGATTAGCCGGAATTTTGTTATTTTTGATAGCTGGCGCCGCTGCGAACTGCAGCGGCCCGGCACCAGGAATTTTAAAATATTAGCAAGTGAGCGAGCAAGTCACCTATAAAATCAAATTACCGCAATTTGAAGGTCCTTTTGATCTGTTGCTGTTCTTCATAGAACGGGATGAGCTGGATATTTATAATATTCCCATTACGACCATTACGAATGAGTTCCTGGATTATGTACACCATATAGAAACATTGAATATTGAACTCGCCAGCGAGTTCATCCTGTTTGTATCCACCCTGATGCGTATTAAGGCAAAGATGCTGATACCACGTAAAGAAGTGGATGAACAGGGTAATGAGATTGATCCGCGTATGGAACTCATCGACAAGATCCTTGAGTATAAACGCTACAAGCTGGCAGCAGCAGAGCTGGCAGAACTGGAAGCAGACCGTATGCTGCATATCAAGCGCGGCAACATTGCAAAGGAGCTGGCTGAAATCGGTGAAGTGACCAGTGAAGGTACGGAGGTACAGACCCTCACGCTGTTTAAACTGGCTAAAACCTTTGAAAAGGTAATGCTGCGCGTGAAGGAACGTGATAATAAACCCCAACATGTGGTGTACAAGTACGATTACACCATGGAAGGTTCCAGGATGTATATGGAAGAACTGGCCCGCGCAGAAAGAACCCTGGCCTTTGAAAAGATATTTGATCACTGTAAAGACCGGGTGCACGCCATTTTCCTGTTTCTCAGCATGCTGGAACTGGTACAAATGAAGCACATGGGCATTATGGTGGGAGAAGGACGGAACAATTTCATCATTGAATACATAGATCCTGCCGATAGGGAGGAAGAACCTGCGGGGACTTTAATAGATGGCTGAGAAACGTGAAAATATCGGGATAGTTTCATTACCGGCATACGCCAATATTGATCCTACTTTTGTGGTGTCTGGCCTATGTGAACTGGGCAACACCTTTTTTAGCCAGGTAGGCGTACCCCACCGGCACGACTTTTACACCATTTATTGGATCAAGAAAGGTAAGCTGTTGCATACCATTGATACCGTAATACATGAAGTAAAGAAAAATACCCTGTTTTTCCTGGCTCCCGGCCAGGTACACAACCTGCAAATGAGCGAAAGAGTGGATGGTTATATGATCGCTTTTCAGGATGCGTTCATGTGTTTGAAAGACCAGACACAGATTTCGGGCATTAACTCCGGCCTCTTTTTCAATAACCAGTTTAGCAGTATCATTACGCCTAATGCAGAACAGGCCATGGATATAGAAGCCATTGTGCGCCTGATGCAGAAAGAACTGACCATGCGTGAGCCGGAATATGAAACGGCGCTGCATGGCCTGCTACGTTACTTCCTGGTGCTGGCTTCCCGTATCAAGGGTGAAAACCTGGCTATCTCCCCCGAACAACATGCAGTGCATAACAGTTCTATCTTCCTGAAATTTAAAAACCTGATTGAAGAAAAATACCAGGAATTAAAAACGGTATCTGATTATGCGGCTATCCTGCATATCAAACCGGTGTTGCTGAATGAGATCAGCAAGCAACTATCCGGTATTACAGCCGGAGAGCATATCCGTAACCGCGTGATCCTGGAGGCACAAAGGTATTTGTATAATACAGACCTTACTGCCAAAGAAATAGCCTACAAGCTCGGTTTTGACGATCCACACTATTTTAGCCGCTTTTTTAAGAAATATACCACCCAAAGCCCTTCTGAATTCAAGGAGGCTTCCCGCATAATCAGCCACCAACCTTAATTTGCCCCTTTTTATAAAAAAAGTCCATCACAGAAGAAGTTTTATCCATTCTCAACAGGTGTTGTAACATGTACTTTTGTGTTGTCTTAAGGAGGCAAACAATATGAAAACAACAAAACATGTAAGTCAGATTTTAATAGCGCCGGCCCCCCACCTGGTGGGCGACGGATTCAGGGTACAGAGTGTTTTGCCTGGTGGCACACGCTCGCTGAACAATAAGATCAGCCCCTTTATACTGATGGACTATGGCGCGCCATCCTACTTCCCCCCTACCAACAAACCACGTGGGGTGGATCAGCATCCGCATAAAGGATTTGAAACCGTAACGGTTGTATACCAGGGCGAACTGGAACACCGTGATTCTACCGGCAGCCAGGGAAAACTAGCTCCTGGTGATGTACAGTGGATGACTGCGGCTGCAGGAATCGTGCATGAAGAAAAACATGAAACGGAATTTAGTAAACGTGGCGGCAAGGTAGAAATGGCCCAGCTATGGGTAAATCTTCCCAAAGCTTATAAAAACAACAAACCTGGTTATCAGAACCTGACAAAAGCAGAGATCCCGGTGATTGATCTGGGAGAAGGCAGCTTTGTGAGAGTGATTGCCGGTGAGTTCAACGGTACCAAGGGCGCTGCTAAAACTTTTTCACCTGTTAACGTACTTGATGTGCAGTTGAAAAAAGGCGATAAACTCGATGTTACTTTTCCACAGCATTTTAATACTGCCGTGGTGATGATGCGCGGCGAAGCTGATTTTAACGGCAACGCAGCCAAAGGAGTAGAAACCGTTTTGTTTGAACATGATGGTACAGATATTACGGTTACTGCGCTGGAAGATACAGCTATGCTGATTTTGAGCGGAGAGCCGATTGATGAACCCATTTTCGCTTATGGTCCTTTTGTAATGAATACAGAAGATGAGATCAAAGAAGCAATCAACGATTACAACGCCGGAAAAATGGGCTTTTTAAACTAATTCAATAACGATTTTAAAACAATAATTATATGACAACCTGGAAAATTGACCCTTCACATAGTGATGTACAATTTAAAGTAAAGCACCTGATGATCACGACCGTTACCGGTCAGTTCGGAACATTTGATGCTACCATGCAAACAACTGATAGTGATTTCAGCTCTGCAAATATTTCTTTTGAAGCAGATATCAATAGCGTTACTACACAGAACGCACAGCGTGATCAGCATTTGCTGGCAAGCGATTTTTTCGAAGCAGAAAAATATCCAAAGCTGAAATTTGTATCTAAAGAAGTGAAGAAAGTAGACGACGAAAATTATAAACTGATCGGTGATTTAACCATCCGTGATAATACACGCCCGGTTGAACTGAAAGTGGAATTTGGCGGTGAAGTAGTGGACCCATACGGTCAAACCAAAGCTGGTTTTGAACTGAGTGGTAAAATTAACCGCAAGGACTTTGGACTTACTTTTAATGCTACTACAGAAACAGGTGGTATTATGCTGAGTGATGAAGTGAAATTGTTAGCGAACGTGCAAATGGTAAAGCAATAAAAATGGATATTTTACAGAAGCTCGAATGGCGTTATGCCGTGAAAAAGTTTGATGCAGCCAGAAAGTTGAGTGCTGCACAGCTGGACCGTATTATTGCCGCTACAAGGCTTTCCGCCTCCTCTTATGGCTTACAGCCGTATAAGATCCTGGTGGTAGAGAATCCGGCAGTAAGAGAACAACTGAGAAAAGCTTCATGGAATCAGACGCAGATTACAGATGCCTCGCATCTGGTAGTGTTTGCCAGGTATAACGATTTACAGGCGTCTCACGTAGATGACTATACGAAAAATATCGCGGCTACCCGTAATATCAACCCCGAAGATCTGGCAGGTTTTGCCGGTGTTATGAAGGGAACCGTAAACCGGTTGGACGCAAAGGATGCAGCAGTGTGGACTTCCAAACAGGCTTACCTGGCACTGGGTACACTGCTCACCGCAGCAGCTGCTGAAGACATTGATGCCTGCCCGATGGAAGGCTTTGATGCTGCACAGTATGATGAAATTTTAGGACTCAAAGATAAAGGACTTGCTACTGTAGTAATAGCTGCAATTGGTTTCAGAGCGGATGATGATGTGATGCAACATGCTAAAAAGGTACGTAAGCCAATGGATGAATTGGTAGAGATGATTTAAAGACAGGACCAGGATTTGATGGATTTAAAAAGATCACCCTGATTGATCACGTAGATAAGAGGAAAGACCAGCTATAATGGCGCTTTTATATCTACCTGATCAATCAGGGTGATCTTTTTAAATCCATCAAATCCTGGTCCTATTAGTAATTAATTTTGTAATTTGGACCTCCACACAGATTTATCACCTCAAATAATAAAAAATTTCTAACATGAAAAGATTTGCATCTGCCAACTGGCAAGGCACTGGTAAAGAAGGTAAAGGAACCGTGAGTTCACAATCCACTGTACTGAATAACACACAGTACTCCTTCAGCAGCCGTTTTGAAGACGGTATCGGCACTAACCCCGAAGAGCTAATTGCTGCTGCTCACGCCGGCTGTTTCACCATGAAACTGAGCTTCGTGATTACCGGCGCTGGTCTCACTCCCGGTAACATCGATACTAAATGCACCATAACCCTCGATAATGGCGCTATTACTTCCAGCCACCTCGAAGTAAAAGCCAGCGTTCCTGGTCTGGATGCAGCAAAATTTGCTGAAATGGCCGCAGACGCTAAAGCGAACTGCCCTATCAGCAAACTGCTGAATACCGATATTACCATGGATGCCGTACTGGTATAACCAGTATTTACGGATTTACGATTTTTTTGATTTAGTTATTTAAAAATGCAGCGGAGATCACCTTTGGGTAATTTCCGCTGCATTTTTTAAATAACAAAATTCGTAAATCAAAAAATTCGTAAATCCATAAATATTCTGTCCACTTTTTTCAACATATCATCCATTCCAATCCACAACGTTTATACCGATCTTTGTATGGTATAAATAAGGAGATTTTTTATGGAAAAGATTATTCATCGTGCAGATAGCAGAGGTTATGCCAATCATGATTGGTTAAAGAGCCATCACTCATTTAGTTTCGCAAATTATTACGATCCCAACAGGATTCATTTTGGTGCATTGCGTGTACTGAATGATGATTTTATAAAGGGTGGAATGGGCTTTGGCGCGCATCCACACGATAATATGGAAATTGTATCTATCATCCTGGATGGTGGGATGGAACATCGTGATAATACCGGCAGACAGGCAGTGATACGCAGAAACGATGTACAGGTAATGAGTGCAGGTACCGGTATCATGCATTCAGAATTTAATGCTTCCAAAACGGAAGATGCGAATATGTTACAGATCTGGGTATTTCCTAAAGAACGGAATGTAACACCAAGATATGATCAACGGACATTTGATCCGACTGCACGTGAAAACGCGCTACAGGTAGTGATTTCACCGGATGCCGCGGATGATGCACTGCACCTGAACCAGGACGCATGGTTTTCATTAGGAAAGTTTGATGCCGGTCAGCAAATTGATATTTCATCAAAAGTTCCCGGTATAGGCAGCTACCTGTTTTTGATCAGCGGAGAAATAAAAGTTGCAGATGAAATACTGCATACACGTGATGCTATCGGCTTGTCTGATTACAACAAAATAACAGTTGATATACTGAAACCGGCAGAGTTTTTGCTGATAGATATACCGATGCTGAACTAATCATACACTTCGTTATATATTAACCCGTTATATTCAGGAAGAGATCAGCCGTAAGGCTGGTCTCTTCTTTTTATTATTTTCATAGCAGTTATAAAACTTTTTTCAATGCAATCATTCCTGGCACAACAGTATTGGCACAACACGGTACAAGATTATTGCATAGCACTTGGCACTTTCATCGTCATTGTTTTGCTCATTCTGATCTTAAAAAAAATTATACTAAAAAGAATAAAAAACTGGGCTTCCGGAACGGAACGTAAGTTTGATGATTTCTTTGTAAGAGGTTTTGAACGCACAGTTGTTCCTTTATTATATATCGGAGGCATATACATTGCACTGCAGCAGCTCACACTAGCACCTAAAGTTGATAAGTGGACAGGCATCTTCTTTTCTATCTGCGTTACCTTTTTTGTTGTACGTGCGGTCACGACTTTACTGCAATTCATGTTTGTAAGTTATCTCTCCGGACAGGAAAGAGGCGAAGAGAAAACCAAGCAGGTGAAAGGTATCATGGTGGTGGTATCCGCATTGATATGGGGTATTGGCATATTGGTGTTGCTGAGTAACTGGGGCTTTAATGTGACTACCTTTGTGGCCGGTCTGGGTATTGGTGGTATTGCCATTGCACTGGCTGCGCAAACGATCCTGGGTGATTTATTCAGTTACTTTGTTATCTTCTTCGACAAGCCATTTGAAATAGGTGATTTTATTATTGTGCAGGATAAACTCGGCACGGTAGAATATATCGGTATTAAAACTACACGTTTGCGCAGTCTCAGTGGTGAACAGCTGGTATTTTCAAATACTGATCTGACCAATTCGCGCGTGCATAATTACAAGCGGATGGCAACGCGGCGTATCGTATTTAAATTCAATGTTGCTTTAGATACGCCGAGAGATAAGCTGGCATTGATTCCTGGCATGGTAAAAAAGGCGGTGGCTGATGCAGGGAATGCATTTTTCGACAGATCACACCTGTTGAATTTTGGCGACTTCTGTATCGTGTATGAGAATGTTTTTATTGTGCAGTCAGGAGATTATAACCTGTATATGGATATACAGCAGGCCATTAACCTGCAATTATTTGAAGCATTTGAAAAAGAAGGGATTAAATTTGGCATTCCTACACAAAATTTATTTCTTAACCAACGGGCAACTGAAACAACGGAGAAATTATAATGTTATTAGCGACAGATCTTGACGGTACCTTCTTAGGTGGTACAGCAGCAGATAAAGAAGAATTATACAGTTTATTGAATAACAGGGAAGATATTCAACTGGTGTTTGTAACGGGAAGGGGTATACGTAGTGTACTGGCATTACTGGAAAACCCTGCGATACCAAAACCGGAGTATATCATTTGTGATGTGGGTGCCACCGTAACACACCTGGCCTCCATGGCGCCTGTAGAACCAGTACAGGCCGGTATTGCAGCGCGTTGGCCGGGAGGGCATGTCCGGGAAACACTGAAAAGCGTGAAAGGATTACTTCACCAGGAAGCGCATCAGCAATACCGTTGTTCCTACTATTATGATGATGCTACAGATATCGATACCGCCAGATCAGTGGCTACTTCACTGCATTGTGACCTGATCCTGTCTGCGGGGAAATACCTGGACATATTGCCAAAAGGAGTGAATAAAGGAAATACGTTACAACAACTGTTGGGCGTGCTGGCATTACCACATGAACAGGTATTGGTGGCCGGTGATTCCATGAATGATTATTCCATGTATGAAATGGGCTTCAAAGGCGTTGTAGTGGGAGAAGCCGAACCGGAGCTGTTAGTCCGTACCAAGGGGATGCCCAATGTATTGCGGGCACAGCGTAGCGGCGCCGGAGGAATCCTCGAAGCCATGGAATTTTTCCCTGAGTTTGGCATCTACCTGTAAGCCGGAAAGTTATTATGGCCGCATTGAAAAAGATTGTAACTTAGAATAAGGTCTTTGCTATTGAATGGGTCTGAGGTAAACTGTTAAATGGATATTGGCTACCAGCGTTTGGTAATGATGGATACCTGTTTTATCATCTTTTAAACTGATAAATCAATACACCATGGAAATTACAACACAGCCTACCGATCTGCACCAGCAGATCAACTCATGGAAGGAAGCCGTGAACGATGTAAGAAATGATGTGAAAATGATGCGCGAAAGGTTGGAACAGATCGCGCTGAGTAAAGCTCCCCGTGAGGTAATGACGAAAGTAGAGCATTTTGAAAACCGTTTTCTTCGCCAGCGCGAAGTCGCCGATGAAATGTTTCACGATGTGAAACAATGCGCGAAAAGTATATTGGATGAGCCTTTAAAGGTTGTTCATGATGATCGCCCGGTTTGCGATTACAATACCATGCAGCATCGCATGGAAATATTCCAGAAATTATTTGCAGAGTTGAAAGATGATTTCAATCATTTTATGACTAACGATATTTAGATCACTGGATATCTTTTGCTTTGTCTTCTATTTTATGGATGATATCGTCCAATTGCTGTGTGGATTGATATAACCAGTCCATCAGACGGGAATTGAGATGAATGTCCTTATTGCTTTTGTCAAACATCCCCGTGATACTGAGAATGGAAACTACCGGGCGACGTATTTCATGTGAATTGATCCATGCAATTTCCCGGAGCGTTTTATTTTGTTCTTCCAGTTTCATGGCTTGTTTTACGTGCTTATCCATGTCCTGCATAATACCAATCATGCGCACAGGAATATTCTTTTCGTAGATGATATAAGAACGATCCACTACATATTTATAACTTCCGTCAGCACACTGGAAACGGTATTCTGCTGACCAGTGATGGCTGCCGGTAGCCAGGCATTTATCCAGAGAAGAAATGATCTGCTCCCGGTCGTCGGGATGCAGGTTGCTTTTCCACCATTCAAAAATGCCGTCTTCTGCTGGGGGCGCATGCCGGAAGAGGTTTGCCATTCCATGATTCCAGCTGACTTCATTGGTGAGCAGATTCCTGTCATATACAGCATCATTGATCGCCTGTGCCAGCAATTGATACCGTATCCCCTGCTGGTGCGCTTCCCTGGCGGCTTTAACCTGTTCATCCACATCTTTCGCCATAATGAAGCGCGCTTTTTTTCCGTAATAAACAGCAGCATGCGCGTATAATTCTACAAAGAAAGTAGTCCCGTCTTTTTTACGATGTTGCCAGATTCCGCGGTATGATATATTGTCGCCACGTTCTTTGATATTTTCCATCAGCTGCGGCACTTCTTCCGGCTCACGGATATCTGCTAAAGTCAATTGTGCAAATTCTGATTTACTGAATCCATATTTTTCAACGGCAGCTTGGTTTACAGAGAGGAACCGGAGCGTCTTTTTTTCATATATCCACATGGGAACGGGATGTTCATCAAAAAGCCGCTGATATTGAAGGGAATGATAATTTTTTCGGAGAGTGCCAATGACAAACAGTAGCAAAGCACAACAGGATATTATTTCAGCTGTGATCAGCCATTTTTTTTGTAACGCATTTTCACTTCCTTGAATGAGGTATGCATTGATGGCTATGATAATAAATAATAGACAGAAAGAAGCAACCTTAGAAAGGGAAGTCCGCATTGTCTGAATTTCATGAGAAAGTAACAAAAATAACCGCAACGGAAAAATAATACCGCAATGAGCTGATTGAGAATATTTTTTCCATTAATATACTTTATAATTCAAGGATCACCTGGTCACTTGCCGGATACCCTACACAGGTGAGTACCAACCCTTCTGCCAGTTCTTTATCAGTGAGTACTTCATTTACGGGCATCCATACTTTACCGCTGATACACTGTGCGGTACAGGAGCCGCATACACCTCCTTTACAGCTGTAAGGCAACGCCACATCATGTTCCAGCGCATAGCTCAGTATCGTTTGATTAGCGGGTACAGACAATTGATACGCCACATTACGAAGATGGATAGTCACCTCCCGGGTGCTGGTATCCTCTGGTAGCGGCATTTTGGCGAGTTTTGTATCCGTATTTACCACAAAGTTCTCCTTGTGTAGCTGTTCTTCGCTAAAGCCCATAAAGCGGAGCGTAAGCAGAACCATGCGCATATAATCCGGTGGGCCACACACGAAAAATTGTGCATCGGATTGATTAAAATGTAACTGTTCCTGGATGATCCGTTCCAGCAGTATATTGTTCAGCCGGCGGTAGGCGTGGTGACTGTCGGGATCATTGCTGAAAAGGAAGAGGCAATGCAGCTGCTGACTGTATTTTGTTTGCAGCACCTGTAGTTGTTGATAGAAGATCGCATTGCCGGGCGTAGTGTTGCTATAAATCAGTGTCACCTTTGCAGAAGGCTCATCCTTCAGGATCTGTTTTAAAAGCGAAAATACAGGGGTTATACCGCTGCCTGCGGCCAACAGCATGATGTCCCGCGGCGTAGTGGAAGCTTGTTCAAAAGTAAAGCGGCCGGAAGGTTCTACAGCCGTCACGATATCATCTTTTTTCCAGGTGCGCAGGATGTGCCGGGAGATTTCCCCGTTTTCCTTTTCGCGGATGGTTACAGAAAGATATGGATCTACTCCTGGTGTGGAGCTGAAAGAATAGGAACGACGATATTCCTTGTTATTTAAGGAGATAATGAAAGTGAGAAATTGTCCTGCGAGATAACTGACTGGTTCAGGCGCCGTATTTTCCAGGAGGTAGGAATAGGTGCCCGGTGTTTCGCGTATGATGTCGGTTATTCTTAATTGTAGATACATTTGACCAGGATTAAATTGATTATAAGGATTTATAGGATTTAACTGGAAGAACTACGCGGATATCTCCGTTTAAATCTTCCGGTTAAATCCTATAAATCCTTATAATCAATTTAATCCTGGTCAAATTTAATCCTGGTCAAATGGTTACCGTAATTTTTTCCTTCAGCATTTCCCTGGTAGTGTGTGCAATACCGGCAGCATCGAATCCGCATTCGCGGTAGAGTTCTTCCGGTTTGCCGTGTTCAATGATCCTGTCAGGGATGCCCATTATTTTAATAGCTGCTTTGTATTGATGTGCAGCCATGAATTCCAGTATGGCGCTGCCAAATCCGCCCAGTATGGCGCCATCTTCTACAGTGATCACTTTATCAAATGACTGGAAGATGTTGTGCAGCATGGCTTCGTCGAGTGGTTTTACAAAGCGCATATCATAATGTGCGGGTTGTAAGCCGTCGGCTATCAGTTCTTTGCAGGCTTCGGTAACAAAGTTTCCGGTGTGGCCCAGCGAGAGGATAGCGATATCTTTTCCATCACGGATCTTGCGGCCGGTACCTGGTTTGATGGCTTTGAAGGGTGTACGCCATTCCGGCATCACGCCTTGTCCGCGCGGGTAACGGATCACGTAAGGGTTTTTATTTTCAGGAAGTTGTGCGCTATACATCAGGTTACGCAGTTCTTCTTCATTCATGGGGGCGCTGATGATCATATTCGGGATACTGCGCATGTAGGCAATATCGTAGGCGCCATGGTGTGTAGGTCCGTCTTCGCCTACCAGTCCTGCCCTGTCGAGGCAAAAGATAACCGGCAGTTTCTGAATGGCTACATCATGTACCGCCTGATCAAAGGCGCGCTGGAAGAAGGAAGAGTAAACGTTGCAGAATACGCGCATGCCCTGGGTGGCCATACCGGCAGAGAGGGTCACTGCATGTTGTTCGCAGATACCTACATCAAAAGCGCGTTCCGGCATTTTCTCCATCATGAATTTGAGGGAGGAACCAGAAGGCATGGCTGGCGTGATGCCGATGATTTTATCGTTCTGTTCAGCGAGTTCTATCATGGTATGACCAAAAACATCCTGGTATTTAGGTGGTTGAGGTCTTGTTACCTGTTTCTTGAAAATTTCTCCGGTGATTTTGTCGAACAGACCGGGCGCGTGCCAGGTGGTCTGATCTTTTTCTGCCAGTGCATATCCTTTACCTTTTGTGGTAACGATATGAAGCAGTTTAGGGCCGGGAATATCTTTCAGGTCCTGGAGGGTATCGGCTAGTTTGGTGATATTGTGACCGTCGATAGGGCCGAAATAGCGCATCTTCAGTGACTCGAACAGGTTGCTGGATTTTGATACCACGCCTTTGAGACTGGCTTCCAGCTTGGAGGCCATATCGCGGGTGAAACGCTTGCCTACAGGCAGTTTTCCGAGCAGATGCCATACATCGTCGCGGAGCTTGTTGTAGGTAGGTGAAGTGGTAATATCTGTCAGGTATTCTTTGAGTGCACCCACGTTAGGGTCGATGGACATGCAGTTATCGTTGAGGATAATGAGCACGTTGGCATTGGCCACGCCGGCGTGGTTCAGTGCTTCAAAAGCCATACCTGCTGTCATGGCGCCATCACCGATGACGGCAATATGCTGACGGTCAAATTCTCCCTTATAGTGAGAGGCCATGGCCATACCCAATGCAGCAGAGATAGAGGTAGAAGAATGCCCTACACCGAATGTATCGTATTCGCTTTCATCTCTTTTAGGAAACCCGCTGAGCCCTTTATATTTCCTGTTGGTCGGAAATTCTTCCCGCCGGCCGGTGAGGATTTTATGGCCATAGGCCTGGTGACCTACGTCCCATACCAGCTGGTCATAAGGCGTGTTATATACATAATGTAGCGCCACAGTAAGCTCTACTACGCCAAGGCTGGCCGCAAAATGGCCGCCATGCACACTTACAACATCAATAATGTACTGACGCAATTCGTCACACACCTGGTGGAGTTGTTCTTTATTCAACTTTCGCAAGTCAGCAGGATATTTTATCTGGCTTAACAGTTGACCGGCCGTGATGTTCATATTAATGGCTCAGGGTTTATAATAAGTGACAAAAATACTAAAAAATATGGGTTATATAGTGCGGATAAGCAGGGAAAATGAGACAGTTTGCTGATATTTGACCATTCAGCGGGTACCATTCGCCATTTACCAATAATGATTCACCATTTATAACAATTAGGTATCCGTAGGGTAGTGCATACGGTACTTTTGAAATACAGGGGAAGTTTACTAATTTGAATTGATGTTTAAACAGATATCTAAATACTGGTGGTGTCAGATGCTGGGGTGGACGGCATATTTCTCAGTTAACACATTTTTTGCCATTACCTTCTCCAATAAAGTTCCCGGCATATTTCACTATGTGAATGTACTGGTATTTATGGCTTTTGGTTTAATTTCCACGCATCTTTTCCGCAATATTATTCACCGGTTTAACTGGGTAAACTATAGTTTTGAAAAGCAGCTCCTGTTATTTTTCGCCATGCTTACCGGCACCGGCATCTTACTCTACCTGGGATATTATTTTGTGCTGAGCTTTGTGTGGAAAGGGAAGGCAATGTTTGCACCTGTTTTCGTGGGAATTGCATCTTCCTTCATTATTACTGCTATCTGGTGGCTCATTTATTTTATCTGGCATTATATTGAGCGGAACAGAAGTTCGCAGGTAGGACAGCTACAACTGGAAACGACCGTAAAGGAGCTGGAATTGAAAACTATCAAGGCGCAGCTGAATCCCCATTTTATCTTTAATGCGCTGAACAGTATCCGGGCACTGGTGGATGAAAACCCCCAACGGGCAAGAACAGCCATCACAGAGCTTTCCAATATCCTACGTAGTTCTATGGCCACTGAAAAAGCCGAAACGGTGAGCCTGGAAAACGAATTGAACATTGTAAAGGATTACCTTGCATTGGAACACATCCGTTTTGAGGAACGGCTGAGTGTGCAATATGAGATTGATCCGGATACACTGGAAATGCCGGTACCTCCGATGATGCTGCAAACACTTGTGGAAAATGCGATTAAACATGGTATTTCCAGGATGATCAGTGGCGGTACGGTATTTATTACCTCCAGGCTTATCGGCATGCAACACGAAATTACCATTGAAAATACCGGTCAGATAGTAGAAAATAACATAAACGGGCATGGATTTGGCTTACAGAGTACCAGACAAAGGTTGAGTCTGCTATTTGGAAACAGAGCTACCTTTGATATCAGAAACAAAGATGAGAAAACGGTTGAAGCCAGGGTGGTAATGCCGTTGCTTTGATCACTTGTTATACGGAACGGCTGTAATGGGTAAGTAGCCGATTACGGCATTATTATTTATTAATAAATTTAATCCTCAACCAAACTTCATATTGCCAATGAAAAAAGCATTGATAATAGATGATGAACGCCTAGCCAGGAGTGAACTGAAAAAATTGCTGGCAGATCACCCGGAAATTGTGGTGGTAGGAGAAGCTGTGAACGCGAAGGATGGTATAGAAAAGATAGAAACACTGCATCCTGACCTCCTGTTCCTGGACATTCAGATGCCGGATAAAACCGGATTTGATCTGTTGGCAGAACTGGAAAAAACGCCACAGGTAATTTTTACAACCGCATATGATGAATATGCGCTGAAAGCATTTGAGTACAATGCGCTGGACTACCTGTTAAAGCCGGTAGAACCTAAGCGTTTGGCCGATGCTATTCACAAATTGCATCAGCAGGATGAAAAAGATCAGCTGGCTGCTGCCGGCGGTATCCGTACCCTGTTGTCTGAAAACGACCAGGTATTTGTGAAAGACGGAGACCGTTGCTGGTTTGTGAAATTGCAGGAAATTCGCCTCTTTGAAAGCGTAGGCAACTATGCCCGGGTATATTTTGAAACCAATAAGCCACTCATTCTGAAGTCGCTTAATGCACTGGAAGAAAGACTGGACGAACGGGTATTTTTCCGTGCCAACAGAAAACATATTGTTAATCTGCGGATGATCGAAAAAATCGACACCTACTTCAATGGCGGTCTGTTATTGGAAATGCGTGGCGGTGAAAAAATTGAAGTGAGCCGCAGACAGGCGGTGAAGTTTAAAGAGATGATGAGCCTCTAAATATTTTGGGATTTTTTGATTTACGAATTTAGGGAATTGAAATGCAGCGAAGATCTACTAGATAACCTCTGCTGCATTTCAATTCCCTAAATTCGTAAATCAAAAAATCCCAAAATATTTTTATGCTTTTACTGGAACGGAATGTACGGCGTCCGCCAGTTCTTTGATGAGTGAGAGGTCGTTTTCGATGGCGTTTCCAACTACAATAATGTCGGCGCCTGCTTTGCAGTTGAGGTATGCTTTTTCGGCATCCCGGATACCACCACCTACAATAATGGGTACATCTACCTGGCTGGCTACCCGGCTGATCATCGTTTCCGTGATCGGGATACGGGCACCGCTGCCGGCATCCATATAAATCACTTTCATGCCCAGCATCTCGCCTGCCATTGCTGTACACATGGCAATATCTGCCTTATCTGATGGAATGGGAGTTGCATTACTGATATAGGATACGGTAGTGGGGGCACCACCATCTATCACCATATAACCGGTGGAGATAACTTCCAGCTGACTTTTCTTTACGGCCGCAGCAGATACTACATGCTGACCTATCAATAACTCGGGGTTTCTACCGGAGATCATGGAAAGATAAAGCAATGCATCAGCATACCGGGAGACCTGAGAAGGACTCCCCGGAAATAAAACTACGGGTATATTGCAGCTGGCTTTCAGCTGCTGCACACATTCATCAAGATGATCGGTAATTACCAGGCTGCCTCCAAGGAAGATATAGTCTACTTTGGCGGCGATACATTTCGCAGCAAGCTCAATGATCCCGGCAGGGGTAACCTTATCCGGATCAATCAAAACCGCGAATGCTTTTTCTTTCCTGGCCTTTCTTTCGATGAACGAAGTGTATATTTTATTGTACATCAATAGCGCATTGTTCCGGTTGTCGCAAATGTATAATATTTTTATTAATAACCCACATTGCTAAATAAATATGCATGCAATCCATTTTCTATTCATGAACTTCATGATACTTATTGCCTTATAAGTAACACTTACGGTTAAAGCTTTGTTAAAGGCAAATTTTGAGCCGGATTTATTTGTATCAGTTTGGTTTATAACAAATACGGTGGCAAACTGTTTGTGCAATTATCCACAATCTGTGCATAATAAAACACCATTTCTCCGCGTATAAAAATTAATTTAGAAGACACCCGTTAAGAGTCATTAATCTAATCCTAAGAAAAAATTCATGGGCATGAAAAATCCAGTCAATAATAAAAGTGGGCTCGCGTTTTCCCGTCATTTTACCAAGGAAGATGTGCGTCCGTATGAGCAGTTTGTATATGATCTGCGTTCTTCAGTGATCCGTAATCCGGGTGGAGATATTGTATTTGAGATGAATAATGTGGAAGTACCGGAGGGATGGTCGCAAATAGCCACGGATATCCTGGCGCAGAAGTATTTCCGCAAGGCGGGGGTGCCACAGGGAGATGGCAGCCTGGGCCGGGAAACGTCTGTAAAACAGGTGGTACACCGTATGGCTAATTGCTGGCGTGCCTGGGGAGAGCGGTATGGTTACTTTGCTTCCGAGAAAGATGCACAGGTTTTTTATGAGGAGTTGAGCTATTGTATGCTTAACCAGGGCTGTGTACCAAATTCGCCGCAGTGGTTTAATTCCGGGTTATTTGAAAGCTATGGCATCAAAGGAAAACCACAGGGACATTACTATGTAGAACAAAATACCGGCAAGCTGGAGAAATCCACTTCAGCCTATGAGCGTCCCCAACCACATGCCTGCTTTATTCTGAGTGTGAATGACGACCTGGTGAATGATGGCGGTATCATGGATCTGTGGATGCGGGAAGCGCGCATCTTTAAATACGGCTCAGGCGTGGGTACCAATTTCTCCCATATCCGGGGAGATGGTGAAAAGCTGAGTGGCGGCGGTACTTCCAGCGGGCTCATGAGTTTCCTGCGGATCGGGGACCGGGCCGCGGCGGCCATTAAATCGGGTGGTACTACCCGCCGGGCGGCCAAAATGGTTTGCCTGGACCTGGACCATCCTGAAATCATGGAGTTCATCAACTGGAAGGTGGAGGAGGAAAAGAAAGTGGCGGCACTTATTGCTGCGGGCTATTCTGCCGACTATGAAGGAGAAGCGTACAGAACCGTATCCGGACAAAATTCAAATAACTCCGTTCGTATCCCCAATAGTTTCTTTCACAAGCTGGCAGCAGACGGTGAGTGGGAATTAAAAGGGCGTACCAATGGCAAGACGATGAAAACGGTGAAGGCAAAGGAACTTTGGGAGCAGATAGCCTATGCTGCCTGGCGCTGTGCTGACCCCGGAACCCAGTTTGATACTACTATCAACGAGTGGCATACCTGTCCACAGGGAGGGCGTATTAATGCCTCTAATCCCTGTTCAGAGTATATGTTCCTGGATAATACTGCCTGTAACCTGGCATCTGTCAATCTCCGCCGCTTTTTTGACGAGGAAAAGAACCTTTTTGATGTGGCCGGCTTCGAATACACAGTGCGGCTGTGGACGGTAGTACTGGAAATTTCCGTACTGATGGCCCAGTTCCCATCCAAAGAGGTGGCACAGCTGAGTTATGAATACCGCACCCTGGGGTTGGGATATGCCAACCTGGGCTCCATGCTGATGGTGAGCGGGATTCCTTATGACAGCGATGCCGCGCGGGGTATTACAGGAGCTATCACCGCTATCATGACGGGCGTAGCCTATAAAACATCAGCGGAAATGGCTGCCCACCTGGGTACTTTCCCCCGGTATGAAGAGAATAAGACCGATATGCTCCGGGTGATGCGGAATCACCGGGCAGCGGCCTATGATGCCACCGATGCCTATGAGGGGCTGGAAATAGCTCCCAGGGGAATTCATGCAAAATATTGCCCGGATTACCTGCTGAAAGCAGCTACCAGGGCCTGGGATGAGGCTGTACAATATGGTGAAAAGTATGGATACCGGAATGCGCAGGCAACGGTTATTGCGCCTACAGGGACTATCGGGCTGGTGATGGATTGCGATACCACGGGTGTGGAACCGGATTTTGCGCTGGTGAAATTCAAGAAGCTGTCTGGAGGCGGTTATTTTAAGATCATTAACCAGTCTATTCCAACCGCATTAAAGAACCTGGGATACAAGACCAATGAAATAAAAGCTATTGTGGATTATGCCAAAGGTACCGGCAATTTTGCGGGCGCGCCTTATATTAATCACCAGTCGCTGAGTGAAAAAGGGTTTATTGCCGAAGAGCTGAAGAAGCTGGATACAGCGGTGGCATCTTCTTTTGATGTTTCCTTTGTATTTAATGTATACACCATGGGAGAAGCCTGTTTGCAACGGCTGGGATTCACGCCGGAGCAGTATTTCAACCTGGAGTTCAGTTTACTGCATGCCCTTGGCTTCAATGATGAACAAATAGAGGCGGCCAATGACTATATCTGTGGTACCATGACGGTAGAAGGGGCTCCTTATCTGCAGGACGCGCATTTGCCGGTATTTGACTGTGCTAACAGGTGTGGGAAGCATGGAGAAAGGTATATCCATCCTCATGGTCATATCAGGATGATGGCGGCGGCGCAGCCATTTATATCGGGTGCTATCTCCAAAACTATTAATCTTCCCAATGAAGCAGCTGTGCATGAGATTGCAGATGCTTATCTGATGAGTTGGGAGCTGGGACTGAAAGCCTGTGCCCTTTACCGGGATGGCAGTAAGTTAAGCCAGCCTTTGAGCAATAAGAGTGACAAAAAGAAGCAAACAGATACCGTGGCAGCGGCTGCTACGCAGGCGCAGATCGTGGATCTGGATCAGTTAACGATAGATGAGTTGCTGGAAGAAGTGAATAAACGCATGCTGGCCAGTAAGGATACGACCCTGAAACGTCAGCTTTCCCGTATTGTGGAAAGGCAGACTTTACCTTCCAGGCGTACGGGCTTTACGCAAAAGGCCAAAGTAGGCGGACAGGCTATTTTCCTGCGTACGGGAGAATATAATGATGGTACGTTAGGTGAAATATTCATAGATCTTGCCAAGGAAGGCTCTACGCTGCGGAGTTTGATGAACTGTTTTGCCATTGCTGTTTCTGTGGGATTGCAGTATGGAGTACCGCTGGAAGAGTTCGTGGATAAGTTTGTGTTTACCCGTTTTGAGCCGGCAGGTATGGTAGATCATCCGAATATTAAATCGGCAACTTCGTTGGTAGACTACATTTTCCGTGTGTTGGGGTATGAATATCTGGGCCGTACGGACCTGGTACATATCCTGGATGCGCCGGGAAATACGGGCGAAGAAGATCATGACCAGGAATCGGTCATTCCGCCGTTGTCCAGTGTGCGGGTCACCTATAAAGGGAATAATAATGCGGGTGAGGCCCCCAGGGCTGCAAAACAGCAAGCTGTAGCAGCACATAACCAGGAGCATGGAACACAGGACTATATGAGGAGTATGCAGAGCGATGCACCTGCTTGCAGCACTTGCGGACATATTACCGTACGATCGGGCACTTGTTACAAATGTTTGAATTGTGGCACCAGCATGGGTTGCAGCTGATTGCATGTTATAACTGTTGTTAATGATATGTTATTGTGCCCTTAAAATTTCAAAGAAAAATAACATGCCCTTACCTTTGTATTCAAATAGGGTTTTCATAGGATAGTAACAAATTGAGGGTGCCTTTCTAGGCACCCTTACTTTTTAGCTAAAACCCGCTTTTTAAAACCTCTCTTTTCTATCCTTTCTTTTCTCCCTGTATTCCATCGGGTGAGAGGTTGTTGATTTCTGTCTAAAAAAAATCAATTATTTTCTTCTTTTTCAAATTAATCATTCGAATATTCGTATTTATTTAATTTTAAGGCAATTGCTATCGTCATTATATAATTTTATTATATTTGTTATTGTATTAATTTTTATTATGGTTACTGTCCTATGAAAAACCAATTATTCCTACGCCGCGTGATTCATCATGCACTGTAAATGACTCTCGAAAGCAATGGTTCGCCATTGCTTTTGTTTTTTCCCTCATTTGTATAATATCATCATATATTCCCCTAAATGCTATAGAGACTGCTGGTACTTTTCGTATTTTTTGTTAAAAGCTGAAAGGGAATAGTTAAAACCTGAAGAATTTCAAAATATAATTGTATTTTTAGACTCGAAAATTTGACGCCTTATGAAAAAGCTGTTGTTCATGCTGTTGGTAGTTTTGGCCGCAGCCGCATCAGCGAAAGCCAACACTGGTTTCAAGTATGGAGATAATAATGGGGATAAAAACGGGGACAACAACGATAACCGTAATAATGCCAAAAACAACGATAAGCCAAAGCCTGTAAGGGTAGAAGAGTTTGTTTTATTATTTCCAAGGGTAGAAACTGTAGAGAAAGTAGATGAAGCAGAGTTGGAAAAAGCTATTGTGGACCTGTATAAGTGGTATTTACAAAACGAAACTAAAATAAACACCAACGACTTCCTGAAAGGAGGTGGTAAGGAACTTGCTTTCCCTTTTAAAGTGGATCCAAAAACCTTGCAACAATATTTCCTTTTCATCAAGAAAAATTTTCCGGGCTTCAGCGAGGACGATCTGTCTACCGTAAAACGCAACCGGAAGAAAGACGCACCTGTTACTGTGCGTGATGAAATGGATAATCCTATGTCGATTTCCGTTAACAGATAAAATCGTTTTGCCAGGCGCTGATGCATTTAGAGTTTAGCTATAATAAGAGAGAGGTGTTGGATGCATTGCGCTATCATTTTATGCAGCGGGGCGAAATAAAAGTATTTCGTAACACGCTTATTATCCTCTTACTAGCCACCATAGCGGGATATGCCTTTAATATGGTGACCACCAACGCACTTACCGGTATCTCTTTCATGATATTGCTACTGGGTTGGGTATTCTGGTACCTGCTTCCCGTTTCCATTTATAACAAAGCCGCTACATTTAAAGATGATATTCACCTGATGTATTCCGATGAAGGATTACTTATCTCCACCCGTGCCAGTGAACATCAACGTGCTATCAGCTGGAATAATTTTTCACGCGTGGTGGAAACCAAAAAATTCATCTTCCTCTACAGAGATAAAAAAACTTTCTTTCTTATCCCCACCAGTGCCTTTAAAACAAGTGAGGCATATGATGCGTTTGCACAGATGCTTAAAGCCAAAATCTGACCAGGATTGGCAGGATAGCCTGGATTAGCGGGATGGGTGTTGTATGATATTACCGGATAAAAAAAGCGCCTGCTATATGCAGGCGCTTTTTTAGTTGGTTTAGTTATAGTTGAGTGTTGTATCAGAATTTATTAAACCAGAGTTTATTGCCTTTAGTATCTGCACCAATAGCAGAAACGGCCGCATCGTAACTGGCTTTGTTTTGTGTTTGTTCAGACTGTGGATAGGTTAAACGGTAAGGCACAAACGGTGCGGAAAGATCCAGCGATTTGGAATATGGTGCAATAAACAGCGGCTCGCCACCTGGCTTGCTGAAATGCAACCTGGTTCTTTCAAACCAGGCCTGGAAACCTTGTGGATAAAGCGATAGCCATTTCTGGGTACCTATCACATTTCTCCAGTCGGCAGCTACATAAGGTACCTTATCCAGGTATGCCTGGATAGTGGCATCGGTAATATCTGTATTATTGGTCAGTGAGCGCCAGTAGCTGATAGATGCTGTAACGCCATTGTTATAATGGGTAGCGGCATCCCCTACATTCATGCCGCGGGCTGCAGCTTCTGCCAGGATGAACTCTACTTCTGAATAACTCATCAGTATACCCGGCATCGTGGCGCTATACACCTGCGGCCCCGGATAGGAATAATGATCCAGTGCCAGCCGGTTAGAATCTGAAGCAGCCCAGCCATACAACATCCCTTTAATGGTATCATCAGCATGAGAAGGGCGGGCGTAAATTTCCAGGCGTGGATCATTCACACTTTTCATATAATCCACTAGCGTGGCGCTCACTGCAAAGTCAATGACAGGGCGTTGCGCTTCGTTTTGCGGATATTGATTGGGCGCCCCATCCAGGTATTGGAACTGTGCATTATCTGCATTGCTACTCAACGCATTTTGATAATTCGCCTCAATTACCTGTTTTGCTTTTGCCGGATCGGCATCAGCCATACGGATAGCCATTCTCAGCAACAGGGAGCTGGCGAGCTTTTTCCATTGCATCACATCACCGTTGTAGATGACATCACCGGAAGTGAAACTGGTTTGTGCAGAATCAAGGATACCGATCTGTGCTGTCAGCGTATCGATGAGTGAACTATAAATGGTTTGTGCATCATCGTATTTAGGCGTGATGTTGGTCGCATTCTGAAAAGCGGCTGTATACGGAACGTTGCCATATGTATCAGCCAGGATCTGGAAGATCCAGGCACTGGTGATTTTGGCGATTGCATTTTGATTCGCCACACCCGGTTCGCTTAACTTCTCATTGTTCTGCTTCACCAGGTCATCGAGGTTGTGTAATGACACCCTGTACAACGTATTCCAGAAAGCGGCGTTGTTACCTTCATCCAATGTATACTGGCTGTCATTGGTCCGGGAGGTACCTGTCCAGAATTGCGCATAGCTCATCGCGATGTACCCGTTTTGCAATCCATTATACAGCATATCCATGGTGCTCTTTTGTGCACCGGTGAGCAGGTACTGTGGTTCCGTAACCGTTGGCTTGGTTGGATCACGGTTCATATCATCCAGCTTTTTACAGCCGGTAATAGCCAGCGAAGCCAAAAGAATCAGTGCACCACTATATTTTAAAATCGTTTTAGTCATCTTCACAAAATTTAGAATGATACATTCAGGTTTATGCCATAGGAACGGAGTGACGGTAATGCACCGCCTTCAATTCCCTGCACATTGGAAGCGGAATTGAGGATATTGGACGGATCCACATTGGGTGCATTGGATTTTATCAACCACAGGTTACGGCCATAAAGAGAGATGCGGGCTTGTTGTGCACCAATCTTTTTGTACCATGACTCCGGCAGGTTATAACCAAATTTGGCTTCTCTCAGGTAGATATAACTTGCATCATAGAGATTGGCCTTGCTGATTACATTTCCGCCATTGTAATTGAAATGATCCTGTGCACTTATATTTGTTGTATTAGGATGACCATCTTCTGTAACGCCCGGAACAACGATGCCATTTTCACGAATACCATTTTCTATGGTGGATTCCAGTAAGCCGGATTTGTTACCATACAGGTTGGTGTAAGAAAAGAAATCACCACCATGCTGGAAGTCAACCAATGCAGACAGATAGAATCCTTTATAAGTGAAAGTATTTGTAACACCACCTACATAATCCGGATAGGCGTTACCGATAGGTTTAATTTCACTTGGAACATAACGGCCATTGGCGTCTACAACTTTCTCACCGTTGAGGTAAGTGTAATCTGTACCACGGATAGTTCCCAGCGGCTCTCCTACCTGTCCTACCACAGATACTTTTTGTGTACGGCGGTCGGTACCGATTGTTAAGAAATCCAGTGAGGTATTATACTGTGCAATATCCAGGTTCAGTACCTTGTTACGGTTGCGGGCTATATTAGCGTTGATGTCCCAACGGAAGCCACCTTTCAGGCGTATCGGATTCAGGTTTAAGCCTACTTCAATTCCTTTGTTTTCTACACTACCACCATTTACATAAGCGCCGGTAAAGCCGGTAGCTGTTGGTAATGCCAGCGTGATGATCTGGTCTTTGGTAACGCGTCTGTAATAAGTAACATCAAGACCGATACGATTGTCCAGGAATTTTAATTCTGCACCTGTTTCTATTTCTGTGGTACGCTCTGGTTTCAGGTCCTGGTTGAATAAAACAGGCGAAAACTGGGCAATCGGATTACTACCGAAAGGAGGTATAAAGTCGTAGGTATTATAGATGCGATAAGGATCGGCATCATTACCTACTGCTGCGAGGCTACCCCTGATTTTACCGAATGACAACCACTTCCAGTCTTTCAGAAGATCCGAGAAGACGAATGAAAGGGATGTAGATGGATAGAAATATTGGTTATTACCTTCTACCAGTGTGGAAGACCAATCACTACGGCCTGTGAGATCCAGGAACAGTAGATTTTTGTATCCCAGGTTGGCAGTAGCAAAAGCAGAGTTGATCTGTTTTTCGAAGTACTGATCAATCACTGTTGCGGGTTGTACAGAGTTGAGCAGGTTATATACATCTTTGATGATGAGGCCGTCCGGTGAAGTTCTTCCACCTGTAACGGTCCATTCACGATGCATCACATTGCCTCCTAAGGCAGCATTCAACTGGAAGTCTTTTCCGAAATCCTTTTTAATATTAGCTGTTAACTGGTAGTTCATTTCCCGGGTGTTGCGTACGCGTTTAACATAACCGCCGGCGAGGTAATCTTTTGCTGTTCTTTCTTCTTCCAGTGTGTTATAGCTGTCCATGAATACGCGGCCGCTGAAAGAGAGCCATTTGGTGGCATCTACATCCAGTCCTGCAGATCCGTAGATCCTGTTGCGGCTATCTGTTTCATAGTCCTTATAACGGTTCCAGTAGGGGCCGTTACTGGAAGAAGGACCTGCATCGTCCCAGGCCCTGCGGTTCCAGGTGATCTGGGAGCCGTCTTCATAAGCATATCTTTTTTCCATATCCAGGTCCAGCTGACGCTGGCCGTACATGGTGAACTGCAAAGTTGGATTTGGTCCGCTGAATCCTGTGCTGGGACGTCCTTTTACACGTAATGAAGTATAGTTTACAGAGGCCAGTGCTCTCACACCTTTTGCCAATTCATAGCTACCATTGAAAGAGAGATTATTTCTTTTGTTTGTAGCATTTGGAAGAACAAAGCTCTGGTCCATATTGCCGTAAGACAAGCGGAAACTGCCTTTATCGTTACTGCCTGCCATGGCAATATTGTTGGTGAGTGTGAAGCCGGTTCTGTAAAAATCTTTTACATTATTTGGATGCGGAGTCCAGGTATCTGTTTTGCCGAAGAAAGGATTATTTTTTTCTTTATCCCATGACCAATAAGGGCGTATTACCTGGCCATTCAGTTTAGGTCCCCATGATTCATCTACGGCGTACTGTGGCATAAGATCGTAACGACCTCTCCCATTATTATCATCGTAGGTAGCACTTTGTTCATTCAGAAATCCTTCCGGATGTTCATTATAATAAAGCGTATCAAATTTTCCTGCGTTACCACCGCCATATTGGTTCTGGTATTTTGGCAGTACAGCTACCTGATCAATTTGTGCATTCATGCTATAAGTAACGCCGATCCCTTTTTCACTATCGGGGCGTTTCTTAGTGCTGATCAGTAATACACCGTTAGCACCGCGGCTACCATATAAAGCAGTTGCAGCAGCACCTTTCAGTACGGATATATTTTCGATATCTTCCGGGTTGATGTCCTGCATCGGGCTACCATAGTCATATCCACCGCCACCGTTCTGCTGGCCGGGATCGTTGGTAACATCATTCATCATGGGTACGCCATCGAGTACAAAGAAGGCATTGTTATCCCCGAGAATAGATTTGACACCGCGGATGGTAATTTTAGTGGCACCACCCATGGAGCCGGTATTGCTACTGATCTGAACGCCGGGAACTTTACCGGTGAGCGCATTCACGAAGTTTACTTCTTTGGCTTCCTGTACAGCATTACCACTTACTTCCTGTATGGCGTAACCAACAGAGCGTGGATTCTTTTTAATGCCGAGGGCTGTTACCACTACTTCTCCCAATACTTTTTTATTGGCGCTGACAGGCGACAATGTAACGGCCAGTGGTTCCCTTTTGTCGATAGGAATGGTCTGGTCTGCAAAGGTTGGTGAAGTAACGAGAATGGTATCATTGATACCCGCCTTGATGGTGAATTTACCGGTAGGGTCGGATTGTGCATTCAGTCCGGCTGATTTGTTTTTGATGATGGCGCCTGGAATGGGCGTGCCTTTATCATCTTTTACCAAACCGTTGAGCGTGAATTTTCCAACGTCTTTTTTAGCGGTAGCTTCATCAGGAGGAAGGATCAAACCTGTGTCCTGCGCGGGCTTTTCAGCCTTTGAAGTATCAGTGGCTGGCTTAGTAGTGTCCGTTGCAGGTTTCGCCGTTGTATCCTGTGCGGGTTTCGCGGTGGTGTCCTGTTTCTCCTTTTGCTTTATGGAAGAGTCGGCGGCAGCGGGTTTAATCACTACTACGGGAACAGAAGTATCCGCGGGTTGTTGCTGGGCTCTTAGATACCTTTCGGGTTTTGTGTATGCGCTGCTGGAGGTATAGCAGAAAAGGGCATAGCACAGCCCCGTCCAGGCTAGTACATGGCTTCTCATCGTTTTATTCGGATTAGGTTACAAAATTTTTTCTGACAGTTTTTTGCTGTCTATTGTTCTATTGACAATACCCATCAATATAACAATACAATCAAAACGCCTTCTACAATGGGTTGCAGCGGCAAAAAAAATATTATTTCAGGTTTTTCCTCATTTCGTAGTGTGGAATGCCCACCTCTGTAAATTCTTCTCCACAAGTTTCGTAGCCCAGTTTGTGATAGAAGCCAGTGGCCTCTTTGCGGGCATGCATGCTCAGTATATGAAAGCCGTTTTCAACAGCATATTGTTCTGCATAAGTGATAATATCGCTGCCGATTCCTTTGCCCTGCCATGTTGGCGAAACCGCCATTTGCCGCAGCTGTACGGTGTTTCCGTTTGTTGGTGTGAGGATACAGCAACCTGCTAAAAAGGAAGTGTCATCAGCTGTTTTTCCGAAAGCACCAATCAGTACATCATTTATTTCCTGTTGAAGGTATTCCTGTGAAAACGTGAGCCCTAGCGGCTTACGTAGTACTTCATTTCTCAGTGAGATCATATTCTGATAGTCGCAACTACCGTATTCGATTATACGAAAATCCAGCATCTGTATTATAAGTTTAGCCTACTGCAAAGGTAAATATGTCTTGTCAATGCAGTGTTTGAGCGGGGTTTGCACAGTAGTTCGCTTTACAGGCCCACAAAACCTGTGAAACAAATAGCTTGCCAACAGCAGGTAGCGATGCCATTGTTTTTTGATGCATACTATCAGCTGAATGTTTCCAGAGCTAATGCATCCACGATGAGTTGGGCAACAGATTTCACCTGCAACATATCATCTTTAATCAGCAGTGCGTTGGGATGTGTATCTGTACAAATGATACGTTTGATGATACCGCTGTTTTTTATTTTCTGAAAACCATTACCCGCAAAGATGCCGTGGGTGGTGATTACACAGATTTCTGCTGCACCGGCATCCCGGTAAGATTCCGCCGCATGAATGAGAGAGCCACCGGTACGGATCATATCATCATAAATAATAACTATTTTATCTTTTACATCTGCGCTGATGGCAGTGATGGCTGTTTCATCGCCGGAGATACGGCGTTTGAAAACGAAGGCAGCCGGAACATGCAGGTCATTTGCCAGGGATTCTACCCATTTGGCGCGGCCGGCATCAGTACTAGCCAGCACGAAAGGCCTTCCTGCGGCCATTTCCAGGGCAGCTTCCTTTACAAAATCTTTAGCGTACAGGTGCATGGGGCGGATACCGCTTTCGAAATACCAGGTGATCCCATCCACATGCAGATCTATCATTACAATCCTGTTGCCCCGCGAAGTATTCGGGAGAGAAGAGAACAACACCGCGCGTGTTTTGGCTTTTACTATCTCCCCATATTTTACTGCCCGCTCCATAGTAGAATAACCAAAGAAAGGGATAACAATTGTAAGCGATAACGCTCCCAATTGGATTGCACCACTGGCCAGATCATAAAGTTCCAGTGTTTCCTGATCGTCGATAGTACCACCTATAAGTACTACTTCTTTGTTGCCTACATTACTCAATATGCGGTGATAGTGTTCCCCATCCGGGAAATCCCGGATCTCCAGTTTCCCGTTTTCGCACTGATCACCACAAAGTGATAAAATGCGATCTTTCAGATACTGATAATGCTGTGTAGCGAAAACAATCCTATGTGGCATGATAATAGTGAATTGAGGTAAAAATAAGCTATTTATTAGCCTGGTTATTAATAATTTTGCCTCCCAACAGGCGATTATGCACGCTTTTTTAACTTTTCATTTGCGAGGGGAACATTAAATTTGGAGGATTACTTAATTCATGATTCGTATTACAGCATATATCGGAGCACTGTTTTTTTTCTTTTTCATAAGCCTACAGGATACATTAGCCCAGGTGCGCATGTCCGGTATGGTAGCAGATCAGGATACCAGAACAGGATTACCTTTTGTTTCTATCGTTAACAAGAGAACTTTAACAGGAACGCTCAGTAGTGAGAGCGGACGTTTTTATATCGAGGCAATGCCTGGTGATACATTGGAATTTTCTATGCTCAGCTATGCACAGAAACAGATCGTTACGCCAGGGATGTCAGCTACACAGGACGTATATCTGCAAAGACGTTTGTTTGAGCTGCAGAGTGTGAATGTGATGGGAAGCAATCACCGCAAAGATTCCCTCGCCATGCGCGATGAATACGACCGGTATTTCAACTACCGTAAACCCGGCGCTATGGATGTGCTGAAAACACTGCCGGCAAATCCTATTACCGCTTTATCTTACCTGGTACCCAGCAAAGCACGTAAACGTAAAGAACAGTTCCATGAACAACTGCTTTACTGGGAGAAAGAAAAATTTATTGACTACAGATATTCCCCTGAAGTAGTAGGTAAAATGACCAAACTGCAAAGCCCGGAACTGGACTCTTTTATGTATAAATACCGCCCCGGCTACCAGTTCCTGAACACGGCATCGGAGTATGACCTGTTGTTGTATATCAAGCAGTCGTTTGAAGAATATCAGAAGACAAAAGGTGTGCAACGGAAAGAAGAACCGGTGGGGAATTGAGAAGGTGTTTTAGATAAACCCACTATTTCCCCATGAGCTCTTTAATAATAATATGGTCAACTGCCGACTGATTGTTTTACCCTATCGGCGATATTTTTAAAATGTTGGGACATCGCTGCATAATCTTTTTTCGCCATCATTTGTTTATCAAACAATGTACTTCCCATTCCAACACCGGTGGCGCCAGCTTTGAAAAATGCTGCTATATTATCAAGAGAAACACCTCCTGTGGGCAGCAATTTGATTTTATTTAACGGACCTTTTAGCTCTTTCAAATAAGCCGGACCAAATTGTGTTGCCGGAAAAATTTTTACCACATCGGCTCCCAGCTTCCAGGATCTGTATATTTCTGTTGGCGTTAGTGCACCGGGGAAAACAGGGATTCCTTTTTCCACGCAATGGGTTATTACGGCTTCATTCAGAATGGGTGTAACAATAAACGATGCACCCGCTTTGAGTGCAATTTGTAACTCATCTACTTCGCAAACCGTACCGGCGCCTATATTTAAATCCGGATAAGCATCTACTAATTCACTTATAATATCCGCAGCTCCATCGGAATTCATTGTTATTTCCAAAGTAGTGAAACCTGCTTTTTGATAGAATGGAATAATTTCCGCAACGATATCGGCAGGAAAATTCCGCATAATACCTACGACCGGCATTGCGTTAAAAGTTTCCCAGGAAAATTTATTGTTCATTTTCATACCCTGAATTATTTACAATTTTAATCAGTATCCTGCACAAATCAGTATTCGTCCATTTGCTCAATCGTCTTTATCTGTCCCCTGATAACGGCGGTTTCGACGATTTCCTTCAATAGGTAGGTTGTTTTATCAGCAAGTCCTGAAAGCTGGATAGCACGTTTATAAAATTCGTATAAGTTACTACCTGCGCACAAAAAAATCTGATCAAAAGATTTAGATTTCAACGTAGATATTTCTTCACCAATCAGTAATCCGCTAAGGTAGAAATAGTTTTCCTTAGCAGATTTGTGCCCAAGAATATCCCATGCGCGGATCTTAAATAACTCTTCCAGGAGGGATGAGGTGGTCTGACTTCTTAGTACCCCCTGATCGAAACTGTTGAGGTCCATCACACTGGCAGCTGATGTATCAATTGAATCTTTGAGGATGGTATGCTTACACAGCATATTAAAGACCTCTCCCGTCATAAAAGTATTAAAGCCGGTTATAGTGCCGTTTTCACACAGGATGTGTTTACAATGTGTACCCGGGAAGGTGTAAATGAGTTTACCGTGCCGACCTGTTTCGTTTGCCAGGCCTACTAATTGTACCTCTTCGCCCCGCATGATATCGGAGTCGCCGCAAACGCCGGAAATTACTTTAATTCCGTTTGGAAATAAAGGATGTCTGATAGTGGCTACGTGCAATCCTTTTCCGTTAATTTGAAAAGGGAGGTGGGCATATGGTAATTCACGGATACCGATACTGGAAGAAGCCATCCCTGAAATGACAATTTCTATTTCTTTTGAAAGCTGTGTTTTTAGCTGATTAATTTTCTTCTTCAAAAAATCAAGAAAGATAAATTCACGATCGCCCCCCTTTTCCTGCCAGATTGAAAATATCGATTGAGCCCCATCCGCTGTAATTATTTCTTCGATTACCTGTAAGGTTGATTTTTCTACCAGCCGGAGCCGAAAGTTGGATGTTCCCCAATCAACGCTTATAAAAAAAGTGTTGTTCATCTTTCTATTCGTAATTATTTACCATTCGCAGAATGACCCATCCATATTTCTCCAGATCGGGTTGCTCCAGTTGTGGCCTACTTTAGCCATCTCCCTTACCGCATATTCATCTACTTCAATTCCCAAACCGGGTTTATTATTCTTTTTAATAAAGCCATTTTCAACAGCGAAATCTTCTTTGTTTACAACATAGGAAAGCAGATCGATATTTCCCTTGTTGTAATGAATACCCATACTTGTTTCCTGAATCAACGCGTTTGGTGTACAGAAATCAAATTGTAGTGCAGCGGAAAAAGCAATCGGCCCTAATGGACAATGCAAAGCCATCATGATATCCGAAGCTTCTGCCCAGGCAGCGATTTTTTTGGCTTCCATAATTCCACCTACATGGCTTATATCAGGCTGAAGAATATCGAGGTGACCATGATATATGATATCCTTAAATGCTTCCCTGCCTGCAAGTCTTTCGCCGGCAGCGAGTGGAATCGAGGTCATATTCATTAACTGACCAAAACCCTGGCTATGTTCAGGAAGCAGTACTTCTTCATAAAACATGGGAGAAAACTCCTCCAGTTCCTGCATCAATCTTTTGGCCATATTTTTATGAACCCGGCCATGAAAATCAATCGCCAAATCATTTTCCTCTCCAATGGTTTCTCTTACCAGTTGGATATTTTTCTTTATCTCTTTTATCTTTTTAATGTTCAGATGTACTTCCAACTGACCTGCAATATTTAATTTAACAGCTGAATAACCGGCTGTTATGCGTGCTGTTGCCTGCTCGTGTAATTTTTCGTGGGTATCTCCACCTATCCAGGAATAGATCCTCATTTTGTCGCGTACTGCGCCTCCCATTAATTCATAAACAGGGACTCCCAGTGCTTTCCCTTTTATATCCCACAAGGCCTGTTCTATACCTGATATAGCACTCATTTGTATAATCCCGCCTCTGTAAAATCCACCTTTTGCCAGCACCTGGAAAATGTCTTCTATCTGGTGTGCGTTTCTGCCAATAAGGTATGGTTGTAATTCTTTGACAACAGCAGCAACGCTGGCGGCTTTTCCTTCTACAATAGGTTCTCCCCAGCCGGTAATACCGGACCGGGTAGTTATTTTTAAAAACAGCCACCGGGGTGGGACTTCAAACAGTTCAATTTTCTCTATAATCATTATGATAATTGGTTAAGTGCGTTCATTGGTTTGTTGCCTTGTAATACCGCCGCCACATTGCTAATAGCCCTTTTGAGACAGGCTGCTCTTGCTGATTTAGTACCACCCGCCATATGAGGGGTTAAAAGAACGTTCCTCATATTCTTCAGTTCCGCTGGCACATGTGGTTCATTTTCAAACACATCGAGTACGGCGCCCGCCAATTTACCGGACTGTAATGCCCGGATCAATGCTGCTTCGTCCATAATCAATCCCCTGGAGGTATTGATTACAATTGCCCCTTCCCTGATTTTTGCGATGGCGTTACTATCTATTAAATTACGGGTTTTGGAAGTAAGTGGTATATGTATAGAAATAATATCTGAAGTACTGATTAATTCTTCGAAGGATACCCAGCCTTCTTCTTCTTTAGGCGAGGGGGTATTATAAATGACATTGGCGCCTATTGCCTTCAACATGAGCCTGAGATGTTTTCCAATTGACCCTAACCCAATAATCCCTACTGTTTTCTCTTTTAAACTTATGCCATCCCAGCGGCCTGGTTCAAATGAGTGCCATTTCCCTTGTCTGATAAAATCATCTGATTCCAGCAGTCGCCTGGAGATGGTCATCATTCCTGCAAAAACATATTCTGCCACCGGATAGTTGAAAAACCCCGGCGCATTACTAGCCCAGATATTATGGGTGGTTAGCAATGGTAAATTTAGATTGTCGTAACCAATAGAAGCGTTTGCGATCACCTTCAGGTTATGGGCGTGTTGTATAAGCTCCTGGTCTGCTTTCACCTCGGCAAAATTCACTATCCCATGATAGTTTCCTATTTCAGCGAGGAGATCATTCCGGGGCATTGTAAAACTTCCATTTCCAGGCCAGATGGTTATTGCTGAAACAGGTTCTAATGCACTAACCCATTCCCGGGGGATGTTACCCGTTATTAAAACTTTTGTTTTCATTTGTAAAGATTAATTGATCATTTTAGTATCCGTATTTTTGATCGGGTTACGGTGAGACCATAGACTACAGGCGCGTTTATAGCCATTTTTACTACAGTGAAATTTAATCAGCCAACAAGATCGTTTTTGAATTCAGCTTCCTGGTTGATGGATAAGGCATGATCATTTTCGTTTTGATCGGATACGGGTTGTTTGCGGAACCAATTAGCGAGCGAAGAACCGGTGAGGTTCTGCAAGGGACCAAATATAGCAGAGGCAAGGCCAAGCGTAGCTACCTTTCCCATTTTTAATGCGATACCTGTGGCTACGCCGCCATTCTGCATTCCTACCTCAAATGCAAGGGTGCGACGATCTTTTTCGGGTAAGCCGAATATTTTGGCTGTAAAATATCCGATACCAAAACCCGAAACATTATGTATCAGGCAGGTAATAATTAACAGGCCGCCGATCTGCAAGAGATTATCTCTGCCGGCAGCAGTAATAACCAGGGTATTTATCACAATACCAACCATCGCAACAAAAGAAAGCCCTTGTTCTATCACTGACCTGCTGATATGACGGGCGCGTTTTAAAAGCATGGCTGTTGCCATCGGTAAGAAGTAGAACCACCACATGGATGTTGCAAAAGAAATCAGTAATTCAGTTACCGATTCATTCAGTACCCACATCATGATGAGATTGGTAAATAAAATGATGCCTGCAAAAGCACTTAGTTGTATAATCTTTGTTTTTTTATCTTCATTCGAAAAGTAAAACATGTTAAATATAAAACCTGCTACTACTGGTATGATGATCATATTCGTAATATCAATCATCATGTGAGCAACATTTACCTCTACATACTGCCCACCAAAAAATTTCATTAAAAAAGGTGTTATAAAAGGAGCCAGTATGGTGGAGCAGGCGCCTATTGTAACCGCCAGGGGAAGATTTGCTTTTGCCAGATATGACATTACATTGGAAGCCATAGCACTGGGTACACAGCCTATGAGGATAATACCACCAGCCACCTCGGGTGGAAAATTAAACATCCTGGATAATAAAAATCCAATCAATGGCATCACTGTATAATGACAACATATAGCTATCAATACTCCTTTAGGCATTCTGGCCACTCCTTTGAAGTCATCAAAACTCATATGGGCCCCCATTCCAAACATGGTCAGCTGCACAAAAGGAACGATCACTTTCTTCAGTTCAAAACCACCTACCGTAATAAATGCCGATGGATAAAATAAGGCACAAACAACCGCCACTAATATCCAGATGGTGTAAGAAAACCCTTTTAGCTGCGGGAACCCCAAAAAACCAATCGCAGTGAGTGTCAGTGCGGTTATGAATAAAGAACCTGACAGTATATTACCTATGAAATAAAGTAAAGTTGCGCCTAATAAAATCAAGCCCGCAAACAATAATAATCCGCTAAATATTTTCTTACTATCCATGTAATATTACTTTTTGTTGAATTCCTAAGGAGTATGAATTGACTATTATTTATTTTTACTAGACTTCCGGGTATTCATTGCAGAGTAAATATCTTTTTGGTTCATCTTCTACAATTTCAGGATACCGTGTTCCATAGTTTCCCAGAAATACATTATCATAAAGATCATCGCAAACGCTGGACACTTCAACACTTAAGGTATAGCCGATCCCGTCTATTTTATAACCGGTACCTTCTTCTCCCCAGAATTGATGGATAGTTCCCGGTGGTATACATAAGCTCATACCGGGTTTTAACCTGATAATTCCTCCCGGTGTTTGTTTTACAGTACAACCATCTACCTGTATCGTGAACAGTTCCGGTGATGGATTTCCATCCTTGTCGGCTTTGGTAAGCTGTACGAGGATATTGCCGCCTGCCCGGCATATAATATCTTCCCGCTTATTGCGATGGAAATGTGCTGGCGCGCGCTGTCCTTCAGGATCAATTAATAATTTTTCGGCGTATTCTTTTGGGTAATTAGCATGATTTTTATTTCCATTCCGTAAAGTGAATAATACCCTGCCAATATTTTTAAAGTCATTACTGCCGAAGTCTGTAACATCCCATCCCAACATGCAATCCTTTATTTCGGCGTAGGCTTCTCTTTTTATATGGCTCCATTCTTCAGGTTTCCAGGCTGCAAAATCCGGCATACTAACACCAAAGTGTTTAATCACTTCTTTTGCGGTATCGATGCTGCTATTTATGATAGATCGTTTAAACTGCATAGTATCTTTCTTATTATCCATTAATTATTGATTCCTGCTGATAATAACTTTTCGTTCTTATCAGCAGGAAAAATTTATTTCATATAGTTTTTCTGATTGCCAATTGCTTCGGTATTCATCAACGGTCTGTTGTACACCCTGAGCATCGTTACCTGGCCCTGAGGCTGAAGTTGTCCTTTCGCCAGCTGACCGGTTTCAATGTTAAGGAAACGGAAATCATCCATTTTTACTGTGTATCGCCCCCAACCATATTGCCTGAAATCTCTTCCATTACAAACAGTACCATCTACCACAAACTGGATGATTTTTGGTCCGTTATCAACGATTATCGTAACGCCATGTTCACCGTATGCAGGAATAAGACCTGGGTCGGAATTCCATTTACTGGAATCAGTGCCATCTTTCAGTATAATTTCAACTGACCCATATTCAGCGGTTTTAACTTCTACAGATTTTCCATTGTTTTTAGAAGAAAAGATAGTTTGACCTGGTTGCAGATCTCCCAGTCTCAACCTGAAATCGAGCGTGAACCCGGGCTGGTAATTGCTCTCCGGAACTGTTACGGTGCTTTTGGAGGCCAGGTCTGCTTGTTTCCATTCCTGTATTAAATTTTTGGAAGCAACTGTATTGATTTGGAATTGCGACCAAAGCTTGTTTAAAAAATCTACCGGAACTTCGTGGCTTCTTGCTTCTTCTTTGTTTGTTTCAGTAATCCAGTATTTTCCTCCCTGTTCAATCAGATCCGGATAGCTCATTCGCTTTTCGACCTCATCTTCATAAAAAAGTATTTCGGGCTGACTCCAGATAATTTTACCATTTTTTTCTATCCCGCCACTCACCCACGCCGGGTTCCGGGAGGTAAAATTCCAACTTCCATTATTGTGGTACCAGAACAGGTATTTCCCATTTTTACATTTCCAGATCCTGGGACATGCTCTGGGGTTTTTAAGTTCAATACCATTTAAATATTGCGGCACTTGTGGTAAAGTCCATGTCTTACCTCCATCGTGTGAATAGGATTCAGCAGGGTGGCCAGATATAGTACGTTCCATACAATAAAGCGTACCATTATTCAATTGAAATATATTTTGCTCTTCGTTAACAGGTCCCAACTTCTCGTTCTTTAACCCTTGTTCATTTCCGGGGAGTAATGACCATTTTAATTTATCCGGATTTCTTTCTGTATTGATGTTATCGCACCTGAAAAACCAACCTTCGCAATTATCAATTAAGTATTTACCCATTCTTGTAAACGCGAACATCATTCCTCCATCAACGTCTACCGGTTTTCCGATACCCCACAGGATCTGCACTTCGCCCTTCCAGTCATTATTAAGATCCAGTTTTGTTTTCGGAATATTTAAGCGATACCGTTTCGACCAGGTTTTACCTTCATCATCTGAGTATTTGTAGCAATACCAGCCCAGCATATCTTCCCGGATATTTTTCTGACCATTCAGCTCATGAATTTTATCGCCGTTGTAATCGTAGAATACATATACCCGGCCATACCTGGTGAGGTAAGGCATAGCCCATGAAGCGGATTCGCTCCCGGGATTTTCTATTGCCACTGTTTTTGTCCATGTTTTACCCTGATCTTCCGTAACTGTGCTGACAATGTGCTGGCCACCTGTACCCTCGGCGGTTGCGCCGGTTGTGAAAACGCATAACCATTTTCCGTTTTTAAGCACCACTGCATAGGGTTGATCGCAATAACCATTTGTTGAAATTGAATGACCATTTTTTACATTTCTCCAATCCGCCGATTGAGCGAGCAACTGATCCACGCCTGAAAAGCTGATGGCAAGAAAAATTGCCGGGATCATTAAAAGTTTTATTGTTCTCATCATTTTCAATAAGTTTTCTTGAGAATTGAATTGACCTTACCTTTTACCTGACTGGTAGTTACTAATACATTCGGAGGTAGTGAGATAGCGGTTGTAAATACTTAACTTCTTAATTTTTCCATTGAATACTGAAGCGAGTGCCACTTTTTTTCCGCTATTGATATCTACTAACTGGTTACTGAATCTTGTCCAGCCAAATTCCCTGTCTTTCCCGCCATCACACAACTTTCCATCTACTGCCACTGTTATTATATCCGGTGATCCATCCACCACAAATGCCACGTGGTGTAATTTATCCTTGACCAGTAACCCGGGATCAGTATCCCAGTTTTGAGTATGTGTTCCATCGCTTATCTGAAGGTTCAATGTACGTTTGTCCGTTACCGTTATAGACATACCTTTCCCATTTTCTCGGCTATCAAAAACTATCTGACCGGGGTTTAAATCTTTAAAGGTGATCCAGAGGTCGATAGTGATCCCGCCATTCCGTAGATCGGGTAAATCCGGTAAGGCATATTTTTGGGGTTTCCTGATATTTGATTGTTGGAAAATAATTCCGTCTTTAATGGCTGCTTTAGCATTGGCCTGATTCCACATGCCATCCAATAAGGCGTTATTAACGGGATGTACGCGGGCTTTTGTTTTTTGCGTTTCGCTCATCCAGAATTTTCCATCCTGTTCCACCATGTCCGGATAACTCATTCCATTAACGCTTAAATCATCATTGTAGAGGAGTATTTCGGGTTGCGACCAATAGATCAAGCCATTTTTTTCGACTCCGCCACTTATCCATACCGGGTTTCTATTCTTGTAGGAGGTACTGCCATTATTATGAAACCAGAAAAGATATTTACCATTGCTGCATTTAAAAACCATTGGACATGCCCGTGGGTTTTTCAGCAGCTGTGACCCGCCAGGCGTATAAGTGGCGGCAACGGGCATTGTCCAGCTTTTGCCCCCGTCATGACTATAGGAATGGGCCGCAAATCCTAATGATGTACGGTTCATGCAGTAAAGGCCTCCATTGTTAAGCGGTACTGCATTAAACTCCTCCTGAACGGACCCATAGTCCGGATTACGGATGCCGGTATCTCCCGAAGGAAGTAAATCCCATTGTAGCTTCCGGGCATCTTTTTCGGTTTGAATATTACTGGATTTATAGAACCATCCTTCGCCCACTTCTTGAACGTACTTTCCCAGCCGTGTAAATGCAAATATCATATCGTTGCCCACATTGTTCGGCTTATCGATACCCCAGAAAAGCTGTACGTCTCCTTTAAAATCATTGTTAAAATCTACAGGTGCTTTGGGCATTGGTAGGCGGTATCGGTCTGACCAGGTTTGTCCGTTGTCATCTGTATATTTATAACAATACCAGCCTAATTCAGAATTATGACTGATTGGTTTGCCGTTCATTGTATTCACCTTATCTCCATTGTAGTCATAAAAAACATACACTCTCCCAAACTGTGTCAGATAAGGAATCGCCCAGGAAGCAGAAGGCCCCTTACTGGATTCGATGGGTACGGGTACTGACCAGGATTTCCCCTGATCAGCACTTACCATAGAAACAATATGCTGCCCCACTGCACTTTCTTTGCCGGCGCCTGTTGTAAAAGCACAAAGCCACCGGCCATCGTTCAACACGACCATATAGGGTTGATCGATATAACCATTTTCATAGATTGAATAGCCATTCGCAATGTTTCTTATGTCCGAAGACTGGGCCTGCGTTCGTGTATTAAAAATTGAAACCAGCGCAGGAATACAAAATGCTAGTACGAAATATTTCTTCATTACTTATATTTTTGAATGCTGCTTATCATCCATTCCAATCAGGAACATTCATTTAATGGATGATATTTACAACAATCCCTGTGATAAAAGGAAGGTATCTACATCATTACTAGTACCCGGGATTCTGTGGTAATAAATTGGGGTCCTGATCAACGTCTGACTGTGGCACAGGCAGTAGTAGTTTTCCGATGTAAGTAGGCCGTACTTCATTTATCATTCCCGTTCTGAGGAGATCATACCATCTCTTACCTTCAAAACAAAGTTCGTAGAGCCTTTCTTTTTGAATGGCTTTAGCAACATCTGCGGGAGCAGTAACGGTGAGGTCGGATAAACCGGCTCTTTTCCGGATTTGATTCACCAAAGGGATCGCTTCATTTGCCTTATCCAGCTTTACCAAAGCTTCTGCGCGCATGAGAATAACATCCGCGAGGCGATACAACAGCCAGTTGGAATCACTGTAACGTGTTGTGCCTACCTGTACTACAGTACCCTGGTATTTGGCAACATAATATTGCCCGATAAACTCATTATCAAAATATGCGGTAGGATCAGGAACACGCAGGAAACTGACACTCGCACGGATATCTCCCGTTTCGTAATTGTTTGTGATTAATTTGGTGGGCATTACATTTCCGTCGCCGGCAAATGCGCGGACCTTGTTGTAGCCCCTGGGAAGGAAGTTTACAGTAAGACCATTTGTTTCTCCTTTTGTATAATCATAGCTCATGGCCATGATAATTTCCTTAGCATCTTTTTGTGTGTATAAAGTGCCGTAATCAGGCCCGTTTACCAATGCATAGTTTGGGTTGTTGATCACTTCCTGTGCTTTTGCAGCGGCATTTTCAAAATCGGTTGCTGCGGCAAAAGACTGGTATCCACGTGTGAGGTATACATTGCTCAGTAATGCCTGTGCTGCCCCTTTCGTAGCGCGGATACGTGTTTTGATGGACGTTGCCTGTTGGAGTGGCAGCAGGCTTTCTGCATTTTTTAAATCGTCGATAATTTGCGCATATACTTGTTCGGTGGGGTTCCTGGAAACGTTCATGGAATCACTGACAATAGTATATGGTTTTGTTATGATGGGAACATTCCCCCAGTTTTGTGTGAGAATAAAATAAAAATAAGCTCTTAAAAAATAAGCTTCTCCCAATATCCTGTTTTTATCGGCTTCTGCAATTGTCATTGGCGGAACATACGCTAATACATTATTGGCCCTTGAAATGCCACCATAAAATCCCGACCAGCCCGCAATTCCATCTGTAGGAGAAATCTGGTTCTGCTGGATCTGAAGAAATCCGGGGCTCACTGAATTATAACCATATTGATCCGGTGTAATTACTTCATCGGCCCGCAGGGTTAAATTGAAGAGCGTAGCACCAGCTAAACTTTGCAGTTGGTTATATACAGCGGTTACGCCCGCCTCCGCATCTGCCTGGGTATTCCAGAAATTGGATTTTGTGAGATCGCTTAAAGGCACCTGTTCTGTAACCTTGCTGCAGGAATATAAACCTGCAATGGAAATAGTGACCAGTATTATATTTTTTATTTTCATGGTTGACGATGTTTAAATTAGAATTTTACATTAATACCAAATAAGAAGGAACGTACCTGTGGGTAAGTGCCCATATCTACACCCATTGTTCTCACATTGCCGGATTTCAGGTTTACTTCAGGGTCAAATCCTTTATACTTTGTAAATGTTAACAGGTTATGAGAGGTGAAGTATAAGCGCACACCTGACAACTTAAGTTTAGACATAAGTTGAGCGGGGAAATTATATCCTAATGAAACATCTTTGATACGTAAGTAGCTGCCATCTTCAAGCCAGGCGCTGGAGAACTGATTATCCATCTGATCTGATATTGCCCAGGCTTTATGTGTCTTGGTTATCTGACCAGGTTCTCCCCATGCATCCAGCATATCAGTAGTAGGTGCATTGTAAATGAATCCTCTGTCAGAAGCAAACCTTGTTTGGTTAAAAATGGTATTACCATGTACAAACTGAAGGAATACATTCAGATCAAAATTCTTATAGGTAAGCTGGTTGTTAAAACCTCCGGTGAAATCAGGGAATGGACTACCGATCATTTGCCTGTCGTAGGAATCAATTTTGCCATCTGGTACGCCCTTGGGGCCGGAATAATCTTCATATCTGAAAGTGCCGCCGAGTGGTTTTATTCCCTGTATAGTTGTTACATCTTTTTGGGCTATTTCATCGGAGGCGTAAATTTCGCCGGTCCATTTGTAGCCATAGAACATCCCGATAGGGTTGCCTTCCTGGGTAATGAAGCTACTGTTGGGAGCGAAATACTCTCCGTTACTATATGCATTGATCAGTGGTGTATGTTTCGGCAGTTCTACGACGTTATTGCGATTGAACGAAATATTAAAGCTACTGGTCCAGCTGAAATCTTTGGCGGCGATGATATCGCTGCTGATGCCGAGTTCAATTCCCTTGTTGTCGATCTGGCCCAGGTTCTGCGTAGTACTGCTGAATCCTGTGGTAGAAGGTAGCGGAACATTAAAGAGGAGTCCGGAAGTATGTTTTTTATAGACATCCGCGGTGAGTCGTAGCCTGCTTTTAAGTACTTCCAGGTCCAGTCCTACATTGTATTGGCTGGTAGTTTCCCACGTGAGGTTGTTAACAGGAATACTTCCTGACCTGATGCCCGGATCGCCACCATAATTGGCACCGGTAATATAAGTTCCCTGCCACAGGTAATCCCCGATGCTCTGGTTTCCGGTTTTACCGGCACTGGCGCGTAGCTTCAGGCTTTGAACGAAAGCTATATTCTGAAAGAACGGTTCTTCAGAAATCCGCCATCCCACAGACGCAGCGGGGAATACAGCGTATTTATTGTTGGTACCAAAGCGGGAAGACCCATCTCTCCGCATATTGAAACTGGCCAGGTATTTATCTTTTAAGACATAATTAATACGTCCAAAGAGCGATGAAATACCCCAGGCGGTTTTATAGCTGTATACCTGATCTTTTTGTGCACTGGCATTCAGCGTAGTGATGATATCAGTAGATCCGAGGCTTCCGGCTTCGCTGATATTGTAGGTTTTACTTTCCTGTGCACTATAGCCGATAAGTGCTGTGAGATTATGGATTTCATTAAAAACATTCGTGTAGGTAAGTGTATTTTCATTCAACCAGGTCGAATTTTCCGATACGGTGGCAGATGCAGGTCTGTTTGTGCCGCCCAACAGGAAAGAAGGCGTGAATTTTTCTCCGTTCTGCGAATAGTAATCAATCGCCAGGTTTGTTTTGAATGTAAGGTTTTTGATAATGTCGTATTCTAAATACGTACTTCCCATCACCTTTGTGCCATAACTGGTATTGGTAGCTTCCAGTGCCTGTCCTACCGGGTTGGATCTTTCACGGACAGAATAGGTTCCATCCGGGTTGTACACCGGTTCTATTGGTTTTCTACGCATGGCATTTCCCAGTACGGAGTTCGCATCATCTCCTTCAGAAAGTGCTTTCCAGTTTTGCCTGCTACCCATAATGGAAGCGCCGATCCTTGTTTTTTTGGATGCTTTTAAATCAAAATTGAAGGAGGCATTTAATCGTTTGTATCCTGAATTGATGATGACACCATCCTGATTGAAATGATTGAGTGCAAAAGCAAATTTCAGATCTTTCTGACCGCCACGGATGGAAAGATCCGCGTTCTGAACAGCAGCGGTTCTGAAAATTTCATCCTGCCAGTTTGTTTGATACCCCGCCAGGTAATCCAGTGAGTCAATTGGCCTGATGAAGTTCGTCGCAGTGTTTACCCGGTTGTAATTCTTAATACCTTTTTGAATGTACTCATAGTATTGTTCTGAGTTCATCATCGGTATTCTATGTGCCACTTCCTGAACGCCGTAATAAGCACTGGCTTCATATACAGGCTTGCCACCGGTACCTCTCTTGGTGGTAATAATGACAACGCCGTTTGCAGCCCTGGCACCGTAAATAGCGGATGCAGACGCATCTTTGAGTACTTCCAGCGATGCTATGTCATTGGGATTGAAAGAGGTGATATTTGAGGTCGGAATTCCATCTACTACGTATAATGGATCATTACCGGAATTCAATGAAGTATTCCCTCTTATATTTACGGTAACTCCTCCACCAGGCGTACCTGAGTTAGTAATCACCTGCACACCGGCAGCTCGTCCGTTTAGTAAAGATGCTACATTCGCAACCGGTAGATTTTTAAACTCTTCCGGTTTTACCTGACTGATAGAGCCTGTCAGGTCCCTTTTCTTCTGGGTGCCATAACCTACCACCACTACCTGATCTAATGCGCTGTATCCAGCCACCAGGAGTACGTTGATCACATTCCGGTTATTAACGTTAATATTTTGAGCATCATAACCGATATAGGAAAAAATTAGTTTGGCATTCCCTGCTGTCTCCAGCGCATAATTACCTTCCAAATCAGTGGTTGTGCCTATATTAGTTCCTTCTATACGCACTGAAACGCCGGCTATGGCTCCATTGGCGTCTGATACTTTCCCCTTTACCCTGACGGATTGTGCAGATAATTGTGTTGGTAATATTCCCAAAAGAATTATGCCAGCTACTAAAAAGCACCTGATACTTACAGGCAACCGTTTAATAGATCTTATGCACATGTTTTTTTTCATAACTATTGGTTTAATTGAATGCTAAAATTGTTTACTGAATATTGATGGTGTTGTGGAATTTATATACCGGTTTGAATGGCAACAGATGTCCGGACCCTGCTACAACAGGACCTTGACAATGCATGACAGTCATTTATTGGGGCGCTACAGGGAAGTGATATCCCGGATATTTACGGTATCGTTATGGAACTATTTCTTTGCATAACAGTGAAATTTTTTGGTAGTGTATTCATAAAGTGGTGCATGGGTGATTCTGGTATTGATTCTTAGATAATTGACTATAAATTGGTTGCGCAACGTTCCATGCTTTTTTCATTATTTTGGTATCAAAACGTGTTGAGTATCTAATTATCCGGATCCTGGTTGTTAATTTAATCGGTTGATTTGCTGGTAATTTTTTTTGAAAAATGTATTTAAGTGAACAGGGTAATTATGTTCCTTAACCATAGTCTGTGAACGATTTACCGGGAGATATTATATCTTTCATGATAACTGGTTTTAGTTAAAGTGAATCATAAAACTATCTCATGTCGGGTTCCTATTCTAATCAAAAACGACCAAAATGTAGTGCTAAATTGCCCCTGTCTGCTGATTTTGTAAAATTAAACCGATGGGCTCTCCGCTCATGCTTCTTATGGCAATAATTTATAATGGAAATATTCCTGCAACAGTTATCCTTAAGTGGTAATTTGGGGTACAATTTATTTTTACCGGACAGGAAATTTTTGTATTTTTTGTAATTTAGTATACTATATAAAAACTATATCTTCTTTTACATAACCGCTAAATCCCTTCATTTAAGGTCATTTTTTCATTAATAAATTAAGCGATGATGAAGCCAATACTCATGCGTCATGTAGAAGCAACCAATGAATCATTTAAGATCTGGAACAATGCAAATCCATACCTGCACAACCCATGGCATTACCATCCTGAATGTGAAATACATGCTATTGAAGAAGGCAAAGGAATATTATTTATAGGGGATAAAGTAACCGCTTATGAAAAAAATGATTTAATCATGATCGGCCCAAACCTTCCCCATGAATGGAGAAGTAGTATCATAGAAACACCCGATTTTTTTTCCAGGAGTACTGCTATTCATTTCAAAAATGATTTTCCAGGCAACGATTTTTATAAAATACCGGAAGCTAAAATTATTCATGAAATATTGGAAAGATCTAAGCGGGGAATAAAAATAAATAACAAAAGTGTGCAGAAGAAAGTGAAGGAGAAAATGACTAAAATATTCCAGGCAACCGGTATAGAACGAATTAGCCTGCTGTTTTCCATTTTAGAAATGATGGCAACATCTTCCCAACAGGAATGCCTTTCCAGCCAAAGCTTTATCGATTCCATTGATGAAGGGAAGGACCAGAAGATGAACACTATATATAAGTATGTAATGGCGCATTTTAAAGAGCCTATTAGAATAGACCAGTTAGCTTCCGAAATGTGCCTGACAAAATCCGCATTTTGCAGGTTTTTTAAGAAGCGGACTAATAAATCCTTTGTACAATACGTAAACGGGATAAGGATAGGTTATGCCTGTAAATTATTATATACAGAGTCTTACAATATTTCAGAAGCTGCTTACGAAAGTGGATTTGAAAATATCTCCAACTTTAATAAACAGTTTATGAAGATTATGAAAAAAACGCCCAGAGAAGTATTAGCTCAATTCGCAAAGGAAAGAATATAGATTTTATCTGGTGCTGGTATCTCTATTTTTAATTTTTCAGGCAGTAGTGAAACTACTGCACCAATCCCCCATTCAATCTTCCCAGTTCCGTTTCTGCGAGCTTGGTATTATATCTTGCCTGAATCAGTCTGTAGTTGGATTCTTCAAGGCTTTGTTGCGCTTCTTTTACTTCGATAGTAGTAGACACGCCCTGTTTGAAACGCTCCAGTGCTACCATCATATTTTCTTTTGCCAGCTCATTGTTTTCTTCTTCCAGTTCCAATGCTTTTTTATAGTATTCATAATCTTTAAAAGCATTGTTGAGGGAAAGATCTACCTGTGATTTTACGTTGTCCAGTGTGATGTTCTGATAGTCAAAATCAATCCTGGCATTTTGTACCTGCCGCTTTACATTGAACCCGTTGAAAATGGGGATGGCAGCGGTGAGGCCGTAGTTTACTACTCCGTTGCGGCTGAAGCGCGGACTGAAATTATTCGATGCCGCATTAGAAGTATTACGGGTATAGTTGTATGCAGAATTAAAAGATATTACCGGGAAGTAATCAGCACGACGTTCTTTAATTGCCAGGGCGGATACCGCTACATTTTGTTGCTGTACTTTGATCGTAGCGTTATTATGAACGATGTTATCCTGCAATGCAGCAAAGGACAAATTTTTATTTAATGGTATGGAGTCCTGCACGTCATAACCGGTAGCACCGGGAGGAACAGCCATCAGCTGGTTGAGCAGCGCCTTGCTTTGTTCTATGATAGTGAGCTGCCGGAGGTGCAATGCCTTTTGTGCATTCAGGTCTACCTTGGATTGCAGCAGGTCTGTTTTAGGACCCAGCCCGGTGGTGAATTTGGCATCGGAGAGCTTTACTCTTTCTTCAGAAATAGACATCTGCTCCATGATGGCTATCAGCTGTTGTTTTTCCTGTACAATATTGTAGTAGCCGCCAATGATGGTGGCGATAGAATTTTGTACCTGGTCTTTGGTTGCGAGTTCGCCGAGGTCGCGGATGGCGCTTAGTTTATCACGGGTAGCAAACATCCTCATACCGTCAAACAATGTCCAGCTGAGTGTTACGTTTGCATTGATGTTGTTGCCTTTGATGCCGCTGGTATCGCGTTTGGTGCCGTTGGCAAATTCCTGTTTGGTAGCAGTACGGTTCCAGGTGGTACCGACGTTACTATTTAGCCGTGGGGCAAACGCGAAGTTCGCATAGGCGTAATCGTTAGCCGACAGTTCTGCTGTATTTCTTGCCAGCCGGATGTCAAAATTATTTTTGAGTGCTACATCTATCGCCTGTTCCAGCGTTAGTACCTTTTGCTGTGCCTGCACAGCAATGGTACTAACCAACAGTATTACGATGAATAAACAGCTCTTTATTATATATCTCTTCATAAAATATATTCCTTAATAATCATCACTTAAAAATCCGGCGAATCGTTCAGATCCGTTTAACCCTTGTTATGCGTGTGCTGCTGCCACATCTTCTTCTTTGCCTTCCAGTCTGTCTTCTTCATCACTTTCTTCCTGGTGTCTGCCTCTGCGGGAGAGGAAGGTATACATCGCCGGAATAACAAATAATGTGAGTACCAGTGAAAAAACGATACCACCTACGATCACAATACCCAGCGGTATACGGCTGGTGGCCGCTGCACCCAGTGAAAGCGCAATCGGTAATGCACCCAGTGCCATGGCAAGACTGGTCATCAGGATAGGACGTAGCCGCATTGAGGAAGCGTGGATAACCGCTTCTGCTTTTGCCATGCCGGCATCCCGCTGCTGGTTGGCAAATTCCACGATCAGGATCCCGTTCTTCGTTACCAGCCCTATCAACATGATTACACCGATCTGCGAAAAGATATTCCAGGTTTGCTTAAACAACCATAGCGACAACAACGCACCGGCAAAGGCCAGTGGCACCGTGAGCATGATGGTGAGCGGATCTATCCAGCTCTCAAACTGTGCAGCCAGTACCAGGTAAATTAACACCAGGGCAAGACCTAGCGCAAACATAGTATTGGAGCCGCTTTCCGCGTAATCGCGGGAAGAGCCGGACAAAGCGGTGGAATAGGAATCGTCCAGTATTTTTTCATCCTGGAGCTTATTGTAGATGCGGTACATTTCTGTGATACCGTCACCGATTGTTTTACCGGGTGCAAGTCCTGCGGAAATGGTGGCGGACTTATACCTGTTAAAGTGATAGATGATCGGCGGACTGGTTTCTTCTTCTATGGTCACTACGTTATCCAGCTGAATGGCTTCTCCGCGGGAGTTGCGCACGTACAGGTTCTGAAGGTCCATCGGATCATCACGGTCGGCACGGAACACCTGCCCCATTACCTGGTATTGTTTACCATTTCTAATGAAGTAACCATAGCGGAGGTTACTTAATGCGAGTTGTAAAGTTTGGGAGATGTCTTGTACGGATACACCCAGCTGCGTGGCTTTATCACGGTTGATATGAATCCGCAACTCAGGTTTATTGAATTTCAGATCCACGTCTGTACCCTGGAAGACGGTGCTGTTACCTACTTCTTCCATGAATTTTGGCAACACGGCTGTTAAGGAATCGAAGTTGATATGTTCGAGTACAAAGGATACCGGCAATCCGCTTCTGCGGCCTACCTGGATCGTTTGTGTTTCAATGGCAAATACTTTACCCTGTGGATAGTGGCTCATGTTGCGGTTTACCATATTCACAATATCCTTTTGTGAACGGGTACGTTCATGGGGTTCCGTGAGCATGACGTTGGCGAAAGCCGAATTAACGGCGCCGCCGCCACTGAAACCGGGTGCGGTTACACTGAGGATGATTTTCTTCTCGGGAATGGAATCCTTCATGAACTGCGTGAGCTTGTCTACATAGTTATCCATGTAGTCGAAAGAAGTACCTTCCGGTGTGGTGATGGATAAGCGGAACTGGCCTCTGTCTTCCAGTGGTGCCAGTTCGGCCGGCAGCGTTTTGAAAAGGAAGTAGATCATCACAACACAACCCGTAATGATCAATCCTGCTACCCAACGGAAACGCATAAACGCTTGCAGGGAATTTTTATAGCCGTCTTCCATCCAGCGGAAGAAAGGTTCTGTTTTAGTGTAGAACCAGGAATGGGTATGTTTTTTACGACCCAGCTTTACGTTCAGTACCGGCGTTAATGTTAACGATACAAATGCGGAGATCAGCACCGCACCGGCCACCACGATACCGAATTCGCGGAACAGTTGCCCTACGAAGCCCTGGAGGAAGATGATAGGAAGAAATACAAACGCCAGTGTGATGGAGGTGGCTATTACCGCAAAGAAGATCTCTTCAGATCCTTCGCGCGCCGCCCGCATTCGCGGGATACCGGCTTCTATCTTCTTATAAATATTTTCTGTTACCACAATACCATCATCCACCACGAGGCCGGTAGCCAGTACAATGGCCAGCAGGGTAAGGATGTTGATGGTAAAGCCGCAGGCATACATAATAAAGAATGCCCCGATGAGTGATACCGGGATATCTACCAGCGGCCGGAGCGCCATGAGCCAGTCGCGGAAGAAGAGGTATACAATTAATATTACCAGCGATAAGGCTATGAGAAGGGTTTCCTCTACTTCTTCAATAGATTTTTTGATGAACCGGGTGTTATCCATGGCAATGTTCACCGAGAGATCTTCCGGGATATCTTTTTTCAGCTGGTCATATCTTTTATAGAATTCATCGGCAATGGCCACGTAATTGGAGCCGGGCTGCGGAATGAGCGCCAGTGCAATCATGGGGATACCGGATTCTTTGAGCATGGTTTCCTCATTTTCAGGACCCAGTATGGCCTGCCCTACATCGCGGATACGGATTTCGCTGCCATTGATATTTTTAATGATCAGGTTATTGAAGTCATCTTCTGATACCAGGCGGCCGAAGGTACGTACTGTGAAGTCGGTGGCGTTACCGGCTATTTTGCCGGAGGGCAACTCTACGTTTTCCCGCTGAAGGGCGGTCTGAATATCGAGGGGGGTAAGACTGTAAGAAGATAATTTTGCGGGGTCCATCCAGATACGCATAGCGTAACGTCTTTCTCCCCATATCTGAATGCCGCTTACGCCGGGAATGGTCTGGAGCTTTTCCAGTAACACGTTGGTACCATATTCGGTTATTTCCAGCTGGTTGCGGGTGTTGCTCTGTACGGTCATGGAGATGATGGCATCTGAGTTGGCATCCTGCTTGGATACTACCGGCGGTGCATCAATATCCGGTGGAAGGCTGCGCAGTGCCTGGGATACTTTATCACGCACATCATTGGTAGCGCCTTCCAGGTCCTGGCCCAGTTCAAATTCTACCGTAATGTTGCTGCTTCCCTGGCTGCTGCTGGAAGATATATTTTTGATACCGGCGATACCATTGATAGATTTCTCCAGTGGTTCGGTGATCTGTGTTTCGATGATATCTGAGTTGGCACCTGCATATGAGGTACGCACATTGACGATGGGCGGGTCAATTGCCGGGAAGTCTCTCACTCCCAGGAAGGTAAAGCCCACAAGACCGAATATCACAATAATGATATTCATCACAATTGCCAGCACGGGGCGTTTGAGAGATAAAGAAGGTAAACTCATGTTTAATATTTTTGACGATGCTTACAAAACAGTTGCAGCATCGTCTTTAATTCTTTATTGTACTTTATTATAGTTCAGTTCCATTCCCGGTTTCAGTTGGAGGATACCGGTGGTGATCACCGTGTCTCCCGGTTGTAATCCATTGGTGATCTGAACATTACTTTCTGTACGAATACCTGTTTCTACTACTACAAATTTCGCTTTACCATTGTCTGCTACAATTACTCTTTTGTCGCGGGTACCTGGAATAACGGCTTGTGAAGGGATCATGATGGCGTCGGGAAGGTCCTTTAATAAAATCTTCACCTTGGCAAAAGAGCCGGGAAACAGGGCGCCGTTGTTATTGGGTACTAAGGCGCGGAGTCTTACCGTACGGGTGGAGAGGTCTATTTTAGGATCGATGGCATAAATGCTGCCTTGATATTCCTTGATGTCGCCGGACACGTAAAAATTAACTTTGTCGCCTGTTTTGATGGCGTTGCGGTATTTTTCCGCAACGGAGAAGTCCATTTTGAGCGGATCTATCTGTTGCAGGGTGGTGATAATAGTGGCGGAAGACACGATAGCGCCTTCGCTGACGTTGCGGAGGCCCAGTTTACCGCTGAAGGGAGCCCGCAGTTCGGTTTTCTGCAACTGGGTTTGTGTAAACTCCATATCGGCGCCATAGGCGCTTACCTGGTTGCGGGTAACATCCACATCCTGTTGGCTGATACCATTTATTTTCAGCAGGTTTTCCTGGCGTTCCAGGGTGGTTTTAGCCAGTTGCTGTTGTAATTTAAGTTTTTGTAACTGAGCGCGGAGGTCTTCGTCGTATATTTTTACGAGGAGGGCGCCTTTGCTCACATTGGTACCTTCTTTAAAATAGAGGTGGGTAATTCTGCCATTAATTTCCGGTTTTACATCTACTTCTTCATTACTCTGAAGGGTACCGCTCGCTTCAATGGACTGTCCCAGGTCGCTGGTTTTTACGATCCAGGCGTCGGTGAGGAGTGCTCTTGCGGGAGCGCCTTTAGCGCCGGAAGCTCCGGCCACAGGGCCTTCAGCCGCCTTTTTGCCAGCTATCTTTTTGTAAACGAAGAAAATTACGATCCCAGCAGCAACCAATAATATTATGGAGCGGACGGTTTTTTTGTTATTGGACATATTACTGAGCTTTTGCCTTTTAGCGGTTAGCTTTTGGAAATAACGTGTTGAATGGTACCGGTCTATTTGAACATTCGACTGAAAATTTATGTTTCTTGCTTACAGTCAGACGCCAGCAGCCTACGGGTATTCTCATAGGCAGGACAAATTTAATGAATGGAGGGGGTGAATGCGCGTCGCAACTGTTAATTAGCGTTAAGGCTTTAGATAAGTGGTGAAAAAGACGGTTGAGTGGAATATTACCGGATTTTGATATTATAGGATTTTGATATCCGGAGATGGGGAGAAGAGGGGATAAAAAAGGCTGGTTTTCTGATCAAAATCCGGAATATGGCGTGGGAAGGCGCCCGGATAGAGATAAAATCTTTTATTAACAAAGTGATGAATATGTTTACTGTATTGGGTTTCGGGAGATTGCCCGTCGGGAAGGTGTTTTAAAATTCGGGGTATCTGTTGGCAATTCAATAAAAATTATATTTTTGCAGTCAAGTTTTAAACCAAAAACACTTAAAATTATGTCAGACATTGCATCAAGAGTTAAAAAGATCATCATTGACAAATTGGGCGTTGACGAAGCTGAGGTAACTCCTGAAGCCAGCTTCACCAATGACTTAGGCGCTGACTCTTTGGATACGGTAGAACTGATTATGGAATTCGAAAAAGAATTCAACATCTCCATTCCTGACGAACAAGCTGAAACTATTACTACTGTTGGCCAGGCAGTTGCTTACCTGGAAGAACATGTAAAATAATCCTACTAATCAGAATTGTTTTAATGCAACCAAGACGAGTTGTCGTTACAGGTTTAGGCGCTCTTACACCGCTCGGCAATTCCGTGGCTGATTTTTGGCACGGATTGACGAACGGTGTATCCGGCGCGGATTTCATCCGTCAATTTGACGCTTCCAAGTTCAAAACCCGTTTTGCTTGTGAACTGAAGAATTTCGATCCTACAAACTACCTGGACAAAAAGGAGGCCCGTAAAATGGACCCCTTTACACAAACAGCGGTTATAGCCGCAGATCAGGCGATACTGGACGCCAATATCAATAAAGACACGATCAATGCTGATCGTGCCGGTGTGATATGGGGAACAGGTGTAGGTGGTATGATCAACTTCAGTCAGGAGCTGAAGGATTTCCATACCGGAGACGGGACACCCCGTTTCAGTCCTTTTTTGATCACCAGGCTTATTCTTGATATTGCTGCCGGGTATATTTCTATCCGTCACGGTTTCAGGGGGCCTAACTTTTCTGTTGTATCTGCTTGTGCATCAGCTACCAATGCTATCATTGAGGCGATGTACGGTATCCGTTATGGAAAGATGGATATTGCCGTTACCGGTGGATCAGAAAATGTGATCAATGAGCCTTGTGTTGGCGGTTTTAACGCCATGAAGGCTTTATCAGAAAGAAATGATGATCCCAAAACCGCTTCCCGTCCCTTTGACCTTGACCGTGATGGTTTTGTAATGGGAGAAGGCGCCGGTGCGCTGGTACTGGAATCATTGGATCATGCGTTGGAAAGAGGCGCTAAAATTTATGCAGAGTTAGCTGGCGGAGGTGCCACAGCAGATGCTCACCACATCACTGCGCCACACCCGGAAGGACTCGGTGCCATGAACGTAATGCGGCAAGCCCTTGCTGATTCCGGATTACAGGCTAATGATATTGATTACATCAATGTGCACGGCACTTCCACACCATTGGGAGATGTTGCCGAAGTAAAGGCCATTCAGAAGGTATTTGGCGATCATGCTTATGATCTGAACATCAGCTCTACCAAATCCATGACCGGCCACTTACTGGGCGCCGCAGGTGCCGTTGAATCGATCGCCGCAATAATGTCTATCATCAATGGCATTGTTCCTCCTACCATTAACCATTTTACTGACGACCCACAGCTGGACCCGAAACTGAATTTTACCTTTAACACCGCACAACATAGAGAAGTGAGAGCCGCATTATCCAATACCTTCGGGTTTGGGGGACATAATGCCTCTGTTATTTTCAAAAAATTTGTTCCTTGATCTTGATTGTGTGAATTTACTGCCAGGTTTCTTATATCGACTAGTATCCAAAAAAAGGCACTTATACAAAGAGTTGCATAGCCTGCTGGGCTTTCCTCCAGGTAATTTTGCCCTGTATGAGATAGCCCTGAGCCACCGTTCCAGCAAAGAGAAGTTTCTCGAAAGCAACGAACGGCTGGAATACCTTGGTGATGCCATCCTCGGCGCTATTGTAGGTGATTATCTCTTTAAAAAATATCCCTACAAAACCGAAGGATACCTGACAGAAATGCGCTCCAAAATCGTTAACCGCCAGCAACTCAATGATATCGCTATCAAAATGGGCCTGCGCAAACTAACGATCTACGACAAATACAACAGCTTCCTCAAAATCAGCCAGATCTTCGGTAATACCCTCGAAGCCCTCGTTGGCGCCGTTTACCTGGACCGTGGTTATACAAAAACCCAACAGTTTGTACACAAACGGATCCTGATGCCTTACATAGACATGGAGCTGCTGGAAAGCGTGGAAATGAACCACAAGAACAAACTGTATGGCTGGGCCAACAAAAACGGCAAAATCCTGGAGTTTGAACTGCTCGAAGAACAAATGGACAACGGTCGGCGCATTTTCACAGTAGGTGCAGTCGTTGACGGAGAACTCATCTGTACCGGTAAAGCCTTCAATAAAAAGGACGCCAGCCAGATTGCCGCCCAGCTGGCGATTCAACAACTGGGACTGGGTGATGTATAACCCGTCCCTGTTAACGCCGTGTTTAAAGCGTGTATAAAGCGTGTATAAAGCGTGTATAAAGCGTGTATAAAGCGTGTATGATGTACTTACTTAACCGGATGCCTTAATATCGTCTTTAGTTTCTCCGGCGCAGTTTTCCTGAAATCAGATAAATAAATCTCATGATGGCGCCCGTTCATGGTCAGCCTTTCCCGCTGCATGAGGGTATCCATTTTCCGGAGGGACACCGGTTCTTCGCTGTAAGGCCCCACGTGCAGGATCTGTATACATCTCCCCTCTGCTATCTCCTTATAATCCACCTGTCTGAACAGGGATGATTTCTTCTTTTTTTCAACTGTAATAACTGCCGACGCAAATTGCTGCTGGGTAACATCATCCGGTAACCGGATAGCCAGTTCATAATGCCACTGTTCACGCGGTACCAGTAAAGGGTTTACACTGCTGTCCAGTACCCACCAGAAACCTTCCAGCTTACTTACCGTAAAGTCCCTGCCGGCTTGCTTGCTGCCAGCCTTGATGCCATAGGCCACTGTGTAAAGGGCGCCAACCGCTTCGCTGAAGCCTTCGCCGGAAGGGTCGCCCTGCCCTGTAATAGTGATGAACAGCCCTTTTTCAATGGTCACGAGCTGGGGTGCCAGTGTGGCGCTGTAATAGCTCTTGTACACCTGGGTTAAATCAAGTTTAGTCATATCTGTTAGTTTTAGATCCTGATCTAAAATGAACGCGAGTAACAGTACCCAGCCCAGGAAGCTATACGTTTTCATATAGCCAGGGTTTGATCGGAAAGGAAATAAAAGGGTTGCGTGGTACGGATCGTTTTCATATTGTCTTATTTTTTATCGACAATACAAAGCAACAACCGGGGGGTGACAACCTTATGTCAGGAGGGTTTCGGGATTTATAAATAATGTGTGTTCAGCTCTGTGATAAGGTTCCGCATGGCGTCTTTCATGGCTTCGGGCTCAATGATCTCCACCTTGTTACCGAACATCACCAGCCAGCGGGCCATATGTTCCAGGGAGGATTGGAGGAAGGTCATCTCGGTTTTATCGCCTTTCGCAGTTTCTTCCATCAGGCCAAAGTAATATTTCTGGTCACGCATGAACCGCATCATACCGGTATCAATGATTATTTTGATGAGCTGTGTTGGCTCGGGGCCTCTTTTCTTTTGTTGTTCCAGGTATTCCTGTAAGGAGAGATGTTTATCTTTTTTGTAGCTGGCGGCTGTGAGGTTCAGCTTGCGGATACGATCCACCCGGAAATCGCGGTACCCCTGCCGGAGCCTGCACCAGGCGATCAGGTGCCAGCTGCTGCTGATATAGAAGATCCCTATCGGCTCCACTTCCCGGCGGGTGGCTACCTCTTCCTGGAAAGAAAAGTATTCCATATCAAGTACCTGGTGAAGTCCCAGCGCCTGTTGTATGTCTGTCAGGAAGCGGTTGGGGAAGTTCTCTTCTTCTGTTTCCCGCGGTCGCAACCGCAGCACCGCAATGTTATCATCCAGTGATTCCAGGTAATCCTTTTCGGCGCCTCTCAATACCGACCGGATCTTTTGCATGGCAAAGCTGAACTGCTTCTGATTGGAATGATCGCTGAACTGTTCCATCAGCTTTTCGCCGGTGAGCAGCGCAGCAGCTTCTTCTTTTGAAAACATCACGGGTGGCAGGTGATAACCATCCACTATGTAATAGCCCGTACCAGCTTCTGCGCCGATAGGTACTCCCGCTTCCTGCAAGGCTTTTACATCCCTGTACACCGTTCTCAGGCTGATATTAAAACGGTCAGATATCTCTGCCGCTTTAACAATCTTTTTGCCTTGTAACTGGACGAGAATAGCGGTAAGTCTGTCTATACGGTTCATATCGGTTACTGGTTCTGGACGCTAATTTCGGATGCAGAAAATTATTTTCCACTTTTTTTTATCGTTGTTTAAACTTTCATTAAAATAGACTGTCTCTATTATACAAGCAATTTCCCGGTAAAAGTCAGGATAACAAGCATACGAGATAACAGTGATTTCCGGGAGATACTAACACGATGCTACAGTACAGAATATAGGTTAAATGGTAAGCCCCTGCAATTTTTTGCGGGGGCCCGTTTTTATTTAGGGATTTTTTGATTTACGAATTTAGGGATTTGAAATGCAGCGAAGATCTTCGCGTAAATCTCTACGTATTTTCAAACCGATCATCTCCGCTGCATTTCAAATCCCTAAATTCGTAAATCAAAAAATCCCTAAATATTTAATAACTCATATCCCCCAGTTTTACCTTGCCCCGGAAGGTCCAGAATACAAATATGCTGTAGCCAATTACCAGTGGTGTTCCGATGGCTGCAATGAGCAACATGATCTTTAGTGATTTGGTGGAAGAGGCAGCCTGGTAGATACTGATACTGTTTGCTGGATCTATGGTAGAAATGATGATGTTGGGATAGAGTCCAACGGCAAACAGGATCAGGAGGCACGACATGATGATACAGGAATAGAAAAAGGCTGTGAAATATTTCCGTGCATCGATATTACGTTTGATATTGAGTAGTATGAGAACGGCCAGCAGCGGCAGTACGAACAGCTCCGGATGATTTTTGAACTGATGGGTCATATGTGGCACATAAATGAGTGTAGCCATTGACGTTAGTATGAAACACAGGATAAAAAACTTGCTGCAGTTGTTTACCAGGATAGTGAGTTTTGCATAGAGTCTGTTCTCCGTTTTCATCACCAGGTAAATGGCCCCGTGTAACATGAACAGGGACAAAGTAGTGAAAGAGATGAGGATTGCATAAGGATTAAAGAACGTGAGCAGTGTGCCGGTAAATTCATGTTCTTTATTCATGGGCAGTCCATGTATGAGATTGCCGAGTACCAGACCAAGCAGTAGTGTAATAGCCGTGCTGGATACGGTATAGCTGATATCCCACATTTTGCGCCACCATGGCCACGCTTCTTTACTGCGGAATTCTATCGAGATCGCCCGGAAAATAAGGGCTACCAGGAACAGCATAAAAGGAATATAAAAGGTAGAAAGGAGCACGCCGTATACCAGTGGGAAACCTGCAAACAGGGCGCCACCGGCTATTACCAGCCACACTTCATTTCCATCCCACACCGGGCCGATAGCGTTGAGTACCAGGCGGCGGCTTTCTTCTTTATTAAAAAATAAATGTAGGGATCCGGCGCCGAGGTCAAAACCATCGAGCACGCCGTAACCGGTGATCAGTCCGCCGATCACTAAAAACCACCAGGTGGGAAGATCCAGTCCGAGTATTGTTTCCATGCAGCTATATTTTAAGAAGGAAGGTCAACAAGATTGTTAGGGTAATATTGATCATGATCATCTGTATCCTTCACATCCGGTCCATGCTGTATTTTACGGTTCAGCAAATAAAGGAACAAGGCAAACAGTAACATATATACCAGCGTAAACAATATCAGGGAAAACATTACCTGGTCTGCCGTCACCTTTTTGGAGAGGGCGTCTGAGGTACGAAGCAGTTTGTATACCACCCAGGGTTGCCGACCTACTTCGGCGGCATACCAGCCTACCTGGTTAGCTATTTGCGGTAGCAGTACCGCCCATGCAAATATGAGCATGAGCCACCGCTGATTGAACAGCTTTTTGCGCCATAGTAAAACAAGCGCCAACAGGCTAAGCCCTATCAGCGCCATGCCGATACTGATCATGATATGATAGGTCTGGAATACAAAGTTGACGGCGCCGGGACGTTCATTTTCAGGCGTAGCGCGCAAGCCTTCCACAGGAGCTGTAAAGCTGCCATGTGTAAGAAAGGAAAGCCCGCCGGGGATCCTGATACCAGTTGTTGTTTGTGTTTTATTGTTTACCCAGCCGATGATGTACATATCTGCTACAGACAGGCTATCATAGTGGCCTTCCATAGCGGCGAGTTTGGCCGGTTGGTATTTGCTTACATAATGTGCGGAGCGGTGACCGGTGAAGAGTTGCATCAACGCAGCCACCACAGCTACCGTAAGACCCACTTTAAACATGGCCTGCGCATGCGGTATAAAACGTTTCTTCAGGATATAAAAAGCCCCTACGCTCATCACCAGGAAAGACCCGGCAAGGAAAGAGCCTATCACCACATGGGAGAAACGGTCTACACTGGAGGGGTTGAAGATCATGGCCCAGAAATCGGTTACCACGGCACGGGCGCCCAGATCGTGTCCTTCTATCCGGTAGCCCGCAGGTGTTTGCTGCCAGGAGTTGGCAATCACTATCCATAATGCAGAGAAGATAGAACCCAGGGCTACCATGATCGTAGAAAAGTAATGTACCCCTTTATGGACCCTGTCCCATCCGAAGAGCAAAACGCCCAGGAAGGCAGATTCCATGGCAAAGGCGAAGATTCCTTCTGCCGCGAGCGCACTACCGAAAATATCACCCACATAATGTGAATAGGTAGCCCAGTTGGTACCGAATTCAAATTCCATCACAATACCTGTAGCCACCCCAATACCAAAAATGAGGGCGAAGATCTTGATCCAGAATTTCGTAATCTCTTTATAGAGGAGCTTTCCTGTTTTCAGGTAAAGCCCTTCCATAATAACAAGACATAGCCCTAAACCTATACTCAGCGGGGGATAGATGTAATGAAACGAAATCGTAAAAGCAAACTGTATCCTGGATAGTATTTCTACGGAAGGCATAATATTTAATTATTGATGCAAAGGTAGCTGGCGATGATATCTGTCAAGCTGATGTTTATCATCTATATATAAAAGTATAATATTATCAGCCCATTAACAAGGAGATAACCAGCCAATCGCCAGGATTTTACTACCTTCAGAACAATAATTTTATTGTATTGGTTTACTTGATATACGTCCTGTCTTCGTGCAGGACGTTTATATTTTGCCTCCTTTAGTTCATTTCAATCACTATTTTTCCAAACTGACTCCCGCTTCCCATATATTTAAATGCTTCCTGCGCTTGGCTTACAGGGAATACGGTGTCTATTACCGGGTGTATATTATTGATTTCAATGGCGGCTGCCAGTTCCCGGAAATGTTGCAAACTGCCTACAGAATATCCCTGTAGCCGGATGTAATTTCCTACTACGCTAAAAAGATCCAGGGGCAATTGCGCACCGGTGATAAAGCCTACCAGTCCTACAAAACCGTTATAACCAACAGATTTTACGGAATTAACAATCGTATCCGCACCCGCTATATCAATCGTGGCATGTACCCCGTTTCCATTGGTGAGCCGTTTTACTTCTTCATGCCATTCCGGATATTTTTTGTAGTCAATCACTTCATGTGCGCCCAGTTGTTTTAATTTTTTCAGTTTCTCCGGACTGCTGCTGGTAGCAATTACTTTAGCACCTGCCGCCAGCGCGATCTGTAAGGCAAAGAGCGAAACGCCGCCGGTGCCTTGTGTAAGAATGGTTTGCCCGGCTTTGATACCGGCATAGCCGATAAGTCCTGTCCATGCAGTAACGCCGGCTACCGGTAAAGTAGCTGCTTCCACGCTGGTTAAATTGGCAGGTGTGCGCACCAGCGCATAGGCTGGGATCACCACATATTCTGCCAGCAGGCCGGGCGTACTGGCGCCGGTCCGTACATGATTGGTATCGGCAGTAGCCTGTCCGTTTTGCCACAGCTGGTTGTATTGGATCATTACCCGGTCGCCCACTTTCCATTGGGCTACGTTTTCTCCTATTGCTGCCACTACACCTGCACCATCAGAAGTGGGGATACGAGGTAAAGGCAATTGACGGCTATAGGTACCGGTGGCGAGTGCTACATCCAGGTAATTGAGTGCTGCTGCTTCTATTTTTACAAGTACTTCGTGTGGCGCCGGTGTTGGCGTTGGTAACTCCGTGAGTTGTAAACTTTCCAGTCCGAAGGCTATTTGTTGGATTGCTTTCATAAGAATAAAAATTTTTTTCTGCCACAAAATTGAGCACTAACTTCATATCAGACAAGTATGCACCTTTTGGGAATGTAGTTACCAAATGGGTACTGTTGTTGATAATCAATGTTAAAAAAATGAAGAAAGCTGAAAAAAATATCCATGTTGAAACGGTTTGCGCAGTTGATTACGCTTTTCAGCGGATTGGAGGTAAATACAAGGGGCGTGTTATTTACAACCTGAGAGATGGTATAAAAAGATATGGGGAACTGCGCAGATGCCTTCCGGGCATTACCGCAAAAATGCTTACCCAGGTGCTGCGTGAAATGGAGGCCGATGGGCTGGTAACCCGTCATGTGTACCTGGAAGTGCCTCCCCGCGTGGAGTACCGGCTTACTGATACCGGCAGGGAGTTGCTACCGTTTATTTTATTGCTGAGTCAATGGGGCCGTAAGCAAATGGGAATGGAACCGCTTTGCGAGCCGGCATTGGTAAACGCCCAGCTATAAGCCGGGCGTTTATACCGTTAAGACATGATCGCCATTGCCTCAAATTCTTTCTTTTTGTCGCGATACTCTTCCATCGTAAAATTATATACTACTGAATCGCGCTTGTTCTTGTTCGCTACAAAATGACAGGCATGAATATATGGTTCTGCGATATTCAGTTTATCCAGCGGCGTTACTACCAGGAGCTGAAGGTTCAGCTGCCCGCAATATTCCATCAGGTAATGACTTTTTTCCGGATCCAGTTTGCTGAATGCCTCATCTACGGTGATGAAGCGTAAGCTGCGGTGCTGGCGGTTTGCTTCGTTGATACCAAACTGGTAAGCGATGGCCGCACCCAGGATGGTGTAGGTAAACTGCGCTTTTTCGCCACCGGAAAGACTGGCGGTATCCTCGTAATATTTGAAAGCCTTGTTATCCGCAATGTAAAATTCTTTGGCGCCAAAGTCGAGCCAGTTGCGGACATCCGTTACTTTGCGGCGCCATGCTTCATTTTGTTGTAGCTCTGTGATCAGTACCTTGATGTTTTCAAACAGCTGTTCGCCGTAGGTATCATCTTTTTCCAGGTGATATTTCAGCGTGTCCGGAACGGCGTTGCTAAGTTTCTCTTTAAAATTCCTGATCTCCACATCGCGTACATGCCTGCATTCCAGTTGCAGATAAGTGTCCGGGTTTTTGTTGAAGGTAATGTTACGGAGTGGTTCGTTCAGGTCGTCCATTACTTCGCGGATCAGGTCTTCCTGTCCGTATATCCATGCCCGGTAGTTGGTAATGGCATTGAGCATGCTGGTGTCCATGTATTTACGGAAGCGGTCTTTATGCTCAATGAGGCGTTGGTATTTGATATTTTCGTAGAGAGATGTAAACTCATCCAGGTATTTTACATGCGGTTGCAGATCGTTTACATCGCCCAGCCAGTCGGGGTAGGTATCGTGAATGGCTTTCGATGGCATGACAAACGTAGCCAGCTGCCGCGTGATTTCGGATTCTTTTTCGGCCGCCAGGCGCATCGCCTCATGCATGGCCGTTTTCAGGCTTTCATCCGCTTTTTTGCGGTGTGCAGCCAGTTGTAAAGCCGTTTCGGCGGGCTCGGTGATAGCCAGTTCCGACAGGTATTCCATGGCCCGTTGTAATGAGCTGTGGTCCAGGTCACCGGCTTTCAATTGCTTGAAGTAGCGTTGTTTTTCGGCGGCTTTATCATCCAGCCGGCCTTTCTCCTGGAGGATCTTATCTTTTTCTTTTTCCCTGGCGCTGATCAGTGCGGTGGCTTCGTCCAGCTGATCACAGATCACCTGGTATTTATCGCTGGTCTGCAGCAGTTGTGCTTTTTCCCTGGAAAACCGTTCAATCACTTCTGCGTGCGACTGCCAGCTGATTTCGCTGTAGTTGCGGAGCAACAGGAAGCCACTCAGTAAAGCGTGGATACCGGCAATGCCCTTGCGGGAATTTTCCAGCTGGGAGATGCTGTGTTGCAGCGTGTCAATAATCCGGTTGCACTCGTCCTGTTCTTCTTTTAACAGGCGGAGTTTATTTTTATTATTCCATCCCAGTACATAATTATTTTGCTGGGAACGGTTAGGGCGGTCATCCTTTTCATGGCGTGTAGCCTGCCGCGTTAGTCCGTTTGCCGTGACTGCTTTTCGTGCGCGGTTAAATACGCTCATGTCATCGGTACAAACATAATCAAACTGGTCCAGCAGCTGTTTTTGTAACCACTCCTTGAACTCCGTGCCTGGCTTGATGTCTATCTTCTGTAATAAACTATCTTTTTCTGAAGGCATGCGGAGCATGGTGTAGGTTTCATCTTCTATCTTATGATATACCAACCTTGTTTGCAGGTTGTTTGTATTGATATACTTGTTGATCTCCGTAATATATCCTTCCGGTACCAGCAGTCGCAGGGCGAAGTTGTGCAGCACTTTTTCTATGGCGTTCTCCCAATGACTTTCTTTGTCTTTTACTTTGATCAGTTCACCGGCAAAGGGCAGGTCTTCTTCGGCCACATCCAGCATATCCGCCAGCTGTTGCCGGATGCGGATCAGTTCATACGGAATATTATTTTTGCGGTGGAGGAAGGAATCAATTTCTTCTTCCAGGCGGGTAGCCTGACTGCTTTCAGCGGTCAGGCTGCTTTTATGATGGAAAATTTCTTCCTGTAAAGTTTCCAGTTGTTTGTCGTGTGCTGTTTTTAGCTGTTCAGCGGCGGCGATATTATCATGAAACTGTTGCTCATCGGGGTTGGGCGCTAGTTCCAGTTTTTCTGCCAGCATGTTGTACTCCTCCATTTTATTACGTTTTGTTTCCAGCGATTGCTGTTCGTAATGAATGGTTTTTTGTATGGAGCGCAGTTGTTCATCTACACTGTTGTTGGCCTTTTGCGCAATGAGCTCTTCTTTGCGTAGGTGTAGTGATTTCAGGTTACCATTCACGGTTGCCAGGGTGCTGGTGGTTACTTCCTGTTCCTGTTGGAGTACCTGCAATTCTTTTTCCAGGAGATCTTTTTCCTGTTTGTTAAACCAGTTGGGCAGCACGTCCTGGAGTGTTTGCAGCTCCCTGTTTTTATCCTGTAGTTCCTGCCATTTTTTCCTATTCTGAATAATAGGATCGAGCATTTGCAGCTGCGTTTCATCTTTGCGGATGGCGCGGTGGCTGGATAGCAGGCTGTCGTAGTTTTCCCGCAACTTCAGGAATTCGCTTTCCGCATCGGTTTCTTCCAGCATCTGACCCCGGATAAAAGTATTGAGGTCGCCCAGTACTTTGATTCCAACGGTTTGATTGAAAAGCGACAATGCTTTTTCACTTCTCAGGCCGAAGATGTTGCTGAATAATGCTGCATATTCTTTGAAGCTGTCGGTGATTTCTGTTTTTGGAAATTCTGCGCGCAGCTTCTTTTTCCAGTCACCTTTCAGGTCAAATTTACCGTTGCCGAAGTGGTCGTTTATATTGAGCTTGTGTGGCGATACGATGTATTGACGTTTTAGTTCACCGGAATACCATCTTACCTGCGCCAGTGTGATCTGGTGCATGGTAGCGGCATTATAGAAGTAGGCGAGCAATACGGAATACGGGTTGTTTTCCTTGTGCCGCAGTTGTTCTGTTTTTGACTGCAGTGATTCTTCGGAAAATGTTTTGCCGTAGTAGCCCCAGAAATAAGATTCTTCTCCACGATCCTTTCGTTGTTCGGTGCCTGACGACTGGTTATAAAAACGTTTGCCTGCCGGAACGAGTAATGTCAGGAGGGCATCTATCAGCGTGGTTTTGCCGCTGCCGTTAGCGCCTGTGAGCAGAGAGGTGTTGCCGTTGGTATTTAAACGATATATTTTATTATGAAAAGTTCCCCAGTTGTATATTTCGAGATAATGTAACCGGAATCCACTTTCTGTTGAGTCATTGTTGAACAGGGTTGACATGCAGTTTTAATTTTGATTTTATTTCTTCCAGTTTTTCGTTATTGACCAGTGCTTTGATGATCCTTTTTACCTCGTATTGGTGCAGTTCCTTGTTGGCAGCGTCTTCCCGGGTAGCTTTCAGAATGCCTATGTTTAACAGGCTATTGATTGGTTTGTTGAGATCTTTGAGCAGTTTGGATTTATTGTTACGTTCTTTGAAGAATAAGGTGAGTCTTTCCTTGATTTCTTTTTGTGTGAGAAACAGCCTGGTGCCGTTGCCGTTGATGTCAAATTCGTCCAGTGCTTCACGTAGTACGATGCAAAGCAGGGTAGCTTCGTAGGTGAGCCTTGTTTTGCGCATCAGGCGCGGGAGTGGTTTCTCGGCGGTATCGTCGGCATCGGGTTGCATGATGCGGGCGAAGCCATCGGATTCGTTGATCACCAGCTGTAGTCCTACCTGCTGGAGATATTTGCTGAGTTCCGTTTGCCATCCCAGGAGGTCTTTCCAGTAAGTTTTATCTTCTTCGTATACAGGTCCCTGCATGAGTTTTATAAACACGTGTGCGAAGGGAGATATATTATTATCGGCCATGATGATCTTTAGTTTTGAGAATTTGTAAACAGCACCATGGGCATATTAATGGTGCGGTTGCCCAGCAATACAGGATCGGGTGTTTCCAGTATGATGTGGCTGGATGACTGGCTGGCGATGGAGAAATAGGTGATCAGTTCTGTGAGTCCTTTTTCTGTGCCGTAAATTTCTACCAGTTCCTTCAAACTGATCTGTTTTTTGTTTTGCAGTTGGGTATTGATACGGTCTTCCAATAAGGTGCGGTCTATGTTAAAATGATTGAATAATGAGTTGAAGTCGGTATCTCCGAAATCGGTGCCACCAATGCCTTCCGGGAATGCTACATCCTGGATGACTTTCTTTTCTTCCGCCATTTCCCAGCGGTCCAGCAGATCTGTTTCGGGATCGCTTTCTATCTCTATAAAAAATTCTTCACCGGGTATATTTTCCAGGGATTGAAATGCGAGCTGGCGGATTTCATTGATCAGCTCTACTGCTTTCCGGTGATCGGTCAGGTTTTTTTCACTGAGTACGCGGCTGAGTTTATCGCTCAGTTTTTTATTGGCGTCGATTACTTTTTTGCCGGATGCATGGAGAAACTGTTTCAGTTTTTTGAGGAAGCGGTCATTTTTGTATTCGATGTTGCGTTCTTCCAGCAGGGTGTACAATTTTTCTATCAGCTCCCGCATTTCTTCCTGTTTGTTTTCATCCATCAGGAATTGCCAGAAAGAATAGAAGCTTTTGCCCTGGTCTTTTTGCCGGAGGGCTTCGAAGGAGTCCAGTGTATAGGCCAGGAGTACACCTTTGGCGATATCCCTTTCGCTTTGTTTGCGGTAGATTTCCTGGGTGATCTGTTCGAAGTTCTGTTCTACTTCTTTAAAATCGCTCAGGAGTTCGCGCGACATCCGGTTTACGTCATAGCATCTTTCTTTGATCTGGGTATCGTCAAATACCTGTACTCTGCCGGTGATGGTGATGGCTTTTATCTCCTGTTCTATTTCAAATTTCTTTTTCTCCAGTTCCTGGATCCTTTGCTCCGGGTCTTTGTTGCTTTGGTCTATCAGTTCTTTCAGTTTGGAAAAAATGTCTTTAAAGCGGCTTTCTGTGCCCACAAACTCCCGTTTCTGTAAAGTGGATACCCAGTGCATCACTTTTTCCATATCGCTGCTTAGTTCATGGATGTCGTTGCCGTCATCATCGGGATACTTGCGCAGGAAACCTTTATTGCTCCATTGTTCAATGTATTTTCTGGCTTTCTCGTCTTCATGCTCCAGGAGGCTGGTAGCGTCTATTTCGTCGTCAGCAGCCTTGTAGCCGGTAATACCGAGGTAGTCCGACAGGCGGGTCACCAGTTCCACATTGGAAACGGTGGTATGGTTTTTTTCCTTGAATGTCTGATGAAAAAATGACAGCATCATTGGCGCGCTACGTGCCCGGAGTATCTTCAGCGTTACCGACTGGGCATATAGATTACATAATTGGTCATAAGTCATGCGGTAAAAATAAGCAATTTCTGACTCAGCAGGATGCTCCTTACATAATAAACAACCCTTCTGCTTTGGCTTTCACCGGTTGTGGCACGGGTACATCACCGAGGAGTTCTATCACATTGATTTCTATGGTGCGGGCGATACTGTCCAGCGGTGTGCCCAGGGGATGATATTCAAAGGGGTTCATGAGGGTGATACCATTGAGATGCGTAACGTGGAATACAAAGCCGAACATCCAGCCAAAGATAATGGCCCACACGCCGATGGCTTCCGTCATCATGAGTGTGTTCATGATCACATAAAACCAGATGAACAGGTGGGTGAAGTATACATAGCTGGGTGGGAATACGGTGTTTTTGATACGTTCGGATTTTCCCATTCCGTCGCAATGCTTTACCAGCAGCTGGTTCAGCTCTATGAAGCTGAAGCCGTCAATGATGCCTGAAAGGCGGAGTTGCTGCAGGTTTTCTGTTTGCATATTAAGCAGGGCATTGGGGATATTGCTTTGATCCCGGAGAAAAGTGATTTCCTCTTTGGTGAGGAAGCGGGTATAATATTCATCGGGGATGCGGCGCAGACTTGCTTTCAGGGAATATATGAAAGCCAGGTGGCGGTAGATCATATGACGCACCAGCGCCCTGGCTTCGGTATGATCACTGGTGTTGGTATAGTGAAGCAGACAGCGTGCCCAGGAGCGGGAATCATTTACCAGTGCTCCCCAGATGATACGGGCCTCCCACCAGCGGTCATATGCCTGGTTGTTATTAAAACCGATAAAAAATGCAATAGCCGTACCCAATACAGCCGATACAGTCACCGGGATCGATATGTGTGCAGATAGCCAGAAGGTATCTACCAGGTATACGAGGGTGCAGCAAATGAGGAGCATGAAGTCAACTTTCCAGGTGAAGGAAAAGATCTGGGCGATGGAGAGCCGGTGTTTCAGGAGCATGGATTAGTTTTTACCATTTCAACATGATTGAGGATCGTCTTATTTTCAATTTAAATAAAAAAATCCGGAATATTATCTCCCTTAAAATCAGCCTGTTATCTTTATAAAAACATTTAGTCTATAGAATTAGTAGGATATTATATTTTTTGCTGTATATTTGTTGCGTGATACTGAATAGCAGATAAACCAACCCCTTGCGAGGGGCTTTTTTAGCAGCCATTAAAAATTAGCAGAGATGTCTACACTTTACAGATATGCGGATTACCTCACGCAGCCGATACCAGAAAGCTTCCCCAGCCCTGTCAGAAACAGGGAAAGAATTAATCCTTTGGCTACGGGTCATTTTTTTCCTGAGTTTTTTGTAGAAGAAGAATGCATTATTAATGGCGCGGCTTTATTAGGTCATGTAAAACAAGGCATCTCCCTGCATCGCTTAACAGCACAACCCCTGGTGGTTGCTTTTTATTCCGTCAACTGGAATGGTTATGGCGACAGGTTGCTGGAACAACTGTACGACAGTCATGCCGCGATAGAAGCGGCAGGCGCACGTTTGCTGGTGTTATCCAGTGAGAAGAAAAAACATTTTACTGCTTTCAATCCCCATCCGTTGCCGTTTGACGTAGCCTGGGATGCACAGCATCTCATTGCGCGGAAGGCAGGCATCTATAAGGAAACAGACCCGCTTTGGGGCCGTGTTTCCGGTGTTAATGCGGATGTTCCTACACCGGCAGTATTTCTTGTTACGCCTTCGCTGGAAATTACTTATAGTTTTACAGACCAGTTCATGCAACAGGCATTTTCTCCTGAAGCCTTGCTGGCAGCAATAGAAAAGAAACTCGCCATCAGTGCCTGATCAATCATTGATCGCCTGGTAAACAAGCACTTTATATTTATCGTTCAGTTCTCCATGTGAAGTGGGCCAGATATTTTTATAGATCAGGCCAATGATCTTTTCTTTTGGATCAGCCCAGTAAGTAGTGGAGAACATTCCTCCCCAACCGAAAACACCTGTTGGTGCTGGTGTGGCACCGCTGCTTTTATCATTCACCACACTGAAGCCCAGCCCGAAATTATCTTTCGTATTCCAGCCGGTAGAGAGGTCGCCGGTTTGGTTCAGGGTCATTATCCGAACCGTATTGCGGCTTAGTATTCTTACATTGTTGTAGGTACCGCCATTCAGCATCATCTGTAAGAAGATTGCATAATCATACATCGTAGACGAAAGCCCGCCCCCACCTGAAAAATAAGTACCCTTACTTTCCGGATAGTTTGTATAAAATGTTTGCCCCTGCAACTCAATAGTGGACGGCATCTTCGAGATCTTATGCGTTTTTTGATCCTCGGTATACAGCGTGGCTAAACGCGATTGTTTTTCTTTTGGAAGATAAAAATAAGTGTCTTTCATCCCCAATGGATCAAAGATGCGCTCTTTCAGGAACTGGTCAAGGGGCTTGCCGGACAATACTTCTACCAGGTAACCCAATACATCGGTATTCAGGCCATAAGTCCATTTTTCGCCGGGATTATGCATCAATGGTAATCCGCCCAGTATTTTTATTTTATCTCCCAGTAAAAGATTATTGAGCCCGACACCAGCTACTATACCCGCTTTTCCGTACACAGCCACCGCCTGGGGACTGCCTATCTGTGCATAGCCCAGCCCGGAAGTATGCGTGAGCAGATCGCGGATTGTGATTTCGCGGGAAGCGGGTTCGGAAGTATAGGTAGTGTCCTTAAGATTGAATGTTTTTAGTACCCGGGGATGTGCAAATTCGGGAATGTATGCAGAGATCGGATCATCCAGCAGGAACTTACCTTCTTCATACAGCATCATCACGGCCAGGCTGGTAATCGCCTTTGTTTGGGAGGCAATGCGAAAGATGTTATCCGTTTTCTCCACTGTTTTTTTGGTAATGTCATCATATCCGAATGCCTTGTTGTACACAATTTTTCCATCGCGTATAATCATGGCCGTTACACCATTGACATAGCCTTTGTCGATGTATTGCTGTACAACGGTATCTATACGGTTTAGTCTTTCAGCAGACATGCCCGCTTCTGCTGGCGTAGCAGTGCGTAGCACCTGTGCATCCGCTATTATGGTGGAGAGCAGGAATAGGGAGAAGAGCAGTTTTTTCATATACGTGATTCGTCATTAAATAAATGTTCTTGTTCCTGAAGAAGTATACGCTAAACGAAACTCTTTAGGGGTGCAATCTTTTTTCTTTTTGAAGATACGATTGAAATTGGAAATATTATTGAAGCCGCATTTATAGGCGATTTCATTTACGGTGTTGGTTGTTTCTATGAGCAAACGGGAAGCGTGTCCCAGCCTGATTTCTATCAGGGTGTCTACAAATGTTTTGCCGATCTTGGCTTTAAAGAAACGACTGAAAGCCACATCTGTCATGGCGGCCAGTTTAGCGGCTTCATTCAGCGAAATGTTTTTATCGAAATTGGCATTGAGATAGGTCATGATCTTTTCCACGCGGCGGCTGTTGTAGGAGATGGTTTCCAGGTTGCGGAAAGTGGAATCGGAAAGGATGCGCAGGTTGCGGCTGATAGACAAGTCATGCAGGATAGACATCAGCTCCAGTACAGAATCGAAGCCTTGTTTATGCGGTAGTTGTACGAGTCGTGGAAGGATTTGCTGTGTGGTTTCCTTTGAAAAAAGAATGCCGCGCAGGGAACGTTCAAACATGTTTTTAATGAAATGCATCTGATTGCGTTGCAGGAACTTTTCATCAAACAGGTCGCGGTGAAACTGAATAGTGATCTCTTTGATGATGCCGCCGTCATGTTTGTTGGTAAACCAGCCGTGTTGCAGATTGGGGCCTACCAGTACCAGCTCCAGCGCCTCAATATCTTCCATATGATCACCTATAATACGCTTCGCACCTTTGGCATGCTGGATGAAGTTCAACTCAAATTCTTCGTGATAGTGCAGGGGGAAATCAAACTCCGTTTTCTCTCTTGAAAATAAGGTGAAGCAATCACTTTGTGTAAGTGGTGTGATCTCTCTTAATAACTTGCTCTCCATGTAACGTGGTTTGTAATATAACGCGGAATTATTTTATGGTGGGTCTATCCTTCTTGTCTTAATCACTTGTAAAATAGCGGATTAGGCTAAATTATCAGTTCTTTAAACCCTTATAAGGGCTAAAATAACATTATAAATTTAAACTACCGGCATAATAATGTAAGGGTAGTTCAAAAGGCTTGTAATGCTTGTTCTATAAGGGTTCATGCGTTGTGTTCTCCCGCATTTATATATCGGTTGTATTTTTTTTGATTATCAAAGTATAATCAATAGATAATAAAGTATTACATACTTGTTTAAATAAAGGGCACTTTTGTATAGAATAAGCCCACGTTATGCATCAGTGTCCATCGTCATGGATGCGTATCATTTCTTTGACTTATTTACCAGCTTACATCTGTCGTCGCAGGACAACGGAATCAGCAACTTGTAAAAGATGACAAGCGTCGGAAAAGCGTTTTACATCTTGTACAGGTGGGCGCAGTGGTTTGGATGCGCAGACTATTGCTTCCACTGTTACGATACCTAAGTAACAGTGCCGGCAGGTGTAAGAGCTGGATTTTTCTTCTGTAAATACTATCGTGACCGGATTATTTTAATTTTTGCCAGAGATGGACCGTTTGCGTTTTTTCATTCCACTTATCCGTTTTATTACTTTTTGCCGGTAGCTTATCTGTTTGTGCGCAGGGGGGAAATGCCTTGCGACAAACAGGCTACCAAACTGGATCATGCCTGGTTTGGAAAAGAAGTGTTTGCTGCACACTTATATAGATAATGATATTGAACAGTAGTTATATGAACTTCGAAAAGAGAAAAAAGGTATTGCAGCAGGCACACGAAGAGCTGGCAGAACGGCTTAATTTAATGGAAACACCGGGCAATGGTATTTACGACAGGTATACTTATCCTGTACTAACGGCAGCGCATACACCCTTATGCTGGCGGTATGATTTCAGGCAGCAGCATAATCCTTTCCTGATGGAGCGTTTCGGTATCAACGGCATATTTAATGCGGGCGCTATCCGGCTCAATGGCAAATATATGCTGGTAGCGCGGGTGGAAGGGGCCGACCGGAAATCGTTTTTTGCGGTGGCGGAGAGTGAAAATGGAATCGACAATTTCCGTTTTCATGAACGGCCTGTTACCATGCCGGAAACGGCGGACCCGGATACCAACATTTATGATATGCGGGTGGTACAGCATGAAGATGGCTGGATCTATGGATTGTTTTGCACTGAACGGCGGGACCCTGCGGCCAGCGCGGCAGACCAGTCGGCCGCTGTGGCGCAATGCGGCATCGCCCGCACCCGCGACCTGGTAAAGTGGGAACGCCTGCCGGACCTGCAAACACCTTCCGCACAGCAGCGTAATGTGGTATTGCATCCTGAGTTTGTAAACGGCAAGTACGCTTTTTATACCCGTCCCCAAGATGGTTTTATCAACACCGGCAGCGGCGGCGGCATTGGGTTTGGACTGGCCGATTCCATGGAAGCAGCCGTAGTAAAAACGGAAAATGTAATCGATGGCAAAGTATATCATACCGTGTATGAAGCCAAGAATGGCCTGGGACCTGCGCCTGTTAAAACAGCCAAAGGTTGGTTGCATCTGGCGCATGGTGTGCGCAACACCGCTGCCGGCCTGCGTTACGTGCTGTACCTGTTTATGACCGACCTGCATGATATCACTAAAGTAATTTATAAACCCGCGGGCTATTTTATGGCGCCGGAAGGAGATGAACGGGTAGGCGATGTATCCAATGTGCTTTTCAGCAATGGCTGGATTGCTGATGAAGACGGGCGGGTGTTTATTTACTATGCTTCTTCAGATACACGCATGCATGTTGCTACGACTACAATAGACCGCCTGGTTGACTATATTATTAACACCGCCCCTGATGGTGGGCGTTCTGCTACATCCGTACAGGAGATTAACAGGATTATAGGAAATAATAACACGTTGTGAACCCGAAAAAGGATTGGTTCAAACCAATCCTTTTGACATTTTTTTACGCTCATTAACGGTCTGTTATAGTATGTACACTATACACGAACCGCCCTGTTTAAGCCACTTTCCCGCTAAAAATACTCACTAATAGGTATATGAAGGAATACTGCATTCATTTATCTTTGTTCCCTGATTTACAATAATCCGATACTATTTCATTTTATATAGCATTTGTCCACCCGGTATTTTTAATACTGTTCCGTAGACCAACATTTTTTTTACCCCCAAAAAAGGGTCTCATTCATCAGGAATGGGACCCTTCCTGTTTTTTGTATACATTTGTTCTTCGAGCGCATTAATATCAGCCACTATTCAGATTATTTCCTATACATTTTTATAGCAGGACATGAGCATGTATTCCCTATTATCAGATCCCGTTGGGCTGGAGGGCAAATTAAAGGCCCTGCAAGCAATAGACGGAGAGTTACCGGCAGTTGTGATTGTAATGAATGTGGAGAAGGATTTTGTTGAGTATATGTCACCACGGGGCCTTGAGCAGCTTAATATTTCCCTGGACGCCCTGAAGGCAATGGGACACGGTTATTACGATACTTATTTCAATCCGCATGATGTGGCAGACTATCTGCCCAAAATAACTGCGATGCTGGGATCTCCCATTGATAAAGAAGTCATCGTTACTTTTTTTCAACAGGTGAGGTTATCACCTGAGCGCGATTGGGTTTGGCACCTGGGTACCACCCGGGTATTTATGCGTAATGACGCGGGGATTCCTACCCATGTTATTACCTGTGCTGTTCCCATAGATCCTCTGCACCACGTTACCAGTAAGGTAAACAGGCTGTTGGAAGAGAATAATTTCCTTCGCCGCAACCAGCATATTTTTGCTTCCCTTACCAAAAGGGAGAAGGAAATTTTACGGTTGATGGCACTCGGATTAAGCGCCAGTGAAATTGCAGAAGAGGTACACATCTCCGAAAAAACAGCGGTAACACACCGTCGTAATATCAAAAGTAAAATCGGCGCGCAGTCGGGTTACGATCTCACCAGTTTTGCACAGGCATTCGACCTGATTTGATGCCCCCTTGTGCTGTTTTATCAGCATACGCATGTATCTTTATACCAACTGAAAAGTGGTATAAAATGGATGAACATAAAAGCCTGGTATATCATAATGGAACAATGGATTCTTCCGTCTGGTATTGTGATGATATCAAGATAGGACACGCTATATCCAGGTTCAACGAATTGTTTAGTTTCCCGGCCAGCAGTCCTACAGACGTTGTCCGGCTGCACTTTGGATTAAAGGGAGATTATATTTTTACGTATAAGCAGCTTAACCGGTCATTTGATCTTATTGGCGGACATCACAACATCATGTACTCGAATGGGTTTGATATTGTGATCGAGAATAAAACGCTGGAAGTGGAAACGTTCGGTATCCAGTTTCCGAAAGCACTTTTTATCAACTTCACGCAAAACGCCAACGATCAGCTGAAGCGGTTCTCCGAGCATATTATCAACGACACGCCCGCTATCCTTTCTGAAAAATGGGGCGCCGTGGACACGGCCATCCACCAGGTAATTTTGCAGATCATCCATTGCAAATATGCCGGTGATTTCAAGAAATTATTCCTGCTTTCCAAAAGTATAGAACTGCTGGTCATATCAGCAGAATCCTGTCAGGCAGCAGCCAGTAAGGAAGATCATTTCCTGAAGAATAAAACGGATAAGGAAAAGATCATGGCTGTCAGGGATCTGCTGAACGAAAGATTGGACTGCCCTCCCAGCCTCTCTGAAATTGCCAGGACCGTAGGTCTGAATGAGTATAAACTTAAACGCGGATTTAAAGAGAAATTCAATAACACTGTTTTTGGTTATCTCACAGACCAGCGGTTACAACTGGCGCACCAGTACCTGCGCGATACAGAAAAAACGGCCGCCGAAATATCCTTTGAGCTGGGCTATGCCACGCCGCAGCATTTCAATAATGCGTTTAAGAAGAAATTCGGTTTCACACCCTTTTCTGTTAGAAATAATCCGTAAAGCGCAATCCGGTTGATGCCGCATCACCTATTTTTGTGCCGTAACCCGGTAAGGGAAGACATCTATCTTACTTAAAATATCAAAAAATGAGCACCCCGTTATTTGTAAAAAGCAGTATCACTATTCATGCACCGGCTTCTAAAGTCTGGGATGCTTTGGTAAATCCGGAACAGACAAAGAAGTATATGTTCGGATGCGAAACCGTATCTGACTGGAAAAAGGGCAGCACCCTGCTCTGGAAACTGATGCATGAAGGGAAGGAACTGGTAGCCGTAAAAGGCACCATCGAAGCAATCACACCAAACAAGCTGTTGGTATATACCACCATCGATCCCAATTCGGCTATTGACGACACTTCTGAAAACTACCTGCACGTAACCTATGATTTATCGGAGGAGAACGGGCACACTATTTTAAATGTCAGCCAGGGCGACTATACCCGCGTTGCGGAAGGAGAAAAAAGGTACCGGGAAGCCGTTGATGGCGGTGGCTGGGACCCGATACTGGTGAAGATTAAAGCATTGGTAGACCAGGATTAGATAGATTAGCGGGATTTGCAGGATGGGTGCACAAGATTGAAGCGAAGATGAACTGAGCGGATAATGTAATGTCATTCGTTTCAATCTTCTTCGCTTCAATCTTGTGCACCCATCCTGCAAATCCCGCTAATCTATCTAATCCTGGTCTTACCAGAATACAGTATACAACGCCGTTAATATACCAATGATAATAATAGACCCCACTACAAACCCAGGGTTTGTACGGAACATGGAAGTATCTACTTCTATAATATGGTCATCATCTTTTTTGAATGGTTTGCTTAAGCTCATAATGATCATTATTATTACGATCAGCACAAAGGTGATGGACATCCTGTCGAGGAAAGGATAGTCCGGGAAGGCGCCATTGGTCCATACAGGCAGGAATTTCAGGATCGTTGAAAGAGGAATGGTAAGTAAGGCACCTGTGAGTGCGGCGGCGGCTGTGGTGCGTTTCCAGAAGAATCCCAGCAGGAAGATAGCCAGTACCCCCGGAGAGATAAAGCCCACATACTCCTGGATGAACTGGTAAGCCTGGTCGAGTGATCGCAGTGAAGGCGTTACGATGGCTGCCAAAAGCATGGAAACAATAACGGCCCATCTCCCCACGTGGACCAGCTGCTGTTCTGATGCGTCTTTATTAAAAAATTTCCGGTAGATATCGAGTGAGAAGATCGTGGAGATGCTATTGGCCTTTCCAGCCAGCGATGCCACGATAGCAGCGGTGAGTGCTGCAAATGCCACTCCTTTTAAGCCGGCAGGCAGCAGGTTCATCAGGGTGGGATAGGCATGATCGGGTTTGATCACACCCGAAGCATCTGTCATTTCCTGTTGGAACATGCCGTTGTTGTGCAACACATACATCACGATACCGGGTAATACTGCTATTACAGGAACCAGCAACTTCAGGAAGGCGGCAAACAGGATACCCCGGCGTGCTGTTTTGAGATCGGCTCCCAGCGCCCGTTGTGTGATATATTGGTTGCATCCCCAGTAAGCCAGGTTATTGATCCACATACCTCCTATCAGCACGGATAGTCCGGGCAGGTCTTTATAATAAGGATTGCTTTTGTCAAAGATCATATGGAAGTGACTGGGCGCTTCTTTCCGCAACACGGATAATCCTTTCAGGATATTGCCATCATACCCGAATTTTTCTGATAATAATGACAGGGCGAGATAAGTGGTGACGAGTCCGCCGATGATGAGCACCAGCACCTGTACCACGTCTGTATAACCGATTACCTTCATGCCTCCCAGTGTTACCACTACGGAGAATACGCACAGTCCCACAATACACCATTCAAAAGGAATGGTGGAAATAGATGCAATGGCCAGGGCGCCCAGGTAAATAATAGAAGTAAGATTTACAAAAACATATACCAGCAGCCAGAACACCGCCATTACGGTACTAACCTTGTCGTTATACCTTTTCGCCAGGAACTGCGGCATGGTATAGATCTTGTTTTTCAGGTATACCGGGATAAAAAATATGGCAACGATAATCAAGGTAGCTGCCGCCATCCATTCATAGGTGGAGATGGCGAGCCCCAAAGCAAAGCCGGAGCCGGACATTCCTATAAAGTGTTCTGCAGAAATATTGGAAGCAATCAGTGAAGCGCCAATGGCCCACCACGTGAGCGAACCTTCTGCCAGGAAGAAATCTTTTGAACTGGCAGCTGCTGATTTCTTTTTATGGTAAACATAATATCCGTAGGCAGCAATGGCGATAAAATAGATGAAAAAGACGATGTAATCAGCTAATTGCAGCTTATTCATGTGGTGGATGTAAGTTGGATAACGTGGTTGATATTCGTATCTATAAGGTACACTTTTTTCCGTGGCCCCCCAAGGGGGGCTTATACGGATCTGTTCATCAGCAATAAAAATATGGCTTCCGGATAGTTAGAACTTTAAGGTACCAGGCAAATATTTGGCAACAAGGTCTTCGTAATAAGGACGCAGTTTGGTCCAATCCGGTGGTTCCGGATTTTTTGAGTACAGATCGTATGGGTTAAATAGTTTTACCCATTTCAACATGTCCCGGTCGTGGTCATCCAGCAGGTAATCGTAAGCTCCTTCGCGGTGCCAGGCATAAAAAGAGTGATACCGCAGCATGTAGAGTCCTGATTCCGGTAAATGGTCTTTCATCATCTGGTACACGTATTCATCGTGTCCCCAGGAAAGGTTTACATTCCGCAAACCGCAATTGGGTTTGTAGATACCGGTACCTGTTTGATAGGCTGGATTGTTATAGTCGGGATTGTTTTTGAAATATTCTGGATATACAATTTTATCTGAATAGGGGCATCCCACGGGGAAAGTGTCGCCCACCACCGCCCATTGGGCTTCTCCGAACAAGCACAGTACCTTGCCCATGTCATGCATCAGACCGGTGAGCACCATCCAGTCGGGATGTCCGTCTGCGCGGATAGCTTCGGCTGTTTGTAACAGGTGTTGGAATTGATCCAGGTCTGTATCGGGATCGGAATCATCTACCAGCTGATTGAGGAAATTAAAAGCCTCCCATACCGGCATTTCTTTCCTGTTGAACGACAGGAATTCGGCTCTCTTTTGTTGTACAAAATCGTATGTCTGGTAGGTATGGTTCAGCCGGTAAAACTCGCGGACAGTATCTCTTTCCGGGTTATCATAATTCCGGTATTCGTCGGTAGCTTTGGATGTAGCAATACTTTCAGGTGTTGGATAACGCTGTAGTACGGCGTCTTCCCACTCATCGAGACTTGTTAACGGATTTACTTCTTTATCCGTAAATGTATTTGGAACAGTACCCATGGCAAGCTATTTAGTAGTTGACTTAAATTTCGGCTATTTTGAAGGATTTTTTGCATATTGGCAGCGATTTATTTACGAAACCGGTTTCGTAAACAGGCAGATTAGCAATCGGAAAACATCTCTTTAAAAAAATGACGGATACAGATTAGCCGACCCATGAAGAAGGTAAATATAAAAGCACTGGCGCAGGAACTGGAACTATCTCTTTCCACGGTATCAAAGGCGTTGCGTGACAGTCATGAAATCAGCAGGGAAACCAAGCAGCGGGTACAGGAACTGGCTGCCAGGCTGAATTATACGCCCAATGCTTATGCCAGTAGTTTGCGTGGCAGGAAGAGTAAAAATATTGCGGTCATCATACCGGAGGTGGCAGACAGTTTTTTTTCGATTGCTATTAATGGCATTGAGGCGGCGGTGAAGGAGAAAGGCTATCATGTACTCATCTACCTCACGCATGAGAGTTTTATCCGTGAACAGGCTATTTTAAAGGAATTTCAGAGTGGCCGGGTAGATGGTGTGCTGATCTCTGTTTCAAGAGAAACCACCACCGGGGAGCATATCAATGAACTCATCGCCAGAGAGGTGCCTGTCGTATTTTTTGACCGGGTACTCGAAGAAGTGGCTGCTGCAAAAATTGTGACCGATGATTTCGAAAGCGGATACAATGCCACGAAACACCTGATTGATAACGGCAGTAAACGCATTGCTTACCTGGGCATCTCAAAAAGTTTATCCATCAGCAACAACCGGATGGAAGGATATAAAAAAGCGTTGAAAGATCATGGATTGAAATCGCCGGGTAGTGATATTATTTTATGTACCACCGATCAGGACTATAACTATAAAGCCGTTAAAAAACTGTTGCAGCAAAAGAAAAGACCGGATGGTATTGTTGCTTCTGTAGAGAAGTTAACAACCACTGTGTACCAGGTTTGTCAGGCCCTGGCCCTCACTATTCCACAAGCAGTAAAGGTGGTTTGTTTCTCCAATCTTGAAATAGCAACAATCCTGCATCCTTCCCTGACAACGATTACGCAACCGGCTTTTGAAATGGGCCATGCAGCGGCAGGTGTTCTTTTACAATTACTGGAAAAGAAGAAAGGAACGCCTGAAAAGACGCGCATCGTTATTCCGTCGGCACTGATCGTGAGGGGGTCTAGTAAACAATAACGGGTAGCTATCCATATATTAATTTATTAATAGCAAAATAAGGTGAAGGGAAAGTGAATAGTATTTTCCCTATTTTCACCCATGAACAAACTTTTACCTGACCTTGCCAGAGCACCTGCCTGATAATGAACCGGATCTGTTGCGACGTATCGCGGCCGGAGATGAGCGTGCTTTTAATTACATATATAATTTTTATAGCGGCACTGTATTTAATACAGTCATGACTTATGTAAAAGATAAGCTGGAAGCAGAAGAGATCCTGCAACAGATATTTGTAAAGTTCTGGGAAAGAAGGGCCACCCTTGCGGGTGTGCGAAGTCTACGCGATTATTTTTTTATCTCCGCCCGCAATGCCGTATTCAATCACTTTAACAGGCTTTCCAAAAATGCCAGGCTGGTCAACAACGTAAAAGATAACCTGACAACGGTGGTGAATAATACAGATCACCGGGTCAGGGAAAAAGAATATAACCAACTGCTGGAAAACGCCATCAGACAACTTCCGCCACAACAAAAGCAGGTATACCTGCTGGCAGACCGCCAGGACTTCAGCAATGAAGAAATAGCCACACAAATGGGCTTATCGAGACTTACAGTCAAGAAACACCTGGAGCTGGCGCGTAAATTTGTAAGAAACCATATCAATAATCATCTCCAGGGCTACACACCCTTACTATTGCTGGTCCTTTCTCTCGCTACCCTTTCCCCTGCGATCCTGTTTTTCAGGAACATTCATACCAAACACCTGCTGCAGCTGTTTTAAGCATTATTAAATATTTTTTTTAATTCCCGTTACGCCGTTTGCTTTTTACGGCGGTCTTTATAACTGTACGTGTCTGCTATAACTATATATACATGTCTATGTTATGACTAATGAACGCTTTGCCACATTAATCCGGTTATACAAAGCCGGTAGCCTTACGGAGGAGCAATGGGAAGAATTACAGCAGGTGTTTTCCACGGGAGAACATGATGAGGCGCTGGAGGAAGAAATGGCCCGGTTATTTGACAGTTTTGGTATCCACGAAACCTGGACACCCGCCACCAAACAGGTGTTGTGGGATAAGGTTTTGGCTGCCAGCCGTCAGGGAGTTCCTGCCACCGAGGCTGTGATCGCACCGATGCCGCGCAGGCGCTGGCGGATGGCCGCTGCTGCCGTATTGGTCCTCATCGTGGGAAGTGCAGCCTTATACAGTATCACCCGCATAAATAAAAAGAACGAGCCGGCAGTGGCTATTCAGTCCGCACGGGTTGATGTAGCGCCTGGTAGCGACAAAGCCGTATTAACACTGGCCGATGGTTCCACCATACAGCTGGATAGCACCGGGGACCGGGTAATCGGACAAGGAGCTGCCGCTATCAAGCAACAGGGCAGCCGCTTGCAATATGCTGCGAATGGCAACACCACAGCGGCCAACAGTTTCAATACCCTTACCACTCCCCGCAGCGGACAGTTTAAAGTGATCTTACAGGACGGCACCAAAGTATGGCTGAATGCAGCGTCATCACTGCGTTATCCGGCTGTTTTCAGCGGTAAGGAAAGAAAGATAAGCCTGCAGGGAGAAGCCTATTTTGACGTAACACAAAATGCAGAGCGGCCTTTTGTTGTAACTGTAAACGGCATGACCGTCAAAGTACTGGGCACCGAATTTAATATAAACAGCTACGCAGATGAAGCCGTAATGGCGGCCACGCTTGTATCAGGATCAGTACAGGTAAATAGTGAAAACAAGAAAATGGTACTGCATCCCGGCGAACAGCTCACCATGAATACAGCAGGCGCATTAAATATCAGGGAAGGTGTCAACCTCGAGGAGATCACTGCCTGGAAGGATGGTAATTTTTATTTTGATAACACCGCATTATCTGTTATCCTCCGGCAATTTGCCCGCTGGTATGATGTTGACGTAGTGTACACCAGTCCTGTGAAAGACAGGAAATTCTTTGGTGTGATCAGGAGAAGTACATCCCTTACCGGGGTGCTGAAATTACTGGAGGCAAATGATATAAAATTCCGGATTGAAGGAAAAAAACTGTTTGTTCAATCAGGCTAAAAATATAATTAAACCGGACCCATGTCCTGAAATATAAAATACATACAAAACAAAAGCTCCTGCGCGAACAGGAGCTGGCGTTATCCAATTAATGAACAAAGGCTACGAAACCTACATCAGCAACCAAATAACAACCAAATATATGCAATTATCCATACCACTGCATGCGATGAAACTCACATTTATTTTTTTATTGATAGGGTTTATGCAGTTATCTGCCAGGAGCAGCGGACAACAAGTAAATATTAAGCTGAAAAATGCGCCGTTAAAGACTCTTTTTAAGGCCATTCAACAACAAACAGGGCTCAATATATTTGTGGATGCGGCCTTACTGGAAGGAGCTGATCATGTTACACTGGACATTAAAAACATGCCGGTAGCGCAGGTGATGCAACTGTGCCTGAAAGGACGGAATCTTCAGTACACCATTGAAGCCGATGCTATTATCATCGAGCAAAAGCCAGCTGCAATCCGGCCGGCAACAGCACCGCCACCACCACCGGCGGATATTGTTTTTACCATCACGGGCACTATTACAAATGCTAAAGGGGAACCTTTGCCCGGAGCCGCCGTACATGTGAAGGGTACGCAAAAAGGAGTGTTGTCGGATGGCAACGGAAGCTTCTCTATTGTAGTAAATGAAAAGGCTATTCTGGTAGTCAGCATGCTGGGCTATCAGCCTAAAGAAATAGCCATTACCGGCAACGCCAACATCATGGTAACACTCAGCGAAGCCGTTACCGCTTTAAATGATGTGGTAGTAGTAGGTTATGGCATACAGAAAAAAAGCGACCTGACAGGCTCCCTGTCGCAGATTAAAAGTAAAGACCTGACCGCGTTTCCCACCACGAATGTGGTGCAAGCCCTTTCCGGCCGGGCTACGGGGGTACAGGTTATTCAAAACAGCGGCGCTCCGGGTTCACCCATCAGCGTAAGAATCCGCGGTACAAACTCCATCCAGGGAAGCAATGAGCCCCTGTATGTGATAGATGGGTTCCCTGTTTCCGGTAATCCTACGATGCTGAATAACGCGGATATAGAAAGCGTGAACGTATTGAAAGATGCTTCGGCCACCGCCATTTATGGCTCCCGCGGCGCCAACGGCGTGGTGCTTATCACCACCAAAAAAGGGAAACAAGGTGCTACCAGGGTAGACTACGAAGGAAGTTATTCCGTTCAGACTATCCGTAAAAAACTGAAGTTAATGAGCCCTATCCAGTATGGGGAGTTTTATAATGAACAGGCAAAAAATGACGGGGTACCCGCTTATTTTACACCGCAGCAACTGGATGAATTCAAAGCAATGGGAGCTGGTACAGACTGGCAGGACCTTGTTATGCAAAAGGCGCCTATGCAGAATCATACCGTGAATGTAAGCGGTGGCAATGCCAAAACGCAATTCTCCGCCAGCGGAAGTATGCTGAAACAGGACGGGATTGTTATCAACAGTTATTATAACCGGTATGCTTTAAGGGCCAACTTGAACCACGATATCAGCGACAAGTTCAGCATGCAGTACGGTATCAATTTAACACGCACGGAATCAAGTGATAAAACCGGCGGCGGCAATAGCAGCGGCAGGGGTAACAGCTTATACAGCGGGATGATTTCAGTGCCACCTTCCCTGACCCCTTATAATGATGACGGTTCTTTCAGGGTGCCTATACTGAGTTATTCCTTTATCTCCAACGCGATGATTAATCCGCTGAATTATGTTTATGCGGAGTCATATCTGGGAAAAGAAAACCGGGTGCTGGGTAATGCGGCAGTTACCTACAAGCCCACGCCGGAACTGGTGATCCGGGTTTCAGGAGGTATTGAAAATTTTGATTTGCGCAATGATACTTATACTACGCATAAATTTGTCAACTCCAATGGCGCTGCGGCTGTCAACAGTTCACAATACACCAGCCTGTTAAACGAGAATACGATCACCTATACCAAAGCTTTTGGAGATCATCATCTGACGGCGTTAGGCGGGTTTACTTACCAGAACTTTTTAAGCACGAATGCAGGCGCCAGTGGTTCCGGATTTGTGAGTGATATCCAGGGAACGAACGACCTCGGCGCTGCTACGGTCAATAATCCTTCTTCATCAGGATATGCCAAATCTGTTTTGATATCTTATCTCAGCAGGATTAATTACGGGTTTAAAGATAAATACATGCTCACAGCCAGTTTCAGGGCTGATGGATCATCACGTTATGGCACAGGAAACAAATGGGGTTACTTCCCTTCGGGCGCTGTAGCCTGGCGGGTTTCCCAGGAGGAATTTATGAAAGATGTTTCCTTTATTTCCGATCTGAAACTCAGGGCTGGATTCGGAGCTACCGGCAGCCAGGCCATCGCGCCCTATGCTACTATGAACCAGCTGGTTTCCGGGAAAACAGTTTTTGATGACGGACTTTTTACAACGTATGCACCAGGAACACGCCTGCCGAATAACCTGAAGTGGGAAACAACCTATCAGTCTGATTTTGGCATAGATGTTTCAGTACTTAATAACCGCATTCATTTTACTGCTGATTATTATGTAAAGAATACCAGGGATCTGTTAAACAGCGTGCAATTGCCCGCTTCACTGGGATATGACTACACAATACAGAACGTAGGAGAAATGCAGAACAAAGGAGTAGAACTGGGACTGGATGTAAGTGTATTACCTGCTACTGCTGCTTTCCAGTGGAATCTTGCCGGTAACATTTCCTTTAACCGGAATAAAATAGTAAAACTATACGGCGGACAGGACATCTACGGAACATCTTATTACACAGGTGTTGTAGGTGATTTTGTAAACCTTCTCCGTGAAGGACAGCCACTCGGTATCTTTTACGGATACCTGGAAAACGGCTATGACAGCAAAGGAAATATTACTTACAAAGATTTAACCGGGGATGGTAAAATTACGACTGCGGATAAAACTTATATCGGCAACCCCAATGCAAAATATACATATGGCCTCAATTCAGCAATGGCCTTTAAAGGATTTGAATTGAGCCTTTTCTTCCAGGGTTCCCGTGGAAATGATATTTTCAACTTTAGTGCAACCCAATCTGTTGACCTGAACCAGGGAATGAACCTGTTGGAGGATCAGTTCCTGCATCATTGGACTGCAGCCAATCCTGATCCACATGCGAAGTATCCGGCAGTAACCCGTTCTCTGAACGTGGCCGTGTCCGACCGCTATGTAGAAGATGGCTCTTACCTGCGCCTGAAAAATATCCAGTTGGCCTATAATATTCCAATGAATAAAACAGGCGTGAAATGGTTGAGAAGTGGTCAGGTATATGTAAGCGGACAAAACCTCCTCACCTGGACTAAATATTCCTGGTTTGATCCGGAAGTAAGTACGCATATAAGCGACAATTCTGTCAACCTGGGAATAGACCAGTTTGGTTATCCCACTGCAAAAAGTGTGACCATCGGCGTCCGGATAGGATTATAGCCGGTACACATTTTCCAGGGTCCGTTACTTGATTTTGGCACGTGCATAAGTGCCTGAACTTATTAAAACATTCAAATAATGAAACACAGCACGATATTCCGCTTTTCATATTTCATATTGCCGTTACTTCTTTTATATATCACATCCTGTACAAAAGCATTGGAAGAAAGTCCGAAATCCTTGTCGGCAGAAGGGTTTTATAACACAAAATCGGAAGTAGAGGCAGCCACTTACGCCATCTATTCTCCCCTGCGTACCGGTGGTTCGATGAGTGCATTTTATGAGGTATTTCATGATGCCCTTTCCGATTTTTTTATCCCCAACGGAAGTTGGATACCATTGGAGGATTATACAGGACTTGATAATACCAATTATGGCCGTACAGAAGCTTTCTGGAAGAGCTTTTATCTGTCTATCCGTAATGCCAACCTGGTCATAAAAAACACGCCGAATGGAACAGATATCAGTGATGCAGATAAGGCAGTATATATCGCTGAAGCAAGATTCATGCGTGCCCTGATGTATTTTCAACTGGTCAGGAACTGGGGCGGCGTACCGATACGTACGGAAGCCAATATGGATATTCCTGATCTTCAACGTGGATCTGTAGAGGCAGTATACCAGCTGATTGAAGACGATCTGAAATTTGCCGGTGAAAATCTTCCTACTAAAGCGGCCCAATCAGGACGACCCAATAAATGGTCGGCGAAAGCAGTGCTTGCGGATACTTATCTTCAGTTAAAAAGATATACCGACGCACAGGACAGAGCAAATGAAGTAATTCAGTCAGGTCAGTTTTCACTGGTGCCTGTAACACAGCCGGACGATTTTCTAAACCTGTATGGTCCGGATGTAATTACCTCATCAGAAGAAATCTTTTATTTAAAATTCACCCGGCAAAACGGGCAGGGATTTCAATTAACCTTATACGAAGCCCATCCCAATACGCCTTATGCCAATGGAGCCGGCTACTTTTCATTATACACGGATCCTACTAAAATTGCAGTGGTGAAAAACTGGGACGCCAATGATTTGCGGAAACAGTATGATCTGTATCCATGGCAATTTGGTAGAGGCGATAGCACCTACCTGGTGAGGAAGTTTCAGGATAAACAGGCACTTCCCGGTGGTACCGGTGGAAACGATTATCCGTGGTATCGTTATGCAGATGTACTCATGACCTATGCAGAAGCGGCCAATGCTGCGAATCATGGTCCTACAACAGCAGCAGTAGAGGCGCTGAATAAGGTACACCGCCGCGCCTATGGTTATCCTGCAAATACGGCATCTCCGGTAGATTTTAAAGTTGCAGACTATAACGAAAGTTCCTTCCTGACGCTTATTGTTAAAGAAAGAGGATACGAAACCCTGTTTGAAGGCAAAAGATGGATGGAGTTAAAACGACTGGGTATTGCAAAAGATTATATCAAAGCTTCCAAAGGAAAAACCATGGCTGATGTAATGCTGCTTTGGCCGATTCCTAATGCGGAAATAAATTATAATAAGGCATTAGACCCGGTTGCAGATCAGAATCCCGGATATTAAGGCAGCGGATCAATGATAAATTTCCGGGCGCTTATTATTTGATCTTTTGTAAAACGTGAAAAATTAAATAATTAAATTGGCCCCTGGCATTTACGGACCATCCAATTAATAATATGAAAAATATGATGATTAAATTCAGGACTACCAGGCTTATGCATGCTTTCCGATTTCTGTTGACCGGTATTTTATTTGTCTCCATCCTGTCGGGATGTGCATCACAAAAAAATGCAGGTAGTACAAAGCCATTCTTTTTTATCCAGCTCTCTGATCCGCAATTGGGATTTTATCCTGATAGTATTCAGAAAGAAATTGCATTGTATGAAAGAGGGGTGGCTGAAGTCAACAGGCTGAAACCTGATTTTGTGGTGATTACGGGTGATCTCGTAAACAAGCCAAGAGATCAGCATCAGCTGGCGGAATTCAAGCGGATCACTGCTATGATCAACGCTAAAATACCGGTTTATTATACCCCGGGAAACCACGATGTTGGCAATACACCGGCAAAGGCAGATGTTGATTTTTATAATGCCATCTATGGATATGATAAATTTTCTTTTAATCATAAGAACAGCAGGTTTATCGGCATTAACTCCAACCTGATCAAAGCAAATACACCGGTTCTGGAACAGGAACAGTATATCTGGCTGGAAAAGGAACTGGCGGCGAATAAGCAGGCAGACCATATCATTATTTTCTGCCATCATTCCTTCTTCATCAGTAAGCCTGATGAGCCGGTAGAATATTTTAATATCGATATGGCAACCCGCAACAAATACCTGGAGCTGTTTAAAAAATATGGCGTTACCGCTGTTTTTGCCGGACATTATCACCGGAATGGCTATGGTAAATATGGTGATATGGAAATGGTAACCACCAGCGCCATAGGAGAGCCACTGGGAAAAGATCCATCAGGATTCCGGATCATAACGGTAGGAAAAGATAAAATTGCACATCAGTATTACAGCCTTGATTCCATTCCCCAAAGAGTTGATGTAGGCCGTTAGAGAAGAGCTTACAGCGCATGGTGGTATGAGTATACGAAACTATTTTTACTTACTGTGTTTATATAATGGAATACTTAGCTGTAAGGGATTACAAAAAGGGATAGACGAAAGTCTGTCCCTTTTTTGTTAAACAACATTTATGTCTGATAACTTCCTCACTCAGCTCCTTTCAGAAATCTTTTCCTGTATTCTTTTGGTACAACGCCGATGTTTTTCTTAAAGTGCCTGTAAAAATTTGATTCATTGTCGAAACCACACATGTTGCAGATTTCAGAAATAGTGTGATTATTCTCCATTAACAGCCGGCATGCATTTCCAATGCGGATTTCGGTCACATATTCTGTAAATGTTTTGCGGGTATGGTGTTTGAAATACCGGGAGAACGCTGTGATACTCATGTTTAATGATGACGCAATATCATCTATATAGATTTTGTTTTTATAATTTTTGATGATAAACTGAAAGGCGAAATTTATTTTGTCGGCATCTTTAATATTATTGTTGTTATTAAATCCAACAGATAACAACTGCCTGGTTTCTTTACTTTCAGAAATGCAGATCAGGATTTCAAATAACTTTAATAATCTTTTCGGTGGATTTGCATCTTTCATTTCATAGAGTATGTTCACAACATTCTTTTTAGTCTTCCCCTGAATTTCGAGTGCTAAAGAGGACTTACTAAGCAAATTCAATACGGACCGCATTTCCGGCACATGAAAGAAGTCGGGCCCCATAAAACCATCCGTAAAGTGAATAAATATAGACTTCGATATTAAGAATGGGTTCTCTTTATAAAACTCTTCATCATTTCTAAATAAGTGAGGAATATTAGATCCGATTAAGGTGAGATCTCCATCTTTAAATTGACTGACATTATCTCCGATGAAGCGGGTTCCTTCGCTTCGGTCAATTAAAACAAGTTCGTATTCCTTATGAAAATGCCAGGGCTTATCAAAATAGTTACATTCTAAAGTCTGGTAGATGAAAGACATATCGGCAGACAGGGGTAGCTTATGTAATTGAGGAAGCATAAGTGACGGGTACTGAAATTAATTAAAAGGATAAATGATAACAAAGTATAGATAATTATGCCTGTAATCAAATATCCTAGCTTAAAATATCTCTGAAGATGCGCTATATTTTCTGTATTTTAATATGATGTTTTTGTAAAATAGCCATAGTAAAGCGTTTGGGGTTACGGGTTTCAAGTGCTGGTAACTATTTTTAATAATAACAGAGAGATGAACGATAATGTCAAGAAAGTATAGTATTTGAGCTGAAAATCATATAAACGGTACACTTATTTCCCTTTATTTTGTTATTTATCATGTGGCAATTTCAGTTGTGTATTTATTGATCCGTTTAATTGTAACACTGTGGCATTACGTTATATTCCGCGATACATTATTTTAATCTGATAGCTTGTTTTTTATTTTGAATAGCATTCCCTATGACAACTGACCAAAATCGGGTACGCATTTATAAAATATTTTCAGAAAGATAAGGTTATTTAAACACCAGATATTATGAATGATACAATACGGCATAAGAAAATTAAGCTGGGGCTATTAATGCTTTGCGTGCTTGCTTCTGTTTCCATTACAGCTCAGACAAAAAAGCAGGAAACCCAGCGTACGCATGGGGAATCCGCAAATCTGAATGTTACCGCTTTTGGAACTGTAAAGACCTGGGGCACATCTGCTGACCTGTTGGAGGGCCCTTTGGGCAAGGCTATCAGTTATAGTGAATTTAACGGCCATGCAGGCGCTGACTCATCCAATATTGGTGTTTTCTGGTGGAATGCACAGGATATACAAAGGGTGGAAGTTGTATTTAACGGAAAGATAGATGAAAGTGCGGCCAGGTTAGCAACTCTTCAATACTGGCATCATACATGGCCGGAAACACCTCCGGTAATGCCGGTAAAAGAAGACGATGATGATGACCCGTGGCAGGGAACATGGCTAACTGCTGCGGTAAATGTTAGTGTAAAAGGGAATGTGGCAATCTACACATTCAAACCGATGTATGTAAAAGAGAATGAATATGCAGCGCGCTTGCCTGAAGCGGTTACTTATCGCAGGGCACTTAAAGTACGCTTATTATTTTCTCAGAAACCACAGCAAATCCAGGCAGTCAATGTATTTTCCATGGCCAAGGAAAAAAGAGACTCCATCCGCATACAGTTTCTTGCAGGAGAAAATGACCAGCAGAAATTCAAAGGCAGCGTAGAGATCTTCAACGGCCGTTTAGAAAATATATCCGGGTGGAACTGGGGAAGTGGTGATAAGAAAACCGGAAAAGATGCATGGGAAATAAATCTGAACAAGAAAGAAAAGGGTATTATTCTGTATGCCTATTCTACAGAAGAAACACTTCCCGGATCAAATGAGGAAACCGTGGTGACATTAAAGTCGTCCAGGGGTACTTTTTCCTTTTCTCCCAATGACCTGAAGAAAGGCCCCATTTATGTGCCGGCCTTTAATACCTATATCACGAAATCAAGCGACCGTGTTTCCTTTGCAGCCAGAACGCCTGTTGAGGGTAAAACTATCCGGGAAAGAATAGCAGCAGAACCTGAACAGACTTATGACCGCGCCAGGAAGGAAATCCCGCATTTAGATCCTGTAAAGGATCAGTATGGGGGTAGAATTTATCTTCCGTTGGCCGCCGATGCAAGCTGGCAGAAATTTGCTGTTCAGTGGGGCGGGAATATCTTCATGCATAAAGGAGTGACTAAATTGAAGGGTAAGGAACTATTGCGTTGTAACTGGAATGGTGATGGTCTTTATTGGGCTTTTGGAACCGGCAAGAATCCTGTTTATGACCGGACACAGGAAAATTGTCAGATGTCTGTCCTGAATGATTATTTGCCTGTTGTAAATGCCAGGTGGAGACAGGATGGCCTGGTGTATGAACAGGAAACGTTTACCACGCTTTTGCGCGGTCCCTTATCACCAACCGATCCTACCCGGGATGAGCAAACACCGGCTATTTTAATGCTCAAATTAACCATCTCTAATCCTTCTTTGCAGGCAGAAAAAGCGGATATCAGGTTGTCAGGAAATGATGCGCTGAATAAGCTGACGGCAAATAATAACCTGGTATTTGACCAGGTTGGAGACAAAGCCTTTATCCGTTGTTATATAAAACCAGGATCAAAGGACGATCGCATTGAGATACAACAAGACAGCAAAGGCGCTTACAGGACCATAAATCAGCAGATACAGATTGCAGCCAATTCATCAAAAACTATCTACGTTTATTTTCCTTTTGTTGGCGATCTTACAGCAGCTACAGGACCTGAAATAGCTGCACTCAGTTATGAAAAGGAAAGGGAACGTATCGTCGCTTACTGGAGAGATCTGGTGGCGCAACAGGTTGTTTTTAACGTTCCAGAACGGAAATTTAATGAAATGGCCAAGGCAGTGATCCCTCATATCAGGATAAGTGCTACCAAGGACCCTAAAGTGGGCCTTTATATGGTACCGGCTGCAGCGATGTCATATGGGGTTTATGCTAATGAAACTGTTTTTCAAACAGTACTGTTAGACCGGTTGGGAGATTTTACCACGGCGGCTGATTATTTGAATACTTTCCTGGAACTGCAAGGCAGCCGTAAACTACCTGGTACTTTTTCGGGCGATCAAAAAGAGGTTTTTTATGGTGTTAAAATAGATAGCCTTTATGATCTGACCTTTAACGGGTACAATATGCATCATGGCACCACTTTGTGGGGACTGGCGCATCACTACCTGTATTCGAAAGACCGGGAGTGGTTATTGAAAGCAGCTCCGCATATGGTGAAGGCTGCGAACTGGATCATTGAGCAACGTAATCATACCAAGAAAATATCCCCAAATGGTGATACCGTACTTCATTACGGGTTATTGCCGGCAGGGTTGCTGGAAGACCCGTGGGATTGGCGTTTCTGGTACGCTACAGATGCATACGCTTATCTGGGCATGCAAACAATGGCCAGGGCTTTTAAGGAGGCTGGTTTGCCACAAGCAGATTATTATCAGCAGGAAGCGGTTGCCTATCAGAAGGACATTAGAAATAGTATTGAAAAGGCCAGCGCATTGAGCCCGGTAGTTCGTTTAAGAAATAATACCTATGTGCCGTACGTACCCATACGTCCTCACCAGCGGTTCAGGTATTTTGGTTCAAAGAAATCGGCGTATTATGATCGCTATAATAAAGGGATATATCCCAATCTGCGGCTATCGGCCACACGGGAAGCATTATACGGCCCTATCGTTTTAATTAAAACCGGGCTTGTGGATCCCAAGGAACAAATGGCCGACTGGATACTCAATGACTGGGAAGATAACTTAACCCTTTCTACTTCGCTCAACCTGAATACGCACGGATGGGTAGATGATGAATATTGGTTTAGCCGCGGTGGAATGGCTTTTCAGGCTAATCTGCAAAACCCGGTAAGCGTTTACCTGGATCGACAGGAATCCAAACCGGCTATACGTAATTTGTATAACAGCTTTGTTTCCTGCTTATATCCGGATGTGAATATGCAAAGTGAAGAGTACAGAATGTGGGGACATGGCAGCGGACCTTTTTATAAAATACCTGATGAGGCCCGTGTTATCAGTCAGATTTGTGATCTGCTGGTAATGGATAAGGACGGGGAACTCTGGCTCGGGAATGGCATACCAGAACGTTGGCTGGAAGCAGGACAACGGGTAGAACTTTTTAATGCAAATACAGAATTCGGAAAAGTAAGTTATTCATTGCATGCTGGAAAAGTACCGGGAACTATGGAAGCTGACATCGAGTTGCCAGAAAAGAAATCTTCCAAGGTTTTACTTTTTGTTCGCGCTCCTTTCGATAAGCCGATGAAGTCCGTTAAAATAAACGGGAGCGACTGGAAGGAATGGGATGCTGAAAAAGCCACTATTCTTATTCCACAGCAATCCAAAAAGGTGCATGTGACGGTAACATATTAATACAGGAAAATAATGGATAACATCATGAATAGAAAAAGAGCTTTAATCACAGGCGCTGCATCCGGTATCGGAAAGGCCGCGGCGCTGAGGTTTGCCAGCGAAGGATATGATGTTTGTATAAATGATATTCAGAAAGAAAAGTTGTCTTTATTGTTGCATGAACTTCCGCCAGGGAATCATCTATCGCTTTGCGGAAGCTATGCGGAGCAGGAAACAGTGAAAGAAGGAGAAAGAATAATAAGGGAGAACTGGGGTAGCCTGGATGTGCTGATCAATTGTGCGGGGCTGTTTGAAAAAACAAATCCCATAACCATGGAGATTGGCCAGTGGAGAAATATTTTTGACTGCATGATCAATGGATGTCTGTTGATAACGCAATTGGCTGAAAAATTCATGACCAATGGCGGGAGAATCGTACACGTTTCTTCTATACACGGCACAAGAGCTGAAAGACAGGCCAGCAGTTATTCAATGGCTAAAGCGGCTATCAATCAGTATTGCCGGTCTATGGCGCTGGAACTGGCAGATAAAAATATCCTGGTGAATGCGATAGCCCCTGGCTTTGTCAATACGGGCATGTCTGTAGTGGATGGTCAGAATGAATTGGATAGTCAGTGGTTTAAAGATAACTATGTACAAGGTGATCATTTACCATTGAGAAGGGCCGCCAACCCTGATGAGATAGCAGGGGTTGCATTTTTTCTAGCAGGAAAGGATGCTTCTTATATTACCGGGCAGGTCATCACTGTTGATGGCGGTCTGACAATTACCTTTTAAAATAGCGCCTGGGTGATCCCGGGAAAAAGCAAATAAATCATTTTAAAATTCCAGACATTTTTAAAACTATTATGAATGAAAATTGATTCGGTTGATTTTTTCTATTTGAGTATGCCGGAGGTATTGGATATTGGAGATGGCAGTCAGGATGCTTTACTGGTAAGGATAAGGGCTGGTGCATTTGAAGGCTGGGGCGAGTGTGAAGCTTCACCGCTGACCAGCATAGCGAGTTATGTGTGTCCTATGTCGCATAGTGCGTGTAAGCCATTGAAACATGCTTTGGAAGGAATGAATATTGACAGTGTAGAAGATATTTATACGATCACTAATTCAGTACGTGAAAATTCATTGGATCTGTTGCAGGCCAGTCATACCCTCTCAGGTATTGATATCGCCTTATGGGATATTTTGGGTAAACAGTTAAGTACGCCTGTCTATCAATTGCTGGGTTATAAGAAAGCATATCCCAAATTGCCTTATGCTTCACAACTGTTTGGGGCAACCGCCGAAGAAACTTTTGAAAAGGCAAAGAAAACACAAGCAGCCGGTTACAAGGCTGTAAAGTTTGGATGGGGTCCGTTTGGTAAAGGCAGCCTGGAAACCGATGCGGCGCATCTGACGGCTGCCCGGGAAGGTATGGGCGAAAGTGCGCATTTAATGATTGATGCTGGTACCATATGGAACGATGATCTGTCAAAGGCGCAGGAGAGATTAAAAGCACTTAAACAAGTGAGGGCCTATTGGCTGGAAGAACCTTTCGCTAACGGAGAGCTGGATTTATACAGAGCACTGTCGGAATCCACACCGAAAATTCCGATGGCCGGTGGTGAAGGATGTAATAATTATGTGCAGGCGCAGAATATGATCCGTTATGGAGGACTGGGATATATTCAGATTGATGCGGGCAGGATTGGTGGAATTACCACGGCGAAACGGGTCGCAGATCTGGCGCAAAGCAATAATGTGGTATATGTAAACCATACCTTCACGTCGCACCTGGCATTGAGTGCTTCTTTGCAACCATATGCAGGTTTGGAAAAAGATAATATCAGTGAATATCCTGTCGAATTAAAATCATTAGCGCAGGAAATAAGCCAGGAAGTAATTACACCGGATAGTGATGGATACATACATGTTCCTGAAAAGCCAGGGTTAGGGATTACCGTGAATACCGAAGCATTAAAAAAATACCTGGTAGATGTTGAAATTAAAGTAAATAATAAACTGGTTTATAACACGCCTGCACTTTAATAATATTTATTTTATAGGTAGATGAATGAGCGGGTTATAAATAGGAACACTTCTCTGTAGGATTTTGATAGTAGTACTAATTAAAATGAATGGAAATAGAAAATTTGAAAAATAAGCCGATGAAGCATCAATGGAAATCGTTATTCCTGGTCGCTAGCGTATTTTTATTTGCCGGGTCCATCATTTGTATGAATGATATTTTACTGCCATCACTAAAGGATTTGTTTCATCTTACTTATGTGCAGGCTACTTCCATTCAACAGTCTTTTTACCTGGTCTACCTGATTTTTCCGATTCCTATTGCATTTTTTATTTCCAGGTACGGGTATAAAGTCGGGTTGATAACGGCAATGGCTATATGTAGTTTGGGGTGCAGTCTTTTTATACCGGCTTATCTTATTTCTTCTTATGCACTGGTGTTGATCGCTTTGTTTATGGTTTCCATTGGTGTAACGTTGATCAATGTGGCGGCCAATCCTTTGGCTGCCATGTTGGGAACACCGGAGGGTGCATTTGTGAGAATAAATTTTGTGCAGGTATTTTCCCGTATAGGATTTTCGCTCACGCCGATTTTGGGTACCAGGTTAATTTATGGCGAAGGTGGAGGTATTTCTTTTTACAGACCTTATATGACTCTGGGGATAGGTACCTTGCTGATCGCAGTAATTATCTTTTTCTCGTTGCTGCCTGCATTTAAACCTGCAATGACGCAGGGTTTTTCTTTGCTGAGAATTTTAAAAGAGGCGAAAAGATATCCTCAATTGGTGTGGGGAGCGGTTGTTATGTTTTTTTATATGGGTGCAGAAGCATGCACGGCAGGTTTTTTTATCAACTATTTAAAAGATAGCAATGTATCGGGCTTCACTGCAGGTAAGGCGGCGGAATTTCTTACCTATTATTATATTGTTGCCTCTGTGGTTGGCTTGTTGAGCATCTATCTTTTTAAATTCTTTTCACCCGGTAAGTTGTTGGCCATATTTGGCGCCGGAATGGTAACGCTGCTCCTATTGTGTGCGCTTACGCATTCTTCCTGGAATCCTTATTATATGGTTGGATTAGGGGTTTGCATATCATTGGTTTTTCCCACTATATTTAGTTTGGGTATCGAAGGAATCGGCGCGTTTACAGAAAAAGGATCTGCACTGCTTAATATTGCTATTGTGGGCGGGGCCGTTTTTCCTCCTATTCAGGGTGGGATTGCAGATGCCTTTGGCGTACAGATTTCTTACCTCGTTCCTTGTTTTTGTTTTCTGTTGATTATAATATATGGGTTATTTTGTCATCAAAGAAGTATTGCTTCCAGAAGAAGGGTACAGATGGCATAATAATTCTTTTAGTTGTTTGTAAGGTGTACCGGGAGCGTGTTTTACAGCCCCCGGTATCGTATAGGCTAAGACGCGGAATGGCGGGCTTATTTTTTTGCCAAGTTTACGGGTACGTACCCGGTGATACAGGATCAACCAAATGAAGCGGGCATTTTAATAGCGCGGATGCATGTTGAATTGATTTTTCTATTGAATGGATAACGATTGACGGCACTTTTAAGGAACCAAAATCATAGTACATCATACACAGGCGATGTACATATATAAGATCGCAGCGCATGGATGTATCGTAGTTTTTACACTTCTAAATTTCACTTATGGTAAGCATGTTTTTACAACGTAACAAGGGGCGAACACTATTATTGAGTTGCCTGCTTTTTCTTCTATCTGTCAACATTGCCGTTGCACAGTCCATATCGGGGACCGTGAGATCTTCGGCCGACAATCAGCCATTGCCGGGCGTTACGGTGATTATCAGCGGAACCCTGCGCAATGCGCAAACAGATGGTAAGGGTCATTTTCAGCTATCACCGGTATATTCCGCAGACTCGCTGGTGTTTACCTACATCGGGTATAGCAGAATGGCCGTAGTAGTGGGCGCGAAAAAAGAAATGAACATCACCATGGAACCTACAGCCTCCTCGCTGGACCAGGTAGTAGTGGTGGGCTATGGCACACAGAAAAAAAGCGACCTGACCGGCGCTGTTGTGCGTGTAATGATGGATGACAAATCACTACTGGCAAACACCAACGTTTTCCAGGCCTTATCAGGAAGTGCGGCCGGCGTAAATATTGAAGGGGCTGGCGGCGCCGGTGGTGAACCCGGCATTTCTATCAGGGGAAGAACATCGTTATCTGCCAGCGACCGGCCGTTAATTGTGCTTGATGGAATTATCTATAATGGAAGCATCTCAGACATTAATGTCAGCGATGTTGAATCAGTAGATATTCTGAAAGATGCAAGTGCTGCCGCTGTTTATGGATCGCGGTCTGCCAATGGCGTAATGTTGATCACCACAAAAAAAGGGAAAACAGATAAACCGGTGGTCTCCTTCAGCACGTACTACGGCTTCCAGGATATGACTAACAACCCGATGAAAGTAATGGATGCAGATCAGTATGCATTGCGATTAGTAGATTATTTCTATCAGCAGGAATTATATAATTGGTACAAAACCAATCCAACAAGCGATGCTGGTAAACCGGTGTATCCTAATGTAAATGATCGTTCCGTAGTGGCTGGTCGTTTGCGCACACAGGAAGAGCGGGACAACTATATGGCCGGAAATAAAATCGACTGGGTAAAAGAAGTACTCAGACCCGCGCCCATACAGAATTATAACCTGAGCTTGTCAGGAAAAAATGGAAGAACCAGCTACTATGTATCAGGATCTTATACCGACGAAGCGGGCATACAGAAGAATGATAATTACAAAAGATTGACGCTGCGCACCAACATTGAAAGTAAAGTAGCGGATTGGCTGACCCTGGGATTGATTTCCTCCTATTCCTACCGTGATCATTCGGGATTGCCGGCCAGCCTTGCAGATGCAAGAGCCGCCAGCCCACTGGCGGATAATAAAATAGGTTCAGCCAATTATGATATGTTCCTGACCGGTGAAGGGTATATGCCATACCCGCTTAATAATTTGTATGTTGATAATAAGAATATCTCTAACGATCTCTTTATGGTAGGGAGTGCCAAAATCTCCGTACCCTGGGTAGAAGGATTGACGTATGAATTAAATTATTCCAACACTTACGCCAATAGTAAAAACAACACCTTCTATCCTGTTACCACGCCACTTGGCTCCATAAATAAAGGACAGGCTATAAAAAATCCTGCTGAAGCCAGAAGCTGGATTGTAAACAATATCGTTTCTTATAGAAAAACGTTCAAAGATCATCAGGTCAATGCTACGCTGTTGTATAGTCGTGAGAACAGCCGCGGAGATACTTCAACGCTGAATGCACAGGGATTTGACAACCCATTCCTGGGCTATAATAATATGGCGCTTGGTTCCGTTGCTACCGTTGCTTCCTCAGCCGGTGAATCAAATGGTATTTCCTATATGGCGCGTGCCAGCTATTCATTTAAAAACCGCTATTTGTTAACTGCTACCATCAGAAGAGATGGATTCTCCGGATTCGGGGCGGCTAATAAGTTTGCTACATTCCCATCGCTTTCACTGGGCTGGGTAGCCTCGGAAGAATCTTTTCTTCATGATAAAGGCGTATACTTAAAACTGAGAGCTTCCTACGGCAAAAACGGAAACCAGGGAATTGGCAGTTATTCAAGTCTTTCCCGCATGGCAACCGATGCTTATGTTTTCGGTTCCACCTCTTCCGTTGCTATCTATCCAAGCACTTTGGGAAATGCTGATCTGGGTTGGGAAGAAACGGCCTCTTATAATTTTGGTGTTGACTTTGGTTTTCTGCAACAGCGGATTACAGGGTCAGTGGATGTATATAAAGCCAGAACCAACAACGTATTGGTTAGCAGAGGGCTTCCACCGGCAGCAGGGTATCCGAGCGTTTGGACTAACATTGGTGCAATCGATAATAAAGGAATTGAACTGACCTTATCTACGGTTAACGTGGAAGGTCCTTTCTCCTGGAGAAGTGATTTCATGTTTTCGCTGAACAGAGATAAAATATCAAAACTGTATGGCGGAGCAAATGATAAAGATTTAGGTAACTCATGGTTTGTAGGAGAACCTATCAGTGCTATATATGATTATAAAATGGCTGGCGGTGTATGGACAGAGAATGATCTTTATAGCGGTAATATCCTCAAAAAATGGTATCCTGGTCAGTTCAAATATGTTGATCAGAATAAAGATGGCGTTATTGATGCCAACAATGACCGGGATATTATCGGTTATAAAACGCCCAATTACCGGTTCAGCATAAAGAATACATTTTCATACAAGAATTTTACTTTTTCCTTCTTTCTTAATTCAGTCCAGGGTGGAAACGGTTATTATTTAGCGAACAATGCTTCCGCTATCAATGCTTCATCTGCTCCTGATGGATATGAATCAGCTTCTATTATAAGAACAAATGTTACTGCAGTCCGTCCTTACTGGACACCTGATAACGGCGTTACGAATGCCGCAGGTATTTATTATGCACCTGCAGTCTGGAGTGGGGTATATCAAAGCAGGAGTTTCATCCGGTTACAGGATGTTTCCCTCGGATATCAGTTTGGCAGTCAGTTGTTGAAGACGCTGAAAATACAGGCACTCCAGGTGTATATAGCAAGCAAGAATGCCTATACATGGACTAAATGGTCAGGTTGGGATCCGGAAACAGGTAGCGGTGATACACCACTTATGAGGAACATTACTGCAGGGGCAAGACTCACCTTCTAACCTGAGATTTTTAATTGAGGTTTCATTTATCGGAAAAGAAAAACTTTTATGCAATGAAAAGGTATCTATACTTATTAAACCGCACCTGCCTGTTACTGATTGTAGCACCGGCTTTGCTGCTTTCTTCCTGTAGCAAGCGTGTACTCGATGAAGTACCACTGGATTTTCTGGCACCTGAAAATGCCTATAATACACTGCCTGGAATCAAGCAGGGAATAGCAGGATTGTACACCTCCGTGCGCCAGAATTGGTACTATGGGGTTAATGATCATGCCACCCAATTATATGGCATGGGAACAGATTTAGCCTATTATGGCGAAGATCCGGGAAGTGCCCGTTTTTTAACCGACTATTCCACATTTATCAATCCCTCCAACAGCTATATTGCTGATTTCTGGAACGTAAACTTCCAGATGATCCAGCGCGTCAATTCTCTTATTAAAGGAATTAATGAAGCGGATGCCGGGATTTGGGCAGATGAAAGCCAAAAGAACGCCTATCTGGGAGAAGCCCGTTTTTTCAGAGCATTTGCTTATCGGTTGCTGGTGTCATATTACGGAGATGTACCGCTGGTAGATGATGTGATTACAACTGCTAAAACGGATTTCGTAAGAACCCCTAAAGCAGAGATTTATAAGTTTATGGAAGATGATCTTGCTTTTGCTGCCGGAAGTTTGCCTGTTCAGGGCAAGGAAGAGGCCACAGGCAGGATCACACAAGGCGCTGCCTGGAGCATACTCAGTGAAGTTTATCTATCTGATGGACAATACCAGTTGGCCGTGGATGCGGCTTCCAAAGTGATTGATGGCTATCACTACTCTTTAATGAAAAATCGTTTTGGAACAAAATTAGGCCATGATATATTTGGCTCCGGAGATCCCTATTACGATCTGTTTGGATATGGTAATCAGAATCTGACAGAAAATAATGAAGCGATATGGGTTATCCAGGTAGAGCCGCTGATTGTGGGAGGCTTGTACAACCAGGGTGAGAGGGTATTTGGTCCTGCCTATTTCAGAATGGGTAACACACCGGATGGTTTTCCTGCATTCAGGGGTGAGTTAGTGGACGGAAATTATACCGGTTATTCCGATACTTTGGGCCGTCCGGTTGGTTGGATGCGTCCCACTAACTATCTGGCTTACGATATCTGGAAAGGTGATTGGAATAAAGATATGAGGAATGCAGAACACAACATCAAGAGAAACTTTTATTTCGATAGCCCCGGCTCCATTTACGATAAGAAAAAGATTGACTTCAGTCTTTATCCTGCCGGCTCCAGGAATGCGCTTAATGACACCTGCCAGTATATCTATCCTTATTTTATAAAGGCCGCAGATCCGCTTCATCATCTTACCAATGCTATTGAATCAGGTGGAGGAGATAACCACAAGGACATTTATGCCATCCGTCTTTCTGAAACATTGCTCCTGAGAGCGGAAGCATATGTCCGGTTAGAAAACCCGGGAGCCGCCGCCGATGATATCAATGAGATAAGAAACAGGGCAAAAGCAACACCGGTTAAACCAGCAGAAGTAAACCTCGATTACATTTTAGATGAACGTGCAAGAGAACTTTATTGTGAAGAATGGAGACCACTTACTTTACGCCGGATGGGGAAATTAGTGGAAAGAGTGAAAAAATATAATAACAACCCCATGTTCCCGGGCGCTAATATCCAGGACTTTAATATCTTGTATCCTATTCCTCAAAATCAGATTGATTTGAATATTGGGGCGGTGATGGAACAAAATAATGGTTACTAAGGGTTGGCGGAAAGATAATCAGGACAGGTTTGAAACCACCGTTAAGTGCTGGTTTCAAACCTGTCTTACATGGCTGCTGTTAATTGTTTGATTGACAGTAAAAACGAGCCGTAAAAATTCAGCTTATTAAAATAAGAACAGTCATATGAAATTATTTAAAAAGGCACTATTGTTTTTAGCGATTATCTCTGTAGCCGGTTGTGCCGGACACGTTGCTGATACGAAAGAAAAAGCGCCCTTCCGCGGATTCATGATCGATGCGCCCCGCACGGTGGAATCGCCTGATTACTATTTTAAACTCATAGATTTTTGCCAGCAGCAGGGGTTGAATTCCATCGTTTTCAGGTTAACGGATGATCATGGATCTGCTTACCTTTTTAAATCGCATCCGGAATTGAAAATGACCGATGGTGCATTTTCGATGGAGGAGTTGAAGCAATTGGTGGCATACAGTGATAGCAAAGGGGTAGAATTGATTCCTGAAGTGGAATCATTTGGGCATGCATCGTACATTTTAGAAACAGAGCGGTATAAATCATTGAGTGATGGTGGTGATGGCGGGAACAAAGAGTTTAATGCTGTTTGTCCGGTAAGCGACACCACGCTTAGTTTGATGAAAGATCTGTATACTGAAATTTCAAGCATTTTCACTTCCTCTTATTTTCATATCGGATGCGATGAAATAAACTGGGGCGGCAGCGAATTGTCGAAAGCCGCATTAAAAACCACCAGCAAACACCAGATCTGGGCGAATTACATCAATACCCTGAATGGATACGTAAAGGATTTGGGTAAAAAAACCATTATCTGGGGAGATGTTCCCATTTACCATGAACGCGAAGTACTGGACCTGATTCAGCGGGATGTGGTGATTATGGATTGGAATTACTGGGAAGCCAATAAAGCCACCGTACAAGGTATTGCAGATACACTGATCAGTAAAGGCTTCCAGGTAATCGGTAGTCCTGCGGTGTACTGGTGCAGATGGGGCCCTCGTATCGGCGCTCTGCAAATGGAGAATATTAGCGCATATGCGGCTGTTTACGGGAAACCAACGGATCCAAACAACCTCGGTATCATAATGACAAATTGGGTGCCTCAAAGAGTTCTTCAGGGCGCACAATGGGATACTTATACAATTGCAGCTGAAATGATAAAGCATCAGGGCGATTTAAACTATATGGATCCGCTTCCTGCTTTTGTTAAAAATCATTTTGATGCTGAATGGGATAGCACCTGGGCAGAAATATACCGCGTGGCTTATGAGCAGGCGCCTCAAAGTTTTTGTAGTGTCAACGCCGAATCCAAATTTCTGGTTTGGTCGGCTAAGGAAGATATTCAACGTATTGTAAAGAATAATTCACCGGTTATCAATCCATTTGGCGAGATAAAAAACAAGATGATTCAATATAAAGATCGGGTGAAGAAAAACCAAAGTGATTACGACGATTTCATACTCGCCATTGATTATTTAGATTACGTCTATAACCGGCAGAATGGCTTGTTGACTTTTGCTAAGGCGAAGGAATTTGATCTTAAAACAACCCAGGCTTATTTGCAAGGCGTGGCGCAGACCGACCGCGCGTTTTTATCGAAGCTGGAAACCGCCTGGGCAAAAGGCAGAAGAAGCGGGGTTAGCCACATTGAGGACGATAAGGATTTCATGATGTCGATCTTTGAAGCCTCCAAATACTCGAATAAGTTAAGCAGCAGTCCTGCGGAATTGATTCAATTATTAAAATAGCGATACGTTTTTTATATGGATGCAGCACCTGATTGTAGTCTGTAAATGAATACCATGTTTGTTAACCCCAAAATTTTATCCGACACAGATCAGTTTACCCGGAAAATACCCCTTTTTTGTATTCCATTAAGATGATAGTTTTTAATAGTTATCATCATTTCCCTCATTTTTAATTTATCAGTAAAACGCTTTTAGTCAACCAAGGAGACTTAGTGTGAACGGCTTATTACCACGAAACAGGGCTTCTGGAAAGCATTAAGACGGTCATGTCAAAAAAGTATACTTATTAACTGGATAAGTGGACTCTTCGTTTTTCAATCTTCGGTAGTTTTAATGTTGAAATCAACCAACAGTATTTTTAGTAATGCCCGATAATCTACCGTTATGAAATGCACATTTAATTTTACCGGCATGATGCTGAAATATGCTTTCCTGCTGATGCTGCCTTCCGCTTTATGGTTACAGAGTACGGCGCAGAATGCGTCTCCTGGGAGCATTAAAGGCGTGGTTACAGATGCCGAGGGGAGACAATTACCTGGCGTGAACATTAAAGTACAAGGAACTACTACTGGTACTGCTTCGGATGTAAGTGGAAAATTTTCACTACAGGCCGCGGGTAACAGTGTGCTGATCTTTTCCTTCCTGGGTTATACCACCCGCGAGGAGCCGGTTAATGGCAGGGATCAGATCAACGTTATTCTGCAGCAGGAAAGCAGAACGTTGGGCGATGTGGTGGTGGTGGGCTATGGCTCACAGAAACGGGTGAATGTAATCGGTTCTGTAGCTACTATCAATAGTAAGGACCTTACAGCTGCTCCCGTGGCTAATATCTCAAACGCCATTGCCGGACGCTTGCCTGGTGCGGTTGTACAGCAATCGAACGGAGAGCCTGGAAATGATGGTGCAGCCATCCTCATCAGAGGACAAGCAACACTGGGAAACAATACACCACTGGTAGTAGTGGATGGAATACCCGGTAGAAGTCTCAACTCCATCAACCCCCAGGATGTTGAAAGTATCAATATCCTGAAGGATGCAGCCGCCGCCATTTATGGCTCCAGGGCTGCTAACGGCGTTATCCTGGTAACCACCAAAAGCGGTAAAAAGATGCCGCTGTCAGTGAATTACAGCTTCTTTCAGGGATCCCTTTCTCCTACCCGTTTGCCTAAAATGGCGGATGCGGCTACCTATGCACAAATGCTCCGGGAAGCCCAGTCATATGCAAATGTGGATGAATCAAATATGAAATATTCCAAAGAAGATGTGGAGAAATTCCGCTCAGGTAATTTCCCCTGGACACATCCCAACACCAATTGGTTTGACGCCGCTTTGGCAAAAAATACTGGTACACGCAATCATAATGTAGCCCTCAATGGCGGAAATGAAGCGGTAAACTATTATGTTTCCTTTGGTACACAGAAAGACGATGGCATATTCAAAAATTCTGCTACCGCATATGAAAGGTATAATATGAAAGCAAGGGTGGATGCTAAGGTCAACGAATTTATTACACTGGGCCTCGACATTAACGGGGTACAGGAAAATAAAGAATATCCTTCTGTAAGTGCTGATTTTAACTTTGAAGGCGTGGTGAAAAGCTTGCCTACAACGCCTGCTTTATATCCCAATGGTTCACCAGGACCGGATCTGGGATATGGTCAGAACCCGGTGGTTACTTCCGGCAACCTCACTGGATTTGACAATACCAAACGGTATCAGGCAAATACTATGTTCACCGCTACCGTAAAGATCCCCGGGGTGAAAGGACTCACCGTATCCAGTTACTATGCATATGATCTCAATTTAGGCCAGCGTAAACTTTTTCAGAAGCCGTGGACGCTCTATCAGCTTGACGAATCTGCTTATCTGTCTGCCGGTAATACAGGTGTTGAAGATGGCTCAGACTTCCTGACAGGAATCGTGAAAGGCACATCTGAACCCTGGCTCCGGAACTTTAGTGACAATGCTGCTACAAAAACGTTTAACATCAAAACAGAGTATACACGGAGTTTTGATCAGCATAACCTGAACCTGTTTGTTGCCTATGAAACTTCCGAGTACGAAGGAAAAGGCTTCGAAGCATACCGTCGTTATTTTATCAGTGATCAGCTGCCTTATTTGTTTGCAGGTGGAGATGAAGAGAAGAATAATAACGAATGGGTTTCCATAGATGCCAGGAAAAATTATTTTGGAAGATTAAGTTACGATTATAAAGAAACATACCTGTTCCAGTTCTCCTACCGCCGCGATGGTTCTCTTCGTTTTTCCAAAGAAAGTGGCCGCTGGGGTAATTTTCCCAGTGTGCTGATGGGTTGGAAGGTATCTAATGAAAATTTCTGGAAAGATAATGTGAAGTTTGTCGATTTCCTGAAACTGAAAGCATCCTGGGGACAGTTAGGAAACGACCTTGTACAGCCTTTCCAATACCTGTCTACTTATTCTCTCAGCAATGGTTACGTAATAGGTGGGGATAGATCATACTATACAGGGCTTAGTCAGGCCGGCGCCTCTAACCCTGCTATTACCTGGGAAGTGGCCAATGTGTATAATGCTGGTATAGAGTCGATGTTGTTCAATAGCAAAATGAGATTTGACCTTGACTTTTTCTTCCAGCGGCGCAATAATATCCTGGTAAAGCGGAATGCGTCTGTACCGGATTTTACGGGGATTCAGTTGCCGGATGAAAACTTCGGGATCGTAGATAATAAAGGCTTTGAACTGGCGCTGGGATATACGGATCATGCGGGCGACTTTTCTTACTCCGTTAATGGTAACGTTGCCTTTGCCCGTAACTCAGTAGTTGAATTTGATGAACCAGCCCGCAAAGTGCCCTGGCAGGTACGCACCGGCCATCCACAAGGCACGGCATTGCTGTATAAAGCTATCGGCATATTCCGCGATCAGGCACAGGTTGACGCCACACCGCATGTGTCAGGAGCGCGCCCAGGTGATATCATTATTGAGGACTATGACAATGATGGAGAGATTACCACGGACGATAGAATATTGTATCCTAAAACGACCAATCCGGAGATCACCTATGGCTTCTCTTTTAACGTTACCTATAAGAATTTTAGTCTGAGCGGACTGGTACAGGGAGCCGGTAATGCCATGAGAAGAATGTACTTTGATCTGCAGGGATTTGCGGGCAACTACTTTGCCTACGATGCAGAAGGAAGATGGACTCCGGATAATATAGATGCGGACAAGCCAAGGGCTTTTGACAGGAACGATGCTTACTGGCGCGATAATTATCTCACCAGTTATTCCTTTCAGAACGCTGCTTATGCCAGGTTAAAGAATTTACAACTTACCTATAATGTGCCTGAACATATTCGTAGTAGGATTCGTTTAAGAGATGCCCAGTTATATGTTTCCGGACAGAACCTCTTGTTCCTCTATTCCGGCAATAAAATGGCCGATCCGGAACTGGGTGGTATCAGTACGGGTGGATCTGCTGTAACGCCTGTCAGCAGGGTATTACTGAGTTATCCGATTATGAGGGTAGTGGCTGTTGGGGCCAGGATCACTTTGTAACTGTGTCAATCATCATCGAATTACGATTTAATCTGTAGGATTATGAAAATCAATACATCATTTATAAAAATATTGCTCCTGGTTGTTGTATCGCTCGCTGCATGCAATAAGGACACTATATTGGATAAAACGCCGCAGGATCAATATTCTGATGCCTCGATGTGGATGGATATTAAACTGGCAGACAGGTTTCTGCTGGATGTGTACAACCGCAGCCTGCGGGGTGCATTCGGATATTTATCCCTGGCCTCGCTCACGGATGAATCACATGATACGCATGGTTTCGGATCTGAGAATTACTTGCAGGGAAATATCACCTCCAGTAATACACTCCCTTTCGGAAGCTGGAGCCTCGATCATCTCACCTGGAAAGGTCTTTTCGGAACGATACAGCAAATCAATGTTTTCGTGGAGAATATTGACAGGGTGCCGGAAGCCTATAGCAAAGATCAGCAGGCTACCATCGCAGAGCAGGCGACCCGCATGAAAGGAGAAGCTATTTTCCTCCGGGCATTCTGTTATGCGCAGATGGCGCGTAATTTTGGTGGCTTGCCGCTTTTTACAGCGCCTTTTAAGATAGGGGATGATTATCTTTCTATCAAACGTGCTACTTTCAAGGAAACGGTTGATTTTATTGCGGCCCAATGTGATGAAGCAGCAGCTCTTTTGGAGGATAAACCGGATATGGAAGCCGGTCGTACCAATAAAGGCGCCGCATTGGCACTTAAATCAAGGATGTTGTTGTTTGCCGCCAGCGATCTGACTGCAGATGGTACAGCAGAAAGTGAATATGTAGGTTATAAAGGGGCAGACAGAACTGCACTATGGCAGGCCGCAAAGGATGCATCGAAAGCAGTGATGGATTTGCATACTTATTCCCTTCATGATTTCGGCGCGCCGGATAAAAAAGCGGTAGCAGAAAATTTCTTCAATTTCTTTAAAGCAAAAGATCTGTCCAGCAATGAAATTATTTGGGGAAAATTATTTCTCAAAGACGTAGGTAGCCGTAACCAGATGAATCTCATCAATGGCACAAACGGGTTTGTGATGTATGGTTGTAATGCACCCACTGCCAACCTCGCAGATGCTTTTCAGATGGAAGACGGTTCCACCTTTACGGATCATTTCACAGTGGACAATCAGGGATATTACAAGAATGTTTCCGGCAAGTACACTAATAATAATATTTACTATAGCCGGGAACCCAGGTTTTATGCAACCATCCTGTACGACAGTGCCGTGTGGCAGAAACGGTTTCCGGATCTGGCACAGCGTGATCCGTTGGGAATATATGACCGCCGCACCCGTATCATTATGCAGAATGGGCAGGAAACCAGTAAAATATACGGCATAGATACCCGTCAGGGACCAGTAGATGGAGATGACGGCACCTATACCGGATACACCTTTAAAAAGTTCCTGGACGATAAAGTATATGGTACCGAAACAAACAATAACGACAACGTATGGATTGAATTCCGTTATGCAGAAGTGTTGCTCAATTACGCCGAAGCTTGTATTGGACTTAATCAGGCCGGAGAAGCTACTCCGCATATCAATGCAGTAAGAAACCGCGCCGGATTACCGAACTTCCAGGGTGATATCACCAGGGCCTTACGCCATGAAAGACAGGTAGAGTTTGTGTATGAAGAAGTCAGGTGGTATGATATGAGAAGATGGAAAATACTGGATGAAGGCCTGGCTGATGCCAAAGGAGTGGATATTGTGGAAATCAATAATAAGGATAACGGAAAAATAACTACTACCTGGAGGCAAATCCAGGTGCAGGATCGTGGTTCATCGCAGAAGAGAATTTACTGGCTGCCACTTCCGATCGATGAAATGAATAAGGCGCCACAACTAGTGCAGAATCCTGGCTATTAAGTATCATGAGCGTGGATGTTGTTATTCACGCTCATGTTGATTTTTTATAAATATTTCGAATTATGATGAAGAGAAAACCGGTCTTTATGCGTACCTGCCTGGTACTGTGTGGGATGTTGATCGCTGGCACAGCTATGTCTGAAGACACGCTCCGGGTGCATTCCCCTTCGGGTAAAATCGGCGTAAAAGTGTGGATGGCTGAAAAATTGGCTTACGCGGTTACCTATGAAGGCCACACGATTATAGCACCTTCTTTTATTGACCTGGAAGTTGAAGGTAAAGGATCGCTGTCGGCAGATAAGCGTATCCGTTCATCCGCCGTTGTAAAAGTGAATGAACAGATAATTTCTCCGGTGCCGGAAAAGCGCCGGTTAATACCGGATCTGTACAATCGCCTTTCCCTGCGATTCCGGCAGCCATACACCGTGGAATTCAGGGTGTATGACGATGGTGTCGCATATCGTATCGGTACTGCTTTCAAAGAAAATATTATTATCAGGAACGAAGTGGCAGAGTTTAATTTCCCGGGCAACCCTTCCGCTTATTTCCCGGAAACCCCCAGCAGGGAGAACAACTCTTTTTCGACCAGTTTCGAAGACCAGTACGTTCACCGGAAGATGGCGGACTACCCGGCTAAAAAAATGACTTACACCCCATTGCTGGTTACCCCCGAATCCAATCCTAAAATTGCGATCACGGAATCGGACCTGGAAGCTTATCCCGGCTTACACCTGAAGGCAAACGGCGGCGCATCCCTGAAAGCGGTATTCCCGCCATATCCATTGGAAATAAAGGTGGAAGAAGCGTTGTACTCTGCCGCGCGGGTGAGTAAAGGTGCTGATTATATTGCGCGGACAGCGGGCAGCAGAACTTTCCCATGGAGAGTATTAATGATTGCCCCGGAAGATAAAGACCTGCCGATGAATGACATCGTTTACAGGCTGGGCGCACCTTCCCGCGTGAAAGATGTTTCCTGGATCAAGCCAGGAAATATCACCGATGAATGGATTATTGATGTGAACCTCTTCAACGTCCCCTTCAAGGCAGGCGTAAATACTGCCTCTTATAAGTATTATATAGATTTTGCCAGCCGCTTTGGTTTCGATCGTATTATGATGGATGCCGGATGGAGCGATAATAATGACCTGTTCAAGGTCAATCCCGATATTAATATGGATACACTCGTGGCATATGCCCGGGAAAAAGGTGTGAAAATTTCAATGTGGACATTGGCCCTCACGCTGGAACGCCAATTGGACAGCGCCCTGGCCCAGTTCAAAAAATGGGACGTGGATTTCATCATGACCGACTTCATTGAAAGAGACGATCAACCGGCGGTAGACATGCACCACCGTATTGCGAAAGCATGTGCGGAATCCAGGATCATGCTGATGTTTCACGGATCATTTCCTCCAAAAGGATTTAACCGCACCTATCCGCATGCCCTTACCCGCGAAGGCGTACTGGGATCTGAATATAATATCTGGAGTACGGAAGTATCGCCGGGTCACGACGTATTGCTGGCGTTTACAAGAATGCTGGCAGGGCCGTTGGATTATGAACCGGGATTGCTGAATAACGGTACGAAAAAAAGATTCCGGCCCATTGAAGGCCATGTGATGAGCCCGGGAACAAGAGCACACCAGCTGTCCATGACGGTCATCTATGACAGTCCTTTACAGTTCTTTTCCGGAAACCCCTCCCAGGGCTACCAGGAGCCGGCCTATATGGAACTGACAGGCAGCATTCCGAGCGTTTGGGATGAAACACATGTGTTGGATGCAAAGGTGGGAGAATGGATCGTTACCAGCCGCAGGAATGGAGATAACTGGTACATTGCCGGCATGACAGACTGGACGGAGCGGGACATCAACCTTAAACTGGACTTCCTGGATGATGCCGGATACAAGGCAACCATTTGCCGCGATGGCATCAATGCAGACCGGTATGCGGCGGATTACGTGATAGAGCATACTGATGTACAGCGACATGAAACAATGAAAATACATATGGCACCGGGCGGCGGCTTCTTAATTAAGCTGGAGAAGAAATAGGCAGGAAAAAGACATCAACGAGCAACAATTATTGATTATGGATTATATAGATAGATTTAAGAATAAAATAGCCGTAATAACTGGTGGGGCGGAAGGTATAGGAAAAGGAATAGCATTGCGCCTGGGCAGGGAAGGCGCCACACTGGCACTATTCGATATTAACAACAATCTGCTGGCAACAACCGTAGCTGAAATGCAAAAGGAAGGTATCACTGCCAGGGGTTTTGTTGTGGATATCAGCAATGAAGAGCAGATAGTGGCAGCGTTGCAGGAAGTAGATCAGGCATGGGGTAGACTGGATATCATGGTAAATGCCGCAGGCATTGTAGGGCCCACTAATACAAAAATAGTGGCATTCCCCACCGCTGCATTTGATACCGTATATGCCGTGAATCTGAAGGGCGCCTTTCTTATTACTAAATACAGCCTGGAAATGATGAGTAAAACAGGTAAAGGCCGTTTACTCCTTATTTCTTCTATGGCCGGCAAAGAAGGTAATCCCGGTATGGTTGGTTATACCGCAACAAAAGCCGGCGTGATAGGGCTGATTAAAGGGGTGGCAAAGGAATTTGCCAAAACCGGAATTACCGTGAATGGCCTGGCACCTGCTGTTATCAAAACATCCATGAACGACAATACCTCAGCCGCACAACTGGAATACATGATTGGAAAAATACCCATGCAACGTTTGGGAACAATAGAAGAAGTGGCCGCCATCTCTGCTTATATTGTTTCTGATGAGAATAGCTTTTCCACCGGATTTATATATGATATATCTGGTGGGAGGGCTACTTATTAACCGGAATTGTGTGTGCAGACTGTAACCTGTATTGTTCCCGGAGACACAATAATGTAGTATCTTGATTATTGGAAGGGCTGCGGGTGTATGACCTGTAGCCGTGGAATCCGGGCAGCATTATGCACACTATATGAAGGCAAGGCTACATAAATTACCATTAAAAAGTGATGCATCCTTTCTGTACGAGAAGTGGGAATGCGATTACTTTGATAAGCCCTGGCATTTCCATGAAGAGTATGAGCTGACGCTGATTGAGGAAAGTATAGGAACCAAATTTATTGGAGATAAAGTGGGCCGTTTTGAATCGGGTGAACTGATGCTGATCGGCTCTAACATCCCCCATCTGTTCAGAAACGATGAACCCTATTACAATGGGCATAAGCTGCTCAAAGCCAGGTCCGTTTTCATTCACTTCACGGATGATTTCATGGGCACTAATTTTTTCGATCTTCCGGAAATGAAACTTGTCCGGAAGCTATTGCAAAAGTCCGCTCTTGGCTTACAGGTTTGTGGCAACACCAACCAGTACATCCGGAATAAGCTCCTGAAAATGGAAGCAGAGAAGCCTGCACGCCGTATTGTTACCCTACTGGATATCCTGATCAGGCTATCGGAGAGCCGTGAATTAAGGCCGATGCTGTCAACAAGTTTTGTAGCGGAACACAGCAGGACATTACGGACAAAAGAAACCGCCCAGGACACAGCCAAAATCAATAGTGTATTTGAGTTTATCATGAAAAACTTCTCCCGGCAAATCTACCTGGAAGAAGTAGCGGCTATGCTGAGTATGAGCGCATCATCTTTCTCCAGGTATTTCAAACACCATACCCTTAAAACATTTTCAACGTATGTCACCGTTGTCAGGATCACCCATGCATGCAGCCTGTTGATGCAGGACAACGATAATATATCCCAGATCGGCTACGCCAGCGGCTTTGAAAACCTGTCTAACTTCTACCGGCATTTCAAACGCATTACAGGGCTGTTGCCAAAGGATTACCGGGAGCGGTTTTTGAAAAGCAGGATGTAATTTGTACCGGATTGGTACCAGATGGACATCACATACGGGAACATTTTTTTCATGAGAACAGGCAACTGGCAGACCAGAACTTAAAGCGGATAGAAAAAATTGCGAAAGATAATAACGTAAAAACAATTTATCCAACACATAACGGTCCTGTTGCTACCGCTGAACTGACAAAATATATTAAAGAAGAACCGCTATTAAAACTTTTTTCAAAACAGGAAACAGATATGCTGAGTGATGCCGTAAATGGCAAAGCTGAGTTACAGAAAAAATATTTATCAGATAATTTTATTTTGCAAACTGCCGATAATAAACAGTATACAAAAACGGTGTTTATTGAGCAATATATAATGCTTCCAAATCGTAAAATAGCATCTTGGTCTGCAGAGGACTTCGGAATTGTAAATTCGAATGAAAATACAGTGATATTGACCTATATAGAAACCCTGAAATTTGTGGGTAAAGATCCTGAAAAATTTGCTGTTACAGCAGCTTATTCGAAAGAGGAAAATGGTTGGAAGCAGGTTTACAAGCAATCAGGTAATCTTTAAGCAAAAGCCTGTAGAATTTGATATTCTATAGGCTTTGGTAGCATTTTGTAATGTTATAGAGAGACTCAGAGGCCGTAAAGCATACTGAAAAATGATTTACTTTGTGAAACGGGGCAAAAGTATATAATGAAAAATATATTATTCAGATAGAAATGCTTGAGCAATTTAAAAACAGGTTTCCGCTTAATGATGAAAAATGGAATGACTATACCAGTTGTTTCAGCTGTATTGATGTTCCTGCCAGAACAGTGCTTTTGAAGGAAGGCGAAATCTCAGGTAAACTGTTTCTGATTGAAAAGGGTTGCCTTCGTGCCTGGTTTAATAATGATGGCAAAGATGTTACGTTCCAGTTTTTCTTTGAAAACGATACTGTTGCATCCATAGAAAGTTTCAGGAAGGAAATACCCAGCCCTGGTACCCTTGAAGCAATCGAGCCAAGCACCCTGTGGTGGATCTATAAAAAAGATCTGGACAGGATAATTGAGGAAATTACTGATATTCCCGAATTGCGAAGGAGGTTCATCGATGCCATATTTGAACGGACCTTTGATTATATGAAGCACTTCCTTTCATTTATTAAAGATACCCCTCAACAGCGGTATCTTGATCTGATTAACAAGAAACCACAAATCGTTAAACGCGTTCCGCAGCATTACATCGCTTCCTATTTAGGCATTACTACTGTTCATCTCAGCCGTATTAAAGGTCAGCTGGCAAAGAAAAAATAGCATTTCAATTTAATAACAAATGTTATCGCAGGAGATAAGATCGCTGTTTAGTTTTGCCCTGTTTATACCACAGGCTACAAATTATAACCTGTGAGACCTTCTCAAACTTAAAGCATCAAACGATGAAAGCAGTAATAATGCATCAGAAAGGAGAAATTCCGCAATACACAGCACATTTTCCTGACCCGGTTGCGCAGGGTGAAAATGAAATTGTAATTTCCATACAAGCCGCAGCTATCAAACATCTGGATAGATCAATGGCTGGCGGAAAACATTATACCACAAAAAATGATATAGCTGAAGCAAAAGTTATTGGCGGCGATGGAGTGGGTATTTTGCCCAATGGTACGCGTGTATTTGCGCTTGGCAATGGTATGTTGGCAGAGAAGGCTGTTATCGAAAAAGACAGCATGATTGAGGTGCCGGAAGATCTTGATGATGCCACCGCTGCCGCGTTGCCGAATGCTGTCGCGGGATCGGCCATGGCACTTCGTTTTCGGGCGCGGATGGAAAAAGGCGAGACCGTACTAATAAACGGTGCGACAGGATTTACCGGTAAAATCGCCGTACAGATCGCCAGGTATTATGGCGCAAAGAAAATAATCGTAACGGGTAGGAATGAGGGAACACTACAAGCTTTACGGGCATTGGGCGCCGACGAAGTCATTTCTCTCAAACAAGATGACGAAAGCGTGATCGCACAAATTAAGCATATACACAATCATACACCCATTGATGTGGTCATCGATTATCTGTGGGGGCACAGCGCAGAACTTATACTCTCTTCACTGGCGGGAAATGGGAGGTTTACACCCAAGACACGGTTTGTTTCTATTGGATCTGTTACAGGAGATAAAATCCAATTATCTGCGGAAATATTAAGAAGTGCTGATCTCGAGCTTTCAGGCTCTGGCCTGGGGAGTTGGACCAGGGCGGAATTGGGAGAATTGCTCCATAGCATTGTTCCGGAAATGTTTAAGCTTGCAGCTAGTGGTCAGCTAAAGGTTGACATAAAGATTATCAGGCTGGAGGATATTGAAAAGCTTTGGGATATGGAAATGCCGGATGGTGTAAGGCTAGTGGTAACGCTATAGTATAATAGGATGATTTTGCGGGTATTTAGAGCTAATATGTAAATAATTGAGTATAATTAGGTAGTTTTATGTGTATATATGATAAAGGCTGAGAAGTCGCCGGATACGCGGATGTAATGAATCTTATTTTGAAATCCCACCAACTGAAGGCTACATTCAGCGGTATATATTCTTTATTTATAATTAAATCTTCTAAAAAGAAAACGGAATGTCTTTACAACGATTTTTTTATACGTTTCTTATCATTTTTGGGATCAGTAGTTGCGTGATCAGCAAAAAAGCGCAACACAAGGAAATCTCATTTGATGATGGTATCCGGCAGATTAACCACGTGGTAGTGATCTATATGGAAAACCACAGTTTTGATAATCTGTATGGAGAGTTCAAAGGAGCAAATGGTATTGAAAATGCCAAGAAGGGCAATGTTGTACAGGTTGACAAGGATGGAAAACCTTATAAGTACCTTCCTGAGATTCCGAGGAACAACTCTTTCCCTACCAACCTGCCAAATGAACTTTTTAATATAGACAAATATGTTCCGTCTGACAAGAAAACGCCTGATGTTACTCACCGTTTTTTTCATAACCAGTTGCAAATTGACGGAGGAAAGATGGATAAGTTTGCGGCATATAATGATTCCAAAGGACTGGCGATGGGTTATTACAGGACTGAAAAGCTACCGCTGTATCCAATGGCTCAAAAATACACGCTGTGCGACAATTTTTTTCAGAGTGTCTTTGGCGGCTCCTATTTTAACCATGTTTATTTGATTGCTGCCGCCGCGCCAGTTTGGCCGGATGCCCCGGAATCATTGATCGCAAAAGTCGATGCTGATGGCAAGATGATAAAGGATGGCATAGTTACTCCTGATGGCTATGTTGTCAATCATGTTCTTTCACGAAACACACCTTACCCTCCCAAATCGGATACTTCCCGATTATTGCCCTCCCAGACGATGCCGACTATTGGCGACCGGCTGAGTGAAAAAAATATATCCTGGGCCTGGTATTCGGAGGGATGGGACGATGCGGTGGCAGGAAAGAAAAATAATTTTGCTTATAATCATGAACCCTTCCTTTATTTTGCCCGGTATGAAGACGGGACAGAAGGCCGGAAACACTTGAAGGATCAGAATGATTTCATTAAAGCAGCAAAAGCAGGCACCCTTCCCAGCGTTTCCTTTGTGAAACCCGGCGGTGGAAATGACGAACATCCGGGCAGTTCTGATGTATATTCTTCAGAACAACTGGCAGTAAACCTGATCAATGCAGTATTGGAAGGACCCAATGCAAAGGATGCATTGGTTATTCTGACCTACGATGAGTTTGGTGGATTTTTTGATCATGTAAACCCACCGGTTATTGACAGATGGGGGCCCGGAAGCCGTATTCCTGCAATTATTATCGGGCCATTTGCCAAAAAAGGCTACATAGATAACACACAATATGAGACAGTCAGCATTCTTTCTTTTATAGAGCATAGATGGGGAATAGAACCGTTGGCTCAACGGGATAAAAATGCGAATCCGTTCAGGAATGCGCTGATATTTAAATAAATCACTGTTATTCAGGAGGAGGAATGTGTTATGTATAAGAAGATCGGAACAGTAGCATTTCTGTGTATAGGAATATTTATTGCAGGCTTCACCTCCGTTAAATCGAATCATACAGAACAAACACAATCCAGTTCGCGTGAACGGAAAATTCAAAAAGAAATTTTCAGTCAAATCGTATCCTTCCACGATTATGTAAAAGATACCTTCTTTTTAGAGGTTAGTAAAGATAAGGTTGACGAACAAAGCGTTCGGCAAGCCTTTTTAAAATCAAGATTGCTGTTCAAAAAATTTGAATGGGCGTCGGAGTATTTTACTGCCGACCTGACAAAGAGATTAAATGGCCCCCCTGTACAGGAGATCGAGAATGCTGATTTATTAGACCCTTCTTTAGCCCGTGCTGTTGATCCAATGGGCCTGCAGGTGATTGAGCAATTTATCTATCCGAAGTACGATACAGCCGGAAAAGAAGAGCTGATCAGTGAAATCAGGCATCTAATAACAAATACGGAGTATCTGATTTCTTATTTTGCTGATCAGCCGCTTGCCGATTGGCGAATTTTGGATGCTGCCAAGTTAGAGGTATTCAGGATAATCACTTTGGGAATTACCGGATTTGATAATTCTCTTTCTTTGAAGAGTATGGAAGAATCGTCCGCATCTTTAAAAAGTCTGCGGGATATCCTTTGTTTCTATATCAATAAAAAGAAAAAAACGTCTTTATTACAGGATCTGAATGCCTCCATAACATATCTTCATCATCATCCTGATTTTGACTCCTTCGACAGAGCGGCATTTATTACACGCTTCGGAAATAAGATCAGCGCCGGGATAGCACAATTGGAGCAGGATTTACCGGGCCGTAAAATTAAATATAACCGAATGCTTAGGCAGGAGGTAAGAACATTGTTTGATTCCGGTGCATTTAATGCAGATGCATTTTCTCCCGGTCCTGAATTTCATATAACAGCTGCTAAAGTGGCGTTAGGTGAAAAACTTTTTTATGATGTATCACTATCCGGTACCGGTACAAGAAGCTGTGCTTCCTGCCACAACCCTGATCTGGCATTTACGGACGGACTGACTAAGCATACAGATATTCATGTTCCTTCAAAACTGCTGACGAGAAATGTACCGACGTTACTCAACGCTGCTTTACAGTCAAATTATTTCTATGATATGAGGGCGTTAACGTTGGAGGGTCAGGTGCGTGATGTAGTCAGTAACAAACAGGAGATGGATGGTTCGATGGATGCGATCATAAAATATGTTTCTGCGGATAAATCATATCAGTCGTTATTCGCAAGGGCTTTTTCTGCAAAGACCGAAAAAGGAATCAGTCCGGATCAGGTGACAAATGCCCTTGCTTCCTATGTTCGTAGCTTGACAAAACTCAATAGCCGGTTTGATGAGTATATGCGCGGTAATGAAGATGCCCTGTCAAAGCAGGAATTGAAAGGCTTTAATTTATTTATGGGGAAAGCGAAATGTGCTACCTGTCATTTCGCTCCCTTGTTTAATGGAGTTACTCCCCCCAAGTACATTGAGAGCGAAACGGAAGTGTTGGGTGTTCCCGCTTCCCTGGCGGATTCCACGCTGGACCCGGATCTGGGTTATTATAGCGTGATTGGTATTGATTCCTATAAAAATGCTTTTAAGATTCCCACTATCCGGAATATCAATAAAACTGCGCCTTATATGCACAATGGAGTATATCGGACTTTAGACCAGGTAATGGAATTTTATAATAATGCGGGAGCTGTGGGCTTAGGAATAAATCTTTCTAATCAAACGCTTTCTGAAGAAAGTCTTCACCTCACTGAAAAAGAAAAAGAGGATGTCATTGCTTTTATGGAGAGTTTAGAAAGTAAGTAAGGTTTGTGGGATACTTACCCAAAAAAAAATTATCGTGTTTGCTATCCTAATGTATCTTTCTTCGTTAACCCATTGATGGACTATTTCACTAAGTATGTAAACTAGACGTCTTGAGAACTCCAATTTTAAAACTTAAGCATTGTATTAAACTTGGCCTATTAGGACGCTATTGATCTATTTTGATTGTTATTTTCTCTACATTTGCCATAGGATATACATCATAGTTCTTTTCCTTTTCATTATAGTAGAAAATGTAATTTTTTGTTTTACCAATAAAGTAATAGATGCTATCAGAGGATATTTGTTTGTTCTTAAAGGTAACAGTTGAGCCATAGTAGTACTTTCTGTTTTTCACACCCTCAAATTCCATAAGAGAAGTCATTGATGTTAGTAATGCGAGGAACGTTATAAATATCCCCAATGGGAGATAGAGCATCCTTGGGTATCTATTATTTTGTTTAAAGAATAGTCTTCTATATTCCATTACCAATGTTATCATTAGCATTAGTGAAAGTGGTAAACTAATTAAGCATAAAGCCATTATTAGGTATTTCCCAAAAAAGATTAGAGGCAAAGCTAAAACTGTGCTTATTAAAAAAAATATAAATGGAAATTTGTAGGCATAGTTGTACGCAATTATTCTTTTGGTAATTTTCTCCTCACTTAAATTAGGTCTAAGGCCAATAATCGTCCTCTCGCTGATGCTTGTCATGCTCGCTGCTATGACTGTAAATAGGACGATGAAAAAAGTGAAAATTATATCATTTAGAAATAGGGTTAATATTTCCGAAAAATCTAAGTATGACGTTATGTCAATAGTGAATAATCTATAATACAAGATAATTCTTATTGCTCCCATAAAAATTAAAGCACTACCAGAATAAGGTATTAGGAATTTAAAATCTTCTTTATTCATATTGCTATATAGGTTAGACTTGATTAATTGTAATGCCAGCTTTGTTTGCTTTAGCAATCAAATAATTTATAAATGCACTACAAGAAATAAGCATGAATTTTGCATCCTCAAAATCGGAATTAGGATCATCCATTAATCCATGTCTTATTCCATCAGCATCACTTGTATAGTTGTAAAGGTTTTTTAGTCCTTGCTCAAGACTCTTATGGATTTTTAATTTACTTTTAACCCTATCAATTGCGCTATTCAGAGTATCACTGGTTTTTCCAGAGATAACTTTTGCAAGAGATTCAACAGCAGAAATAGATTCCTTTATGGAGTTTCTGTAATCAGGATTGAGTTTATCTGATAGTTTAGCTAAAGCCATTGATAAATGAATATTACATCCATTCAGGGCTGAATAAACATTGGAAACAGAAATGGCTTCTTCAATTTCTTTGATTTCTCGTTTGTTACTTATGGGAGCAATTAACCCATTTATGAATCTATAGCCAGAAAACTCTCTTTCAAGTACTTCGTTGAAGGTTGCTTCCACACTTTCTAGATCGACTAGTGAGCCAATTTTATATAGATAGTTAACTGATTCTTCTATCAATTCCAATGCTTGATACCATTCAGATTCAAGTATTTCTTTTCTGAAGTAGCTGAGCAGATTGACCTTGTAAAATGGAATCGTATCAATTGCTTTTTTATATACATTATGCCATAAATGGTTTGCCAATAGTCGTTGTAAGGTATTCAGCCCTTCTTGGTGTCTATCCAATTGAATCTTTGAACAGATGGTACTAGTATAGACATTCCATAAACTATTTCTTAAATCTAAATCAAGTGATTCCAGTTGAATTGACTTCGTGATTGGGGCTATACCCATCCTTTGGCTAAATTTCATATTTCAGGGGTTGATCATTAAATATAGGGAATTCGTTACAAACAGTTTACACAAATCAATACTTTATTCTTGCATACAATTCTGAAAAAATTGAAGCTAAACTAAATTCTAAATGAACCTACTGAATATTTCGTGCAGGTCTTTACTCTCATCCAACATTTATGGCCCCCTAGAGAATACTTACAGCTTTTGCCCCTTACCAAAATTAAGTGTGTTTTAAGAGGGGCAGAAGTTTCATAGATCTATGTATGTTGACTTCTAAAACTTTTACCAACTTAAGACACCTCAAACCAAAACCAGTCGGCCAGTCAATACCTGATATAGGTTTATGGTTGACTGTTCTTTAGCAATTAAATCAGAATTTCCTCCTTATGTCGCTAAGTATCCCCAGTATGTTTTTTAAACATCCTTGCGTTTTGTTCTTTCTTACTCTATTCCATTCATCTATGATCGAAAAGTCTTTTGGATAGGGGCTATAATCTCTTATTTCTGTTCTGTAAAATTGACTAGGTGCAAGATTTGTCTGAATAAATTTCCATGAATTGTAGACAAAGTCAAGGTCTTGATTAAATCCCATTACCTTTATTAAAGAAAGGGAGCCATTCAGTTGAAGGAATAGAGATTTTTTAATTTCAATTATATTTTTTCCAAAGGGAACCTTAAGCTCATGAAGAATTTCTTTGGCATCTAAGGCACTACTTTTACCAGTCTGAATTACTCCTAAACTTATGAGATTTATTATATTGATGTCAGTATAGGAATAGTTTAGTTTAATAGGAAGTGATTCATTAGGTAGATCGTTTAAAGATGCTTCAATTAGGATAACTCCACCAGGGGAGTTTGGACATATTACTGTATCAAACGCATAATCTTCCATTTGACTAAATGCGGGTCGAAGGATTGATTTATGAACCTTCCATGCTCTAGTTTTAGAGTGGAAGATAGATTTTAACTGGATTTTTCTGGAAAAGCCTGTTTGATCTTCAATTATAATATCACAACCTTCATTATCGACCTCCTGTTCATAAATCTTCAAATGGCGTTCCATACTTGCTGATGCCAGTTTTAGGTCAAACATAAGCCCATATCTAAAAGTGACCTCTCGAATTGTTGAATTACCCCCTTTATTTAGAAATTTGGTGATTCGTAATTTTTTATCCTCTTTTTCACTTATTCTTATTGAATTAGGACTGTTCATTTGATCCAATAATTCTTTACTCATAAGGTCTTATTGTGTAGTGATAAGATTATGTGTAATAATTTACAAGGAGAACATTACAACTTTTACTATTTCCCAATGTATGTGTTTCAAAGTAATTAATTTTTTAGAGGTTGATGTATGTTGACTTTGAGAACTTAGATATTTTCAGCTATACAGCTTCGAGGACAAAGAAGCTGATAAAAATTCTGATTCCTTCCATTTTTTAAAAGGTTGTAGAACTCCTTTTTAAAGAAATGGCCTAAAGCTGCAAATATGTAAATAATTGATATTAAAGTTCTTAAATGATGTTTTACTGCTACCTCCAAAAATATGTACTGCTACCTTCAGTGCTACCTCCAGATTGAATAATAAGAAGAATTACAAGCAATAAAAAACAACAGATTAAGAGTGCTGCACAATACACAATCAGTTAAAACCCTTGCCTGTATTGCAAATGTGGACACACACAAAAAAGCCCTGATAACAATTAAGTCACCAGGGCTTTAAAGCTGCGGAGAAGAAGGGATTCGAACCCTTGAAGCCCTTTCAAGCTTACACACTTTCCAGGCGTGCCGGTTCAACCACTCCCGCACTTCTCCGTGATTATCTCTGAACGAATTGGAAGAGTTGAATTTCCAATTCAGGGTTGCAAAGATAATCGTTTACTTTAAATTTCCAATAGTTTTTTAGGCACGATCATACAACCGCCAGATTCCACCCCCTAAAAGCCCGCCGATAATGGGTCCTACGAGGAATACCCACAGGTGTGACAACGCATCGCCACCTACAAATAAGGCGGGGCCAATACTACGTGCGGGGTTTACAGATACGCCTGTAACAGGGATGCCTACGATGTGGATCATCGTCAGCGACAAGCCAATAGCTACGCCGGCAAACATCCCGTTGTGGTTGTTTTTGCTGGTACTGCCATGTACTACTACCAGGAAAATGGCCGTGAGCACAATTTCAGCAATAAGACCACTCATGAGCGAGTAGTGATCCGGAGAACCTCCTTCCACACCGTTTTGTCCCAGTCCATTTGCGGCGAGGCTATAGTCTGCTTTGCCCTGCGCCACTAAAAAAAGCAGCCCCGAGGCTACAATGGCTCCGGCTATTTGCGCTATGATGTAAGCGCCTGCATCCTTGCCCGAAATTTTACCGTTGACCAGCATAGAAATAGTGATGGCCGGATTGATATGGCAACCGGAAATATGTCCGATAGCATACACCATCGTTAATACCGACAAGCCAAAAGCAAAGGCAATACCCAGGAAGCCAACATGTGCGCCGGCAAGTACGGCGCTGCCGCAACCCATAAATACCAACACAAAAGTGCCGAAGAATTCAGCAATGCATTTCTGTGATAAGGAAACATTCATAGTGAAAATAGATTTTGTGGTGAATAGAAAATCCGGGGAACAACACATACCGGAAGGGATCCGGTCATTTAAATTTAATGTAAATCTGCGGAAAATAAAAAACGGGAAATACCACTTACAGTATTTCCCGCTGATATATTTTTTGAATTACTGTTCATATACTTCTATAGGAGTTAATTCTCCTCTTAGCGATGTTTCTATCTGCTTCCTGGTTTCTGAGGGAGAAAATCCCTGACCCAATACAAACATAAGCTTGGTGACTGCCGCCTCAAAGGTCATGTCATGGCCGCTTACCACGCCTATCTCTACGAGGTGCTGACTGGTTTCATATTTTCCGAGTTCTACGGAGCCGCCATCACATTGGGTGATGTCTACTACTATTGCGCCGTTGTCAATTACTTTTTTGATGCTTTCAATAAACCAGGATTGGGTGTTGGTATTACCACTGCCAAAAGTTTCCATGATCACTCCTTTCAGACCTGGTACACTCAGGGTTGCTTCTACCGCTCTGCGGGTAATGCCGGGAAATAATTTGAGTACAGTGATATTTGTTTCCAGTTCTTTATGCACTTTCAGCGGGGCTAACGGTGGCGGTAGTATGAATTGATTTTTGAACTTGATATCAATGCCTGCTTCTGCCAGTTGGGGATAGTTCATTGTATAGAATGCCTCGAATTTCTCTGCATTATATTTTTTGGAACGGTTGCCCCTGAAAAGGGAGAAGTCAAAATAAATGCATACTTCCGGTACCATAGAAGCATCGCCGCCATTCTGCCGGGTGCAGGCTATTTCCATGGCTGTGATGATATTCTCTTTGGCGTCGGTGCGGATCTTGCCTATGGGGAGTTGCGAGCCTGTAAGGATCACTGGTTTCGAAAGATTTTCCAGCATGAAGCTCAATGCGGAGGCAGTAAATGCCATGGTATCAGATCCGTGAAGTATAACAAAGCCGTCGTACCGGTCATATCTGTCTTCAATAATACTGGCCAGTTCTACCCATATCTCCGGTTGCATATCTGATGAATCTATAGGCGGATTAAATGCATATACATAAAAATCGATGCCCATCCGGTATAGTTCCGGCAAATTATTTCTTATCTCATTAAATCCGATCGGTCGCAGTGCCTTGGTTTTATCATCGTAGATCATACCAACGGTACCGCCCGTGTAAATGATTAGTATCTTACTCATTGTGCTAACTGCCATTGCACACAAAGGTATTTACTAAACAGTTAGAGCATTTTGAATAATTTCAGGGCATTACTGCTGGTAATAGCGGCTACGTCTGCTATTTTTAGATTTTTTATATCTGCTACCTTTTCGCCTGCCAGTGGAAGGTAGGCGCTTTCGTTACGTTTGCCCCGGTAGGGAACCGGTGCCAGGTAAGGGGCATCTGTTTCCAAAACAATATGTGCCAGGTCTATCTCTTCCAGTATTTTATCCAGGCCCGATTTTTTAAACGTTACCACTCCGCCGATACCCAGGTAAAAGCCGAGGTCAATGATCTCCCTGGCTTCTGCTGCGGTACCCGAAAAGCAATGGAATACACCACTCAAGCGTCCGTCCTGTAAGGCTTTCACTTCATTTATACATTCCCGTGTAGCCTCGCGGCTGTGAATAGATACCGGCAAGCTATATTCCCGTGCCAGCTTCAGCTGTTCCCGGAAGGCGGTGTATTGCTGGTCTGCCAGGGTTTTATCCCAGTAAAAGTCCAGCCCTATTTCGCCGATAGCCTTGAATGGCCGCCGTTGCAGCCAGTCTTTTACCAATGTCAGCTGCCCTTCCACATCCGTTGTTACATAACAGGGATGGATGCCCATCATGGCAAAGATCTGTCCCGGATACTGCGCTTCCAGCTGCAACATGCCATCAATAGAAGTGGCGTCTATGTTGGGTAAAAATAGTTTGTCTACCCCCGCTGCCAATGCACGTCCTACCATCTCTTCCCTGTCTGCCGCAAATTCTTCCGAATACAAATGCGTGTGGGTATCTATCCAAAGCATAATAATATATTTATTAAATTTGTATTTTCTATAATATTTAAATGGTATCTTTATCTGTACAAAGGTAAAGTCTGGAAAACCTAATTGCTAAAAAAAACTATACTATGAAAAGCTATTTCAGTACAAACCGTGTGCTGGCATACACGTTTACAGGTGTAGCCATCGCTACATTTTTCTTTGCCTGTAAAAAGGAAGTTACTACAGATACGGCTGTTACCAACGAGCAGGATAATCATACCATGGCCGTGGCATCACATGAAGCTCAGGTAAACGGCATCTATGGCGACCTCTTTGAAACCGCCGTTTCAGCCGCCGCTACACAAGGTGTAGATAGCCGGCAAAGCGGAAAGGATGCAAAAGACCTGGCTGATGCAGCACCCTGCCCTTCTGTACTGCTCCTCGGTGTAACAGATCCCAATCAATGGCCCAAAGAAATTGTAGTGGAGTATGGCCCTGCCTGTCGCGATAACTACGGCGTTACCCGCAGCGGTATGGTACACATCAGCATGACCGGCCTGCTCTTTAAAACAGGCACCCGTGTCACCATCACACTCGAAGACTATAAGGTAAACAACATACCCGTAACAGGTGTGAATTCAATCTATGATATCTCCTACAGCCCTGTTACCGGTGTGCAATACACCACAGAAGTTACCGATGGCAATGTGCACCTGAGCGATTCACTGATACTGGGCTATACCGGTAAAAAGACCGTTAAACAGATCGAAGGTGGTAGTACACCCATGAACCCTTCCGATGATGTGTACAGTATCGACGGCAATGCCACTATTACCTATGAAAAAGGCGCCCCCGGTGGTGAAGCTGCCGTGGCTACCATTTCTACTGTTACGCCTGTATTAAAAGGCTGGAGCTGTAAATGGATCAGCCAGGGTGAACTGAAAGTGGAATTTAATAAAATAACCGGCGTAATTGATTATGGTAAAGGCATGTGCGATTCACTGGCCACCATTACTGTAAATGATAAGATGAAAGATATTGTACTCCCATAAAGACTTTATGAGCAGCTTTTAGTTGTCGGGGAATTCCTGCACCTAAAAGCTGCTTCCTTAAAACAAGCTTTCCACTTTATACCCCTGCTTTTTGCAATATTCCAATACCCGCGGCAAGGCATATGACAGCCGGTCCCACGCTTTGGTGCTGTCGTGAAACACAACAATAGAGCCGGGTTGCATCTTGAACACCACATTCTGCACGCACGCTTCTCCATCAATATCGGTATCAAAATCACCACTCAGTACATCCCACATAATAATTTTTACACCAGGGATTTTATTTTTCAACTGCCTGATCTGGAAAGGTGTGATCCTGCCGTAAGGTGGTCTGAATAAAAGCGTATCAATATATTTCCTGGCTTCCAGAATATTGGCTATATACTTGTCTGTACTGGTTTTCCAGCCATTCAGATGATTCTGCGTGTGATTACCGGTAGCATGCCCGGCTTCCAGGATCTGCTGATAAATAGCCGGATATTCCACCACGTTTTTACCGATGCAGAAGAAGGTGCCTTTGGCATTGTATTTCTCCAGCTGTTCCAGTACAAAGGGTGTGGCTTCGGGGTGCGGACCATCATCAAAGGTGAGGTATACGGTATTATTTACGGGAGATAAACTCCACGTGCAGCTCTTGTATAAGGCTTTTAGGATACCCGGTGTTTTTGTCAGATAGAACATATGGAAAGCGGTTAGCAGTTGGCAATGGCCTTTAGCCTGCAAGATAGCTTTTAGGTTGTAGCGATCAGCCGTTAATGTGTATTTTTTTTGATCATGGTGGAGGCTCCTGTATACAGACAGCTAAAAGTTTACAGCTAAAAGGCTATTTCCTTACCTTTGCCTACTATGGATCACAAAAAAGTAAGAGTGCGTTTTGCGCCCAGTCCTACTGGTGGCCTACATCTGGGAGGTGTACGCACTGTATTGTTCAACTATTTATTTGCTAAGCAACACAAAGGAGATTTTGTACTGCGTATTGAAGATACAGATCAAACCCGCTATGTACCTGGTGCGGAAGAATACATCAATGAATGTTTGCGCTGGTGCGGTCTGAACCCGGATGAAAGCCCGACTGTTGGCGGCCCTTATGCGCCCTACCGGCAGAGTGAACGTAAACCATTGTACCGTCAGTATGCGGAGCAGCTGGTAAAATCAGGTCATGCTTACTATGCATTTGATACGCAGGAAGAACTGGAAAGCATGCGTGAGCGGCTCAAAACCCCGGAAAATCCTTCTCCGCAATATAATCATGTGGTAAGGGCTAAAATGCGTAACTCCTTTACGCTTTCTGATGCAGCAGTACAGGAACTGCTGGTGAAAAATACGCCTTATGTTATCCGTATTAATATGCCGGCGAATGAAGACCTCACCATTACCGATATGGTACGGGGAGAAGTTACTTTTAATACCATTCAGGTAGATGATAAAGTTTTGCTGAAAGCAGACGGTATGCCTACCTATCACCTGGCAGTGGTAGTAGATGATTACCTGATGAAAATTACCCACGCCTTCCGCGGGGAAGAATGGCTGCCTTCAGCGCCGGTGCATATCCTCCTGTGGAAGTACCTCGGCTGGGAAGCAGAGATGCCCCAATGGGCCCACTTGCCGCTGATCCTGAAGCCTGATGGTAATGGTAAGCTCAGTAAGCGTGATGGGGATCGTTTAGGCTTCCCCGTTTATGCTATGAACTGGACAGATGCACGTACCAATGAGTTTACAAAAGGGTTCCGCGAACTGGGATTCTTACCGGAAGCCTTTATCAACATGCTGGCTATGCTGGGATGGAATGATGGTACCGAACAGGAGATCTTCTCTATGGATGAACTCATCGCGAAGTTTTCCATGGACCGTGTTCATAAAGCCGGTGCAAAATTCGATTACGAAAAAGCCAAATGGTTTAACCACCAGTATATCCACCGCAAAGATAACGAGAGCCTGGCCGCGCTGTTTCAACCTGTGCTGGATGAAAAAGGCGTTACTGCTGCTCCTGATTATGTAGCCACTGTAACAGGCCTGGTAAAGGAACGTTGCTATTTTGTGAATGAAATATGGGATCATGGCTTTTTCTTTTTCCAAAGTCCTGTCAGCTATGATGAGGCAGCCGTAAAACCAAAGTGGAATGCAGATAAAGATGCGTTCTTTACGGCATGGTCTGCACAGTTACATGAGCTGCCCGCTTTTACAGCCGCAGAGCTGGAAGCCAATTTCAAAGCCCTGGCAGCAGAAAAAGGCATCAAGATGGGAGAATTGCAACTGCCTTTCCGGATCATGCTCACCGGCGGTAAATTCGGTCCTCCTGTATTTGATATCGCTGCTACCCTTGGCACAGCGGAAACCCGCGCGAGGATTGAGAAAGGACTGGCCATGATTAATGGATGATCAGGATTTAAAGGATGGGTGCCGGAGATATGAGCGGAGTTTGTGATGATGATAATATGTGAAGATATCAGCGAAGATGAGACTTTAGATAGATATTATAAAAGCGAAGAACCGTTTGGTAATACCAAACGGTTCTTCGCTTTTATAATCAAATTCTTCGCTCATATCTCCGGCACCCATCCTTTAAATCCTGATCATCCTTAAATCTTGGTCATTTTGGACCACGCGTCTTTCAGTGTCACGGTCCTGTTAAACACAACTTTATCCGGTGTACTGTCAGGGTCTACAGTGAAATAGCCTTTGCGCATGAACTGGAAACGGTCGCCTGGCTTGGCCTGCAACAGTCCTGGTTCTACGTAGGCTTCTTTTATTACCTGTAAAGAATCGGGGTTGATGAAATCTTTGAAATCGCCTTCTTCGGCATTCGGATTTTCTGATTTAAACAGGCGGTCGTAGATGCGTACTTCTGCGGTAGCAGCGTGTGCTGCACTCACCCAGTGGATGGTACCTTTTACGGTTAGCCCGCTATGGTCGCCGCCACTTTTGCTTTCAGGCAGATAGGTAGCATAGATGGTGGTGATATTACCATCTGCATCTTTCTCCACACTTTCTCCTTTGATGATATAAGCATTTTTAAGACGTACTACCAGGCCGGGGCCGAGGCGGAAGAACTTTTTGGGCGGCACTTCCATGAAGTCATCGCGTTCAATGTACAAGGTATTGCTGAAGTGCAGGGTACGTGTACCGGCGCTTTCATCTTCCGGGTTGTTGTCGGCGGTCATTTCTTCTACCTGTCCTTCGGGGTAGTTGGTGATCACCAGTTTTACCGGGTCCAGTACGGCCATTACACGATTGGCTGTTTTGTTCAGCTCCTCGCGGATGCAGAACTCCAACAGGCTCATGTCGATCATGTTATCGCGTTTCTGCACGCCTACGCGCTCACACAGCATGCGGATGCTGGCAGCGGTATAGCCACGGCGGCGCAGGCCACTGATGGTAGGCATACGGGGATCATCCCAGCCGTTTACATATTGTTCTTCCACCAGTTGCTTCAGTTTTCGTTTGCTCATGACCGTATAGTTCAGGTTTAAGCGGGCAAACTCGTACTGATGACTGGGGAAAGTTTCCAGTTCTTTTATAAACCAATCGTACAGCGGGCGGTGAGGAATAAACTCCAGTGTACAAATGGAATGGGTAATATTTTCGATGCTGTCACTCTGTCCGTGTGCAAAGTCGTACATCGGGTAGATGCACCATTTGTCGCCGGTACGGTGGTGATGGGCATGTTTGATACGATACATGAGTGGGTCGCGCAGGTGCATATTGGGGGCAGCCATGTCTATTTTGGCCCGCAGTGTTTTTTCACCGTCTTTGAATTCACCTTTCCGCATCCTGTCAAACAGGTCCAGGTTTTCCGCTACAGAACGGCTCCTGCTGGGGCTTTCTACGCCAGGAGTGGTAGGCGTACCTTTCATGGAAGCGATTTGTTCTGCGCTGGCATCTTCTACATAAGCCAGCCCTTTTTCGATCAGCTTTACCGCCAGGGCATACATCTGCTCAAAATAGTCAGAGGCATACAGTTCCTTTTCCCATTCGAAGCCCAGCCAGCGGATGTCTTCTTTGATGGAGTCTACGTATTCCGTGTCTTCGGTAACAGGGTTGGTATCATCGAAGCGCAGGTTGGTTTTACCATTGTATTTCTGTGCCAGCCCGAAGTTCAGCACAATTGATTTGGCATGGCCAATATGCAGGTAGCCATTGGGTTCTGGCGGGAAACGCGTCAGCACACGTCCGCCATTTACACCGTTGGCGATATCTTCTTCAACAATTTGTTCTATAAAATTGAGGGATCTTTCTTCGCTCATAATGATTTTTATCTGTTTTGCGGACAGCAAAAGTACGAAAAAGCTGAAAGCCTGCAGCCGGCTTTTTCGTACATTTACAACCTCAATGATAAAACGGTATGGTCAACCCATTAAATCGTCCTGTTCGGGTACTGGTAGCTAAAGTGGGCCTTGATGGCCACGACCGCGGCGCAAAAGTAATTGCGGCTGCGCTGCGTGATGCAGGTATGGAGGTGATCTATACCGGATTGCGGCAAACGCCGGAAATGGTGGTCAATGCGGCCCTCCAGGAAGATGTGGATGCCATCGGGATCAGCATCCTCTCCGGTGCCCATATGACGGTATTTCCCAAAATTATCGCCATTATGAAAGAAAAAGGGATGAACGATGTGCTGCTCACCGGTGGTGGTATCATCCCCGACGGGGATATGCTGGAACTCCAGGAAATGGGCGTCGGCCAATTGTTCCCGCCAGGTACCCATACCAAAGATATTGCTGCCTATATCAACGAATGGGTGGCCGCTCACAGGAATTTTTAAAAAAGTTGGGGGTTTTCGTAACATTTCATTTTTTCGGTCGTCTTGTAAAAGATAATGTCTACCAGATCTAAAAAACCACAATGTACCTGATATGAAATGTAAGTTATACCCGGTTCTGCTGCTCCTGCTGCTGTCCTTCAGCGCCGTATTTGCCCAGCAACCCACAGATACAACGACCACTGACAGCATCAAAAACGCCAAACTATCCATCACCTTTGGTAAATACCCCAAACACCGGGAAGGCGTATACGTAACATCCGATCTGTCCGGCATGCTCTCTTTTGCCTCCATGAAACAGGATGGCGAGCATATGCGTAACATCCCGCGCTTCAGCTTTATTTTTAACTATAGCACCAGCTTTAATAAAGATTTCTCAAAAAATTTCGGGGTGTTTACCGGCCTGAACATTAAAAACATCGGGCTGATTTCCAAACCCTACGATTCGCTGAAACTGAAACAGCGGGTATATACCCTGGGCATCCCCATCGGTTTCAAGATCGGTGATGTAACCGGTGGTACTTTCTTCTTCTTTGCCGGTGGTTCTGTAGATATGGCTTTGAACTATAAGGAAAAGCAGTTTGTAGATGGCGAAAAAGTACACAAATTCAATGAATGGTTCAGTGACCGCACGCCTTTGCTCATGCCATCCATTTTCGCCGGATTCAGGATCAACCCCGGATTTGGATTGAAAGTGGAGTATTATCCGCAGAATTTCTTCAACAAAGATTTCCATTATACCGATAAAGGCAATAAAATCTATCCTTATAAAAATACCGATGCCAACCTGGTATTTGTTACCCTCGGATATAATTTCGGTGGGATAGAATATTTTAAAGTGAAGAAGAAAAGACACTATATGAAAATGAAAAATGGTAAAGCCGAATTTGAGGTAAACTATTAGCACACATCAGCTGTCATATCATCAGTCCTGTAGCAAACGGTATCGGTTGTTACAGGACTTTTTTTTGGAAACCAGGCAACCATACATTAAGCCTGCATTGGATACCGGTCGTGATCCACAGCTCGAATCCGCTATCGGCCTGATTCGGTAGGTTATTGAATATTGCTTAATATTGATCATTAAAACCCTCGGCTCATGTATCAAACATTAAGCACGCAACTCGACAATCATATCCTGATCATCACCATTAATCGTCCCGACAAGATGAATGCCCTCAATCAGCTGATGATGGCGGAGCTGGGACTGGTGGTAGACGAAATATACAGTAATAAGGATATCAAAGGCGCGATATTTACCGGCGCTGGTGAAAAAGCATTTGTGGCGGGCGCCGACATCTCTGAATTTCTCTCTTTATCGCCCAAACAGGGTGAAGAGCTGGCGAAAAGCGGGCATGTGGTTTTTCATCGCATTGAAAACAGTCCCAAGCCGATCATTGCGGCAGTCAACGGTTTTGCGCTGGGCGGTGGCTGCGAACTGGCCATGGCCTGTCATTTCCGGATAGCCAGCGATAATGCGAAGTTTGGGCAGCCGGAAGTAAACCTGGGCCTGATTCCAGGCTATGGCGGCACCCAACGGCTCACACAACTCGTTGGTAAAGGCAAAGCACTCGAACTGATGATGACCGCCGACATGCTTACTGCCCACGAAGCCCAGTCCTGGGGCCTTGTAAACCACGTGGTAACACAAGCGGAACTGCTGCCAAAAGCGTTATCTATCTTACAAAAAATACAAACCAAAGCACCACTCGCTATTGCACGCGTGGTAAAATGCGTTAACACTGCGCTGGATAAAGACCAGGACGGCTTCGAAACCGAAATAAAAGAATTCGCTGCCAGCTTTGCTACCAAAGACTTGCAGGAAGGCGCAGAAGCATTTATACAAAAGAGAAAAGCAAATTTCACCGGCGAATAATGACCAGGATTAAATAGATTATCAGGATTAACAGGATGGGTGTAGAAGATATAAGCGGATATAGTAGATATAAGTAGATAAATATTAAATTTATATCGATTAAATCTTCTACACCCATCCTGTTAATCCAAATATCCTTTAATCCTGGTCTGGTTTTTTATTTACTTTTGTACCCAATCTTAAAAGATAAGCTATGGAATTCAGAATAGAGAAAGACACGATGGGCGAAGTAAAAGTGCCTGTGGATGCCTATTATGGTGCTCAAACGCAACGCTCCATTGAAAATTTCAAGATCGCACAGGATATCAACAGGATGCCGAAAGAGATTATCAAGGCATTTGCATACCTGAAAAAGGCTGCCGCTATCACCAACCTGGAAGCAGGCGTGCTGCCAAAAGAGAAAAGTGAACTGATCGGGCAGGTATGCGATGAAATACTCGAAGGTAAACTGGATGATCAGTTTCCACTGGTAGTATGGCAAACTGGCTCCGGTACACAATCCAATATGAATGTGAACGAAGTGGTAGCCTATCGCGCACACGTTGTTCATGGCGGTCAGCTGACAGATAAAGAGAAATTCATTCATCCGAATGATGATGTAAATAAATCACAATCTTCCAACGATACTTTCCCCACCGCTATGCATATTGCGGCTTATAAAATGCTGGTGGAAATTACGATCCCCGGTATCAAAAAGCTTCGTAATACCCTGGCACAAAAAGCGGAAGCCTTTAAAAACGTAGTGAAAATTGGCCGTACCCACTTCATGGATGCTACGCCACTTACACTCGGACAGGAAATCAGCGGCTATGTATCGCAACTGGATCACGGCCTGAAGGCAATCAATTACACACTGGCTCACCTGAGCGAACTCGCGCTGGGCGGTACTGCTGTAGGAACCGGTATCAACACCCCCAAAGGCTATTCCGAAAATGTAGCGAAGAATATCGCTAAGTTAACTGGCCTGCCTTTCATCACTGCTGAAAACAAATTTGAAGCACTGGCAGCACATGACGCGATTGTAGAAGCGCATGGTGCACTGAAAACAGTGGCCGTTAGCCTGATGAAGATTGCCAACGATGTACGCATGCTGAGTTCCGGCCCCCGCGCAGGTATCGGCGAAATTCATATCCCCGACAACGAGCCGGGTTCTTCTATCATGCCCGGAAAAGTGAATCCTACACAGTGCGAAGCACTCACCATGATTGCTGCACAGGTAATGGGTAATGATGTGGCTATCAGCATTGGCGGCGCCAGCGGCCACTTTGAGCTGAATGTGTTCAAACCGGTTATGATCTTTAACTTCCTGCACTCTGCCCGCCTCATTGGTGATGGCTGCATCAGCTTCAACGACAAATGCGCGGAAGGTATCGAACCAATTGAAGCAAACATCCGGAAACACGTTGAAAACTCCCTGATGCTGGTGACGGCGCTGAATACAAAGATCGGGTACTACAAAGCCGCAGAAATTGCGCAGAAAGCACATAAGGAAGGTACAACACTGAAAGAAATGGCCGTGAAACTGGGCTACGTAACACCACAACAATTCGACGAATGGGTGGTGCCGGCACACATGGTAGGAGAGATCAAATAATCAGGATCATATTTATAGATAAAAGAGTCCCGTTGTGAAAGGCGGGACTCTTTTTTTATTATCTTACTAACCGCACTTAACTAACAGCTATGAACATACTTTTTTTTAGCGCGCAATCGTATGATAAGGCATATTTCAACACCGCCAATCAGGACGGACACCACCATTTCCGCTTTCTCGAATATCCGCTTAATGAAGATAATACAGTATTGATAAAAGATGAACAGGCCGTATGTGTATTTGTGAATGATAAGGTGAATGCCGCTGTGATCCGGCAACTCAAAGAAAAAGGAATCCGCCTCATTGCATTGCGTTGTGCCGGCTTTAATAATGTGGACCTGAAAGCCGCCGCAGCAGCAGGCATTAAAGTAGTACGCGTGCCGGCCTACTCGCCGCATGCAGTAGCAGAACATGCCGTGGCGCTCTTGTTGGGACTCAACCGTAAAATATATAAATCGTATAACCGTATCCGTGATGGCAACTTTACTCTGAACGGACTGGAAGGATTTGATTTGTATGGTAAAACAATAGGTGTAATTGGTACGGGGAATATCGGTGCTGTATTTTGCCATATTATGCTGGGGTTCGGGTGTAAAGTACTGGCTTATGATATTCATAACAATGAAGACCTTATCAAAGCAGGGGTGCAATATGTTGCTGTGGGTACTATTCTGTCGTCGGCAGATGTTATTTCGCTGCATTGCCCGCTCACAGCAGAAACGAAGCATCTTGTGAATGCGCACACCATTGCAGAAATGAAACAGGGTGTTACGATTATTAACACCAGCCGCGGCGGATTAATAGATACAAAGGCCGTAGTGGAAGCCCTGAAGAATGGACACATCGGTGCGCTGGGCATAGATGTGTACGAACAGGAGGAACAACTTTTCTTTCAGAATTTTTCCGGCAGTATTATCCAGGATGATGTATTATCGAGATTAACTACTTTTCCCAATGTGCTTGTAACTGCTCACCAGGGCTTCTTTACAAAAGAGGCGCTTACGCAGATCGCAGTTATTACCTTACAGAATATCAGCGACTTTGAAAAAGGCGGAACACTGCTGAATGAAGTTGCACTTTAGAATTTTATAAACCCTGCACGTATAAGTTCGGCAATAATGGTGCGGAGGCTCAGTAAGATGATCAGCGTGCCCACCATGATCATTAAAGGTTTGCGCCTGATTTTGCGTACCAGGATAGCCGCAAATGGCGCCGCTATTACGCCCCCAAGCACCAGCCCTACGATCACCTGCCAGCTGCTGATACCGGTGAAGATGAGAAAAGTAGCTGCACTGGAAAGCGATATAAAAAACTCCGCTGCATTCACGGAGCCGATGGTATAATGTACGGTACGCCCTTTACTCAGTAAGGTGGACGTAACAATGGGGCCCCAACCACCACCACCAATAGCATCCATAAAGCCGCCCATAAAAGCAAGGGGTCCTAACCTTTTTGTTTTGCTTTTACGCTGATTTTTCTGAATACCTTTTTTAATGACAATAACACCCAGTATCATCAGATATGCACTGATAAAGGGTTTGATGATGTCTCCATCTATTTTATCCGACAAAAGATAAGCGCCTATAATAGCCCCGGCCATACCAGGTAGCAGCAGGGAAAGAAAAAGTTTTTTGTTTACATTACCCAGCTTGAAGTGGGAAATGCCGGAAGCCCCTGTGGTAAAAACTTCTGCCACATGTACACTGGCGCTGCTTACAGCAGGTGATACACCCAGCCCTAATAACAGGGAAGATGATGTGGCGCCGTAAGCCATGCCCAGCGCACCATCTACCAGTTGCGCACATAATCCTACTGCAATATAAAAGAGTATTTCCGTGGTGAAGATGGAATCGGCAAATGTATATGCCTGTATCCGGGTATGCACCGGCACCAGGTAGTAGGCCGCAGCCACGAGCAATGCTGCAACCAACGGTAACAATACCGCAACCTTCCACCTCAGCCACTTGCGCCCGGTACGCTCCTTGGGCGCTACTGTACTGATGATAGTTGTTTGTCGTGTAGGTGTTTCCGTTAGTTGAGTCATGCAGGTCTGTTTTATAAATGCGTTATCAGTTTATTTTTTGAATACATTATCATACGTTACTGTAAAGTAGTAGAGGCCACGCATCGTAGGACCACCCACATACTGGAAGTATGCCGTATTCAGCAGGTTGGAGGCGCCAAGTTTAAAGGAGGTCTTGATCTTTGGTACGCGATAGGTGATCTGCGCATCTACGGTACTGTAGGCGGGTACATCGCCGTTGCCAAAGAGGTTCTGCCAGTAGAAAGTATCCTGCCAGTGCCATACTACGTTGAAACCTACGTTTTTGAATACGTTACGGTTACCTAAGCTCACATTGGTAAACCATTCCGGTGTATTGAATCCGGGGATCAATGCATCATCTTTGGTTTTATCCTGCGCCAGTTTGTTATAGTTGGCATTACCGCTTATTGTATAGTTTTTGTATAGATCGTACGTTACTGCCGCGGCAAACCCGTAGTTGTTTACAGTAGATTTACTGTTGGTCCATACTCGATATCTGTCCTGTAAACTTTTGTCCAGCATCTGGTTGAGTACTGTTTGATCGGGCGTGTTTACGTTACCGGTTTTTGGTACTACAGCTTCAATCTGACCGATAAAGTTTTTATAAGCACTGTAGTAACCATCTATATCCACAAAGAGCTTGTTGTCCAGCAACACAGCCTTGTAGCCGGCTTCAAAGGAAGTGATCTGTTCGGGAACGATCGGGTCCAGGTTGGCAACTTTCAGCACACCGGCATTTTCAGCGGCGGCAGCATCCTTGCTGGTATGTTCTGCGTTGATCGTTTTATTTACGGCTACACCAAAGGCATCTACAGAAGTAGTGAGAAAGGAATTTTTGAAGTATCCCAGTCCTTGTTCAATAAAGGCCAGCCCGCCTACACGTCTTACCTGTCCGTTGTTTACGAAGGAGTATGCTTCAAATAAGGAAGGGAAGCGGAATCCATTCTGCCAGGATAGGCGGAAGTTGTGTTTGTCTTTTATACTGTAGACAGCTGCGATACGGGGATTTACTTTTCCGTCGAACTGCTCATTTTTATCGTAGCGTAAGGAGCCGGTCAGCTTCAGGGCATCGTTGAAGAAGGTTTTGCTGATTTGTGCAAAGCCACCTGCTTTGCCGTACCAGATGGGCTTTCCACCGGGTTGGTTGCGTTTATCTGCGTCGCGGGTGAAGTCTACGAAGTTGTTGCCATCCGGAATAATTTCATAGGTGCGATAGTCTGCGCCTATGAGTACGTCTGCAAACTTAATGTACTTGCGCAGGTTCCAGGTACCTTCCGTATGATAGAAGCGGCTCATTTGCAGGAGAGCAGCACCGCCGCTGGTATTCTCCGGATTTTTGGAAGTCGGGTAGATGTCCCAGTCGTTGATACCTTTGATTTTTTCCCGTTGCGCTTCAAATTCCGGTGTGCCGGGTGTCCATCTGCCGGCATCTGCGAAGGCGCGTGCAGCCTGATGTGCAGCTACCAGGTCAGCGCCACCGGTTAAGGCGTTATTCAGGCCGGTGGTATAATCTTTTTGCCAGTTCTTATCTGTTTTGAAAGATTTTTCGAGATTGTCAGCCAGCGGATTCATGTTATAGGAGTCGCCGGTATTTTCGATAGATACATAAGAGCGGACGGTAAAGTCGGGATGCACCAGTTCTATTTTGTGGTTTTGTACTGTTACACCTCTGAGGCCGATGCGGTTACCACGCTGGAAGAAGCCATCCATCTCACCATAGCGGTAGGAGTAGGATAATTCCAGTTTATGTGGTAAGCGGAAGTTGAGGGAACCATCTACTTTTTTATTTTTTACGGTGAAGTCGCCAACGAGGTCTTTCTCCCAATAGCCCGTGCGGTGTACGTTGTAGGCGCGGCCATCTTTATCAATGATCTGAAGGTTGGAGTTATCGCCGTATTTATTCCAGGCATCGTTGGCGATGTTGTTGGCGCCGCTGAGTTCAGGGAAATCGGGATTGGCTTTGGTTTGCGGACTGAAATCGTTATGACTGTCAGCATACCAGTCGGTGCCTTGCATGTAGCTGGCGTTGATCTTCCAGGCGAACCAAGGTGCATAGGACTGTGCATAACGTATAGCCGTTTCAGTTAAAGGCTTCGGACTACTGCCACCGCCATCAAAATGGTTGAAAGCTATTTTCTGGTATACACTAACACCCTGGTAATCGAATGGATTTTTAGTAACGAGGTTGGACATACCATTGATGGCGTTCATACCATATAGGGCGGACGATGCGCCGGGCGTTACTTCTACGCTCTGTATGTCTAACTCCGTAGGCCCGATAGCGTTACCCAGGGGCACACCGAGTGTAGCAGCCTGGTTGTCCACGCCGTCTACCAGTTGCATGAACCGGAAGTTGTTGGGTACGTTGAATCCGCGTGTATTGAATACTTTGAAGGTTAAGCCGGCAGTGGTCATCTGTACGCCTTTCAGGTTGCCGAGTGCATCATAAAAGGTGGAAGATGGTGTTTCCTTTAATGCGCGGATATCCAGTTTTTCGATGGCTACCGGTGAGCGCAGCAGTTTTTCCTGCTGGCGGGAAGCGGATACCACCACTTCATTTACGAGTAAGGATTGTGTGTATAACTGAACAGCGACTTTGCTGTTAGTGCTTTTTACATCAAATTCCTGTGGTTGATAGCCTATGAGCCTGATCACCAGTTTCAGCGGGAATTTTGTGTTGGTAGTTACTTCGAAATGACCAACGCTATCTGTTTGCGTGCCGAAAGAGGTGTTTTTAATTTGTACGGAAGCGCCTGGGAGCCCGGCGCCATGGTCGTCGGTGATTTTTCCCTGAATAACATAGGAGCCATTGAGCTGCGCCCGTACGAGGACCGGACTAAATACCAATATTGCAAACAGGTATTTGATTACTATAGATAAAGACTTTTGCACAGTGTTGTTGACGTTATATATACTTGAAAGATAAATTGAGGCCTGGGGTGACTTTTCGGAAAGCCGTTGTTGTGCCTCAACATCGATGTGATAATTGGTTATTTGTAATCTTGAAAGCCATATAGTCTATAGAATTAGTAGACAAATATAAAACGGGTATTTTTGATTTCAAAGTAAATGCCCTTATTTATCAAAAAAAAATGCGGATAACGGGTGATCAATGAAGGATTTGACAGGAGAAGAATAGCTGATGATAGATTGATAACTATAGCGTTAGGAAGCGGGGATGCCATATATTTTAATGAAGATATTTTTTTAATAAAGTGGCTGCTTCGGTGGGGCCGGGTTTTAATCCCTGCTATGAACACACATCTAATATAGCGCAACGCTTTGTTTTAACGCCATTTTTCCAGGATGCAATAGCTATTCAAATGAAATACCCTGCATCAAAAACGATCCATCGTTTTAATGCAGGGTAAATATATTTATCGTTTATTCGTCTTTACGCGGTCTGGTCTACTACCTTTTCTTTCTCTTTCGGCAGCATATGTTTGCCAAAAAATCTTTTCTGGAACAACAGGATGGCAATTACACCGGTAGATATGGCGGCATCGGCCACATTAAATACCGGACGGAAGAACACAAAATAGTCACCGCCTTTAAATGGAAGCCAACTGGGCAGGTAGCCTTCATAGATGGGGAAGTAGAGCATATCCACCACCCGGCCATGTAAGAAACTGCCATATCCACCACCGGTGGGCATAAACTTAGCCACTTCATAACCAATGCTATCGGTGAAAATAAGGCCATAAAACATGCTGTCGATGAGATTTCCGGCGGCGCCCGCTAATATCAGTGAGCCACAGATCAGTAAGCCGGTGCTGTATTTTTCTTTGATCAGCTTCTTCATGTAAACAAAACCCACTACCACCGCAACCAGGCGGAACATAGTCAGTATAATTTTACCGAATTCGCCGCCAAACTTGAGGCCATAAGCCATCCCTTCATTTTCAATAAAATGGATGCGGAACCAGTTTGGGAAAATAACAAACTCCTGCTGCATGAACATATTTGTCTTGATCCAGAACTTTAATACCTGGTCAATTACCAGGATAAGTATAACGATAAGTACTACGTGACGATATTTCAACTGATATTAAAATTTTATCAAAAATAATAGTTTATTTCAAAGTCGGAAACCTGCAATATCATTATTCCTGGAAATATACTCTTTTTACCCGCTGTGAAATTCCTGTTAATATTTCATAGGGAATCGTTTCTGCCCAATCTGATAGCTCCTGTACGGAGAGTTCTTCCCCAAATACAATGGCGGCATCGCCTTCCATTACTTCCGGAATATGGGTTACATCCAGCATCAGCATATCCATGGCTACCGCACCCACTACAGGGGCCAGTTTGCCGCGAACCAGCATTTTGCCGGTACCATTGCTCAATCTCCGGGGATAGCCATCTGCATAGCCTATACGTACTGTAGCGGTAACAGATGGTACTTTAGCCTCCCATCTGGCGCCATAACCTACGGTATCACCGGGTTCCAGCTGTTTCAGCTGCGCGATGGTGGTTTTCAGGGTGCTTACATTCCGCAGCTGATCCTGAATCCCGTTGCTGCTATCGATGCCGTACATGCCGATACCCAGGCGCACCATGTCGAGATGCAGTTCAGGATGACGGGTAATAGCCGCACTGTTGGCAATATGACGGATCACGGTATAGCCCAGTGCTTTTTGCAATTCGTGGCTCATATCATAAAACAGCCTTCCCTGCTGCTGTGTCAGCGCATCCTTTTCAGGATCTTCGCTGGCGGCAAGGTGACTGAAAATAGATTGTACTTTCATCAGCGGAGCGGCTGTCAGCAGTTTTGCCAGTTCGGGAATATCACTTTTCACAAATCCCAGACGGTGCATGCCCGTATCCATTTTTACATGGATAGGGAAATCCGTTTTACCGGCTGCACTCACTTCTTCCATAAACTGAAGGAGGATGTGCATGGAATATATTTCAGGCTCCAGGTTCCAGTGCAGGATAGCGTCGAAGCTGGCAGGTTCGGGATTCATCACCATGATAGGCATGGTGATACCGGCCCTTCTCAGCTCCACTCCTTCATCTGCATAGGCTACCGCGAGATAGTCCACCCCATGGAATTGCAGGAGGTTGGCAATCTCGAAACTGCCGCTGCCATATGAAAATGCTTTTACCATCGCCATCAGCTTGGTGTCTGGCTTCAACATAGACTGATACAGCTTCACATTGTGTGCAATGGCGGTGAGGTTTATTTCCAGGATGGTTTGATGTGCCTTTTGCTCCAGCAATTTACCGATACGCTCAAATTGAAAGATGCGGGAACCTTTTACCAGTATGGTTTCATTCTCGAAATCATCTGCATTGAACTGTTGGATATATTCATCGGTGGTATTGAAGAAAAGTGTTTTCAGTCCTTCTATCTGCAGAAAAGATTTCTTTTCCCTGCTGATATTTTTACCGATGGCAAGCAGTTTATTAATGCCTTTCTTTTGTAAGAGGTCAGCTACTTCTTCATACAGGGTAGCATCGCTTTTACCACTTTGCAGAATATCACTCAGTACAACCGTTCGGGTAGCGTGCTGCTGCTGCTGTTGCAGGAAGTCCAGCGCAATGGTCAGTGAGCCCAGATCGAGGTTGTAGCTGTCGTTGATTACGGAGCAGTTGTTGATGCCCTGTTTCAGTTCCAGCCGCATGGCGATGTTGCTGAGGAGATCCATTCTTTGCTGGATCACTTCCTGTTCCTTGCCCATATAGAGCATGAGGGCCCAGCAGTGGATCGCATTTTCGATAGAACCTTCATCCACAAACGGAATGCTGATATGCAGCGGTTCCTGTTTGTAGAGTCCATCTATGCGGGTATGATTATCTTTTTTGTCAATGGTAATTACACGGAGGTCTGCATCTGTTTTCCTGGACCAGGAGAACAGTTCAGGGCCGCCTTCCTGGTTTTCTTTCTTGCCTACCTGGTTGTGGAAGGCCAGTACGCACTCATTCAGCGCCAGGTAATCTTTGCAATAGATCAGGATATCGCTTTTGGCGAAGAGTACCAGTTTTTCGTTGATCTTCTGACGGATATTCAAAAAACCTTCGCTATGGGCTTCGCCGATATTGGTGAAAATACCAATAGTAGGACGGATGATCTTTTCCAGGCTAACCATTTCACCAGGTTGTGAAATACCGGCTTCAAAGATGGCCAGCTGGTGTTCCGGCTTCATTTGCCATACCGATAGGGGTACGCCAATTTGTGAGTTATAACTTTTGGGACTCCTGACAATGTTATAATCCTTTTCCAGTAGCTGGTACAACCATTCTTTCACAATGGTTTTTCCGTTGCTGCCGGTGACACCTATAACAGGTATCTGGAATTGATGACGATGTGAAGCTACCAGCGTGTGTAACGCCTGTAGTGTATCTTTAACCAGTATAAAATTGGCATTGGGATAATTCTCTAACGGCACAGCTTCGCTCACTATAAAATTGCTGACACCCTTGCGGTACAGCTCATCTATGTATTGGTGGGCATTGCGCCGTTGGCTAACCAGGGCGATGAACAGTGAAGTTTCCGGAAAGCTGAGCTTCCGGCTGTCCAGTAAAAGGTGGTCAATTTCAGAAAATCCTGTCTCTTGCAACAATTCCCCTTTGAGGGTTTTGTTGATACTTGCTGCGTTATACACTTTTGTCAGGTTTGAATAATCACTTAGCAGCTACAAAAAATTAGTTTACAGCTGCTGTTTACTTTACTTCTCCTTCCGGTAATCCTTTTTTCTGATGATAGTGCGAATAAAGAATGGAACCTCCAAGGCATAGTACAATCACGATCAGTGACACGTACACCGGAATATGTATAAAATACTCTGCCAGCATTTTAACTCCTATATATATCAGTACGATGGCAATACCCTGGGGGAGATATTCAAATTTATCAACCGCTCCCCTCAGTAAAAAGAACAGGGATCTTAGTCCCAGCACGGCAAATATATTGGAAGTATACACAACTACCGGTTGTTGTGAGATGGCAAATACTGCCGGAATGGAATCCAGCGCAAAGATAATATCTGTAACTGCCAGCATCAGTACGACTACCGATAATGTGGTGAAATATACCTTTTTATTTTTTTTGATAACAAATTTTCCTTTCGGTTCTTCTGATGTTATCCGCAGGTATTTATTCATAAACCGGTAGGCCACACTTTCTTCCGGTTTAAATTCATCCTCTGCTTTTGCAGTAAACATCTTAATGCCTGTATAAAGCAGGAAAAGACCGAAAATATAGAGGATCCAGTCGAAACGGCTGATCAGCACCACGCCTACACTGATAAATATAGCCCTGAATATGAGGGCCATCAGGATTCCTATCAGTAGTACCCGGGAGTAGTTTTCCTCTTTTATTTTGAAGAAGTTGAAGATGAGAATGAATACAAAGATATTGTCCATAGATAAGGACTTCTCCATGAGATAGGCGCTCATGAAGCTGATAGCTGTTTCGGAGCCATCTTCATACCACATAAAACCAAAAAACAAAACAGACAGCCCCACCCAGAAAATACTCTGCAGCAATGCCGTTTTCATAGATGTCTTCTGGTTCTTTTTACTGAATAGGCCTAAGTCAAAAATTAGTGCCAGGACGATTACAATTGCAAAAATGAGATACGTCCATTGGATGGGTGTCATGCGACCTTGTTTTTTTTATGAGGAGCAAAGATAGTCATTTCTGACTAAGACATTAAGAACCAATGGCGTGAAAGCGTTCCTATAGCATAGCTATTATGCTGCAAATTTGCGCTGGCGCACAAACTGGAAAACCATTGCAAACACCAGTACCAGCCCTATAGGCACCAGGAAGCAGATTATCTGCCATTTTGTTTTTGTTTGTTTTATTTTTTCTGCATCCAGTAAACGCAGCGTCAGTTCTTTATTCCTGCTTTCCATGATCCCGCTGTTACCACTGAGGTATTCCAGGCAGTTGAGGAGAAATTCTTTATTGGCAAAGGCGAAGCCGGGGTTAAATTCGTTGATACCCATCTGCAAAGGGCCATCCTTGCGGGATACAGCGTTTGCAATCAGGTCGCCATCGCTCACCACGATCATTTTATTGATGGTGTCGGAAGATTCCCGGAAAGGCTTACCGGATATGCGTTGCAGATCGCTCATTACTTCCGGCGACAACCTGTTGCGGAATAAAGAGGTAAAATGCCCTTCAAGCAAAACAGCTGCCGGCACATTTTGCTGCCGGTATTCACGTGGATTGGGCTTTGTTTTTACAGATTCCCAGCTTATCAGTACCGGAACACGAACACTGCGGCTGTGACGGGAGGTGGTGAGCAGAATGGTTTTCTGTACACCAGGTGCTTTCACGGTATCCAGTGAGCTGACAAAACGACTTAGCACCATATCCATATTTTTTACAATAGGATGAGCGCCGGTAGGTGTGAGCATGGGAAAGTACGGAAAAGGTACAGGTTGGATCTGTGGCCTGTTGCCAACATTGCCTACAATCAGCGGTACCACATCACATTGCAGGTCCTGTACAAGATCCTGGTTAATGCGCACCCCATAACGGAAAAGAAGGTCTTCCAGGTTGAGCCCCCGATCAAATGCAAAAAATTCGGGATGTTGCTGAAGACTATCCATCGTGGCATTCGTTTCATCGATAAACCACAACACTTTTCCGCCATTCATCACGTATTGGTCTATTTTCAGTTTGTCGGCATCGCTGAAAGCACTGGCCGGCTTGGCAAAAAGAAGGATATCAAAATCTTCCGGGATATAGGACGTGCCCTGTAAGGTGAGCGTATCCAGGCTGTAGTTGCTCTGCAATGTATTTAATGCATCATATACTTCTACGCCGAGCGACTCACCGTTGCCCAGCATATAACCGATCAACGGTTTTTTATCTTCCTTTAATTTACTGATCGCGTTGGCAAACTGGTACTCCAGTAGTGCTTCGGAATTCACCATCGTTTGCAACGGATCTTGTCCACCCTGGTTTTTCAGGAGGTTTACGCCGATGGTCTTTCCTTTGTAATGTACCAGGGCGCCGGGGAAGATGAGTTTTTCCGCAAAACCTTCGCCGGATTCTTCCTGCACTTTCATATTAAAAGGCATGATGCCCTGTTCGGTAAGTTCACCGAGAAATTTCATCCGTGCAGAGTCAGAAAGCCCTTGTCCGGGATTGATAAAAGTAAAACGGATGTTTTGTTTACCGTATTCCCTGAACTCTTCCAGCAATTCCCTGGTGGATTGGGCCAGCTGCCTGAAACTGGCAGGATAATCCCCTTTGAGAAATACTTCAATATCAACCGGGCTGTTGAGGTTGCGCAGCATTTGCCGTGTGTTGCCGGTCAGTGTATATCGTTTTTCCGCTGTCAGATCCCACCTGCCGTGAAAGTACGCTGCTGCTATATTGATGCCCGTTAGTGCCAGTATTACTACCAGCGCCCGTTGTATATATTTTTTTCGTTTAGTCATACATTGAAATTTTCTGATTTTCTGATTTTTTGATTTTGGAATTTGAAATGCAGCGGAGATATCTTTCTGATATATTAGCGGGAAATCTCCGCTGCATTTCAAATTCCAAAATCAAAAAATCAAAAATCCCAAAATATTATCCCTGTTGCCAGAGTTTTCTATGGAGAGATAATTTTGTGAGATAAAGCATCAGTCCTATTATGCTGATGAAATAGACGATATCACGACTGTCGATCACCCCACGGCTGATAGATGCATAGTGAAATTTGATGCCGGCCATTTGCAGGTAATAATCTGCGCCGCCGCTGAATCCCGGTATTTTACTGAGTGCGTCGAAGCCGTTATAAAAGATGAAACAGGTAAAGAGTGCAATCAGAAAGGCTACCATGGCGTTGGTGGTGAGGGATGATGACCACAGGCCGATGGCTGTGAAAACGGCGCCCAGCAGGAATAAGCCGGTATATGCGCCGAGTATGCCGCCATTATCCAGTTGTTGCGGGTTTACGCTCAGCTGCCGGATGGCGATATAATATATAACCGTTGGCAATAAGGATATGGCTACAATCAGGAGGCTGCCCCAGAACTTGCCCAGCACGATCTGCCAGGAGGTGAGTGGTTTGGTACTTAATAATTCCATGGTGCCTGTTTTAAATTCATCCGCAAAGCTGCGCATGGTAATGGCTGGAATCAGTAACAGGTAGATGAGTGGCGCCAGGTCAAAAAGCGGGTCCAGGTTGGCGTAACCGGTGTCGAGCAGGCTCGTATCCGGAAACACAAAAAGCAATAAGCCGTTTGCCAGTAAAAAAAGAATGATGGCCACATAGCCCGTGACACTGCTGAAGAACTGGTTTATTTCTTTCTTAAAGATGGCAAGCATGAACAGTTTTGTAAGGATTAGGATGAGTAAAAGTACAAATATAAAAGTAAACGTTACAGGCAGGAAATCATTGCTTTCCGGTTGCATTCTGCTGATGTGCCCAGCTGAGGGTGTCCATTTCTGTACCGTCTTTGAACAGTTCCCACAACGGGCTTTCCGCCCTTAGCTTATTCACGGTGTCTGTAACGGTCCGGATGGCGAAGTCTATTTGTTCATCCGTGGTGAAGCGTCCCAGCCCGAAACGGAGAGAGGCGTGTGCGAGATCATCGCCGAGTCCGAGTGCTTTGAGCACATAGCTGGGCTCCATGGAGGCAGAGGTACAGGCCGATCCGGAAGAGAGCGCGATGGTTTTGTTAAAACCCATCAGCAGCGTTTCTCCTTCTATATATTTAAAGGAGAGATTGGTTGTATGTGGCAGCCGGTGTAGCGTAGAGCCGTTTACGTAAGACTGCTCCAGTTGCAGTAAAGCGGCTTCCAGGCGGTTACGCATCACAGACAGGCGTTTGGCATCGGCATCCATTTCCTGCAGGCATAGCTCGCAGGCTTTGCCGAGGGCGGCGATGCCGGGTACATTCAGGGTGCCGGAGCGCATACCTTTTTCATGGCCGCCGCCATCCATCTGTGCTGTCAGCTTTACCCGGGGCGATTTGCGGCGTACATATAAGGCGCCCACTCCTTTGGGACCATACATTTTATGGGCGCTCAGTGCCAGCAGATCGATGCCGTCTCTGATGACATCTATAGGGATCTTACCGGCGGCCTGGGTGGCATCCGACATAAAAATGATGTTGTGTTTTTTGGCGATGGCGCCGATTTCGGGCACAGGGTTGAGCACACCTATTTCATTGTTGGCATACATCATGGCCACCAGTATGGTTTGTGGCGTAATGGCTGCTTCCAGTTCCCGGAGATCAGGCAATCCTTCGTTGTTTACCGGCAGATAGGTAACCTGTGCGCCCCGTTTTTCCAGGTGTTTGCAGGTGTCCAGCACTGCTTTATGTTCTATGGCAGTAGTAATAATATGATTGCCTTTGCCGGCGTACATTTCGTATACACCTTTCAGGGCGAGGTTTACGCTTTCTGTCGCACCTGAAGTAAAAATGATTTCCCCGGGTGAAGCACCGATCAACATGGCTACCTGTTCACGTGCATGGTCTACTGCGGCTTCTGCTGCCCATCCCAGGGAGTGACTGCGGCTGGCTGCGTTACCAAACATTTCTGTGAAATAGGGTAACATTACTTCTACCACCCTGGGATCGCAGGGAGTAGTCGCATTATTATCCAGGTAGACAGGCAGCTTCAGCATATTTGTTTTAATTTTTATATTAAATCGTAAACAATTCAAATCTACGACATAAGTTCTATTTTTACCGGGCAGGGTCATTACCCGCAACGATCAATTTCTTGTTATTTATTTTGTACCGGTAAAAGCAGTTTCATGTTAAAAGTTGAGCATATTGGTATAGCGGTTCAATCGTTATCTGTTTCGATTCCACTGTTTGAAAAATTGTTGGATACACCTTGTTATAAAACAGAAGAAGTGAGCAGTGAGCAGGTACAAACAGCGTTTTTCCAACAGGGGGAAACGAAAATAGAATTGCTGGAGGCAACGGGGCCGGGTAGTGCTATTGCAAAGTTCCTGGAAAAAAAAGGGGAAGGCATGCATCATATTGCTTTTGAGGTAGCGGATATTTATGCAGAGATGAAGCGGTTGGCGGGAGAAGGTTTTGTTTTATTGCAGGAGCATCCCAAGCAGGGAGCGGATAATAAACTTATTTGTTTCCTGCATCCGAAGAATACAAATGGTGTTTTGATTGAAATATGCCAGGAGATCAAGTAAAGAATAACTTAAATATTAGAAAATTTATTAATTAGATTTTTTTTTAGTTTTTTTCCATTTTAGCAATCCAAACAAACCCTGGACTACGTAGATAATATGAATCACCCGGAAAGAGGGGACAGACAAACCAAAATATTTTTAATTTTTCGAACAATTATATTTTCTGATACGTTATCTCTATATAATACTTTCGAACAAATAATAAATCACCAAGACTCAAAATATTATAAAGCTTAAATTTTATGTATTAATAATCTTTAAGTTTTCACGATTACTCTAAAGTTGGCATAGGTTATGAACACCTGCGGGTTTTTTAGCTTGCAGGTCTTTTTTTTTAGCCAATTTCTTCGGTAAAGGAAATAATCTACAGTGGGTTTCTCTAAAGAGCAGCATGGCTGCTTATTCCTAGAACGATATTAGTATTCAATTAATTGTGCACGCCATATAAAATGGCGGAATTTCCCTGTGCGGATAAGCCAGGGAAATAGCAGGTAAAATGATGATGACAACGATTACAACAAAACAACCCAAACGCCTATACGTTTGCTGTCAGTACTTTTTCCATACCTGTACTGCGGGAGCCTTTGATTAGAATATAAGTATCCTGGAACTGTTGTTGTTGCAGCCATTTGCCGGCAGCTGTTGCGTCATCAAGATAAATATACGGATGGTTTATTTTCTTAAAATCGCCGCCTACCAATACTACTGCGTCCCAATGTGCCTGCTGGAGCAATGTTGCCAGTACCTGGTGTTCTTTGATGCTGTCTGCCCCCAGTTCCATCATAGCGCCCAGCAGCAAAACTTTCTTAGGTGCCTGGATACCGGCAAAGTTTTCAATGGCAGCTTTCATACTGGAGGGGTTGGCGTTATAGGCATCCATGATAATGGTATTGCTACCTTGTCGTATTACCTGTGAGCGGTTATTGGATGGTGTATAAGCGGCTATGGCCGGGCCGATTTTATTTTCGGGTACTTTAAAGTGACTGGCTACTGCTACCGCGGCCATTACATTGGGGAAGTTATAGGCGCCTACTAATTGCGTCTGTATAAATCCTACCTGGCTGTTACCGGTTACCTGAACACCCAGGAAGGCGCTATCAGCAACAGGGTTGCCGGTATAATCGGCTTCCTGGCTGCCATAGGTGATGATATCTTTAATGCCATCACTCATTTCCAGCAGATAGCCGTAGTCGTTACATACAAATACGGTTCCGTTGTTGCTGCGCAGGAAATCATACAGTTCCCCTTTGGCTTTCTTTACCCCTTCCTCGCTGCCGAAGCCTTCCAGGTGGGCTTTCCCGATGTTGGTGATGATGCCGTGTGTAGGCAGGGCTATTTTGCAGTAGCTGGCTATTTCCTGTTGGTGGTTGGCGCCCATTTCTATAACGGCTATTTCCACATCCGGTTGAATGCGCAGAATAGTGAGGGGCACACCAATGTGATTATTCAGGTTGCCAACTGTAGCATATGTTTTAAAACCGGCACATAGTGTAGCATTGATCAGTTCTTTCGTAGTGGTTTTACCGTTAGTACCGGTAATTGCCAGGAAAGGAATATTCAGTTGTTGACGATGCCACAAAGCCAGTTGCTGCAAGGTTTCCAGCGCATTATCTACCAGCATCATCTTCTCCGGAAGGGTATAACTGTCCGCTTCATCTACTACTGCAAAACTGGCGCCCATCTCTAACGCTTTGGCTGCAAACGTATTACCGTTGAAGTTATCCCCTTTGAGTGCAAAGAAGATATCGTTGGCTTTCAGTTTACGCGTATCCGTTTGTATATTCGGGTGCTGCTGATATATATTGTATAGTTGCGCTATGATCACGTGCAAGAGTATTTAATGCAAAAATAAGCGGTTATGTATGTAATATATAAGATTTTGACCGCTAAAATTATCTTATCCCTATAGACAACCAATTAAATATTGTTCCCGTATATGCCAATACTGTCTGACCAACTTCAACACCTGCTTAAATAATAGTATTCATCTATGAAAACATTTATGTTGCTGCTCTCAGGCTGTATCCTGATGACAGCCTGTAAAAATGAACAGGCGCCTGCGCCTGCCACTGGTGCGATAGATTGTAGCGTGGCCAAAATTACCACCGCTTATGTATTTGGCGTTGTACAGGCAAACTGTACAGATCGTAAATGTCATCCCGGAGGAAATTCACCGGTTATCGCGGATTTCTCTACCACCGATAAGCTGAAAGGATATATCAGTACCCAAAGGGCGATTTTCCTGCTGCGTGTTACCAGCCCACAGGCAGACATGCCGCAATCGCAATTGTTTCCCGCGCTCTCGCGGGGAATGAGGGATTCTATTGCTTGCTGGGTGGGACATGGTATGCCGGATCAATAAACTTTAAAAAGCATCACATGAAATACCTGTTTTTTTGCTTCGGCTGTTTGTTGTTGTCTTTCCATGGATTTGCACAGGATGTTTTTTCGTGCAGGAATACCAGCCTGTCCTTTTTTTCTGCAGCACCGCTGGAAGACATAGAAGCCAGGACAGATAAGGGCGTATCTGCTATCAACATAAAAACAAAAGCCATCTATTTTAAAGTGCCGATATCATCTTTTCAGTTTAAAAAGAAATTAATGCAGGAGCATTTTAATGAAAACTACCTGGAAAGTGATAAGTACCCGTTTGCTGAGTTCAAGGGAAAGATCAATGATGAGATAGACTTCAGCAAAGACGGTACTTACAATGTAACGGTAGAGGGTACACTGAATATGCATGGTGTAGATAAAGTATACCGGGAGAAAGGTACTATCACGGTGCAAGGCGGCAACATTGCGGCTACTTCCAAATTCAATATTCATATAGCTGATCATCAGATCAGCATTCCGAAACTGGTTATCAGGAACATCGCTGAAGTAGTGGACGTAACTGTAAACGCCCTGTATACCGTCACCAATAAGTAAATAACTAATTAGCCATCATTTACCCATTAACCAATGAAGATCATTCCATTCTTATTGCTGTGCTGCGGTGTCAGCAGCTATTGCCAGGCGCAGGAAGACCTGAGCCGGCAGTTTGATTCTGTGGGCACGGGCCACCAGAAAGTATTGTATACCTATAAAGGCACGCGCATCATTATGGGACATTCTACTGAAATGCTGCGCAAACATGAGCTGGATTTCCGGGTAGATCACCGCTTTGGGGATGCTGCCGGCGAGTTTGGCGGCGTGAAATCATTTTTCGGAACAGACAATTCTACGGACATACGGATCGCTTTTGAATATGGTGTGTCGGATAAGCTGATGGTAGGCGTAGGCCGCTCCAAAGGCTCCGGGGCGCAGCACCAGCTTATTGACGGACTGGTGAAATACCGGCTGCTGGAACAAACTACAGATAACTATGTGCCTGTGTCGATGGCGGTGCTGGCAAATGCCACCGTGAGCACGATGGCTTCCGGCACAGATCCGGAAGGCGCCGATTATTTTGGCGATGGGGCAGACCGGATGAACTATGTGGCGCAGGCCATTATATCCCGTAAGGTGGGCGACAAGCTGTCGTTTACATTGTCGCCTACGTATGTACACCGTAACCGGGTGGCGTTTATGGACATGAATAATATGTTTGCACTCGGCGCAGCCGGGCGCATCAAAGTTTCGAAGCGGGTGGGCTTTGTGGTAGAATACTATTATCCATTCCGTTCCCAGGCCAGCAAGGATTATTTCAAATCTGCAGGGAACGTCATCTTCTATAATCCATTAGGTGTTGGTATGGAGATAGAAACCGGCGGGCACGTGTTTCATATTAACTTCACTAACTCCACCGCTATCCAGGAAAGCCAGTTTATTCCCGAAACGTTGTCATCCTGGAGACAGGGGCAATATCGCTGGGGTTTCAATATTTCCCGTAGATTTACGTTATTCGGGAAAAAGGATTGGAAAAAATAAAATGCCACATACGGGAGAAATCCTGGCTTGCCCGCAAAGCCGCTCACAGAATGGGTGTGCAGCAGGTGGCCATGGTTGTGGGACGCACTATTCATCTGCATGGTGCGTCCCGCGGGCAGTTCCTTGCGGATATCACCTGGGTACGGCACGAGGTTTGCCATGTTATGCAATACCTGGAATATGGACTGATAGGCTTTTTATGGAGATATCTTTCCGAATATATGCGCAACGGTTATTACCTTAATCGCTTTGAAGTGGCGGCCCGGGAATCGGAAGCTGACCCCGCTATGTTGGATAATGTCGAAATTGTCTAAAGAATCGTTAAAGTATACCAAATAGCAGTATTTTTGAGACGACTGGCTTTATTTTTCTTATTTTTACCTTAAAGGTTGATTTTATGGTTAAGAAGGTAACAGAGGGCATCACCATCAGCGTGGAAACATTCTACCAGCCGGATTATTCTAATCCTATTGGAAGCGAATTTATGTTTGCTTACCGGATCACCATTGAAAACAATAATACATTCCCTATCAAATTACTCCGCCGCCACTGGTATATCATTGACTCAAACGGTACCCACCGCGAAGTTGAGGGAGAAGGTGTAGTAGGTGTTCAGCCACTGCTGGCCCCCGGTGAAACATATCAATATGTCTCGGGATCCAATCTCCGCACCGAAATAGGCAAAATGTACGGCACTTACCACATGGAAAACCAACTAGATAAGAAGATCCTGGAAGTTAAGATCCCGGAATTCCAGATGGTGGTACCATTCAAATTGAACTGATTTCCGGATTTTCTGATGCTCCTGCATCTGTAAACCAATCACCGGAAACTTGCTATTTCGGTCTGTACTTCGCCGCTTTAAATATCTCCACCAGATTTTTAGATTCCATCAATTGTTGTAGCGTTACTGCCGGGTGCAGTTCCATGTATTTATTTACGATCTGGTAACCGATAAAGAAACCGATCTTACCGGGAGCGCCTTCAGGCATACCCTGTGTAGACGGAGCATCACCCATAAAGTGATTAATCTGTTGCCAGTCAGCAGAATACAGCAGGTTGTTCTGCACGAGGAACTGCCATATCATCTGTTCATTTTCGCGGCACCATTGCAATTGATCTTTCGTATAGCCAAACCTGATAGTGTCTGGTGTTTCGGGCAATACTTTATCCAGGAAGTACTGTTGTTTGCCGGCATCCATCATTTGTTCCAGGAGGCCGCCGCTGTTGCGGGCTGCGGGATACAGTTCCTGCTGCAAAACCTGCATACAGTTGGTGGTAATATATTCAGGTGCAAAACGCTGAATCATATAATCCGGGTAATCAGGGATCTGTGCATAAGGAGGGAAATCGGCTCCCATGTACATATCCAGCCCGATGCCCAGGATAGAATCTACGGTGATGGCGCCATAGTTGGCTATGCCGGAAATGAAGGTAACCACGCGGGGTGGCCGGAAAGCAGGAATATAGTATTTGATATAGCGGAAACCCTGTGTGAGCTGCTGTTGCAACGATGCCAGGTTGCCATATTTCTCTGATACGGCGGTTTCCAGGTTCCGGAAATCAGGCGTTGTGAGAAACAGGTGTAATTGTTGCATTACCTCCCGGCTGCTGTCTGAATAGGCGCCCAGGTTCATAATATCGGTAATATATACCGGCAGGAACAGGGGATAATCAGCATGCAGTTTTGCCAGCCCGGGTTGCAGGTTGTTGGTATCCAGCGTGAATAAAGCGGAATCGAAACGCGCTATACTAACGGTCATGGGTATATGACTTACGTCCGGTGCTTTTTTACCGGAATTACAGGCTGCCGCGCCCAGCAAGGCAAACAGGCTGCATGTCAACAGAATATATTTATTAATGTAGCTTTGCATCTTCTTAAAACTCATCTAAGGTAAAATTATTATTTACCTTGGATTATTAAAAAAATATGGATGATGAATGATGAATAACAACGCAGTAAGATCACTGTTGTCGCAATACAACCCGTAAAATCTCTGTACTGCTACGTAATTCATAATTCGTAATTCGTAATTTTATGTAAAATATGGAAATATATATGAAGAAAGTGTTCGTTTTTCTGGTTCTGATGGGAGTTGTGAAGATGGGTATAGCGCAGCGTGGATTTAACTTATCTGAGCGTAAAGTAAGATTGGGACTAACCGTAAGTCCAATGGTATCGTCATTGAAACCACAGGAATCAGGCGTTACCCGCAACAGCTCAAAGGCAGGTCTGAACTTTGGACTGATGGCCGATTTTAACCTGGATGACAATGGCAATTATGCACTGGCTTCCGGTTTTCAGGCTGTAATAGGCGGCAGCAAGTTAATGTATGATGCAGGCAAAGGGCTGAACGATTACAGACAAAATGCTGCGGAATATAACATGAAACTCACCTATGTGGAAATACCGCTGGCGCTGAAACTGAAAACCCATATCGACAACGGCATGGGATTATGGGGACAGTTTGGTACCTACCTCGACTTCCCGGTTAGTGGCCGCACGGATATCACTTCCCTGAATCAAACCTATGACAAGGTGGGTATTTTAGCACAAATGAACCGCGTCAATATAGGCATGCTCCTGGGAGCAGGTATAGAATATCCGCTGGGCGGCAATTTGACCGGTATGGCTGGTATCACTTATCAGAACGGTTTTGTGGATGTAACCCGTAATTCAAAATGGGATGACGGCAGGATAAATATGAATAGCTTTGCCCTCAGATTAGGCGTATATTTTTAAGCATGGAGTCTTTAGCTGTCAGGATTAAAGCCTGACAGCTAACCGCTTTTATTTTATTTGTTTATTTTTTCACTATGAAAATTATACTGGCACAGCAGAATTATCACATAGGTAACTTTGAACGTAATACGGAGAAGATTATTGATGGTATTAAGACTGCAAAGTCCCAGGGGGCGGACCTGGTCGTGTTTTCCGAATTGTGTGTATGTGGCTATCCACCCCGCGATTTTCTGGAATTTGAAGATTTTATTGTACAGTGCCACCATGCTATTGATGTGATAAAAGCACATACAAAAGATATAGCTGTACTGGTAGGTGCACCTGCGCGCAATCCGCAAAGGGAAGGGAAAGACCTGTTTAATGCCGCCTGGTTTTTATATGAAGGCGAAGTAAAACAGGTAGTACATAAAACCCTGCTGCCCACCTATGATGTGTTTGATGAATACCGGTATTTTGAGCCCTCCTATGAATGGAATGTGATCCCCTTTAAAGGAAAAAAACTGGCCGTAACTATTTGTGAAGATATCTGGAACCTGGGAGATAATCCCCTGTACCGTGTTTGTCCTATGGACCAGCTGATGGCGCAGGAACCGGATGTGATGATCAACCTGTCTGCTTCTCCCTTTGATTATGATCATGATGAAGATAGGAAAGAGATCATCCGCGCCAATGTACTCAAGTATCAACTGCCCATGTATTATTGTAATACAGTTGGTTCACAAACGGAGATCGTGTTTGATGGCGGTTCCCTCATCTATGATGCGCAGGGGAATATTGTGAAAGAATTACCTTACTTCATCGAAGCAATAGACGGGCTGGAGCTGGGAATGCTTACTGCTACTGGTATTGCGCCCGCTATGCCGGTTGCCTTTACACCGCTCACGGAATTGATTTTTGATCATAACATTCACCGCATCTATGAAGCACTGGTGCTGGGCATCCGGGATTATTTCGGGAAGATGGGCTTTACAAAGGCCATCCTCGGATCATCCGGTGGTATAGACAGTGCCGTTACATTGGCTATTGCCTGCGATGCACTGGGCAAAGAGAATGTGCGGGCGATACTCATGCCTTCTCCCTACTCTACAGGGCATTCTGTAGATGATGCGGTAGCTTTATCTGAAAACCTGGATAACCCCTACGATATTATTCGTATCAATGATATTTATGAAAGCTTCTTAACCACGCTGGAACCGTATTTCAAAGGATTGCCCTTTAATGTGGCTGAAGAAAATACACAGTCACGCATCCGTGGTAACCTGTTGATGGGATTGTCCAACAAGTTTGGATATATCCTGTTGAACACGTCCAATAAAAGTGAATTATCTACCGGCTACGGTACTTTATATGGGGATATGGCAGGCGGATTGTCTGTTTTGGGAGATGTATATAAGATGCAGGTATATTCACTGGCCCGCTATATCAACCGCGACAAAGAAATTATTCCGGTGAATATCATTGATAAAGCGCCTTCCGCTGAGTTGCGTCCTGATCAGAAGGACAGCGACAGTTTGCCCGATTACGCCGTGCTGGACAGGATCCTGTATCAGTACATAGAACGCCGGCAGGGACCGAAGGAGATTATCGCTCAGGGCTTCGACTCCGCTTTGGTTTCGCGGGCCTTAAAGATGGTAAACACCAATGAATACAAACGTAATCAGTTCTGCCCCATTATACGCGTATCTTCCAAAGCCTTTGGTGTGGGCCGCCGGGTACCGATTGTGGGTAAATACCTGAATTAAGCACGGAGCTACCGGCAGCACAAAGTTGCGGCGGAAGGCCAAGTGCTATTTTTAATATCTTTGCCAAAATTTTTAGATCATACAACATGTTACAAGTACCGTTTATACGTCAAAATAAAGAATTGGTATTAGCGCGCCTGGCTCTGAAGAATTTCAAGGAGACTGGCCTGGTAGACGAAGTGCTGGCGCTGGATGATCAGCGTAAGAAATTAACCCTGGAATACGATGAAACACAGGCGCAGGTAAACAGTTTATCCAAAGAGATCGGTAAGCTGATGGCGCAGGGAAAAAAAGACGAAGGTGAGCAGCAACGTGCTGAAGTGAATGCGCTGAAAGAAAAGCTCGGCCCCATCAATGATGCCCTGAATGCTACCGAAAAAAACCTGCATGATACCCTGGTGAAATTGCCCAATCTGCCCGCTGCTATTGTTCCTCCCGGTAAAACACCGGAAGAAAATGTGGAAGTACGTGGTGGTGGTACCATTCCGGAGCTGTACGCAGCTGCCGTACCTCACTGGGATCTGGCTAAAAAGTACGACCTGATTGACTTTGAGCTGGGTAACAAAATCACCGGCAGCGGTTTCCCGGTATTCAAAAACAGGGGTGCCCGCTTACAACGCGCACTGGTACAGTATTTCCTGGATTATAATACCGGCAACGGCTATACGGAATATGCACCGCCATACCTGGTAAATGAAACCTCTGCCTACGGCACAGGCCAGTTACCGGATAAGGAAGGACAGATGTATCATGCTACAGAAGATAACTTCTTCCTGATTCCTACAGCAGAAGTACCGCTTACCAATATCTACCGCGATGAGATCCTGAAAGACAGCGACCTGCCTATCAAAATGACGGGCTATACCCCTTGCTTCCGCAGGGAAGCAGGTTCTTACGGCAAAGATGTACGTGGACTGAACCGTGTACACCAGTTTGATAAAGTGGAACTGGTACAGTTGGTACATCCCGACAAATCTTATGAAGTGCTGGATGAAATGGTAGCACATGTGGAAGGTTTGCTCAATGCACTGGAATTGCCTTATCGCATACTACGCTTATGTGGCGGCGATATGAGCTTTGCATCTGCCATCACCTATGATTTTGAAGTATACAGCGCCGCGCAGCAAAGATGGCTGGAAGTAAGCTCTGTTTCTAACTTTGAAACATTCCAGACGAACCGGATGAAGATCCGTTTCAAAGAAAATAATGGCAAGCCACAGCTGACACACTCCCTGAATGGCAGCTCCCTGGCTTTACCGCGCATCCTGGCCAGCTTGCTGGAAAACAACCAGGCTGCAGACGGTATCCATTTACCAGCAGTGTTACACCCGTATTTCGGTAGCGATAAAATAAGCTAGTGATTTTTTGATTTAGATATTTAAGTGCTGAAAGAAATTTCTTTCAGCACTTAAATATCTAAATCAAAAAATCACTAAATCATTAAATGCTGTCTATTTTCGCATCATGCGACACTTTTTGCCAAATGGACAGGAGCTTGTTATCCGGCTGCCCAAACCTAACGATGCAGCAGGATTACTGGCCAATTTCCAGCGGATGACGCGGGAAACGGATTTTCTGCTGTTTACCCATTCCGAAGCCCTGGACCTGGACCTGGAGTCAGAAGAAGATTTTATCAATACCTACCTGGACACACCCGATCAGCTGATGTTGGTGGCTGTTGTGAAAGGGTTGCTGGTAGGTTCCATCACGGTAAACCACAGCGGCTACCGTAAAAAAGCGCATATCGCAGAAATGGGTATCGCCGTAGAACATGCCTGGAGTAACCTCGGTATCGGCCGTCGTCTTATGACTGCTATGATCCGCTGGGCAAAAGAACATGAAGGTCTGGAAATTATTTATCTCAACGTATTTTCTACCAATGAAAAAGCCATGCAGCTATACCGTAACTTCGGCTTTATGGAATGTGGGCGCCTGCCACAGGGTATCCTGCAAAGAGAAGGACACTATGCCGACCTCGTAACCATGTATAGACGCGTGAAACCATAACTTTATCTTACCATTCAACGAACAGCTATGGAACGATACAACCGACAGACAAGACTGGAAGGCTTTGGCCCGGCAAAACAGGCATTGCTGCAACAGGCTGGCGTACTCGTCATCGGCGCCGGTGGCCTGGGGGTACCTGTGTTGCAGTACCTTACCGCAATGGGCGTAGGAAGAATTGGTATTGTAGAACATGATACGGTATCTATTTCCAACCTGCAACGACAAGTGCTTTATATCACGGGAGATCAGGGTAAATCAAAGATACACCTGGCTACCGAGCGCCTGCAACAACTCAATCCAGAAATACAGCTGGTAGCACATGATACCTGGCTCACCACAGAAAATGCCCTCGAAATAATCAGCGCATACGATGTGGTAGTGGATTGTTCCGATAACTTCGGTACCCGCTACCTGATCAATGATGCCTGTGTAATAGCCGGAAGGCCGCTGGTATATGGCGCTATCTATAAGTACGAAGGACAGGTAAGCGTATTTAATTACCAGGGCGGCGCTACTTACCGCTGTATTTTTCCTGAACCGCCGGAATCCGGTGATATGCTGAACTGCAACGATATTGGTGTGTTGGGCGTATTGCCCGGTCTTATCGGATGTTATCAGGCCAATGAAACGGTGAAAGTGATCACCGGCATCGGGCGGCCCCTGAAAAACCAGTTGATGACGATAGATACCCTCAATAATACACAACTGATTTTTAACATTACACCCGTGGCCGCTTACCGGCAGATCCATCAGTTACAGGATAATTATCAGCAAACCGTTTGTGAAGTGAATAGCGTACAATCATTATCAGTAGAGCAATTGCAGGAGTGGTTGCAAAAAGAAGACGGCTTAATGTTGCTGGATGTAAGGGAAGATGACGAATGGGAGATCTGCCATATTCCAGAGGCAGTGCATATTCCTATGGGACAGGTGTTACACCGGATTGCAGCGTTGCAGCCGGAAGCCCCCGTAGCCGTATTGTGTCACTATGGAATGCGGAGCCGCGCTGTAGGACAGCGTTTGGTGGAACTGGGTTTTAAACAGGTATATAACGTAGAAGGTGGTATCAACGCCTGGGCCCGTGCAATAGATGACGAAATGCAAACTTATTAGTCATGAACACAGAATTATGTATCCTATTTTTCCTGGTGGCGTTGGTGTATTCTTCGGCCGGTTTTGGTGGCGGGTCTAGTTACCTGGCATTGCTGGCGCTGTGGGGAGTGGATTTTCAGTTGATGAAGTCTACAGCGTTGTTATGTAATGTGGCCGTGGTGGCAGGAGGTGTATATCATTTTTATAAGAGCGGTCACCTGCCCCTGAAGAAGGCGTGGCAACTGTCGCTGGTGAGTGTGCCGCTGGCTTTTGCCGGCAGCTATCTGCCGTTGAAACAGGAAACCTTCTTTTTGTTATTGGGCATTGCTTTAACGCTGGCAGCCGTGTTTATGTGTTATCGCCTGTTTTTTGAGCGGGAAGAAGAATCGGGACAGCAGCTTCACCAGGGAAATGGAAAGGTATATGGCATCATTGGTGGAGCCATTGGCTTGTTGTCCGGTATGACGGGCATCGGCGGCGGTATCTATCTCTCTCCTGTATTGCGTTTGGGCAAGTATGATACGGCCAAGAATATTGCAGGATTAAGCAGCTTTTTTATATTGGTAAACTCTATTGCCGGTTTGTTGGGACAGGCCGCCAAACATGTTATTGTATTTCAACCGGCCTTCGCCGCTCCGTTGCTGGTAGCGGTTGTTGCAGGCGGACAAATTGGTGCACGGCTCAGTGCCCGTGTGCTGAAACCCCGTTGGGTAGCGGGTGCTACGGCATTGCTGATCTTGTATGCGGGTGTAAGAATGCTCGTGAGATAGATTGTTTACCCGCCTATTACAGACATGCTCTCCATATTCCTGGCTGTATGATGTTGCGCTGCTTCAAATCCATCGGCGAAACGCCCGTGTATAGCGGATTGTATGGCATGCAGCCAAAGAGATGGATCTTCATTATCTCTCATCAGATCTCTTATATTCAATACATTATTACCATAGAGGCAGGTTTTTATACTACCGGTAGCGGATATACGAATACGGTTACAGGTACCGCAAAAAGTGCGGCTGTAAGCGGGGATTACACCTACATTACCTTTATGACCCCGAATGCTGTAGTTGAGAGAAGTGGAGTGAGGTGCATCAGGGATCTTCTGTAATGCATACGCTGTGCGGATGGTGTCCAGTATTTTATGATAGTTCCAGGCGATACCGGAAAACGTATGTCCTTGCCCGTTAAAGGGCATTTCTTCTATAAATCTTACGGAGAGTGCATTTGCACGGGTAAGCTCTGCGAATGCAGTGAGTTCGTCCGTATTCACATCTTCCATTACTACTACATTTATCTTCACTTGCATATTATATTGTAACAGGTTTTCCAATGTTTGCATAACTGTTGAAAACCTGTCGCGGCGCGTTATCCGGAAGAAACGATCTGCTTGCAGGGTATCCAGGCTAAGATTGATATTGGTAATACCCAGTTGTTGTAATGCGGGAATATGTGGTTGTGTTAATACGCCATTGGTGGTGATAGCCACTTCCTGAATACCGGGAATACCGGTTATTTTTTTCAGGAGAGATAATAAACCCGGTCTGAGAAAAGGTTCTCCTCCGGTGATCCTGACCTTTGTAATGCCGCCGGCAGCCAGGGTTTCCAGCAATGATATGATTTCGTTGTCGGTCAGCAGCTCTTTTTTATGTACAAAACGCATGTCCTCCGGCATACAGTAAGTGCAACGGAGATTGCACCGGTCTGTCACCGACAATCTAACGTAATCGACTATACGATGATGTGCATCCGTAAACATACCTTAGCAATTTTTACCAGCCATCGGATTCTCGAAAGACTGGCTGTCATCTTCATCCCGGGTGGTGAGGCACTGGAAATCCTTTTCTACCAATATTTTCAGCTCGGAGCCGTCTGCGTTGGGCAGGGTCAGCTCAAAGCCTACCTGATCCGGCAGGTACCAGGCCGTTAATTGCGGCAGCGGTAGCAGCAGATGGATTCCGTCGGGTTCCATTTTTATCACCGGGTCAGCAATTTCTTTTGCACGGATACAGAAATGCAGTGCGCCGGCGCCTATCTGTGTTACCGATGTTACTTTACCGGTAGTTTCGAGGAGCGCCACATCAGTTTTGTCCAGCCTGTATCTGATTGTATTTCCTTTTAGCCTTATCTTCATAAAAATGATTTATCTGCCGTATTAAAAGTACTACATTCTCACTGCTATATTGTAGTTTTAAGTAACAATTTTGATGCTTATGGGCGTATTGCTATTCGGTGTGGCTAAAGATATAGCCGGTGTGCCAATGATCAGTTTTCCGGAACATATTACAACTGTGGCTGCATTAAGAGCCTGGTTGCACAGCAGTTATCCCGGTCTGCAACAGCTGAGATCAGTGATGATAGCAGTGAACAGGGAATATGCGGCTGATACGCAAATCATTACACAAGCGGATGAAATTGCCGTCATACCACCGGTTAGCGGTGGTTGAGAAACGTTATTCCGCTTCATTCAATCAGCAATCTGACATGGAAGTATTAATTAAAATAAAGGATACTATTACGGTGCAGGAAGCACTGGATTTCATTCATACGCCGGAATGTGGTGGTGAGGTGATTTTTGCTGGTACCGTACGTAATCACACAAAGCAACAGCCCGTAACGAAGTTGTTTTATGAATGTTATGAAGAAATGGCTTTGCTGGAGATGCATAAAATTGCGCAGCAAGTGCAGGAAAAATGGGATGTGAAAAAGCTGGCCATGCTCCATGCCATAGGCGATAAATATCCGGGAGAGCTGGCTGTTGTGATTGCCGTATCATCCGCCCACAGGGGCATTGCCTTTGATGCCTGTGAGTATACAATTGATACCCTGAAAGAAACTGTACCGATCTGGAAGAAAGAATTTTTTGATGTAGAGATTTGATTATTTAATTATGTAGAAATTTTGTTTCCGAAAGACGTTTTGCCTGGAAACAAAATCTCTACATAATTAAATAATCAAATCTCTAAATATTTTATCTTTTTCCTCCGGGGTGTTTGCATTGAATTGTTCGGCTGCATAAGGGTTTTGCAACATATTGATGTCATTATGCAGCATTGTTTTGCGCGGACAGTTTTTTCCTGCTATAACATTTTGCTGCAAAGCGGCGAGTCCTGCGGGCTCCCAGATGGCGATCAATGGCTCCGGTAGTTCGTTTACGGGGCTTATAAAGGCGGTAGCGGCCTTGTTTTTATCTCTTGCATGGATCAGTATTTCCAGGCTTTGCCTGCTGATGAGGGGCAGGTCGCAGGCCAGTACCAGCCATGCGGTGTTGGGTTGCAGCAGATGGGCGCTGAGTAATCCGGCGGAGGGACCGCCATAGGGAACGTTGTCCGGTATCAATTGCGGGTAACCGGGAAAATCATTTAGCTGCTCCGGTCGGCAGGAGAGGTATACTTCCTGCAACAAAGACTGTAATAACGTAGTCAGGTATTGCCACTGGGGCATACCATGATAGTTGATCTTACTTTTATCTTCCTGCATCCGGGTACTGAAACCACCACAGAGTACCAGTCCTTTTAAGGGTGCTGTATTATTTTCCATAGTCATGTTTGCCGCCTGTTTTGCTGATCAGTTTTGTTTCCCTGATGACCATTTCATGGGTAAGTGCTTTACACATATCATAGATAGTGAGTGCTGCCACGCTGGCGCCGGTGAGGGCTTCCATCTCCACGCCGGTTTTGCCGGTGGTTTTTACCGTACAGCGGATGACGGCTTCTTCACCGGTCAGCTGGATGTGGACGTCGCAACCATCCAGCAATAAAGTATGGCATAGCGGGATCAGTTCCGGCGTTTTCTTTGCGGCCATAATACCGGCTATGACAGCCGTCTGAAATACGGCGCCCTTGCGGGTTTGGATGTCATTGTCACGGAACTCGCTGCGCACTGCTTCCGGCAGAAAAATGCGACTCTCGGCAACGGCTATACGATAAGTGTCGTTTTTTCCACTTATGTCTACCATGGCTGGCTGACCGGATGCATCGAGGTGTGTAAAACCACTACTTGATTGATTGGACATAAAAGCATAAATTTAATCATCTTCACCGTTACAAAAATACTATAAATGATGTTGAGTGTAGCTGCCGCATATATGGCTGTTCTGCAAACCGTGCAGGATACCGGTACAGAGGTATTGCCTTTTGAGTCTGCTATCGGCCGCATTTTACGCGAGCCGGTGCTGGCTGACAGGCCATTTCCTCCGTTTGACCGGGTGACGATGGATGGTATTGCCTTGAATTATGACAGCTTTTACCGCGGACAGCAGATCTTCGGCGTTGAAGATGTACAGGCCGCCGGCGCTCCCAGCCTGCAATTATCTAATACCGCGAATTGTATAGAAGTGATGACCGGTGCAATTTTACCGGAACTCACGGATACCGTCATTCCTTATGAACAGGTGACGGCTACAGAACATGAAGGCTTCCGCCGTTTCATTATTAACGGCACGGTAAACAAAGGACAACATATTCACGTAAAAGGAACTGATGTGGCAGCAGGAGCTGAATTGCTCCCCGTCGGTACGCTGATAGGTCCTGCGGAAGCGGGTGTGCTGGCCACTGTTGGCAAAGCACAGGTATTGGTGAGCAGACTGCCCGTTGTAGTCCTGATCGCTACCGGCAACGAACTGGTACCCGTACACGCCACCCCCGAAGATCACCAGGTACGGATGTCCAATGTATACAGCCTCATGGCCTCACTTCAGCAAATGGGCATTACCGCCCGTTATGTACACCTGAACGATGATAAGGAAGAGATGCTAACCCAACTCCGCGCACTCCTGGGAGAAACGGATGTGTGGATCAGCTCCGGCGCTGTATCAGCCGGAAAATATGACTATCTCCCTGCGGTATTGCAGCAACTGGGCATGCAGCAGGTATTTCATAAAGTGCAGCAAAAGCCCGGAAAACCTTTTCTGTTCGGTACTTTCGATAAAGGCCCGGTGGTGTTTGCTTTACCAGGTAATCCGGTATCCGGCTTCATGTGTTTCTACCGCTATGTACAGCCCTGGCTGAAAGTAGCAATGGGCGCGGAAGTAACACCTCCTTCCTACGCAATATTACAGGAAGAAGTAGTTTTTGAAGCGGCGCTGGAATATTTTCTGCCGGTGAAACTGGAAACACAGCCCGATGGAACCACCACCGCCATCCCGCAACCATACAACGGATCAGGCGATCTGGCCAGTTTGTTGAAAGCGGATGGCTTCATGGCATTACCATCTCATGAGTCCGCATTTGCGAAGGATAGCTGCTATCCCGTATGGAAGTTCCGTTAAACCCGTTGGACGAATAATAGTCCTACTTTAAAATATTTGCTTATGCCCGATGCTGCCGAAAAATTGCAATTGCAACACCTGGCCTGGCGCGCCGGCTTTGGAGAAACGCTGCCAGTCATCTCCGGCTGGGAAAAGAAAAGGCGTAAAGAGATCGTCAGCAAAATATTGACAGGCCCCACAGGAATAAGCATAGAATCCGTGGACGTCATCAATGTTACAGACCTGCCAGACTACAAACGGATGAAAGGAATGACGGCGGAAGAGCGGAAAAACGTGCGGCAAATGAATAACCAGGGCATCAAAGACCTGAATGTGGCCTGGATGAATATGATGGTGAAAAGTGAACATCCGCTACGTGAAAAAATGAGCCTTTTCTGGCATGGGCATTTTGCCTGCCGCACACAAAATGTATTGTATAACCAGCAATTACTGGGTGTTATCCGGGAAAATGCCCTCGGCAATTTTGGCGACCTGCTCAGCGCGGTGTCTAAAAGTCCCGCTATGCTGCAATTCCTCAACAACCAACAAAACCGCAAACAGCATCCCAACGAAAATTTTGCCCGCGAAGTGATGGAATTATTCACCATGGGCCGCGGCCATTATTCGGAAGAAGATGTAAAAGAAGCAGCACGCGCCTTTACCGGCTGGGGATTCGACCAGTCAGGCAATTTTTTATTCCGCCCGAAACAACATGATGAAGGAGAAAAAAATCTGTTAGGGAAACGCGGAAATTTTAATGGAGATGATGTACTGAAAATTTTGTTGGAGCAACGGGCAACCGCAAAATTCATCACCACAAAAATCTATAAATATTTTATAGATGATACACCGGATGATGATCATATTACAACACTGGCAGATAAATTTTATCATTCCGGATACGATATTGGTGCGTTGATGCACGGGATTTTTATGTCCGACTGGTTTTACGATAATAAATACATCGGCAACCGGATCAAGTCGCCGGTAGAGTTGCTGGTGGGCATCCGCAGAACTGTACCGATGGATTTTGAGCAGGAGGAAGTGTCGTTATTGTTTCAGCGTATATTGGGACAACTGCTTTTTTATCCGCCCAATGTAGCCGGATGGCCGGGAGGTCGCAGCTGGATAGACAGTTCCAGCCTGATGTTCCGCCTGCGCATACCGCAGGTGATCCTCTACTCACAGGTTATGGATGTCAGACCTAAAGAAATCATCCCTGAAATGGGCGAAGGCGGCAATTACAAAATGACCTTACAGATCAATAATTTTCTGAAAAAACAATATGCTAAAAAGATAAATGCCCGCATCAACTGGGCGCCTTATGTGCAGGGTTACGACAGCATCGGCCGGGAAAACCTGGCCGATGAAATTGCCGGTGTACTGTTGCAACATACCAATGGCATCACGAAGGGACTGCTGGAGAAATATGCAGACAGCAGTTCCCGGGAGAATTTTATCAAAACAGTTACCATCGATGTGATGAGTACACCTGAGTACCAGCTATGTTAACAGTTTAAAGCTATCAGTATGATCATACTCAACAGGCGTCGTTTTTTGCAGGTGGGCTCCCTGGCTTCCGCCGCCGTGATGATGCCGAAATTCCTGAAAGCCCTGGAAACGGGTGCACTGGTGCCTCCAGGCAATAAGGTGCTGGTGATCATCCAGCTTTCCGGCGGTAACGACGGCCTTAATACCATCATTCCTTACCGCAACGATATTTATTACCGGGAACGCCCGGCACTGGGCATCAAGCGGGAGGATGCGCTGGCGCTCACGGACGAACTGGGTATACATCCGGCGTTGCAGGGATTGAAAACTTTGTATGATGAAGGCGCTTTAGGTATACTGAATAACGTAGGGTATCCCAATCCGGACCGGTCGCATTTCCGCTCCATGGATATCTGGCATTCCGCCAGCGATGCCGGTCAGTACTGGACTGATGGCTGGATAGGGCGTTACCTGGATGCACAGTGTAAAGGTTGTGATAAGCCAACGCAGGCGCTTGAAATAGATGATACCCTGAGTCTGGCATTGAAAGGGGACGAGGTAAAAGGGCTGGCACTCACAGATCCCGCGCGGCTTTTCGGTACCAGCAACGATAAATATTTTAAGGAACTACTCCGGCAACATCCGCCGGAAAATGAACACGGGAATGCAGACTACCTGTATAAAACAATGGGAGAAACTATTTCTTCTGCAGCATATATCCAGCAACAGTTTAAAACATATCAATCCAGGGAAACCTACCCCAATACGGCGTTGGGCAGGAATATGCGCACCATCGCCAACCTGGTGATGTCTGACATCAATACCAGTGTATATTATGTATCTCACGGCAGTTTTGATACCCATGTAAATCAGCAGAACCAGCAGGCCAACCTGTTCAAACAACTGAGTGATGCGCTGACCACCTTTACGGGCGATCTGAAAAAGAACAACCGTTTCCAGGATGTGGTAATAATGACCTTCTCTGAATTCGGGCGGCGGGTGAGTCAGAATGCCAGCGGTGGTACGGATCATGGCACCGCCAATAATATGTTCCTGGTGGGTGGCGGGTTGAAAAAGCAGGGTATCCTCAATGATGGTCCTGACCTCCTGCACCTGCAGGAAGGGGATCTGCGGTACAATGTGGATTTCAAAAGTGTGTATGCCACTTTATTAAATAAGTGGCTGGGTGCTGATGACAAAGCAATACTGAAACAGTCATACGAGCACCTTCCTTTCTTATAATATCTTATAATACTTCAATCAAAAAATAAAAGTAATAAAAGGAAAACCCGGCCAATCCGGTTAATCCTTTAAAATCCATTTAATCCTGGTCTCAGTTGCCGGTTTGGGTAATAATTGCTCTGAATGCGCCGTCTTTCACTGTTCTCGGGCCGCCTGCTCCTGTTACGTCAGACAGGGTGCCGTTAAAAGTGCCTTCTACGGTTACATTATCTATTGCAGTGATGGTGATATAGCAGTTGGTGCTGCCCTGAGAAGAGAGCGTAGTCGGAGCCGCGCTGTTCAATACCATCAGCAGTTCATTGCCTTCCTGGGTGCATGGGTATACACCTGGTTTAAAGGGCATTTCAGGTGCTACGAGGGTAAAGCGGATCACGTCTGCATTATAACTTTGCCCGGTGATCTCCATTTTTGGATAATCATTGTTCGGGTCCTGATCGGTGAAGTCCGGCAAATTAATAACCCCTTTTGGATCTTCGCAGAGATAGATCCTGTTATCAAGTTTCAGAGATACAAATCTTCGCTGGCGGCTATCTTCTTTCGTTTTTCCACAGGATGCACTCAGGAGCACAACGGCGCCGAGTAATGCGGTTACAAATATGCGCATAGGTACTTATTATAAAAATATATTATAAAGATCGCGATAAAATTAAACAATTTCAGATAAAAACGGATGCCGGTATCGGATTGTTACATCGGTACCGGCATCTATAGGTCATGATAAGTTTATTCGTTATGCTTTGCGTGCTGTGCGATACAGGTACCAACCCATAAAGCCAAAGAAGGCGCATCCCAACACATAATAGCCACCGTGGCCTATTACATTGGAAAGCAGGCTTTGACAGTTGAGTTTTGCCAGCACAGCGGCAGATCCGTCGAACCCTGCCAGGATAGCGATAATCACCCCGGCAACAGCGCCGCCGGCCACCAGCCCCGTAGCAAAGAGGTTGCCTTTGCCCAGTTCATCTTCCACTGCGGATGCCCCTTTGGATGATTGCTTCTTTTTATATTCCACAATACCTCGGATAGCACCACCAATAAATATAGGCAACGTAGTAGATAAAGGGAGATAAGCGCCCACTGCGAATGACAGCGAATTTACGCCGCATAACTCCATCGTTACCGCCAGGAAAACACCTACCAGCACGAATTGCCAGTCGAGGTTGAAGGACAGGATACCTTTAGCCAGCGTGGCCATCAGCGTACCTTGTGGCGCCGGATAGTAGGCGCTGCCGATAGCATGTTCCGTGATGCCTTTGCTGATCATTTCTGCCGTAGGCTTATCCAGGAACTTTACTGTCAGGCCAATCACGATAGAAGAAACAATGGCACCGATAAACAACGCAATCTGTTGATACATAGGCGTAGCCCCAACGATATAGCCCGATTTCAGATCCTGCGAAGTACCGCCGGCATTGGCCGCGGCAATACAGATCATACCACCTACTACCAGGGCCATTGGCTCATATATTTTGCCGGTCCAGCCCACCGCGATGAATACCAGGCAGGTACCCATCAGTGTGGCGATGGTCATACCGGAAATAGGATTGTTGGAAGAGCCGATCAGTCCTACGATACGGCTGGACACTGTTACAAAGAAAGCGCCGAATACCACCACCAGTAAGCCTACCAGCATTTTCTTGCCGATAGAGTCGCCGGGAAGCTGCGGCAGGAAAGCCATCAGCAACACCAGTGCAAGACTGCCAAACAGCACTACTTTCAGGCTCAGGTCACGTTCTGTTCTGGGCACACTTGTTTTAGCACCGGTGCTGTCCTTCCCTTCTTTAATAGCACCCAGACTACCTTTGAAAGAAGAAATAATGGTAGGTATTGTTTTCAACAGGGTAATGAATCCTCCTGCGGCCACTGCACCGGCGCCGATTTGTCGCACGTAGGCGTAGTATACAGCCGCTGAAAAGTCTGCAAAGGTATGTGCTACCGGGTCCCAGGTACCTTGTCCACCGGGCGTTTGCAGGTTGGCGAGGTAGCCTATTTTCACCAGTTGCGTGGCAATTACATCCGGTGGCAACAGGGATGCCAGCAGTGGAATAAGCGCCAGCCAGGACAATACCCCTCCGGCAACCAGGACACCCGCAATACGGGGGCCTATTATATATCCTACCCCCAGGTATTCCGGTGTAATATCCGCGCTGATCTTGGCGGAAGGAAAAAATTTACTGGCCTGCTTCGTCATGTACTCCGGCGTTTCTGCAATAACGTGGAGAATCTTTTGCAGGGTAGCATATGAGAAAGCAAAGCCCAGCCCATAGAAGGCGGTTTTTGCAAAGTCGCCTCCCTTCTCCCCGGCTATCAGTACATCACCACAGGCGGTACCTTCCGGATATGGAAGTGTTTTATGTTCTTTTACAATGAGCGACCGTCTTAAAGGGATCATCATCAGCGTACCCAGGATACCACCAAAGATGGCCAGGATCAGGATGGTCATATAATTAAAGAACTCCGTACCACCGCCATCACTGAGAAACAGAAATCCTGGCAAAGTAAATACCACCCCCGCTGCAATAGACTCACCTGCAGAACCTGTAGTCTGGATAATGTTGTTTTCCAGGATGGTGGTTTTGAAAAATTTTCTTCCCAGCGTGATGGCAATCACGGCGATAGGAATAGAAGCAGAAACAGTAAGACCTGCTTTCAACGCCAGGTATACGGTAGCAGCGCCGAAGATAATACCGAACACACAACCCAGTAAAATAGATTTGAGCGTGAATTCTTTCATTTGCACTCCAGGCGCAACAAACGGCTTGAATTGGTTCTCAGACATAAGTAAGATAGGATTGCTGAAAGGAGTAGGACCCCTTTTAATGAATTTACGATTTTGGAATTTAGATATTTAAATTCCAAAATCGTAAATAATTAAATCGGATTAAACTTCATAAACCCTACCTGATTCCGTGCATCCATTTTTTCAGGAAGCTGGTGGATAGGAAGAGTAGTACGGCTGCTGCACCGGGCAGGATGACGAATACCATAAAGAACTCATAGAGGTTATGGATAGTAAAGCCTGCAAATGTAGGGTAGTGCGCTGCCAGTTTCAGTTCATGTAATTTGTCTATCTGCTGGGCGGTGGCGATAATAGTACCATCCAGGATGCCTTGCAGGTCGATACCGTTTTTGGTAGCCAGCGCAAATTTGTCGTAAGTAGGTGGTAGCAAAGCGCCCAATGTGCCTGCCAGTGCGTATCCGGCAGCGTTTGCGAGGAACCATACACCCATCAGTAAAGAGGAAAAACGGTGGGGAGCCAGTTTAGATACGAGGGATAAACCGATCGGAGATAAACATAATTCGCCCAGTGTATGAAACAGGTACATCAGGATCAACCAGCTCACACCCAGTTTTTCGTTGGGGCCAAGACCTTTTACCTGCATGGCAATAATGAAGAAGCCCAATGATAACAGTAATAAACCAAGTGATTGTTTTACCGGGGAGATGGGCTCCAGGTTGCGCTTCTGCAATTTCAGCCATAACCAGCTGAAGGGCAGGGCAAATATGATAATAAAGATAGAATTGGCATTCTGTACGAAGCTTGGTGGCATATCCCAGCCAAAAAGACGACGGTCGGTCTGGTAATCTGCTACGAAGGTCAGGGAGGAACCTGCCTGTTCAAAACAAGCCCAGAAGAAGATCACAAAGAAAGCCACGAAATAGATCACGAGAATTCTTTGTCTTTCTACTTTGGTAATGGATTTATCGGTCAGGATCAAAACAGCCAGACTAATACCTGCTGCATAGATAAAAGGATATAACCAGGATTTGATCGGATTGGGATCGAGTGACAGGTAGTGGATACCGAAGAACAGTACTACCATGAGTACCAGTACGCCTATGATGGCAGTTTGACTGAATTTTGCTTTATCAGATTCGCCACTCAGGGAAGAAGGCTTGCTGAAGTCCGGTTTGGCGCCGATGGCTTTACCATCCGGTGTAACAACGTATTTGTCTTTCAGGAAGTAGAACAGGATACTGCCGAGGAACATAGCAAGACCTGCTGCCAGGAAGCCCCATTTGAAAGCGCCTACCATTCTCACACCTTCTATTTTTACATCACCGAGGATGGGGCAGATAAGCATACCAAAGAAGGCGCCCAGGTTGATTCCCATGTAGAAGATGGTGAAGGCAGAATCCAGCCGGCCGTCGTTTTTAGGATACAACTGGCCCACCATGGAGGAGATATTGGGTTTGAAGAACCCGTTACCAAAGATGATAATCAGGAGGGCGATCCATACAATTGTTTTTGCCGTTTCTACGTTTGTGGCGTACACGGTGGCACTGAGTACCATCAGCAATTGCCCGATACCCATAATAAAGCCACCTAATAAAATACAGTTTCTGTTTCCGAGATAGCGGTCGGAGATATATCCGCCGAGCATAGGTGTAAGGTAGCAAAGGCCGAGAAAGCCGCCATAGATATAAGAGGAATCTGCTTCTGAAAAAGCCAGGGCGTTTACCAGAAAGAGCGTCAGTAACGCCCTCATTCCATAAAAGTTAAACCGTTCCCACATCTCTGTGGCAAATAATACTGTGAGCCCTTTCGGATGCCCTTTCTCCGGGGCAATTGGAGGCTCTTGTGCAACAGCAGTTTGCATCATAAAATTGGTTCGTTTAGTAAGATTGTTGTAAGGTTCTGTTAAGTCTTAAAACAGGCAAGTTAAATAAATTCGGTTATCCGGGTAAAAAAATGGTGCAAATGCTCATTTTTTGCGCTTTTTTGATCTTTCTTTGCATTTTCTTTCGCATCTGCATTATTAGGCAATTCATATGAACATACTATTACTTGGAAGTGGTGGCCGGGAACACGCATTGGCCCTTAAAATGTCGCAAAGCACACAGTGCGGTCAGTTATTTATAGCACCTGGCAATGCCGGTACTGCGCAATGTGGTACCAACGTGCAGATGGGCGTAAGTGATTTTGAGCAGATCAAAACTTTTTGCCTGGAGCATGCCATCAACCTGGTAATACCTGGTTCTGAGGAGGCGCTTGTAAACGGGATCTATGATTTTTTCAGTGAAGACGCAGCTTTACAGCATATCCCGGTAATAGGACCATCGCGGGAAGGTGCACAGATGGAGGGCAGCAAGGCATTTGCCAAACTGTTCATGCAGCGCCACAATATCCCTACCCCTGCTTACAGGGAGTTTAATGCAACCAGCTATGAAGCTGGGGTGGCCTATCTTCAGCAGCACTCCTTACCAATTGTGCTGAAAGCCGATGGGCTGGCGGCCGGCAAAGGTGTGGTGATAGCTGCTACACATGAGGAAGCACTGGATGAATTTGAGCAGATGATAAAGTCGGCCAAGTTCGGCGATGCCAGCAAAACCGTGGTAGTAGAGGAATTCCTACGTGGTATTGAGATGTCGGCATTTGTGATCACCGATGGTCATTCCTATAAAATATTACCGGAAGCAAAAGATTATAAGAAGATCGGAGAAGGTGATCTGGGGCTGAACACAGGTGGTATGGGTGCGGTATCCCCCGTTCCTTTTGCTGACAAAGCGTTTATGGCCAAAGTGGAGGACCGGATTATCCGCCCTACCGTGGAAGGTTTATCGAAAGAAGGTATTGTATATAAAGGCTTTATCTTTTTTGGTTTGTTTAATATTGACGGAGAACCGATGGTGATTGAATACAATTGCCGTATGGGTGATCCTGAAACGGAAGTGGTGATACCCCGTTTGCAAAACGACCTGCTGGAGCTGTTTTCAGCGGTTGCGGAAGGTACACTGGCGGCGCAAACCATTTACGCCGATGTACGTACAGCCGCCACCGTGATGCTGGTATCCAAAGGCTATCCGGAAGCATATGAGAAGAATAAGGCGATCACCGGTATTCCTGCACCCACAGGTGACCAGATCGTTTTTCATGCAGGTACCCGGCAGGATGGTAAAACAATATTGACCAACGGAGGCCGTGTTTTGGCAATTACTTCGCTCGCCGCCGATCTTTCGCTGGCTTTGGTACATTCTTTGCAAACAGCGGAGCAAATTCAGTTTGAGGGTAAGGTGTATCGTCGTGATATTGGTTTCGAATTTATTTAGAGATGCAGATACTTGATTATTTGGGTATCCGGGAGAGCAATAACGGGATATTCAAATCCCAAAATATACAGGAGGGGGGTCTGTTAGAGAGCGCAGTTACTATGCCATTTATACAACAAATAAGTTTTTTTAATATTTAGCCGTATTATTGCAAGAATATCCATTTTTTGCATCGTATATTCGTTGGAATTATTCATTTTTGCATTCTAATTTTTGACCGTATCAACAATGGGATTTTTTAATTTTTTAACGCAGGAAATCGCGATTGATCTTGGTACAGCGAACACGCTGATAATTCATAATGACCAGGTGGTAGTGGACGAGCCTTCCATTGTAGCGATAGAACGGGCTAGTGGCAAAATTGTGGCAGTTGGTAAAAAGGCCATGATGATGCACGAAAAAACACACGAATATCTTCGTACTATACGTCCCCTGAAGGATGGCGTGATAGCGGATTTTAATGCCGCAGAGGGAATGCTCAGGGAACTCATAAAAATGGTTTATCCAAAAAAACCTTTATTCGCTCCCAGTTGGCGCATGGTGATCTGTATCCCTTCCAGTATTACGGAAGTGGAAAAGAGAGCGGTACGCGACTCTGCTGAACAGGCAGGTGCGAAAGAGGTATACCTGCTTCACGAACCAATGGCAGCGGCGCTGGGTATTGGTATAGATGTAGAAGAACCGGTAGGTAATATGATCATTGACATAGGCGGTGGTACCACCGGTATTTCGGTGATAGCCCTGGCTGGTATTGTGTGTGATCAGAGTATCCGTATCGCCGGTGATGAATTTACCGCCGATATCATGGAAGCATTGCGTCGTTATCACAGCTTACTGATCGGTGAAAGGACCGCAGAACAAATCAAGATTCATATCGGATCTGCCCTCAAGGAACTGGACAACCCACCGGATGACATCCCCGTTAACGGTCGTGACCTGGTTACCGGTATTCCAAAACAGATCATGGTATCTTACCAGGAAATTGCGGAAGCACTGGACAAATCTATTTTTAAAATTGAGGAAGCCATCCTGAAGGCGCTGGAAACAACGCCACCGGAACTGGCATCAGATATTTACCGCAGGGGCTTATACCTGACCGGCGGCGGTGCACTGCTGCGCGGCCTGGATAAACGCCTTGCCCAGAAAATCAAACTGCCTGTACATGTAGCGGACGATCCGTTGCGTGCTGTGGTAAGAGGTACCGGCATCGCGCTGAAGCATGTAGGTAAATATCCGTTCCTGATGCAATAAAAATCATTTTGTGATTTACGGATTTTGTGGTTGAATCGCAGGATCCGTAAATCTCTGAATCACAAAATTATAACGCGCTTGTGCGGAATTTAATCATTTTCTTTAGGCGATATTTTAACTTCTTCTTATTTCTGCTGCTGGAAGTGATTTGTATTGTATTGGTATTCAGGAACAATAATTTTCAGCGAACAGCCTACCTTAACTCCGCCAATAATGCCAGTGGCAAGTTATATGACAAGTATAACAACGTACAGTATTACTTTCACCTGAAAGCAACAAATGATAGCCTGGTGACTGAAAACGTACGCCTGCGCAATGCCCTGGGTACCAGTTACGATAGCATGGTTACCGGCAAAGGGCTGAGGATTGATACCATCCGCCAATACAGCGATGATACCAGCCGTAAGGTAATCAACACACAGATCCGTCGCTATGAATACTTTGATGCGAAAGTGATCAACAACTCACTGAATAAACCCATTAACTATATTACCATTCACCGCGGCAGCCTGCAGGGAATCCGCCCCAATATGGGTGTGATCAGCGGTAGTGGCGTGGTGGGAGTAGTAAGAAGTGTAAGTGATAACTACGCCGTGGTACTGTCTATCCTTTCCAAATCCAACTCGGTATCTATCAGCGCCCGCCTTGCACAGGGCAGGGAGATGGGTTCCGTACACTGGGATGGTGAAAGCGCCGGATATGCCACACTGCGGGATATTCCTAAAAGTGCCAAAGTGCATAAAGGGGATACTGTAGTCACCAGTGGCTTTTCTGCATTGTTTCCGGAAAATATTCCCATCGGTTTTATCGACAGTGTTACCATTGCAGATAAATCGGGGACATCGTTCAATATCCGCTTGAAACTGGCGACCAATTTCTATAACCTGCAATATGTGTATGTGATAGAGAATTTATTAAAAGACGAACAACAACGATTGGAAGATTCAACGTATAAGTTGATCAAATGAGTATACTGCTAAGAAATATCATCCGTTTTGGTTTCCTGTTGCTGATACAGGTATTCGTGCTCAATGAAATATTGATCAATCAGCTTGTGAGCCCATATCTGTACATGCTTTTTATACTGGCATTACCCTTTAACCTGCCACGTCCGGTGGTGATGTTGCTGGGTTTTTTCGTGGGGCTGTCGCTGGATATGTTTATGAACACCATGGGGATGCATGCTGCAGCCTGTGTGTTTATCGCGTATCTGCGCCCGTTCATTATCAATGTACTATCGCCACAGGGAGGTTTTGAAACCACGCAAAAAACGCCGTCTATGACAAGCATGGGCGTATCGCAATTCCTGATCTATGCAGCTGTTCTTGTTTTCCTGCATCATACCGTTTACTTTATAACCGAAGTTTTCGGTTTCGCCAACCCGTTGTATGTGATGCTGAAAATTGTGCTATCCACCGCTGCCAGTCTTTTTCTGATCATACTGTATGAATTGCTCTTCTTTACGAAGAAATAATTCTGCGCTTTTTCATGTAGGTTTGTAAATCAAAATATATCCGTCCTCAATAGCATGTCAGTTTTTAATCAGCCCAGAAAAAGAGTAATACAGGCGATTATACTTGGGATGGTTGTGCTGATCATTACCAGGTTATTCTTTTTGCAGATAGTTGAAAAGAAGTATGCCAAGCTGGCGGATGCCAATGCTGTGCTCCGTAAGGTGGTATATCCCAGCCGTGGGATCATCTTCGACCGCAAGAACCGCAGTGTCCTCAGTAATGATGTATTATACGACCTGGTGGTAACCCCCGCCAGTGTGAAGAATATTGATACGGCTTACCTCTGTAATATTTTAAAGATAGATAAGGAAGAATTCAGAAAACGGATCATCAATTCTATTGTGAAGAATGGCCGTGTGCGGCAATCTGTTTTCGCACCGTTGTTGCCGGCAGAAGTATTTGGCCAGCTACAGGAGAGTATGTACCTGTTTCAACCCGGTTTTGAGCTGGTACAAAGACAGATCCGTTCCTATCCGTATTCCGCTGCTGCCAATATTCTTGGTTATATAGGAGAGATTTCACCGGAGCGGTTGAAAGACTCCATGTATTCCTCCTATAACTCCGGCGATTACCTGGGACTGGCTGGTCTTGAAAGAACCTACGAGCCGGTATTGATGGGACAGCGCGGTATTCAATACCTGGTAAAAGATAACCTTAACAGACCGCAGGGTGCTTATGAAAACGGAGAGTTTGACAGCGCGGCAATAGCTGGTAAAAACCTGCGCCTGTCGCTGGATATAGACCTGCAGGTATTAGGTGAGCAACTGATGAAGGGTAAGTCCGGCAGTATTGTGGCCATTGATCCGCAAACAGGCGGCATCCTCGCCATGGTGAGCGGTCCTACTTTTGATCCTAACCTGCTTACCGGATCTTACCGCAGCTCCAATTCCGTGTTGCTTAACAGGGATACTACCAAGCCTACTTTTAACCGTGCTATCCAGGCAACATATCCGCCCGGCTCTACGTTTAAGCCAATGATTGCGCTGGTAGGACTGGATGAAGGGGTGATTACACCTAGCTTCGGCTATCCCTGCAGCGGGGCGTATTATGGTTGCAGCAGACCAATCAAATGTGAGCACCATGATGCGGGACACGCCGCCAACCTACGTTTGGCACTGTCGCATTCCTGTAACTCTTATTTTGCACACGTATACAGATTGAGTGTGGATGCCGCCAAATGGGGTGGTATTAAAGTAGGCGGCCTGAAGAAATGGTCTGATTATATGAGCAGTTTCGGATTCGGGCACCGCATTGGTGTGGATGTTCCCAGTGAGGCAAGAGGTACCGTACCTACGCCGCAGTTTTATGATAAGATGTACAAAGGCAGCTGGAATTCCTGTACATCCGTATTTCTAGGTATAGGCCAGGGCGAGCTTACGTTGTCGCCGCTGCAGATGGCCAATGCCATGTGTATCATTGCCAACCGTGGGTCTTACTATATACCCCATTTTGTACAGAGCATTGATAATGACAATTCCCACCTGCTGGATAAATACAAAGAAAAGCACATAGTGGCGAATATCACGGATACAGCCTACAGTGCAGTAATTCATGGTATGACTGATGTGGTAACCAGTGGTACCGGCCGGATAGCGCAGATAGAAGGAATTAGTGTAGGCGGTAAAACCGGTACGGTAGAAAACTATGGTTTTGTTGATGGTAAAAGAGTGAAGCTGAAAAACCACGCCGTATTCGTAGCATTTGCCCCTGCAGAAAATGCGCGTATAGCCGTTGCCGTTATTGTGGAGAACTCCGGGTTCGGCGCAAGATATGCAGCGCCTATCGCCAGTCTGATGATGGAAAAATATCTGAAAGATACTATTTCCACCAAACGGCAGCCTTTGATGAAATCGGTGATGGAAACGGTTACCATTGATGCCGCCATGATGGCCAAATCAAAACTGGATTCGCTGAACAAGAGTGCCGCCATGAAAAAGAACGGCAGCACTATTAATAAATAAACGAATAAACTGAGATACCGATAATGAACCGCTCGCAAGCCAAACTGACACAAGGGATTGACTGGCCAATTGTAGGCCTGTACCTGGCATTGGTGATCATAGGCATTATGTCCATTTTTGCTGCGGAATACCGGGGAGATGATAATATCTGGCAGGATATTATTCACGTGAACAGAAACTATTCGCGTCAGATCATGTGGTTCGGCATTTCCCTTATTCTGGCCTCCATTATCTGGCTGACGGATAGTAAATTTTTTACCGCCACATCCAACCTGATGTACGCGGGCGGACTGGTATTGCTGTTGTTGGTGCTGGCTATCGGTAAGGATGTGAAGGGATCACATTCCTGGCTGGTAATTGGCGGTTTCCAGTTCCAGCCGGCGGAGTTAACGAAACTGTGTACCAACCTCGCATTGGCAAAATACTTGTCCTCGCAGGAAACGGATTTTACTAAACTACGATCGCGGCTTATTGCCGCCGCCCTGGCGCTGATCCCTGCGGGTATCATTATTTTACAGGATGAAACAGGTCTGGCACTCGTATATTTTTCCTTCTTCCTCGTGATGTACCGTGAAGGGCTGCCCGGCGTATTGCTGGTGATTGCCTTCTCTTGTATTGTGCTTGTATTATCGGCACTCCTGGTAGATAAATATATTCTCTTTATCATCTTCACCGTTATTACCGCGCTGGTGATCTATTTCAGCCGGCGGGAAATAAAGCGGAAAAGATCGCGGCTGCTGATGATCATCGGCGTATATGCTTTTTGTTCCCTCTTCGTGATGTTCATTGTTCCTTTTGCCTTTACCAAAGTGCTGAAAGATTACCAGGTGCGTCGTATTGAAGTAATGCTGGGTAAAGAGAATGATCCCAAGGCGACCTATAATACCCGCCAAAGTATGATTGCTATTGGCTCCGGTGGTTTCTGGGGGAAAGGTTATCTGAAAGGAACCCAGACCCGGTATGATTTTGTGCCGGAACAAAGTACTGACTTTATCTTTTGTACGGTAGGGGAAGATTTTGGCTTCTTTGGCAGTGTCATCTTCCTGGGTTTATATGTGGCCCTGCTCTTCCGGATTATTTTTATTGCGGAGCGACAGCGATCGACCTTTACGCGCGTCTATTCTTATGGGGTGGCCAGTATCATCTTTTTCCACCTGGCCATCAATATTGCTATGACCATTGGTCTGGCGCCGGTAATCGGTATCCCGTTACCATTGGTGAGTTATGGCGGGTCTTCCCTGATGACTTTCACGATGCTGATCTTTATTATGCTCAGGCTGGATGCCGACAGGCAGATGGTTTTACGCTAAAGAGAGGTCGCATTCCGGTAATTTCATTGCTGACAGCTAATGGTTATATTTGCAAAATGGCACGTATTATTCCATTATCAGAAGGTTCATTTACGGTAGACGGAACCAAAATATTTTCTCCTTTCCAGGTTGGTACAGATAAGTTGCAGGACCGTCCGCAGGGCTCCCTGCTGGTAGAAATCCAGCCTTTCCTGGTAATCACTGACCGCGATTATATTTTATTTGATACAGGGCTCGGCTTCCGTAATCCGGATGGCGTTTTGCAGATCCATCAGCATCTGATAGATAATGGTATCAATCCCATGGAAATCACCAAAGTGTTGATGAGCCATTTGCATAAAGATCATTCGGGTGGTGTATCAGCTGCTGATCCGGTTACGGGTGAGCGTACGCTCACTTTCCCCGGCGCCACTTATTATGTAAATAACGAAGAGATGCTGTATGCAATGGAGCATGCCGGCAAATCGTATCATTCAGAAGATATTGCATTATTACAACAACGGGATAATGTGATCTTCACTACCGGCAATGGCACTATCGACGGCTATATTCATTATGAACTGACCGGTGGTCATTGTCCTTATCACCAGGTATTCCTGGTAGATGACGGAGATGATAAAGTGTTTTTCGGAGGAGATGTAGCCCCGCAGATTTCGCAGATGCGCAGCCGCTTTGCAGCCAAATATGATTATGATGGCAAGCGTAGTATGGAGTTACGGCAACAGTTTATGGAGCGTGGTAAACAGGAGGGCTGGACTTTCCTTTTCTATCATGATACGAAGGAGCCGTTTACAAAATTTTAGATTATTGTCTTTTCCGCATACCGCCCGGTCCCATTCTGTTGATGCGTTGATTGTTGAGATGATTGATCATGAGGGACCGGAATTCTCTTTCACTTTTGAATACTACGCCGGCTTTTCTGGCGGGTAATACCCGCTGGAATTCGTGGGTATAGCGCGACCGGATGTCGAGCATTCTTTTTTCATAGCCCAGTTCCTTGTCCATACTCGTTTTGGCGATGTCGTCGGCATTGCCGCCGGATATTTTTTCGGGCTGTTTTTTATTATGCCGTTCGGCTATCAGCAGTTCTACTTCCTGTGTATAGTTTTTATAAACCGGCCAGAATTTCTGGGCTTCGTCGGGTGACAGGTCCAGTTTCTTTGCCAGGTAGTCCATTTGTAATGCTTTTATTTTTTCAGTGGCATCATCCGTTTGGAGTTGTTGCTGCGCACTTCCGGCACGGGTAGCCGCGAGCAGGACAAACAGGATAATCCATATAATATTATAGCTTTTCATGCATCACGGATTAGGTAACACCTCTTTTGATAAATCGGTTTGTTGCAGGTAGTTTTCTACGGCAGCAGCAGGCGGTTCTTCTTTAAGCTGGTTACTCAACGTTTCCGCAGCGTTGGAACCGGCCAGATTGGTTAAAATAGCCTCATTATCAAAAGCATCTGTATGGGTTTGGAGATAGTTCACAATTTCCTGGTCGCTAACGCCTTCCAGTTGTTTTTCTATGCTTTTCATGCTTTCATTCTGCAGGAATACGAGGGCTGTAGTACCGGCGAATACGGTTAAGCAGGCGGCTACGGCCCATTTTACCCAGGTATTTGCAGGATTCCTGTGTACCACATGCATGGTGGCCGGAGCAGGAATAACTACAGGCAGGGAGTCGAAATATCCTGCGGGCACAGAAAAAGGCTGCCGACGTGGTATAGCGGCCATCAACGGAGATATAGCTTCCAGTTCTTCCTGGATCGGGTCAACTTCCAGCATGTTGATCCGTTGCATAATAGCAGCAGGCAACGCATCAAAATATCCGGCGGGAGCAGTAAACGGGTTACCGGGTTCAACAAAAGTTGCAGCACCGTTTTCCAGCAAATGAATATGCTGCATCATGGCTGCCGGGAATTGCTCAAAATAACCTGCCGGCACCGTAAAGGGTGCATCAGCGGGCCAGTGGGCATCCGGCGCCAGTTGCATTAATTCATTTGCTATGTGCGGTCCTTTGTTCATACACTGTTTTTTAGACAGGAAGCCATTATAATAGTTTAATGGGATTTTAATCTTTTGGTAAATATCTTTAAAGATGGCTTAAAATGAATATTTGTTATTTCAGCTATTCTCCGTTTTTGATGAATTCCTCGATCTTTTTTACCGCATGGTGATAGGAGGCTTTTAATGCGCCTTCTGAGGTATCCAGCACCCGGCTCATCTCCTCGTAGGGCATCTCATCGTAATACCGGAGATTAAAGACAATCCGCTGCTTTTCGGGCAGGCGGAGGATGGCAGCCTGTAGTTTCCATTCAAGTTTATTGGCATCAAACTGGGTATCCGCTTTTAGCTTATTGCTTAATCCTGCTTCCACATCGGACAATGAAATAGATTGTTTACGTTTTTGTTGCTCCAGGAAGCTCAGGCTTTCGTTGGTCGCAATTTTATATAGCCAGGTATACAATTGAGCATCCTCCCGGAATCCTTCCAGGCTTTTCCACACTTTTATAAATACATTTTGCAGCACGTCATTGGCATCTTCATGCCCGATCACCAATCTGCGAACATGCCAGTACAACCGTTCCTGGTACTTCCGGATTATTAAAGTAAATCCTTTTTCCCTGGTTTCGGGTATACGGTATAGTGCCAGAAGTGCTTTGTCATCCTGTAAAACGGCCATAGGTTAAATGGTTCTTGACAGGTTTTATATTAATGAATGTAATGAAAATAATAAAAAACCTTTTAATAAGATGTTCCAGGAAGACAAAAGTTTAACCAGGATGATATTGATTTAATAGGATTGTCCTGATGGATCATTTGTTGTTCTAAAAAAATGTAGTTAAAAAAATAGCGAAGATCATAGTTGATCTCTCTCCTATAATCTTCGCTAGTCTATAAAATACCAATCAGGACAATCCTTTTAAATCAATATAATCCTGGTTATTTTTTGCGTTGAATGGCTTTTTCAGCGGCAGCTACAATATGGTCTGCATCGAGGCCATATTTTTTCAGCAGTTCCACGGGTTTGCCGCTTTCTCCGAAAGTATCGTTGGTACCTACGTACTCGATAGGAACGGGGATGTGACGGGCAGCTACCTGGGCAATGCTATCGCCTAAACCACCGAGTACGTTGTGCTCTTCAGCAGTCACCGCACAGCCGGTTTTGGTGAGTGATTTGATAACGGCAGCTTCGTCCAGCGGCTTGATGGTGTGGATATTGATGATTTCCACACTGTATCCTCTTTCTTCCAGGATTTTACCGGCTTCTACTGCAATCCATACGAGGTGGCCGCAGGCGAATAAAGTAATATCTGTTCCTTCATGGAGGACCTGTGCTTTACCAATCTCAAATTTTTGATCTTCCGCTGTGAAATTAGGCCATTTCGGACGGCCAAAGCGGAGATATACCGGACCTTCGTAATCAGCAATAGCGATGGTAGCAGCTTTGGTTTGATTGAAATCGCATGGAACGATAACAGTCATGCCAGGCAGCATTTTCATCATGCCGATATCTTCAAGGATCTGGTGGGTAGCGCCATCTTCACCCAGGGTAAGCCCTGCGTGGGAAGCGCATATTTTTACGTTTTTATTGGAGTAAGCAACAGACTGACGGATCTGATCATATACCCTTCCGGTAGAAAAGTTAGCGAAAGTGGTGGTATATGGAATTTTTCCGCCGATGGTCAAACCGGCTGCGATGCCGATCATATTGGCTTCAGCGATACCTACCTGAACAAAGCGGTCAGGAAATTCTTTGATGAATGCATTCAGTTTCATGGAACCCAGCAAATCTGCTGTAAGTGCTACTACATTAGGGTTTTTGCGGCCCACTTCCAGTATGCCCTCTCCGAAACCGGCGCGGGTTTCTTTTTCGTTGAGCGGTTTAATATCTTTTACCATGGCGGTTTTTTAAAATTGAAGCGTAAAAGTAAACATTTATAGTGACGATTCTAATTGCTCAGCACTTTATTGCGGAGGCTAACTTCCCACTGCCATGCGGTACGCATAGAGTCTTCGATGCCGATTTCCGGCAGCCAGCCCAGTTTTTCTTTGGCGAGGGAGTTATTGGCATAAATGGAAATAACGTCACCCGGGCGGCGTGGTCCCATGGTATAGTTCAGTTTTACACCGGATATTTTTTCGAATGCTTTAATGGCTTCCAGTACGGTTACGCCGTTGCCGGTGCCGAGGTTAAAGATTTCGCAGTTGGTGGCATTGCGCTCTTCAATCAGGTATTGTAATGCTTTCGTGTGTGCGTTGGCGATATCCGTAACGTGGATATAATCGCGTACGCAGGAACCGTCGCGAGTATCGTAATCGGAACCGAAAACGGTCATTTTCGGTATTTTTCCGATAGCCGTTTGCGTGATAACGGGTACCAGGTTATCGGGTTTACCCAATGGCAGTTCGCCAATGAGGCCGGAGGGGTGTGCACCTACCGGGTTGAAATAACGCAGGATAATAGATTTGGTATCATTTACCTTGCTATAGTCTTCGATGATCTGTTCGCCCATCTGTTTGGTACGTGCATAAGGGGATTGCGCTTCACCCAGTGGGGTAGCTTCCACCACCGGCAGGTCTTTGGCATTGCCATAAACAGAGCAGGAAGAAGAGAATACCAGGTGAGGCACCTTAAATTCCTTGATGCATTTTAAAACGTTGATCAGAGAAGTCAGGTTATTATGGAAGTAGAATAAGGGATCTGCCACAGATTCGGGAACAGTTTTCAGTGCTGCAAAATGGATCACACCGATAATGTCCCTGTTTTCATGAAAAACCGCATGTGTATCTTCCAGGTTGCAAAGATCCACTTTATAGTTGCGGATCTTTTTCCCGGTTATCTTTTCTATACCGTCCAATAACTGCGTACTGCTTCTGATGTTACTATCTACAGACACTACATCAAAGCCATGGTTGATCAGATCTACAATAGTATGGGCGCCAATATAGCCACAACCACCCGTAACAAGAACCTTCATGATAATTTCAGATTTACGATTTTAGAGATTTCAAATCATTTTTTGTTCCAGCACTGTCTCCAGGTACTGTCCGTAGCCACTTTTAAGTAAAGGTTTTGCCAATTCCTTCAGTTGACCGGCATTGATAAATCCTTTACGGTAAGCTATTTCTTCGATGCAGGCTATTTTGATGCCTTGCCGTTGTTCTATTACCTGTACAAATTGGGAGGCCTGCATTAATGAATCGAAAGTGCCGGTATCGAGCCAGGCTGTTCCGCGTGGCAAGATAGAAACTTTTAATTTTCCACGACGCAAATATTCTTTATTTACATCTGTAATTTCATATTCTCCCCGTGGGCTGGGTGCTAGTTTTTCTGCAATTTCCACCACACTGTTATCATAGAAATAAATACCGGGCACCGCGAAGTTGGATTTGGGTTTAGCGGGTTTTTCCTCGATAGAGAGTACACGCATATCGGGGGCAAATTCTACTACGCCATATCTTTCGGGGTCAGATACCTGGTAAGCATATACGATACCGCCATCGGGGGTAGCATTGTTGGCCAGCTGGGTACCTAATCCTGATCCGTGGAAGATATTATCTCCCAATACCAGGGCTACGCTATCGTTGCCGATAAATTCCTTTCCGATTACAAATGCCTGGGCCAGCCCATTCGGAACTGCCTGTTCTGCATAACTGAGGTGCAGGCCAAACTGGCTGCCATCGCCAAACAAACGCTGGAAAGAAGGCAGATCATGCGGGGTGGAAATGATCAGGATGTCTTTAATGCCTGCCAGCATCAGTGTAGACAACGGATAATAGATCATTGGCTTGTCATACACCGGCATTATCTGTTTGCTGATAGCATAGGTGATGGGGTGTAATCGGGTACCGGAGCCACCGGCCAGGATAATTCCTTTCATTTGTCAATTCAGTTTAGGATGGACACTCGTTAGCTTCTCACTATTAAACCGCACAAAAATAGCTGCTCTCTTTCATATTGGCATCTATTTTCACAAAAAAAAGCTCCCCGTAATGTACGGAGAGCTTTTGAAATATCGGGGATGCCCATTTTTTTAAATGAACAGGCTGACAATAAAATAAGTTAATGCGGCGAGTAAACCGCTGATGGGGATGGTTAAAACCCAGGCCCATAGCAGACTTACCGTTACGCCCCAACGAACGGCGGATAATCTTTTGGTAGCGCCTACCCCCATAATAGCACCCGTAATAACGTGGGTGGTACTGGCCGGGATACCCATGTGTTCTGTGAGGAACAGGGTGATGGCACCGGAGGTTTCTGCTGCCACGCCTTCCAGCGATGTTACTTTGGTGATACGTGTACCCATTGTTTTCACAATCTTCCAGCCACCGCTCATCGTACCCAATGCAATACAGGTGAAACACGCCAGCGGAATCCAGTCCGGCATCTCTTTGATACTGGGGATATAGCCGGCAGCTACCATGGCTGCTGAAATGATACCCATTACTTTCTGGGCATCGTTACTGCCGTGTCCGAGGCTCAATGCCGCGGAGGAGGCCAGCTGCAAGCGTTTGAACCAGCTTTCTGCCCGGTAGGGATTGGCCTTTCTGCACACATTTACAATGATAATGGTGATGATGAAGGCTACAATCATACCTATCAGTGGCGCCAGTACGATGAAGTACACAATAGGCAGCACTTTATGATAGTTGATTACATCGAGGGTGCCGGAGGCAGTTACCGCAGCACCAATGAAGCCACCAATAAGGGTATGGGAAGAACTGGAAGGAATGCCCAGCCACCAGGTAAAGAGGTTCCAGGTGATGGCGGCAACGAGGCCGCAAAGGATCACTTTCAGTGTAATAAACTGTTCAAATACAGAACTGGCTACGGAGTTGGCTACTTTAAATTCACCGATCACATATTTGGCAATAAAAAAAGCCGCAAAGTTAAATACTGCGGCCCAGAGCACCGCCTGAAACGGTGTCAGTACCTTGGTCGACACAATTGTGGCGATAGAATTGGCAGCATCATGAAAACCATTGATATAGTCAAAGATGAATGCCAGTATAATGATCACTACTAATAAAGTCATGGTATCACGAGAATTATGCGTTCAGAACAAGATTACCCTTTATCAGGAGTATTTGATTATAATGGTTTCAATAACGTTGGCACAGTCCTCGCATTTATCGGTAGCGATTTCCAGGGCCTGGTAGATTTCACGCATTTTAATCAGCTCTGCGGCATTTTGTTCGGTATCAAACAGATCGGCGATGGCCATATCGTAAATATCATCTGCATGGTTTTCCAGGCTGTTGATTTTTACGCAGGCATCGGTAATGACGCGCATGTTCTGCATGGTACGTAATTCGGGGATGGCTTTGTGGAGTTCCAATACCCCCAGGTGGATCAGTTCCGCCAGTTTGCGGATGCTCTCGTTCAGCGTATATACCTTATAGAGGTCCATCCTTTTGGCTGATCCGTGGATATAATCAGCTACATCATCCAGTGTGGCTGCCAGGTAATGAATGTCTTCCCGGTCAAATGGTGTAATGAAGTTTTGCCCCAGCTCAACAAATATGCGGTGTGTATAATCGTCATTCTTGTGTTCCAGTCTTTCTATCAGATGTACTTTATCTTTACGTACAGCCAGGTCTGTAGTGGCTACCAGCTCATTAAGCACCTGCGCCATTTCTACAAGGTTGGAAGCAACATCTTCAAACAAAGAATAAAATACCCGGTCTTTCGGCATGAATAGTTTAACAAAAGAATTGAAGCCTCCCATACGATTTGATGTTTATAAAATTTGCGGCAAAATTAGCTTGTAGAATCTATTGGAACCAGAAAAAAACACGAATTAATAATTCCTTAACACTGGAGTAATATAAAAGTAATATAGCGTTTTTTTCTTTGCATTGAAAATTTGGATCATAGACAGGAGCCTACAGCCTGTACATACTTAGCTAATTTGATGTCCGATAAACGCCCATTAGATATTGTCGTTATTTCCGATGTACATCTCGGGATTTATGGTTGTCATGCCAAAGAACTTATCCAGTACCTGGATAGCATAGATCCCCGGATCATGGTGCTGAACGGGGATATTATCGACATCTGGCAGTTCAGTAAACGGTATTTCCCCAAGTCACATACCAAGGTGATCAGGAAGATCCTGAAAATGATCGGCAAGGGAACCGAAGTGTACTATCTCACCGGTAACCACGATGAAGCCCTGCGTAAGTACGCCGGTTTCGAGCTGAGTAACTTTACCATCGACAACAAGCTGGTGCTGGAAGTAGATGGCAAACGGCACTGGTTCTTTCATGGCGACGTATACGATGTGACCATGAAAAACTCCAAATGGCTCGCGAAGCTGGGGGGTAAAGGCTATGATCTGCTGATTATCCTCAACCGCCTGGTAAATAATGTGTTGGAAAGCATGGGGAGGGAAAAGATGTCTTTCTCCAAAAAAGTAAAGCAGGGAGTAAAATCTGCGGTGAAATTTATCTCCGATTTTGAACAAACCGTGGCTGAAATAGCGGCAGACAAAGCGTTTGACGTGGTTTGCTGCGGACATATCCACCAGCCGCTGATCAAAGAAATGAAGGTGGGCGACAAAACAGTCACCTATCTTAATTCCGGCGATTGGGTGGAAAGTCTCACTTCACTGGAATATGCCAACCGGCAATGGTCCCTCTATCAACATCCTGTTACCAAAACAAAGATCGTGTTACCCGAAGATGACGATGATGCTGCTCCCGGATGGGATGCCGCCAGGATTATTATATTCCCCGCTTCCTAGTCTCTCTTATTATTTATATTTAAATATATTTTATATATTAATAATTTAATATTATTTTCACATAATCATAACAAGTGCTTAATATTAAATTAAAGGTAGACTGTTATGTTTGCCGGAATTATAATGAAGTGTGGCGATATTGACACATTTGGACATGAAGAACAATACGCAATGAAAGTACTGAAGTTACATCCGCTGATGACCATCTCCTTGCTACAAATGCAGCTCCAGCGTTTGTTATCCTGTAATGTGGCCGTATATGTACATCACTCCCTTGCCAATGCTTTTGATACTTTAAAAGAAGTTGGTTTTGAGGAAGATGACCTGGTAGAATTTCCGATAGATGAAACCCTGAGCGTACGGGCCTTTGAAGAAGAACTGGAAGAACGTTTTAATTTTTGCCTGGAACTGTGCAATAAGGACAACAAACCCTTTTTGAACAAGAGCCAGCATTTATTCCAGCTATCTGCTGCTGCGCCGGATAAGAAAGAAGAACGTACTTTCCCGCTGGATATATCCCTTGATATACTGCTGAACAATAACCGGCAAACACCACCCTCCTTTTTGATGTAAGGCTTATCATATATCGTATAGTCCGCACCGTTATTTTTTTTCGTGTGCCCCTTCCCGTTAACAATTCGATAAACATATCTTAACATTTAACATGCTGGTAATACTGGCTTAACACTCCGTTAATCCACCAGAGATACTTTTGCCAACGATATTAAAACGGTATTAAAGCCGGATTAAAACAAAATTGAAATATCGTGAAAGGCATAACCGCTATCTCTGTACAAATCTGGATATTAACTGTATTTACCCTGATCGCCAATGTTGCATTGGCCGGCGATCCTGCCAAGCTTACCGGCAAAGTAACGGATAAGAAAACAGGAGAAGCCCTGATCGGCGTTACCATTGTGGTACAAGGCACCGGCAAAGGCGCCGTAACAGATGTGGAAGGCCGGTATTCCATGATCGTTGAACCCGGAACTTACACCATCAATTTTAAATACATAGGCTACCAGACAAAATCAGTTTCTGAAGTAGCTGTAAAGCCCACCGCACCTACACAGCTCAACATCATTATGGATGAACCCAAGTCTGAAGAGCTCCGCGAAGTAGTGATCAGAGGTTCTTTCAAACAGGAAACCATCAATGCATTATATGCAGCACAGAAAAATAGTGCCGTCGTATCCGATGGTATCTCTGCTGATCTCATCAAAAAATCGCCCGATAAAAATACCGGTGAAGTATTAAAACGCGTCAGCGGTACCAGCATCCAGGATAATAAATTTGTAGTGGTAAGAGGACTGGGAGACCGTTACAACACCACGCTGATGAACAGCTCCGTACTACCCAGCACAGAACCTGATAAAAAAGCGTTTGCTTTCGACATCATCCCCGCTAACCTGATTGATAACATCACGATCTACAAAACAGCTTCGCCTGATCTGCCTGGTGATTTCTCCGGTGGCGCCATCAAAGTAAGCACCAAAGATTTTCCTGATCAGCAATTCCTGGAATTAACACTGGGAACCGGTTATAATACACAAACAACGTTTAAAGATTTTTATTCCGGTCCGCCTAAAGGTAAGTTTGACTTCATAGGTTTTGATGATGGATCGCGTAAATTGCCTGCTGCATACAGCAATGTTAAAAACAATTATACCAATCTCGAAACAAGTCAGAAAATAGCGATCTCGAAAAATTTCTCCAATACCTATGGTGAAACCAAAGACGGACAAGCATTGCCACCACTGAGCGTACAACTCTCTATGGGCAACAGTTGGACGTTGAAGAACAACCGCAGGTTCGGATATATCTTCGCAGTGAATTATGGAAACAGTCAAACCCTGCGATTTAAGCAAAGAGATGCTTACCTGAATACAAAGGAACATACCTATTCCTACCACGATGAGATTTATGGAAAAAACCGCAACCTCGGTAGTGTGCTCAACCTGGCATACACCTACGGTAAAAGCAAGTTGTCGTGGAAGAATTTTTACAACAACGATTTTAATGTAAACTTCACGCGCAGGAATGGTTTCCAGTATGATGGCACCAACCTCACCACAGGTGTTTATAGTTTGAATAATGAAACCACCCAAAACGGATTATTTAATTCTGTATTGGAAGGGCAGCATCGATTGAAGTCTGAAAAGTTGCGCATTGACTGGAATGCCGCTTACGGACGTTCCTACAGAAATCAACCAGACCAGCGGATCCTGGCGTTTTTCCAGCGCAATCCTGACCAGCCTTTCTTCCTGCATCTTTCCAATGAAAATAGTCCGGCTGTAAACAGTGCAGGACGCGTCTTCTCAAATCTTAAAGAAAATATTTTCAGTGGTAACCTGAATTTTACGATGCCTTTCAAACTGTTAGGCGAATCACAACAATTTAAATTCGGAGGCGGAAAAGTTTACAGAGACAGGGATTTTTCTGTAGTGGCGCTTGGTTATGCCAGTAATGCCAATGGCGGAAGCGGTATAAATATTGACCTTGATAAAGACGTGAACCCCGGTAATATTTTCAGTAATGCCAACCTGGATAAATACAGCATCTTCCTCGCCAGGATTGATATGAATACGAAAGATTATGAAGGCATAGGCGATCTTAGCACCGGGTACCTGATGCTGGATAACAGGCTTACCAATAACATCCGGCTGGTATGGGGAGCGAGAATAGAAAATTATCACCAGCAATTAAAAGCGGTTAATCAAAAAACACAGGATTACAACAATACAGATGTATTGCCATCTGCTAATCTGACGATAGGATTGAGCGAGCAAACCAACCTGCGTGCTTCCTTCTCCAAATCCGTGAACAGAGCGGAGTTCCGGGAACTGGCCTCTTTCAGATATTATGACTACGAGAATGAATTTATTATCTCCGGTAATCCTGATCTGCAACGTAGCATCAATTCAAATGCGGATCTGAAATTTGAATTTTTCCCGGGCGCCGGCGAGGTATTATCTGCTTCTTTGTTCTACAAGAAATTTAAAAATCCGATAGAGCAGGTTAACAAAGGAAACGATGTGCTGTCTTTCAGTAATGCAGATGCTGCAACAGATTTTGGTGGTGAAATTGAATTGAGAAAGAACCTCGGATTTATCAGTCAGCATCCAGTTTTCCAGGGACTAACTTTTTACACGAATGCTGCCCTGATCCATTCCTCTGTAGATCTGCAAGGTGTGAATAAAAAAACGCCGTTACAAGGGCAGTCGCCTTACCTGGTTAATGGTGGGCTCACCTATGCTTCGTCCAACAACGGCTTCTCTATGAATCTCCTGTATAACCGTATAGGACAGCGTTTGCGCTTCAGAGGTGAACAGGAAGGATTGGATACCTATGAGAAACCCCGTGATGTGGTGGATTTTCAGATCAGTAAAAAATTGTTTGGAAATGCGGGAGAACTGAAACTAAGCATTGCTGATATTTTTGCGCAACCTGTTGCCTTGTATTACAAGTATCCCGGTAGTGATAAAACAGCTTACAATGCCGGTAATGATAAGGTCATCAATGCGATGAAACCGGGAACTACTTTCTCTGTTTCCTTCCGGTATAATTTCATGCACCATTCCAGCAAATAATTACCACAGATAAATAACAATTGCGTAACGCTCCGTTAAAGTTGGTTTAATATAGAAAACCAAATTTTGTAATCAAATTATTATAATAGCAATGACAAACAAAAACTTGTTTTTACTGGTAGCAACTGCATCCCTGTTTGCGGCTTGCAGCAAAAATGATAACAACGGTACAACGCCACCACCGGCTGCAGATAGTGACACCATCAGTGTGAGAGGTACTATCAGTGCCAACACTACCTGGTCTAAAGATAAAGTGTACCGGTTGCGCGGTTATGTGTATGTTGATGCTCCTGCAACCTTAACCATTGAAGCAGGTACACAGATTATCAGTAACAGAGATTCTGCTGGTGTACTCGTGATTTATAAAGGCGCCAAAATTATGGCCAATGGAACAAAAGATGCGCCTATCGTATTTACTTCCGCTCATACTGATAAACAACCAGGTGATCTTGGTGGTGTAGTATTGATCGGTAAAGCAACCGGCAATGGTAACCACGCAGAAGTAGAAGGTGATGTAAATGCCGCTCATAAAGCTTTTGGTGGTAACGATGATCACGATAATTCCGGTGTACTGAAATATGTAAGAATTGAATACGGTGGTAAAGCAACTGCACCCAATGATGAAATTAACGGGCTTTCCCTGTATGCTGTTGGTGATGGTACTGAGATCGATTATGTACAGGTGATCCGCGGACTGGATGATGCCTTTGAATTTTTTGGTGGTACTGTAAATGCCAAACACCTCATTGCTTACAGATGCGCGGATGATGATTTTGATTTTGATGATGGCTACCGTGGTAAGATCCAGTATGCTATTTCCATTAAGGATCCTGCTTTTACAGATGATAAAACCAAGGGAGATATATCCAACAATTTTGAAGTAGACAACACAAATGGTACTTCCAAACCATACACGGCTACACCGATCACACATCCTATCCTGTCAAACTTTACGGCGGTTGGTCCTAACAACGCAGCAAATACCAGTGCCTCCTATGGCTACGGTATGCGTTGGAGAAGAGGCGCACAGTTTGAAATGGCTAACTCTATTGTAGTGGGTGGTCAACTGGCTGGTCTTGATCTTGATGATGACCTGACGGCTACTTACTATAAAACGGGTATCAGCAAGTTTGAAAATAGTTTCCTGCATGCTGTTAAGGAACCTTTCAAAATCGACAAATTAGTGGATGCTGCTGTATGGACTGCTGCTGATCTTAAACTGATGGTAGAAGGCGCGAATATGAGCAAACTTTTTACCAATCCTGCTGATATCAAACTGACAGACCCTTTCAACATCGTTGCACCTAATGTGAAGCCACAGGCGGGTTCTGTAGCACTTACCACAACAGGTAAATTTACCGGTGGTCTGGATCATGCATTCTTTGACAAGACTTCTTTTGTTGGAGCGATGGATGCGACTAATGACTGGACAGCTACCTGGGCCAAGTTTGGCAACTAAAATTTGTATAAGTATTTAATATTTATAGATTTCATAAGCTGTATTTATACCGTCCCGGTTTTCACCGGGACGGTTTTTTTATTTCTTCAGCCTTGCCATAAATTTTTCGGGATTTTTTTCAAATACGCCTTTGCAGGTGGTGGAGCAAAAATGAATGGTGTCGCTTTGGTAAACAGTCCATTCCTTATAGCTGGTGTCATAAGGCATGCGGCATACGGGATCGGGCCATTTGTCGCTCACTACAGCCTGTTCAGGCGCTGGCGCTTCGGGCATGGGCGTATCTTGTGCGTCTGTGGGTTTGCTGCTTTGATTGCATGCGAAAATGAATAATGTGCTACAGGCCAGTATAAAAAGTTTCATGATTTTAATTGGATTGTTTGATAATTTATTTATTTAGATAGTTTGTTTCAGCATAGATCTTTTTCTGAAACAAACTATCTAAATAAATAAATCATCAAATGACTAAATAATTTACCAGATGACTACACGTTGCGCATCGGGCAATACCATTTTGCTCTCAGGAGTGCAACCCCATGCTGCCTGGAATTCCTGCATGTGCGGGAGCGGCCCGTTGATGCGGAATCTTGCAGGAGAGTGTGGGTCTGTTTGTATCTGGTTGCGTAGTGCAGCATCAGTGATGTTACCGTGCCATACCTGTCCCCAGCCGAGGAAGAACCGCTGCTGCCAGGTGAAACCATCAATTGGTTTAGGTTCGCCTTTACCTTCAAATGATTTCAGGAGTGCATGATAGGCCAGTGTTAAACCGCCAAGGTCAGCAACGTTTTCACCGATGGTCAGTGCGCCATTGATTTTGAAACCGGGTGCTGCTTCAATATTGCTGAAGTAATCGATATAACGTTTTGTCAGCTTATCAAAGTTTTCGCGGTCGGATTTGGTCCACCAGTTTTTCAGGTTACCATCTGCATCGAACTGAGAACCCTGATCATCGAATCCGTGTGTAAATTCGTGGCCTATTACCGCGATGATACCACCGTAGTTGATTGCATCATCCGCATTGGGGTTGTAGAAAGGCGGCTGGAGGATACCTGCAGGGAATACTACTTCGTTGTTCAACGGGTTGTAGTAGGCATTCACCGTTTGCGGCGTCATCTCCCATTTGCTTTTATCTACCGGTTTACCAATTTTATCAATGTTTTCTTTGTGCTCATATAGCATTGCGGAAACAGCATTTTCCAGCAGTTTACCTTTATCGATATCGATAGAAGAATAGTCTTTCCATTTATCAGGATAGCCGATCTTGTAGGTAAAGGAAGCCAGTTTTTTGTGTGCCATTACTTTGGTAGAATCGCCCATCCAGGTGAGTTTATCGATTCTTTCGCCGTATACTTTGCGCACGTTTTCGATCATCTCGGAAACTTTCGCTTTACTGCTTTCGGGGAAATATTCTTTGGCAAACAGTTTACCCAGCGGCATACCCAGTTTGGAATCAGTAGAGCGGATGGCTCTTTCTGCGCGGGTTTTCTGTGTTTTTTTGCCAGTCATAACCGTTCCGAAGAAGTGGAAATTTTCTGACTGTAGCGCACTTGGTAAATAGCCTGCAAAGCTGCTCAGTAACTGCCACCTGGTATATGTTTTCAATGTTTCCAGTGGCGTAGCTTTCAGTAATGCGTTGGCATTGGTGATATAAGCTTTGTTTTGCAGTACGAGGGTATCTGTTTTGATATCCTGTGAATGGGCGAAGGCATCCCAGTCGAAATCCGGCGCCAGTTTTTTCAGTTCAGAGAATGCTGCCCTGTTGTAGGTTTTAACCGGGTCGCGCAGTTCTACGTTTGATAACTGGATTTTGGCGAGTTTGGTTTCCAGGTTGAGGATGATGTTGCCGGGTGTTGCATCGGGGAAGCCGGCCAGGCTAAACATTTTATCTACGTGTGTAACAAATTCGCTACGTACATTTTTAGTGGCGGAATCTTGTCTTTCGTAGTAGCTTTTTTCACCGAGGCTCAGGCCTGCCTGTCCCTGGTAGAGGATATTCATTTTGCTGTCTTTCATGTCTGCATCGGCGCCGAAACCAGTAAAAGAGGTAACCCCTATTTTCTGTAGTTCGCCGGTCACAGCTGCCCAGTCAGCCAATGTTTTAATGCCATTGATCTTATCAAGATAAGGTTGCAATGGGGTGATACCGCGTTGTTCGATGGTAGCGGTATCGAGGTAAGAAGTGTAATAATCTGCGATTTGTTGTTCTTCAGAGCCTTTTTTCAGGTCTTTTTTGCTGGAAATGTTGGCGATAATTCCTTTCAGGCGGACTTCCTTGTTTTCTTTGTCCAGGATGTTGAATGCACCCCAACGGCTTTCAGTAGAAGGGATAGGGTTGTTCTTTTTCCAATTGCCGTTTACATAGTTGTCAAAATCATCGCAGGGTTTGTAGATGGAGTCGATGTCAGCCAGATTGAACGCAGGGACCTGGGTTGAATCTGCTGCTTGCTGCGAGGAACCGTTGTTATTGCAGGCTGCAAGGGTGACCATGGCAGCCAGCAACGGTAGTTTTACCGCATTTGCTTTGTTCATATTTAAGACAGGTTTAGTGTATAAAGTTAGGGAAATCAAGGCAGGCAATATACCTCCTTTTTTATGAGTGGCAATAGGGGGGTAAATCTCCCGTCATCAAATCGTTAATTCTCTGAATAATTAGGTAGGTTTGTGTCGCTAAAAATAAGTAAATAATGAATTTTAGGTTTAAATTATATAGGATACTGACAGCATTAACGCTAATGGTATCAGGCTTCTTCACGTTTGTTGGCTTATATGTGACTCTGTTTGTGGGTACAAATATTATGATGCTGCTATCGCTGATGATCTGGGGTGCGTGTTTTATCCATAGTATTTTGTCGCTATACCTCCAGCGGAGCCTGCTCCTGCCGGAAGTACCACTGAAAGAAAATACACCGACAGGCATCCGTATTATGGGTGCTATTACCATGGGTTTTGGAATGCTCCTGTTTTTCGGTGGATTTTGCCTGCTGGCAGCTTCCCCGGAAATGATTGCCGAAGCCGTAAAACAGATGCCTCCGCAGGAACAGGCGGCTATCAATGTATCTATCCTGAAGCCTTTGGGCGCTGTTTTCCTGGTACTTAGCTTCCTGCTTACGTTTAATGCCAACCTTTCCTTCAGTTATCTGAAGCAATGGTTGGGGAAACAGGAACAACATCACCAACAGGAAGAGGAATAAAATAATCAGCTATGGGAAAACAGGAAATTACAGACAGAAATGATATTGCCCTGTTAGTGAACAGTTTTTATGATAAAGTAAAGGGAGATGACCTGATCGGATATATATTTAACGATATTGCCAAAGTAGACTGGGCGCATCATCTGCCCATTATGTACGATTTCTGGGAGAACCTGTTGCTGGATACCGGGAGCTATGGCCGGAATGCCATGAACCCGCATTTTGCGCTGAACAAAAAAATTGCATTGGAACCGGCACTTTTTGATCGCTGGCTGCAATTATTTGAAGCGACGGTAGCAGAACATTTTACCGGCGAAAAGGCCGCACTGGCGGTAGCCCGTGCCAGGTCCATCAAAGGAATCATGCAGCTGAAAATGCAGCAGATCAATCATCCTGATAAAAAAAATCCACCCGTTGACCCGGGCAATCACCCATAATTTACATGTATGCAACCATTAGCAGAGCGGATAAGACCTGTTACGTTAGATGAACTGGTGGGGCAGGAACATCTTACCGGTAAAGACAGTATTTTAAGGAAGGCCATTCAGCAGGGAAAGATCCCTTCCATGATCCTGTGGGGCCCTCCCGGTGTTGGTAAAACCACCATCGCCAATATTATTGCACATACCCTCCAGGTGCCTTTTTATACGCTCAGTGCTATTTCTGCCGGCGTAAAAGAAGTGCGGGAAGTGATAGAAATGGCAAGACGGCAACATCATGCGGTATTGTTTATTGATGAGATCCACCGCTTTAATAAATCTCAGCAGGATGCCTTACTGGGTGCGGTAGAAAAGGGGATCATCACCCTCATAGGCGCTACCACGGAAAATCCTTCTTTTGAAGTGAATGCGGCGGTGCTGTCACGCAGCCAGGTATATGTACTGAAACCACTCGACAACGACGCCCTGATGGAACTGTTGAAACAGGCCATGGAGCGTGATGAATGGCTGAAATCCAAAAACATTGAAATAAAGGAGACATCTGCCCTGTTTAATATTTCCGGCGGAGATGCCCGTAAAGTGCTCAACCTGTTTGAACTTGTTGTCAACACCGTGCAGGAAGATCCTATTGTGATCACCGATCAGCAGGTGATGGAGATTGCGCAACAGCGTGTAGCCATTTACGATAAGGGTGGGGAGCAGCATTATGATATCATCTCGGCCTTTATTAAGTCGATCCGTGGCAGCGATCCCAATGCTGCTGTATACTGGCTGGCCCGCATGATAGAAGGCGGGGAAGATGTAAAGTTCATTGCACGGCGTCTGTTGATCCTCGCTTCTGAAGATATCGGTAATGCCAATCCAAACGCCTTACTGCTGGCCACGAGCTGCTTTCAGGCCGTTAGCATGATCGGGTATCCCGAATCAAGGATTATCTTATCGCAATGCGTTACCTACCTGGCTGCTTCTGCCAAAAGTAATGCGGCTGTTGTGGCCATCAGCAGTGCACAATCCCTCGTATCCCAAACCGGTGATCTGCCTGTGCCCATGCATATCAGGAACGCCCCTACGAAAATGATGAAAGAGATGGGATACGGCAAAGGATACGGTTACGCACATAGTTATGAAAATAACTTTATAGAACAGGAATTTCTGCCTGATGCCATCAAAGGAACAAAGCTGTACGATCCAGGAAAGAACCAGCGCGAAGATGAGCTGAGAAAGCATTTGAAGGGGTTGTGGAAGGAGAAATACAACTATTGACCAGGATTTACAGGAATAAAAAAGGATTAGCAGGATGGGCGTTTTGTTGAAATCATTATTTATAAACAACAAAACACCCATCCTGCTAATCCTTTTTTATTCCTGTAAATCCTGGTCTCCTGGTACGATAGTGAACTGTAGTTCTATTCTTTCTCCATTTTCATCTACGAGTGTGATGGTATGTTTTCCGCTGGGCGGATGTAAAGCCATCTGATGAAATTCGGTGGTGGTACCGATGAAATGATCATCGAGGTGCCAGAATATTTTGGCGGTGCTGTTGCGGTGTGTGGCGGTGAAGATGGTTTGACCGGGTTTACCGTCAATTTCTACGGGAACGGATATACGCGCATTAGGACGGGGGTAAATCAGCTCCATAGGGGCTTTATCCTGCCCCAGGGAGGCGAGGCAATCCGGTTTGTAAGGGGGCAGTTGCTCGTACGAGTTTTTACCGCGGTAATAGTATTCCTGTGAAGGCGGCAGTACAAACCATGATTTATGTTGCATGAACTCCGGCGACTCACAACTTTCCGTAACGCGCCACTGCCCTGTTCTGTCGAGATGCACCAATTGGTGATACGGACAAACGCCTACCCTGATACCTGCTGCAGGTACATACATAGAATCTTTTACATCGCATAGTTCGCTGGCCCTGTAACCACTTTTACGACATACCTCTATTTTATGCAGCTGTGCATACGGCGTATTAAACCAGCTACCGGTGTGCAATAAACGAAATACGTCGAACAGGATGGGCGCTGCCGTGGAAACACCGATCAGCCCGGGTCTGCCTTCACCATCTGCATTACCTACCCATACGCCTACGATATATTTTGGGGTGACGCCGATGGCCCATCCATCACGGAACCCGAAGCTGGTGCCGGTTTTCCAGGCGATGCGCTGGGATGATGAGAACTGCTGCCACAGCATTTCTTCACCGGGGCGCATTACTTCTGTCATTGCCTGGAAGGCGTACCAGATGGAGCCTGCGTCCAGGATGCCTTCTTTGCTTAATCCGTATTGCGATTTGCGCTGGATGTTGCGCTGATAGTTAGGCGGATGAATATCATCCATGTCATATTTGCCGTTGTACTGATCCATGTGAATCAATGTTCGGGCCATACTGGCGTACATACCGCACATTTCCCACAGCGTGGTTTCACCTCCGCCGAGGATAAGGGAAAGACCGTAATGATCTGCGGGTTTATTGAGGGTGGTGATCCCCATTTTTTGCAGCAGTGCATGAAAACGTTCGTAGCGGTATATCTGTAACATGCGTACTGCCGGGATGTTGAGGGAACGTGCCAGTGCCCGCGACGCTGGTACAGCGCCGTCATAGTTGAGGTCAAAGTTCTGTGGTGAGTAACCGGCTATTTGTGTGGGTATGTCCGGTATCAGTGTGTTGGGCAGTATGAGGCCATCATTGAGCATGGCTGCATAAAGAACGGGTTTGAGTGTACTGCCGGGACTTCTTCTCGCCTGGATAATATCTACATGGCTTTCCAGCTCGGGATCTTCCGGTTTATAAATATTGCCTACATAGGAAAGGGTGTTGCCTGTTTCCACGTCGAGTACCAGTACAGCGGCGTTGTTGATGCCATTGGCTTTGTAGGCGTTGTGATAGCGTTCTGCTATGGTAGTTACATTCCGTTGTAAGGCTATGTCTACGGTTGTTCTGATACGGGTAGGGGCATCTGATTTTTGTTGCTGATAATCCTGCCGGAAACGGTCCAGTAAATGCGGTGCATATTGCGGCAGCGGTAAAGGCTGATCTGGTAAGGGTTCCAGCTTGGCCAGCTGACAGGTAATACTGTCAATGTTGTGGCGATGATATAACCGGTCGAGCAGCTGATTTCGTTTAGTCATTAACGTTGTACGGTTACGACCGGGATGTACCAGTGCGGGGCTGTTGGGTAATACGGCGAGTGCGGCCATCTCGCCCCATGACAACTGATCCGCTTTCCGGCCATAGTAGCGCCACGAGGCGGCTTCCAGTCCAACCACGTTGCCACCAAAAGGTGCATTGGCGGCATATAAGGCGATGATCTTCTTTTTAGAGGCGGCAAATTCCAGGCGGGTAGCCATCACTGCTTCCAGCATCTTTTGCCAGATAGTGCGGGGTTGATTACGCGATAACCGGATCACCTGCATCGTCAGTGTACTACCGCCACTCACTACTTTTCTGCCACGCAGGTTCTGTTTTACCGCCCTGCCTACCGCAATGGGATCGATGCCCCAGTGATAATAGAAGCGTTTATCTTCATAGGCTACAATACATTTTTCAAATTTTTCCGGCACATCCGCGTTGTAAGGAAAGCGCCATTGCCCATCGGGTGCAATGCTGGCATTGAGCAGATCGCCACCGGTATCTTCCAGTACAAAAGAAGTAGGGCTGGTAAAAAGATGTCTGGGCAAACAAAAATAATAGGCCAGCAAAACCGCTGCTGCTGCGGCAAGCCACCATTTCTTTTTTATACACCACTGTCGGAATTTATATCGGTTCATTCGTAAAATCTGGTAAAATAATTGTCTCAATCTGCCGAACAATTTGATTCAATGGCAAATGTGAGTATTTTGCAGTCAAATTTAAAGGATCTGGCATCGCTAAAGACAGATTTGTAATAAGTTATTTAAGAGAAACCGGTTGAACAACAAAAGATTTTACCTGTAATTGTATCAGTCATAACCAATTTATAGTTATAATGATAACCGGACGTTATTACCTATAATTATTAGTTATTTGACACGACCCGCTGTACCTGCTACATTTGCAATGTACACCAACCTGTAATTTGCGATGAAAACTGAGAACAATGATGTGCAACGCCACAGGCGTATTATTTTCCGATTGGTTACCTGCCTGTTTATTTTAGGGCTGCTGGTAGTAGTGGAAACCTGTTTTATTTTTGGGTATCTATGGTGGCGGCCATCGGGTAAGACGGATACACCCGCTACAGAGGCTGCATCAGCTGTTGCTGCAAAAGAACCTGCCTTATGGCAGCCGCCTGCGGAAAGCAGCATCCCTGCCGGCGAAAAGGGCGACGCCATTCGTTATGGCAAGGCGCTGATCAGTGAAACGGCCCGTTACCTGGGTCCTAAAGGAAGTGTGTTGCAGCTCTCCAATGGAATGAACTGTCAGAACTGCCACCTCAATGCAGGCACCAGCCCCTTTGGTAACAACTATAGCCGGGTAGCTGCCAACTATCCCAAGTTCAGGGCGAGGTCCGGCACCAGCGAATCTGTTTACAAGCGTATCAGCGATTGTTTTGAGCGGAGCCTCAACGGTAAGGCGCCAGACACTTCCAGCAAAGAAATGGTGGCCATGAAGGCCTATATTGAATGGGTGGGCACCGGTGTGAAAAAAGACGAAAGCCCCGCGGGTAGCGGTATTAAAAAAGTACCTATGCTTACCCGTGCTGCGGATGTTGCCGGCGGCAGCAAGGTTTACACACAAAAATGCCAGACCTGTCATGGTAAAAACGGAGAAGGCTTACTACAGCCCGATGGCGTGGTATATACTTTCCCGCCACTATGGGGGCCGCAAAGCTACAATGATGCTGCGGGTCTTTTCCGGCTCTCTAACTTCGCCGGCTATGTGAAATATAATATGCCTTTTGGCGTAACTTACGAAAACCCACAGCTGACAGATGAAGAAGCCTGGGACGTTGCTGCTTTTATTAACTCGCAGCCACGGCCACATAAAGATCAATCCGGCGACTGGGTCGATATTAAAAAGAAGCCGATCGATTTCCCGTTTGGTCCCTATGCGGATGCTTTCTCTGAAAAACAGCATAAGTATGGCCCTTACCAACCGATGAAACCTTAACATTATAAAATATAAACCGACCATGAGAAAAGGAATCCTGCTGCTCTGCCTCTTCAGCCTGATAGGCACACAGTACGCCATGAGCCAGCGTAAAACAAAGTACAAGGCAGTGTATCAGCTGAACAGTGACAATGATAAGGTAATACGTGGCACCCTGCGTAATATTAAAAACGCCCTGGAAGATCCACGTCTGCAAAATAAACTGACCATTGAACTGGTAGCACATAGTGGTGGTGTAGCTTTATACAGAAAGGATCACCCTTATGAAGAACTGCTCCAGGACCTGAAAGCAAGAGGAGTGATACTGGTAGAATGCGAGAACACACTCAAAGAAAAGAAGATCAGTAAAGATGAACTTTTCCCTTTTGTAAATTATACACCCAGCGGAAATGGTGAGCTGATCATCAAACAACAGGAAGGCTGGTCTTACGTACACCCATAAACGATACACCATGACGAAACATATTATAACACTGCTGGTAGCGAACCTGCTATTGGCCGGTAGTCTCTTTGCCCAGGATCATCGCTTTGATCCGCCATGGAACACACCACCCCAGGGTGGTGTACACTTTACCGTACCTGGTATCGACAATGTACCTGATCTGTTTGGCGATATCATTGACCCGCAGCTGGTGATCTTTTTTGCAGGTAATCAGTTTATGGTCATAGACTCTTTAATCGCCGACTTTAAAAAGGCTTATCCACAATATACACGTGTGTTTGCAGAAACGCTGCCGCCGGGCATCCTGGCACAGCAGATTGCTACCGGATCGCTGGTGATGGGCAACCTGCGCATTGAAATAAAACCTGACATCTACACCGCAGGAAAGGGCCGTATTGATCAGCTCCGTGATAGCTTCTCTGTTGTGAAAAATTATGCGGGTAATACCCTCGCTATCATGGTACAGAAAGATAATCCAAAAAAGATCCGCTCTTTGCGGGACCTGGCGCGGAAAGATGTGCGGGTAAGTATGCCCAATCCCGCCTGGGAAGGCATCGGCAAACGCATAGAAGAAGCATATGTAAAAGCCGGTGGTACTGCTTTACAGCATAGTATTATGGAAGATAAAGTGAAAACAGGTACCACTTATCTTACGAAAATCCACCACCGCGAAACGCCGCTGCGCGTTTTATATAAACAGGCAGATGCAGGCCCTGTATGGTTTACGGAAGCCTACTATCAGCAGTTACTGGGGCATCCGGTATCTTCGGTAGCTATTCCGGCAAAGGAAAATATCAAAGCATCCTATTGGGCGGGTATTTTGAAAACAGCGCCACATCAGCAGGCGGCCACTGATTTCATGGCTTTCCTGTTGGGAGACCGCGGACAAAGTATTTACCGGCACTTCGGCTTTACGCCGCCGGAGTTTTAGTATATAAAAAAAGGGCTGACCGAAGCATATCGGTCAGCCCTTTTTTTATTCCTTTCTCTACTTCGTTACCTCTACCCATTTTCCCGGTATAAATGCATGTATGGTATTATCATACATCGCTTCGCAGGAAGTAGCCGGAAGATAATACCGGCCCAGGTATGCAGCATTCAGCAGCACGTTGTACGTACGTGTTTTATTTTCTTCAATATTAAAATAAGTATACACCCTGTCATCACGTATATCCATATACGTAGCTGGTGACGAATGGAATGCGCTGTCATTATCCATTAAGCGGGTATTGAGTATTTCCCATCCTGACGGGAAGATCTGCGACAGTGCCATTTGTTCGTAGTAGCCGCGTTTGCCGGGGTTGTGAATGGTAACAGTGGCCATGAAGTCGCTGCCCTGCCGCATGGTGGCGGGGTCCAGCGGTTTGCCGTCGCGGGTGCTGTATTGTACCTGCATACCGAGTATATCGGGATTATTGCTGGCCACCGGTTCCTGACCGGCATCGGGCTGGCCTTGCAGGATGAGGCGAACGTATAATACATTCTGTCCGTTGTTCTGCATGGTTATATTTCCCGTTGCGCCGCTAAAGGTGACAGGTACCTGCGTTACGAAAGATTGTCCGTTTACGCTGCCTTTAACGCCGTTTAAGGTGTATGCGAAATTCATTTTGCTGCTACCTTTATTGTTGCCACAATATTTCGCTACTGCAATGAGGGCATAGGCAGTTGTTTGTGTGCTATACCATTGGTCGTTTTGTGATAACTGCGCCGCAATCTGTTTCACCAGTTCATTCGCGCGGTTACGCTGTCCGAGGATGGTGATTGTTTCCAGGATCATGGCTTTATCACGCAGATCGGAGCCGAAAGTACCGCCCAGCTGATTATATGGTTTTACATCTGTGCCCAGGTTCTGCACCAGTGAATTGGCTACTTCCGGTTGGCCTGCCAGCTTGTAAGCTGCTGCCAGCCGCCATTTGGCGGGAACAGACAAGTATTTGAATTCTTTCAGCCTGTTCATGGCGCCCAGTTCGGGCGCTTTGGCCAGTGCCAGCAGGTAGAGACGATACGATTGGGTAAGATCCCCGCCGTAGAAGTTCTGTGTACTGGGCGCCCAGGTGCTGGCTTTATTGCGCTGGTATTTCTTCCACTGGTCCAGTAATCCCGGTGGAAGCGTATAACCGAGCGCCTGTGCTTCCAGCATGAAATGCCCTGCATAGTTGGTACCCCATTCATCGGAGTTGCTTTCACCCGGCCAGTAGCTAAGACCTCCATCGGAAGTCTGGAAGCTTTTCAGGCGGTTGATACCGGCTTTTACATTCCTCGTTATTTCTGCCAGTTGTGATTCTTTCAGGTCCATCAGCTGGTTCAATACCAGTTGTGGGAATACACCGGAAGTTGTTTGTTCGATACATCCATGTGGATAGCCGATCAGGAATTGAAGACGTTTACCCAGGTTGAGCGATGGAATCGTAGAAACCTCCAGTACGCCGGAATTGGTACCACTCATACCCACAGGGCTGTACGGCGTGTTCCATTGCTGGCTTCCCTCCAGCGTGTGTTCGATCACGTTAGTGATCACCGGGTTGGGGTTCCGTACATTCAGCTCTATATTTTCTTCTGCTTTCTCGCCGCCGCTGCTGGCCACTACTTTAATTTTAGCGATGCCTGTCTGCGGTTTTACTTTTACATCAAAGTACACCAGTTGTTCTCCTGGTTGGGAGAAGGTGACGGTTTTATTTTGTTCGCCTACTATTTCCAGCAATGGGCTGGTACTGAGTGTTACATTAACAGAACGGATATTTGGTTCGAGGCCAAACACTGTAACCGGTAGCTGAATGGTTTCAGACGGTCCCAGTACACGGGGCGCTGTTGTGAGTAGCATGAGTGGTTTTTTTATCGCCACCACTTTTTCTGCGAAACCGTATGCACCCTCCTGACCTGCTACCACCATGGCTTTTACCGAGCCGATGTAAGGAGGTAGTTTGAATTTATGCGTTTGTTTTTGTCCGCCCTTCAGGTAGAACGGTCCCATATATTTCACGACCGGTTTAAAGCGGTTTGCTTTGGCGCTGCCGGCATTTTTATCCAGCCCTTCATCACCGCCGATGCTCAATATGCGGTCCAGGTCAGCACCCCAGGCACCTATCACGTAATCAAAAAGATCCCATGTTTTTACGCCCAACGCTTCACGTGCATAGAAGGAACTATGCGGGTCCGGTGTTTTGAAACGGGTAAGATCCAGCAATCCTTCATCCACAATGGCAATGGTGTAGGTCATTGCCTTACCGTTGCTTTCACTCACGGTTATAGTACCTTCTGATTCAGGTTGCAGCTTCTCCGGCATGGTGATCACCGGTTTCAGGATGGTGCCGGGATCTTCTACAGAAATAGGAATGGTGCCATACATCCTGATAGGAAGATCATTCAGCGTTTGTGCATGTGGTTGCAGCAGGGTAACGTTAACGTATATATTAGGCGTCATATTTTTCTCCGCCTTGAACTTGAATGTTGTTTGTCCCTGTTGTGTTTTGAGCCAGAATGTTTTCAGCACTTTACTACCGGATTCGATGCTGACCAATCCTCTGCCGCCTTCACTGCTGGGGATAGTGAGGTTGATGTCGTCGCCTGTTTTATACTGTTGTTTGTCTGATGTGAATACAAGCATCGCTGCTTCCGCAGGATTGTCTTTCTGCATTCTTTCTGCCCATCCGGGCCAGTCAATGTACACAGATTTGCCCGCCGTATGGCCGCTTTGCAGGTCCTTTACACGGATCAGGAAACGACCCCAGTCGGGTGCGTTAATGCGCAGGCTCCATTTGCCTTTACCATTTTGCAGGGTCACTGTTTCTTTGGTCAGCAGCTGGTTGTAGCTGTCCTGGGTAAAGTTGGAGAAATTCTCGTTCTCGCCTTCATCCCACCACCATCTCCACCTGATCTTATACAGTTCTACCTGTACTTCGCGGCTGCCGGTAGTAAGATTACCCTTGTCATCCACATCCACGAGATCGATGGTGTGGTCTTTGTCTGTCAGCAGCATACCGGTGGTACGGTCGCCCTGCGGAATGCGGAGCCCTGCATAGGACGTGAATGGATTATAGGGCATGGAGAAATGATCGATACTGAAATCACCTCCTGGCTCAAATACTTTCACTTCGAAGTTGGCTTTCAACTGGCCGGGGGCCAGTTTACCCAGTTGAATGTTTGCATTCACCGGTGCTGAACCGTTATCATTCAGCGGACCTTCAAAAATGGTTTTATTCTCTGCTTCAAACTGCGCTACCGGATCATCAAATGAATAGTCTGCGAAGTTTTTGAAGCTGGTTTTTTGTTGTACCAGCGATACATCTACCTTGGCTTTTAAATGCTGTGCAGTGGCGCCAAACAGCCACATAGCAGATAAGGTGCCCTGGGAGCCGCTGCCTTTTGTTAGCGCGGTATTGCTGCCAAAATCCATTTTAATTTTCAGGCGGTTGGGCTTCACGGTTTCTATACGCACATTTTTCTGGAAAGTGGCGCCGCCTACTTTTACTTTGGCCACCCAGCTGCCGGTAGGATCATCCGCATCGGTGGCGGTGGCAAATTTGTAAAAGCCATGCAGGTTTTCGTGCTGGTTAATACGTTTATATAATTGTCCTTTTGGATTGTATAGTTCCAGTGTAACCGGGTGGTCGGCGGGGAGTTTGTTTTCTTTATCTTCCAGGATAAAGGTAAGGTATACGGAGTCACCGGGACGCCATACGCCACGCTCTCCATAGAGGAAGCCTTTGATACCGCTTTGCACTTCTTCGCCTTTTACATCAAACCGGCTGAGAGGGAGTGAGCTGCCATCGTCCAGTTTAAGATAGCCCCTTTCATTTCCTTTTTTAGCAATGAGCACATAGGGCTTGCGTTTCAGGTCGAAAGTGGCCATACCTTCCCCATCACTTTTGGTTTTAAAGATAACCTGGTTCTGATAGTCGAGAAGTTCCAGTTCCACGCCTATCAAGGGTTTAGTATCGCGTATATCCGTTACCGCTATCATCATGCTGTTGTCATTTCCTCTTTTGGCAATAAGGCCAATGTTGGAAGAGATAACGTTGCGGGACGCCCATTTGTCTGAGGTATAATAGGAGTTGGAGCAGGCATCATTACGGCGTTCCCAGCTGTAACCATATGGATAGTAGCTGTCATAGCGTTGCCAGAAGGCATCATCCTCATCTATCTTATCTCCGTAATAATTACGTTCATATTCATCATCTTCTTCATTGGCCTGTCCGTCTGCTAAGGTATCCGCTGCTGCGCAGGTAGTCATGGCATATGCTTTACGGAAGCCGATAGTGATGCGGTAGATAGCACCTGGCTCTGTGCGTAGTAATTTGTCGAGATCCAGGAAGAAGCGGTTCTTTTTGTGCAGGTTTACTGATTTATCCGAATCCAGCCTGACGGTTTTCTCTACTACGGGTCTGCCTACACGGCGTAATTCCTGGTCACCGTTGAGGGTATTGCTTTGCAGGTATTGCGGCACATTATTTTCATAGATCTTGATGATGGTTACATCCACAGCGTTGAGGTTCACCGCTTCAAAGGGCATCACCAGCTTGTTGCTTTCCGGCAGGATTACGCCGTTGCCGGGGATTTCCACAGAGGGCAATGTGTTTTCAAAGTTTACATTGGCGCTGAAAGTTTTGCCTAAACGTTTATCTGTTATATTAATGATGCCTTCATTGATAATAGCGTTGTAGTTTCCTTCCAGCCGTACGGGTGCATATACTTTTACTTCGCTGCCATCAACGGTATAGCGAAGATCGGCCTGCCCGCTGATACTGATCAGTCCTTCCAGTGTTTGCGCCATGCTGACCGGATCGGAGAACTGTACCAGCAGGTGCAGTTCTGGATCAGTTTTGGCTTTCACGTCCAGTACTTTGAAGTCGCCAATGGCGGGAACTTCCACCGTTTTTTTGCCGGCATTATTTACTTTCAGGGCATCGCCGTTCCAGCTCAGTTCCAGGTTGCGGGCTGTATTGCCACGTTCAATATTGGCGACAGTAAATTTCGACGTACGTTCGTTGGCGTTATGTTGCCAGGTGATCGGCAGTTTCTTGCCGTTATATTGTGCGGTCAGTAATTTTTCGATGGCCTGCGGACTTTCTGTATCCGAAGTATATACGGCGCCGGTAAATGACATCTTGTCCAGGGTAGTATTGGTACTGGCTTTCAGGCCATATACATCTACTGAAAAGGAAGGTTTGATCACCTTGAACCCAAAGTTGAATTCTTTGAGTGCTGCCGGTACATCCATGACCTTACCCAGCTTAAAAGTAGCTTCGTAGGCTTTACCTGGTTGCAGATTTTCATCCGGCCGGAATTCGATAGTAGTGGCATCGATCCAGTATGATTTCCCTTTTATGGACGGGGAAAAGGTGAACACTTCTTTTTCAAGTGCTTCATTCTGCGTATGTGTTACGTTTACCTGTCCGGCAAGATGTACGCGGATAGGGCTTTGTTTGGAGATGATCCCCGCGGTATATGCCTCAATATATCTGGCAAATTCGGGATTCATTTCTTTTCGTGCGGTCCGGCAGCCGCTCATCAATGAAAGTGCTGCCAGGGAAACAAATAATGCTACAACAGCAAAGAACCGTTTTGTCAGGTGCATCAGGGAATGGATTATGGTGATTAACTATTACTATTAAATACGAATGTAACAGGATTTATGTAATTAAATGGGTTGTCCTGATCAGCGAAGATAATTTTTTTTAAATATATATATCAATATTCGCCAACCAGGATGATGATGTTATATTGTAAATCACTGTTTACCGTTAGTTAACCGGATAAATTTATCTACGCAGGCCGGTAGTTCATCTTCGTAATGGGTAACATAGATGAGTGTTACGGGCATATGTTCACAAAGCAGTTCTATTACTTTTTTGAAATGTTGTTTTTGTTGTGCATCCAGTCCCTGGCAAGGTTCATCAAAGATCAGGAGTGGCGGGTTCTTTACCAGTGCACGCGCCAGCAGCACCAGGCGCTGGGCGCTTTCAGGCACCTGTTTGAATGGCGACGCTGTATGCTGGCCGATGCCAAGGATGTCCATCCAGTCTTTTGCTATCTGCACCTGGGCGGGTGTAGCCGGGCGGATGCTGCCGATGATATCGGAGAAACCGGAACATACTACCTGTAAACAATGATCGCGCGAAGTGAAGTACTGATGAAGTTCGGGAGAGATAAAACCGATCTTCTTTTTAATATCCCAGATGCTTTCGCCGCTGCCACGTTTGCGGTCAAACAGCCATAGCTTGTTGGCATAAGCCTGTGGATTATCACCATTGATGAGACTCAGTAAGGTAGATTTACCTGCACCGTTATGTCCCAGCAAAGCCCATTTCTCATTGGGTTTCACCGTCCAGTTAATATTATCCAGGATCACATTCTCTCCATACTTTACCCGTACGTTTTCCATCTTTACAATCGTCTGAAAGTCCGGTGTGGTAGTACGTTGCACCAATGCTGATATTTTAGCCGCTTCCATTTCGGGCAATGGCTGTTCCTTTTGCGCAGGTAACGGGCGCTTGATAAATTCACTGCGTGTATACTTACCCGTTATTACGCCATTTTCGAGCGTTAGTACATGGGTGATATGATCCGGTATTTCATGCGGTGCGGTAGCCAGCAATACGGTGGTGCCGTTGCGGATAATCTCATTGACCATGTTACTGAAGTCCTTACGTGCCTGTATATCCAGCCCGATGAACGGGTTGTCGAGCATGAGCAGTTGTGGCTGTTGCAGGAGTGCTTTTGCGATCATTACCCGCCGGGTTTCACCATTGGATAGTTTGATCAGCCGCTTTTCCAGCAGTGGGGCTATGCGCAGGGGTACTACCAGTGCAGGCAATTCGCTGACCTGGAGATACTCCGTCACGGTAGGCGAATTTTCCGCATCCATACTGTTGAACCGCTGCTGATAGTAAAAATCTGTGGTCGTATTGGAGAGGTTGCGGAAAGTATGATGATGGCCTACCATCGCCACCAGGTTACGGTAGTTGAAATAAGGATCGGTGATGGTATGCGTAGCGCGCCAATCGTCATAAAAGTGATGATGGATGCTGCCGTTGATAATATTGAATTTGCCCAGGATGGTATTCAGCAGGGCCGTTTTGCCGGAGCCGCTGTCGCCGGTAACCGCCCATTGTTCTCCTTTGCTGATCTGCCAGCTGAGCGCATTGAAGAGTGTTTTGTCGAGGTATCTTACGGTGATGTGTTCCAGTGAAAGGAACGGCGTCTGCTTATCTTCCATCATTCTTGGTTACACTAAAGATTCATTTATAGGCTATAAAATTAGCAGTATTATTGAAAGCTTCCATTAAATTTATAGCAAAGTTGTGTTTATGAATTGGGAAATTAAGTCCTTCGGGGAACTGACAACGCAGGAGCTGTATGCAATACTGCATTTGCGGAACGAGGTGTTTGTGGTAGAGCAGCGGTGCTTGTACCAGGATATTGACTACGCTGATCAGCAAGCGTTGCATGTGATGGGCAGGGATGCCAACGGTCAGTTGCTGGCTTATACCCGGGTGTTTGCGCCTGGCATTAGATTTCCTGAATCATCGATAGGCCGTGTAGTCACTTCTCAGCTGGCGAGGGGCACTGGTGCCGGCAGGGAACTGATGAAAAAATCCATTGCCACTGTACAGGAACATTATGGGAAGGGTGCTATAAAGATCGGCGCCCAGCAATATTTACAGCGTTTTTATACGTCGCTTGGATTTGAACAAACGAGTGATACGTACCTGGAGGATGGGATACCGCATATTGAAATGATCCGGCGCTGATTATTTTTTGGGTATTTTCTTTTTCTCCACCTTCGATGGTATCAAATGATGTTGCTTTATTCTGTACAGCGGAAACTGGTATGATATGGTGTATTGCATATCAAATACGGCATTTTTGGAGCCGCTGCCAAAGCCTGGTATCACCAGTGGTGTGATCTCATCAGATTTTACGTTATTGATCAGGATGCGCTCACGCAGATTCCATCCCAGGAAAAAGTTTTTCAATACTTCTGCTTTCAGTCCCACTACCAGTTCTACCCAATGGGCATTGACATTGGTTTTAGGGATGCTGCCTGCGAGGTTTTTACCCCAGTATGGACTATTGATCGTATAGGAAGGTACTTCATAGGTGAGGTGGGAAAAGCCGTACCGTATGCCGCCATAGAACATGTTTTTTTCTGACGGGTATTGTCTTTTCAGGAAGTTATAATCCACGCCCAGTGTTATAAAAGCGCCGCTTCCTTTATAAGTGTAGTTGGAATCGCTGAAGGGGGTATTGGTGTAACCCGCTTCTGCGGCGAGATACAGGTCACTTTTAATTCGGGCATCCGCTATTACGGTTACTTCTTTCCGGTAAGGATAATACACGGCGGTTAGAATACGGCCAAGATCGAGCCCCAGTCGTAACCCGCCGGGTACGAAGTACGAGCTGTCCTTATAAGTAATGGCAGCTGTGGTATCAGCTGCGGGTTTATGAATAGTATCTGTTTTAACGGCTGCCGGCTTTTGTTGTGCCTGTGCAGTAACGCCCCACAGGATACTACTGATTAAAGAAAAACAAAGTAAGATGCGTATCATTACTGCTGGTTACTGTCTTTAAATTAATTAGAACGGAATCAATTGTATGCCGTGTAGCTACTACCGTATCCAGGTAATAGTAAGTGCCGAAGCCGCATCCGGGTGATATAAAATGTGTGGTGCGTGTATACCTGAACGTTAGTGTGTCCGGCGTGAGCGTGGAGTCCACTTTCAGGTAAAACTGGCTGCTATCCACCAGGGGCGACAATGTCAGGAATATATTTTTCAGCCGTTGTTGTTTGTAGATACTGTCCCTTCCCAGTGCATACAAGGTTACTTTGGGCATGGTTGTGTCCCATACTTTACCTGCGCTGTCGCGCCGGAACAATACCTGCAGGTCCGAACGCAATGTCTGGTCGCAGATCTTTGTTTCATTTTCACAAGCTGCAATGGCTGCCAGTAATGAACACGTGAGTAATATCTGGTAAATGCTTTTCATTCCTTGTTTACAGTTGGCAAGATATTAAATTCCCAGCTCCTTTTTGAGGAATCTGGCAGTATGGCTGTCTTTACAGGTGCTGATCTGTTCGGGTGTACCGGTACATAAAATGGTACCGCCACCACCACCGCCTTCAGGACCCAGGTCTATTACATAATCTGCCATCTTGATGACGTCGAGATTATGTTCTATCACCAATACCGTATTGCCGCGGTCTACCAGTTTGTTCAACACTTTCAGCAGCAGTAAAATATCCTGGAAATGTAAACCTGTAGTAGGTTCGTCGAGGATATAGATGGTTTTGCCGGTATCTTTTTTAGAGAGTTCGGTGGCCAGTTTTACACGCTGCGCTTCTCCACCGGAGAGGGTTACAGCAGATTGACCCAGGGTGATATATCCCAGGCCCACATCCTGCAGTGTTTTTATTTTCCGGTAGATCCAGGGTACTGCCTGGAAAAATTCTACGGCCTCGTCTACCGTCATATCCAGTACATCGGAGATCGATTTTCCTTTGTAACGGATCTCTAGTGTTTCCCGGTTGTAGCGGCGACCATTACATTTTTCACAGTGCACATATACATCGGGGAGGAAGTTCATTTCTATGACGCGCATGCCGCCGCCTTCACAAACATCACAGCGGCCGGTTTTTACATTGAAAGAAAAACGACCTGCATTGTAGCCCCTGATCTTGGCTTCCGGTACCATCGCAAACAGGGTGCGTATATCCGTAAAGAAGCCACAATAGGTAGCCGGATTGCTGCGCGGGGTGCGGCCTATGGGCGACTGGTCTATCTCAATGACTTTATCTATATGCTCCAGCCCTTTAATGCTTTTGTAGGGCATGGGCACCATTTTGGAGTCATAGGCATGTTTAGACAGAATGGGGTACAGTGTTTCGTTGATCAGGGTAGACTTACCGCTGCCGGAAACACCTGTTACACAGATGAAAGTGCCCAGTGGCAGTTTCACGTTTACATTCTTCAGGTTGTTGCCGGAAGCGCCTTTCAGCTCAAGGCTGTTGCCATTGCCTTTGCGGCGTTCGGCAGGAACGGGCACGGCGCGTTTACCGTTGAGGTAACCGGCGGTGGGTGTATTCAGTTTCAGGATCTCTTTGGGGGTACCTTGTGCAATGATTTGTCCGCCGTGTACGCCGGCGCCGGGGCCTATGTCCACGAGGTGATCTGCACTCAGCATAATATCTTTATCGTGTTCTACAACAATTACGGTGTTCCCCATTTCCCGGAGGTTGCGCAGGGCTGCTATCAGCTGCATGTTATCGCGCTGATGCAGGCCGATGCTGGGCTCATCAAGAATATAGGTGATGCCCATCAGCTGGGAACCTATCTGTGTGGCCAGCCGGATGCGCTGCGATTCGCCACCGCTGAGGGTCCTGGTGGGCCGGTTCAGGGTGAGGTAGCTGAGTCCTACATTTAGCAGGAAGCCAAGCCGCTCGCGGATTTCCTTCAGGATATCTTTGGCGATAAGGTTCTGTTTCTTTTCCAGTCTGTCTTCCACGTGCAGGAACCAGTCGGCTAGTTTGTCGAGATCCATATTTCCCAGTTCGGAAATATTTTTATCATCTACCTTAAAAAACAAACTTTCTTTCTTCAGCCGGGTGCCATTACATTCCGGGCAGGTGCTGAGTTGCATAAAGCCTTCGGCCCAGTTGCGCACATGATCGGAAGAAGTATCGTTGAAATAGCGGCGTACCATGTTTACCACACCTTCATATTCGGTGGAATACTGGCTGCCGTCGCCGTTTTGCTCAAAGGCCATATCAACTTCCAGCTTACCGTTTTCATCGCCAAACAACAGTACGTTGCGGGCTTTTTCGGGGATGGAAGAAATAGGGGAAGTGAGTGAGAATTTATATTTTTTTGCGAGTTGCTGTACCTGTTTAAATGTAAAGGTGTCGCGGGCTTCGCCGAGAGGGGCCAGTCCGCCGTCGTTGATAGACACGCTTTCATCGGGGATGACCGCGTCCATATTGATCTGGTAGATGGTGCCCAGCCCTTTACACCGCGGACACGCGCCATAGGGCGAGTTGAAAGAGAAGGTGTTGGGAGATGGCTCTTCGTAGGAAAGGCCGGTATCTTCACACATCAACTGTTTGCTGTACTGGCTTACCTTGTTGGTATCATTATCCATGATAAACAGGAGGCCCTTGCCCATGGTGAGCGCCTTTTGTACGCTCTGGCTGATGCGGGTACGTGCATCGTCCTGCACCTGGATACGGTCTATCACCAGTTCTATGTCGTGGATCTTGTAGCGGTCTACCTGCATTCTTTCTTTGAGGTCCTGTATTTCCCCATCCACGCGCACTTTCACGTAACCCTGTTTGCGTACCTGTTCAAACAGTTCGCGGTAATGGCCTTTACGGCCACGTACCAGCGGCGCCAGTATAACGAGTTTCTTTTTATTATAATTTTTGAAGAGATGATCCAGTATTTCTTCTTCCGAGAAGCGCGTCATGCGCTTATTGGTATTGTAAGAATAGGCCAGTCCCGCGCGGGCATACAGCAACCGGAGGAAATCATATATTTCCGTGATGGTACCTACGGTAGAGCGGGGATTTTTATTGGTGGTTTTCTGTTCAATAGAAATAACGGGAGAAAGACCGGTGATTTTATCTACATCGGGTCTTTCCATATCGCCGATAAACTGACGGGCATAAGCAGAAAAACTCTCCATATAACGGCGTTGTCCTTCTGCATAAATTGTATCAAATGCCAGTGATGATTTGCCACTTCCACTGATACCGGTGATCACCACGAGTTTATTTTTGGGCAACAGCAGGTCCAGGTTTTTCAGGTTATGCTCCCGTGCGCCAAATACAGCTATCTGGTCATCTGCAGTGGCTTCTGGAGCGGGAGCAGCGGGTACATTCTCTTTTTTCTTTGCCATAGTAATAAACTACTAAGCTACGTGATAATTACGAATTGGACCAGGATTTATGAGATTGATATGATTACCAGGATGGGTGCAGGAGGTGTGAAAAGTTGGTGAAATAACGGAAGATGCCTGTTCCTTTTAAGTGGGAACAGGCATCTTAAATTTTATTGAGATATTTATTTTTTCCTGGTAATAATTTTTCTTATTTCAGGGAAATCATATCCATTAAGATTTATATTTCTTGAATACCACAATGGCATTGTGTCCGCCAAAACCGAAAGTATTACTCATGGCAATGTTTACAACACGTTGCTGTGCTTTGCCCAGGGTGAGGTTCAGGTTAGTGGGAATACCTTCGCCGAGGGAAAGGGTATTGATGGTAGGCGGAATGATGTCTTCCTGGGTAGCTTTGATACACGCAATGGCTTCAATAGCGCCCGCAGCGCCCAACAGGTGACCTGTCATGGATTTGGTAGCACTGATATTGAGTTTGGGTGTATGGTCGCCAAATGCGGCTACAATTGCTTTCAGCTCACTCAGGTCACCAACCGGTGTGGAAGTGGTGTGTGAGTTGATATAATCTACATCTGTAGGGGTAATTTCAGCATCTTCCAGTGCCTGTTCCATACCTAATCTTGCGCCCATGCCTTCCGGATGGGTAGCCGTAAGATGGTAGGCATCGCAGGTCATGGCACCGCCGATCATTTCGCCGTAGATGGTAGCACCTCTGGCAACAGCATGTTCATATTCTTCCAGGATGATAGCACCGGCGCCTTCTCCCATTACAAAACCATCACGTAGTGCATCAAATGGGCGGGAAGCATGTTCTGCATCATCGTTGCGGGTAGATAATGCTTTTAATGCGTTGAATCCTGCAATACCTGCACGGGTAACCGGTGCTTCGGAGCCACCGGCAACGATCGCATTGGCTTTACCAAGACGGATGTAGTTGAACGCATCTACCAGTGCACTTGTAGAAGAGGCACAGGCGGAAACAGTACAGAAGTTAACCCCCATAAAGCCATATTTCATAGCTATCTGGCCGGCAGCGATATCGCAGATTAATTTAGGAATAAAGAACGGATTGAATTTAGGAACAAAATTAGCCTGTGTAAATTCCACGATCTGTTCTTCAAACGTGAGCATACCACCGTTACCGGAAGCCCAGATCACGCCTATTTTAGTTTTATCTATCCCTTCTTTATCGAGGCCGGCATGTTGTACTGCTTCCTGCGCAGCCACCATAGCATACTGCGTGAAGCAATCCATTTTGCGGGCTTCTTTCTTTTCCATATATTTTTCTACATCAAATCCTTTGACTTCACAGGCAAATTTTGTTTTGAACTCTGTGGTGTCAAATTTAGTGATGGGGCCGGCGCCACCGACACCTGCCTTCAAGTTGTTCCAAAAAGTTTCTACATCATTCCCGATAGGTGTTAATGCTCCCAATCCGGTAACCACAACCCTTTTCAGTGTAACAGTACGCATATTTTTTACTTTAATAAAAAAAGTTAGAGCGCAAATTTAGTTACTTATTGTTATGAATATGCATATTCATTAAGATAATATAATATAACTTTCCGCGGACGGCCTGAAATGTAGTATGGACGGGCATTTTGACGAGCATCACTACCATTATAAGATATGATAGTGTTATAAAGTGTAAAAAAAATATGATATGGAGATGATCAGGCTGCCGCTACCACCGGTGACGCTGGTGTGGAGATGATCCGCCTGGTACGTTGTTTCAGGAAAGAAATAACTTCCGCATCTGTTTGAAACCGGTCGCCGATATTTACAAAATGCTTTGCCAGCAAGTCATACCGCTTACCCATCAGGTAGGCCCATACATGCAGAAAGTGAATGCCGTCAAATACAATCGCATCGTTGCTGATGTATTCAGCCAGTGTTTCCCGGAAAAATACCGGGTGTTCGGTCCAGTGCATATTGGGTTTCACATGATGACTGATGTGATAACCATCATTCCAGCATTTATGATTGTATTTGGTATTGATACAGGTAATGCTGTTTTTATAAGGGTTGTCTGGTTCTGTGGCACTGATAAACGCGTGCTGTGCCCAGTTTCCCACCATCATGATAACGCGGGAAATAGCATAGGGCAGGATGAACACCACTAAGGTTGCCGGGAAGTTGATGAAGGATAAACCAATACAGGCAGCTATAAATAGCAGCTCTCCCCTTACCAGCCGTACAAACAGTTTGCTCCTTTTTTTACGGAGATGATAGCGTGCGAGGTTATATACGCCCACTACCACAAAACTGCCCAGGTAATTGGCGAAGCTGCGGATAGAGTCGCGCTGAAACGCCATGGTGGAGCTTTCATCTTCCGGCATATTGTTCTCCGGATGATGCATGCCAATATGGTGCGTATAGTAGGTTTCCGGTGTTTGACCAAAGAGCGGGCCTATAAACCAGGGGAGATAATTATTAAGAAGATGGTATTTTTTTTCAAAGAAAACACGATGACTGGTACAGTGGAGCATCAGTCCGAACGGACCTTTGAAAGTAAGGTTGTTAAGAAACTGGTAGGCAATGGCAGCAGCCCACCAGATCCAGTTATTAACGCCGGGCCAGTAAAGGATGATAGCCAACGGCCATAAAGTGAAAGTGATTTGCAGCGTTAAGTACACAAATGGCAGATCGCGCTCGTCTTTGATCATGGACTTGAAAAGTCTGTCTAGGTATGTTTCCTGTGCTGATTTTACAAAAACAGGATCAGAAAGTTGGGAAAAATGCTTCATAGTCTGTCTGTCTAAATTTGTCTGCTGTACTGGATACAGGTAGTTTAATGCTCCGTTGTATTATATAATAACGCGTGGTTTAACAGAATATTTCCTGTTAGCCTAAGATAACCAATTTGTTCCTTTTTTATATGAATTAACTGTTATTTTGTATTTTCCACTACAATGCCCTTCAAATAAAGTTCCGGCAAATCCAAATGCGTACACGAAGAAATACGCAGGAGCACCAATCAAATATTAAAATATACCCATGAAGAGACTCACCCTGAAGGATGTTGCTAAAATGGCCGGTGTGGCGCCATCTACGGTATCCTTTGTATTGAATGGAAAAGGTAAACAAATGCGGATCCGCGATGAAGTAGCCGCCAAAATTCTGAAAGTGGTGGAAAAATCCGGTTATGAACCTCATCGTGTAGCGGTAAATCTCCGTACCGGCCAGTCCAAAACCCTTGGACTGATCGTAGAGAGTATTTCAGGAAGTTTTTTTGCCAGTCTCGCTAAAACCATCGAAACGGAAGCGGAGCTGATGGGTTATAACGTGGTGTATTGCAGTACAGAGAATAATGCACAGAAAGGAAGTGAATTGATACACATGTTGGGCCGGCAGATGGTAGATGGCTACCTGATCACCCCAGCACCAGGTATGGAAAAAGAAATCCAGCAGCTGGTACAGCATCATAAGCCGGTAGTGCTGATGGATAGTTACTTTCCGGCTATCAAGGCGCCTTATGTACTGATCGATAATTTCGACGGGGTGCAACAGGGAATGGAACACCTGATCAAAAAAAGGTTTACAAAAATTGCTTTTGTTACGGTAGATGTTAAGCTGATTCAATTGGAGGAGCGCCTCCGTGGCTATATGAGCAGTATGAAACAGCATGGCATTCCCGTAAAAAAGAAATATATCCACCGGGTAGATTACCACAAACCCCGGGAAGAATCTTTACAGGAGCTGCAACGCTTTATAGGAGACAACCCTGATCTGGAAGCTGTTTTCTTTGCCACCAATTACCTGGGCATCATGGGGCTGGAGGTACTGGCTAAGCTGGGGTTGAAAATGCCGGACGATCTGGCAGTGATTTGTTTTGATGACCAGGACATTTTCAGGCTTTATCCTCCCGGTATATCTGTGATAGAGCAGCCTATTGAAGGCATTGCAAAAGCGGCTATCGCCCTGCTGATGCACCAGCTGGGGAAGGATAAGGGTCCGCTCACGGAAATGGCGGTGGAATTGCCGGGAAAACTGATCCTGCGGGGATCTGCCTGACGGTGACGCGGTTTCGCTACCACTCTTGCGCCTTTACAGCAACATTTGCGTGTAGGGTGGTTGCCGGTTGTAAAAAAAGTGACCGATCCTTGCAATAGATCCGAAAATATTTATACATTTAGCATTCATCAGGTGAAAAAGAGCGGGAAAGGATTCGCAGAATCTTTTTTTTTGATACTTATGCTAAATCGATTTTCTACTATTTGAACCTTAGTTTTTATTTAATAATACATCATGAAAAAAGTTGGATTGTTGGCAGCTGCTTTACTTTGTATATATGGCGCACAAAGCCAGACAGTAAATAAAGTAACTGATCCGGTAGAATGGGTAAATACCTTGATGGGGACAGATTCAAAAGTGAGCCTGTCCAATGGTAATACCTATCCTGCCATCGCCCTGCCCTGGGGTATGAATTTCTGGATGCCCCAAACCAATACCATGGGCAACGGTTGGGCGTATCAATATACCGCTGATAAAATCAGGGGCTTTAAACAAACACACCAACCTTCTCCCTGGATCAACGACTATGGCCAGTTTGCCATTATGCCCGTTACCGGGAAAGCTAAGTTTGACCAGCTGTCACGCGCCAGCTGGTTCTCCCATAAAACAGAAATAGCCAAACCATATTATTACAGTGTATACCTCGCTGATCCGGATGTGACCACGGAAATCACACCTACAGAAAGAGCGGCACAATTGCGGTTCACCTATCCGGCTACAGACAGCGCATTTGTAGTAGTAGATGCATTTGATAAAGGTTCCTATATTAAAATATTACCGGAAGAAAGAAAGATCATCGGCTATACCACCAAAAACAGCGGCGGTGTACCAGCTAATTTTAAAAACTACTTCGTTATTTACTTCGATAAGCCTTTCACCGTAGCCAGCGCCTGGCGCGATTCTACGCTGATGAGCGGGAAACTGGAACTCCAGGCTGATCATACCGGCGCTATCGTGGGATTCAAAACAACAAAAGGAGAAAAAGTAGTGCTGAAAGCAGCATCTTCCTTTATCAGTTTTGAACAGGCAGAATTAAACCTGCAACGTGAAATAGGTAAAGATGCTTTTGACGTTACCCGTCAGAAAGCAAAAGATGTATGGAATAAGGAACTGGGCAGACTGTCCGTAGAAGGTGGTTCTTCTGAACAGGTGAGTACTTTCTATTCTTCTTTGTACCGTACCATGCTGTTCCCGCGCAAGTTTTATGAATACAACGCGAAAAACGAAATCGTACACTACAGCCCTTTCAACGGAGAGGTATTACCGGGCTATATGTTTACCGACAATGGTTTCTGGGATACTTTCCGCGCAGTGCATCCCTTCTTTACCCTCATGTATCCATCATTAAGTTCACATATCATGGAAGGCCTGGCCAATGCCTATAAGGAAAGCGGATGGCTGCCGGAATGGGCTAGTCCAGGTCACCGTGATTGTATGATCGGCTCCAACTCTGCCTCGCTGATTGCAGACGCTTACCTGAAAGGAATCCGTGGATATGATATCAACACGCTGTATGAGGGTATCCTGAAAAATTCAGAAAATGAAGGCCCGTTAACCTCTGTAGGCAGGGCTGGTGTGAAGTATTATAATACACTCGGCTATGTTCCCTACGATGTGAATGTGAATGAAAATGCCGCCCGTACACTGGAATACGCCTACGATGACTTTACCATCTACGAGCTGGCAAAGGCGCTGAAAAGACCTAAAGCAGAAATTGAACGTTTTGAAAAACGTTCACAGAACTACCGCAACCTGTTTGATCCTGAAACAAAACTGATGCGCGGTAAAAATAAAGATGGCAAATTCCAGACACCCTTCAATCCTTTCAAATGGGGCGATGCCTTTACGGAAGGAAACAGCTGGCACTATACCTGGTCCGTGTTTCAGGATATCCAGGGGTTGTCTGACCTCATGGGTGGCAAAGAAATGTTTGTCAATATGCTGGACTCAGTTTTCAAAATGCCGCCTGTATATGATGAAAGCTACTACGGCACTGTTATCCATGAAATAAGGGAAATGCAGATCATGAACATGGGCCAGTATGCGCATGGCAACCAACCCATTCAGCACATGATCTATCTTTATAACTATGGTGGCCAGCCCTGGAAAACACAGTACTGGGTCCGCCAGGTGATGAATAACCTGTACAAGGCAACACCGGATGGTTATTGTGGTGATGAAGACAATGGTCAAACCTCTGCCTGGTATGTATTCTCTGCCATGGGATTCTATCCTGTTACACCCGGTACCCAACAGTATGTATTGGGAGCGCCGCTGTTCTCCAGGCTCACCATGACCCTCGAAGATGGTAAGAAAATGGTGATAGATGCACCAGGCAACAGTGATAAAAACCTGTATGTACAAAGCGCGTCTTTAAACGGACAAGCTTATACGAAAAACTGGATCAGTCACCAGGATTTGCAGAAAGGCGGTAAGCTGGTATTCAAAATGGGCGCCACTCCTGAGAAGTCAAGAGGTACGCAGCCATCGGCTTTCCCGTATTCCTATTCTACAGCCAATAAATAAGATAAAATACCCGGCCCTCTTCAAACTTCGCCCTGCGTGAGGTTTGGAGGGGGCCGGGGACTTTAAAATACCCATCATGAAAAAATTGCTGCTACCCGTACTCTGCTTTGCTGCCTTTTCCCTGCATGCGCAGGAGAATGTATTGCAATACGTAAAACCCATTACCGGTACACAAAAGATGGGGCATACCTATCCCGGCGCCACGGTGCCTTTCGGCATGGTGCAGCTCAGTCCTGAAACGGATACGCTGCCCTATGAAATGAATGGGAAGTATAACGGTGATGTATATAAGTATTGCGCCGGGTATCAGTATGAAGATAAAACCATCGTGGGTTTCAGTCATACACATTTCAGTGGTACGGGGCATTCCGATCTGGGCGATTTTTTAATCATGCCTACTGTTGGTCAGCTGCAACTGAACCCAGGTACGGCAGATCATCCGGAGAGTGGCTACCGTTCCCGCTTTTCGCATAGTACGGAAGTAGCCGAACCTGCTTACTATAAAGTAAAACTGGAAGATGACAACATCCTCGCAGAGCTTACCACCAGTACCCGAGTGGGTTTCCACCAATACACATTTCCTGCCTCTGATCAGTCGCATATCATCCTGGACCTGATGTCGGGCATCTACAACTACGCCAACAAAAATGTATGGACTTTTGTAAGAGTAGAAAATGATTCGCTGATCACCGGCTTCCGGCAAACTAACGGTTGGGCACGTACGAGAATAGAATATTTTGCCATGGCTTTCTCCAAGCCATTTAAACAGTATGGCCACGAAAACTATGCAAATGATGTGTACAAAGGCTTCTGGCGCAAGTTTGATCAAACTAAAAACTTTCCTGAAATGGCCGGCAGACAGATCCGCGCCTATTTCGATTTCAATACGACTGCCGGAGAAAAGATAAAAATAAAATTCGCGTTGTCGCCTGTCAGCACGGAAGGCGCCCTGAAAAATCTGCGCGCTGAAATTCCGGGATGGGATTTTGAACAGGTAAAACAAGCCGGTCAGGCCCTCTGGACCAAAGAGCTGAATAAAGTACACATCGAGTCGCGCAGCCGTGAAGAGAAGGAAAATTTCTATACCGCCATGTACCACGCTTTCATTAATCCAACTACCTATATGGATGTTGACGGCTCCTACCGCGGACTGGATATGAACATTCATACCGCAAACGGCTATACGAATTATACTACTTTTTCGCTGTGGGATACCTACCGCGCTTTACATCCGCTGTTTAATATTGTGCAGCCCAAGCGCAATGCGGATATGATTCAGTCTATGCTGCACCACTATGATCAAAGCGTACACCATATGCTGCCTATCTGGTCGCATTACGCCAATGAAAACTGGTGTATGATCGGCTACCACAGCGTATCCGTTATTGCCGACGCCATCATGAAAGGCAATGCTCCTTTTGATGTGAATAAGGCACTGGATGCTTGTGTAACCACTGCGCGTCACCGCAATTACGACGGACTGGGATACTATATGGACATGGGTTATGTGCCGGAAGATAAAAACGGTTCGTCTGTTTCCAAAACACTGGAATATGCCTATGATGACTGGTGTATAGCACAGGTAGCAAAGAAACTGGGAAGAACGGATCTCTATAATGAGTTTATCAAACGTTCCACCAACTACAAAAATGTGTATGATGCAGCTACCGGGTTTATGCGGCCAAGATTGAATGACGGCACATTCAAAGCCGATTTTGATGCCCTGCAAACGCACGACCAGGGCTTTATTGAAGGCAACGCCTGGAACTATAGCTTATACGTACCGCAATATCCGGATGAAATGATTGCAATGATGGGCGGTAAGCAACAATTTACCGCACACCTGGACTCTTTATTCACCATGGAACTGCCGGATAAATATTTTGCGGAAACAGAAGATATTACCCGTGATGGCATCATCGGCAACTATGTACATGGTAATGAACCATCGCATCATGTGGCGTATCTGTATAACTGGACCGGCTATCCGTGGAAAACGCAGGAGCGGGTGCGCATGATCCTGAAAAAAATGTATCATCCCGGTCCTGATGGCCTGGGCGGTAATGATGATTGCGGTCAGATGAGTGCGTGGTATATTTTCAGCACATTGGGTTTTTATCCTGTTTGTCCCGGCTCCGATCAATATGCATTGGGCAGTCCGGCTATTGATAAAGCCACCTTGCAATTAGAGAATGGGAAAACATTTATAGTAGATGTGAAGAACCAGGGAGATAAAAATGTGTACGTACAAAAAGTACTGCTGAATGGTAAGCCATTGAACCGGCTGTATATCACGCATGATGAGATTATGCAGGGGGGAGAGATCGTATTCTACATGACCATGACCAGGATTAAACGGATATAAGGATTAAAAAGGATTGAACTGGTAGGTATAATAGGTATAAAAAGAAATAAGGATTAAAAAGATTGAACCGGTAGATATAAAAGAAGAATAATTTTCTCTTCTCTTATATCTACCGGTTCAATCTTTTTAATCCTTATTTCCTTTAATCCTGGTCCTGGTCTAGCCTTTTAATGTAAATGTTGCTATTCCCAATGGTACCTGTTTGGTAGCATCAGTAGCTTTCATTTTGAAGTAAAGGTTATGTTTCTTTCCATCAGCAACCGGTGTAAAGTTAATATTGGCTTTGGTGGCGGCTTTTGGTGCAGCGCCGGGGCCGATAGTTACTTCACCCAGGCGGGTGCCGTTGGCATTATCCAGGAATGCTTCCACGATATAACCCTGTTGTTGCGGGTCCTGCACGAAATAGGTGATTTCAATACCGTTTATATCTGTGAGATCAAGATCATTGTAAACTACCCATCCTGCGGAAGTGGCCGGGATCAGGAGTTTCATGCCGTCTGCCGTGAATACGGAAACGCCATCAGCTTTGCTGTAGTCTACGGCTGCGAGTTTTGGATTATACAGTTCTACAGTAGCGGTACCAGTGATTGGTTTGATACCGGGACCACCTTTATCTGTATAGCTGGCGAGCAGGTAAAGCACGCCATTATCTTTCGGCTCGTTGCCCATAGTCGCATTGATGCTACCGCTAACAGGCAAAGATTTCACTTTGGCAGCATTGCCACCTATGGAATAAATGTATTCCACCAGTTGCCTGGCTTCACCCATAGAAATGCCGGGATGTGCAGCCATAGCTGTTTCGCCCCATACACCGCTACCACCTTCGATAATCTTTTTGGCAAGTTTTTCAGGCGCCGCAGGATCATCTTTATATTTTTCTGCTACCTGTTTGAAGGATGGCCCGATAGATTTTTCGTCGGGTTTATGACAGGTTTTACAGTCAGATACTTCCATGATGTTTTTACCTGCAATAGCGCCGGTAATAACCTGGTGGCCTTGTGGCAGTGCTGCTTTATCACGGCCCTCTACGTAATCGGCTTTTACAAAGATGTTGGACTCATCAAGTTTGCCATCTGCGGTAGAACCATCTTCCTTATCACTAACGTTAACGGCATAACGAACCTGTTTGCCGGGGAAGTAGAACATTTTGTTTCCGGTAATATCAATCTTCACCTGTGGTGTTTCATTCCCAGCGTACAAAGCTATTTCATGGCTTTTTGTTTTAGCGCCTTTGTCGTCCTGTACTTCTACAAATGCAGCAAATTCGCCGGCAGCAGTGTAGGTGTATTCCACCGTAGGTTCGGTGGTTTCCTTTTTGTTGCCGTTACCAAAGTTCCAGAGATAGGTGAGTTTGTCGCCATCAGGATCAACAGATCCTTCTGCAGACAGCTTCACTTTGAAGGGAAGGCCACCGGTCAGCTGATCCACGTGGATGTTGGCTTTAGGTGCACGATTGCCGCCGTTGTAATCGATACGTGATAACGCTGCATCAGCATTTTTGCTGAACCAGCCATTACCATATTCCAGTATGTAGAGGCGGCCATCAGGACCCATCTCCATATCGATAGGTGCATTCAGCTTGGTACCAGGCATGAATTTTTCCATCTTGGAGAAGTTGGCATCCTTATCGAAGGTTACTGCCATGATCCAGCCGCGGATCCAGTCGTAAATAAACAGTTTGTCGTTGTAATAATCAGGGAAGCGTGTTTCCTTGGGATAGAATTCGCTGTAGTAAACGGGGCCTGCTTCTGCGTTACGGCCACCGCTACCCACCAGTGGAAACTCTTCTGATTTGGCATAAGGATACCAGATGAAGGCCGGCGTTGGCGGAGGCAATTCTGTTAAACCGGTATTATTGCGTGAATCATTGATCGGTTTCTTCACATCATAATAAGGGCCGCTTTCACCGGTTTCATAATTGTATTTGCGGTATGGTTTATTGTCGGCAATAAACATCGGATAACCAAAGAAGCCTGGCTTTTTAGCCTGGTTGATCTCATCGTATCCTCTTGGTCCGCGGGTAGAGTCATCGTTGTTGGCATCCGGGCCTACTTCTCCCCAATAGGCATACCCGGTTTTTCTGTCTACACTCATCCGGTAAGGGTTGCGGGTACCCATCGCATAAATTTCGGGACGGGTTTTTGGCGTGCCTTTAGGGAAGAGGTTACCTTCAGGGATCGTATATGATCCATCGGCTTCCACTTTAATACGCAGGATCTTTCCGCGCAGGTCATTGGTATTGGCAGAACCGCGGCGGTCATCATACTGGAGGTGGCCAGGACGGTCATCAGTAGGGCCATAGCCTTTACTGGTATATTTCTGTCCTGGTTCATCAAATGGCGTGGTGTTATCTCCTGTAGATAAATACAGCAGTCCGCCTGGTCCAAACGCAATAGAACCGCCGGTATGGCAGCAAATGTCACGTTGAGAGTAGAACTCGAGTACCACTTTTTCTGACGACATATCCAGCTTATCGTTTTCAAATTTGAAACGGGATAAGCGGTTTACAGAAGTATCCACCGGGGAATACATGGCGTAGATATAGTGATTGTTTTTGAAGTCGGGATCTGCGGCCAGGCCGAGGAAACCTTCTTCTGCATTCACATGCGGCACATCTGTTTTATGATATACATTCAGGAAACCTACCTGTGTCAGTGCTTTAGTGGATTGCTTGTAGAGCATCAGTTCACCACGGCGTTGTGCTACCAGGATATCCAGGGTAGGCAGTATGGCCATTTCGGTAGGTTCAAAGAACTGACCGGAGGTGAGTACATTTTTAGAGAACCGGTCTTCTGCAGGTACGCGCAATGTTTTGGCTGCGCTGTAGTCCAGTACCTGGTTTTTACCAATGGCGTATTGAATACCACCGAGAATATGTTTCAGGAATAAAGAGTCGCTGTAAGTTTCCTCGGTATGACCAAGTGCGGTATAAAATGCGCGGCCACCATCATAATCGTGGTACCAACTCACCGGGTGATCATTGTTCATATTGCCGCCTTCGTAGCTCTTTTCGTCTACCTTCATTAATATGGTGGTAGTGGTGTCCCGTTTTTTGAAATTATACCATTCATCGGTATGTTGCCATGTATCGGGGAAGCCGGCAGTGGCGGGGAATGATTTGTCCACTACCTCGAGGGTAGCTTTGTGTACGCCCGGAGGATGGCTCTGGAAGTAGGCGCCGGCGAGGTGGTTGTACCAGCCCCAATCGTATTCAGTATCGGTAGCTGCGTGTATACCTACGTAGCCGCCACCTGCCTGAATATATCTTTCAAAGTCGGCTTCCTGGTAATTGTTGAGTACATCACCGGTTGTATTCAGGAAGATAACCGCTGCATATTGAGAGAGGGAATCTTCGTTAAATTTATCGGCATTTTCGGTGGTGTCAACGTCAAACCCGTTTTCTTTACCGAGTTTTTCAACGGCTGCAATCCCTGCGGGGATAGAGGCGTGACGGAAGCCCATCGTTTTTGTAAATACGAGTACTTTAGGATGGCCGGGTCTTGATTTTTTACAACCAGCGGCTACCATAAGTACGAGTAATAAAATAATACTTATTGCTTGCTTCATTAGTAGAGTTTATTGATTAGCTTTTTTGGTACCCATCGTATATTCGATACCACCCAGCAAATGCTTCAGGTATACGGGATCTGTATAAGATTCTTTGGTATGGCCCATTTCCGTGTAGAATGCACGGCCACCTTCAAATTCGTGGTACCAGCACATAGGATGATTGTCCCCGTTTTTACCGCCCTCATAGCTTTTCTCATCGATCTTGATCAGCACATGTACATCCGGGTTAAGGTCTTTGAAATTGTACCATTCGTCTTTGCGTACCCATTCATCCGGCAGGTCTTTGGTAGCAGGATGATTGTGGTCAATTACCTGGAGGGTGGCCTGTTGCTGGCGGGGATGGCTGAGAAACCAGGCACCGGCCAGTTTGTTGTACCATGGCCATCCATATTCCGTGTCGCAGGCAGCATGGATACCCATCCAGCCACCACCCTTGTGGATGTAGTGCTCGAAGGCTACCTGTTGTGCGCTGTCCAGTACATCACCGGTGGTGCAGCTGAAAATGACGGCGGCATATTTTTTTAAGTTGGCAGGTGTGAATGCACTGGCATCTTCAGTAGTGTCTACCGTAAAGCCGTTTTCCTTGCCGAGTTGCATGATGGCAGCTTTTGCTACCGGAATGCAATCATGACGGAAGCCGGTTGTTTTGCAGAACACCAGCACCTTTTTTGTTTTGTGCTTATGACCGGCCTGCACAGAAAAGGTGCCTGCCAGGAGCAGCAATGTAATAAAAGCGGTTAATGTTTTCATCGTATATACGTGGTAGTTAGTTAGCAGAAATAATGCACGGTGGTGGTATCGGGAGGTAATTTAATTTTTTTACCCCGAAGGAGCAATATACCGGCAGGATAAAAAATTTGTTGCTACCGATATGTTGCCCCTCCGGGGTAAAAAAAAATTAATCCTGTGAAAGATGAATATGCTTATAACACACGAATCTTGATATTGCGATAGGAAACCACGTTGCCGTGATCCTGTAATGCAATACGTCCTTTCGGGTATTTGCCGAATCCTTTCCAACCTTTGAATTTGCTATTGGCTACCAGGGCATCCCATTCAGGTGTACCTATGGTTGTTTCTACTGTTTTTACACCATTCAGCCAGAGGGTCAGGTGACCATCTTTCTTCATGATTTTGGCAGTATTCCACTGACCTACCGGTTTCACTGCATTCTTCGATGATTTTTTCAGATCGTAAAGATCACCGGAATTGTGTTTGTTGATTTTTCCATCCGAATGCCTGGCATCATCCAGTACCTGCATTTCAGGGCCTGTAAGATAGCTTTGTTCGAATGCAGGATCTTCATGAACACTGAAAATGATACCACTGTTGCCGCCTTCTGAAATTTTCCAGTCAACGCTTAGTTCGTAGTTTTCATATTCGCCATCCGTCACGAGATCACCACCTGGAGCGCCGTTCTTTTTAGCTTCCTGATCGAGTACCAGCGCGTTGTCGGAAATTTTCCATGCCGGGCTGGCAGTTTCTTTCAGGTAGGTATGCCAGCCGGTAGTAGATTTACCATCGAACAGCAATTGCCAGCCATTTTTTTTCTCTTTGGCAGAGAGGGTATTTAATTGCTGGGCCTTTACTGCGGAAGTGCTGATAACTGTCCCCAGGACGAGTGCCCCCATGAGTAATTTTTTCATTCTGTTGGTTATTTGCTGAGAGAAATTATTTACCGGATAAGGATAAGATATAGCTTACCATTTCTTTCGCATCTTCCTTGGAAACATTCGGATGCGGCAGCATAGCCACTTCACCCCAGTTGCCAGAGCCGCCTTTAATTACTTTATCAGCCAGGTGGTCCACATTTTCAGGTGTGTTTGGATATTTTCCTGCAATATCTTTCAGTGCAGGTCCTACTACTTTCATTTCTTCTTTGTGGCAGGTTTTGCAATCGTTTTGTGCCATCAGTGTTTCGCCTTTGCTGGCTGGTTTCCCTGCGTTAGGCGATACCATGGAATTATCTACAGCCGCATTTTCGTGGCTGTCACTTGCCTTTTGCTCAGGTTTTGTATCACCTCCGCACGCTGCAAAGAGTAAAGCACTCATTACAAGCGGCGCCAGATATCTCTTTCTCATAATTTAAATATTTACAATTTTTATTTGTTAAGAATTCAGTTAATCGATTTACCGGATGCGACGGGCTAATTTACGAATTAAATACCTAAAACGCGGTTGTTGAAAGCATTATCGGTAGCTGCGCCGGCAAAATCATCAAAAGCTCTCTCCGTAACACGGATAATATGATCCTTAATAAAAGGAGCGCCTTCTTTTGCGCCATCTTCCGGATGCTTCATACAACATTCCCATTCCATCACTGCCCATCCGGCATAGTCATATTGTGTGAGCTTGCTGAATATGGATTTGAAATCTACCTGTCCGTCGCCAAGGGAACGGAACCTGCCGGGACGGTCGATCCATGACTGGAAACCGCCATACACGCCGGAGCGGCCGGTAGGATTAAATTCAGCATCTTTTACGTGAAATGCTTTTATTCTTTCGTGGTAAATATCAATGTATTGCAGGTAATCAAGACACTGCAATACAAAATGGCTTGGATCGTAGAGCAGGCATGCACGGGAGTGATTACCGGTGGCTTCCAGGAAACGTTCATAACTGGCGCCGTCATGCAGGTCTTCTCCCGGATGAATTTCATAACAAAGGTCTACACCGTTTGCATCAAATTCCTGGAGGATAGGTACCCAGCGTTTTGCCAGTTCGGCAAAACCTGCTTCTACCAATCCTGCCGGGCGTTGCGGCCACGGATACAAGGCAGGCGCCCACAAGAGGGCGCCGCTGAAAGTACCGGCTGCACTAAGTCCGAGGTTACGGCTGGCTTTCGCAGCATATTTCAGCTGGTTAGTCGCCCATTCCGTACGTGCTTTAATGTTATTATGATATTGCGCTGGTGCAAAACCGTCGAACATTTCTGAGAAAGCCGGGTTAACGGCTACCAGTTGTCCTTGCAGATGGGTGCTCAGTTCTGTGATTTCCAGGCCCGCTTCGTTCACGATGCCTTTTATCTCATCTGCATACGTTTTGCTTTCTGCCGCCTTTTGCAGGTCCATCAGGCGCCCATCCCAGCTAGGGATCTGCACGCCTTTAAACCCAATGGACGCCGCCCATTCACAGATGGATTTCAAACTGTTGAAAGGCGCTTCGTCTCCCATGAACTGCGCCAGAAAAATACCAGGCCCTTTTATAGTCTTCATATAGTCGTTCTTGTTATAAAGGATACTAAATATCGAAAGTAGTCCATTTTACGTCACTTTGTGAAGAGCGTACTACGTTGTCGATAAATGCCATACCACGTACACCATCTTCCACACCAGGGAAATCCAGTGATTCAGGGCTTGGTTGTACGCCATCTATTTTAGCCGATAATGTTTGTGCGAAGTTGCGGTACAGGTTACCAAAAGCTTCCAGGTATCCTTCCGGATGACCACCCGGTGTGCGGGTATTATGGGTCATGTAGGAAGACTGGGAACCGTAGTTAGCACCGGCGCGATAGATTTCGGCAGGCTTATCCAGCCATTTTACCAGCAGGGTGTTAGGTTCATGTTGCGCCCATTCAAGGCCGCCTTTTTCGCCATAGAGCCTGATCTTCAGCGCGTTTTCTTCGCCGGCAGCTACCTGTGATGCCATCAGCACACCAGCAGCACCGTTGTCGAAGCGGAGCAGTACGGAGCCGTCATCATCCAGCGCACGACCGGGTACCAGGATATTCAGATCGGCACACAACTTTTCAATTTTAGCACCGCTGATATATTCTGCCAGGTTAGCAGCATGGGTGCCAATGTCGCCCATAGAGCCGCTTTTGCCGGATTTTTTCGGATCTGTTCTCCAGGCTGCCTGTGCATTCCCTTCTCTCTCACTCAGTTTGCTGAGCCATCCCTGGGGATATTCTACCCATATTTTACGGATTTTTCCCAGTGCTCCGTCTTTCACCATCTGCCTGGCCTGTTTTACCATCGGGTAACCCGTGTAGGTATGCGTGAGCAGGAGTGTTAAACCGGTAGCTTCCACTTTAGCCTGTAATTGTTTGGCCTCTTCAAGAGAGAAAGTGATCGGCTTTTCTACAACAACGTTGAAGCCCAGATCCAGCGCCATCATAGCAGGTTCGAAGTGAGCGAAGTTAGGCGTGACAATAGTCACGAAGTCAAGACGCTTATCTGCCGGCATCGCTGCTTCTTTGGTAAGCATGGTCTTGAAATCGATGTAAGTCCGCTCCGGATCAAGGAACAACATTTTACCTGATTCAATAGCTATTTCATTATTGATGCTGAGTGCGCCGGCAGCAAGCTCAATAAGCCCGTCCATATTGGCAGCAATACGGTGAATAGCACCTATGAAGGCGTCTTTACCGCCTCCGATCATTCCCATTCTGAGTTTCCGTGTCATATTTTACAATTATCGTTTTTAAGTTATACTATTTGAACCTGTGCTTTTTTACGATTGCGCATATAAAAGAAAAGTCCTATAAATGCCACGATCAGGACAACGGGTATTATCAGTGTGGCATTCAGGATTTCCGGGCCTGCTACTGCGGTAGCCTGGCTAAAGGTGGCGGCTTCCGGACTGCCGGGGGCAGCGGAGCGGTAAGCATCCAGGGAAGCATCTGCCGGCAACTGTTTTACGAGAATGCTGTCATAAAAACCACCCATGAAATACATATATACTGAAACGGCAAACATACCGGCGGCACCCATCAGGTTCATACCCAATGCACCTGATTCAGGGATGTTTTCCGATACAAAACCCAGCATAGTAGGCCAGAAATAAGTAACACCGATACCAAATATAAAGGCGGCCACAAATACCATGTCGCCCGATACATGGGACAGTAAATATAAGCCCAAAGCGGAAAATATTGCAGAAAGAACTAAAACGCCGGTTGGGGAGATCCTATGCACCACTGGTCCGGCGAAGGCCCTGCCCAGCACCTGCACACCTGCAGTCATTGCCAGAATGAGGATGGAATTTTCAGTTACATTCTTTAATAATACTTCAATCCACTGGCCGGTAAAGAGTTCTGTGATGGCGGTGCCAAACATCAGGATGAACATTACAATAAACAGCGGACTTAAAATTGATTTGTACATCTGGGCGGAAGATACACCGGATGCCACCCTTTCTGTAACAGGGAAATCAAGTTTAAGAAAAAGATAACCATAGATAAGGGTAGGGATAATCATGGTAGCTACCTGGAGCTGCCAGCTGATACCTATTTTGCTCAGTAAAAATACCAACAGGGTGCCGACTACAATACCGCCGGGGAACCAAAGGTGAAAATGGTTTAGTTTGGTTGTTTTGTTGTCAGGAAAAATAGTGGCTACCAATGGATTACAGGCTGCTTCCACAGTACCGTTAGCCAAACCAATAAACAGGGTAGAGATGAACAGGGTCCAGAAGCCGGTAGCAAATATGGTCAGCACTATACCTATCAGGTGTAGTACAAAAGCTGCTACCAGTAATCGTTTCATGCCTATGGCATCTACTACAAAGCCACCTATTAAAATGGCCAAAGGAAAGCCCCAGAAAGCAGTTCCTGTGATAATGCTCAGTTCCTTCGTATTCAGATGGAACTCAACACCCAGGCCGCTTAAGATGCCGGCGCGGATTCCGAAAGATAACGATGTTACCAGCAGCGCCATGCAGCTGGCGACGAATAATTTTTGTGGCTGAATTGTGTTTGCCATAAAACGTGGATATTTTGGTAAAAGTTGAAACTGATATTAAAACCACTAAATTTATAAAAAGAATTCACATATTTATATTTTTTACGGTTGAACGGACATTTTTTCAAGAATCTTCTTTTCATGACCCTCCCGGAACGGGGGATTTAGCCTATTTCCCGGTTCTCCGGCGCTCCCTGTTTGCAGCACCTGCCATATCATTTCAGCATGCCACGGAAATATCTCTCCATCATCTCTGAATCCCCGAATTTATTCCTAATTTTACCGTCCTTGTAAAGTAGCTATGGTAAGCTGACAGCTTGACAGTCTGGCTTTCCAAGCACAATATTTGAGTAACTTGGGTTCCCGTCTATCCAGCTACCTAAGTCCATAGCCTCTGTGCCACAGGCTGGTATGCCGGAAAAAACCAACTGACAGCAATGTGGACGGGATGGGGTATGTTACAGAAATTGAAATCGTAATTCGTAATTAAACATTTAACATGTTAGGTTTTTTAACAAAACTTTTTGGAGGGAATAAGTCCGACAGAGATATTAAATCCGTCACTCCATTTGTGCAGCAGATTAATGAGGAGTACGAAAAACTTCAGTCCCTGCCTATCGATGACCTGCGTCAGAAAACACAGGAATTCCGCCAGCGCATCAGCGTACACCTGGCTGTTATCGACAAGGATATAGCAGAAAAAGTAGCCGCAGCAGAGACTTCAGAAGATGTAACACAGAAAGATACTATATACCAGGAAATAGATTTACTAAAGAAAGACCGGGATAAACAACTGGAAGTTGTACTGAAAGAACTGTTGCCCGAAGCTTTCGCTGTTGTAAAAGAAGCCGCACACCGTTTCACCAACAATACTACTATCACTGCCACTGCCACTAACCTGGACAGACAACTGGCCGTGAGAAAAGAATATGTTACCATCAATGGCGATCAGGCTACCTGGAGCAATACCTGGAAAGCTGCCGGCAGCGATGTTACCTGGAACATGGTACACTATGATGTACAGCTGATAGGTGGTATGGTATTACACCAGGGTAAAATTGCCGAAATGGCTACGGGTGAAGGTAAAACACTGGTATCTACCCTCCCCGCTTACCTCAACGCACTGGCAGGTCAGGGTGTTCACATCGTTACCGTGAATGACTACCTGGCACGTCGTGACTCCGAATGGAACGGACCTCTCTTCGAATTCCTGGATATCACCGTTGACTGTATCGACAAACACCAGCCTAATACACCGGAACGCCGCAACGCTTACCTGGCTGACATTACATATGGTACCAACAATGAATTCGGTTTTGACTACCTCCGTGATAACATGGTACACAGCCCGGATGAAATGGTACAGCGCAAACACCACTACGCCATGGTGGATGAAGTGGATAGCGTACTGGTAGATGATGCGCGTACACCGCTCATCATTTCCGGCCCTATTCCCCGCGGTGATGAACAGGAATATCATGCATTGAAACCACGTATTCAATACCTGGTAGACATGCAGAAAAAAGTAACCAACCAATACCTTCAGGATGCCAAGAAACTGATTGCAGAAGGCAAAGACGACCCCAAAACTGGTGGTCTGGCCCTGATGCGTGCGTGGAGAGGCTTGCCGAAAAACAGTGCGCTGATCAAATACCTCAGCGAACCCGGTATGAAAGTATTGCTGCAAAAAGCTGAAAACTACTACCTGGCAGATCAGCAACGCGAAATGCCAAAAGTAGATGAAGGACTATACTTCACCATCGAAGAAAAACAGAATAGTGTAGACCTCACCGAAAAAGGGATCACCCTTATTACGCAAGGCGGCGAAGATCCAAACTTCTTCATCATGCCGGATGTAGGTTCTGAACTCGCCGAAATTGAAAAACAGCCTATTCCGGCGGAAGAAAAACTGCAACGCAAAGAATCGATGTTGCAGGACTACGCCCTGAAATCTGACCGTATCCACTCCGTACAACAATTACTGAAAGCATACACCCTGTTTGATATAGATGTGGAATACGTAGTAATGGATGGAAAAGTGAAGATCGTAGATGAACAGACAGGTCGTATCCTTGATGGACGCCGTTATTCAGACGGTTTACACCAGGCGATTGAAGCCAAGGAAAATGTGAAAGTGGAAGCTGCCACCCAGACATTTGCCACTATCACCCTGCAAAATTATTTCCGTATGTATCACAAGCTGGCCGGTATGACCGGTACAGCATCTACGGAAGCGGGTGAACTCTGGGAAATCTACAAGTTGGATGTAGTTACTATTCCTACTAATCTGCCGATCTCCCGTATAGATACAGAAGACCTGGTTTACAAAACAAAAAGAGATAAGTATAAAGCCGTTATCGAAGAAATCAAAGGATTACAGGCAAAAGGCCGCCCGGTACTGGTAGGTACTACCTCCGTGGAAGTATCCGAATTGCTGAGCAAGATGCTGACCTTCGAGAAGGTGCCACATAATGTACTGAATGCGAAGCAACATGCCCGTGAAGCACAGATTGTTGCAGAAGCAGGTTTGCCTTCCGCTGTGACCATCGCTACCAACATGGCGGGTCGTGGTACGGATATCAAACTCGGACTCGGCGTGAAAGAAGCCGGTGGTTTGGCCATCATTGGTACGGAAAGACATGAAAGCCGTCGTGTAGACAGACAGCTGCGTGGTCGTGCCGGTCGTCAGGGTGATCCCGGAACTTCACAGTTCTTTGTTTCCCTGGAAGATGACCTGATGCGTATGTTCGGCTCCGAGCGTATTGCCGGTCTGATGGACCGCATGGGCTATAAAGAAGGAGAAGTGATCCAGCACAGCATGATCACCCGATCCATTGAAAGAGCACAGAAAAAAGTAGAAGAAAATAACTTCGGTATCCGTAAGCGCCTGTTGGAATATGATGATGTGATGAACAAACAGCGCACCGTGATTTACGCAAAACGTAACCACGCCCTGTTTGGTGAACGCCTGGCTATCGATACAGATAATGCCTTCTATGATGTAGCAGAAAATATGGTGATCACCCACAAAGAAAGCGGCGACTATGAAGCTTTCAAAATGGATGCCATCATGAACTTCTCCATCGATACAGCTATTACCAAAGAAGAACTGGCCCGTACAGATGTGCCTTCACTGGCGTCTAAACTGTACCATGAAGGATTGCAGAACTACCATCGTAAAGTGCAGGAAATTACTGCCAACACTTTCCCGGTGATTGAACGCATCCACAATGAACAGGGACACCAGATCGAAAATATTTCTATTCCGTTTACCGATGGTAAGAAAGGCATCAATGTACTCGCTAACCTGAAAACGGTAGTGGAAACAAAAGGCCATGAAACCATGAACGCCCTGGAACGCAGTATCACACTGGCATTAATTGATGATGCCTGGAAAGAACATCTGCGTGCGATGGATGAACTGAAACAATCAGTACAGGGTGCGGTATACGAACAGAAAGATCCTTTACTGATCTACAAACTGGAAGCCTTCAAACTGTTCAAGCAGATGGATGGTGAAACCAGCCGCGACATCGTTTCCTTCCTTTGCAAATGCGGTATCCCCGTAAGCCAGGAAAGACAGGATGAACAGATCCGGGAAGGCTATGAAGAAAAAACCGACATGAGCGGTCTGCGTGCATCCCATGATGATATTGCAGAACACAATGGTCACCAGTCAGCCGGTGGTGAAGCATATCCTACTGCTGTAGAAGAAAAACAGGAACCGGTACGCGTAGGCCCTAAAGTAGGCCGTAACGATCTGTGTCCTTGTGGTAGCGGGAAGAAGTTCAAGAACTGCCATGGAAAAGATTTGTAGAAATTAAGAAGGACCGTAGCGTAATTTTTAATTTTTGTGAGATAATTATTTTAACGGATTTTGAATGGAACATTTTTTAATGTGAGATTCATAATCCGTTTTTTTGCTTGCGCACAAAAACAAAGAAAATACCACACAAACAGCCGCTAAAATCACCCTGCACTTCCGTAATTCACCATTCGTAATTTGTAATTGTTTATTTTTGAGCTTGTATTCACAAAACAGCCATGAACATAAACAGATATATAGACCATACTATTCTAAAGCCTACTACAACACTGGATGATATCAAAACCCTCTGCATGCAATGTGTGGAGTTTGATTTTGCAGCGGCTTGTGTGCCACCGCTATATGTGAAGCTGGCCAAACAATTCCTGGGAGCTACCAATACTAAAATTGCTACGGTGATAGGTTTCCCTTTCGGGTATTCCGCAATTGAAGCAAAAGTGGCGGAAACGGTGCTGGCAATTGTAGATGGCGCTGATGAGCTGGATGTAGTGATCAATATCTGTGCTATCAAAAATAATGACTGGGAATACCTGGAAAAAGAAATTGCGCACCTGCTCTATATTATCCGGGAGAAAAAGAAGGTGATCAAGGTCATTATTGAAAGTGGCATATTATTGGAGGATGAGATCGTAAAATGTTGCCAGCTTTATGGCAGGTATGGGGTGGATTTTATGAAAACATCCACAGGCTATGCTGAAAAAGGCGCTACTGTGGCCGCAGTAAAACTGATGCGGGAAAACCTGCCAGCCAACATACAGATTAAAGCTTCCGGTGGGATTCGTACCTTTACTTTTGCGAAGGAACTGATAGATGCCGGTGCCACACGTATCGGGGCTAGTGCCAGCGTAGGTATTGTGAATGAAAGCAAGGCTGCGGAGGCTTCCTCTTAATAATGATTATTAATAGTTAATTATACAGTATTCATGCAAAAATTATTCATCCTCATTTGCTGCCTGTTGGGAAGTAGTTGGGCCATGGCGCAGGACAATGCGCTGGCTTCCGGCAACGGAAATGTGAAAGTGATCAAAGATAGCCGGCTGGATGTGCTGATTAAAAAACAGATCTACATTAACACACTGGCTATCCGTAATCAATCCGGTTTCCGGGTGCAGGTGATCTCTACCAACAAGCGTGGTGATGCGAATGAAGCCAAAGCCCGGGTAATGCAGTTGTACGGTGATTACCGTACCTACCTGGATTATCAGGCTCCCTATTTTAAAGTGCGCGTAGGCGATTTCAAAAGCCGTGAAGAGGCCAGCGAGTTACGCGATAAATTATCCAGCCTGTTTTCAGGTGGTGTATTTGTAGTACCGGCCATTATTAACGTGTCACTGGATAAAGAACTATCGAATGAAGAACCGTATTAAAGAGCTGGCAAAAGCCTATGCACCTGCCTTTATAGATATCAGGCGTCATATTCATGCTCATCCTGAACTGTCATTCCAGGAATATGAGACTTCAAAATTCATTCAGCAGAAACTGGATGAATTTGGCGTGTCTTATAAAGCCGGTATCGCCGGTACAGGCATTATTGCGCTGATAGCAGGAAAGAACCCCGGCTCCAGAACAATTGCACTCCGTGCTGATATAGACGCATTGCCTATTACAGAGGCCAACGATGTATCTTATAAATCCACCAACAACGGCGTGATGCATGCCTGCGGACATGATGTACACACCACCTGCGTACTGGGAGCTGTGAAAATACTGCATGAACTCAGAGATGAACTGGAAGGAACCGTTAAAATCCTTTTCCAGCCGGGGGAAGAAAAGCATCCCGGCGGCGCCAGCATCATGATTGAAGAGGGTGCATTGGAAAATCCACGGCCTGACGCTATCCTGGGTATGCATGTGCAGCCCACTATGGAAGCGGGCAAGCTGGGATTCCGTGCGGGTAAATATATGGCCAGCGCCGACGAAATTTATATCACCATCAAAGGGAAAGGCGGCCACGCGGCCACGCCTCATCTGACCGTAGATACCATCCTGGTGGCATCACAGCTAGTGGTAAGTCTTCAGCAAATTATCTCCCGTAATAACAATCCGTTTTCTCCCTCTGTATTATCTATCTGTGCTTTCAATGGTGGTTTTACAACCAATGTGATCCCCAGCGAAGTGAAGCTGATGGGCACTTTCAGGGCAATGGACGAAACCTGGCGCTTTAAAGCGCATGAGCTGATCCGTAAACAGGCCGTTGGTATTGCGGAAGCAATGGGAGCAACAATAGATATCCAGATATTGGTAGGTTATCCTACTTTATATAACAACGAAGAAGTGACCGCCAAAGCCCGCGGCTTTGCAGAAGACTATCTCGGATTATCGCAGGTAGAAGATACAGAGATCCGGATGGGTGCAGAAGATTTTGCCTTTTACTCACAGATCGTACCGGCCTGTTTTTTCAGGTTGGGTACCGGCAATATAGCCAGGGGCATTACTTCCGGCGTACATACACCTACTTTTGATATTGATGAACGTGCCATAGAAGTAGGCATGGGAACAATGGCTTACCTGGCCACACAATTCTAGCAAAATAGTTGATAGCAATAACAGGAACGTCCCGATAAAGATCGGGACGTTTTTATTTTAGTTTAACTTTTAGTGATAAGAGGGGTGACTTGAAAATCATCCCGATAAGATACTAAATCGATAAAATTGTATAGTTGCACTTGTTATTTAAGCTGTTTAATATTCCCGAGCGCATCTCCGGAGATATTCATCTCCCGTAAACTATCTACCTGGATATCACCAAATTTATACGCACCCCTGAAAGTGAGTGCACTGGCTTTTCCCAGCTTCAGCCACAGGGAATCGGTTACACTGTTTTCTTCCATATGGAAACTGCTTTGCGCACCACCGGTGAAAGATAATGTACCAATCCGGGTGTCATGGAAGTAGGATTCAGTAGCCGGGCCCACATCAACCTTGAGCGTAGCGGCCTGTTTTTCATCGAGGCGCAGGTTGCATCCGCTGCTGCTGATCTGTTCCAGTGTAGTGCAGGAAATATCCACACTCCCTTCCTTCAGAAATACAACAAATAAGGTATCACCGGATTGATGGGACCTATAGCAACTGCTATCCCAGGAAGCTGCCTGGTACTTATTGTTGTTATTAACGCTTATCCAGGGAGTATTTTGTTTGTAAATATCGGTATTGCTATTGTTGCCATTTTCTCCTGCCTTAACTTTCTGTGCCGGACTTTCATTTGTTGCTACCAGTATTTTAAATGGTTGCAGCCGGTTGATGGCCTGGGTATTCCTTTGATTGTTACCGAAATGGATGTTGGTAATCCCTTTACTATAATTGGCCCGGAGTACAATATCTGTGCACAGCATCAATAACACGAGCATCCCGCCAAAGCCGATCAATAATTTAGTACTCGTTTTCATGTTATTTGAAATTTGTTTTTTTATATTTTTCGTAATGGGGTTTCAGTTCGTCCAGGTCTATATCCAGGAGGTAGATGTTTCGGAATAAGCTGGGCAATTCATTGGATATAAATGCTTCCTTTTTGAATTGCTTGATCTTTTTCACGGCATCACTGCTGATGAAGTAACCAATCCCTCTTTTGTTATAGATAATTTCCTGTTGCTGGAGTAATTCGCAGGTGCGCATCACTGTATTGGGATTTACTTCCAGCGTTATCGCCAGCTCCCTTACAGAAGGAATGCGTTCTTCCGGCTGCCATTTGTTAAGCAATACCTGCTCACAGATATAATCAGCGATCTGTACATATATTGCCTGTGTTTCTTTAAATTCCATCTCGCAAAAATTTTAAATTTCTTTATCCTTTAACCGGAAATAGGCAATGGTCCATAGTATGGGCGCCAGCAGGTATTGGGCGATGAACTTATACGCATCCTGCATTGGCTGCGATATGAGGTAAAGCCCTTGCTGCTTGTTGCCTCCGTGCGTATTTATGAGCACAAAGGGAAACTGGTTTTTGATACTCTCTAATTTGCTGCCAAACAGGATATAGGAAAATAGCCCATTGAGGATGTAGAGTGCAAAAAGTACGGCGAACAAGGCCACGATGGTTTTAATAAAGGGTGCTTTATTAAAAGATACAGCCCCCAACAGGAATACCGAATGCAGGAAAATATAAGTATAGTAAAAGTAGACGTGTCCATTCCTCTCAGTAAAAAAATCCCAGTCGTTTTGTATGTGTTGCTGGCTGATGGAATACTTTACGCTAACTACTATCAGGTAGGCGCTATAGGCGCATAAGTGATATACCAGCAGAAAGCCGATAGACGTGATGAGAAACATGGTGATGAATTTCTCAAACTGGGAAGCTGGGAGCATGAGGAAATTGACCCCTTTTTCTTTGTTGCTGAATTCGCTGAAAGCCATGCTGGTAAAGAGTAACCCTACAAAGAAAAGTCCGATATAGTAGATAGCCACAATATCATTTAGCTGGTTAAAGCGATTGCCTGTTACCAGCATCAGTACCGGTATAGCAGTCATTAACCCAAACATGGATAAAATGCCCAGCAGGTAAGGCCGGTAGTTGGCCGTGAAATGTTGCCTGAAATAAAACCCCAGGCGGCGGGGATCGAGTACGTTATTGGGTTGCATGTAGCGGTCAGTTAAAGAGTTCTTGAATAGGTTGGCGGTTGGAGAGTACGGCGTTAAACAGGAGTTCCATGTCTATCCTGCTTTGTTCCATGTTGATGTTTTTCATGACTACTGCATGTCCGCGCAGGGAGCTGTCTGCATACAATACATGCTGCCGGTCGTCCAACTGGTTCAGTAATTTAAAACTCAGTTTATCCGTTACCGTGCCTACATCCTGGTTGAAGATGATTTTGTGTTCATCGATAATAACGATGCTGTCGATCAGGTTATCGAGGTCGCGTACCTGGTGCGTGGAAATGACGATGCATTTCTCTTCACTGACGGCAGCTGCAATTACTTTACGGAACTGGCTTTTGGAAGGGATGTCGAGACCATTGGTTGGTTCGTCCATGATCAGCACTTTTGTGTTGGCGGCCAGGGCGAAACTGATGATCACTTTTTTCTTTTGTCCGTACGACATACTGGTGAGCTGCTGATCCTGCGGAATGGTAAATTCTTTGAGGTAGCTGTAGAATGCCTGTTCATCGAAATTGGGATAGAAGGGAGCATAGGACCTTACGTAATTACGGATGGTCACTTTTGGTAAATAGAACTCTTCCGGTACCAGGAATATTTCGCGTAAGAAAGCGGGTTGCCTTTTCATGGCCTTGTACCCCATTACTTCGCAGGAGCCGCCGTCGGGGAATAATAATCCTGCCATCTGTTTGAGCAAGGTTGATTTTCCTGCGCCGTTCTTTCCGAGCAATCCGTAGATGTGACCGGCATTCAGATGAAGACTGAGTTCTTCAAACAGTGGCTTGTTTTTGCGGTAACTAAAGTTAAGAGACTGGATGTTAATCATGCTGTGTGTTTTAGTGTACTACTTTACTAGTACACTACAAATATAATGATCTTTCTGAAACATCCAAATAAAAGACCAGGATTACCAGGATAAAAAAAGATTAGCAAGATGGGCGTTTTGTTCAATTGTTTTTTATAAACAACAAAACATCCATCTTGCTAATCTTTTTTTATCCTGGTAATCCTGGTCTATAGTTCGGGATACAGCGGAAACTGTTGCATGAAAGTATTTACTTCTCCTCTTACTTTAGTAATAAGTGCTTCGTTATCCGCATCCAGCAGCACCTGATCAACCCAGTCAACGATCTGGCCCATATGGGTTTCGTTGAGGCCACGGCTGGTGATAGCCGGTACACCGATACGGATACCGGAAGTAACAAAGGCAGATTTATCATCAAACGGTACCATGTTTTTATTGACAGTGATATCCGCTTTTACGAGTACTTGTTCTGCTTTTTTACCGGAGATATTTTTATTACGGAGATCGATCAGCATCAGGTGGTTATCTGTACCGCCGCTGATGATCTGATAGCCTTTGCTGACAAATAGTTTCGCCATGGCCTGTGCATTTTTCAGGATCTGTTTGGCGTAAATATCGTAGTCATCTGACAGGATTTCAAAGAAAGACACCGCTTTTGCAGCAATCACATGTTCCAGCGGACCGCCCTGGATACCAGGGAATACAGCAGTGTCAATGAGAGAGCTCATCAGGCGGGTTTCGCCTTTTGGTGTTTTCAGTCCAAACGGATTTTCGAAATCCTTGCCCATGAGGATCATACCGCCACGGGGGCCACGCAATGTTTTATGGGTAGTAGTAGTAACGAAATGACAATGTTCAAACGGAGAATTCAGCAATCCTTTGGCAATGAGGCCGGCAGGATGTGCAATATCAGCCATTACAAAAGCGCCTACCTGGTCAGCAATTTCGCGGATACGTTTGTAATCCCAGTCGCGGCTGTAGGCAGAAGCACCACAAATAATCAATTTGGGTTTTTCCTGGTGGGCCACTTCTTCCATTTTATCATATTCTACGAGGCCGGTTTCCTTGTTAACGCCGTAGAAATGAGGCTGGTAGAGCTTTCCGGAGTAGTTTACTGCAGAACCGTGTGTGAGGTGACCGCCCATGCTGAGATCCAGTCCCAGGATCTTGTCGCCTGGTTGCAGGATAGCCAGCATTACAGCGGCATTGGCCTGTGCACCGGAGTGTGGTTGTACGTTGGCATAAGCAGCCCCAAATATTTGTTTAGCCCTGTCAATCGCCAATTGCTCGCTCTGGTCTACTATTTCGCAGCCTGCGTAGTATCTTCTGCCAGGGTAGCCTTCGGCATATTTATTCGTCATCACATTACCCATGGCCTGCATTACCTGTAAGCTGGTAAAGTTCTCAGATGCGATCAATTCTATGCCATGGCGCTGACGCTCCAATTCCTGGCGGATAATATCAAATATTTGCTGGTCTCTTTGCATGATGCCTTAAAATTTGGTGCAAAAATAAAATAAAGCCTGATCAATTGCAATTCGTAATCCGTAATTCGCAATTCTTCTCAAAATTGTCCTATTTTCGCCGCATTCGGAGCTCATCCTAACTACAACGTACAATGAAGGCAATAATACCAGTGGCTGGTGCGGGCACCAAACTTCGGCCACATACATATACACAACCCAAAGCACTGATTCCTTTAGCTGGCAGAACGATCCTCAGTATCATTATAGATCAGCTGGTAGAGGCCGGCATCACGGAATTTGTATTTGTGGTAGGCTATCTTGGTGAAAAGATCCAGCATTATGTTGAAAGTAAATATCCGCAACTGACCTGTCATTTCGTACAGCAAAACAGCCGCGAAGGCACTGGTCATGCGATATTACTGACACGCGAGGTAGTAGCCAACAAAGAAATACTGATTGTTTTGGGAGATACGATCTGCGAATGTGATTTCAAAGAAGTGATTGCCTCTCCTTATTCTGTGCTGGGCCTGAAGAAGGTAGATGATCCGCGCGATTTTGGTGTAGCCGAACTGGATGAAAACGGAAAGATCACAAAAGTTGTGGAGAAACCACAGATTCCTAAGTCGAATCTCGCACTGGTAGGGCTTTACAAGATCAAGGAAAGCGCGCAACTCTATGATTGTCTGCAAGCCAATCTTGATAACCATGTAAAGTCACATGATGAGTTTCAGCTCACGGATGCGCTGGAATGCATGATCCAGCACGGTGTACGCTTCAATGCGTTCCGGGTAACCAACTGGTTTGACTGCGGACGTAAAGACACCCTCCTCGAAACAAATGCTATTCTGCTTAAAAAATATAAACTGGCCAGCAGCCCGGTATTACCGTATGAAAATACGATCATTATTCCACCGGTAAGTATAGGTGAAGGATGTAATATCAAAAATGCGATCATAGGTCCCAACGTAGCCGTGGGAGATAATACGGTGATCAACTACTCCATTGTGAAAGACTCTATTATCGGTTCTTTCAGCAACCTGTATGAAGTCGTGCTTAAATCTTCCCTGATCGGTAGCGATGCCAATATCCGCGGACTTAGTCAAAGTCTGAATATAGGAGACAATACGGAGATTGATTTAGGGTAATCCGTAATTATTTTATATTCGTTGGTATGAACCGGATCTCCAGTCTCTTCAATATCCAATATCCGATTATCCAGGCAGGGATGGTGTGGGCCAGCGGATGGCGTTTAGTCAGCGCCGTTAGCAATGCGGGCGGCTTAGGCCTGATAGGCGCCGGCAGTATGTATCCCGATGTATTGCGGGAGCATATTCTAAAGTGTAAAAAGGCTACAGACAAGCCTTTCGGGGTAAATATACCTTTGTTATATCCTGATATAGATCAACTTATTCATATTATACTGGAAACCGGTGTGGGCATTGTTTTTACTTCTGCCGGCAATCCAAAAACCTGGACACCGGTGCTGAAAGCGGCCGGCGTGAAAGTGGTACACGTAGTATCCAGTTCCACCTTTGCTTTAAAAAGTGAAGCTGCCGGCGTAGATGCTGTAGTAGCAGAAGGTTTTGAAGCCGGCGGGCATAATGGCCGGGAAGAAACCACTTCCATGGTATTGATTCCTGCGGTATGTGAAAAGGTAAAGATCCCTGTGATCGCCGCCGGAGGCATTGGCTCAGGAAGAGCCATGACAGCAGCTTTCGCCCTGGGCGCCGAAGGCGTGCAGATCGGCAGCCGATTTGTAGCCACCCCTGAAGCATCTTCTCACATCAACTTTAAACAGGCTGTGGTAAACACCCGAGAAGGCGATACCATGCTGAGTTTAAAAAAGCTCACCCCCGTACGTCTCATTAAAAATCATTTCTACGAAGCCGTAAAAGCAGCGGAAGATCAGGGCGTAGATGCTGCCGCCCTGCAAATATTACTTGGCCGCGCACGCGCCAAAGCCGGCATGTTTGAAGGCAACCTGGAAGAAGGAGAACTGGAAATAGGCCAGGTCAGCGCACTGATTCACGACATAAAGCCTGCCGGGGAAATTGTGAAAGAAATATGGGAGGAGTTTGAAACAGTCAGAAAACAACTGGGAAAATAATCAACTCCGTTTCACCACCCACTTCATCGCTTCTTTCAACGTAATCTTCTTTCCATACATCAATATGCCGGTACGGTATATTTTACCGGCTGCCCACGTGGTAAAAATGAATCCGGCAATCAGGAAGGTGAAAGAGAGGATCAGTTGCCAATAGGGCACCGTTCCGGGCACGCCGTAGGGTAGCCGCGCCATCATCACCATAGGCGACGTAAAGGGGATAATACTGCCCCATACGGCCAAAGAACTGCCGGGATCGTGCACAGCTTTCATCATAATCATGATACCAATGATAATCGGCAAGGTGATGGGGAAGGTAAGCTGTTGTATATCTGATGCATCTTCATTGGCCAAACTGCCTACTGCTGCATACAGGGAAGAATAAAAAAGATACCCGCCCAGGAAATAAAAGACAAAACAGGTAAGCAGCAGTGACCAGTTGATACTGCCCATCACATCGCTGATACGGCGGAATGCTTCTGCCGCTTCCGCATTGTTGCCCTGCGCCATCGTATTACCCTGGCTGGCCGCCTGGATGCTTTCCGGCGAAATGAATAACGGGATGACCGCATAGATAACGGTGATCAGCACCCCCCAGATCAGGAACTGCAACAGTCCCACGGCGGCGATGCCGATGATCTTGCCCATCATGAGCTGAAAGGGTTTTACACTGGAGATCATCACTTCTGCAATGCGGCTTACTTTTTCTTCCATCACGCCTCTCATCACGGAGGTGCCAAACAGGAGCAGGATAATATAGATCGTGAATCCGCTGGCGTAGCCAACGCCATAGGCCACCCAGGAGTTGCCTTTCTTCTCATCACTCCCTGTCTTGAAATCCGCCGCCACATCAGATTTGATGGCATCGAGCTGGGATTTGTCGATACCCTGCAATTCCATGCGCTTTTTTTCAATGATATGGTTGATATCACTGTTGATATTACTTTCCAGCGTAACGCTTGCCTGGCCTTTGCTGAAGAATTCAAAGCCGGAAGGACGGTTAATATCAATATCAGGAATGTACAATACCCCGGAATAGCCCTGGGCTTCATAATGGAGCTTTAAGCTGTCCAGGTTTTCTTTTGGGAGATATTTGAAGTAAATGCCTTTAGCATCGGGGAACTGATTTTCAAACAGTCCGCTTTTATCTATTACAGCAATCCGTTTGTTATCGCTGGAATTGGTAGCAATAAGGATCGGTACGATGATCATGGCGGCAAATGCCAGTGGTACCAACAGGGTTACTACCAGGAAAGACCTTTTTCGTACGCGGGTAAAGAATTCTCTTTTTATGATGAGCCAAATTTTTTCCATAATCTGTATGATGGGGGAATGATCAGGCGGGCTGTTGTACAGTCGCTGTAGCAGCAGCTTTCTCTGTTTGCTGCACCTGGGTGATAAATACTTCGTTGATAGAAGGCAGGATTTCCTCAAAATAATTCACGGGTATGTCCTGGTTGATGAAATGCCGCAGGATATCGTTGGTACTGCTGTCTTCATTCATCTTCACGGTGAAAGCCTTATCATGTACGTGTATGATATTAAAATGATAGGTTGCCATCTGTGCCGCATTGGGCATCACGTCCAGCCCTATACGAAAGAGGCCCTGTTTAAAGTCCTGTTTGATCTGTTGTATGCTGCCGTCCAGTATCTTATGGCCCTGGTTGACCAGCATGATATGGTCACATATTTCTTCTACCTGTTCCATGCGGTGGGTGGAGAAAATGATGGTGGTGCCTTGTTTGCTGAGGTTGAATATTTCCTGTTTGATCAGATTGGAGTTGATGGGATCCAGTCCGGAGAAGGGTTCATCCAGGATGAGCAGTTGGGGATCATGCACGATGGTAGAAATGAACTGTACTTTTTGTTGCATGCCTTTACTGAGTTCATCCACTCTTTTGTTCCACCAGGAGGTGATTTCCAGTTTTTCGAACCAGTATTTTATTTTCTGTAAAGCATCTTTCTCGCGCAATCCTTTCAGGCGGGCGAGATAGAGTGTTTGTTCGCCTACTTTCATTTTTTTGTACAACCCTCTTTCTTCGGGCATGTAGCCGATATGCTGGATATCATTTTCCGGGTCAAATGGTTTGCCATTGAAAAGGATACTGCCCTCATCGGGATAGAAGATGCCGGTGATCATGCGCAGGAGGGTTGTTTTGCCGGCGCCGTTAGGGCCGAGGAGCCCGAATATGCTGCCTTGCTCAATGTCAAAGCTGATATCATCCACAGCTTTGTGGGTGGCATAGTGTTTTTTCAGGTGTTTGACTTCAAGTAAGTTCATGATGAAAAATTAATGATTAATCGTGAATAACGGATCATTAAATCACGTGGGTGAAGTTAGCCTAGTTTAGCTGCGATGGTGGCCGCTACGCGTTCTCCGTCCATGGCGGCAGACACGATACCACCGGCATAGCCGGCGCCTTCGCCGCAGGGGTAAAGACCGGGCAGTTGCGGATGTTCGAGGGTATCGTTGTTGCGGGGAATGCGTACCGGTGAAGAAGTACGTGATTCGGTGGCTACCAGTATGGCATCTGCGGTGTAGTAGCCTTTCATTTTGCGGCCGAAAGCCTTGAATGCACCGGCCAGCCTTTCGTGTACTACAGCGGGTAATACGCTGCGGAGATTGGTGCTGTTGACGCCTGGTACATAAGAGCAGTCGGGTAGTGAGGCGGAAGTTTTTCCGCTCACGAAATCGGTCATTCTTTGTGCGGGTGCTACGAAGTGGCCACCACCGGCTTTATAGGACTGTTGCTCCACTGCCTGTTGAAAGTACATCGCTGCGAGTGGGCCGTGGTGGGCAAAAGGAGCGAAGTCTGATTCATCAACGGTGACAACCATGCCGGAGTTGGCGTAAGGATTGTTTCTTTTGGAGGGCGACCAGCCGTTAACGACCAGTTCACCGGGATCGGTGGCAGCCGGTGCGATGATACCACCAGGGCACATACAGAAGGAGAATACGCCGCGGCCCTGTACCTGTTCCACGAGGCTGTAACTGGCTGGTGGCAGGTATTCGCCGCGCAGGTCGCAATGGTATTGGGCGCTGTCTATCAATTCCTGCGGATGTTCCACGCGTACGCCCAGTGCAAAAGGTTTTGCTTCCAGTAAAATGTTTTGCCGGTGCAACATGATAAATATATCTCTGGCAGAGTGTCCTGTGGCGAGGATCAGGTACTTGCCTTCGTGTACCTGACCGGAAGTGGTGGTGATGCCCGTAACAACGCCATTATTGATGTTGATGTCGCTTACTTTTTGTTCAAAGTGTACTTCACCACCGGCCGCAATGATCTGTTCGCGTATAGCGGTGATGATATGCGGGAGTTTGTTGGTGCCGATGTGCGGGTGTGCATCGATCATGATTTTTTCTTCCGCACCAAAATGCACGAATATGTTGAGGATGCGGTTTATATCGCCGCGTTTGTTAGAGCGGGTATATAGTTTACCATCGGAGTAAGTACCGGCGCCACCTTCGCCGAAGCAGTAGTTGGAGTCGGGATTTACTTCCCCTGTTTTATTGAGTGCGGCCAGATCGCGGCGACGTGCGCGTACATCTTTACCCCGCTCCAGTATGATGGGTTTTATCCCGGCTTCTATGAGCCGCAATGCGGCAAAGAGTCCGGCGGGTCCTGCGCCGGCAATGAGTACGCGGGGAGCATTGACAGGCAATTCATTATAAACGGGGTGTGTATGTTCGCGTTGCAGGAAAGGTTCGTTGACGAATACCAGGAGGGTGAGTACAAAGTATGCTTGCCTGGAACGAGCGTCTATAGAGCGTTTGAGCAGGTGAAAGCCGGTGATGTCTGCTGGTTGTATGCCGACTGCGGCAGCAGCATGTGTAATAATATGTGTATTACTGGCTGCATCGGCTGGCAGCAGTTTAAGAGAGATTTGTTGTTGCATAATGTGATTGTTAGGTAGTTATCCTAAAAAAAATACCAGGATTGTCAGGATAAAAAAAGATTAGCAGGATGGGTGTTTTGCTGTTTATAAAAAAACAAAACATCCATCCTGCTAATCTTTTAAATCTTTTTAATCCTGGTCTAGAAGGGGAGATCATCACCACCGTCATTACCAGGAGCTGGTGTTTGCGGGGTGTTGTAATTAGGCATTGGATCAGCGCCGGGAGCAGGAGCAGCCATCACAGATTCCATACGCCATGCATCCAGGTTGGTGATGTAGTTCACCTTACCTTCTTTTTCCCATCTGGTACCCTTGATATTGAAATAAACTTTAACGTTTTCTCCCTCATTAAACCGGTCAACAATACCTGTGCGGTCTTGTACCGACTGGAATTTAATGTAGTTGTTGATAACACGGCCATTGATATCATCAGATTTTTCGATAACGAACTCTCTTGTCTTAAAAGTTTCGCTACGTTGTACCGTGTTGTACTTCACAATCAGCTTTCCGGTAATTTCAAAACTCATAGAAAAATTATTTTAAATTCAGAAGCATCAAAGATAAGGTATTCACTGAAGTGCGTGCAAATATTTTTTAGCAATACTGTGCGCGCGGTTATATAAAGAATTAGTCCGGTAATTACTAGCGTGAAACACATTTTTTTAAATGGAGATACTAACATAGTTTTGCACCCTTCGCAGGAAAATTGTGAATATCTCATGGTTTTACTGTGAAGGATTTTTTTAGGAAGATGAGTTACGATATTATTTTATCAATTATATCTCCATATTTATGATAAAAAGGACAATGATAAAGGTAAAGGTGCTGTTAATCAACATGATTTATAGTACTGAAAAGCGTGTATCGTCAGTGCTGTAAAGCGTTGGCAGCAGGGCAATGAGAAGTAGTTACACACTGTAATCAGGAGAATATAAACAAGGGTAGATAAATTTTTTTTTTCAACATTTTCTACAGATATTCGTCATCCTGTCTGAAAATTTTTCAACATCCTGCGTTGAGGAATTTACGAATTCGAGAACTTAGCATCCTTAATTAAGAAACAACTAATTTTTTTTATCTCA